>CAZGFD010000006.1:28949-136503 GCA_964525045.1 uncultured Nitrospiraceae bacterium | reverse complement strand
AAACCTGAAACCTGAAACCTGAAACCTGAAACCTGAAACCTGAAACCTGAAACCTGAAACCTTCTCTATTCTATTAGACTGCCTTAGAGAGCTTGAAGGCAAGCCCGAATTGCCAAAGATGGCGGCCGCGTCCTTTACGCCAACCGCGGACGCACCACTAACACCGAACTGGGGGTATATGCCGACACCCATTCGGAGACGCTCCCCATTTGAAACCGTTCTGGTCCGGTAAGGCCTTTGGTTCCCAGAATCGCAAGGTTGCGCTTTTTTTTCTCTAAACTGTTCAGGATGACTTTTTTCGGATCGCCACTTTTCACTTCAGTGGTTATTTCATATCCTTCTTTTAAAAAGTATTCCCGATATTGAATGGTGAGCTCATTGGCCCGTATTTGAAAGGGTTGGGTCAAGGCTTTGAGGTGATTTTTCGAAAGGACTTTTGGCGCGATATCGGTCAAAAAGTTTGGCACGACCGAGAGGACATGGAGCGACAGGGAGGAGGGGTGGATGTTATTTCTGAGAAAGGCCGCGGCCCGCTTGGAGGCGTTGGATCCGTCCACAGCAAGGAGGGTCCGGCATGTTTTTGGTAGAGGATCTTTCACGGTTAACACGGAGCAGGGAGCATGAACCAAAACCTTGCGCGAGACGCTGCCCATGAGATACCCCTTGATATCGCTCAGCCCACGAGATCCCATGACAATGATATCCACCTTACGTTTTTGGGCTTCATTAATAATGGCCTCAGTGACATGGCCACGGCCGAGAACCGTTTTAATTGAAACGAATGGCTTGGTTGTGGATTGGCTGATCGCCAGGGCGGCTTTTTCTTTTGAGGTTTCTAAGATTTTTTTTGCATCCTTTTCAAGGGCTACGAGAATTTTCTTTATGTTTCCGGCTTTCACCCCCTCTTTCTTTAACCCTTGTTTCAGATGAAGGTCATCGATGATATGAATGAGCCGCAAGTCTTTGACAGATTGATGAAAGAGGGTTCCGACAGCCTCAATGGCCCTGTTTGAAAATTCCGATCCATCCACCGCACATAACACTTTCATGAGCATACCTCCGGTGTGATTCCTTTCGGAAAAGGAGTTCGTTTAGCCGTATTCAAAGAAAACTTCAAGTCAAGCATTCAACATGACTGAAACAAAATTCCTCACGATCCTAGACCAAGCGACAAAACCTGTTATCTCAAAACTCCCCTTCTCTTTATTTATTGTTCGCAGCTTTTGATTTCCCGTTCATTGACAGGAATCCAATAAAATAAACAGTCACCCATAGCAATGTGCGGCTCAATGGTCATCATGAGAATATGACCAGGCTGGGAAACCACCAGAGATCCGGATTGTTCATGGAAGATCTCATGAATAAGGTCCTTCCCATTTGAATCGCGCGCGCAGAGAACCTCAAGTCCAGGTGGCCCCAGCCAGCCTAAGACTTCCCCGGCATTGACGATCCCAAAATTGTGGCGGTCAACGTCTGGGTACATAGTCAAATCAGCATCAGGACGGCGTTCCCTCCCATAGGACACCCTCATCCCTTGGCAGAGTTCAACCCGGACTGGATGTTGGAAAACGATCACAGAGTTCAATGCCGGTTCAAGATCCAACACCGACTCTGTTCGGGCATACCGTGTCAGCCCTTCCCACGCGATCCTGTCGGAGGCCGGATCACCCGCTCCCCCGCATTCAATCGTAATCGTGGGAAAGTCGAACTCAGTGGCTTCCATCAAGGATCCGAGGCGAAGTTCGGTGTAAATGAGATGGTGAGAGAAGAGCGAAGTAATTGTTTTTTGAACCTCGCCGAGCTGAGTGGTCACCCCATAGGCCGGACTCCTTCCGGAAGTATTGTGCAAGTCAATTAACGCGTCCGGTTTCGCCTCACGAAATCGTTTGAGCACCTCATGGGCGATCTGCCCTTCGGAGCTATCAAAAGGTTCCCGAAAACATCGATTGAGATCTTTGTGTCCCGGCAGATGCCGGTGGGCAAATCCCGTTGAGGCCAGGGCGGCCTCAACCGCTCCGACAAAGCAGACCAGGTCCACCGCGGGTTGTTCTCCGGATCGAATATAGTTGAACAGCGCTCGGACCCCTGAAGGTTCATTTCCATGTAAAAGTGTTGAAATGGCACGGGTTCGTGTTTGGTCATAACCCGGCAGGCGTAACCAGGTTGGTCCTTTCAGTATTTGAAGAAACTCTTCGACTGTTTCTCCAACTGCCTTGGGTGAAGGAGCCTCCCATGCGCGGATACTTTCGGAGTGAAATGTCACGCTTCCAGACTCCATTCTGTTACAGGTTTGCCCCGGTGAATTTCTTCAAGATACACCTCAAGCATCCTGGCCAAGGCTTCGGGTCGTGACATTCGCCGTCCTACGTACTCTAAGATTTGACGTTGCCATCGTGCAGGAGTCATTCGACTTGTTATGCGGGCCCGAATAATATCAAGCATTCGACGGATTTCGGTCTCGTGCACCCCCATTTCAATGAGTCCGCGTTCGGCAAACGGCAAAAGCTCCATAGCCAGGTCACAAACGGATATCTCGGTGGGAGAGGGGTGGCCTTCGGTGGGCCAGAGAAGAACGGCATCAAGACCCTGTTGCGCTGCCCGATAAAAATTTCGGTGGGCAGCTTCAAATGGAAAATAGGGAAGGAGTCTTTCCGTTTCGGATTGTAACCCAAGCGCCATACCCACCAGAAAAGCCGCATTCGCGACCATATCCTGAGGAGTTGGTCCTGCTGGAAGGGCGCGAAGCTCTATCCGAAGATGTCCGCCAACTTCCGGATCGTAAATGGCCCGATTCCACCGCCATATGGTTCCCTGGTGCAGGCGTAACTCATCCAATCGGGGGAGTGTTCCCTGCCAGAGACAGTCAAGGGGAGATTCTCTGCCAACGATAGGCAACAGGGGGGGATGATTCTTCACGGACTCTGCAAATAGTTCAAATGCTCCTTCCCTCACCCACTCGTGCCCAAAAGATACCCTTGCGAATTGGTGCGGAACCCCTTCTTGTGGGGGGCGACGATCTATCGATTGCTTAAATAGTGCAACACGTGTCTCATCCCACAGCTGGCGTTCTAGAAAAATAGGAGAGTTCGCTCCTAGCGCCAAGGCAATAGGGGTGACCATTTGAGCAGCATTGTAGACTTTGGCAAATTTTAGGGGTGGTACTCGAAGATGAATTTGAAAGGACGTGTTGGCGCCTTCCAGAGTGACATCGTCACATCTCAGGGTCAGGGGTTCAAGTCCGTCGATTTGAATCAGAAAGGGAGAATGGCCCAACCGGCGAATACTCGCTGAAAGCGCCCGATACCGAGGAACATCGGAAATGGCAGAAGAATGTAGGTCCTCAGACTGTAAGGTTGGGAGAATTCCAATGGGCACAACCCGCCCACCATGCAATTTCGCCAGGGCATCAATCCTTGTGATCGCACTCACCAATTCAGCTTCAAGTGCGCTGAAGGGTTCTCCGGTCATCAATACCGGGGACAGGTTATATTCCAGATTAAAACGGTCTAGTTCTAATTGAAGGTGATCGTCAAGGCTATGGGCAAGTAATGCCCGGTTTATTGGCAATGCCCGTCCCTGGTTGTCCACGATCGACAATTCGAGCTCGGCGCCGAGCGTCGTTGGACCCTCTCCAAATCCGGGTCGACATAACAACGTATCGAGTGCCTGTAAGCTTTGGTTCAGCCGTTCGACAAATTGAGCGTGGTCAGCGGCATCGAATACTTCTTTGTCAATTGAGAGTCCCATGGGGGGATTTAAAAAATTGTTTCAGGTTTCAAGTTCCAGGTTTCAGGTTAGGATCCCGGATTTTTGGGTTTCGGGATTATGGTTTCGAATTTCAGGTTTCACGTACTACCTGTAAGACTTTTCTACATTAACCATTCCGGAACCGCAAGAAGTGTGAGTCCGAGGCCTAGCATCACCATTCCACTGATTCCCTTAAGCCAACGCCCTTCCCGTTCTTGAAGCTTACGGTGGCTGAGTGTGACGACCGCAAGAGTGACCATGAGGGCATCATCAGCCATATAGGCTATATTATAGATCGCAAGGTATCCGTAATATTGCCACCATTCAAAATTTCGGCTGGTGAGAATTTCCGTATACAACGCGGGGAAGCCGGCCGTACAAGCGAGTTCAATGAAATTTACCATGATGGCCAGAATAATGATTCCTAATAAAGCGCCCGTTACGTGTTCTGCCTGAATCACATGTCGAACTTTTGAATAAAGACCCCGTTTGGCTGATTCTGGAATCGTGAGAGAAATGCCCTGACGAAAAGCGACAAAATCTTTTATATTGATTCCTCCGATCATGATAGCTACCGATCCCATCACAATTTGAGCCAATCGGGAAAATCCTATGAACAGGAATAGATTGAGCCAGGCTGCCATAAATGTGAAGTACACAACCCCGCTGACAGTTACAAAGGTTCCCGCTATTAGAAACATTTTGCGCCGATCTCGAAGGGTGGCCAAAAGCGATAGTAAAAATAGTAAGACCCACATCGCACAGGGATTAAATCCATCAAGTAAGCCAAGCAGGATCGTGAAGAGTGGGAGCCCGATATTGTGTAGGGTGTAGGATCCGACCCATGGGATATGAATGGTACGGGTGTCATTCTGGCGTGAGACCTTCGGGCTGTCACAGAAAGCCGTTGATGGGGGATGGCAGGGTCCGTCGGAATCCTCAGTTTTGGAGAGGGGTGGCGGCCTTTCCAATAAGTGCCTGAGCTGTCTGCCTGTTGTGTCATCGGAGGCGTAGCCCACGATGAGTTGGCCCCTCAGATAAAAGGTCGGCACTCCAAGGTGCTGCACCCCATGTCTTTTAGCCAAGTTGGATAACCGGGTTAAAGCTTGAGAATCTTTTCCCACGTCATGGTACAGGATCTGAAGATCGGGTTCGTTTTTATTGAGTGTGTCAAGGAACAATTTCGCGGCTTCGCAATGTGAACAGCCTTGGCGCACAAACACTTCGATATCTGCCTTGGTCTCCTCTGGGCGTAGCTGGGGAATGTCAGTCATTCCGGAGAGGGCAATAACAAACAGGCTCGACCCTAATATGGAACAGATAATTGGTGAGATGGGTGTCAATTTTTCACTGGGGATGGGGTTGTTCCTAAGAACTAGCAAAAGCAAGACCAAAATCCGATAGATGGATTTATTTGAGCCAATTTCCTCAGAGGTAGAATAATCTTTTGAGATGAAATGTTCCTTTTTGGGACCGAAAAATTTTTATTTAGTGGGGTTTTTTGCCCCGAAAAATAAGACCGACGGACTAAATATTCAAGATCCTGTGTCCGCTTGACCATGGCATTAGGATTGCTCATCCTAGGGTGAACATACTAACTGCAATAAGGAGGAAGAATGAACGGACCACTGTTTAAGAAAATCCTAGTCCCGGTTGACTTTTCGCCATGCTCGCGCCAGGCCTTTTCCGTTGCGCTTAAGCTGGCCAAATTGTTCGATGCCCAAATCCTATTTCTCCATGTAATCGATACCAAGGCGCTTGAGGGCCTCAATGCCTTGGGTTTGGCATCACCATCTGAGGAGAAAATTCAAAAAAAGCGACTTAGGCATCAAGTTCGGCTCTTGGCCAGGGGGATGTTGTCGATGGAGGAAACAAAGGGAGTAAACATGACCCGCCACCTAAGTGAGGGCAAACCTTTTTCAGAAATCACTCGCATGGCCAGGACGGAAAAAGTTGATCTGGTGGTGATGGGGAGTTATGGCGGACAAACCGGTGATGTCACCCGAATCTTTTTCGGTAGTACCGCCGAGCAGGTAGTCCGAACGGTAAATTGTCCCGTATTGTGTGTTCCCTTCCCCTATCAAGCCATGATCATCGAAGCCCAAAAAGGAGCAAAAAAAAAGAAATCAAAAAAACCATAATTTGTTGTTTGAGCCTGTCAGCACTGCCATAATTCTTTCTCGTTTTTTACTTATTCGAGGAAGAGGCCAATTTCTTCTCTTTCTTTCCATTCGGATGGTTACTCCATTGTTGAAATAAGAAGATTCCATTGCAAATCATTCTCGAACTCCTGGTCCTCCTGCTCGTAACCCGGTTGTTCAGCGAGGGAGCTGAACGACTAGGACAACCGGTCTCGATTGGGGAGCTAATGGCTGGCATGGTGTTGGCGGCCTGTGCGAGTCTTTGGGGTAGTACCGTTCCTTTTCTCGATCAATTGACAACCAGTAAAACCATAGAAGAGATCGCGCATCTGGGGATCTTTTTCATCGTGTTGCTTGCCGGGATTGAGTCGAAACCTCAGGAATTACGACAACATTCCGGAAGTGCCTTTATCGTCGCATTTGGAGGGGCAATTGTTCCCCTTATATGTGGATTTTACCTAGCGTGGGAGTTTCTGCCTCCTTCGGAAGTAAGAGCTATTCAAGCATTATTGGTTGGAGTCACGATGTCAATTACTTCTATTCCTGCGACTATGAAGGTGTTGACCGAGTTTGGTCTGCTCCATACAAGATTGGGTCAGACAATTGTGGGAGCTGCAATTGTTGATGATGTTTTGGGTTTGTTCATTTTGGCCATCTTGACCTCCATGGTGCAAACAGGCCAGCCACCCGATTACATTTCTCTCCTTTTTCTTTTGGGGAAAGTCGTGCTGTTTTTTACTATTACGATTAGTTTGGGAGTGCATATCTACCCGAGGGTGAGTCGAGGTCTCAAAGCCCTTCAGTCCGCTGCGCTTGAGTTTAGTGCTTTGATGGGGGTTGGATTGGCTTATGGTCTATTAGCCGAATTATTAGGGTTGCATTGGATTCTTGGGGCCTTTATGGCCGGGCTGTATTTTGAACCAGGCAGAGTAGGATATAAGGCCTATCAAGAAATGAAGCTAATCGTGACGGGAATTGCTCGCGGGTTTCTTGGTCCATTGTTTTTTGCGACGATTGGCCTTCATGTTGATTTTGGTGCCTTGACCGGAGTTCCGCTTTTCTTGGGCCTCATTATTTCTACTGCATTTTTCGGCAAATTGATTGGCTCAGGTTTACCAGCCTACTGGTTGGGATTTGGTCGTCAGGAGGCCTTAGCGGTGGGGGTCGGAATGGGTAGCCGAGGCGCCGTAGAGTTGGTGGTATTGAGCATTGCCTACGAAGCCGGTGTGTTCGCCAATGGAAATGAAACCGATCCCATAGTGACGTTCCTGTATTCGGCCGTAGTCTTTATGGTTGTGGCAGCCACGTTCTTTACCCTCGTGATTCTGCGTCGAATTCTCCCAAGAGCCTCTATTTGATCTTGGGCCAGGAGTGGTGGGAAAAAATCGAGGTAACCATTTCTAGTCAATTCCTGTCTTTTTAGGGAATGGCCAAAAAATCGTTTCACCAACGGATTTAATGCAGACCAAACAAAATTAAGAGTATGTCCGAATCGAGTTCATCTTCCGGCCGAAGGCATGAAGTGCGGTTTGTGCTTTGGGCTGTGCTGGCCCTGAATCTTTTTGTCGCGTTGGCGAAATTGGGCTATGGAGTGTTCACTGGATCCTTGGGGATGCAGGCGGATGGTTTTCATTCTCTTTTTGACGGGGTTTCCAATGTGATCGGTCTTGTGGGGTTGTGGTGGGCTTCCAGTCCGCCCGACGAGGCTCACCCTTATGGGCATAAGAAGTTTGAAACGCTGGCGGCGGCAGGCATTGGCGGGATGCTGTTGGCCACCTGCTTCTATTTAGTGACGGAGAGCGTTGATTCCTGGGGTGGATCTCGTCAGCCGACCGTGACCGGGGTAAGCTTTGTTGTCATGCTGGTGACGATGGCGATTAACTTTAGTGTGATGCGGTGGGAACAACGAAAGGGACAGGAACTGGGGAGTGAGATTCTTATTGCGGATTCGTATCACACCGGAAGTGACCTTCTGACGTCTTTCTCGGTTTTGGCTGGACTGATTGCCGTTCGCTTTGGATATCCTTTAGTGGATTCGGTTGTTGCCTTGGTTGTGGCGGTGATCATTGCCTGGACGGCCATCACCGTCCTGCGAGAGGTTTTGACTTCATTGACTGACCAGGTTCGTCTGGATCCTGAGGAAGTACAAACCGTTGTGATGGAAATTCCCGGGGTGATTGATTGCCATAATATTCGAACCCGCGGTTTGGCTAATCACGTGTTCGTCGATCTTTCTATTCATGTCAAGCCGGAGATGCCGGTTGAGGAAGCGCACGGCATTGCCACTCAAGTGGAACATGTACTGAAAGAACAGTTCAAAAGTGTGGAGGACGTTGTCGTGCATTTAGAGCCGGCGGGGCATAGTTGAAGAAAGAAAAACCTTTTTCCATCTCTTATTGTCGGTTTATCGAAGCCTCCACCCTCACCCTGGCCCTCTCCCTGCAAGGGAGAGGGAACAATAGCGAAGGCTCTCCTTAGTAAGGAGAACGTGTATTTTTTTTAGGAAGTGGCCTTGTAAATCGGGAGGAGGATTTTAAAGGTGGCGCCTTCGCCGGGTTTGCTGTCGACGGTGATCGTTCCATCATGCTCTTGAATGATGCCGTGGGCGACGGTGAGTCCCAGGCCGGTTCCTTCTCCCACGGGTTTGGTGGTGAAAAATGGGTCGAACAGCCTTGATAGGTTTTCTTTGGGAATCCCGTCGCCAGAATCGGCAATGGTTAGTTCGAGGTTGGGGTGTTGCGAATGAAGGCCAATGCGAATCGTTCCTCCGTCGGGCATGGCCTGGCAGGCGTTTAATATAAGGTTCAACAGGACCTGGCTCATTTGATCAGGATCGGCCAAAACCTCCTGAACAGAGGGGGCAATGTCGAATTGCGTCTGAATATTATTGGACTTCATTCGTTCTTGTACAACTTCCAATACATCTTTGATAACGACATTGAGATTCAAGGGACGACGTTCAACGGGTCGCTTTCTGGCGAAGCTCAGGAGTTGATTCATGATTTTGGTGATGCGTTCAACTTGAGTAACAATGGTTTCCAGGCCTCGTTTCGCTGATTCATCCGTGGTTTTGCGTATGAGTAATTCCGCCCGGCCAAGAATGACATTCATTGGCGTTCCGATCTCATGGGCCATGCCAGAGGCGAGCGTACCGAGCTCAGCCATGCGTTCCGTTTTTCGGAGCTGCTCTTCGAGATTTCTGACTTGTGTGACATCAAACACGTAGCCTTCTAGGGCGGCAACCGTTCCTTCCGATGTGAAAACTCCACATCCTTGCTCCCACACCCATTTTTTTGACCCATCTGCACTGTTCAAGGTGTAGGAGAGTTGATAGGGTCTTTTCTCCTTATTGGCCAATTGCACTTCACCCCACACCCGTTCTTGATCCCCTTCTGAAATCAGACCACGCCCATATGACACTCGCTGGTTCATGATGAGGTCTTCCGGTGCATACCCTGTCAGCCCCTGGCATCTACCACTGACGAACTCCATGGTCCGATCTGCATCATTCTTGCATCGGTAAACCATTCCAGGAAGATTACTGATCAAGGTCGACAGGGTACGCTGGCTTTCCTGAAGAGCCTGTTCCGCAGTTATGCGTTCGGTGATATCTCGAAGGATTACGGTATATAAATGTTTCCCACCGGTTTTGATATGAGAAATCGAAGCTTCGATTGGAAATTCTTCACCGTTGGATCGCAATCCGGAAATGGCTCCCAAGGCCCCCATACGGCGGTTGGTCACACTGGTTTTTCCAAACGTGTTGATGTGCTCCATGTGAGCCTGACGATGGCGAGGAGGAATGAAATGATCGATGGATTGTCCCACCACCTCTTTTGCCGGGCAGTCAAACATTTTTTCCGCGGCCGCATTGAACAGAAGGATTCGTTGCGCATCATCCACGGTGATGATTGCATCCATGGCTGAATGAATAATGCCCGCGAGTTGCAGCTCAATCGCCTGCAACCCTTCCTGGGCCTGCTTGTGCATGGACTCCACTGAACGGAGTTCGGTGATTTCCTCGCGGAGGGCGGAGAGTTCTTTTTCAAGGTCTGATTTGCTTGGTTGGGGAGGCATGGATATTTAATAGGTTACCGGTTGTTTTTGATGCAATTATTCTAGGTCGAATGTAGTTGTGCTATCTTATAGCGCCTCTTCGGAATATCAAAAATCATGATAGAGACCAGTTAGTTCGTCAGGGCAGGGAGTTTAACCACTTGACCCCCCTTCGGAATGGTGATGTCGGTCGGGGGGCAGCATGAGATGCTGCAGCTACAAAACCAAAACCCGAAACCCGAAACTCGAAACCTAGCTTTTCGCCTCCATTTCCCCTAATTTTCGGTACAGGGTTTTCCGATCGATTCCCAAGACCTGGGCTGCTTTATATTTGTTTCCCCCCATTTGGTTCAAAATTCTTCGAATATAATTATGTTCCAATTCTTCAAGCGGAAGGAGTCGATCGACGGCGTCCTCGATCATTTGTCCTTCTCCCTGCACCTCACGAATTGCCGAAGGAAGATCTTCAAGTGTAATCTTTTTTTCCTGGGCGAGAGTGGCGGCCCGTTCTACCACATTTTCAAGCTCCCGAACATTACCCGGCCACTCATAATCGATTAACCGCGCCAAGGCGGATTCGGCCACGGTGTCAATTGATTTTTGCCTTGCGGCAACGCTCTTGTGCAGAAGTCCCTGGACCAGGAGCGGGATGTCTTCTTTCCTATCACGAAGGGGGGGAAGACGCACTTCGATGACGTTTAAGCGATAAAAGAGGTCCTCCCGAAACCGTTTGGCTTTGACCTCCTCGGCAAGTTTGACATTTGTCGCGGCGATAATTCGTACGTCAGTGGCGACTGATCGTGTCGCACCTACTCGCCGGATCTCCCGTTCTTGGACAGCTCGAAGGAGCTTGGCTTGAAGCATCATGGGCAATTCGCTGATTTCATCTAGGAACAGGGTTCCTCCCTGGGCTTCCTCAAACAACCCACGTTTATCGGTCTTGGCGTCAGTAAACGCTCCTCGGACATGCCCGAAGAGTTCGCTCTCTAAGAGGAGTTCCGGAATGGCGGCACAATTCACCGGGACAAAGGGAGAGGATTTTCTCAGGCTATTGAAATGGATGGCCTTGGCGACCAGTTCTTTTCCGGTTCCGCTTTCTCCCGTAATGAGGAGATTGGTCTGTGAATCGGCAACCCTTCGGATCAAATCGAAGACTTCCCGCATGGGTTTGCTTTTCCCCAAAATCTGATCGAACGCAAATTCCCGGTGGACCTGCTGCCGTAACTGCACAACTTCCCGCCGTAACATCGCTTCTCGCATCGCCTTGTCTACCGTGACGAGCAGTTCATCGGATTTAATGGGTTTGGTGAGGTAGTCAAAGGCGCCTTGTTTCATTGCCTCAACGGCGGTTTCTACTGTGCCAAAAGCCGTCATGATGATCAGGTTACAATGAGAATGCTTTCCGGTAATTTGATGGAGCAGTTCCAATCCATCCATGCCCTTCATCCGGAGGTCTGTCAGCAAGACATCGAATTCCGCAGTACCAAATTTATTGAGGGCTTCTTGCCCGTTCTGGGCCAATGACACGCTGTATTGTTGGTCTTCCAGGATGTCTCGAAGAAGATTACGCATATCAGGATCGTCATCGACTACCAGAATTTTATTGGCATTTGATATCATGGTTCACCTAGAATGAAGTTTTTTAGGAACCGGATCTCATGAAGAAATTCTTCAAGGGGTCTAATGGAATATGGTACTGGCTTCCGTTTCATTGCCGAAAAACTTAAGGAATTATAGAGTGTAGCAAAATGCGCCATATCCAATCAGCTGTCTTTGTATTCAGGACTAAGGGTGACCTGGCTTGGTTTTACTAAACCAAGAGGACCACAATCCTGTGTTCTCACTACTCTTCTACTATTATGGCACTGCTTTTGCTGATATCTGAATTGTCCGTAGTTTGAGTGTTGGCGCTCATTTTCCCTAGAGGAGTCACATCATGAAAATTATTTTGGCCGTCGATGGGTCTCCCCATTCCAACGATGCCGTTCGTAGTCTTGCATATTTTGCGCCGCCTGAAGAGTTGACTCTGGTGCATGCGATCAAGCTTCCAAATTTAGATCATCCCATGGTGACCCCTGAAATCCGAGATCAGGTAATAGAGGAAATTGAGGGGAAACTTCGGTCGGAAGGAGAGAACATACTCCAGAAAGCCAGGTCGGAAGTGCCGGCCGACTTTCCATCTGTTCAACAGGTGCACCAAATCGGCATTCCGGCACAAGTCATTCTTGAAACGGCCCAGTCTGCAAATTCGGACCTTATCATAATTGGCGCCAGGGGGCTCGGGCCGGTAAAAGAGCTTGTTCTAGGGAGTGTATCGCATCGAGTGGTTCTCCATGCTCCATGTTCAGTACTAACGATGAAATCCGGCGTGGCGAAGATTGAAAGGATTCTTCTTCCTGTGGAGGGAGAGAAGGACGCCCAGGTAGCTTTAAAATTTCTGGCCATGCATCCATTCCGATCCGATACGCACATCGAGGTCATGAACGTCTGGCCACAACCACAAGTTCCGTGGCCAATGACTTTGGGGCAGAGTAAATTACTTGAAGAACGGGCGTTGGAGCATGCTCAAGAACGACTGGATCTGATTACCCGGCAGTTGGAGGCTATGAACTATCGACATAGCACCTCAGTGGGGCTGGGAAATCCTGCCTATGCCCTACTTGAACAAGCTCAAGCGACTCAACCGGACATCATCCTCATGAGTTCACATGGACGAAAGGGTCTCTCCCGGTTTTTAATCGGAAGCATCTCCCATGCTGTCCTTCATCGAGCACCCTGTCCGGTACTCATCGTTCGGTAAGGGAGCCTATCTAAGAAAGTTTCGGGTTCCAGGTTTCAGGTTTCATGTGCGAAGAGAAGAAGGATCCTTTTTTTGAAACCTGAAACCTGAAACTATAAAAACATGGATCACGAAGCTCAATCAGAATTTCTTCACTCATCATCTGCCTATCGGAGGGCCGATCTCGACCCTGAATTTTTGTCACGCGATGAATTACGTGCGGTCCGATTACAGCTCGAGTGGTTTAAGCCGGAACTGATTCAGCAAGATGAAGGCATCGGCTCTACTATTGTTGTCTTTGGCAGCGCTCGTCTTGTCGAACCTACTCAGGCTCGGGCACAACTCGACCAAGCCGAGCGAGAACTTGCCCCAGACCCCTTAAACACACACAAGAGGCAGAGGGTGACCATTGCGAAAGCGCAGTTGGCCTTGGCCCCCTATTATCATGAAGCTCGAGAATTTGGTCGGTTAGTTTCTTCCATTTGCCAGGCAGATGAACGTTGGGAATATGTTGTTGTGACCGGAGGGGGGGCTGGAATAATGGAAGCCGCCAATCGTGGGGCGACCGAGGTTGGCGGCAAAACCATTGGCTTAAATATCTCGTTGCCTCATGAACAACAACCCAATTCATATATTACTCCCAACTTGTGTTTTCAATTCCGGTACTTTGCCCTACGAAAAATGCATTTTCTGCTTCGGGCCAAAGCCCTCGTAGCCTTCCCAGGAGGTTTTGGAACATTAGACGAAGTGTTTGAAACGCTCACGCTGTTGCAAACGGGAAAAATCACGGGGATTACAGTCGTGTTAATTGGCCGAGCATTTTGGGAGCGACTCATTAATTGGTCGCTGCTGGTTGAATCTGGCCTGATCAGTCAGGAAGATCTTAATCTGTTTCATTATGCAGAGTCGGCTCAAGAAACTTGGAATATTCTTAAGGCCAATCAGGAACAGCGTGTGTCAAAATGAGTAGGTCTGGTCAGACGGAAGAGGCTATCGCTGTTGATGAGATCGGGTTTTTTTTTTATAATTTGTGGTTTTTTGGCGCATTGGTCCCCAAAACCCGTGAGGCACAATTCCCCAGCCGATTGTCCTTATTCTAACTAGTCTCCCAAAACTAATTGATCTAACTGGTTGTCAGCAATGGGTCGTCTAGATGCTGCTTGGCATATCCATTGCTTTTCTCTTCTATTTAGGAGAGAGATGTGAAGGTGTCAAACCTGTGGAAACCAAAAAGCTATTAAGGAGGATCAATCATGAGCTCAATCACTCGCTGGAATCCCTCCCAGGAACTCGATGAATTGCAGAATCGGATTTCCACCTTATTCGGGCGGGGGGGCGTCCGGAAGGAGGGGGACAAGCAGGAAGCGTTACGAGTAGCCGAGTGGGCCCCTTTAGTCGATATCACTGAAGATGAAAAGGAATACACTATCAAGGCGGAGTTGCCCGATGTGAAAAAGGATGATGTCAAGATTTCTGTCCAAAACGATGCCCTTTCCATTACAGGTGAACGGAAATACGAGAAAGAGGAAAAAAACAAAAAGTATCACAGGGTAGAACGGGCATACGGGAGTTTTTCGAGAAGCTTCACCGTTCCGGAAGATGCCGATGCCGAAAGGGTATCCGCGGAATTTAAGGACGGACTCCTCAAGGTACATCTGCCGAAATCGGAAAAGGTGAAGCCAAAAACCGTTGAAGTCAAGGTCTCCTGAATTAAACATTGAAAACGTCAGGGATTCTTGATTTGAAAAAAGGTATCAGGGTGAGAGAGAGCTGTTCTCTTTTCTTGAAACCTGAAAGGTAGGGTGTATCCCTTTTTTCTGACCAGGGTGGCCGCCTTAAAATCCCTTCCCTTACAATGATTGCGTGGGAGGGTAGATTCTATCCCTCATGATGAGTCCATCCGGTCTATCTGTTAGGCGGCAGGAGTGTGAGAAGATACAATGAAAGTTGAAAGAGGGATAAAAAGTGTTATCGTTTAATGGAAGAACAAGAAGGAGGTCAACAACGATGGTGCAACACATACGAAGGGTGGGAGAGGCGAAAATAGGAATGTTGATAGGCTGTGTATTGATGATGGGGGTCGCCCAAGTCAGTGCCCAACCAGAGCAACATGTCGAGGTGTCCATTAAGGATTTCACTTTTCGAACGACCCAAATGCCCCTTCAGCTGAATGCTGCAACAGTCATTCACGTGAGAAACGAAGATAATGTACGTCATGATTTTGGTTCCGCCATTTTTCAGGACAGCTCGACACGAGTTGAAAATGAGGGAGTAATTACCTATGGAGATAATATTGGGGGCGCATTTATAGATCCCGGCCGCGAAGTGACATTTCGTTTCGTAATCGAACGGCCAGGGCGATACCAATTCCAATGTTCGATTCACTCAGATATGAAGGGAGAAATCCTCCTCTTGAGTGTAGGGGCAGTTTGATTCCAAACCCAATGCCTTGGGTTTCAGGTTCCGTGTTTCGAGTTTCGAGTTTCGGGTCATAGATAATGGATTTCAAGAGACATTGAACATCTTCTTTGACGAGTCCGATGGAGAATCTTGTCCACCGAATTATTTTTGCCACCGATTTTTCTGCTTGCTCATTTAAAGCTTTTGGGTACGCGTTGGCCTGGGCCAGGTTCTTTGAGGCTCAGTTGACGATTATCCATGTAGCGAGGAACTATGCGAGCCTGGATATTGAAGAAGCCATTGTTTACGTCAATATTGAAGAACAAATCCAAGGGTCTCGTGAAAGACTGAAAAAATATGCCTCATGGGGGAATGCCTATGTTCTTAATGTGCAAGCTGAGCTGCTAGTGGGGATTCCTGCTGACCAAGTTTGTCAGTTTGCCCAAAACAACCAAGGCGATCTCATTATGATGGGGGCCCACGGATGGAGTGGTCTCGACCGCGTCTTGATGGGGAGTGTCGCTGAAAGGGTCATCTGTCAGGCGCCATGTCCCGTGTTAATTATTCCAGACAGAGAAGATAGATCCTTCGATTGGGCTGATCTACCGGAAACCATGGAGATGGAGATGCCAAGTGTCACGTTCGGCCATCTCTTGCTTCCAATAGACTTTTCCGATTGTTCCTTGGATGCTTTTGAATATGGAACGCGGCTGGCAAAATCTTGTGATATGTCAGTGTCTCTTATCCACGTTGTTGAACCATTATCCTATAGTCTCGATTTTAATCTTTCGCACCCGATCGAAGATAAACATTTTCGGCACCAAGTCGAAGCCCGGCTATCCGAACTGACGGGGGTTTTAAAGAAGGAAGACCTTCGTGCGGATTATCGGCTGGCTGACAAACCGGCGGTGGATGCGATCTTAGAGGGAATCAAGGCAACACAAGCCAACCTTGTGGTGATGGGGACCCATGGGCGCCGGGGCCTCTCTCGCCTCGTCATGGGGAGTATTACCGCTGGAGTCCTCCGCAGAAGCTCATCTCCGATTCTTACGGTGAGGAGCCCCAAATTTCACCATGAGGGTTCTCCCCACGCATAGCGGTTAATCAAAAAGGTGATGCCTGTCACTTCCCCCATTCCCACCTCTGATTGGTGTGCCCCCAATAATCCAGGGTTAGAGGCTCTGCTGCGTCGACTGGAGAAACAATCCCTTCAGTCCGATTTTCGTTTACAACGTGAACTCGCCGTGAGTTTTGTCCTTGAGCCCTATTTGGATGCACAGGGTGGGATACCGTTATCCCCCTTCCCGGAAGAAGTCGCTCTCGCTCATTTGTATTTGTTTGCCGACTACCTTCCCAATGATGGTCACCCTTCTCTGGTTGAACAGATTCGAGATCTTGTTACGGAACATGTGCCTGAAGAAGAACGGGTTTGGTTGGATCCCTTTCGTCATTCATATGCGGATCTGTTGACCATTGCCGGCTTGGATTCCGCCCACGACGGTGATATTCTCCACCTCCGGTCCATGGGCGATGGGGCAGAATTTTATGTTCGAACCCCTATTCAACCGTTAGCTCTCCGTCCAGGCCAGGTTCTCCTGACCCGTCTGATTCGTCATGTTGATGCCGTTTCTCTGCCCGGAGCAGCCGTGGTGTTGTCAGAAATCATAGGACAGGCGGTATTTAAATTCACCGATGATCTTCGGCGGGAGATTGAAGTGGCATCTGGTGAATTTGGATTGGGGGAATGGCCGGAGTTCGCAAAACGCTATGGGTATTTGATGAATTGGAATCTGGCAAAGGTAAGAAGGGGAGCGCTGGCAGTGGCTGATGCGCACGTTGAATACGTAAACGAAGGGGGGCAGCCGTTCTTTTACGCCATTGCCTTGTATGAGCACAGCGAGTTCACTTTTTTGTCTGAAGGAATGAGCCAGGTGAACGATTGCGAACTCCTGAAGGCCGGGAAGGAGGAAGGCTCAGGCAGATCCTTGAAGGATGGGTTAACATGGATGGTCACAACTCCTCAGCGATCAGTTGCTCGGTTGTCCCTGACTTCCACCCAGTTAATTGTGGAATCCAATTCCGCTGAGACGCTTGATTCCCTGAAACATCAACTAGCGTCAATCTTTGGTTTCTCTTTGCATTTTAAAGGGGAAACACTCGCTCCCCCAACTCATCTTCCCCCCCAAGTCGATTTGCTGTCGGACACCTACAGTGCCCCCCCGGTTGTCGTGTCAAAGGATGAGGAGCAAAAATTGCTTGCCGAGTTTCTCGGATCCATTTATTTGGACTGGGCAGAAGAACCTTCACCTTTGCTCAACGGAGAAACCCCCAGGCATTATTGTGGCAAGACCGGGGATCTGGCCAAAGTGGCCTCTATGATTAATGAAATGGAAAAGCACGATCTTGGACTTCGACGCACGGGCCAGCGTGCCTATGATTATAATGTCCTTCGAGGTCATGTAGGAAAATAGGGAGGGGTTCTGACAAAAAGGGGTCGGGTTTATTTTTATAAACCGGCGAAACATTCCTGACCTAAGGATGAAGGGGAATGAGGGAGAATTTTCCCATAATGTGAAAGCTGGACAAAGTTGGGAGAGTTGGTCAAACTAGGTTGCCTCAATATTCTGTTACACATCAAGGTGTTCTGAATGGAAAAAGGAAAAAATGAATCGGTGTTAACGAAATGGTTGGAGTCGGCTCCCAGTGCCATTTTCGTTTTTTACGCAATCTTTTTTGCTTTTTCGACTTACTTTACGATGTACGCCTTTCGTAAGCCGTTTGCCGCAGCGGCTTACAGCGGGTATGAGGTGGGAGGTTTTACCCTGAAAGCCGCATTGGTCATTAGTCAAGTTCTCGGCTATGCGATGTCAAAATATATTGGGATGAAAGTCTGTTCGGAGATAATCCGGAGCAATCGCCTTTATGCACTTGTCATTTTAATTGTATTTGCTGAAGTCTCACTCATCCTTTTCGCCCTTGTTCCGATTCATTTGAAGGTGTTTACGATCTTTCTCAATGGGGTCCCTTTGGGCATGGTGTGGGGCCTTGTTGTGTTATATCTCGAAGGACGGCGAACCTCCGAACTTCTCCTTGGCGGCCTCAGTTGTTCTTTCATTGTCGCTAGTGGAGTCGTTAAGGATGTGGGGCGAGCTCTCATGATGAATTTTCAGATTTCGGAATGGTGGATGCCCGCCGTCACAGGGCTTTGCTTTTTCCCATTCTTTCTGATCGCCGCCTGGTTATTGGACCAGGTTCCCCCCCCGTCCCGAGGTGATAGAGCGGAGAGGGTAGAAAGAAAACCAATGAACGGTTCCGAACGCCGAATATTCGTTTTGCATTTTCTTCCCGGACTGATCCTTCTTGTCATCACGTATTTCTTTCTCACGGCGTACAGGGATTTCAGAGATAACTTTGGCATCGAAATATTCAGTTCCCTTGGCTATGCGGGTGAAATGGCTATCTTTACAAGAACCGAAACAATCGTCGCTTTCGGTGTGATGTGTTCTTTAGTGATGCTCAACCTCATTCGCAACAACCTCTTCGGGCTCATAGGTGTTTTTACCTTAATGACACTAGGTCTGCTATTGATGGGGACGAGTACTGTTCTCTTTGAGGCCAATAGGATTCCCGGCTTCTGGTGGATGACCCTGGTAGGGTTAGGGTCCTACCTCGCGTATGTCCCGTTCGGTTCCGTGTTATTTGACCGTCTGATCGCCCATGCCAGCGTTGTTGGTACGGCAGTTTTCGCCATTTACCTGGCTGATGCCATTGGCTACACCGGAGTGATTGCGGTTCTATTGTATAAAGAGATTTGGCATAGTGGTGATTCAATTTTTATCTTTTTTCAACGATTTACTTATCTGATGTCCGTTGGGGGAGCTTTGATGATATCGGTTGGGGGAGTGTATTTAATTAGGCGAGGGCTCTTCAAGCCTAGCATGGTAAACCATGGAGGTTCATCCTGAAATAAGTCACCAAAAGGATTGCTAATAAGGGTCGGGAAGGGTTTACAACGAAAATGGAAACAGCTCTTTACGAGCCTGCCCGTAGAGGGAACGGAAGATCGTTCTTTTGTTTTTTCTTTTCCGGCTTTCGTATGAGATCCGACCTTGCTTTTAGAATCCAGGCAATGGCTTGCTCATTATAGTTTCGTAACTGACTGTTTATATGCCAGCGTATTTCGTGAACGGCCTCAACAAAATTCTCAAAATCTTCCTGGGTAATGACTTCCGGTGCTAGCTCCAGCAACGTTCGAAGCAAGCCGCTTTCACAACCGGAGGCCTGCTCCTGAAATGCCGGATACACGAAGTGCTTTGCCAAATCCAGGCGGTGGCACAGTACGCGGGCAAGCTGGTTGTAATTTCTTTCCTTGTTCTCTTTTCCGCTAATGCCTATGATGTCCTCTCCATAGAGGTAGACTTTTTCGAATGTAATGACATGAGGCGCTTTTTCCAACAGCGTATTAAACAACCTGGTGTCCACGTTTAATAGCTGCTCGTCAAAAGCCAGGGAAACGGTATGTTTCGCCATTTCCGGACGGTTGGATAAGATTGCAATCATCCAGCTAAAGCACGTTTCCTGCGTTTTCCTGTCAAGATAATCGATTATGGATTCGATAATTTTTATTTCTTCTCCCGTAATGAGAGAACGATCTTGTTGCATGATTTCTTTGACTTTTCTGACCCTCATCCGTACAAGTTCAATCTTTGAACCGCCGTTCAGCATGTACGAATTATCGTAATGAGCCCGTTTATCTTCGTTGCTAAGCACGGCATAGGCTTCGTTTATCCTGAACATTCTTTCTTTTGCAGCCCTCCGCTCTTCCGGTGGTACTAAATCCTCATGATTCTCCTTGACGAATTTCCGCCACGCCCTCTGTATTTCCTTGAGGAGCGCGTCTTCAGGAAGGCCGAGGATTTGGTAGTAGTTGAGTCCGTCAATCATAATCTTATTGTTGAACAATCAAAGAGGGACGTTGTCCTCAAATATAAGTCTCTGGGTTGCGAAAGGAAACCCCTCAGAGCAGAAAGGGAAAAGGGAGTGAGGTAAGAACGGGAAAAGCCGGCGAAACTCTGAAAATAAATTGAGTGAAATTATCTGGGCCAAAGGGGAAAAGGCATGTGAGGGCGACTCCTTAAGACCCTTATGATTTTATTTGCTAAATATTTTTACAGCGAATACAAAAAGGCGCGCAATTGGTTCAACTTCTCTAGAGTTAAATCATTCAGCTTTTTGATCATTCCCAATTCATTGATCGCCGGTCCGTCATGAAGATACGCCGCTTCAATGGCATCGCAGGCCCGGCCATCATGTAACAAAAAATCACAGGCCACAGTGGCTTTGTTGGGAGGGGTGGTTTTTAAAAAATGAGGCGCCTTGGTGTTATGGATCGAGTCAGTCACAAATCGATTGAACCGCAGTCCTTTCAAGGCTGGAGTCCTGATTTTCTGGATCCACGGCTTGTATTCCTCCTTTACTGTGCCGTCCTCGGATTTCCGGATGGTGACTCCCTCAGGCGCTTTGGCGACTTGCGATAAATATCCCATGTCATGCAGCAATAAGTCGGTGCCGAGATAAGAAATGAAGGGGTAATCCGGCTGACCTTGCTGCAATTTGCTTAGTCGGGTTCGTTCCTCATCGGGCAACATATTATCGTCATTGACAAACACGATTTTGTCGATGACATGGCAACTTTGGCACTGCAGGTCTTTGAACACTTGCTCGCCTTTTTGAACGATCTCACTGGACACCTGATATTCTGCTCGGTTAGGAATGCCAATCCAACGTTGGTAGGTGGCCATGTCCCGGATTTCTTGTTCCGAAATGTCAGAATTAGAGGTTTTCAGGTTTTCCCCTTTTACACCGGTGCAAATTTTATCAGCCGGGCCGCAAAGGCGATCTTCGTATCGGACGAGCTCTCTTGCATTCTGGGGATTGGGATTGATGCTCTTGTAACTTTCTTTAGAAGTAATATTCATTTCCACACTTGCTGCATTGGCGATTTGATCTTCCAGAGAGGCGCGGTCACCTATCCACCCGAACCGGCTAATGTAGCAATCATTTTCCCCATGACCCCGTTGCCCGGAAGAGCAGGTTTGATAATGAAAATCGTTGGGGTTATCCCCGCTCCTTGTCCCCGCAGCCAGACCGTAACAACCAGGAAACTTTAAGCTCGTTTTCTGGGCCGTTTCGGTGGCCATGATCGTGCTATCCGGAATCATTTCAATCAGCGGTGAGTTCCCCAGGCGGTGCCCTAACAGGTGCATGTGACCGACCACGTTCGTTGTATCTGATGGCTGTTGAGGACGGCCGTTGAGGGCATCTTCAACCGAACCACCAATTACCTCGCTGCACTCGGTTGGCCAGTTCACGTCGCCATTCGGCGGGGGATTGAAAGCCAGGTCCTTGTCACATGTTCCGTAATTATACCCGGCGATTTCAACGTACCACGTTTTATAGGTTTCATTGGGTTTGGTTTCATCCGATCTATCCTTGCGTGTGGTTGGATCCACAATTTCATAGCCTTTGCCATCGCCATTCTCGAATTCCTCATATGTCAAATCGTATCTGGGTAGAGTGAGGCGGCCGATATTGTCAGGATTCTTCTGGTTGACATGAAGACTGTTGCCGTAAAAATTCATGATCTTGTTCGTATAATAATTCGGCTCGAACGTGCCGATTGTGTGATCGTTCACGTCGCATTGATCCCCTTCCTTCTCCCCCAAGTCGAACAAGACCATTTTCATGGCCGGGATTTCTGCTTGGCCGGTTTCCGGAGGAGAGGATGTGTTCGAGTAGGTTTCGTCCAGCCTGATATTATAACCTAGACCCATTCCTCTCTCTTGATGAATTAAAGGTAAAGACCTATTCGGCATTAATGGGATACCGCTGCCGTTTCGGATATGGCAGGAATCGCACGTGTTTCCATGAAACGGGGCTTTATCTTTTTTGGCTGTCTGAAAACCCGCAGGAAAGTCCACATGGCCTAAAGATTCCCAGACTTTATTGCCGAGGAGAGTTTTGGTTGTTCTTGTTAGGTACATGAGGTGGGACCGGTACTCATTGTGCCACAATGAGCGGCCCCGAATCCCGCGAATAAAATGATCGACCGTCTGGTTCATATGATTACTCATGAGCATACTGTGCCAGTATTGATCGGTGTATCCCTTTGTCCTGAGGCTGAGATCCGCCGGATTAACTAACGGAAGGTATTGGGTATATATGCTGGATCCGTACACCTTGTCATGAATGGACATGTCGCCCTGCTTTTTGAAAGAGACCGCCACATGTTGTTCCGGCACGCCGGCAAACAGGAACATGGTGCGGCCATACTGGTTGGCCGCAAAGCCCCCATCGGCATCGAAAATATCCTGGATATTTTCTTGGGTTAGGGCTCCTGTCCCAAAGAGAGGGGCCCACTGATCGAAAAACCCGTTGGTGTGGATTTCAAAATCGAGAGCGCAGTCTTTCAAGATATTTATTTGGTTGGTGTTACCCTGTCGTGCGTGATAGTAATTCGCCCGGAAACATCGCTTGGGTAACACATAGTGTTTTCCGTTGAAAAATGACCAATAGGGGTGCTCGGGGGGCGTCCCATCCCCTTGTTCGTCCGCCGTGAACCATGTAAGGTTATAGGCACCGATAAATGGGTTGGTCTGAATGGCCGTCTGCAACTCCGTCTTGGTCTTTGCCGTTTCATTCCATGGGTAATGGTGCTTATCATCGAAAAAGTAGTCTTTATCGGTTATGGACGCATTGAATTGCTTGACGAGGTTTTGGGTCCTGTCTTCGACTTCCTGTTGGCATTGTTCCTTCGTCCTATCGGGATTATTATCGGGCGTGTTGGGATGGAGTCCACCACATGCATGAAAGGTCGTAATAACCTCCGGGTCTGTCGCCCACGCGGTCTTGGTCTCATTTTTCAGCCACTTGACTTTCCCAAGTAAGAGGTCGCAGGAAGTCTGGCCGGCTTTACAGAACTTGGTAAATATCCCCGTCTCACCGGGGGGAACGAAGACATCCGGGACTTCTGTCAACCATGGCTCATCCGGATTACCGGTAGCTTGGATCATCGTAGTGAAATAATCCTCATAACAGACTGCGTCATGGACATTGTCAAACTCTTGGGCGCAGTAATGCCCCGTGTACCACGGGAGCCACGGCGCAAACATGGTTGCTTCGGTGATCGCATAGCCTAAGCTGGGGATCGTAACTGTTTGCTTATCGGGTGGAGCATTTACGTTTATAGCCGTTCCAGGATTATTCTTGATGACATCGGCTTCGTACCCATTCGAATTCGTTGTGGCAGTGTGAAAGCGTTGAACTTTGAGGGCGACTTCCACACAGTTCTCATTCGTATCCGGACACGTCGTTGGGGCCTTCCCGGCTTGATAAGGCGTATCGGTCCGATGCATCCCCATGACATTTACGATCCCGTATCGCAACATGCAGCGGGCTTGTTTTATAGGATCGGTGACTTTTTTACATGCCTCGTCCCCTATTGTGTTGAACGGGATGGCTTCATAGGGCATGACAATCGGAATGTCGATCAGATTGCTGTCTTTGGTGCTGAGCTTTTGGTGCCAGGGGATATCCGCATATGATTCCTCCAACAGCGGTGTCCCAGCGGCTCGTTGAGGAAGGGAAGACCCTCCTCCCCCAACCCCACCCCTAGGAAGGTTCCGGGTGTATGGGGTGTCGTCGTCTGCATTCAGAATTCCGTCTCCATCAATGTCGGGGTCACGCCTATCGATGAGGCCATCTCCGTCGATATCTTGGCGGTAAAACGAAACTTGACCTTGGATCTCCCCGGCGGGGTTGGCCACACTGTGGACCTTGGCGTAGACCTCTCCCTTCACAATTGCTTCACGAAGTTCCCGGAGATTAGTAATTTTACACTCCGAATTCTGGGCGGCTATCTGTTCGTCACCCAAAAAGAAGGGCTCCAAGGCATTATCGATATCCTCTCCTCCAGAAATGGGTCCCAAAAGGATGAGGGCAATAGGGTCATTCAGGCGCGGGTCATGACAATGAAGATGGGCTTCGGTTATCCCGATTCCATCATTCACTCTGAGATACACCCTTCCTTCGGTATCTTCTTTGTTGAAGCTGATCGAGAATCTCCCATCTGTTTCAGTATCCACCGGGGGGCGCACATCGGCTCCAGTAAGGGTTGCGGTAAACCTGCCTCCTGGGTTGCCAGTGGCCCCTGCTAGGAAAAGAGCGGTTATCATAATCAAGAAAATTAATGTGAGTCTTTTCATTTTTTTCTCCGGAATTAGGAGCGGTTCAGGGAATCATATCAGTCGCTGTCTTGAAGTTGAACTCTTTAATCATGATGAAATTCTAGAAAATGGATAGAAGGGTGTCAACATTTAAATCATGAGGTGAGGAACATGAGTGCGATTTTCAGGGGCGGCTCCAGCGGCACGCCCTGCCAATGGCGACACACTTTGATTCCCCGCTATCTGCTTTGAATTTTGGCTGACGAATGCGTGGTCGGTCAATGTTATAAAACAGTACCTCTTTCGGCATCTTCGTGGGGATCTGTCATGCTCTCAACCCATTTCATTGGACTTGGAGAGGACCCTACCATGGAAAATGTATAAGAATTTCTCCCCCCATATCTTTAATTATTAGGTATTGATTTTGGCCAGACAGAAGCTGGGTTAGGTCTGTCAGGCAAAATCTATCTCGCAATTGAATCGGTCACTTCGCAAATCTTACTTGAATTGGAACCAGGGACATGCATGAACTCCATGTGATGCGCCAAGTGGTGAAGATGGTTGAAGACCTGATCCTGAGGCAATCGGGGGTACCGTCGGTCGTGAGGTTGCAAATCAGCAGCCAGTCTCACCTTGCGGATCACAGCAGCCAAGAATTATCCACGACGTTTGGCCTCGCAACTCAAGGCACGACTGTACAAGGTCCCAAACTGGAAATTATTTTCCTACCTGTGAAAGGAAGTTGCCAACAATGTGGGGGTTCCTTAATCTGGAGTACTTATACCCTGGTTTGTGAAGAATGTGGATCCGGAAAACTGGTATGGGAAAATCAACCGGAAGTGGTATAAACCGAAGTTGAATATATTGATACTTCCCCCCTCAAAAAAACAGAATTTTGTGGGTAAGAATTTTTCAAAGAGACTGGTGAAAATTACGGATTTGTGTGGTAGAGTTAATCTCATCCAGTGCGATGGGCTTCGTACTGGATGTTGATTTTTAATTTTGCCCGTTCTTAGAAGTGGTGTTGTTTTGCCCGGGAATTCACTCGGAAGTCTGACCTCAGTCGCCTCAATGTTCGCGTCCGCGGCCTGTTCCTTCCAAATGGTTCACTGTTCTCGAGCCTAAGACACTATCATTATTTTTTACCTTCTATTAAAAGGAGATACCCCATGGGTTCAAAAATTTATGTGGGTGGGTTGCCGTATTCCGCAACCGAGTCTGAACTTTCCGACCTTTTTGCCCAACACGGAACCGTGGAATCTGTGAATTTAATAACGGATAGGTTTACTGGTCAGTCTCGGGGCTTTGGCTTTGTGGAAATGGCCACCAAGGAAGAGGCCGAGGCAGCCATTGCCGCCCTGAATTCTACTGAGTTGGGCGGCCGGACGTTGACAGTGAATGAAGCAAGACCTCAAACTCCCCGAACTGGAGGTGGAAGGGGAGGTTTTGGTGGTCGTGGTGGCGGCGGCGGCGGTGGTTTTGGCGGAAAACGCCGTAGTCGGTTCTAACAATAAAGACTCATGTAGTAGAAGCAGCGGAGGAGCTACCTTAGGAGTGGCTTCTCCGCTTTTTTTTACCCAGATCCCAGAGGGATACTTTCTTGAAATGGATGAGTAAAATCAAAAATCAATAGTAATAAGTTAGGGAGTCACTAATTGGAATTCTGGAACCTTGAACGCTCCTACGCAGAGGGTAATTTCACATGTTTGGTTCCTAATGAACGATTCGCGTCGACGACTTCTGAGGCTGTAAAATACCTAAGATGACAGGAATGGAAAAGAGACAGTGAATGCGTTGGGAGGGAAGAGATGAAAAGGAGAAATTTCAGCGGTGCGGCCGCTCCGACTCCAAGCGGTTTTAGTGGACTTGTAATGGTGATGGGAATGTTAGCCGGAACCGTTCTGGCAACTCCTTCTTGGTCTGCCGGCTTTAAATCTCCCCAGGAATGTCTGGCTTATTCGGGTGATGCTCACTTAAATTGTTTGTACGCCTATATTGAAATTCAACAAAATAAGATATCTAAGCTAGAAGAGAAACTCAGTGGGCAGCAGAATACGACGCAAGAACTTCAGGGGCGTCTCAAACAGCAGGCGTTGCGGGCACAAGCGTTAAAGAAAAAGATTCAGGGCCAGAAAGACCAAAGTCGGGGACGCCAATATCAATTGATCAGGCCTTACGGGGGTTTTTACTACCGGTTTGGAAGTCCTTACTACTATGATCCCTATTTCGGGCCCCCATTTGGATATGCATATGGGTCGAATTATCCCTGGTGGTGACGGGTTTCAAGGCCGATTTCGGCACCTGGCTTTGAAAACACAATTAAGGGGACATCCCTCTACACGGAGCGAAAGACTGCAAGTAAATCACTCAAGACGAGCATTTTAATCCTGAGGATATCCCGCTCTTCTTCTAATTTTCTCCTCGTGGGTTCTTTTGCCGAGTATTCAAGATACTCCTTGCCCAGGTTCACGACATTCTCATATTCCTTTTCAACCTTTTGTTTAACTATCCGGTTTGTGGCAAGTAGGTCCACTACGGTCGTTCGGGTAGCGGTAAGATGTTCCTGGAAATCTTTTTCAGATAAGGACTCTCGTATCTGGTCATCGAGGCATCGATCGAGGTATTGGGATAACAATACATAGAAACGTAAATAGGTTTCTGTGGTTGTGATGTACATTTCTAACTTTCCATCATTTCAAGACGGGTGTCAAATTCATGTCCACATTGGACACACCGAATACAGTCGGATTCCACCATGGGTTCATCATCACGGATTCCCATCCCTCCGCAATCCGGGCACCGGGCCAAATGAACAACTTCGTCATTGATGGTTTCAAATCGGGTCCCGCGTAGACAGTACACCGGTTGACCATCGAGGACCCAAGGACGACAGGCCTTATCGACCACCGGCAAAGCAATATAATGGTGTTTGGCGTATTCTTCGATTTCCTCATGCGTGGTAAGCCCGTCTTTGATAAGCTCACCGCTTTTGGCGTTGTACAGTGCGTTTTCTTTAAATATCGCTTTGGTTGGACCCATCAGGCACCTCCTGTGTCGATCTCAGATTTCAAATCTCAGATCTCAGAATTTAAGTGTTGACCCATCCAAGTTGAGGCTTGATATGTACAAATTGGACATACTTTAACATAAGAATTCGCCTGTAGGATACTTTCCACTCTCACCTCAACGCAATTCCAATCTTTTAGAATCCTGCAGGCCGACGGTGATGTGTTGTCCATAAAGATTGCTGTTCATAGTCTAGTGGAGTAGTATTCTGAGGTTGGGCAATCCCATTAGCTTCTTTATGGCAAGGTTTTTTCCTATTAGGCCATGAGCGACGAATTTTCCGAACCTCACCCTCTGACACTGGCGCATATTTTTCATGCGACGGACTTTTCTCTCTCCCCGGAAGTCGCGTTTGCGCATGCTCTCCAATTGACGATTGCGACCAAAGGCAAACTGACAATTTTTCATGTTAATAAGGGCTTGGAAAGAACCGAGGTCGAGGATTTTCCTCACGTTCGCGACACCTTGGCTCGTTGGGGTTTGGGTTCCGAAGATGGATCGCGTGTTGACCTCAAGAAACTCGGTGTTTCTGTTGAGAAAGTTCTTGCCCATGGGGATGATCCGACCAGTTCCATTCTAGCTTACCTCGATCGGCACCCGGCCGGCCTTATTGTGTTAGCGACTCATCAATTAGGGGGGCAACCCTTTTTTCAATCTATTGCCGAGCCCATTTCCCGTCGAGCCGGTGTGATGACCTTATTTATTCCACCCAACACCCAAGGGTTTGTTCGTCGTGAAGACGGTGCGGTCACGCTACGCCGAATTCTTATTCCAATTGACCATCATCCCAATTCCCAAACGGCTATTCAATCCTTATCGGGGCTCGTTCAAGCCTTCAAATGTGAAAAAATGGTGTTTACGCTTCTCCATGTGGGTTCCGAGGAAAATCTCCCTTTCGTGTATACACCTCGACGGGCGGGTTGGACATGGCATGTCTCGATCCGTTCCGGAGATGTTGTTTCACAAATAATTCAGTGCGAAAAGGAAGAAGAAATCGATCTGATCGTCATGACCACAGCGGGGCATAAAGGTTTCCTAGAGGCGTTACGGGGAAGCACCACTGAACGGGTGTTACGGAATGCACGATGCCCCGTCCTGGCTGTTCCTGCTGAATAATTTCTCAAAAGACCCAACCAATTATTTAGTAGCAGTGGGTTTGGCGTACCTTTTGCATAAAATTCATAAAATGAGATCATGGTATTTCGATTTCTTGCCATGGTAGTATATTTTCCTAAATGAAGCCTTTGAAAAAGTAGTATTGATAAAAGGATTTGGATGACAACGCTTCGGCACATTTTTTTGAATCTGGGTCGTGGGTGGTTGGTGGTATGGATGTTGGTCATTCCACTTATTCATTTCCATCCGGAGGTTGGCCATGCACATGGGGCCCACTACCATATTCATAGTGGACAATATCATTCCCTTTTCTCTGAAGATCATTCACACGAGTTTCATAGGCACTCACATTCGTCGCCCTCATACCTTTCAGGGACGTCGTCTGAGTCCATTGAGGTCGATCATGTGTTTGACCATGTTTTCCATCACCCCGAAATCGGGTTCTCTCTTCTCAACAAATCAGAAAAAGATCCACTTGTCCCGCCGGGACCGGCTGGTTCTCTGGTCATTAGCCACTACGCCAGTGTCAAGTATATTTGCCTCATTTCGAGGACCTATCCCTCAAGAGGTTCTCCACTACACTGGCTCTTCGTTGCCCAGCATAGGGTTCGTCCACCCCCATTTCTTTCCAAATAGCAAGGCATTGGACAGGCATTCCCGGAAGCTGACCTACGGGTTCGTCAGTGCGTGTCTTCGCTGGTCTTGAATCCTACTTGATACCTGGCGGATTTCTGCTTTTACATTACCTGGTTCAAGTTAGGTCGCCCTTAGCCATTAACATAAACCCCTAAATTTGACCTTGTTTGGTCCTCATGACTGAAAAACTAAAGAAATTACTTGCGATGGGACTGTGGTTCTTTGTGAGCCTCCTGCTTCTGAGTGCGTGTGGGGAGAAGCCCGGTGAAGAAGCAGAAGTGAATAAAACTGAAGAACAGACCGGGATGGCTTCAGTTCAGAGTATGGTCCAGGTCCCCGCCCAGGTTCAAACTCGTATATTGACTGCATTGGCATCCGAACAGCTGGTGCCCCAGACAGTGACCGCACCAGGTGAAGTGACATTAGACTTAACCCGGGTCGCAAAAATCTCTTCCCGGATTGAGGGGCTGGTCGAACGGGTGTTTGTTCAACTTGGTGATCGTGTTCGCCGGGACCAGCCTTTGGTGGCCATTGGCAGTCTGAAACTGGACGAGTTGGTGCAGGAATTCCTGGTTGCGAAGGTCCAAGCCGATGTCACCAAAACACATTTCCTGAGGACCAAGAAATTATTGGCTGAACAAGTCGTCTCGCAAAGGCGGTATCTTGAGGACCGCGCGAAATTCCTCAAAGCCAAGGCGGTACACGAGCATGTCCTGGAGAAATTGCGGAATATGGGATTGACCAATTCCGACCTGGAAGAACTCCTACAAGGGAAACACCTCGACGGGCATCACTATCTGCTCAAGGCCCCCCTTAGTGGGGTTATTGCGTCTCAGACTGTTGTTCTGGGGGAGGGAATCATTCCGGGGGATGAATTGATGGAAATCGTTGACACCAGCCGTGTGTGGGTATTCGCCAACTTGCCGGTCGAGCTGGTTGGCCAGTTTAACACAGGCGATCGCGGGGTCATTATTCCGAAAGGCAGAGAGCCCATTGAAGCGGTGTTGGACTATATTTCGCCTTTAGCTGATAAAAAGACATTATCAGTTCGCCTTCGCTTTGATGTGGAAAACTCCCAGGGTGTTTTGAAACCCAATGAGTACGTGGAAGTAAATTTGATGGATGAGCCTACAGTGGCCCTGACGATACCTCGCTCTGCCCTCACTCTCATTGATGGGGTTCCAGGTGTCTTTGTTCAGCAACAATACGGCTATGTCTTTGTCCCAACCACAGTCGGGAAAGAGGGTGATGATTGGGTTGAGGTTCTCCAAGGAGTGTCTGCCGGCCAGCACGTTGTCACCAAAGGGGTCTTTGATCTCAAGAATGCGATGTTAAAGGAATCCATTCAAGGAGAGTAGAGAGCAAAAAACGTTTCAAGTTCCGGGTTTCACGTTTCAGGCAACGAATGCGTTAAAAGTCCCACGATTAATGTTTTAATTTAGAAAGTCTTCTAGCCAAGAATCAAAAATGGAACGGTTGCTGAAGCTCTCATTGCGGTACCGATTTTTTACCCTAATGGTCTTGCTCATGGTGGTGATATCGGGTCTGTGGTCGTTGGGAGAAATGAATATTGACGCGGTGCCAGATTTGACACCGGTGCAAGTGCAAGTGTTGACGCGGGCGCCGGCTTTGGGGCCGGTAGAGGTCGAACGGTTTGTTACCTTTCCCATAGAAGCCAAGTTGAGCGGTCTTCCAGGCCTTCGGGAAATTCGATCTGTTTCGCGATATGGTCTATCGGCGGTGACAGCCATTTTTGAAGACCATGTCAATTTGTATCTCGCCAGACAGCTGGTGAATGAGCGAGTGACGCTGGCCGCAGAACAGATTCCCAAGGAGTACGCCCGGCCCATCATTGGTCCACTCACCACCGGTCTGGGGGAGGTCTATCAGTTTACCCTCAAGGGTGAAGGCTATAGCTCCATGGAGCTGCGAACGATGTTGGAATGGGAAATAGGCTGGAGGCTTCGATCGGTCCCGGGTGTGGTTGAGGTCAATATATGGGGCGGCGAAGAAAAGCAGTATCAGGTGATCGTTGATCCTCAGAAACTCTTAGCCTTTCAACTTTCGTTAAAACAGGTCTTTTCGGCATTGGAAAGGAACAATGCGCTGGTTGGGGGAGGGTATATCCAGCATGAGCGGGAACAATTTCTGATCAGGGGTGAGGCACTTGCTTCTACGGTGATGGATATTTCGAAGATTTTAGTGGACCATGGCCCGGGAGGCGTTCCCATTTATATCAAGGACGTGGGAATGGTCAAAGAAGGAGCGGCCTTGAGAATAGGCGCGGCCACCAGGATGGGTGAAGGGGAAACGGTCATTGGAATGGTCCAGATGTTAGCGGGAGCGAATGCCGCTCAGTTACTTGAGAAGGTCAAAGCCAAAGTTCGAGCGATACAAGAGTCGCTCCCGGCCGGTGTTGTGATTGAGCCCTATTATGACCGATCGATTTTTGTCTCGCGCGTCATTTCAACCGTGCGCGCCAATCTGCTGGAAGGTGGCTTGTTGGTCATCGCGATTCTGTTTGCCTTTTTGGGTGACTTGCGTGCGGGACTCATCGTGGCATCGGCCATTCCCCTTTCCATGTTGATTGCGTTCTCTGGCATGGTGCAAGCCGGCATATCAGGCAATCTTATGAGTCTGGGAGCCATAGATTTCGGCTTGTTAGTGGACGGGTCGGTGGTCATGATTGACAATATCCTTCGAAGGCTTCGTGGCACACAGGAATCATCTGCTCAAAACAAGATGGAAACCATTTATGAGGCAGCCAAGGAAGTCATTCGTCCCGTCTTTTTTGCAGTCGGGATCATTATCCTCGTCTACATTCCTATCCTGGTATTGACAGGCTTGGAGGGAAAAATGTTCCGTCCCATGGCGATGACGGTGATATTTGCGTTAGCCGGCTCCCTGGTGTTTGCAATGCTGGTGGTGCCCGTCTTGGCCTATTGGTTCGGGACCTCTCATTCACTCAGGGAAGAAACCTGGATCGTGAGATGGCTTCGCCGTGGGTATGAGCCGTGCCTCCGGTTCTCATTGAAGCGGCGCAACGTTGTGGTTGGATCGGCTATTGGCTTGTTTGGAGTCAGTCTCCTGATCGCCTGGACTCTAGGCGTGGTATTTGTCCCGCGTCTGGATGAAGGCGATATGGCCATTCAAATTTGGAGACTGCCAAGTGTCTCCATTGACGAATCTGTGAAGACAGCTCTTGGCGTAGAACGGAGCCTCAGGCAATTTCCGGAAGTCGTCAAAGTTGTGACGCGAACCGGAAGTCCGGAGGTCGCGACCGATGTCATGGGTATTGAATTGTCTGATGTTTTTGTGGTGCTGAAGCCAAGGGATGAATGGACAAGTGCGGAAACGAAAGATGAGTTGATCACCAACATGAAAAAGGCCATTCTTACCGACGTCCATGGCGTGGGGCTAAGTTTTACCCAGCCCATCGAAATGCGGTTTAACGAATTGATCGCCGGGACCCGATCGGATCTGGCGTTGAAGATATTCGGGGATAATTTAACGACCCTCCGGGAGTTGGCCGAAAAAGCCGCCGGGCTTTTACAAGAGGTTCCCGGGGCTGCAGATGTGAAAATCGAACAAGTCTCGGGAATACCAAGGATTCGCATTGTGGTGGATCGAGAGGAGATTGCCCGATATGGGATTAACGCGGCAGATATTCTGCAATACGTTCAATCGGCACGCGTGGGACAGGTTGTCGGGACTGTCTTTGAGGGAGAACGGCGGTTTCAACTGGTTGTTCGATTGGTCAATCAAGCATCGGCTAGTCCGAAAGCATTGAAAAGTCTGTTGGTTCCGACTCCACACGATGAGCTTGTCCCTTTGTCCAGGGTGGCCAAGGTTTTTGTCGATGAAGGGCCGGCTCAAGTGAGTCGTGAAAATGTTCAACGGCGGATTGTCGTGGAATCCAATATCCGGGGGCGGGATCTTGGAGGGTTTGTCAACGAAGCCCGTCAACGAATTGAGGAAACCGTCACCTTACCCACAGGGTATTACCTTGAATGGGGCGGTCAATTCGAACACCTTCAAGAAGCTGCGCGCCGATTGATGGTTGTCGTGCCTGTCACCCTCATCATGATTATTGGAGTGTTATCCCTCATCTTCGGTTCACTTCGCCCGGCCCTATTAATTTTCCTGAACGTTCCCTTGGCTCTCTCAGGGGGCATACTCGCTTTATGGATCCGCGGACTGCCCTTGAGTATTTCGGCCATGATCGGGTGCATCGCCCTTTTTGGTATTGCGGTCTTAAATGGTGTCGTCCTTGTTGCGCGAATTCGCACTCTTGAGGAACAGGGACTCCAGACGGATCAGGCTGTGAGTCAGGGAGCTATGGACCGGTTCAGACCGGTATTGATGACCGCTCTGGTAGCCAGCCTGGGATTTCTACCCATGGCCGTGGCTACCAGCATGGGTGCAGAGGTTCAGCGGCCGTTAGCCACCGTGGTTATAGGAGGATTAATCACATCAACGGCTCTGACGCTATTGGTGATCCCGGCTTTATATCGATACATCGGGCAAGGGAATCGATACAACAGTATAGATTTTTAAAGAATGATAGTCTCTTACCCGAAACCCGAAACCCGAACCATTCGTTTAATTTATGGAGGTGCACATGACATATCGAATGATTATTTCACTCATGTTTGGTGGGATGCTGGGCTTGTCCTCGCTGTTTGCCTATGAGGGGATGGCGGAAGCCGGAGCCAAAGGAGAGGGGTATTCCCTTGATGCTATCCTGCAATTGGCCTTTGAGCGAAATCCGAGGATGGAGGTGGGGAAGGGGTTTATTGACGAGAGGAAGGGAGCCCAAAGAACTGCTGCTGCCTATCCAAATCCGGAGCTAGATACGTGGTTCGGATATTCAGAATTCCGTGATTCTGACAATACGATTATTACTCTCGAGCGGTTCGTCACCGTGAGTCAGCCGTTGGAGTGGAATCCTAAGCGAGATGCCCGAAAGCGTGTGGCCAAGCTGGGCCTGGAAGGAGCGCGGGCATCATTAGAAGAGGTAAAAGTCATTTTGAAGTCTGACGTGAAGGAAGCCTTTTATAACCTGTTGTTTGCGGAAAAACGAGTCAAGGTGGGGGAGAAGAATTTGGCAATTGTTGAAGGGTTGCTCCGAAGGGTCAGAGCCCGGGTCCAAGCTGGTGACGCGGCCCCTTTTGAGGAAGTCCGGGTGAATGTGGAACTCATGAAGGTTAGGAAAGAAGTCGTTCGTGCTCGGGGAGCCGTTCGGGCAGCTCGCGCGACACTCAATACGCTGACGGCGGGCGCCCTAGGCTTTAAATATTCTTTAAAGGGGGATTTCGCCAAATGGCCGAAAGGATTAGAGTTGGATGTTCTGACAGCCTATGCCCTTCAACAGCATCCTGCCTTAAAAAAACTTCAAAAATTTGTTGAACAAGCCTCACATAGCCACATTCATGAGAAGGAAGCACGGGTTCCCAATTTAACCGTTAGCGGGTCTTATCAGCGAGATGCAGGGCGAGAGGCGTATATCGGTGGATTGAGAGTGGCCCTTCCAGTTTGGTATCTCCGTGAGGGGGAAATCGCCCAAGCGTTGGCAAGCCAACGGCAATTCGAGGGACAATTACTTCGCATGCAAAACGCTCTGGTAAGGGATGTGAATCGGAATTTTCAATTGTCTTCAACCGCCGCCGGTCAAATTGCCACCTACCAGGAAGGTCTATTGAAGCAGGCACGAGAGTCGGTTCGTATCGCGCGAGTCAGCTTTAAATATGGAGAGACCAGCCTTCTTCAGGTGATTGACGCGCAACGTGTCTACTGGGATACGCTGATAGGCTACGCACAAGCCCGGCTGGATCTTTCAATCGCCATGACGAAATTGGAGCGGTCATTGGGGCGAGTGCCGTGGGTGAATGAGGGGCCCTCAGGCTGAGAAAGGTCAATCAGCTGGTGAACATTAACAGTGCAGCTTTAGGTCTCTCAGAGAACCATGTGGATATTTGGTGTGCGAGGTTGCCTGACGATTGGGATGACATGTTGTTTCATTTGTATTATGAACTCCTCACCTCCGAGGAGGCTGAACGATATACTCGTTTTGTGTTTGAGACCGGTCGGCGCCAATTTCTCCTAACGCGTGCCCTGGAACGAGATGTGCTGTCCCGCTATCTTGGGGTGGAACCTGCCGCCTTAGGGTTCACGCGGAATGAATATGGGAAACCTTCCATAACCGAACCAACCGAATGTCCAATTACCTATAGCCTTTCCCATACCAAAGGTCTGTCCATTTGTGCCGTGGCGTTCAAACAGATGATTGGTATTGATGTGGAAAGCCTCCAACGGACTCCGAGCCATCAGGATATCGGGAAACGATTTTTTGCGGATTCCGAGGCTGCTTATTTGGAGACTATAGATGAGGGCCAGAAACGTACGGAGTTCCTCAAATTGTGGACCCTCAAGGAGGCGTTTATCAAAGCACGCGGGGTAGGGCTTTCTATCCCACTCAACAGTTTCGAAATAAAAATGTGCCCCGATCAGCCTCCTTCTGTGTCTTTCTCAGAAGGAATCCACGGCAATGAATCGGATTGGCGATTTCTGCAGATTCGGTTGGGGGGAGCATTTCAAATTGCGATTGCCCTTGCCGAAACAGAGCGGAAAGAGGTGGCCGTAAAATTCTCAACGGTTATTCCCCTGACCGCTCAAAGTACTTCGCTCATTCTTGAGCCAAATACGCAGAATGAGTGGGAAATTAATTGAATCTAAGCTTCCGATTTCCTTTTCTATTTTCGCAAATCCTCTCCTTCAAGACCGATCTTCATACCTAGATCTTCTATATGTTTTATTGTTGATTCATATTATTTAAGAAAATAACCATCTCGTTTCATATCGACTAATACTTCATCAATTCTATTGCATATTGAGTCTATAACTGGGATGGTGTGGGCCACATTGAGAAATAGCCCATGCAATTCAGGAATGTAAACCTTTCGTTCTCTCATGTAATAGGAAAATCCCAATATATCTCTATAAGACTGATCAATAAAGTTTTCTCGCGAATTTGATACTTTGGATCCCACACCTTTTCTTTCAAACTTAAATATGGATTCATAGGATCGTATTCCAAAATCCAAATTCGCATTGGATGCAATTTTGCTAACCTGTTCTTTAAAATACTTCATATTCTGACCAAGTTGGTCATATACCGATTTCTCTTTTTCCAAATAATTGAGAACGGTTAACCCCAGTGCACAAGAATACAAATTCCCACTAAATGTCCCACCAACGAGGGTTTTAGACTCGAGGTCCGTAAATGGGTCCTTTGAGGTACGTGTCACATCAAGTATGTGTTTTTTCCCAACAACTGCACCCATAGGTAGGCCCCCGCCAATAATCTTCCCAAGACAGGTCAAATCCGGTTTCACATTGATTTGATGTTGGACTCCACCATAACAAACTCTAAATCCGGAAACTATTTCATCAAAGATGAGAGTGACATCTAACTCAGTACAAATTTCCCTCAAGCGTATTAAAAACTCCTTAGGTAATTGAAGAGTGCCCATCGGCAATGGCTCTACTATCACGCAAGCAATGTCATGAGCATTTTGCCTAATCTGATCTAAACTTTGTTCATGAGCATATTCTCCAACAAGGGTATCTTTAATAATAGACTCATGAAATCCTTTTAGGCCAATTGGATTATTCCCATGACTGTATAGCGTGCTGACCAACGCCTGATCTGTTTGACCATGAAAGTGACCATGAAATTTGAAAACTTTTTGTTTTCCAGTGAATGCTCTTGCAACTCTAATCGCACTTGAAACTGATTCCGTCCCCGAATTGGCAAAAAGAAGTGATGTGTCGGGACCAAAAACATGACAGAGCTTGGTGGCTAGCTCCAACTCGGGCAAATTTGCCATACTATTAATATTTCCACTATTTGATAATTCTGAAAATGCTGCAGTTTGAACAGGATGGTTATATCCCAAAATATGTGGGCCGTATCCGGATGAGAGATCGATTATTTCATTCTCGTCATAGTCATAAAAAAAAGCTCCGTCTGACCTTTTCACAACAATAGGGAACTCACTAGGCAAAAGATACCGATCCAAATGCGTAGGGGCTATTAGGCTTCTTTCTTTTGAGAAACACCATTTAAAGGAAGTAGGGTAGATCTTTTCCAGCTTTTTTAAAAAAACCAACCTGGAATGATCGTCAAAAAATGGCGATGTGAGGTCAACATATTTCTTTGCTTCAGCCCAAAAATCAATGCGTGAATTTGCTTTTTTGACAAAACCCTCACCGGTCAACAGCGCTAACGAAACCAATGAAAAATTTTGTTTCAGTCTCGCTCCATATTTGGTCAAAATTTTATTTGTGTCCACTAAAAACCCGAAAGTTGTCCAATCATTGCGAACATAGTAAAAATGCTTTTTCAAAACCTGCGTCAGCAAGTCTTCAAACTCCTCGTAATTTCTGTCCAACAACGTGGTATTGTCCAATTGACGATAAAACCGCTTAACCGCTGTTTTCCACTCTTCATGCATACACGCAAAGAAAAAACCAGCTAAAACTAATCGGTCCTTCTGAGTCAATTTTCCCACCAAGCCATAATCCAAAAGAAAAATTTCACTTTTGCCCTTTTCATCAAAATCAAAAAAGGTATTTCCAGGATGAGGATCGGCTTGAAAAAAACCATCGATGAAAATTGACGAATAAAAGGTGTGAAGAAGCAACGTCGCCAATTCGGGAGAATCATATTTGCCCTTAACGATTTCAGTCCCTTTTCTTTTTTCAATAAATTCCATGACTAACACATCTCTATCGCAATACTCCTTGTACACCTTGGGGAAAAAGACCCCCTCTCTTTCTTCATTGCCCTTCCGCAAATTCCAATAATTCTCTAATTCCACCCTCATGTCACATTGAGCTTTGAGCACTCCGCTAATTTCACCAAAATATGACTGCAAATTAAATTTTCTCAATCGTGGAATGAGATAATCCGCAATTTTTATGAGTAATCCAATCCTCCCGAGCGTCTTATTCATATCCTCGCGCACACGAGGTTTGACGACTTTAATGGCTAAATCTTCGTTATTGCCAACTAATCGAACTTTATGAACTTGAGCGATCGAAGCAGTAGCCACAGGAATTTCATCAATGCTTTCCAAATTTTTGGTCAAATTGATATTGTTATCTAATATAGATTTTATATAGGCGATATCGACGGGAGTAGCATTTTCATAGAGCCCTGAAAGCCCTCTCTTTAAATCTTCATTGAAAAATGATGCCTCAGAAGCAACGATTTGACCAAATTTTATATAAAATGGCCCAAGCCTATTGAGAATTTTTGAACAAGAAACTCCTAATTCATAATGTTCCCCCTTTACAGCAAAAATAAATGATTTACACATTTCAAAGAACATGGTTTTCACCCTGGACAAATTGTATTAACAACTACATCCAACTGTTTTTGTTTAATCTTACATTTAATGCATATCACCTTAACCCCGGGGACTGCAGAAAAATCTTCAGCAAGTTGACGATGATTATAAATGAATTTCAACTTTGATTGAGTTCGCCACGCTACAGATGCGAAAAGAATTTTGCCAACCCTTCCTGAGACAAATTCCGTTGCCTTCCATGACGTATTTTTACTGAAAGTAGTTATTCTACCTCCAGGTTTTTATTAAATCAAAAAAAGCCATTGCGGCCAGTACCTGAATACCCGTTCAGGGCGGGCCTATCAAAAGCGCACCTCTCCTTCGTCTGGCCGCGGGCATTTGAGGGAGTTCGTCTCCAGAAGACCAAAAATGGCAAATGGAAAAGGGGCCCTCCTAAATGTGTTTTTGGTGGAGGTCTACGGGGTACCGGTACGCCTGTCCGCCATTATCAAGAGAGAAGGGAGGAGGAGAAAGTCAAGGAGGAGGGCGAAGATGATGGTGAAGGCTGTTATCAGGCCCAAATCTGCGGTTAACCGAAACCCCGAAAACGTCAGAAATAGAAATCCCCCGGTGAGCGCCACGCTCGTAACCCAGAGAGGTGTTCCCACCGTGTGAAAGGCATAACGGACGGCGCCAGGGGAATCCTTCCGTTCGCCTCGTCGTGCATAGAGGTATTTGGTTAAAAAATGTACTGTGTCATCAACAATGATCCCCAAGGTTAAGGATACAATCACCGATGAAGCAAGCCCAATCTGTCCAATCGTGAGCCCCCATAGCCCGAAGGCCATAAATGCCGGCCCCAAATTGGGAATGAGGCTGAGAAGTCCGAATTTCAAACTGCGCAAGGCAAAAATCAGAATGAAGGAGATCAGTATCAGGGCGCCAAACGATGCGCCCAACATGGATTGAATGTTCCGTTTCGATATATAGGCCCAGATGAGCGAAAGTCCGGAAGCAGAAGTATGCAGCTTATCCCGGGCGTGAGTGCTCAACCAGTTTTGTGCTCGTTTCTCCAGTTCGAGTACCTCCCTCGTGCTTGGGTCTTTGAGTATAACCGACATTCGGCTCGCTGACTTGTCGATGTTGATTTGATTGTTGAGATCGAGGCCGTATGGAAGGGAAAGCTCGTACAGCAAAAGATACTGTGCGATAAGATCCCGACGGTCTGGTATCCGATAATAGGCCTCATCATTATCGTTCATCACCTGATTCAGATGTTTTATGGTTTCGCAGATCGTGACAACGTGGACGACTTTGGGTTGTTCGCGGTACCAATCGGCGAATTCATCCACCTTGGCCAGGTATGTCGGACTATTCACTCCGCCGGATGTTCCTGATTCCAGAGAATATTCAATGAGATCCATTCCGGAGAGGTTTTCGGTCGTAAAATCGCTGGCGATACGAATATCGTACCGCTTATCGAAGTATTTAACCCACTCGTCATTGAGCTCAATCCGAAACGCCCCAATCGCCAATAGGATAGAGGCGCAAAGGGTGATCCAGAATATTGGACGACGGTGCCTGATCACGAAGGTCGCCAGCCAGTCCAGGGCTAACTCGTTCGTTTCGGCTTTTGTTCGACCGCTCAATGGAACAATAGCCATCACCGCCGGCAATAACAACACAGAGTAGCCAAAGGCAGCCGTGATGCCCATGGCTGCGATGGTGCCGAGGTCTCGGAATGGAGGGGCGTCCGAAAAATTCATCGCCACAAACCCGATGACAGTTGTGATACTGGTCAAAAACACGGCTTGGAAGTTGAGACGAAACGACTCGAGGATGGCCTCCGGTTTGGAATGGCCACGACCCATCCGTTGTAAGATAGTCGCGAGAATATGAATACTGTCAGCCACTGCCACCGTGAGAATGATAGGTGGAGCGGCGGAGGATGCCGGGTTAAGCGAAAAGCCCAACCATCCGGCGAGCCCAAGACCGGTCATCAGGGACATGATAATAATCAGCAGGGCGACCAAGGTCCCGAGTAGGGAACGCAATGAGAGTGAGATAATAATTATCAGGATAAGAGCACTGGCCGGAAGAAGGGTGATCAGATCGTTGTGGGTGACCTCGCCAAACGCATTGTCAAACATTACCCCTCCACTGAGGTAGATGCGGATATTGGGGTATTCTTTTTCAAGGTCAGCCGCTAGCTTTCGGGCGAAAGCCGCGACCTGTGAGACCTCCGTTATCGATTTTCCCGGCAGAAGTACGGTAACCGACACTCCCGTCACATGTCCGGTGGGAGATATGAATCGATTGACAAGCAGAGGTTCGGTTAGAGCGGTATTTCTTTTTTCTGTCAGCTTTAAGTCGGACAGACTGCGAGCATCCTTTACCAAATCTTCCACGAATAAGTTCTCGGCCTCAGTCCAGGTATACTGGTAATTGGTCAGGGAGTCCACACGGAGGGAGTAGGGTGTCTGCCACGCACGTTCCGTCAGCTTTTCCACAGCCTCCAAGGTTTCGCGAGTGAAGACATTCCCGTCTTTGGGTTCGAGCACGAATGCGACGTTATCCGATTTCGTATACGTATTTTCCAACTCCTCCAAAGCCTGCAATTGGGGGTTTTCCTTACTGAAGAAAACACGTAAGTCGCTATTAAAGGTCAGGAATTGGAGGCCGCACCCTGCAAAAATGGAAATCAAAAGACCTGAAATGATGATCCACCATCGATGAAAAATGATCCATTCTCCAAGTCGAGTTGGAAACTGCCTCATCCGGTTCCCAGTCCTTTTTTCGTCAATGAAATTTCCCGGCAGGTGGAAGAGAAAGAACCAACTCTGATCCGAGACCATGGTAGATTTCTCAAGGTAAAAATACTTCTAACACATTTTCCCAGTAAGGCGCACTTACGTCATTCAGACAAAGCCCCTCTCCGTGATCGTAGGATACTGAGTTACCCTCTATGGCCTGTTAGCGGGTAAAACCGCAGGCCAGGGGCGCGGGGGTGACCCGCCGGGGTCATGGCGCCAAGGGGGGAGATCGAAGGCCAGCGAAACATCCCCAGAACTCATTTAACCAAGGCGATCCCCACCCCTATGATCGGTCGAAGAGTAGGCCGATCAGGTAACCGGCATTCACTCTTGGTTTTACCTGCCACATTCGGAACGAGGGGGGGATGCCCATGGGTAAGGCAAAGTGAGGATTGGAATTGAATGCATTAAAAATAGTGGGGGGAGCGAGCATTTTCCGGGTCAAAGCTTTGACGGTGCCTTGATGTAGTAGGTCTTTTTAATGATACATACTATTCCTTGTGTCCGAATGAAAGGGTCGACACCCTCATTGGAGACGACATAAAAAAGGGCGGTGGACAATGCCCGGCACCACCGAAATCGAAATAGGGAACACCACCCCTCTTAGAATAGTTCCATCCATAGTGCCGTGAGAGGGACGGCAAAGAAAAAGCCTTTCCTTTTCTTCCTTTCACCCCTATAATGCGTTTGTTTGAAGGAACCAGGCAAGAGAGAGAAATAAACAAGAACACTCAGTGGATCCGGTCTCTTCAGAGAATCCCTCGCTATCTCAGTGATCGGTCCCCCCTCTAACTAAGGGAGAGCAGCGGAATCCAGGTCGGTGATCGGCTGTTTTCTTGGAAATGCCGGTTTTTCGGCCGGTGAAAGATCTGCGGCGAAAAAGAGTTGGATCATGCCAAATATCGTCATTGAAAGTCTGGGTGTTTACCTCCCCGAGCGTACGGTGATCACCAAAGAAGTGCTCAATGCATGCAAATCCAAGATTCGGCTTCCCTTGGAACGGATGACCGGAATACAGAGTCGTCACATGGCGGGAGAGAATGAATTTTCCGTTGATCTGGCTCGCCAGGCAATTTCCCGGTGCCTCGAGCTTTCTAAGTATCATCCGAAGGATATCGAACTGCTTATCTGTTGTAATATTTCCCGTTTTGACAAAGTGGGGAGTTTCACCTATGAGCCATCGACCGCCATTCAGTTGAAACGGGATTTTGATTTCGAGAAGGCTTGGTGTTTTGATATTAGCAACGCTTGCGCCGGCATGTTTACAGCCATTCATTTAGTCGACGCCTTCATCAAAAGCGGCCTGGTTAGGCGGGCGATGGTTGTCAGCGGCGAGTATATCACCCACCTGACAGAGACTGCACAAAAGGAACTTTCCAGCGGTATAAATGACGAGCGATTGGCCTGCCTGACACTTGGTGACGCCGGTGCCGCCATTATCTTAGAGGAATCTCTGAATCCGGAAGTGGGTTTTAAAGATATGGAGATTTTCACCCTTGGCCGATACAGTGATCTGTGCGTTTCTAAGCCGAGCACTGAAACCCATGGTGGCTGTATTATGAATACTCAATCGGTCAAACTACATCAGGTCGCGGCCCAAGTGGGGATTAACTATTTAGTTAATAAGCTCAAGTCCCGTTCCTGGAGGAATCCAATTGATCACTTCGTGCCCCACCAAACGGCCCGTATCGCGATACGAGGAGCCATCAGAAAAATCAATAAGGCGCTCGGAATGTCTTCGTTCAAATCATGCAATACCATAGATAATCTGCAACAGCGGGGTAATACGGCAAGTACGGCCCACTTTGTAGCGTTGTGGGACAAGATTATAGATTCTACCATCAATGCGAAAGACACGGCGTTATTTGGTATTGCAGCCTCCGGTATCACGCTTGGGCTGGCTGAATATACTTTTGATGAACTTCCGGATCGAATTCGAAACCGTGAAAGACGGGTGAAGGTTGAGAACATTGTGACATCAAATGGCTCCCTTCAAACTAAGAAACGAATAGCATTCCGGGCATTGGGAATAGCCTTACATGCGGGAGAATCCAAGGCAGACTCCGTGGGGCTGGCGACCGAAGCGATCAGAGCATGTCTGGAGGAGGATGGGGGCATCCCGGAGGAAGTGGGTTTACTGATAAATAGCGGTGTATACCGGAATGATTTCATAGGGGAGCCCGCCATGGCTACAGTTATCGCTGGCCAAGCTCAACTAAATGCCACACATGATGGCTGGGGCAGCCCAACCACCTTGGCTTATGATCTAGGGAACGGGGCATGCGGTTTCGTACATGCGTGTCAGACTGCTCAGGCGATGGTCGCCTCTGGGAAAACAAAGAAAGCCCTCTGTGTGAGTTCTGAGATTGAAAATAACAAAATCCATGCACCTCATTTTATCTTGGATCTGAAGGAATGTGGGGTTGCCGCCCTTCTCGAAGAATCAGGTCGAGCCGGTTTTCTGCGCTTTCTGTTCAAGTATTATCCTGAATATCAGGAGGTGTTCCGTACCGAAGTAAATTGGGAAAATGGAAAACCCTTCCTGAAAATCTTCCGAAAACCGGATTGGGAGTTCCTTATTCTTGAGCAGGTCGGCTATGTGATCGGAGAACTGTTGGCCCAGGAAAACTTGGCCATGGATGATATCCAGATCATTATTCCTCCTCAGGTTTCAGGAGAATTTGTCCGTAGGTTCACGGTCCAGCTAAACCTACCGGAATCGAAAGTGGTGAATTTGAATGACGGTCAGAATTACTACACCTGCTCCACCGTCTTTGGTCTCAAGCATGCCCTTGAAAAGGGGATGGTTCGGGAAGGAGACCTCGGTATTATTCTCGAGGCCGGTTCAGGCCTGATGTTGGCCGCCGCTCTGTATCAGTTCTAGGTTGAGGCACAATAGGCTCAATCTCCCCGTCGGTGAAAAACTCTTTGGAACAGTAAATGTGGCGTCCCTTTCCAATTCTCTTAGCAAACTCAGCATGCCGTTGAAAGAGATTGCCTTTCCCCATCCGGTATGGGTGGCGATTGGCCGCCCTTGTCGCCCAAATGGATGGCACACAGCCAGTCCGGGCCGAACCCCGGAACATCATCGAAGTCACCAGGGAAGGCCCTCCGGCCCTCAATCTTTGAAACGTGCCCTTATTCTTTAATCTGTTAAACTAAGGGTGGTGAAAGCGTTCCCTTTGCGCGTGATTTTATGAATATTTCTCCAGTTGTGAATATGATCATCGTATTGTTCCAACCGGCAATCGGCAAAGGAAGGTCTTAATGAAGAAAAACATAGACATCCGTGTTTGTCTTTGTACGTCTTTCATGACTTTGACAGCCCTGCTCCTTTTGTTTTCTTTCATGGTCCAAGCCGCTCCTCCCCCGGGCGATACACTTGAGGAGCAGGGTCAACACATTTTCGAAACCCAGGACGATATGAACGTGGGATATCGTGATGCTCAAGCCGATATGTACATGAAGCTCTACAATGCGGCTGGTCAGGAGAGCCGTCGTGAAATGCTCATGCGCTTTCTGGAGGTTAGGGATGATGCTGATAAGACCTTGATCACCTTTCATTTCCCACGGGATATTAAGGGCACCGGCCTTCTCACGTTCGAGCATATCGAAAAAGGAGATGACCAGTGGCTCTACCTTCCCGCTTTGAAGCGTGTGAAACGCATCGCTTCAGAGAATAAAAGTGGAAGTTTCGTGGGCTCGGAATTTAGTTACGAGGACATTTCTTCCCACAAACCTGAAAAATACACCTTTAAATATCTTCGGGAAGATACTCACGAAGGAGAGCCGGTGTGGGTAACCGAACGGTATCCCAAAGCTTTGAGTTCCGGCTATTCGAAGATCATTACCTGGGTCAAGCAATCTAATTTCCAGACGGTCAAACAGGAATTTTTTGATCGCAAGGGAGCGGCTTTAAAGGTTCAGCATGTGACTGGTCTTAGACTTTACCTTGAAAAGTATTGGAGGCCCAGTAAAGTGAGCATGGATAACCTTCAGACCAAGAAGAAAACCATTTTAGAGTTCCTCGAGTGGAAATTTCAGCAAGGGCTTAAGGAGTCCTTGTTTAGAAAGCGTTCTCTGGAACGCCAACGGTGACGAGGCCCATCTCTATGTTCCTTATTAATTTAGCGGAAAAGTTGAAGCGGTACTAAAACGCTCTTGCAAATGAAGAATCTTTAGTATCAAACGACACTCGTGCTCGTGAAACTTAGCATCATCCGCATCTTCATCTTTTTCATGATCTGTTTGGGGCAGTCGGGAGAAGGATTAGCCCTTGACATGGATGCCCTGAACTATGACTTCAAGGCAACCGGTACCGGTCATGGTGCGTATTTTCCTAACGCAGACAGCGGCGAGCAAGAGAATGTCATCTCTTATCTTCAAGTCTATCCAGACTTGGCTCTGGATTATGATAATACCTGGATTGCCGTCATTGCCCCGCGACTCCGGTTAGGTCTTAACGATTCCGAATACAACCTGATCTCACTTCAAGATGTGTACGGCGAATATCTCAGCGAATACATAGAAGTCAGAGCCGGGTTTCAGACCCATTTCTGGGGGTCCGTGGAGTCCTGGAATATCGTCGACATCTTTAATCAAAAAGATTATCGAGTTGACTTTTTTGATCCGAGGCGCAACAAGATCGGCCAATCCGCAGTTCGAGTAAGAGGCATATGGAAAGAGAATACTTTTGATGTGACCTATTTCCCTTACTTTAGAGTGGCCAACCTCCCCAACGCGGTCAATCCGTACAACCCCTTTCAGGGACAACTGAACCTACAAGGGAATCCTATCTTCACGAACGGCGCAGAAAAAACGCGTCCTAATCTTGCCGCTCGTTGGCAGGGAACAATCGGAACCGCTGACATTGGGGCGTACTACTTTAACGGTTATGCTAGGTTTCCCGTGATTAATGCGGCCCCAGGAGTTGATATTGCCCAAACTCTGTATTATGAAATGCAACAAATCAGCGCGGATGTGACCTGGAATCTTGGGAACTGGCTTTTGAAGGGTGAATATTTATATATGAATACCGATAATGCGGGATCTTTTTTTTCGGAGTCGATTTTGTTTGATGGGACCGTTGTCTTGCGAGATCTCGTTCCGAATAGTTATACCGCGTTTGTCGCGGGAGGTGAATACACCTTTTATCGGGTGTATCGGAAGCATGATGTAGGTCTGCTCCTTGAATACCTCTATAATGATTCTCCGCAGGATTTCCAAGCCCCTGCGTTTCGACCGTTCGAGAACGATCTCTTTGCTGGCATTCGCTGGACTCGTAATAACCTGGGACAGGGAGTGCTTTTGGCCGGATTGATTCACGATTTATCCAATTCCACGCGCCTGTGGCGGATTGAATATTCTGAACGCTTCTTCGATCGCGTGAAAGTCTTGGGATATGTCCAGATTATCGATGCAGCAGAAGTGAACCCCTTGAGCCCCTTTAATGATACGGATAATATTGCCCTTCAGCTTTCCTATGTCTACTAATTGGAGTTTGGTAAAGAGGTTTAAAGATATTCCAAATTGTGGTAGGCTAAATGATGAATTTCCCTGTGTCCCATGAGAAGCAGACATTTCTTTTGGAGGTAAAATTGGTCATGAGAAGGCTAATCGCGTTACCGTTCATTGGGGTCTTATTTTTTGCGCTCTTTAATCTACTGAGTACCACTTCCTGTTCCTTTACCAACACCACTGAATCGATTACCGATTCGACCTCAAGCACCTTTAATTGGTATCACCCTGGAATGTTACAGAAACAACGGAAAATCCAGTTCTTTGCGAAAGCCAACCTTTCACGATTAAAAGAAGATATGGCGGCAGGGAAAGGTGAATATCTCACCAGTCTTGCCACATTGATGGAAGTTCCACAACACGATCGCCGGGACTTCTTTGATTTGACCAAATCCAACTTTCAGGAATTATTTCCCTCTGACCAAACCACCTCAGAAGAGATGCTTTCCGCCCTCGCCGTGAAATTATCGGAGGCGAAAGGTCGCAGGGTGGCCGGTCAACCCATTTCAGGTTAAAGGTTCCTTTAATCCCTTCACACCCAATCCGTACGGCTGTACATCGTCTTCTCTTTGGCGTGATATTGGGGCTCGGTCCCGGATTTCAGGTCGTATCTCAAGTACAGGCGGATATCGAGAATCCCTCCACCGCACCCTACCTTCAAGAGTTACTTCATCGGGCTACCCAACTTGAGTTAGCCAATCAACGATACTGGCATCTCCTGCTCCATTACCGGCCGAATGTGCTTGAAGGATTCACAAGTCAAGCAGACGATGCGGATTTTTTTCTTGCTCCGGACGGGAAAACCGATCCGCAGGCTGAGCTGGTAGCCACCCTAGAAGCCTTTTTCTCACGAGAGAAATTCGGAGATATCAAGCAACCTGCTCAATGTGCGTTTGTAGCACGCTACCACTGGTTGAACACCCATTTGGGCTTTGACCCGCGTCGTCTTCCCGAACAACCATGCAAAGAATTTGAGTTGTGGATGGAGGAATTGAATCCTGCGGGGGTCTCCCTGATTTTTCCTTCGGCCTTTTTGAATAACCCGCCTTCCATGTTCGCCCATACCCTTTTGCGGATTGATCAGGTTGATCAAACTGAGGAGACGAAACTCCTTTCCTATACCATTAATTTTGCGGCCCGTCCGACCACGGAGTTTTTTCTGACCTTTGCGTACCTGGGATTGACCGGTGGGTTTGAAGGATATTTTTCGATCAAACCTTTTTATGAATTGGTAAAAAAGTATGGAGACATCCAAAACCGGGATATTTGGGAATATCAACTCGACTTCACCGAAGAAGAAATACTCAGATTATTGATGCATGAGTGGGAACTTCAAAAGATTCATTTTGACTACTTTTTCTTTAAAGAAAATTGTTCCTACCAAATCTTATCTTTGGTGGAAATAGCCAAACCCGAATTACAACTCACCGATCAATACTATCTTTGGACGATTCCCGGAGAAACGGTCCGTCTGATTTCTCAACAATCGGGTTTGGTCAAGCGAGTGACATTTATGAACTCCCGGACGACTACCATCCGCCGAAAGGTCGATGCCCTGAAACCCAACGAAACACAATTGTTAGCCTTGTTGATTCATGATCCGGCAGGGTTTCACGATCAAAGATTCATGTCTCTGTTACCCGAACGCCAAGTCTTTCTATTAGACCTGGCAATCGACTATTTCCAATATCATGTGATTGGACGAGAAGAGGAAGCCCTTGTGGGAAAAGCCCAACTGCATCGCCTGCTCATTGCCAGAAGTGAACTGCATGTTCTTCCGCCCCCTCTTTTCATCAACCCCTTTACAAGTCAGCCGGAATTGGGCCATAAACCGGCACGGGCTGGTTTCGGAGTCGGATGGCGACAGAATGAAATTTTTCAGGAGGTCAATCTTCGTGCGGCCTACCACGATCTTCTTGACCCTGATCCCGGGTATGTCCCCAATACCCAGATTGAGCTCTTGAGCGTATCCCTTCGGTATTACAATACGACAGATCGTGCGCGACTTGAAAAATTAACCTTTGCCAATCTTGTTTCGCTCACCCCCGTTGATACACTTATTAAAGCTCCGTCATGGAAAGTGTCAGGAGAACTGGACACGATTACGTTTAATGACTGTCGCTACTGTCGAAATTTCCGCCTCAATGGTGGAGCAGGGCTGAGCGGGGAATCGCATGTGTTAAGCAGCGAGGTGTTCTTTGCAATCCCCGAGTTGGAATTTGATTACAGTCACGCTTATGACGAAAATTACAGATTTGGAGGTGGAATAACTGGCGGGTTTCTCTCGAGCCTGACACCGCAGTGGAAAATTCTGGCTACCGGTTCCTATCTCCGGTTTCCCCTGGGAGAATCATCAGAAGCCTTTCGAGGGTTTTTGGGTACACGGTATACGCTCCAACAAAATCTCGCCTTACGTTTCGATTATAAATATCGAGTAGATGATAACGAAGCTCTACTTCAAATCCAGGCGTACTTTTGAATGAATAAATCCTAAACTTCACTAGCCCCTCAATACCTATCAACAATTTCCTTTCGACGGAAACAATCTACCGAATGATCATTGATAAGGCCAGTGGCCTGCATATGGGCGTAGCAGATTGTGGAGCCGATAAATTTAAAGCCTCGCTGCCGCAGATCTTTGCTCAACGCATCAGATTCAGGACTGGTGGTCGGATAATCTTTGAGGCGTTTTATCCTATGGACCATCGGGTTTCCTTTCACAAAACCCCAAATGTAGGCGTCAAAACTTCCAAATTCTTTTTGAACCTCCAGGAATTTTTTGGCATTGGTGATTGCCGCATGGATTTTCAGTTTGTTTCTGATGATTCCTGAATTATCAAGTAAAACTTTAACTTCTTTTTCCCCATATTTAGAGATTCTCCGTGGGTTAAAACCGTCAAACGCCCGACGGTAGTTTTCTCTTTTCCGAAGAACGGTATACCAGTTTAATCCGGCCTGGGCGCCTTCGAGCAAGAGAAACTCGAAAATGATCCGATCGTCATGAACGGGGACTCCCCATTCCGTATCATGGTACGCCACATAGTCCGGTTTGCTCAGGTCGACCCAAGGACAACGTGACAGGATTTCATTTCTCCCCATGCGACTCACGGTCTAAATCCTTTTACCCGAAACTCGAAACCCGGAACCCGAAACTATTTTCAGGTTCACTTACCTCTTTAATTCAAGCATCACTTCTTTTCCCCCATACCCATGAACCGAATCATGGGCTCGAATTCTTACTGTTTTGATGGAAAGGGAAATCGGCACATCAGTCAGCGATCGGGTAAATGGTTGTTCATTGACATGCGGATGAAGAAGAACCCGAATCCCCAATACTTCTCCCTCGAGAGATAGTACCTCCCATTGGTTGGCATAGTGCTCCCATCCGGAATCCTCATGTTGAATGGTTACCGTAAAATCGCAAGTTGGGTTTTGATTGCAAACAGCTTTGGCGTCAATCACATCAGCGACACCGGCGATTGCCAGGTGAGCGTCTATGAGAAAAAGGAATGCGAAAAGGCCTTTCAACAGATATTTCATGAGCAGGTCTCCTTTCATATTTCCAAAAATTCCCAGGCTTATTTGTCGGAGGCATCCCAAGGGTAAAGTCGGGGCAAAGCGATTGTTAGAATTGTTGCAAAAAGAATGGCCAAAACCGTCCCCACAATAAAATGAGTCCACGAGGTGGGCTTCATGGCTCCGAGGGAAATAATGACCATGAGCATGGGAAGGTCTAAAAAATGGGTAAACGTAGGCACCATTTCAGCTCGTGCCTTTTTCAGCTCAGGGGTGATTTGGCCGGCCTTTAAGGCTTCCCCCGTTATCCGACGCAATTTCATAAAATACAATCGGGTGACCGAGTTTCCCTCAATAAATTCGAACGCAAATAATCCCACCATTCCAACCAACCAGGGGATCTCCAGAAATTCCCACCCACCGAAAAAATCCACAACCAGCCACGTGCCGGATATAAGCAGCAGTAACGCTCCGGGCACCACCACGCCATCATAAAATATGGCGATATTTCGAACGGCTTCGGAAAACTGTGGCAAATCCCGAGTCTGCCGTGAGCGAAGATCAGAGACAAATACTCCAATCAACCCACCACCGATGAGAACGGCGCCAAGTAGATGGGCAAAAATGAGCAAAGAATAGGTCATTACAAATTAAAAGGGGACGAAAACAGGGACTGAGACAACAGGCCCGTCAAATTGCCAATCCATAGTACACGTAGACCACATTGTAGAAGAATTTCCGGATTAAAAGAACAACATATCTCCATTCAATCTTATTTCAAATGATTTGCAATAAATTGACATTCGTGGGAGAAGTGTGTTACCCAACCGGACCGAAACGAAGGAAAAAACTCCATAATGGTCAATAATTTAAGGGCAAAAAGGTTCGGAATGTGGGTATCCCTGCCCCTGGCACTTTTACTTCTGGTCATGGTGCCCTTTGGGTCCGCTCTCGCGGTCCATCATGACTTTGCAGAGGTCGATCATGACGGCCATCAGCATTCGGACTTTGACATTTGCCAATGGGTTGAGCACCAGGCGTCAGGTTCATTTACGATACAACCTATCGCTGTTGCGGAACCCCTTCCTCTTGCAACCCTTCAACCTGATCTCAATCCTGCTTTTCTTCCAAAAAGTATCAGTCTTTCAACCGCCTCTCCTCGGGCTCCCCCTCCTTCTAGCCGTATCTCCTAGCGTCAATCGAGAGCTTTGATCTGGTTTTGGGCGGGCAACGTTCGCCTAATTCCATATTGCCTGATTTATGTCGGGTCACGCTCTCTTCGTTTCTCACGCGATACGTTTAAGAGAGGAAAAAAATGAAGATTCAAGGAGATTTCTCCGAGGGGCGAATTCCAATACCATGCCATACCTTCAAAAAACCGAATGACAAGGGAAATAGTCTAAAACTAGGAATACTGTTACTATGTTTCCTGACAATGGGGCTGTCATCGGCGGGTTGGGGTAACTCGCTGGAATCCGCCACCTCTGAGTTCGGGGATAAAGGATTTGCTGAGTCAATGATGCTAAGGCAAGATCTTCGCATGCTCGCTCAGGCCAAGGGGCAAAAAGAAAAGACGCAAATAAGCCCAGCATCCAAGAGAGACACCACTGAAGACTCTGGCGAAGAAAATCCGTTTGAAGAGGTTGATTCGAAAACGGGCCGAAGCGACGACATTCAAATGCGGTTTCCCGGTGTCAAGACCAAAACGGAACCAACAGACATGTTGGAGCGGGTAGGAGGAATGCCTCTGGAGGTTCCCCGTGAGCTGGACATTGGCCGAACCCCTCAGATGAGAGCGAAATTACGACGCCAGCAGCTCCTCAATCGTTTCAACCCTGCCATCGGGTTTGTGTTTGAGCCGGTGTTTAGCTACAAGAACCGGCTTCAAACGTTTAATGGAGGTGAGGGGGCAAATGCGCGGGGAATGGGGGACGACGCGGTAGGAAATGCGTTGCCAGGAGGTTTTAGCGCAGCCCTGCGAACCATTGAGTTATTTGCGGCTGCTGATGTCGACACGTATGCCCGTGCGTACGTGATCGCCACGGGGCACGGAGAAGCGGTCGGTGACGCGGGATCGGAAGAATTTTTGAAGGCGTCCTTTGAGATTGAGGAAGCCGCCATTCAAACGACATCCTTGCCCTATAATTTCTCCGTCCGAGGAGGCCGTTTTTTTGCGGATTGGGGATATCTAGGACGCAGACATGCTCACGATTTGCCCCAAATCGATCCGCCGCCATCTTTAAGTATTCTATATGACCGAACTCGGACGGATGGCTTAGAAATGAGTTGGCTTTCTCCAACTGACACCTATTTACAGGTTTCTGCCGGGTGGGGATTTAACTTCGGGCAGTTATCGGAAGATGCGTTGGCGCAACGACGGCAACAGATTAACCATGGTAATAACTTTTTTGGAGTGGTTCGAACATACCACGATATTACAGACGACCATAATGTGGAATTGGGGTTCTCTTGGCTCTACGGCGCTCAAGTTCGGGTTCCTGAGGCTGAAACGGCCGCCCTTCTTGCGATTGATTCGAATACGCCCATTGACCGAACGACCCTAGACGTTGATTTTCACTATCGGTGGTATCCCCTGGGAAGAGGATTGCGGCAAAGCCTGGCGATTCATGGAGAAGTCTTTTATGATTTTGGGCAAGGCCGGCGTGATATATTTGGAAACACTGTTGCTCAGGGCGCCTGGGGTGGATACACATACGCAGAATATCGAATTACTAAACAGTGGCGGCCCGGTTTTCGTTTTGACTATTACCAGCTTCCCAGTGAACCGGCACTGGTTTTCAATGCTGGGTCCGGACAATTTGGGTCGACGGCCAATGCCGACGGGTCTCGGACAGACGTCAGAACCTGGTCCCCCTATTTGACCTTTTACCCAAGCGAATTTCATCGTTTCATTCTCGAATACGAATATTCCAGTTACGGGAACGCCACAAGTGCCAACGGCGTGTTCTTTCAATGGGAAGTCGTGATTGGCAGTCACCAACACGGGTTCACGGAACGGGATTAACCACGTGAGATTTCTGGAAAAAGCCTTGCCGGTATGGATGCCAAAGGGGAGGACCATCCCGTCAATGAAATGGGGAAGGGTTCCATGGCTGTTCATTATGGCCTTTGTGGCCCTTCCCTTCCTGGGGATGTCAGGTAAGCCCTCAATTGAGGAGGGAGGCAAGATCCAGGTCATTACTTCGATACCCGACTTGGCAGATTTTACGAGAAGGGTCGGGGGCGACCTGGTGTCGGTCGAAAGCCTTGCCAAAGGGATGGAAGATCCGCATGGGGTTCCCATTAAACCCAGCTTTGTCCCAAAGTTGAACCGCGCGGATGTTCTGGTGGTCCTAGGTCTTCAAGCCGAACATTCGTGGCTTCCGGCTTTAGTGGATGTTTCTCGCAATAACGATATTCAACCCGGGAATCCTGGGTTTATAGATTGTTCCATGCATATTCAACCCAAACAAATTCCCAAATCCCTGTTAAGGCGAGAAGGGGATGTTCATCCTCTGGGAAATCCTCATTTTAATCTAGATCCCGCCTATGCCCTGGTGATGGCAGAAACCATCGCCGAAGGATTAGGCAAAGTGTACCCGCCCGGAAAACCACTATTTCAAGCCAATTTTGAGAAATTTAAAGAACATATTTTTAAGAAAGTGGACGAGTGGCAAAAAATGGCTGAGCCCTTTAAGGGGATCCGGTTTGTATCTTACCATCAGGACACGATTTACTTCGCAGAGCGCTTTGGGCTCGAAGAAGTCGGGCAGATTGAAATTCGGCCTGGAATTGAACCCACCCAAGGACATCTGGTGTGGCTTGTTGAACGCATGAAAGAAAAGGAAGTGACTCTCGTTCTTCGCGAGCCCCATTTTAGTGATCGGCTACCCAATTGGGTGGCCGATCAAACGGGGGCGAAGGTCGCCAAGTTTCTGATCATGGTCGGTGGAAATCCTGGCGTGAATACTTACGAAGATCTCATTGAGTTTAATATTCGTTCCATTCTTAAAGCCCTTCAAGGTCCGGTAGCTCAAGGCCAACAGTGATACATGGCTTCTCCCATCATCACTCTTAACCAGGTCAACCTCGGCTACCCCGGGCATCCGGTTCTTCTAAATGTCAATCTTGAGGTGTTTCCCGGAGAAGCCCTGGCCATTTTTGGTCCCAACGGATCGGGAAAAACCGCCTTTCTCAAAACAATTGCCGGCATTCTTTCCCCTTTGGCCGGAACAATTCGAATAGAAGATTCTGAAGTCGCAGGCCGAGTGTCAGTGGGGTACGTTCCTCAACGGGCAACCGTGAGTCGATTGCTGCCTTTAACGGTCAAAGAAATCGTGGAGATGGGAACCTTCGGAACATTAAAACCTTGGCAGCGGTTGGGGAAAAATGAACGGGAACAAATTGATTGGGCCTTGGAGCAAGTGGATATCATGGAGCTGGAAAAGAAAAACTATTCCGACCTTTCGGGAGGCCAGCAGCAGAGGGTGTTGATCGCCAGGGCTTTGGCGATGAATCCTTCGATCCTTTTGCTAGATGAACCGCTTGCCAGTCTCGACCGGGGATCCGTTCGTTCTATGATTCAACTCATGAACACTTTACGGTTAAAATCTGAGATAACTCTATTATGGATCGACCATTTACTCCCCGCCCTTCACGAAGTCGTACAGGAAGTGTTGGTATTTGAAGAGGGGAAAATGTCCCGGTGCCATATTGATGTCCTGATAGAACGCGAACGCCGGTTGTTGTCCACCGAGGGCGTCGGAAGATAAATCATTATGATGGAGCTGTTAGAAATTCTGCATCCTTCCTATGTGTTGCGGAATGCACTCTACGGAGGAGTACTGACAGGATTGGTGCTTCCGCTGATCGGTGTGCTCATGTACGCCAGACGAATGGTCTTCCTCGGAGTTGCCTTGCCCCAAGTCTCGGCCACGGGGATCGTTGCAGCTATTTTTTATCACATCGTGTTTCACCAGGGAGCCGGTCCGCATAGTGATTTCCTGGTTGCGCTAATCGGATCCACCCTTATCACCACTGGAATACTGCTTGTACTCGCGGCTTTGGAGCGTCACGGCGGCGGGTTAGTCGAAAGCCGCATTGGGGCTATCTATGTCCTTGCCGGAGCCGTCACCGTCCTTTTCCTAGCCTCAGAGCGAATTCCTGAAGTCGGTGTGATTAAAATGTTACGAGGTCAGATTATTGCCATATCAGATTTTGATATGGTGTTGCTGGTGGTTTTCTACTCCGTCGTTGTCTTTGCCCTGTGGTATTTTCGACGTGATCTTCTTCTCATTTCCGTCGATCGGGATATCGCACTGTCGATGGGCAAGCAGGTGTGGGTGTGGGATTTAATTCTATACGGACTCGTTGGGATGACCGTTTCACTTGGAGTCCTTACTGTTGGTCCGCTACTCACCTTCGCGTTCTTACTCCTTCCGCCAATGGTGGCATTTCGTCTCTCCAAACGGTTTCGAATTGTTCCCCGTATGGCCGCCACCTGTGGTGGACTGGTCGCGTTCTGCGGTTTCGTGGTCTCCTATTTCCTCGACTGGCCTACCGGCGCCACTAATGCCCTTCTGAGTTGTCTTCTTCTAGGAGGCGTGACCTCCTATCAATGGCTGCTCCATTTGAAAGCCTCGTGAATAAATTTGTAGCGGTTGTACCTTACTTTCTTTCTTGGGGACGCCTTTTGGCGGTCAGGCGCTCGGACCTCCCGCCGACACGACCATCCACACGCCACCCGATGCCCAGGCGATAGCGGGGTTCTTTTGCAAAAATCCGCTTAAAGTATTCCTCGTCCTACTCCACTTTCTGTTTAAGATTAATGGCTGATAGGCCAAAACAACAGGGGACTTCCTGTGTCACATTCCGCGATACGGTGTTTCCGACGATCAGTTCACGGTAAAGAAATTCTCGATCTGCTGATTGATGATCGCCCGCGTTCTGCTGTCAAAGGGGGCTTCATAGTTGATCGCGCACGGGTCCTCGAAGATCGGCGTGCATGGCGTCACGCTGGTAAACGAGTTCGGATTTGGTAAATTACCAGGATTTAAAAGCTCGTCACCGCCACCTGAATTGCCGACGATCCAAAGGTTGAAAGGCGAAGGGTCGGTATCGGTCCTGACCGTTGTCGACACGTTGTTTGTCGAGATCGGCTCATTGGACGAAAGCACCAGAATTTCCACGAGCGCCCCAGTGGAAGGCGTGTTGCCATCTAACCAGGTTCGGTCGGTGAACTGGATTAATGCTGCCTCCCCCGCGATGGGAATAGAGGATCCTGCGGCGGCGAAAGACGGCAGCTTGTCGATGTACAGCACGTCGTTTGATATATCTGGGTCCTCGGTTTCCGTAACCTGCGCCGTGTACTGCAGCGCGAGGGTGTTCTGCTGGGCGTTGAAGTTGGGGGTCGTACTGCCCGACGCGTAATACTCGAAGGCGTTGGTGTCTGTGTTTAATTTGATCGGCCCACACATGGTGGCGACGTTAGTGCTCGTGGCCGACAGGCAGTTCTCGAGGTTGGTCAAGAGGGTGGATCGATCGCCTTTGTACGTGTCCTCGAGGGTGTCCAAATAGCTGACTAGGTCGAGGAGGGTCTCCGGATTGAAGTTAGGTTGGCTGACCAAGCGGTTCAGTTGCATGACCCGATTGTTGAGGGTCGCGACCTGGTTCAGGAGCGTCAGGTAGTCGATGAGCGCCATCGACGTTCCGAAGAATTCCAAAATCACGTCCCTCACGACGACAGGAACGTCGGTCGTTTCTAGGGGGGGCGTGTTGGCGCCAGCGACCCCCTCGGGGAATGTCTCAAAGAAGCTGATGTCAGGGTTGCTCGAACCACTGAGGTTGCTCACCAGCTTGTCGATGCTATTCAGGGCGTTGCTCGCACCCGTTCCCATGTTGCCTGAAAATGTGGTGCAGTCATCGGAGTTGCCGGCGGCGCAGGAGGCATAGTACGCCTCTCCGGAAGAGTTGACCATCTGAAAGGCATTATTGAGGTCGTGCGACGCGTCGGTGCCGCCGCCATACTGGATCATGCTAAACTCGAAGTAGGATGACGAGGAACTTTCGGAGAATGCTGTGCTCACCGCGCCCGAGATGCTCTCCAGCCCAAAGCTCGCGCTTAACTTGTCGGAAATTTTCGTCGTTGTCGAGGAGGAAGACGAGCCGTAGTTGATACTGAGCGTCGCGACCATCCCGACCGTCACCGCTGACATGTATTGACTGCCGCACAGTGTGCTGAGGCTGGTGCCTGCATCGCTGCCCTGACTGGTGAGGGGATCGCTCTGGGAGACGGCAGTGTCCAGCGTCCAGAGCGTGTACAAATTGTAATACTGGTTAGTCGAATTCGTTGAGGCCTTCCACTGATCGGAGAAACCGAAAGTGTCGCTCGCCTTAAAGCCCTCGATGCCGACGCTCACTGTGGCAGATGCCTTGATCTGCTCGGAGGTGCTGCTAGCCGTGTCCTTCGAGCTGAAGCCCGTCACGGAGACATTGTTGGCCGGCGTGTTGATCGTGTAGTTGAAACACTGGCCTGAGGTGGAACCGGTCGATCCGTTCCAGCCAATCGGCAGGCCGTTAGCGAAACCAGTCGGTGCCGTCGCGGGGAGGATCAGGCCCTTGGCCGGCGCACCGGGGTTCCACCGGGCTGTCAGGTCCCTTCCCAGGGACGCGAGCATTGGGCGTGTGGCGTAGCCGATTGGAAGAACTGAGGGGAATTCCTCCGTCAAGAGCCCGGGCAGAAGCTGCGGGTGGCGAAGTGCTAATCTGGGCCCCCCGGCAAAAGCTTTTCCCTGATGCCAGGTCGATGGGTCAACCTTTTCGGCTTGCGTCAATCGCGTTGGGATTCCGGGCGTTGGCCGTCCGCGGAGGAATTTTTCCAATTCCTGGGTTTTCATTCGGCATTCGCGATCGCCGCGGGCGGAGGCAGCCGCGAAAGCCGTGCCATAGGGATGCGACCTGAACACCTCCCTTCCGGTGTCGGTCCTGATTAACAAGACCGAACGAACTGCCCCGTCGCGCGTAACCGTGACGACGTTGTAGTGAGGGACGTCCCGGAACCGGATCCGATCCCGCCGATCGATTTTGGTGCTTGGCCGAAAGCAGACGACACGGCCCCCGCCAAATCGAAAGGACCCACCAACCGGCAGGACCTGCACGACGCCTTGGACTTGTTGTTGGTGCTGAATTTCGGAGGGGGCATAATCGTGTCGTACCTGAGCCTCTGCAAGGGATGTTCCAGCGAACAGTGCGAGCATGGTCGAGCTCACCACCGAGAATTTCTTGGCTGTAGGATACATTAGCATAATTTTCCCCTCGATATTGAAGGTGTATAATTATTGCGTTCGACTGCAAAGCCCCCAAGATGTAGGTTTTGGGTCGAGATATCAATCCTATGCCTTTTTTTTTGAATGTCAAGAAATATTTCTTGACCTGCTGGAGTGAAGTGTTATGCGTTTCTTGTGACGGGGCGGCCCTATCCTCAATAAAAAGCGGGAGGCTACTTATTTAATGAGTTATAAAGTGTAGCTGCAGCATCTTATGCTGCCCATAACCAAAGAACACCCTCACCCCCGCCCTCTCCCTTTGTAAGGGAGAGGGCGTAAAGAAATAAAGCGGTCCTGTCTTATTTCCTCGCCCCCTTTTGGGGAGAGGATAAAGGTGAGGGGGATAATAATCACAATGAATTTCTCCCCAAAACCAAATGTTCCTTTCTTTACCCTTGCCAATTTGGGGAGACCCTCCTCCGCGAAAATGCTACGGCCGGGCAAGGGGGAAGGGTGAGGGGAGAATTCTCAAGGGGTGGTGCCTCTTCGGCAGGCAAGTAAGATGACGCAGCTACAAGTCACAATGCCCCAATCCTATTTTTCCATCTGCCGCTCTAAACTTTTTAGCCGCTCTTCCTGTTCTTTCATGGATTTTCGGAGTTGTTCGATTTCCTGCTCCATTTCCTCGGCGGTTTGGGCTTTTGGACCTGTTTCCGCCGATTGAGCAGGCATAAAATCTTCCTCCTCCTCCGGCACCGCACCGGCTTGTTGCTGAAGAACATTCAAGCTGATAAGCAAAGGCTTCGGGACATTTTCATCGTCGACAACTTGCTTATCTTCTTCTGGATTTAAGACTGCACTGATCGGAGTAAACGTGACCGAGTACCGTTTGGGACGGTCAAAGGAAACGGTTGGTTGAGAGAGGGTCTGGCGGCGTCGGGGGGCGAGCCCATAGTCCGTGAGTGAGAAATTGAAATCGTCCCCCTGGATAAACATTATTCCCGCCGTATCAAATTGTTTTCCAGCCACATCTCCCTTCACCTGGAAATGAATGGCCTCCTGGGGTGTCGCTTGACTGAAGGCGGACTCGAGGAGGGGAGTGAGGAAGTTCACTTCTGCATAGGTGAAAACGGGCGTCGCTTCCGCACCTCCGGTCAGGGTGGATTCGATCATGGTTTTACGTTCGTGAACCCGGACCCCCAAAAGGATTCTGCGAACCAACTGAGACGACAGGGTTGCCGGATGGTCGGCCCGAGGGGTCGAGTCGTTGAACTCCTTGAGAAAAACGGTCCCCTCGTCGCCTTCATAGATTGGGGTGATCAACCGCGGATTAAAGGAACATCCGCTGGTCAGAGCAGAGGCCAGAAGGAGCCCAATGGCTCCCAGTATGAAGTCCCGATGGTATTTCATAGAGGAGAGGAAGGAGAGAAAGTAAAGGTTTTCAATCGAGGAGTCAAACCTTCAAAGACCCACATCGGTTCCCCCATCAACACAGTTCAAGCCGAGAACTTTTTGTTGCTCCCAAAGGGTATCAATGAAGTCGAACATATCAGGGTAATTCACCGGATCCATGGTTTGTTCCCATCGCACATGAACCTCGACAATGTCCTTGGCACCTTCTTGGGATATTGTTTGAACTTGAATGACGACTGGGACTGGGTAGTTTCTCAAATTCTTCACCATGGCCTTGACCGCGCGCTGATCTTCAACAACTCGAAACGACCTCCACTGTGGCATCGCTTGCGCTGAGTCTCTCACAGCATGAAATACGCTATCAGGATCGGCTTGACATCGAGCTATAAGGTCCATCCCCATGGCTTCTGCTGAGAAGATTGCTCCAATGAGTAAGGCCAACAAGAGGCTTTTAGAAAAAACTCGTAAATGAAATTGGTAGCTATGCATTGAGGCTGGTGAGCTTTCACTTTTGAGAAATCAGTCTTATTATACAATGGTTGGAATTCACCTATCTACAGGTCCAATAGTCCCGTGACGGCCGGCCATACTAGTTTCACCGCAATTTTCCTATATTTTGTTATAATGAACTCTGTGTGTTCCTCAGTGTTCCGGTGGCACATTTTCAGACAGTTGATTTGATTCCGGCATGACGGCATTCAGCGAAGGACATGTCCATCCATGATTGTGTTAGGCATCGGGGATAGCATTACCAGTGGCGCCACGATTGTGGCCGATGGAAAGGTGTTAGCGGCGGTGAGTGAAGAACGGCTCAATCGCCAAAAGATGGCCATGGGGTTTCCACGGCAATCCATCACGGAAGTGCTGAGAACCGCGTCTTTAGACATGAAAGATGTTGATCATGTGGCCGTCGCGACCAACTCACTTTTTTGGCGGCCGGAACCCAACAAACTTGAGGATTACTTTCGAAAACCCAAGGAAGCGAGTCGGGATCTTTTTTTATCGGCCGGTTCATTTTTTGCGAAATGGACGAATGGCCACCAATTGAGTCGAAAAGTCTATTATGAGTTGAAAGCGGTCCTTACGAGAGGAAGAAAGGCCAAGATTCGTCAACGATTAAAGGAGGAATGGGGATATCGCGGTGAGGTGTCTTTTATTCATCATCATTTGGCTCATTGTGCCTCGGCCTACTTTACATCAGGGATGGAACAGGCCACGGTCATCAGCCTTGATGGGGCTGGAGATGGGAGTTCCAGTCAAGTTTATAAAGTAGACCATGGTAAGTTCAAACTGCTTCATGAGTTGGACAGTTACGATTCGATCGGCAATTATTATGCCTATGTGACGCACTTGTGCGGATTTCATGCTCATAAACACGAGGGAAAGATCACAGGGCTTGCGCCCTACGGCCAACCCGCCTATGTCGATCTTTTGAAACGGTATATTCAATATAAGCATGGCACCATCCAAAACATTGGGGGATGTTTTGATTGGTCGGCCATTCAAAAGCTTGAAAAAGATTTAGGCCCCACCTTTAAAAAGGAAGACCTCGCCTTCAGTATTCAGTGGATCTTAGAAGATGTGGCGACACGGTATATTCAATATTGGGTCACGCAGGCTGGGGCATCACATGTCGCGCTGGCTGGTGGGGTGGTGGCCAATGTCAAGCTGAATCAACGGATCAATGCTTTACCAGAAGTCACGCAAACATTTATCCACCCAGGCATGGGGGACGAGGGTTTGGCGACAGGCGCCGCGTTATTGAAGTGCTTCCAGTTGTGTGAGAGACACCAACAACCATTTGACCGGAATCCCATCACTCATGTGTATTGGGGACCGCAGTTTTCCAACCACGAGGTTGAACGGGAGCTTGACTCTTTTGGAATGCCTTACGAATACCATGAGAATATTGAGAAACAGGTGGCCGGCTTGCTTGCCAAGGGAAAGGTGGTTGCGCGTTTTGCGGGAAGAATGGAATATGGTCCCCGGGCATTGGGAAACCGTTCGATTCTGTACCATCCGGGCGATACCTCGGTGAACGAGTGGCTGAATAAACGGTTAAAACGAACGGAATTCATGCCGTTTGCTCCGGTGACAGCAAAAGAATTTGCCAATCAATGTTATAGTGGGTTGGCTGGGGCAGAGCACCCGGCCAAATTCATGACCATTACGACGGATTGTACGGACGAGATGACTGAACATTGTCCGGCCGTTGTTCATGTCGACGGGACAGCGAGACCCCAGGTGGTGGATGAGGAGGATAATCCCCGCTACTATCAAATTGTGGATGAATATCGAAAGAGGACCGGGGTCCCGGCCCTGATCAACACGAGTTTCAACATGCATGAAGAGCCAATTGTTTGCACGCCAAATGATGCGTTACGCGCTTTCCGGGACGGTTCGTTGGATTACCTGGCCATTGAGAATTTTCTAGTGAAAGGCGAAACAGCTTCATCGTGAGGGGAGGCACCTTTTTAATCCTCCTTCCCCAGCCGCTCAAATTGCTCTATTTTTCAAATACATAGCCATCGCTTTAAAAATCTGATAAATTGGTAGTAGCTGCCCGATTGTAGTCTGGATCCGCTCGCCTGCTTGTTTTTGTCGAACCGCGATCTCTTTCAGACTAGGCTGCTTATCCAACTTTTCACATGGAGGACCGGTTTATGGCATTGTCGATATGGGTTATCAGGGCCATGTGTTGTTCCATGCTTGCTGTGTTCATGCTCAGCACCTACAGCCTGGCCGAAACAACAAAAGGCAATACTCCGATGACCATTTCAAATGGAAATACGATATCTATCGAGTATACTTTAACCTTGCAAAACAAGAAGGTGGTTGACACCAACGTAGGGAAAAAGCCATTGAAATTCGTTCAGGGATCACACGAAATTATTCCCGGCCTGGAAGCCGCGCTCGAAGGAATGAAAAAAGGTGAAAACAAGCAGGTGACGGTGTCTCCGGAAGAAGGATATGGACAAAAGGACCCTAGTGCTATCCTCGAAGTCCCAATTGATCAAATTCCGCCTGATGCCCGAAAAGTCGGCACACAATTACAGGGAAAAGATGCAGAAGGTCGGATGGTTCACCCTCGTGTGGCTGAGGTTAAAGATCAGGCTGTCGTGTTAGACTTTAACCACCCCTTGGCGGGCGAAACACTTTACTTTGATGTCACAATCCTGGATATCGAAGCCGGAAATACTCCTTAAGAACTTCCACAGAACCCCTATGCGAACCCCGCTAATCACGGCGGGGTTCGTCTAAGATATGAGTGCTTGAAATCTGAGAGGTCAGTCTTGAACTCTATCCAGATCTTAATTTGAAAAGACCTCTGAGCAGTGGAGCGATGGTATGAACGAAGATGAAGTCCTTAACCTCGCGGCACTAGATGCCACGGAGCTGCAAACTGATCCCTATGAATATGTGGTCGTGCAGAATTTCATCAAACCAGAAGCACTCCGCAAGATTCAGGCCGACTATCCTCGCTTCGATCAACCTGGGAGCGTCCCGCTGACCCAACTCACGTTTGGCCCCGCTTTCGCAGATTCCATCGACGCCCTGAAAGGCCCCGGGTTCGAAAATTCAATCAGTAAAAAATTCTCGGTCGACCTTACCCGCAGGCCGACCATGTTCACGGTCCGCGCCCGCTGCCGGGTAACGGACGGTAAAATACATGCTGATTCGGTCACGAAGATTATTACGGTGCTGATTTATATGAACGATCCCTCCTGGCCAAACGAAGGGGGACGGCTTCGCTTACTCCGAAGCGGAACGGACCTCAAGAATTATGCTGCTGAGGTCCCTCCCAATGGCGGTACCCTCATCGCATTCAAGCGTTGCGACCATTCCTGGCACGGCCACGAACCATACGAGGGACCGCGGCGGGCAATTCAAATGAACTGGGTGACCAGCAAGTCCGTTGTGCGCCGCGAACAATTCCGCCACAGGGTATCCACTTGGGTAAAAAGACTCAAAGCCTGAGCCGAATACGCGAGAACAATTCATTTCCCTCACTCGACTCTTTCCGACTGATATCCAAAATTGCGGTGCCGAGCTGTTCGGTTGAACCCGCCGGCCGAAGCTACCTGTGCCCTCCTGTTTGATTCTAAAGTACAAATACCGTCGCAAGGCCCAAAAGAAAGAATATGCTGACAACATCGGTTGCCGTTGTCACGATAATGCTGGAGGCCGTTGCCGGGTCGGCACCCAATTTTTTCAAACCCAACGGTACCACGGCACCGGAGATCCCACTGATGATACAACTCGCACCCATTGCCAGGAACACCACGACTCCGAGCTCGAACGCGGAACTATTTCCCTGCCAAGTCGTCACGAGATACATGGCTAATCCTGCGACGGCTCCTATGATGAATCCGTTAAGGAATCCCAGCCATGCTTCCTTTGTTATAAGGGCCGGGGTATGCTTTGGTTTCAGTTCTCCAAGAGTAATACCTCTTAACGCAATGGCTAAAGACTGGCAACCGGTATTTCCTGATTGACCGGATAACACCGGTAAAAAAATCGCCAAAGCCACCACTTTATCAATGGTGTCCTCAAAGTACCCGACGACCGTTGCAGCGAGAAAGGCGGTCAGCAAATTAATCTGAAGCCATGGATGCCGGTTCCTGAGGCTCAGCTGCCAGGGAGAGCTAAACACTTCTTCCTCCTGGACTCCCACCATTTTCCCTGGCTGAGCGGCCATGATTTCGATTTGTTCTTCAAAGAGTGTAAAGCCTCGAAGGAGTCCGACCAATCGACCCTCGTCATCACAAACTGGATAAATTGGATAATGACGATAAAGGACCTTTTGAACGGCTTCCTCCTTGGGCAAATCGGGTTTGAGGGAAAATGGATTTTCAATCATCAGTTCATCGAGGCGTTGGTTTGGGAAGGCCAATAATAGTTCCCGCATGGCCACCACGCCTAATAATTTATTTTCGCTATCCACGACATACCCATAGGTGATAAAAGAGGTTTTCATTTCCTCCCGTAACTGTTCGACAGCCTGATGGACCGACATATCTGGCTTAAACAACCCGACTGGCGGCTCCATGAAGCGTCCAATGGTTCCTAGCTTATATTGAGAATCCAGTGAAAGTTGGGAGGTCAAAGCTTGTGAGAGCTCCGGGAGGATTTTCATCCGAAGTTCATTTTGAAAACTTTGAAGGATCTTCAGGGCAAAACGTGGCCTCACTTTCTTGAGGACTTGAATAATGATTTGGGTATCTTCACCCTGGAGAAGGATGGCGGCGTCCGGAGGAGCCCTCCGTTCCACCTCACTCCAGAGGTTGGCAACGTAATCAGGCTCTGGCGCTTCTTTCACTTTAGATTTGGAATCAACGAATTCAGTCATGCTCAATGGCCTCCCATACCTGTGGAGTTCAATGCTGTGATGGAATCTCCTTTACGGCCATTATCAATAGAACGAGCCTCAGACTCAAGGCCAAATGTAAGGTTTCCTAAAAATTCCGGGGATTCTATCAAAGAAAAAGGAGGGGTTTAAAAGACAGATGTTGAGTTCAGATGAAAAATAAGGAGGAGCGCGGGTACGTATTGCCCTGGTTCAGTCACATGAAGTTTTAACTTCTATTTTTGGTTCACCAACCGTCCAGCTATCACCGAACCAACAGAATCGAGGAGTTGGTGTGATGAACCACCGAGTGTGAGACGCTCCCTAGGAGGAATCGGCTGATGCCGGACCGGCTGTGTGATCGCATGAGAATAAGATCCGGGTCATTGGCGGCCACTTCGTCTGCGATACTGAATGAAGGGGCGCCCATGACGGCTTCCCCTCGTGCCGAATAACCTAATTTCTCAATTGTCGAAGCAATCCCTCCCGTGAACTCTTCTCCGTGTGCCACCATTTCTTTCCTGAAATCTTCCGGAATCAAGGCTCCCACCGGCCACACTGGTTGCGAAAAGGGGATGACATGGAGGACAGTGATTTTGGCGGATTCCCGAAAGGGCTTTTGTTGGAGAAAGTTCACTGCCGCATCTCCATCTTCTTGATTCGCTACCGGGAGTAAGATGTTGTCAATTTTTCGTAGATGTCCCTTGACAATGAGCGTGGAACAATGTGCATGGGTCATAACACGGTGTGATACGCTGCCAAACATTTGTTCACGGAATTGTCCCAAGCCACGGGCTCCCAAAACAATAAGGTCGCAATTCTGGTTTTTTGCGAGATTCAGGATGACTTCCGCGGGTGCGCCCAATTCCAACTTTTTGGTCATTGGCCCGGGATGGGGAGGAAGGAGGGAGACGGTCCGGTCAAGAAGTTTCTCTGCCTCCTCTCGCATGGCTTGTTCCACCTGCATGGAGAGGTCTTTGGCCAACCCTGCTCCGAGTGTGGGGTAGGATAATCCGGGGACGGTGACGACAGTGAGGATGGTCAGCTCCTCCGCAGGAGCCAGCCCGGTTAATGCGCGTGCAGCTTCATAAGATTGTTCAGATCCATCAACAGCTAAAAGGGTTTTCATCTTCCCTACTCCCTTCCATTTTCTGTTTCCATATTTTCTTTTTAATGGTGTCTTGCGTCCTGTTGCCGACCACCCCTCACCTTCGCCTCTCCCCTCCGAAGGGGAGAGAAATCAGGGAAAGGGAACATGCGCAGGTTTGAGTAATAAAACTCAATATGTCGAATCCTTTTTTAACGGTCTTCTTTGATCATGTCGATGGCGCCGGAAGGGCATTCTTCTGCACAAAGGCCGCACCCCTTACAATATTCATAATTGATTTCATATCGCTTGCCTGGACCAAGCTTGATAATAGCATTGTCTGGACAGATTCCGTAACAATTATCACATTCGAAGCACGTGCCGCAGGAAAGGCATCGCCTTGCCTCCAGCAACGCGGTCGTATCGTCCAAGGCGCCTACCACTTCATCGAAACTCGATTGTCGCCGCGCCATGTTCAGGTAGGGTTGCTGGCTTTGATCGGCATCCGTGTAATACCATGTGTTCAATCGTTCAAAAGCGGCTAAGGGGTTCTGGTCAGGTTTTACATAACGGATCCCGCGTAAGTAGGCATCGATGTGCCTTGCGGCTTTTTTGCCATGGCCGGTTGCAACGGTCACCGTTCGTTCGGCTGGCACCATATCCCCGCCGGCAAACACACCAGCCCGACCGGTCATCATCGTCTGATCGACTTGTATGACCCCATCAGAGGAAATTTCCAGACCTGGTAATTTTTGTAAAAAAGCCATGTCAACTTCCTGGCCAAGTGCCAAAATTAGCGTATCGGCTTCCAGAGTCTCAATTCTTCCTGTCGGCTGTGGCCAGCCTTTTTCATCCAGTTCCATCTCCTCAACGGTTATCGTAGTGTCATCCATCTTTTTGATTGTTCGGAGCCACTTTGTCAGGACACCTTCTTCCACGGCTTCTTCCATTTCAAAGTCGTGTGCCGGCATATGTTCTTGATCACGGCGATAAATAATCATGGTCTCCTGGGCTCCAAGCCGTTTGGCTATACGAGCTGCATCCATGGCCGTGTTCCCTCCCCCATACACCGCGACACGCCGCCCGATCTTAGGAGGTGAACCGCTCTCCATACTTCGTAAAAATGCGAGGGCATCTACCATTCGCCCCGCATCACGCCCTGGGAGATCCACCCGTTTGCTGAGATGGGCCCCGATGGCTAGAAAGCAAGCATTGAACCCTTCCTTCTGAATTGTCTTTTCCAGATCTTCAACTTTCCGATTTGACTGGACAGATACCCCCATGGCTTCAATCCTGGCGATTTCTGCCTCCACGACGTCTCGAGGTAATCGGTACTTCGGAATACCGAACCGCATCATCCCACCAGGCTTTGGCCCCGCCTCATAAATGGTCACGGCATGGCCAAATCGGGCGAGATGGTAAGCTGCGGAGAGGCCGCTGGGTCCTGCACCCACAACAAGGACCTTCTTTCCCGATGGTGTTCCAGGTTCGACCTTCCATCCTTGGTGGATTGCCTGATCCCCTAGAAATCGTTCCACGGCATGGATACTCACGGCTTCATCCAGGGATCCTCGATTGCATGCGGTTTCACAGGGATGGTAACAGACCCGACCATGAATGGCGGGAAACGGATTGTCTTCCATGAGCTTGTGCCAGGCCAGTTCGTACTCACCGGCTTCCGCGTGAAATAGCCACCCTTGGATATTCTCTCCCGCGGGGCAGGTTTGGTTGCAGGGTGGGAGATGCTCTCCATACACAGGGCGCATGTTACGCCAATTGCCTGTGTGATTGGCCAAACTCGAATTGGGATCCAGCGTAATAGCAAAAGGTTTACGTTCCATGGTGATTTTCTGCCGGAAACAAATTGTAGGTTTGAATATTGGTATCTGCGAGGGCTTGAATCGCGGCAATAGCCTGTGTGTCGGGTGGGTTGAATAAATGTTTGAACCGGCCTTGGAGTGCCAGGTACCGTTCCACCGGCATTTTTCTTCGGATTGGTGTCCGATCGGTGACCTGTCCATATTCGGCTTGAAATAATGGGAACAAGCCGCTCTCTACTGCTAGACGAGCGACTTTCATGGTATGCGCGGGATCAGATTTCCAACCAAGGGGGCAGGGGACGTGAATATGGATATACCGCGCTCCGTGAATACTCATCCCTTTCGTGACTTTGGCTTCCAGGTCATGCAAATCTGCGACGGAAGCGGTGGCCACGTACGGAATACCATGGGCCATCGCAATGCGGGGAACATTCTTTCCGACACCCACGGGATTTCCCGGTTCAGAACCTACGGCTTGGGTGGTATTGGTCCATGCCCTTTGCGGTGTGGACCCTGAGCGTTGCACTCCGGTATTCATGTAGGCCTCATTGTCATAACAGATATAGAGTACGTCATCATTGCGTTCGAACATTCCCGAAAGACAGCCAAACCCAATATCCACTGTGGCGCCGTCGCCTCCTTGCGCAATGACTCTTACATGAGATTTCCCCTTCGCTCGTAACGCTGCAGCCACGCCGCTCGCCACCGCTGGAGCGTTGCCAAATAGCGAATGCAACCAGGGAATCTGCCAGGCACTTTCTGGATAGGGACTGGAAAACACTTCAAGACAGCCGGTGGCATTGACGGCTACCAATTGCTTATTGGTCATGCGCATGGCTGCATCGATGGCATAACGAGCCCCCAGTGCTTCACCGCAGCCTTGGCAGGCACGGTGGCCGGAATTGAGAGAGTTTGTCCGATCCATTCGTGATTGCACCGTGCGATCGGCATCGTCCAGTAAGCGATTCCCGACGGTGAAGGTTCCTGTTTGATAAAATTTAATTCGTTGATAAAGCATGGTAAGTCCTTTTGAAATGTTCCCTCCTGTTATTCCCTCGCCCCGTTCATTTTATCTTCACTCCAAACGGTCCTGCCTCGCGAAGGATGTGCTCTGGAACTGGACCGGATCGTCGTTTAGCTTGCTGCCGGACGAATTCATTGTTCACAACATCCCAATTGAGATCAAGAAAATGCGGTTCTTCCAACCCTTCTTTGCCAGCCTGGCGAACCATTCTCATGATCGATTGTTGTGGAATGGCCCGTCCGCCTAAACCCGCAATGACCGTCATGACGGTGGTTTGTAACCCTTGCAGAGCCATTTTGACATTGGCCGACACAATTCCACCTTTACCGACAGATAAATCCTTTTCGACCACGATCACCCGTTTGGCCTTTCCCACGGCTTGTTTCAACGCTCTTGAAGGAAAGGGTCGATAAGAAGTTAATTTAATAGATCCGACTGCCAGCCCTTCGTCCTGTAACTCATCCACGGCATCTTTAATGGTTCCATTTACGGATCCCAAGGCCACAATGAGTGTTTCGGCCTCTTCGGCGTGATAGGGTTCCAGGAGACCACCCGATTCTCGGCCGATGTGCCTCTGGAATTCTGACTGAAGCTGTGGAATTTCTTCCAGAGCACGCAGATGTTTGTGATGAGCCAGATACCGTACTTCGGCGTATGCTTCCGGCCCGACCATTGCGCCAATTGAAATGGGATCAGCCGGATCAAGGACTTGAATGGGCACATAGGGTGGGAGAAAGCCATCCACTGCCTCCTGAGTCGGGATATCGACCGGCTCAAAGGCATGGGTCAAAACATAGCCGTCCATACAGACCATCACCGGACAACTCAGGTTCTCTGCCAACCGAAAGGCTTGAATATGAAGATCGAGAGCTTCCTGATTGTCTTCTGCGAATAATTGGATCCATCCGGAATCCCGCATGGCCATGCTGTCTGAATGATCATTCCAAATATTAATGGGTGCGCCCACTGCTCGGTTGGCAATGGTCATGACAATGGGAAGTCCAAGACCTGCGGCATTGTAAACGGCTTCCGCCATGAACAGAAGACCTTGGCTGGTGGTGGCCGTGTACGTTCTTGCCCCCATGGCGGATGCTCCGATGAGGACGCTGAGGGCTCCAAACTCTGACTCGACATTGAGAAATTGACAATTTCCGATCTCGCCCGCTTTCACTTTTCGGGAAAGGGCCTCTACAATATGAGTTTGAGGGGAGATGGGATAGCAAGCCATCACCTCGGGCCGACACAATGCAACGGCTTGGGCGACAGCTTGTGACCCTTCAATTTGTTGTCTCATTGGGTCCTCTTCAGGCAGAAGCCATGAGTGAGGCCATATACGCGTACGCTTCTTTGGCTATGTTGACATTTTTTTCGCCAAGCGCACCGGAAAATTTCTGTGTTATAGATTTTTCTATCCCCGATTGACTCAAGGCACCGGACATTCTGGCGAATCCCGCGATAAGAGCGGCATTTGCCAAGGGACGCCCCAGATGTTTTATCGCTATCTCCGAAGCGGGTAGGGTGTAAATTTTGATTGTGGAGTGCACTTCAAGAAATTCAGTGAGGTGAAGATCGTGTAGGCTTCTGGACGAATTTATCAACACTTGTCCCTGAGAAGATAGTCCACCAAAGACATCCATTTGATGAAGTAAGGTCGAATCTTGGAGAAGTAAGACATTGGGAGTGAATACCGGCTCACGGGTACGAATGGGCTTTTCATTGATGCGACAAAAGGCCATAACGGGTGCCCCAGTTCGCTCAGATCCAAAACTTGGAAAGGCTTGAGCATGCTTTCCATCGACAAACGCCGCGATGGAAAGGATTTCAGCAGCCGTGACCACACCTTGACCGCCACGCCCATGAATACGAATTTGTATCATCACGAGGGTTGATTGTTCACAACGTTGAGAGAATAGAACCTCATTGTTGATGATCCCCATTAAGAAGATTATCAAGTTTCGTGCCCATCTGAATCCACCAATGAGAGGGAATGGCTCATCTTCCTTTTTGTTTGTCCGAACGGGTATGGATGTGATCGGGCCCAGGCGGAAATGGCGGTATTGAAAGTTGAAGAGAAGATATGGAGAGATGGAGGCAGCCGTTATGTCGTTTGGCCGCATTGTAGAGGCTTGCCACAATGTGCTTTTCGCCTACTGTCGAAAATTTCCCCATTTTGTCGAAACAAGGTCCGATTGAGGTTTAGTCTCTGAATGCATTCATCATTGCAATAAAAGGTTCATTTTTTATTGCATATTCCGGAGAGGCAGCCACTTCTTAGGAAAGGATTAGGGGAATGCGAATTGGCATTGATGTCGGTGGGACCAAAATTGAAGGCATTTTGTTAAATGAGCATGGCGATGAGCTTGTGCGCCTTCGATTCCAGACCCCCCGTCATGATTATGTCGCAACCGTCAATGCTGTTTGCCAGCTTGTCCAAGAAATTGAAAAGACCTTCGGGATATGTGCCAATGTGGGGGTGGGTATTCCGGGGGTTGTATCGCCAGCCACGGGTCTCATCAAGAATGCGAATTCGGTTTGGTTAATTGGGCAACCTCTCCAGGAAGATTTAAATGCCCGACTTGAACGTTCCGTACGGTTGGCCAATGATGCAGATTGTTTCACCGTTTCTGAATCGACAGATGGAGCCGGGGTAGGTGCCAGAATGGTTTTCGGTGTGATCCTCGGTACCGGAGTCGGAGGGGGATTGTGTTGGCAGGGGTGCCCCATAACAGGACCAAATGCCATTGTTGGAGAATGGGGTCATAATCCGTTGCCTTGGCCCGAAGATGAGGAACGTCCGGGCCCAGCCTGCTATTGCGGCCGCAAGGGATGTCTGGAAACATTCCTTTCCGGTCCCGGGTTGCAACGTGGGTTTTTCCGTGAAACGGGGAAAGATCTTCCGCCTCGGGAAATTTATGCGCGGGCCTTAAACGGCGACCTGCAGGCAGAGAAATATTTTGGCGTATATGAAAGGCGTTTAGCCCGGGGGTTAGCGACCGTGATGAATATTGTGGATCCTGACGTAATTGTATTGGGCGGCGGATTATCTCACCTTGACCGCCTCTATGAGAATGTTCCGAAGTTATGGAATACCTGGGTGTTCTCGGACCAGGTAGATACGAAGCTTGTCCCTGCAAAACATGGAGATTCTTCGGGGGTACGTGGAGCTGCTTGGCTATGGCCAAAATAAAATCGCCTTTTCATGGTGATATTTTTTCATACTCCTAACAGCAAATGGTGAATAAGTTTCAGGTTTCACGTTTCAGGTGAAAAAAAGAGAGAATGTTCTTTGTTGTGCTTGAAACTTGGAACCTGAAACCAGAAACTGCGATTGCGCAGCCTTTTTCAATACTTCCTGTGTTATAGTGGGCCTGTCGAGACAAAAAGTGGTATTTAGGGTTTTTTAATTTTGGAAATAATTGGCAATTAAAGGAATCTTCCATGAGTTCTCCCAACCCTTTCCCTTCTGCAGACTTTATTCGCACGATAGTCGCTCAAGATAGGCAGTCTGGAAAATTCGGCGGACATGTGCATACGCGTTTTCCACCGGAACCCAATGGGTACCTGCATATTGGTCATGCCAAATCCATATGTCTGAATTTTGGTATTGCGAAAGAAAATCAAGGCCTTTGTAATCTTCGGTTCGATGATACGAATCCCAGCACTGAGAGTGAAGAATATGTGAAATCCATTCAAGAAGATGTCCGGTGGCTAGGCTTTGATTGGGAAGGTCGGCTGTTTCATGCTTCCGACTACTTCGAACGGCTCTATGGGTTCGCCGTCACCCTTATTCAAAAAGGAAAAGCTTATGTGGACAGTCTTAGCGCGGAGGACATTCGTGCGGCTCGTGGAACGTTGACTGATCCTGGGAAGGATAGTCCTTTCCGGAATCGGTCTATTGAAGAAAACCTCGACCTGTTTGCGAGAATGCGGGGAGGGGAGTTTGAGGACGGTGCTTACGTCCTTCGAGCAAAAATTGATATGGCTTCCCCCAACATGAACCTTCGTGATCCCACGTTGTACCGTATTCGACGCGTTGATCATTACAGAACAGGGAATTCCTGGAGCATCTACCCGACCTATGACTTCGCACACCCGCTTTCCGATTCCTTAGAAGGTATTACTCACTCCCTCTGTACTTTGGAATTTGAGGATCATCGTCCTTTATATGATTGGGTGCTCGAGGAATGTGAAGTCAGCTGTCATTCTCAACAAATTGAATTTGCTCGTTTAAATTTGAACTATACGGTGATGAGTAAACGGAAGCTTCTCCAACTCGTGGAGGAAGGTCATGTCAAGGGGTGGGATGATCCGCGGCTTCCGACCCTCAAGGGTCTCCGGCGTCGCGGGTATACCCCTGAATCTATACGGGACTTTTGTGAGCGAATCGGAGTTGCCAAGCGGGATGGTGTCATTGAAATGGCGTTGCTTGAACATACACTTCGGGAAGATTTAAATCTACGCGCTCCTCGGGTTATGGCCATCTTGTGTCCTTTGCGTGTCGTTATTGAAAACTATCCCGAAGGGCAAGTTGAGGAAATGGAAGCCGTCAACAATCCGGAAGATTCCAGTATGGGATCTCGGAACGTCCCGTTTTCTCGAGTCGTCTATATTGAACGTGATGATTTCAGGGAGGATCCGCCCAAAAAATTTTTTCGATTGGCTCCAGGCCAGGAGGTTCGTCTAAGATACGCCTATATCATCCGATGTATCGGAGTGGTGAAGGACGAACAAACGGGTGACGTGATCGAGGTACGCTGCCGGTATGATCCGGAAACCCGGAGCGGATCGGGTCAGTCTGGGCGTAGGGTCAAAGGAACCTTACACTGGGTGTCTGCCGACCATGCCCAACCTGCAGAAGTTCGACTGTATGAGTCCTTATTGACCAAGGCGAATCCGGGAGATGAAGACCAAGGGGGTGATTACCGGTCATGGTTGAACCCTGCTTCATTGCAAGTGTTGACCGAGTGTTTGGTCGAGCCAAGTCTTGCTGGGGCTCACCCGGGGCAACGATTTCAGTTTGAACGCCAGGGATATTTTTGTGTTGATGCAGATTCGACTGAGGAGAGGTTGGTTTTTAACCGGACCGTTTCCTTACGAGATTCCTGGGCAAAAATCGAAAAGGCACAACTGCATAGCTGACTGTATTGTCTACACTCCCTTTTTCTTCCTGGTTGATAATTGCTGGTGGGCGAGAAGGGTAAGACGTTATAAGAGCGGGTAGGGCTGGGCCGGGGAACGCGGTAGGGCTTTGGTGGGCAAGCCCAAGTGAACGGCGATCTTTCCGATCAGCCATTCCAATATCTGTCGTTCACTGCGCATCCCGCACGCCTCCTTCACACCTGGCGGATGACCGTCTCTCGCGCCGGGTCCGCGGCCATGGGTTCCGCCATGAAATCCGCTTTGCGAAACCTCTCTACAAGCATATGGGTGGAAAGGGCCATCATCGCCACCCATTCCGCCGTCATGCCGTTCCAACTGCCCGCTTCCGACCGGGCCAGCTCCAAAATACGGTCAAGACGCGCGGGGTCGAAAAAGCCCATCTCCCGGGTCCTGGGGGCGCTCAAATAATTGTTCACCAGATCCCCTTCCCACAGGAACCACGGGGCCACCGGCGTGAAGAACGGTTTCTTGCGCCGCCGGATAATGTAATCGGGCACGATCCCCGCCATGGCTTTTTTGAGCACGAATTTCTCAACGCCCCAGCGCATCAGCAGGCCCGATTTGCAGTTCGCGGCAAAGCGCAGCAAATTGCGGTCCATGAACGGCACTCGCACTTCCACACTGTTGGCCATGGACAGACGGTCGCTCAGCACCAGGACCCAATTGGACAGACGCGTGGGATATTCGAAAAAGACGCTTCGGCGGAGGAAATCCTGTTCGGGCGGTTTGGGAAGCGGACTGGGCTTGCGGGCATCGCTCAGCACGCCGCCGCTCATCTCATCGACGCCGCACCACACATAAGCCCAGGCGGGCACTCCCCCATGCTCGCGCTCAAGGTCCGGAAGACGCGAGGACATACGCCCCAAATGGGCGGCAACCCCCTTGGGCGTTCCGATCCAGCGGGCCGCGCGTTCGAAAACCGGACCCACCATGCCACCGATACCCAGCCGCGAGGCGGCTCGCGTGGCCATCAGCACCCGGTAGAAATCATACCCGCCCAGCAGCTCATCTGCACCGTCTCCGGTAAGGGCCACCTTGAAACCGCGTGCCCGCGCATCCGCCGACAACCGGACAAAGGGCGGCGCCACCCCGAAAAACTGAGGCGATTCCAGGTGCCATAATGCGGTTTCAAGCTCCGCCCGCGCATCGCCTGACCGGATCTCGATTTCGCTGTTGGAAAGCCCAAGATCGCGGGCCGCCCGCCTGGAATAGGTCCCCTCATCCAGAATTTCTCCGGGAAGACGGATGGTCGCGGTATGAATGGGCCTGCCGCTCATTTTGTGGGCAAGCGCCGACACCGCTGTGCTGTCGATGCCGCCGCTCAGGCACGACCCCGCGTCCACCTCCGCCGGCAGGCGCTTGCGCACAGCCTCCACGAACAGATCCCGGAACTGGCCGATGGCTTCCCGGTTGGAAATCCGCATCGGGTCCTCAGCCTGCAACGGCATGAAATAGCGGCTGCCATTCACTCCGGAGGCGGAAAAGGTCAAGACCGTTCCGGGTTCCAGGTCCCGGATACCCTTCCAAAAGGTCCCCCCCCCCACGCATTGTCCGAAATGCATGCAGTCGGCAAGGCCTTGAGGGCTTACGGCGGAGCTGACACGGCCGGACGCGTAGATGGCCTTAACCTCCGAACCGAAAGCCAGCCATTTGCCCTGCTGTGCATAAAACAGCGGTTTCACGCCTACAGGATCGCGCGTCAGCAAAAGTGTTTTTTTCCGCCGGTCCCACAGGGCAATGGCGAAATCGCCGTCCAGCTCATGCACGAAATCCGCGCCCAAATCCTCATAAAGGTGAGGAATGACCTCCGTGTCGCTGCCGCTGCGCAAACGGTGCCCGCGCCTTGTCAGATCCTTGATTAGGTCCCGGTAATTGTAGATTTCCCCGTTGAAGACGACAACGACAGACTCGTCTTCATTCGCGGTAGGCTGACGGCCATTGTGGACATCGACAATGGACAGGCGGCGGTGGCCGAAAGCGCAGTTTTCCAAAAACGCATAGCCTTCCGCGTCCGGACCGCGATGAACGAGCTGCGCCGCCATGCGCCGCACGGCCCGTTCCTCTATGATTTCGCCCCCGTAATCGACGATGCCAACGATCCCACACATTCCATTTCTCCGTCCCCGCGGAAGTGCTCAAAGAATAAAAACTTTAAAGACCCTTTTTGCGTCCACAGAAAAATATCAGCAGGGCCAAGGGAGGGTCAATCATCCCAGTCCGCGGGCTCATCTTGATGAGGGGCCGGCTGCCAGGGAAGCCTTTGCGTCCCTTGTGCACCGCTTATGCACAAAATATTTCCAGGAAGAAGAACCCAGTAGGAGTTTTGAGGGAAAGAGGGTGGTGTGGGTTCCGGGATGGAATTGACCAGAAGCCAAGTGAATGGAGTTAGGCGGTCTGAAAAAGCGGGTAGGGGTGCCTGCCTGAAGGACAAAAAATATGGGGGTCGCCACTGTTTCGTTCCGCAAATGTGTCTTCAATCCGGTCACCGATGAGATGGGTAAGGGCCAAGTGGCCTCACGGCCTTTTTTGACCTCGCGATCGATGGAGTTCACTATGAGGGTATCTATGTGGAGGTGTGCGAGGTCTCTAAGTCTGGGGTCCAGGAGGGATCATTACAAATCTCCTAATTTCATGGACAGAACGGTCAAGTCAATTATAAGGGATTGCAGGGAATTATTGAATTTTACTTCCGACAGGTTGTGGGAGGACGAGAATCCATGACTAAAACGAACAATAAATTTTTGATTTGTCCTGATTGGGAAATCGAAAAAGAATTGGTTATGCAATTTGAAACGCCGGAAGAAGAGGAAAATTAGAAATCTAGGGGATAACGTTTACAGTTCAAAGTTTAAGGTTTTAAGTGCAGGGGGGTTGGATTTGATCCTGAAGATAGGTTAGGCTGGATATGCAGATGGCGGCTAAAGCTTTCCTGGCATTGACAGACAGTAAAGCTGTACAAAGTAAATGATTTTCATCTATCCTAGCGGGAGAATTTCACCATGATAGAGAAAATTTCGTTTGTTGTTTTGATGCTGATGTTGGCCTCTATCGTGTTTGTGTTGGCTTGTTTTGGGTGGATATATGGGTGTGCCTGGTCGCGACGAACAGAACATTTTTCTTCTTAGGCTGCCCCAGTCGAATCACTGAATAGCCTGCCTTTTCCTTCTACACCCTACTCTTGTCCCTGCCTGAGGTTTACCCTTTGGCCTCCTTTGTCTTCCTAGACACCCATGAGGGGGGAGAATTGAATATTTTAAGACTTTCCGGCATCCCGACTGCCTTTAACCGAATAGCCCTTCAACCTTCCAATTTTTCAAGATTCCAATGAGGGCTACGTATACCTCAGTTTAAGAACGTTAAATGCTAATCCACTCATAAGCCAAGAGGGTGTTAGTCACGTTATCAGGATTATTTATGCAACAAGATAAACTCCAGAAGCCCACCGTTACCCTCTCTTCCGTCTTTCAAATGTGGTGGCCGCTGGCTGGAAGTTGGGTCCTCATGGGACTTGAACTTCCGGCCGTGAGTGCCGTGCTGGCTCGCTTGGCCGAACCAAAAATTCATTTGGCGGCGTATGGGGGTGTCGTGTTTCCGATATCTCTCCTTATTGAAGCCCCGGTGATTATGCTATTGGCCGCCTCAACGGCTTTGTCAAAAGATTGGAACGCCTATCGGTTTCTTCGTCGGTTTATGCTTCAGCTCGCGTGCGCATTGACTTTTCTTCATATCTTAGTCGCTTTTACTCCCCTCTATGATGTGGTTGTGGTTGGAGTGTTAGGTGTTCCCAATGAAATTGTAGAGCCGGCTCGGATGGGGTTAATGCTCATGACCCCCTGGACAGCGGCCATCGCCGTGCGTCGGTTTCAGCAAGGCCTGCTCATTCGGTTTGGGCACACCCGTTCTGTTGGAATAGGCACAGCTGTCCGATTATCCGTAAACGGGACAGTACTGTTCCTTGGACTTTTCCTTGAAGATATTCCCGGAATTGTAGTTGGAACCGCAGCGGTATCGTTGGGGGTGATGAGCGAAGCGCTTTTTGTCAATTTTCGAGTGCAACCGCTGTTAAGAATTCTGCGAGACCGATCAACGGTGACCCCGGACTCTCTGACGTTGAGACCGCTGTTGATGTTTTATTTTCCTCTTGCCGTAACTCCTTTGTTGACCCTTTTGGCTCTGCCAATAGGAAGTGCGGCGTTAAGCCGAATGCCCCGGGCGCTCGATTCCTTGGCGGTATGGCCCGTCTTAGCGGGACTTTCATTCACCATGAGAAGCTTTGGTTTGGCTTATCAGGAAGTGGTCGTGGCACTTATTGATAGGCCGGGAGCCGTTAAAACACTCAGACGATTTGCTGAATATTTAGCGATGGCGACCAGTGGCCTACTCCTCCTTGTTGCCTCGACTCCTTTGGCCACTGTGTGGTTTGCAGATTTTGCCGGGCTTTCTCCTGAGCTGACCGCTCTTGGGAGCAGTGCGATTTGGCTGGCGATCTTCATGCCAGCCTTAAGCGTCATCGAAAGCTTTTTTCAGGGTATGCTGGTTCAGAATCGGCGAACAAAGGCGATCATTCAAGCGGTCATGATCTATCTTTTCATGAATTCGACCATTTTGATTGGGGGAACATACTATGGACTGGTGACCGGATTGTATGTTGGAGTGATGGCCGTGGTGTTAGGCCATAGCCTTCAATCATTCTGGCTTTGGAGAAGGAGTCCGCTAGTAGAAGTGTGATCATTATGGAACCGTTTTTATTGAATTCATGAATGGTCGAAATTATACACATGACCTTTTTCTCTCTCTCCTAGAGACCGCTTCAAAGTCGACCTTACTGTCATTGCCTTGAAACGGGTTTTCTGTAAGTCATTCAATTGTGGGAGTGTAGGGCGCCCATTGAAAAGTGCAGGATTCTGGATACAGCTGATGTAAATTCCACACAATTCATTCGCCTCCTAACTTATTGAAATATTTAATTCCCTTTTGAATGAAGCACAACCGGTATGTGAATTGCTTGAGGATAGTTAGGCTCACTGGTCCGGATTCTGGCGCCGCGGATTTCATCGAGCAAGGAGGAATATTTTCAATTACTCGTACCCAAGAGGAGGTTTTCAACAATGGAAAATCGTTTTGACCGATTTACTCTGCGATTCACGATTGCATGTCTTGTCGCCATGATGGCATTTGCTCCGGCGACGCTGCTGGCCGGAGGATCCGGGAAAACAGCGGAAGGTAAGGACAGGGTCATTGCGAGCTCAACAACCACATCGGAGCAAGGGAAAAAAGATACGATGAAAGGCTCTGATGAGGAAGATAATAAGGATGGTGATGATGAGAAAGGAGACAAATAATAGAAGCTAAAACGCTTAATATGTGAATGGAAGTATCCCGGTCGAAACAGGCGACTGGTGAATGTGTCGGGCAGAAGAGAAAAGGGCTCCCTCAGAATGTTGAGGGAGCTCTTGGCTCTTTTTCGTTCAGGCCCTGTGGAACAAAATACATTCTCACGATGAGAGCTCGTGCCTTAGGTTTAAATAATATTTCGATATTTGTCGGGCCTGCTGGACTGACCCTTCTGGAGAAAGACTTTCCATGGTTTCCGGTGGGAGGTGCAAAGGAGGGGAAGTCCTGGGATTTTTTGTTTTAGTCACTCGGTGGTTCAAAATGACCGGGAGTGCGGGACTGCCAGGGAATTGTGGCTTTTTGGGCTTGTTTCAGCAAACTCCGCAGATTTACTTCTGCCGCTCGCAGGAGCTTTGGTTCCCCATGTTGGAGTAAAGATGTGAGGAGGACATAAAGTGTTCGATCGTATCGTGCCCCAGACAGAATGCGGGTGGTCACAGGATCAGGCGAGTCGGCCTGGAGCCAATCATTGTCCTCATCATCCGAATCGGCCAACAGAAGTTTAATGGCTGAAGGCTCGTAATGAAGCCAGGCAGAAGGAATGCCTAACCCTTCGGCCAGCCCTTCCACGATTGAAAGGGACGGATCAAGCTCTCCATTTTCAATGTTTTCGAGCTCTTGTTCTTCCATGTTTACGGTTTTAGCCAATTTAGCCAGCGAATATTTTCGCAGCTTACGCCAGGCTTGAATATGTGGACCAATCGGCATGGAAGCTGATCATACTCCCCCCCTCCTTTTCTGTCTACTCCCCCAAAATAGTTTCGAGTTTCGGGTTTCTCGTTTCGGGTTGTAAAATTAGAGCTTTGTATTCGGCTTTCTGGGCCAGTCGGTGTTGGATATGTTATTTTGTGTTTTTTAATTTTGCCCCTTGAGTGATTCGCCAAGCTCTATCATGAATATCAAGGAACCCCAAGAATCCATGATGTCCTATTGCCTCCTGGAGAGCCCCGTAGGCAATATTCTGATCGCCGGTGATCAGCGTGGCTTGAAACTCATCAACTTTCAGGAAGGGCCGAAGGCACAGGCGGCCGATCCGAAATGGAGAGAGGACTCCCAATTCTTCCTGGGGGCCATTCAACAATTGAATTCCTACTTTAATGGGCGTTTAACTCAGTTTAGGTTACCCCTTGCTCCTGAGGGGACCCCCTTTCAAATGAAAGTCTGGAAGGCCTTGAAAAGGATCCCGTATGGAAAAACGGTGTCATACGGGGAAATCGCCAAATGGATAGGAAATCCCAAGGCGTCCAGAGCCGTGGGGGCTGCCAATGGGCAAAATCCTTTGTCCATAATTATTCCGTGCCATCGGGTCATTGGGCAATCCGGTGATCTTGTAGGGTACGGGGGAGGATTGTCCATAAAAAAAACACTTCTGGATCACGAACGCCGTCAAGTTGATTCTTTTTGACAAATCTTCCTCCGGCGAGACACCCCACTTCTATCACTTCATGATTCGCAATCTTTGTTTATCCCTTCCTCACGTGCTTCCACCCAGGGTAACTGAAAGTGCCGTTATGAATTGAACTGCTTCCCCCAGGTTCAAAATTTAATTTTTTTGGATACCCGCTATTCCCGGTAAGCGTTAGGATATGATCGTCCAACTCGGTATCTCCCCAAAGTGCGTCGGAAAGTGGCCTTGTCGATGGTCTTCAGCGTAGCGAGTTAGAATTTCCCGAATGACGGGGAAGGCCAGTTGCCCCCAAGGAATGTCTTCGAGGGACACCAGTTCCACTTCTGAACTTTCATCACCGACACCAAATTCCATGGTTCGCAAATGTCCACGAAAGACCACGTACACCTGATCGACCCGGCGGAGCGTATAGAGGGCATATATGGAGGTGATCTCCACGTTGGCCTTAGCTTCTTCCAATGTTTCCCTCGTTGCAGCATCTTCCATGCTCTCTCCCAGCTCCATAAATCCGGCTGGGAATGTCCAGAATCCGAGTCGGGGTTCAATAGCGCGGCGGCATAAAAGGATTTGGTTCTCCCATTCTGGGATACACCCGGCTACAATTTTGGGATTTTGGTAGTGAATGGTGTGACAGGACATGCAGACTGCCCGAACGAGAGTCTCTCCTGTGGGAATTTTTTGCTCGACTTCTGCGCCGCAGTGACTGCAAAACTTAATGGGTGGGTGGGCCATGCTTATACATTTGGGCTCAGGAAATGGTTAATGTGGATCGACTGGTTGCGCCAAAAACATACCAAACATGTACCATAAATTCGCTACGTTTGCCATTGCAGGATGTTCGGATTTCACTGGGGTTGGATTGTCGTCACTCCCTGGCCTTTGTTATGGTGGGAGCGTGATGCAATGTTTCAGGTCTCAAGGTTATAAACCAGAGACCGGTACCCTTTGTACATTGAATATTGATCTTTAACCATTTCTCCCGATGAACGTGAAAGGGAAATATTGAGGTGTCATGAGCGGGGATGATAAACAAATCATTTTTTCTTTAATAGGAGTAGGACGAGTTCACCCTCCCAAAAGGCAGGTGCTCAAGGATATATACTTGTCTTTCTTTTATGGAGCCAAAATTGGAGTACTTGGGTTAAATGGGTCAGGAAAAAGCACCCTGCTCCGTATTATCGCCGGAGTGGACAAGGATTATCTTGGTGAGATGACCTTTTCTAAAGGGTACTCTGTCGGATTGTTGGAACAGGAACCCGAACTGGAAGCCGGGAAGACCGTTAAGGAAATTGTTGAAGAGGGACGACAAGACATTATCGGACTCCTCCATGAATATGAGGCCGTCAGCAACAGATTCGGGGATGATTTATCACCTGAGGTAATGGAAAAATTGATTGAACGGCAAGGACAATTGCAGGAGAAAATTGAGTCAGTCAATGGCTGGGAACTGGAACATCAACTTGAAGTGGCAATGGATGCCCTTCGTTGTCCACCTCCCGAAGCCAGGGTTGATGTGTTGTCCGGAGGAGAGAGAAGACGAGTGGCATTGTGTAGATTGTTGATCCAGGAGCCGGATATTTTATTATTAGATGAGCCGACAAATCATTTGGATGCGGAATCGGTGCAATGGCTGGAACAACATCTCCAGCGCTATAGGGGTACGGTCATTGCGGTGACCCACGACCGGTATTTTTTGGATAATGTCGCGGGATGGATATTGGAACTTGATCGTGGGTATGGGATTCCTTTTCAGGGCAACTATTCCTCCTGGTTATCTCAAAAACAGGCCAGGCTGGAAAAAGAAGAAAAGTCAGAGTCCAAGCGGCAAAAAACGCTTGAACGGGAGCTCGAATGGATCCGTATGTCTCCAAAGGGCCGCCAGGCAAAAGGAAAAGCCCGGGTTACTCGCTATGAGCAGTTGTTACATGAAGAGAAAGATAGCCGGGGGGAGGACCTAGAGATCTACATTCCCCCAGGGCCAAGATTAGGGGATGTCGTTCTCGAAGCGAAGAATTTAAGTAAGTCGTTTGGCGATGCCGTGTTGTTTGAGAATCTTTCTTTCAGCCTCCCTCGTGGGGGAATTGTTGGCGTCGTGGGCCCTAATGGAGCTGGAAAAACGACTCTGTTTCGTATCATCATTGGTTCAGAAAAGCCCGACCAGGGGTCATTGACCGTAGGGGAGACCGTGAAATTAGGGTATGTGGATCAAGATCGAATGCTTGATGGAACCCTGACAGTGTGGGAAGCTATAGCTGGAGGGAAGGATACGATACAATTGGGAAAAAGGGAGATAAACTCCCGAGGATATGTCTCTCGGTTTAATTTCATGGGATCCGATCAACAGAAAAAGTTGAAGGATTTATCCGGTGGAGAGCGAAACCGTGTCCATCTCGCCCGGATGCTGAAAGAATGCGCCAATGTCCTTCTACTTGATGAGCCCACCAATGATTTGGATGTGAACACTCTTCGAGCGTTAGAGGAAGGATTGGAGCAGTTTGGTGGGTGCGCGGTGGTAAGCAGCCACGACCGCTGGTTTCTCGATCGGATCGCCACCCATATTCTAGGTTTTGAAGGGGAGAGTCGAGTAGAATGGTTTGAGGGGAACTATAGCGAATATGAAGCGGATAGAAAGAAACGATTGGGAAAGTATGCGGAAAACCCTCATCGCATTCGTTATCGCCGGTTAACAAAGGAGTAGCCATTTCCTCATGGTCTTCCATAGACCGGATATTGTGATAGCCAGGTCAGTCGGCATCTTGTGCATCGCGGGTGGGTTTATTCTCGGAATGCAAGGACTTGATCAACCGGCTTCCGTATGGATGCCGGTCGCGCTTGGATTAATCGTCACTGGGCTGATGGCCCAAGTCTACGCGTTAGTCAGGGCTTTGACCTCCGCTGCAAAAAGCCGGCCGTCAACTGAGGAAAAAGAATAGGATTGAGCATGAGGGTGGGTCGGGTAGGAATCGCCGGGGGGCTTCGATATTGGACTTCCGTGTGTCTACTGGTTTTTATTGGTATGCCATTGGGCTGTAGCCATTGGCGGGATGACTTCTTTGATGATGGGGTAGATGAAATAACGCAGGAGGATGTGAGAAAAAAACTTGGCAAGCCCCATATTGTGAAAGATCCTTTTCTTAGCGAAGAAACAACCTGGATTTATCGGTATGGAGTCTCAGAGAGTGAAATGAACCCAGTGGGCGCCAAAACCCTAGGGCAAGGAATCAACGTGTTGGCCGACACGGCCGCTTCTCTTATCGGCAAGGGGAGTGGTGAAACGAAGCAACGGGAAAGGGTCTTATGCGTTCGCTATGTCTTGACCTTTGACGAAAACAAAGTTCTTCGTGAATGGACACGCGAACCGTGCCAAACCCGCCGTCCAAAAAACCTATTGGAAGCCAAGCCCTGAAGACCCTTCAATACTTAGGTGGTCATTGTTGGATGTTGGAAAATGCCCCTTGCCCTTCATGACTTACTCAGACAACCTCCGTCGAGGCGGTGAAAATATCCAAAATCGAACAAGGAATATTCAATGCCGAAGAAAAGAAAATTAGAAGAATTGGTCAAATATGGATTTCTAGATTTATGGAGACCCACATCTTAAAAACTGGGATTCGACATTCCTTTAACGAAATTCGGTATTAAATTCAGAAAACTTTTAATAATGCCAATTTTTAACACTGGAGCCTTCCTGCAGCAATGTTTTGCCGTCCATCCCTTATCCCTAAGTTTTAAAATGGTCACTCTTCCCGATAAAGTGGGTATTCTCTGCACCAATTGCAATATGCGACACCGTCTGACCGTAACCATGTTTCACGCTCGCCAACAGGATGCACCAATGGCCGAAGATGGAGCAGGCCATCAATTGAAGCTATGCGCGAAGTCTCATTCAGAAGATTTGCGTGTGAGTGACGTTAAGGTAGAAAGTGATTCCGTCCAACTACGGTGCCGTGAGTGCAACCGTACCTATCAATTCAACGTCTCGCTCTTTGAGACGTACCAGCCGTAATAACAGTTTCAGGTTTCAGGTTCAAAATTTAAATTTCAGAGGTTAGACCAGTCATAAGTGATAACGGTTTTTCCATTGGGCGGATTGCGACGTAGGAAGGCCTTTTAAAAAACAGAGCCGCCTTGGGGCGGCTCTGTTTGGTACAGCGAAAGAGTACTGATGATATTTGTGATTTACTTATTTGGTTGTGGGGTATAACGCAAGTAGGGTTTGACCGCGCGATGACCTTTGGGGAACAACGAAGGGACATCCGCATCGGCAACAGCCGGGGTAATAATGCAATCTTCACCGTCTTTCCAGTTCGCTGGAGTCGCGACTTTGAAGTTAGCGGTCAATTGGAGGGAATCGACGACTCGAAGGATTTCGTCAAAGTTTCGACCGGTCGAAGCGGGATAGGTCAGCATCAGTTTAACCTTTTTATCCGGTCCGATAATAAACACCGATCGGACTGTCATATTGTCCAACGCGTTGGGGTGGATCATGTCATACAAGTTGGCTACCTTCCGCTCCGGATCAGCAATGATAGGGTACGTGACGGAGCAGTTTTGGGTTTCATTGATGTCATTCACCCATCCTTTATGAGAGTCCAAGGGGTCAACGCTGACGGCGAGTACCTTGACGTTTCGCTTCTTAAATTCTTCCGTGATTTTCGCCATGGTCCCGAGTTCAGTGGTGCAAACAGGGGTAAAGTCTTTAGGGTGGGAAAAAAGTATTCCCCAACCATTGCCCAGCCATTCATGAAAATTAACCGTTCCTTGGGTGGTTTCTGCGGTGAAATTCGGGGCCTCATCTCCTAATCGCAATGCCATGGGTATCCTCGCTTTTTTATAAAGTGAATGATTTGAATCCTCTACGATAGAGGTGTGATTTGCAATGTCAACATTATTAGAGGGCAACCTTGAGGAAACTCATTGGGGAAACTCATTTGACTCTTAATTCCATAAGTCTACGGTATGCCACAGGATATGGTCAACTTTTGAGAAAGAGGTTTGGAGCAGGCAAAGTCAATGAATAAAATGGTGTGCGAGGGACCAAGATCCTCCACCTAACCCCGACCGCGGAAGGTGAGTTCCGAAATAGCGGATTTGTCTAAATCCCCCTTCCCCAGCTTTTCAAGTTTTTGATATTGCGCCAGAGTGGCTTTGGCTAATGGAGGCGAAATCCCTTGAGACTCAGCCAACTTCACGGCAATATGGCAATCTTTTCTAGCATGTTCGACTGAAAAGTAACATTCATGGTCTCGGGATACCATGTCACTCCCATCTGTTTCCAGTACTCTTGAAGCTGCGCCAGTTTGAGCGAAGACTTCCCGTAACATATCCAGGTCAAGGCCAAGAGCTTCCCCAACGCCCAAGCCTTCAGCCAGGCCGGCCGTATTGATGTTCATGACCATGTTGACCAGTGCTTTAACTTTTGCAGCTTCCCCCGCGGGGCCAATAAATCGAAGCGATTCACTCAGCGATTCCAAAATGGGTTTGGCTCGATCGAAGGCTTCCAGTTTTCCCGCACACATGAGGTACAAAGTCCCTTCCCGGGCTTGGGTGATACTGCTGGCCATGCAGGCCTCAAGGCTTTGGCCGCCATGTCGTGCTGTCGCCGATTCGATTTCACGGTGAATATGTGGGGAAAGGGTTGCACAATTAATGAACAGGCAATTTTTTTTCAGTGCAAGCAGACTATCGGCAGCCTGTTCGTTAAAAATGGATCTCATGGCTTGGTCATCGGTGACCACCGTTATGACCGTATTCGAGCATTCAGCTATGCCGGACAGAGATGTAACGGCTTGACAAGATAATTCGCTGGCCAGGGATGTTGCTTTTTTCGAATCGATATCGTAGGTCGCCGTGATCGTATATCCTTGATCGTTTAAACGGCGAGCCATGTTGGCTCCCATTCGTCCAACACCTACAAATCCTACCTGAAAGTCTGCTTTGTCCATGGTTGGGTACCTTTGCAAGGATAAATGGATCTATGTGGGATACAAGATAAATGGAAAGGCCTCTCCCATCACCTTAGAATACACATTTTCATATTATTTTTGCAAAAAATGAGGAACAGAATGCTCGTTCAAGTCGGGATTCCAAAGGTCACATGTAGATTCCTTACGGGAAGAAATCCTTCTTTTTAGTCACCATAGGATCTATTTCCCCTAACCTCCAGATTGCATGAGATTTGAATGAGGAACTTGTCTTTGGCAAAATCGAAGGAATTCGGTTTGGCCTTTTTTTTTGATATTTTCCTATATCTTTCCTGTATGAACAACCTGTTACGAGTTAACTTGGCCACTACGCCTCGATCATGGTATAGCCTATGCACTCCTCAATATCATTAACATCCGGAACACCAAACAATGCCCAATCAAAAACGACGAAAAGATTTGCGAAATGTGGCGATTATTGCCCATGTTGATCATGGAAAGACCACCCTGGTCGATGCGTTATTGCGACAGACTGGGGCCCATGTGTTTAGAGAAGGGGAATCCGTGATCATGGATTCCAATCCCCTGGAAAAAGAGCGGGGCATCACCATTTTCTCCAAAAACGCGTCGCTCCAATACAAGGACATCCGCATCAATATTGTTGATACACCCGGACACGCGGATTTCGGTAGTGAAGTTGAACGGATTTTACGAATGGTGGATGGTGTGTTGCTCTTAGTGGATGCGTTCGAGGGACCAATGCCCCAGACCAAATTTGTGCTTAACAAATCCTTGCAACTCCATCTCAAACCCATTGTGGTTATTAATAAAATCGATCGACCCAATGCCCAACCCCATGCAGTGGTTGACCAGACCTTTGATTTATTTTGTGAATTGAATGCCACTGAGGAACAGCTTGATTTCCCGATTGTGTATGCTTCAGGCAAGGAAGGCCGAACCACTCTGGAGCTGGATGAACTCGGATCTGATATGAAGCCCCTCCTTGATACCATTATTCATCGCGTGCTACCACCAGTGGCCGATCCTGATCAATCCTTTCAAATGTTAGTGACCAGTTTGGACTATGACTCGTATATTGGCCGAATTGCCGTCGGACGGATTGTTCGTGGAGCCATTCATGTTGGGGATCCCGTGGTGTTGGTACAGCGGGATGGCAGTCTTGAGCGTGCCAAAGTGACGAAACTGCTTGGCTATCAAGGCTTAAAACGGGTGGAAACCGATCATGCCAAAGCTGGAGATATCATTTCAGTCGCCGGAATTGAAAATGTCCGGGTAGGGGAGACCATCGCGGATCCGGCCAATCCGGTGGCGTTGCCCACCGTCAATATTGATGAACCGACTATTTCGATGAGCTTTTGCCATAACACCAGCCCGCTGGCAGGGAAGGATGGGGGACGATTTCTCACCTCACGACATATTCGTGAACGATTAAGTCATGAAGCCATGGTGAATGTCGGGATCAAGGTTGAAGAGGTGGACGGAGGGGAACGCTTTAAGGTTTCCGGACGTGGTGAGCTTCATTTGGCCATTTTGATTGAAACGATGCGACGGGAAGGGTATGAATTGGAAGTATCTCCCCCAAAGGTCATCTTCAAAGAGGTGGATAGCGAATTCCTTGAACCGGTTGAAGAAGTGGTTATTGAGGTCGACCCTGGATATCAAGGTACGGTGATTGAATCATTGGGGAACCGAAGGTCCGAGATGAGAAATATGCAGATGAGTAGCGTCGGCACCGTACGATTGGAATTTCTCGTGGCCTCACGGGCCTTAATGGGATTTCGCAGTGAGATGCTCATGATGACGAGAGGTACCGGAGTCATGTCCCAGACATTTTATGAATATCAACCCTTTAAAGGCGAGATTCCCAAACGCTCTACCGGAGTTCAGATCTCCCAGGGAGGAGGGAATGCCGTTCCCTACGCCTTGTGGGGGCTTCAGGAACGAGGGGAGGTGTTTATTCAGCCTGGCGACCCGTTGTATGAAGGAATGATCATTGGAGTCAACAATAAAGGTCAGGATCTGGTCGTCAATGCTATACGAGAAAAAAAACTGACGAACATTCGGGCAGCAGGCTCTGATGAGGCCATCAACCTCATCACTCCCCGTGAAATGACGTTAGAATTTGCCCTCGAGTTTATTGAAGATGACGAATTAGTAGAGGTGACCCCTAAACATATTCGTTTGCGAAAACGCTATCTCACTGATAACGAGAGAAGAGCTGCTGCACGTCGTTGAAAATACTGGTAACACTTCTATTGGAAGTCCCAAGCAAAAAAGGAGAACAGCCAATCATGTCGAAAGAATCAACGCCGTTAAACCCTCGCGTCGCCATTCTGATGGGGAGCCGAAGTGACCTGGACACCATGAATCATGCAGGCGACATGCTCGCTAAATTAGACATACCTTATGAAATTCGTATCCTCTCTGCACACCGTGCACCTGACGCGTTGGTGGACTATGTCGGTAAAGCCGAGGAGCGGGGAATTCAAGTCATCATTGCTGGGGCAGGAGGGGCAGCGCATCTGGCTGGCGTGATTGCAGCCAAAACTTCGCTGCCGGTATTGGGTGTTCCTATGCAGTCCAAAGCTCTGCAAGGGTTAGATTCGCTTTTATCCATTGTGCAAATGCCAAAAGGAATCCCGGTAGGGACCTTGGCTATTGGACAGGCGGGTGCTGCCAATGCGGGCTTACTGGCCGGAGCCATTCTTGCCCTTGCGGATCAGGGGATTCAACGACGTCTTAAGAAATTCCGTGAGGAACAGACCCAAAAAGTGTTAGACGACCAACCCTAAGCCCTAAATCTGAGAGCTGAAATTTGAAATCTGAGATTTGAGCCCCATGGCCCGCCGTATTGTTCAATGTCCCGCCAGGGGGGACAGGGTACGGCAATTGGGAGGGGATACCGAAAGGTGTTCACTCCGGACCATCGGGCGAAACAAGAGGATGTTGCTGTCGATATGAATATAGCGCGATGCTGGCGGCAGTGGCGGCGTTGAGTGAATTCGCTTTTTTTGCTTGGGGAATGGCCAGCATTTTCGGAAAGGCTCGTTTTGCCAGACCTACCCCTTCTTCCCCAATTAAAAGACGGATATTCTCGGGCCATTTCCAGGAAGACAGGGTTTCCCCTTTTAAATCAAGCGCGGTAATCCACTGTAAGACTTCCTCTTTATGCAGCTCGACCATTCCGGGACCCTGCAATAATTCCTGATGAAACACCGCTCCACTCGAAGCTCGGATGGACCTCGGATGAAAGGGATGAGCGGCTTCCCGTAAGAGGATGAGAGAGGTCACATTAAAAGCGCAGGAACTGCGGATAATTGCGCCCACATTCGTTGGGTCGCCAAAAGGGCAAAGAACTTCAAGCCCCCGAGGTGGTGATGTGAGACTCGCAAGGGTGATGGGGGGAACCTGGCACACTAATAATGGAAAGCGGGTTCCGGCAAGGTCCAGCTTTCGAAATAGTTCCGGGGTCAAACGAAAGTGAGTCACCTGTGGAGGGGCGATGAGCACCGGAAAACGAAGGGTTGGATAAAGGATTTCTAAAGATAAATTTGGGAACTGAACCAGAATCTGCCGAACAAGCTTTTTCCCGGAGACCAGGCACTGCTGGTGCTGGGTTAATCCTCTGGAATCAAGTAAGGACATCCATCGTTTGAACTGTTCATTTCGTGGACTGCTAATGGTCATTGGAGATTTTGACAATGAATGCTTGGATGGGTTGTGAGCGTCAAAGGTCATCAAGAGAGGGTCCTGATTCATGAAATCAATAAAATTTTATGGGAACGCAGAATCGGTATTGTAACAAATGGGGTATGAAGAAAAATGGGTTGCAACTGATCGCCTTGAAAAAGTGTGACTGGTAAAAATTTACATGCTCCCCTTATCGACCCCAAACCCTGCCTGCTCCACCGTTAGCGTAGCAATGAAGTCACCTTGTCTTCTTTCCTAAATTAAAAAGGCACCACGATGGCCACCCCTCCTTACCGGACTGAACCGCTTGAAACGGATAGGATGCCGACAGGGATTTTTCACCTTGTGGTTAATGAGGGAGCTGAACGGTTTAGTTACTATGGGATGCGGGCAATTCTGGTGGTCTTTATGACGGGGATGCTGGTGGACCAGGATGGCGGGTTGGATGTGATGAGTGATGCAGAAGCTCGAGCTTATTTCCACCGATTCGCTGCGGCCGTTTATTTTTTCCCCTTTCTCGGCGCGATTGTGGCCGATGCGTTTTGGGGAAAGTATAAAACCATTATTGTCCTTTCCATTGTCTATTGTTTTGGTCATCTCGCTTTAGCCCTGGATCATACCCGATTGGGCCTGGCAATCGGTCTGAGTTTAATTGCCATTGGATCTGGTGGAATTAAACCCTGTGTGTCGGCCAATCTGGGGGATCAATTCAGTTGGGCTAATCAAAAATTGCTCAGTATGGCATTCCTTTGGTTTTATTTTGCAATAAATTTTGGAGCCTTTATCTCAACCCTAATGACGCCCTGGTTGCTTGACCGGTTTGGGCCTCACTTGGCATTTGGGGTCCCTGGTCTTCTCATGCTTGTGGCGACAGTCATTTTTTGGCAAGGGAGAAACAATTACACCCACGTACCTGCCGGTGGCAAGGAAGTATTTCAGGAGTTAAAGGGCCAGGAGTTTTGGCGAGTGGTGGTGAAGCTTGCCCCGATTTATGTGTTTGTGGCCTTTTTTTGGTCGTTGTATGACCAGACCTCTTCGGCGTGGGTTCTCCAAGCCAAACAGATGAATCGTGAATGGTTAGGAGTTGAATGGTTGCCATCCCAAATTCAAGCGGTGAATCCAATCCTGATCATGATCTTTATTCCCCTTTTCTCCTATGGCATCTATCCGGCCCTGAATCGCGTTTTTCCGTTGACCCCGCTGAGAAAGATATCTATCGGTTTTTTTGTCACTGTGCTCGCCTTTCTGATTTCTGCACAGATTGAGCAGGGTATTGTCGCAGGAGCCCGCCCGAATATTGTTTGGCAATTGTTGGCATTTATGGTGATCACGGCCGCGGAAGTGATGGTGTCGATTACCTGCTTAGAATTTTCGTATACCCAAGCCCCCCTCAAATTTAAATCTTTTATTATGGCTCTTTTTCTCCTGTCCGTCTCTCTTGGTAATGGGTTTACCTCCCTGGTGAATACTTTTATCCAGCGTGACGATGGAACGATCTTGTTAATCGGACCGAGCTACTATTGGTTTTTTGCTTCAATCATGTTTGTGGTGTCCATTTTGTTTATTTTTGTTGCCAAGGCCTACCGGGAAGAAACCCATCTTCAGGGTAGAGCACGTAAAGCCTGAGACCCTAAAAGGCCTAATTAATTCAGAACCTCCATTGCCTATACATCTCGGTTCTGCCCTTCCTAAAGTCCGAAGATTCCAGATTAGGGACACCAACATGTATCAAAGTCTGATTTTTAAAAGGTTATTCCTTGACATTGAAAGGTGTGGGCAAGAGATTGGGAGGTTGGACCCCCAACCCGGTGCCAAGCAGGATGAGGCTTTCGGGTGTGAATAACTTGTTCATTTTTTGAAATTCCCTATCTGGATTGGCTTATGGCCTATTGAGGGCGATAGTGGCCTTTTATAGATAGGGTTTGGTAAGGTTCATCTTCAAAAAAGCCTTTCAATTGAGGAAATAATGAAGGTATAGGAAAATAACTCTTGATAGGAAAGTAAGTTCGGAGGAAGGGGGTAATTTGATTAACAGGCGCTATTCTTTGGTCTGTGGATTATCGGTGGATAAAAGCTTAAAAATTCCACGAAAAATTTGCTTTGAAAGGCATTAATGTAAGGACTTTTGACTTAAATAAAGAATTTGATTAACGCGGAACGCGTCTTGGTAATCTTCGGGTTTGATGTATTGTGAGTGAAAGCATCGCCCGTCAAAGATAATTAATCTGTTTGGCTTCATTTCGATAATTTTCAACAATTCCCAAAATTCGTTGCCATCGTTAATATACCGATTCTCTTTACAGGCAAAGAGGGGATTAAAGATCATGCTGTTTTGAAAGTTTTCATAACCTTCCTGGCTTTTAAGAAATTCATCGCTGAGTTCGAGGCGATCAGCGAGATCACGGATTTCTTGATTAGGCGTGTGGGGAAGCCGTTCGAGGTCTGTTAAGCGATGACGAAAAATCCCTGTTCCTCCCACGCAGGATTGGGCTGGGTTCAACCAAACCATGGCCGTAATGTCCTGGTCAATGTGGGGTTGCCGCTGCCCAATATTTAAGGGATAGTTTTTTGTCGTAATACCTGAAAACACGATCGGTTGAGGGGTGAAGAAAGGCTGTAGGGATTTGCCCCAAAGGCGACTGATAGTCTCAATCACCTTGCCGGTGTCTGTGGTGATTGACGCTCGAACTCCTGGAAAATTTCCAACAATTTCAAACCGATTGGTATATGGGAGATCCAGGGCAAGCTTGAGAATCTCGTCGGGATATTTATAGAAATGGTCAGCGGTGACGACCTTATGGCGGCCCTGTCCCACGAAGTCCACTTCAACTACACTATTCGGGTTAATCTCAAATACCTCAGGGTTCATTTCCAACATCATTCCTTACCCTTATCTATCCCTGTTCTTATTTTTTGGGGTACTCCGGAACCATGGTGCGCTGAAATATGTCTGGGAGTCAAGCAGGGATAGGCGTCCCCTCAAATCTGCTTCGGGATAAAAGTTGTCCACCTTCACCGTCAATCTCTCAGTATTTCCCGCTGATCCATCTACGAAATCCACGGACCTGGTTACTGCCTCCTGCCAGCGGGAATGACGTTCAATTATTGCAGGTATCCCTTTTTGCGAAGAACCTTAAGGACGTCATCAGCCTTTTCCCACCCTAATTCCTTGGATTTTTGGTAGCTGAGGATGGCTGCCTCGAGTTCGTCATTGTGGAGTTGGACCCTTCCAAGATTGAAGAAGGCTTCACCATTAGACGGATCAGATGCGATGGCCTTGGCGTACTCTTCCTGGGCTGTTGTCCAGTTGTCCAGGTTCTCATAGGCTAACCCTCTCGCATTGAAGACGCGGGATTGGTCGCCCATTTTTTCAAGGGCTTTTGTGAAATCCTTTATCGCCAGATCATATTGTTTTTGTGCTAAATACAAGATACCCCGATTAAAGTAGGGTTCTCCCCAATCTGGCTTTAGGGCAATGGCTTGATGGTAATCCTCAAGGGCGGCTTGATACTGTCCCATCTCGTAGAATAGAGTGCCGCGATTATTATAGGGGTCTCCCCAATGAGGCCTTAAGGCAATGGCCTGATTGTAATCCTTTAAGGCTGATTGATATTGATTCAATTGAAAATAAGCATTGCCTCGATTACTGTAGGAAGAAGATTGACCGAGCCGGATGGATTGGGAAAAATGTTCAACGGCTTTGGCATATTCGCCCTGTTTCAGGTAATAGATCCCGAGTCCGTTATAGGCCTGCGGAGACAGAGGATTACATCGCAGCATATAATCCATTATGGTCTTTTGATTACTCCAATGTTGATTATAGGCGAAAGTTGTGCTGGCATAGCCGACTGTCAGCGAGATCGCGAGAAGGCTGGTAATGCCAGCAGCCCCCCGAGGACGTGTGGTGACTAACCATCTGTAAAACGACTGACCGAGGGTCACGAGTAAGATGCAATAGCCCACGGATGGCATATACATATACCGATCGGCAAGTATGTACGAACTCGGAACCCAGTTCGAAATGGGAATATAACTGATGAAAAACCAAAACATGCCAAATGCGAGTACAGGTGATCTGGTGGAGAGACGAAACATGATAATCACGAAGGCGATCAAGGCGGACCACGCGAGTAAGGCTCTAACGTCAAGAAACGATGGGGACAAATCAACTAGATGGTTGGGGCATAATCCGGATGGCCAAACCAGTAATTGAAGGTAGGTCCAGAAGGAACGGGCAGACGTGGCCATCAACGCGAGATACGTTAATTCTCCTCGGTATCCCTTGAGTGTGTAGGAAAGAGATTTACTAGTCTCGAAGTCTGTAATTTCCAAGACATAAAGGGCATACAAAAGGAGGGGCAAGCTGCCTACTCCGAAGATGCCCAACAAGAGGGGAATATTTTTGGTTAGGAACCGTTGATCTTTAGGAACTAAGAGAAATTCATACACCACGAGGAGGGGGGGGAGGACGATCGCTATCTGCTTAGAAAGTAATCCTATTCCCCAGGCTAGCAGTCCCACAGAGAACCATCCCCATTTCCCCGAAGCTGTTCCTTCCAGAAATCGGATATAACAGAGGAAAGCTATGAGTAAGAAAGCTAGAGCGAGGAGCTCCTTCCGATTAGTAATATTCGAAACCGCTTCGACATGTATGGGATGAATCGCAAAGATAAGGGCACCGAAGAAAGAAACGGTTGGCTCATGGGTAAGTTTTTTTAGAAAAAAGAACACGCACACGACACACAAGGAATGCCAAAATAGATTGTGAAGATGATACCCGCCTGGCGACAATCCAAATAAGGAATAATCGACCATATAGGTCAAGGGACGGACTACCAGGCCCCAGTAGATTTCCCCATATGGAAAGACAAACGCTTCAATGTCCCATTGCCAAATCCGTGGATCGTTTAATACGGCTTTTTGGTCGTCGTACGTGAATTCGTGGAATACATTTTGTGAAAAGACCCCCAAGGTGATCACAATTAACAAGAGGGGATACCACGTGGTGAGGTCATTGGGAAAAAAAGCAGTCAGAACATGACGAGGCCGAAGTCTCCGTTCCCCCTCAAGGGATGTTTGTTGGGATTTTTGTTTTCTATTCATGCTCTTGGGAATGAAAGAGAATAGCGGCGAGGGGAAGGAGCCCATCAAAAAGCATGATGAGAGGAGGGAAGGGAATGATTATGAGATTTCTGCCCAGGCCTTCTGATAGTCTTCAAATGAATCGACATCCATCCAGCCCTTGTAGGTACAGATGGCCTGAACCTCCTGCCCGGCTTCAATCAACTCCTGAAGCATATCCGTGAGTGAGGCCTGTTCCAAGCTGGGCGATTCGTGAACCCCTTGGTGTGGCCCGCGTTTCTGAAGCTCATGGTAGACGTGTTTGAGGGTTTGGACTCCTTGGGACGAGGCCATCATTAACCCAATAAATTCTCCGTGGGCTTGATCATGTGGAAGATCTCCTCCGATTTTGATAACCCGGTTTGCTTCATCTGGGGTCACATAGCGATAGCTTTTCCCGGGTGGAGATTCCAAAAGCACTAAATCCGATCTAACCTTGGTGTTTGGAAAATCCCCTAACGGACGATCCAACCAAGCCAGGTCGACGATGATGGCCAAATCAGCAGGGCTTTTCAACAATTTTTGTAAAACGGCAGTGTCGAAGATAATGTCCCCGTATAAAAAGAGAGAACGTCCGTTCATCTCTTGCTCCGCACAGAAAAAGGAAAATAAATCACCTGTTTTTTCGAATTGGTCGTTGTCGTAAAACCGAATATGGGGTATATCAATTGCCGTTTTTTGATAACCTCGAATGAGGCTGATGTCCTTGATGCCACATTCATTTAATGCGGCGATTTGCCGTTCCAGAATTGTTTTTCCCTTAATGTCCAAAAGGCATTTGGGACGCTTCTGTGTGAGGGGGAGTAAATGTTTTTCAAACCCAGCTGCGGCAATGATGGCCGTAATGGGTTCACCTCCAGGAGGGAGAAAACGTTGTTCGTCTTCTTTCATTTTCGTCACCCCCACAAGGTCGTACACTTCTTGAAGTGGGACGATCTGCCGATCCACGGTGTCGGCCTTCCCAAATTTTTTCAGCTTTTCCAGAGCTTCCCGCATGGCCCAAATTGCTGCCCGGATCGACTGATTGGCATAGATCACCATCTTAAAGCCGGCGGCCTCTAATTCTTCAAGACTGACACTTGCATAGGTGGTTGGCACCGCGACAAGGGGGATCTTTTTGGAACAAGCTTGAGCAACATCTCGTAATTCATCAAAAGTCTTTTCCTTTGAATGAATCAGAATCGCATCGGCTCCTGCATCGGCATACGCTTGAATTCGGCTGAGGGCCTCCTCCTTGCCCCACCCGGCAATTAACGCTTCTGTCCTGGCAATTACCATGAAATCGGGTATCATTTGGGCCGATTTTGCGGCTTGGATTTTTCCGCAATGTTCTTCAATCGAGACTAATTCACGCCGAACTCCGGCGTAAAAACTACATCGTTTGGGGAAAACATTGTCTTCAATACAGATGGCTGCGATTCCGGCTCGTTCGTGATCGTTCACGGTGCGCATGACATTGAGGGCATTGCCATATCCGGTATCGCAATCAGCGATGATGGGGATTGATATGGCCTCCGCCATATTTCGTTCGACGGCAATTTGCTCAGTCAAGGTCACGAAGCTGGCATCGGGAATACACTTTAATGATGCGGAGATACTAAATCCCCCTGCCCACACGCCGTCAAACCCCGCTTCTTGGGCGAGTTTGGCGCTCAGGGCATCATAGGCTCCAGCTACTTGAATAATTCCGGGTTGCTTGAGTAAGGCTTTTAAGTGAGTCGCAGCATGCATAATTTGTATCCCTGGTGGTGAATTAAATGAGTGTGTGACTTTGATGGTGTCGGCCGAGTCATTAAAAAGAATGATCCGGAATGGAATCCAAAAATCTTGGAGCCAGGACCCGACTTGCGGCTACCATAAATCCCCGTTCGACAAGCCCTCGATATGTAACCGTAATTTCTGTTTCAGGCCCACGCCAGGTGTATTGTTGATTCAACCCACGCATCATCGACCCGGAATTGAGATGAATTTCACCATATTCAGATTCTAAATATTTGAGAAGAGAACGATGAGTCTTTTCTCCTCGATAGTGAATCGTGACCTGGGCTAATTGATTGTCGTGTGTGAGAAATTTGATGGATTCTACCAGAATTCCTCCGATTCGAGGGTTGGGGTTTTTCAAGGCATAGGTATCAACATTTTCCGCTGTTTCGATTTGGATGAATTCAGCACGATTTCCCAAAGATTGCCCCCATTGGATTCCGAAGAACCCAAGGGGATCATTTTCCATGACACGCGCAAGGCTGGATAGTGGTAATACCAAGAGAAGCACTGAAATGATGGAAAGGACGTACGTCCAGGACGATTGAAACTTCATGGGTGTGATGCTTGACCGAATCCGATTTATCCTTCCCCCAATCACCCAGTAAGGCCAGGGACCGGGTACCCGGCTTCACATTTCAAGCAGGGAAGCAGAGAAGAAATTGCTTTACGTGAAACTTAAGACCTGGAACTTGAAACAGTGCCAGCACGGCCTATTTCAACGTTCTGTTGCGATAATTTCGCGAATTATTGGACCCTACCATGCAGTTGAAATGAACGCAACCGGAAGCGAGCAAGGCTCCCAATGCCTTCGCAACATAGTTTCAAGGCTCACATGTCTCTGAAATGGACGGAAAGCTAGACGATGTGAACCTGATATGGCGAAGGTGAACCTTGGAGTTCAATAAAGGTAGGCCGGTTGAGGGATTTCGGACATGGGCTTGGGGAATGAAGAGCCCGCATGAACCATCATGGATCTATCATCGTCGCTGGAATTGAGAAGAATCCAGGCTTCAGGGTTTTCGAGAATGGCTTTTACCATTTGGGCATGGACGCTGTGTCCTGCCCGATGTGCGACAAAGTGACCAATGACTGGTATTCCGAGAAGTGAAAGGTCTCCTATCAAATCAAGTACCTTGTGACGGACGCATTCGTCGTGGAATCGGAAGCCCTTTTCATTCATAAGTCCTGTCTCTGAGAGTACGAGAGTATTATCTAAAGAGCCCCCAATACCCAAGCCCCGGGACCACAGAAGTTCAACTTCGTGCCTAAAGGCAAATGTCCGGGCTCCGGCAATGTTTTGTTCAAATTCTTTAATTGAGCAATCATGAATATAGGTTTGGTGTTGGATGAGGGGATGGGGGTAATCAATCGAATAAGAGATTTTTGGAAGAGCTGAAGGATAGACGGCGAGGGAACGAGAATCATTTCCCACGGAAAGAGGCTGAACGATCTTTAAGTATGTCCGAGGTTGATCCTGCTCAACCGCTCCAACAGTTTGAATGAGATTGACAAAAGGGGCCGCGCTTCCATCAACGGCCGGTACTTCGTTGCCATCAAGTTCCAAGTAGGCGTTATCTATTTCGAGGCCGGCTAAGGCTGAAAGGACATGCTCAACCGTCTGAATTTGAAATCCATTGAGGCCAATGGTTGTACACAGGTCCATTGGACGTAAATGTTTTATGAAGGCAGGACAGGAGTGAACCGTATCGGTTGTCTTTTGGTAAAACACGACTCCCGTATCTGCGGGAGCAGGATGAATGGTTATGGTCGCCGGTTGGCCGGAATGAAGGCCTATCCCCGAAAGAGACGTGGGATGTGCAAGGGTTTTTTGGTTTTGCATCCGTCCTCCTGTATTCTGATAAAACATAAATCCTTATATAGCGAGCAATTGTTGTGCCAAGATGAAAATTGCATTAAGGTGTTGAAAATTAATGGAATTATTATTTTCTGATTTTTTGTAATTGGATAATTGTGGCGTCAATGAGACAAATGTCTCATTTATGCTGAGCTTGAAAAGCTATGTTTTTAGTCAAAAAGGTTCGCGACCAATGAAAATGTAAGCCAGTTTTTCCTTTTTTGAAATAGGGACTTTGTTTAATTTCTTTAAAGGTCATCATAGAGAAGTTAGATTTTGAATACTTGGAAATTCCTGTGCCTTAAGATCCCTCGAAGTGGCTGTTGTCCTTAAAATGGAAGGCCTTCAGGAAGTTCCTATAAAGTGCAGGTATGGATCGAGTTTGATTGGATTCAATCAGTCCTTGAATGATGCCACGGTGCTTTTGAGGGAGGCCCGATTCAATAAATATCTCTTCATAGAATTTCCATTTAAGATGTGAATCTTCAATTAAATGCTCCAATTCAGCAGCAGTTTTGCGTTCGCCCTCAAGGGAGAGAAGTCGAATGGCTTTTTCCAGGCTATGATAGGGGGGAGCCAGATTGAGTGATGCGTAAAATTGTTCAAGATGATGTCGAAATTCCCGGCGAAGCTGATCCAGGGCAGGATGGCATGTTTTTGTCGGCATGTAAAAACAAGACTCTGAGTGGCTAGACCTTCTTTTTCCTGGTCCCGGATTAGGAAAACCCCCTCTCCCTGCACGTATTTAGTCCCCAGGTGCAGGTATGGGGTAATACGGATATGGTTCTGGGTAATCGTGAAATCTGGAATCTGGAGCTGTTCCGGTGCAATATAAAGTGATTGAAGATCAATTTCAAGAGAAAATGAGAATAATAATATTAGGTGAAAGGAAAAAGGGGAGAATGGCTCAGAATTCAGAAGTGAAAAGGGCTATGTAGGGCAATTGGAATTGAGTAGAACTATTTAATGGCTAAAAGAAGTTCCTTCAGATTGGGTTCTTTTAATTTTGCAAGTGCCTGGGCTTCAATTTGCCTGACACGTTCTCGGGTCACCGACATTGATTGCCCGACTTCTTCTAAAGTCCAGGGTTCATCTTGACCAATACCAAATCGTAACCGGATCACCGTTTGTTCCCGTGGGGTCAGATTTTCAAGAATTTGATCCATCAGTTTATTGGTTTCTTGTCGAGTGATGGGTCCCTCAGGTGAAATGGTGTGAGAATCGGGAATAAAGTCTGTTAACACTGTCTCCCCCTCCCCAATAGGAGTTTCCAGTGAAAGGGGGTCTTGAAACGCTTGAACGGTTTCATGCACTTTGTCAGGGCTCATGTCCAGGGCATCTCCGATATCTTCAAATCGGGCCGGACTGGCATGTTGCTGGGTCAGTCGTTTCGAGATGCGAGCAATCTTATGGGAGACTTCATTCATATGAACCGGTACCCGAATCGTCCGGGATTGGTCCGCCAGGGCTCGAGTGATCCCCTGCCTGATCCACCAGGTGGCATAGGTACTAAATTTAAATCCTTTTCGATGCTGAAACCGTTCAGCCGCCTTCATGAGTCCAATGTTGCCCTCTTGAACAAGATCCAAAAAGGCCAGTCCGTGACCGTTATACCGTTTGGCAATGTCCACGACCAATCGGAGGTTTCTCTGCACTAATTCTCCCTTGGCTCGTTCAAGATGCAAGGTAGCACTATCGAGTTGATGACAGAGATTTTGAACGATGCGTTGGGTTTTTCCGTTGGTGGGCGTTAAGGTCACCAACGCGGTCTTGGCTTTTTCAATAGCTGGAGACGACAGCCCGCTTAATTCATAGGTTTCCCTCAGCGTCGCGATGAGGTTTTGTTGGGATGGTGATTTCTTCAGACCAGCCGTCAGTCTGAGAGCCTGTTTCAGGATTGCGCGAATGGAACGGGTCGCGTTAGAAATGGCTTTTCCGAGTTCAATTTCTGCATCTCGATCAAGGAGGGGGCGGGTGCCAAAAGAGCGAAAATAGACTGTTTCAAGCGCTCGCCCGGGCAACGTATTTGCGGCCGATAATTCTTTCTGATTTTTCTCTGCCGTTCCTTCCATTAACCATCCTCTTTTGTGGTTTCTTCTGCCTAGGGGCCGCACCCACATCAATTGTCGAGAGTACCCTTCGATGCGGTTGGCACACCGACCCCTCCCTTCTCCGTTACTGTGCATAAGCAAAAATCAAGCCAACCTGGAATCCGGTACATGGTGAGGAACCGAAAAATGGTAAAAATACGTATAGTGGAAAAGGCCGCGCGGGGCCAATTCGATCCCAGTCTTTACGTTCCCAATCTAACTATTGATATGGTGAATTTGACGCGGGAATTTGAGGGTCGGTGATGGTGTTGGTCCATTGTTCAAGAGAGCTGAATCTACATTGGAGGGTGGGGGGGGCGCTCAATCCGCGCCACTGAACCTGTCAAGGTCTTCTTCCTTGCCGATCATAACCAAAACATCCCCCTTTTCAATGACGTCATCAGGCAGGGGGGTAAAGTTAAAGGTTTCTCCTTTCATCATGCGACCTTGAACCATACGAGAGACCTGTTTTTTGATTCCAATAATGTTCAAATTGTGTTTATCCTGAATTTTGGCTTCTCTGAGACTGAGTCCTGAGAATTGCTCTGGAACGGAAACTTCTTCAATGCTATACCCGGGGGCGAGTTCCAAGTATTCGAGAACGTTAGGGGAAATAAGTCGATGCGCTAATCGAATGGCCGTATCTCGTTCGGGATAAATAACTTCGTTCACGCCCAAATTTTTCAGGATCTTACCTTGAATGGGAGCGACAGCCTTGGCCACAATGGATTTCACGCCCATATCCTTTAAGCTCTGAACGATGAGCACACTGGCCTCGACATTTTCGCCTATGCTGACAACAGCCACATCCACATTTTGGGTACTGACGTCTTTTAACGCTCGCTCATCCGTCGCATCACATTGAACGGCAAAAGTTGCGATTTCACTTATCGCTTGAATTTTTTCCTCATCTCGATCAATGGCCAAGACTTCACAGCCCTTTTTTAGGAGGGTTTCTGCAACACTGTAGCCAAAACGCCCCAGTCCAATCACCGCAAAGAGTCGTTTCATTCTTTTGAATCCTTCCTGGTTACTTTTTCACGGTCTGCTCAAATTTGAGGCTTATCGATTCTTGAACCCTTACCGCTCCTTGGAGTCTTTGGGTTCCTGAGAACGTACAAAAGCCTGAATAAGATCAATCGGTACTGGGAAAAGGATAGTGGAATTTTTATCTCCCGCGATGCTGAGCACGGTTTCTAAATACCGAAGTTGTATGGCCGTAGGGTTCTGGCTCAGGACGTTCGCCGCATCGGCCAGTCGTTGGGATGCCTGGTATTCTCCTTCAGCATGAATGACTTTTGATCGGCGTTCTCGTTCGGCTTCGGCCTGCCGGGCAATGGCGCGTTGCATTTCTTGGGGCAGGTCGACATTCTTGACTTCGACTGCGGTCACTTTGATTCCCCAGGGTTCAGTGGCCTGGTCAATTATTCGTTGCAAGTCCGCGTTGATTTCGTCTCGCTTCGATAAAAGATCATCGAGTTGACTCTGCCCTAAGACACTTCGGAGAGTGGTTTGAGCGATCATCGACGTCGCATAAAAGTAATCTTCGACATCCACAATCGCTTTCTCGGCTTCCACGACACGGAAATAAATGACCGCATTAACTTTGACCGAGACATTGTCTTTGGTAATGACATCCTGGGGAGGAACGTCCATGGTGACTGTTCGCAAGCTAACGCGGACGAGTTTATCAATGAAGGGCAGGATGATGAGCACCCCAGGTCCATTGGCGCCAACCAATCCCCGGGCAAGTCTGCCAAATCGAAAAATGACCGCTCGTTCGTACTCACGGAGGACATAGAACCCCTTCGAAATTAGGGCAATGAGGCCGAAAATAATAATGACAATAGTTGGATTCACGATAGCCTCCATCTTTAGGTTTCCTTCCTGCCAGTGAGCAGAGGCTTGACATGAAGGGTGAGTCCGTCAATGCTTGTCACTTGAATATGGGCTCCCGCTTTCAATTGTTCTTCACTGATAGCGTCCCAGATTTCACCATGAACAAGAATTTGGCCACCGGGCATTAAATCGGTTTTGGCGACTCCCGTCATGCCGATCAACCCTTCACTTCCTGTGGTGGTTCGTCTCCTCAAGGATTTCACACCAAAAGTGACAATCAAGAACGTAAAACCACCACCCAAGACCACCACTGGGAGAATCACGGACCAGGACAACTGGTAAAACGGGAATTCCTCTCTCATCAGCATGAGGGATCCCAACAGCAAGGAGGTGATTCCGCCAATAGCCAAAATTCCATAACTCGTCACTGTGGCCTCAAGAATGAGCATGACAAGACCGAGAATCAAAAGCAGGACTCCTGCATAATTGACTGGAAGAGACTGCAACGAATAAAAAGCCAAAATGAGGCTGATTCCTCCAACCACCCCAGGGAGAATCGCTCCGGGGTTGTACAGTTCAGCAATAATGCCAATGGTCCCAATGGTCATCAGCACATAGGCAATGTTGGGATCGCTGAGGGCCTTGAGAGCATGAAGCCTCCAAGTCATCGGGAATTCCTTTACCTGTGCATCAGCGGTATGGAGGGGCCGGGGTTGGGCGCCTAAGTGAATTTCTTTACCATCAATTTTTTTTAACAACTGGGGCAGAGTCGCAGCAAAGACATCAATGAGCTGTAATTCCAAGGCCTGTTTTGCGGTGGCAGAGACGCTTTTTCGCACGGCATCTTCCGCCCACTCGGTGTTGCGTCCTCGTCGTTCGGCAATGGAGTGAATATAGGCGGCCGCATCGTTTTCTACTTTTTCCTTCATGACCTTATCCATTTTTTCACCGCCCATCGCAACGGGGTGGGCCGCACCAATGTTGGTGCCTGGGGCCATGGCCGCGATATGTGCGGCCAACGTCAAAAACACACCGGCAGAGGCAGCCCTGGCTCCCGTTGGAGCCACATACACGGCAACCGGGACTTGCGAACCGGTGATATCTTTCACCATGATCCGCATAGAGGTATCCAGGCCCCCGGGCGTATCAAGTTGAAAAACTAACAAATCTGCTTGATTGGCCTCGGCGAACAAAATGGACTCATGTAAGTATTCAGCTGCTACGGGGTTGATCACTCCCTCGTAGGTGGCTACTACCACGAGAGGGGATTCAGCAGGAGCCAGAGAACTCTGAAAGACGATTGAAATGACTAAGAATATTCCTGTGAGAACGAAACGGAAGCGGCGAGGTGCAGATACTAAGTTAAAATATCCTACTTGTAATGGAAAGATGGTCATGAGGCGAAAGCCGAGGGTGGCAAGTACCCATCAATTGGATCATACGGCGCCCCTAAAACCCTGTCAAGAAAATTGGGCGTGTGTAGTACACCTGTTCCCCGGAACCCGGGGCAGTCTGGCCTTGGGCAAAGACCGGGACCGAGTGGCTGTGATTTGGAAAAGGCGCCTGGTAGAATAGTTCCCTGATGAAACGTCTACAAGCCGGTGATCGAGTACATTTAGTAGACCAGAAGGAAAGGCAGTATGCCCTGACGCTTAAGCCCGGAGAAATTTATCAGCATAGTGGTGCGCGAATCTCACATGATGAGCTCATTGGGCAACTTGACGGAACCGTTGTGCCTTTATCCAACGGAAAAATGATGCTGGCGATTTATCCCACCTTAGCGGAATATACGCTCAAAATGCCGAGAGGGGCGCAAGTGCTGTATCCCAAAGACCTGGCCCTGATTCCCATGTGGGCGGATGTCTATCCAGGGGCGCGGGTATTGGAAGCCGGGGTCGGATCTGGTGCCCTAACGATAGCTTTGCTTCGGGCGGTGGGTCGAGAGGGACAAATCGTCAGTTATGAAACACGCAACGATTTTGCTCGAACGGCCATGAAGAATATCGAACGGTATCTTGGTGCTGTTCCTAATTTCTCACTTCAGATTCAGGATGTGTATGAAGGGATAGACACGGGATCGATAGAGGACCCCCAATTGTTCGATCGGGTCATCTTTGATCTCCCCGAACCCTGGCGAGCGGTTCCCCATGCTATTCAAGCTCTCAGGAGAGGTGGAATCTATTTAAGTTTTGTCCCTACAGTTCCGCAGGTTGTGCAGACCGTCAATGCCTTGGAACAAACCCGGGAGACGAGTCTGATCGAGACTTTTGAGACTCTATTGCGAACCTGGAATATTAAGGGAAGGAGCGTGCGTCCGGACCATCGAATGGTCGCCCATTCCGGATTCGTCACGGTTGCTCGAAAAATAGAACAGGGAAGTTGGAGAAGGGCAACCTTAGATCAGGTGGATCTCTCAGGTGGTGAAATGGACCCTATGATCAAGGAGGATCAAGAAGGCAAAGAAAAAGATTCATCATGAATCTGATTCGGCACGGTACCCCGTTCAGACGAAGAAGGCAGTGAAGACCTCAAGCAAAACCATTCTTATCGCTGATGATGAGGAAGATTTGCGGATGCTTGTAGGGATTACCCTCGAAGATCCTGCTTACCGAATCGTGACGGCTGTTAATGGAGAACAAGCCCTAAAGCAAATCCGGGAGATTCGACCTGATTTGGTAATATTGGATTGGACGATGCCCAGGGTCAATGGGCTTGAAGTCGTCAAACAGCTTCGTCAAGATCCAATGACGATGAGAATTCCAGTTGTGGTTCTCACCGCCAATCATTGCCCAAAAGATCAAGCCGAGGTTCAAGCCCTCGGCATTGTCGCCTACCTTGTCAAACCATTTAGCCCTTTAGAACTTTTACATCTCGTGCAGAGAGTCCTGGACGAATGAGAACACTCCGATCCAGGAGAAAGAGGCCGGGAGAGAATCCGGAGGAGCGGAATCCCAACCAAACCAAGCAATTCCTTCAACGCGAATTGCAATCGGTTCGTTCGCAGTTAACTCTTTATGCCAAAGATCTCAAGGTTTTACTTCATCGAGAAGAGCAAAAATCGAGACAGCTTGGCCAAATGAATCAGCAATTGTTGACCTATGCTCGAGATGTAAAAAAAGCCTATCATGCTGAGCGTCAAAAGAATCAGGAGCTTGAAGGAGCGTATGCCGATACCTTATTGCGCCTGGCGCTCGCCTCCCGGTACAAAGATGAAGAAACCGGTGGTCATATTGCGAGACTCAGTTATTCCGCGAAAGCCCTGGCCCTGTTCATCGGATGGAATAAAACACGCGCCCAAAGACTTTTTGCCGCGGCGCCCATGCACGATGTCGGAAAAATTGGAATTCCTGATTCGGTTCTGGGGAAACATGGTCCGCTGGATGAGACCGAATGGAAAATCATCAGACGCCATCCGACAATAGGTGCCAGTCTATTGGCTGGAACATCGTCCCCCCTACTGAGAATGGCACGAGAGGTGGCTTTGACTCATCATGAGCGGTGGGATGGAAGCGGCTATCCTCAAGGGCTCGAAGGGGAGAACATTCCAATGTCAGGGAGAATCATTATGCTGGTGGATCAGTATGATGCCTTGCGCAGCCGGCGTCCCTATAAGACGCCTTTTACACATGCAAAGGCCTGTGATGTCATTTTGAATGGAAGTGACCGGACCAAACCCTCCCATTTCGATCCTCAACTTCTTGAAGCCTTTCGCGAAATTCATTTTAAGTTTGATGAGATCTTCTCCCGAATTTCAGATGAAGCGTGAGAATTGTAGCTGCGCCATCTCATGGCGCCTCTTAGGGACACCCGCAATCTTGAGGTGGGTCGTTTGAAGGAAGCAGCATGAGATGCTGCCGCTACATTAGGCAAATTCCTAGGTGGGGAGATGTATCTACGTCGGACCATCAGATCCCTGTAGCTGCGCCATCTCATGGCGCCTCTTAGGGACACCCGCAATCTTGAGGTGGG
>CAZGFD010000006.1:0-28849 GCA_964525045.1 uncultured Nitrospiraceae bacterium | reverse complement strand
TCGTTTGAGGGAGGCAGCATGAGATGCTGCCACTACAACCCCAAGACCCGAAACTCTATTCACACTCAGCGACGAGGCATTTCGATAGGGTAGCCGGCCTCCTGCCAGGCGTTCATGCTGCCTGCTACGTTGTAGACAAAATTGTAGCCCAGTTCCGTGAGCGTCTCCGCAGCAATATTACTCCGGTGTCCTGATTGGCAATACACCACAATATGCTCATCGCGATTGGCATGAAGTTCCAAATGTCGAAATTGCATTTCTCGAAAATCAATATTGAAATCTGTGCCTGGAATAAATCCCCCGGCATGTTCCTCCGGGGTTCTGACATCAACCAGAATAAAACCTTTTTGAGACGGTTGAGCTGATTTGTCCATTCCAGCTTTTAATTGCTGGACACTTAGAACATACGGTTTTGTCGCGAAGAGTGGACTGGTCAGCCCAACAAACACGATCCACCCGAGCACGATAATAAATGGTATGTGGTGGTATTTCATGAGAGTTCTCCTTACAGGCCAGGGTAACGGTTGCATGGGGTCTAGGTCTTTATGTTATGAGCAGACTTCTATCATACGCTCATTACCTTGAAGTGCTCAACAAATAAGGTCAGTCAGTGAGAACCAGGTCTTATAAAAATTTTATGGTGTCTACAAAATATTGGTCAAGAGGGATAGCCTTGGTCGGATGTGTCTGTTTGGGCGGATGTGGAAGCACTGTGCTCCTGAATGCGGAGGGATTACATGGCGGAGTCGTACGATATCACTATAAGCAAAATCAAAGCCCGATGTTATCCTCTAATCGGAGTGAAGCCTTCCAGGAAATGAGAGAATTTTGCGGAGGACCCTATAAAATATTAAAAGAGGGTCCCACCCAGGGGAGAGCACGAATGGCTGGAGGGTTCGGTCCAGAGGAGGTAATCAGAGAGGAGTGGTGGGGCATTCGGTTTACCTGTAAAGAACAGGAAGGATAATTGTACCCAACTCGTCCATTTAGGAATTCAACCCGGCTTTGAGGTCCTCTAAGGCGAGGAGATAAAGCAATTGAATTCCTTTTGATTCAAGGGTTGCCTTCCCCTCTCCCTCCGAGCGATCCACGATAACCAGGGCATGGGTGACTGCCAATCCAGCTTCCCGTGCCGCCTCAGAGGCTTTGATGAGGGAACCACCCGTTGTCAGAACGTCATCGACAATGAGGGCCTTTTCCCCGGGTGTCATGGTTCCCTCAATTAACTTTCCTAAACCATGATCCTTGGCTTGTTTACGTACGACGAAGGTTCGCCAATTCCGACCGGGAATGGCCGTATATCCAAAATCTGAAATACAGGTGGCAAGGGGTATTGCCCCAATTTCGAGACCGCCAATCATGTCGATTTCCATGTTTTGGATCTGTTCATAAGCTGCCTGGGCAACAAGATGACGAGGCCCAGGGTGGGATAATACAATACGGCAATCTACATAATAGGGGCTGACAAGGCCTGATGCTAAACGGAAACCCTTTTGTTGATCCCATTGAAATGCGCGGGTATTGTGAAAGGCCTGGATAAGGTCTTTTTTGTTCATGAGTGAGGGATGCTTTCCGAAATAAGTAGAGATCCGCCCCTTCTACCATTGAGGATTACGGGAATGCAATGTTGGTGAATTAGCTGAGAAAAAAAACAAGGAGCCTTTGGTATGTATAAGGTAAAGAAACGACCTCTCAAAAAAGAAAAACCGCCCGCTCTGTATAATATTTTGGAAAATTATACGGACCACGATCCTCCGGGAAATGTCATGGTTTGCGGGATGACCGAATCTGAAGACCTGCCGATGCACGCCAAGGTCCTTTCGGAAATTTATGATATCCCCCTCGACGCCATGACAACATTATTGAAGGATGGGGGAGTGTACGTCTATCCCCAGACGGGTCTGCTTGTGACTCGCGGAGCCTTTATGTGCAAAGTTGATCCGTCAGGCCAACGGCCTAAACACACGTGGGAACTGGATGTGGAACAATACGCGGAAGCCGAACATCTTCGAATCAGTCATGGAATGACAATCGAGGAGGCTGTTGAGCGGGTCTTTTATCGTGGGCTTGCCCAGGAACTGCAAGACCGGTTGAAACAGAAAAATTTAGGCTTGGATTATTCAAAGATTGATCCATCGATTGCCCGGGGAGGGGATATCAATTATATCGATTTTCGAAAGGACTGGTCTCCTCATTTCAAACGGAAATGCGTGATGCCTGACGGCAAATTAGTGGAAACCAGTGGCTTAGAAGACTTTGCTGAGTTTCACGGCCTCACCCACCAGGAAGCCAAAGGATTGTTAGATCATGGGGGAACGGTAGATCTGAAGGACCAGGGAGTCTTGGCTTGTCAGGTTATCAACGGTCAACCGACTGTAGCCAGGTTCAATGCCCGTCAATATGCCAAGGCCAAGGAAGTGGCCGAAGAGAAGCTGGTGCATATCATGGATGCCTTAAGTGAGGTGGCATTGAATGATCCAGTCTTGATGCGGGCCCTGCGACGAGAGGAAAGTGGCAATTCATAACCACTACCGTTTAAAGGAATTGTTGAGGCGTTCAGGGATATTGTGCTGTTTTTACCCGTTTCCCCGCCCTTCGAATAAGAAGGTTCCGAGGGACACACCGAGTGAGGAACTCTGTTAATCGACCTTGCCATCCTACCATCACGTGGGGATTCCCTTCTTCAAGGGCTTCCAATGACGTTTGCACGACCTGATCGGAAGAATGGGATTTCAGAGGACTACGCGGCTTAGCCCCTGCTGTTTGATGAAAATCCGTATCGGTATATCCTGGACAGCATGCCTGGATGGACACACCGGAAGAGCGCACTTCTTCAGCGAGGGCTTCCGAAAATGAGATCATAAACGCTTTTGTTGCAGCATATTCCGCCATGTATGGTATGGGAAACAAACCGGCGAGAGAGGCTACGTTGATGATGGCGCCGGCTCTTCGTTCAATCATGGAAGGCAGAAACAGTCGTGTACTGTCTACAACGGTATTCACATGCAACTGAAGCATCTCATGGATTCGAGGAAGGGGCATGTCGACAAACGATCCATACATTCCAAAGCCGGCGTTATTAATCAAAAGATCGACAGGTTCCCTCTCTTTTCGGCTGAGCGCAAACAATTGATGTCCGGCATCCGGTAGGGCCAAGTCGAGTATGGCAGTGTCAATCTTGACGTCATGGATGTTTTGGAGTGTGGCTGAAAGAGTTTGTAGCCGCATGTTGTCTCGGGCTACCAGCAGCATATCAAACCCTCGATTCGCGAGATTCCGGGCATAGGCGGCTCCTATCCCTCGCGAAGCACCGGTGATGACGGCAAAGGGTCTGCGGTGAGTCTCTGTTTTCATGATTTTCTATTTTTCGACAATAATTCTCCATTGCCTGATCGGTCAAGTCTCTCAGGAACTGTTGATAGAATATCCAAGAGACAGGAACGAAGACCGGACGACTTGGTTGTGTTGTTGACGGCCATGCCTGGAAAATCTGAACCACCAATGACTACTCAACGGGGTAAACATTTTTATGAGTCGGCATTGAGACACGTACTTTTCATTTTTGGATTCCTGTTGATTTCGGTGGTGGGGAACATGGAAGTCAAAGGTGGATCCGTCATTCCCACTCAGATTTTGCATTCCCCCGATCCCGATGTGCTGGATGGATTTGGGATGTCGCTTGCCGGACGCCAAAATATCGCGCTGGTTGGGGCGCCAAACGAAGTTCACGATGGTCATGAGTCGGGGAGGGCTTATGGGTTTGATCGAAAAACTGGCAAGTTGGTTTTTACCCTGGGGTTACCACGTCCGACAGGCGGAGAACTTTTTGGACAAGCCGTTGCCTTAAATGGTCGTTTTGTAGCGGTTGGAGCGCCCCATGGACGTGATGGGGAAGGAACAAACACGGGAGGAGTGTATGTCTACGATCAAGTCACGGGAAAGCACAACAGGACCATCACCAATCCCAATCCGGTGACGGGGGCTTTCGGGCATGCCATTGCGTTGCAGGGGATGCGGGTCATCGTTGGCGATCCTCAAGCCAGCACCCAAACAACATTTTACTCGGGAGCCGCCTATGCGTTTGATGTGATGTCGGGGGACCAGGTACTCACTCTTCGTCCAACTAGGGCGGTGCCGGGAAGACCGGGTTGGTTTGGGCATTCGGTGGATGTATCAGAATCCATGATTGTCGTTGGGGCACCGCATGAGCAAGTTGAATCAATTCCTGCGGGGATGGTCTATGGTTTCGACGGAAAAACCGGGGCGATCGTTCAAACATTCGTGAGTCCTCATCTGTCGGAATCCTTATTTGGTTGGTCGGTGGCTGTTGCGGAACATTCGCTCCTTGTCGGAGCGTTTGGTCATGAGGGGACTCATCGGGAAGAAGGGGTCGTATACGAGTTTGAGATCGAATCCGGGAAATTACTCCGTACCTTACACAACCCGGATCCGCACGAGGGTGCCCATTTCGGAAAATCGGTAGCAATCTTACCCAAGTTTTTGATCGTCGGTGCGCCGGGGGATTCTGTGAGAGAAACCGGCATGAGCAGGGGAGCGGTCTATGTGTTTGATCGGATGTCGGGAAAACTTCTTAAAAAGGTGATCAACCCCGCCAGACCGACTGGGGCGGATGACTTATTTGGTCTAGCCATTGGCGCTGCTGAGGGGCATCTCCTGGTTGGAGCGCCATTTGGTGGGGAGAACACAGAGTTGGATGCGGGTCTGGTCTTTGACTTTGATATCACAAAGATGGGTTGGTCAGAAATCACTCCTCGTTCGTCCGAAGCTGTACCCGTACCACCCCCGTTGTCGCAGAAACTGCATCCTGAATGATCCATCATAACAAACTATTTATTGGGACGCCCCCTGCGGGGCTCTTGTTTTTTCAGTCATTTGTTCGGTTTGATATATCACTTTCAGAACCAAATTACCAAATTTCCGCCTGACGACTTTTAATAACACTGTTCCATTTTCATATTCCAAAACAAGCTCAGACGTTTGTTCGGTCATGAATGCGTTGATGTCATCGTCGGTCAAATCAAGAGTCACGTTATAGCTGTCCCCCAGCATCTGTTGTAATTCTCCGTAAAATTCGTCGTTAAACATCCCCATATCGATGGAAATAAGGACGAGCCTGGGAAGGTGATGGTCCTGTGCCTTGGATGAAAGGGAACTCCCTGAGGCCCAATTGCGATACAGAGGGTGCAGGTAACGGTTTTTCCCCAGGAGTTCATAGAGGCACTCTGAGGAAGAGGTACACGCATCCAAGGCACTGACTTCTTTTTCCGTCATGCCAAATTTGAGGTCTCGAAACCCCTCAATGGGTCCGGATTGTACCGGAGCGACAAAAAGAAATGTCAAAATAATTAAAACTGTTGACAATATGGGGAGATGCTGAGAGACAGGATGGGAATTCATGAAAATTTCTCCTCGTGAGGATTCGGTATATTTGTGGTGTATTCCACCGAGCCGTAGGTCAAAATGGGAAAGAATCTGAAGATGTCCGATATAAGACCATATCAGAATTGTTCTTTCAGATGCGAACGGAGGACCTAATTGGAGGGGGTATAAGGGAGATGATCAAAGTTCGGTGTACTGAACAGAATAGCCAAAATCATTCCGCATGTATCTGCAGCGGGCTAAGGGAAAAACAACATGTCTCTTTTACAAGAGGTCTATGAACTCCTGCACATTCGGTTGGCGACTTCAGTGAAGAGTTTCATAGTCGTGGAGCGAAGAGCCTCGGAAACGGCATCATACATTTGTTGCTCTCCTTCTTTGATTGGCATGGACCCATATGCGGTCTCAGTAATAGTAAAAAATCCGATAGGATCAGGGCCCGTAAAATGGGCCTTGTATTTCAATGAGTCTACGAAAGGCCTCTGAGGAGAACTGGCATCCATCACGAATCGGAAATCAGACATGTCAAGTTGAAGTGGGATGGTCTCACCGTCTTGCCCCTTTTGGGCCTGCTCAAGATAGCCTGCCAGGGTTTTTCCGATTGGGAATATCCAGTCCAAACTGAGCCCGGGATAACAACAATTCTGGGGCCGTGTATTCATGATAAAAGCCGTGGATTGCTCATCAAGGGCCAGCCGATACGTTTTGGGACAAGGTTGGGTTGACGCCATTTTCGTGATGGCCGCCGGCCCCAGGTTTGGATTGAGTTTGACTTGAAAAGGCTTAGGTGCGCAGGCTTGAATAAGAATGAAGACCAGGATTCCGATGAATCCTAAGACGATCGACGGCCAAGCGGTACTCCCATCTGTCCTTTCCTCTCGGCCTCCATTCAAGCAAGCTCGTGACGGTATGGTAGAAATAGAAGGATAGGGTCTACCCTGAAGAACTGCTCTACCGAAATCCATAGGCATCCCCTCCCTCTTAGGTAATAGGCTCTCGCTTTGGCGTATTCGTGGTCTGGAAAGTCGGCACTGTTCCTTGGTTATTTACTTAGGTCACTATACCTTCATATTCTTATCTATTCAACAATAAACTGCTACGAATAACCTAATAGGGGAAGGTAGGAAAATCCCACGGAAACCAAAGGGGTCGGGATTCCTTAAGGGAGCCCGGCGAAAGTCGAAATGGGGTTTGGCTAGAGTCAGAATTGGTTCGGGGGATTCTTGGAAAAAGGATTCAGGATTACCTAATAAAAGATGGTGCCGAAGGCGGGATTTGAACCCGCACACCCCCATGGGGCGCTAGACCCTGAATCGGATTCTACGTATTGTTTCCGCTTGACGGACTTTGCCTAGTGTGGCAAATAACAAAGGTTTTTCAGGTACCGCTGTCAAACTGTACAGCGTGAAACAACGCCAAAAAGTGACAGCCACTTGACAGAAACTTGACAGTCGGTAGTACGTAGTTTTACTTTCCTGGGCATTAGAGCCGGTGTCTAATATCTAGTAGTTTTTGGGAGGCAACGGGCGAGTTGATCTCTCGTTCGGCGGTGGATTCCTGACCACCGTGCCTCCCATTCTCACCAAATCAGGACCCCGCCAGGAGGGGGACATGTCAATTAAAGATCAAACAGAACAACCCCCATCAACCCATGAAAATTGGTTTGAGCTTGAAGAGTTAAGCGAACGATGGAATAAGCCAGTGTCTTTTATTGAGCAAGCAATTCGGAAAGGAAAGTTTGGTCGTGTGATACTCCGAAGTAAGGATTTAAAACAAAGAAGCGTTGACCATTGCTTTTTTGACAAAAACCTTTGGCCCCATGGAGACCGTTCCTGGAATCATCGTAATAAAGGAGTGGTCGGAGAAATTGATAACTTTATTGATCTAACAAAACTCCCTCCTGGGGGATTCCTCTGGTCGAAAGACCGCCTAGTCGTAATCCCAGAAGGTGAAGTATTGAAGTTTGAGCTAGCCAACAACATTACCACTGAACAGGCGTCACTCCCGCCTTCCCGACAGCCCTGGAAGTGGATAAAGTCCAAAGAGCTTCGAATTGCTGTTCATGCTCACCATGCCCTTTACTTTGAGGGGGAAATTGATCTGATTCGGCCACATAAACCCCAAATTCTGGAATGGTTGAAAAAAAGATACCCTTCCTTAAACCCCAACCAACTGAAAACTATCACCTATATGGTGAATTGTAAAAAAGAAGGTGGTGCTCCAAGACAATAAAACCTGCCTGCCATTTTTCTACAAAAACCTTTGGAATTTTTGGTATTTCCGTATTCCCTACCAGAAAACCTGCAAACAGTTTCTCTATTAATCCTCCGTAGGCCAGCCTATGCTGGGCTTTAGATGCTCATGCAATACCGCATGAAAATAACATTAACGGCAGGAGGTAATCAGAGATGGCAGACCTTAAAGTCGAGCAAGCCGCGCAAGAGTTAGGAATTTCAAAATTCAAAATCTATCGGCTCCCCAAAGATACACCGGGACTCTATAGGTACGGGCGAGCCTTGCGTGTCAATGTAACGGAATTACGGGCCTGGGCTCGCAGTCAACAAGAAAAGGGTGATGAACAATGACCCTTGAAGACATTGCCGCCAAAGTTAAAAAAGTCCGAATGACTGGTCCCGGTAAGGCAACCGCCCTATGTCCGGCTCATCCTGATAAACGACCATCCTTGAGTCTGCGGGATGTGGACGGCCGTATCCTGGTTTATTGTTTTGCCGGATGCACCACGGAGGCTGTTTGTTCGGCATTAAACATTGACGTGTCCGACTTGTTTGTAGAGACAAAATCTGACATGAAGAAATCCGGGAAAACCTTGAAACAAAACTCAAAGGCCGCGGTTTTTTTAAACTATCACACCTCCAGGATGCTCAAGAACTATGCCCATCAGATCTTGAACCTTGCGGACGGTTTTTATTGGCATGCGGAGGCAGTGTTAAGTGCGGCAAAAAGGAAGGACATCAGCAACTGGTCTGAAACGGATTTAGAAAACGCCTGGGAAGTCGTAGCGCGGGCTCACCAAAAAATGAAGCTTGTGCATGCGCTTGAGGACCTGGCCTTTGATTTACGAAGGGCCGCTCTCACGTTGGAAGGGAAAAACGATGCACCCCCACGTGCAAGAGTTGCATGACCTCGATCAAGTCCCGGTGATTGGAGAAGAATCCATTCCTCGACCCCTAGCTGAGGTTATTCATCAGATAGCCCAGACCTTTTCCACTTATGTGGAATTTGAACGCCCAGACTTGCCGACCCTGCTGGCCTTATGGTGCGTTCAAACCCACGCTCTTAATGCTTTTGGCTATTGCGGATATATACGGTTGCAGTCGGCAACTCCCCGTTGTGGAAAAAGTCGCGTTCTTGAACTGCTTGGGCAATTTGTCTTGGGAAGTCCCAGCATTACGACTCAACCGACCGCGGCAAGTTTGTTCCGAGGCAATCGACACGTCCTGTTGCTTGATGAGGTTGACCGGCTTCGGAACCAGGATAAGGAAAGTTATGGTGATGTGGTGGCCATTTTAAATGTCGGGTTCAAGCGCGGGTCGATGGTCGAACGGTGTGAGAAAGGCAAGCAGGGGTGGGAGGTCAAGGAATACCCAGCCCATAAAGCCATTGCGATGGCTGGGCTTGAAAAACTCCATGATGCATTAAACGACCGGTGCTTTCCTATTGCCATGAAGCGCACACGCAGACGCATGCCGCGCTTGAATATCCGTCGGCTTGAAGGGGAGGCGCTGATCCTTCGTGATGAAATTGATGCTTGGATGCAAAGGCATGAGTCAGAATTACAAAAAGCCTATGAATCACTACCGCATGAAACTCCGCAACTTAAAGGCTTTGATGATAGGTTGCAGGATATTGCGGAACCCTTACTTGTGCTCGCTTTCGCTGCGGATAAAGAACTTGGCGAGGACACCCCAATTAAGGAATGCTTGGTCTCGGCGTTAGGGGCGATAGCCCAAAGGCGGGAACCATCTACGAAAGAGGAAAGTTATATTCAATTCATTCAATTAGTTGAAACCCAATTAAATGGGCAGTCGGACTCCTTCATACGGAGTCAGACTTTAGTGGATCTTTGCCAAGATGAGGAACAATTGAGTTTTTTGGATTCCCCTAGAAAGCTTGCCAATTTTGTGAAACCTCTGGACTTAAGTCCCATTAATAAGGGCGGGGGAGTCCGGGGTTATTCCCTTTCGCAGGACTGGGTGGATGAGTGGAAAGGGCGGTATCAATGACTCGTTCTAGCCCCTTTTCCCTTATCCCCCCGATTTTAAGTGTCATAGTGTCATATAGCTGCGTCAGTATTGGCGAAACGGGCATTTTCACAGTGTCATATTGGGGGTCTATATGACACATAGTAAAACGGCTAAACCCATTGTCCCCATTGGTGATATGACACTATGACGGTAAAAAGTGGGGGGATTAAGACATGAAGGGGAAAAGCTTAAGTGAGAGGATACTTGCGGAAGTCTCCGGACCTTCTTGGCAAGAATTCTATCAGGAAATTGCCGCTATGACCAATGGCATTCAAGAAAGTGACCCAAGGTTTAAACCCATCATGGATATTCTCGATCAATGTGACCGATGTTTTGAGAACGGGGATTGGCAAACCTTTCAAACGCACCTACCGAAATTAAAAAAATTGTGCGGAGAAAAAGGTTAGAATTTGCGGAAGGTTAGTAGTGCCAGAAAGAGGATGTGCCCCCGGACCCTTGCCTTTGCAATACAAGCAGGGGCTTACCTAAATCACTGACAAGACGGGTAATCCCCTCGTCTTCCTTAGCGATTCGTGATTCTCCTGTTTCTCTCTCTTTGCCTAACTTTGCCTCGTTTTATCCTGGTTTGTCTCTCTTTCTAATACCTATATAACACCTACCCCTGGCGAATCTAACAAATGTCAATTTGCTGGAAGTGAAGAAATTAACCCAGGCCCAACTGGATCACGCCTGTTCCGATGGGGGAATCAAGCTCGATCCTGGGTTCAAGCCGCCGCCCTGTCCGAAGGAAAAGGATGAGTCGCCTCAAAAGCCATCAGAAGACAAACAATAATAAACGATGATTAATGAAACGATCATGTGTGATGGGTCCTTCTAGGACGTGGTGATTGCGGGGGGCCGGGCGCGCATAAAAACGCTACCGACTGGGTTCCAAGGAAGGTTACCAAAAGAAATCAATGACACTTAAACTCTCAACAAATCCGATACTTACGAAAGAAACCGATCCCGCGGTAGACATGCTCCAAGCCCTGAAAGAAAAAAATAGGTACGAATTTTTTTCTCGGGCTTTTGCAACCGCTGATTGACCCAGCTTCCGCTAGCGGGCCAAGCCCCCTCGCCTTGGCAAGGCGGCAGACCTTTCTATCAAATCAACAAGTTAGCGTCATCCTCCCGTTTTTGCCCCACACTGAAAATCAAAAGCTTACATAAAGCATGGATGCTGTCATCCACGGGGGGAATGCTTAGTCAAGCGTCGGTTACTTTTTAGTACCAGATGTTGGAGTGGGGGAGTAAAAATCCTTGTTTTCTTTGCCGGTAGCCTCCCGATTTTTGGGGATGTTGGGTGAGAGGTGATCCCTCCGTTGCTGCTGACTATGAATGTTCAGATGATGTGAGTTGTAATCTGTGGATCGGACCGTTCAACACAGCGACCTGTTGCCGAAGGATTAGAATTTTGAGAATAAGTTTCTGGTGCCCGTCTTGAAAATTGATATAAGGGTCTTCAAAAATTTTCAAGTTTTCCAAGCAGAAGAACTAAAGGATGGGACAATGGAGCACCTATTTATAATTCGTGGCTATCTCTTATTTATCTTTTGTGATAAGCTAAAAATCAAAAAGCAGGAGCTTCTTCTATAAACGAATTTAGGCAATAGAGGAATGGTGTTGTATTTTCTACGGATTTGGTTGGGGGTTTTGATCATTGGGTTTCCCCTCGTCCACGTCCATCCCGAAGCCGATCACAGCCATGGACTGCCTGGCCATGTTCACGGCGGAACTTTTCACTCCGTTGTGTCACCGGAGTTCCCCTGCGCGTATGCTAATCATCGTCATCACCATGAACCCTTCTCATCCGGAGAGCCCTTCGGAACAGCGGATTCCTCTAACCATCCTCTTCATGGTTTAGAGCATCCCACGATTTTCTTTTCGGCAGCTTCTGTCTCTGTTGACCAAGAACTTGGAAAGCCCGGTTTATCTCATGATGCCGTCGCTGAATTAGGCGTAACGGCGGATCAGCCAATTGTTGCGTGCTTCGAAAGTCCTTCTTCCAGACTTGCTTTAAACAGAAGTCTCCTCAGTAGCGCTTCTCCTCGTGCTCCTCCACTCCTTTCTATCTAATTCTACAATTCCTAGTATTTCATAGCCTCCAGTTTTAAAGCATCCCTGATTTCGAGGATCAGGACCTAATGGAAGCATTTTAAGAAATTCTAGGGGGTTCTCCCTTTCCGAGGAGGAGCTCTCGCTGAGATTCGAGCCGTGGGGTTTGAGAGGCTCAACGTTCGCGAGCTTGCCCAGGGCGCAAAAGCAGCCATCCCCCTTGTTTTGAGCCCGGAGTTCGTGGGGATTGAAGGAAGGGATCCTGAATGAAAAGAGAAGGTGTGTTGAAATGATCACAATTCGAAACCATTACCTAACTGTACTATTAAAAGGAAAAGGCGGGTGCAACCATAAGGCCAGCTGGAGAAGACCAGATTGGGTCTTCATACTGAACTTCCTGGTCGCGATCTGTCTCTTCTCTATGCCAACCCGTGCTGAGGAGCCATTAACGCTGGAGCGGGCATTCGAGGTTGCTCGTCAGAATAATCCTGAACTCCTAGCTGCCCAGCAGAATTTGGAAATAGCGAGGGGTCGGTTGGTGAAGGGAGGGTACCTCAATCAATTTAATCCAGCCGTTCGTGGGAGAGGATTTAACCGCGACTTTGCCGAAGGTGGGAATGCCGGTCAATACCAGCTTTATCTTTCGCAAGAGGTCGAAATTGCGGGCCAGCGTGGGTTGAGAATCGAAGAGGCCCAAAGAAACCTGACAATGGTTGAGGCAACCGTTCAGGACCAAGAGCGGATTCTACGTGGTGGCGTAAGGCGTGCTTTTTACGCTGCCCTTTACGCCCGTGAGCGGCTGGTGCTGCTAAAGAAAATTGAGGATTTAACTCGGCGTGTGCGTAACGCGGCTTCAGTTCGGTTCCAAGCTGGGGTCTCTCCAATCGTGGAAACCAACCTTTCAGAAATTCGTTATGGGCAATCCCGGAAAGAGACGCTTGAAGCCGAAGCCGTGGCTCAAACTGCACAGTTCACCTTGCAAAAAGTGTTGGGTATATCTCAGGAGCACACCATGCAGCCGGTGGGGGAACTACGGGGCATTCCGAAGAATTTTCAGATTTCCGATCTTCTCAAGCTGGCATTAACGGGACGTCCTGATTTGGTCGCCACAACACGGGAAATTGAAAGAATCCAGGCAGAGAAGGTGCTGACCAACCGGTTGATCGTTCCCAATCCCACCTTCGAAGCCATTTACCAAACTGAGGTAGAACGAGTCTTTGGTGGCGCGGATACCATCATCGGAGGGGGGGTGAGGATTCCACTGCCTTTATTTGATAGGAAACAGGCCGAACTTGTGACTCTCGGTGGCCAGGAGAATAAAGAACGGCACCTGCTCCAGGCCACGCAGCGCTCAATCGAGCAGGAAGTTGCTAAAGCTATTCGAGAATACGAGGCGACCCGCCGCGCAATGGAAGTGTTCGAGGCAGATGTATTGAACAAGGTGGAAGACAATTTCCAATTTCTTAACATCGCCTACCGGGAGGGCAAAATTGGATTATTACAATTGATTATCGTTCAAGATCATTTGATTAAGGCTCAGCTCTCCTATGTGGATTCCTTGGGACAGTTCAGAATGGCCGAAGCGAATTTGGAACAAGCCGTGGGCGCCACTTTTTGAGGAGTAGTAGGTTTTTTATGCAACAGCGGCTTTGGTCAATCTTGGTTCTCCTGATCTCTATGGCAGGAGTGGCCTGCCAGGAAAGCCCCACGGAGACCTCTTCAAAAGAATTCAAAGTATCCGAACGGGAGGCTACTCACGAAGCGCATGAAGAGGTACCGATCGGCAAGGCTCGCATTAGACTTCCTTCAGAAGCCCTCCAAGAACAGGCTTTTCAATCCTCCTTGGTCGTCTCAAGAGTAATTCTACCCGAGATTCGGGTGACCGCCACCATCCAGCCAAACGAATATAAGATGGCTCAAATAAGTCCACGAATAGAAGGGCAGGCCGTCAAGGTTTTTGCAGAACTTGGTGATCGTGCCGAGGCCGGGCAAACCCTAGCCCTTCTCGATAGCATGGATTTGGGGACGAAAAAAGCGGCCTTCCTCCAAGCCCGTGTGAACCTCAAAGTGGCCAAGCGCAATTTTGAACGGGAGCGGCGGCTGTATGCCCAACGGATCACGTCAGAAAAAGATTATTTAGAAGCCAAAGGCGAGTTTGAGCGCAGTGTCGCAGCGTATCAGGCTAGCCGGGAGGCCCTGCGAATAGTTGGGGTCCCCGAAGAAGAAATCAAGACCATGCGATGGGATAGTGAGGACCACCCACTGTCCCATTTTCATCTGACGGCACCATTTCCAGGAACTATTGTGTCTCGGGATATCACGCTCGGTGAAGTCATTAAACCTTTTGATGTTCCGTTCACTATCACGGACCTCAATACCGTCTGGGTGTTGTTGGATATTTTTGAGAAGGATTTAGCCAGCGTCCTCGTCGGCTCCGAAGTCTTAATCCAGGTCGATGCCTATCCCAATGACATATTTCGAGGAACCATTACCTATCTGAGCAATGTCCTGGATCCTGATACCCGTGTTGCACGGGCGCGGGTCGAAATTGCTAACCGGGATGGTCGTCTTAGACCAGGCATGTTTGCGACCGCGAGGATTACGGTTCCTTCCACGGACAAAAAACGAACGGCGCTCGTGATTCCTCAGGATGCCATTCAAAGAGTAGACGAAACATCCCTGGTCTTCGTCGAGGAATCGCCAGGCAATTATCTTGTGCGAGAAGTTACCTTGGGCACGAAAACCGGATTGTACGTAGAGGTTAGCGCTGGTGTAACAGAGGGTGAACGAGTCGTAACTCAAGGCTCATTTTATTTGAAGGCGACGCTCGTGGCTGACAAGTTGGGCGGGCATCCCCACTAAGACTGAACCATTCTGAGCAGAAAACATGTCCGGAAGTTCATGATGCTGAATCGGCTTTTTGACTTCTCTCTACAAAACAGGTTTTTGATCCTGGTGTTTGTCGGGCTTCTGGTTGTCTGCGGGATCTATTTTATGCAGATCTTGCCAATCGATGTAGTTCCTGACGTCACTCCCAACCAAGTGCAGATTTTAACCAATGCCCCAGGGCTCAGCCCGATTGAGGTGGAATCCTTCATTACTTTTCCCGTGGAAAGGGCCATGTCCGGACTTCCGGGCATTGACCGCATCCGCTCCGTTTCCCGATTTGGACTTTCCGCAGTTACCGTCTATTTCGAGGAAAGCTTGGACATATACTTTTGCCGCCGCTTGGTTATGGAACGGCTGCCTCAAGCCCGTGCAGCGATTCCCAAAGGTTTGGGTTCGCCTGAAATGGGCCCTCTGTCTAGTGGTCTCGGTGAAGTCTTCCAGTTTGAGGTCAAAGGAAAAGACTATTCCCTCATGGAGCTTCGAACCATTTTGGAATGGGACATCGCGTTTAAGCTTCGGTCCATCCCGGGCGTGGTAGAAGTGAACACTTACGGTGGAGAACTCCAAACCTATGAAGTCCAATTAGACCCCGCAAAACTCGTTGCCTATCAAATACCCATTAACAGAGTTTTCGCGGCCTTGGAACAAAATAATGCTAATGCAGGGGGGGCGTATATTATCCATGCCCAAGAACAATATGTGATTCGAGGAGAGGGGCTCGTTCAAGACTTTCAAGACATTGAAAATATCGTCGTGACCACCCGGGACGATGGCACGCCTATTTACGTAGGAAATTTGGCAACCGTTGATTTCGCCCCCATGGTCCGTCAAGGGGCTGTGACAAGAGACGGCCGCGGGGAAGCGGTCACAGGTATCGTGATGATGCTGATTGGAGAAAATGGTCGGCTCGTCGTCAACAGGGTAAAAGAAAAGCTCGACCAGATAAAAAACACCTTACCCCCGGGCGTAACCATTGATGCCTATTACGACCGAACGGAGCTCGTACGGAAAACCATAAAGACCGTGACGACCAACCTGACCGAAGGGGCACTCCTTGTCGTGGCTGTACTGTTCCTTCTTCTGGGTCATTTCCGCGGCGGCCTTATTGTGGCGTTGGCCATCCCCCTTTCCATGATGTTTGCCTTCACGGGAATGGTAGCCGCTGGCATTTCAGGCAACCTCATGAGTTTGGGAGCCCTTGATTTTGGATTGTTGGTCGATGGCTCTGTGGTCATGCTTGAGAATATTGTTCGCCACCTGTCCCAGCGACGCCAAACGTTGCCTCAGGGCGTCACAATGGCGCAAGAGGAACTCCAAGGGGTAATCCGGGAGTCTGGACGGGAGGTGCTCCGTCCCATTTTCTTTGCTGTAGGAATTATCATCATTGTTTACTTACCTATCCTCACCCTGCAAGGCATCGAAGGGAAAATGTTTCGCCCCATGGCCTTGACCGTCGTATTCGCCCTTGTTGGGTCGTTGATATTGGCCTTTACGCTCACCCCGGTCTTAGCGAGTCTTTTTCTTCGGCGTGGCATCACGGACAAGGAAACGTGGGTAGTGCGACAAGCGAAACGAGTGTACCGCCCACTTCTGACAAAAACTATGCAGCATCCCGCCCTGACAGGGGGAATGGCAGCCTTTTTGTTTGCCGGAAGTCTAGCCATGGCGCCCTTCATGGGTGGCGAATTCATCCCAAAGTTGGATGAAGGATCCATTGCCCTCCAGGCTTGGCGATTGCCAAGCGTGTCCCTCGAAGAATCAGTAAAAAATACAACCCGAATCGAGCAGGTTCTGAAACAATTCCCCGAAGTCACCACAGTGATTTCCAGAACCGGGCGTCCGGAAATCGCGACGGATCCCATGGGAGTGGAAATTAGCGACATTTATATTCTCCTCCAGCCAAAGTCCGCGTGGACCACGGCATCAACCAAAGACGAGTTAATCGCAGCTTTCGACACGGCCCTTAAAAAAAGTGTCCCCGGGACAAAATTTAGTTATTCCCAACCCATTGAGCTCAGAGTTCAAGAACTCATTGCAGGGGTGCGCTCTGACGTGGCCATTAATATTTTCGGCCAGGACATGGTTACACTGAAAAGGTTGGCAGACAAAGTTGTGGAAGTGGTGTCTCAGGTACAGGGAGCGGCTGATACAAAAGCCGAGCAGATTGCTGGACTACCTTACGTTCGCGTCGTGATCAATCGAGAAGCGATTGCTCGTTATGGCATTAACGCTTCGCAAATCTTAGATACAGTTCGAGCCATGGGCGGTCGGATCGTGGGCCAGGTGGTGAAAGGAAACCAGCGGTTTTTTATTCAAGTTCGCTTCCGCTCCGAAGATCGGGAGAATGTTGATCGAATTCGGGAAATCAGGATTGCTGATCCTCGCGGTCGGCTGATTCCTCTTAGTCAATTAGCTGACATCCGCATAGAAGAAGGATTCGCGCAAATCAGCCGGGAAAACATCCATCGACGATTAGCCGTCGAAACCAATGTTCGTGGTCGCGATTTGGCGACCTTTGTGAATGAGGCACAACGGGTCGTGGATGAACAAGTGACATTTCCGGAAGGATATTGGATTGAATGGGGTGGCCAGTTCGAACAGCTCGAGCGTGCTTCTTCGAGACTGACTATTGTGGTGCCTCTCACGTTATTCCTGATATTTGTGCTTTTGTATACCACGTACAACTCTGTGAGACCGGCTTTACTGATTTACCTCAATGTTCCCCTTGCCGCAACAGGGGGGATTGTGGCGTTGAGCTTCCGAGGAATGCCCTTTTCGATTTCTGCGGGAGTCGGATTTGTCGTCCTCTTTGGCATTGCCATACTGAATGGCGTGGTCTTGATGTCCTACATTTTGGATTTACGAAAAAAAGGGGTGCCTGCGGCGGAAGCAGCGTTCGAAAGTGCTGTGATCCGACTTCGCCCGGTTTTGATGACAGCCCTTACCGACATTATTGGGTTTTTACCTATGGCTCTTTCTACTTCGGCTGGCGCAGAAGTGCAACGTCCCCTGGCAACGGTCGTGATCGGGGGACTTGTTACCTCAACGGCATTGACGCTCCTCGTATTACCTACCCTGTATACTTGGGAAGAAGGATTGAGAGAAAGAATAAAGAAAATATGAATGGGCTAGCGAAAGCCTTCTTCTATGGTTGGCCATCCAGAATTTGAAAAAAATGAGCGAAAGGCACACTCACCAGACCGGTGATAGATCTGACCGATGGGTTAATCGTTAGGCATTTATTTTCCAAAGGCAATTACCGGGCTTTAGTCCGAATTTCCAACTCCCATTTTTTGTAAATCAGGTACAGAGCCGGAATTATGAGAAGAGTGAGAATGGTCGCGGTCACCATGCCACCGATTATGGGAGCCGCAATACGTTTCATCACATCTGCGCCAGTCCCTTGACTCCACATAATGGGCAACAACCCTAAAAGTATGGCAGAGGCGGTCATGACTTTTGGCCTAACCCGAAGCACAGCGCCTTCCATAATCGCTGCACGAAGGTCGTTCAACGATTGCAGCCGGTTCTCCTGTTGCCGACGTGCACAAGCCTCATCGAGGAACATGATCATAATGACTCCTGTTTCAGCGGCCACACCCGCCAGCGCGATGAGTCCTACCCAGACGGCGACACTGAGATGATATCCAAGAAAATGGAGGTACGCGATTGCCCCTACCAGAGAAAAGGGAACCGAAAGTAGAACCAGCAGGCATCGAGGTATGGATCGGAAATTGAGGTACAACAGCACAAAAATGAGAAAGAGGGTCACCGGAATCACGAATTGTAGTTTTTGTTGTGCCCGTTGGAGATATTGATATTGCCCTGCCCAGTGTAAGGAGTACCCAGGCGGAAGCTTTACGTGTTCCTGCACCAAGGCCCTGGCTTTCTGCACATAGGTGCCCAGGTCTTGCCCGGCAACGTCCACAAACACAATGCTGGCGAGAGATCCGTTTTCATCTCTAATGGAAGGCGGGCCAATGGTCTTAGAGATTTTGGCAAGTTGCGCCAAGGGAATATGTTCTCCTTGAGGGGTCGTGACCAGCACGCGCTTAAGGGCATCGACATCTTGGCGCAGCTCACGGGGATAGCGAATATTAATGGGATAGCGTTCTCGACCTTCCACAGTCCACGCAATATTTTTTCCTCCAATGGCGGATTCGATCACATCTTGGACATCTGCCACCGTCAAACCGTATCGGGCGGCCGCCTCCCGATTGACGTCTATGTCCAGATAATACCCCCCAGTGACCCGCTCAGCATAAGCACTCCGTGTTCCGGCAAGGGTTTGAAGTAACCCTTCAATCTGCACACCCAATCGTTCTAGTTCCTCCAGCCGGGGTCCTAAAATTTTGATCCCAAGACTGCTTCGGATACCGGTAGCGAGCATTTCGGTTCGTGTCTGAATTGGCATCCACCAAATATTGGGCATGCCGGGCAATTTGACCCGCTGATCCATTTCAGCAATTAACTTGTCCCACGTCATTCCCGGCCGCCAGGCTTCCCGAGGCTTGAGTGTCACAATGGTCTCAGCCATGTTTAAGGGTGCAGGATCTGTCGCGGTTCTGGCTCGACCCATTTTCCCCATGACTCGGTCCACCTCTGGAAACTCCTTCAACAAGCGATCCTGGGTTTGGAGAATTTGGCTGGCTTTTTGAACCGACAGGCCTGGAAGAGCGGTCGGCATGTATAAAATCGTTCCTTCGTTGAGGGGGGGCATAAATTCCGCACCGAGCTTTTGATAAATGGGGACCACGAGGATCATCCCCCCAACGGCCAGTCCTACGACAAGCCACCTGGCCCGCAGGGCCCCTCTCATGAGCGGCGCATAAGTCCAGAGGAGGAAGCGGTTCAAAGGATTCCGGTTTTCTGATGCGATCCGACCGCGAATGAACCATCGCATCAATAAGGGGGCGAAGGTGATTGAGGCGAGGGCGGCAAAAAACATAGCAAAGGTTTTGGTATAGGCAAGTGGTTTAAACAGGCGACCCTCCTGTGCTTCTAAGGTGAAGACGGGAAGAAAGGATACCGTGATGATCAGCAAAGAGAAAAAGAGTGGCTTCCCCACCTCACGAGCCGCCTGGATGATCACTTCTTCTCGAGGCTTGATGCGACCCAGCCGGTCCCATTCTTCTATGCGCCGGTGGGCATTCTCCACCATGACAATAACCGCATCCACCATGGTCCCAATCGCAATGGCAATTCCCGAAAGGGACATTACATTGGAAGTCACTCCCAGGTAATACATAGCAATGAAGGACAGCAAAATGGCGATGGGTAACAGGAGGATTGGGACCAGCGCTGACCGAAGGTGAAAGAGAAAGACCAGGCTGACCAGGCTAACCACCACGCTGATTTCCACGAGTTTTTCCTTCAAGGTCGCAATGGCTCGGAGGATCAGGTCGGAGCGATCATAGACCGGGACCACGCGGATACCTTCGGGAATAGAAGCCTCAAGTTCCTGTATTTTCTTTTTCACTCGGTCAATGACCTCGAGCGCATTTTCGCCATAGCGCATGATGACGATGCCCCCAACTACCTCGCCTGTTCCATCCAATTCCGTCACGCCTCGCCGAATATCAGGCCCGAGGGTGACACGAGCCACATCTTGAACAGAAATCGGGGTGCCCTGTCGGTCTGTCCCCACGGGAATACCTCGGAGTTCCTTCAAGGACCGAATATAGCCCCGCCCTCGCACCATATATTCCCGTTCACTGGCCTCAATCACTCGTCCTCCGACCTCATTGTTGCTCCGGCGAACCGCTCGAATGACTTGGGACAGGCCTATGCCATACCCTTGGAGTTTCACGGGGTCCACCTGGACCTGATACTGCTTCACGAACCCGCCTATAGAAGCCACCTCTGCCACACCGGGCACACTTTGCAGCCAATAGCGCAGATACCAATCCTGAAACGAACGAAGGTCGGCTAAACTCTGTTTTCCGCTTTCATCCACTAATGCATATTGAAAGATCCAGCCAACCCCGGTGGCATCCGGTCCCAGTGTGGGGGAGACTCCTTCCGGGAGTCTGTCGGCAACTCCCTGCATGTACTCAACGACCCGGCTTCTCGCCCAGTACATGTCAGTGCCATCTTGAAACACGATGTAGACAAAAGAGATTCCGAGGAACGATTGTCCCCGCACATACTTGATCCTCGGGGCTCCCAACATGGCGGTGACAATGGGATACGTGATTTGATCCTCGATCAGATCGGGACTACGCCCTGGCCATTCAGTCAAAACAATGACCTGGACGTCTGATAAATCTGGCAGGGCATCAAGCGGCGTTCGCGACACGGCCCAAATTCCCCAGCCCATTAGAAAAAGGGCCAGTAACGCTACCAACAATCCGTTGCGGGCGCTCCAGTCAATCACTCGTTCAATCATTGGTGTCTTTGCCCATTTCCATATCCATTTTCATGCCGCCCATCTCCATCTCCCCCATTTGCGCCTGCTCCATTTGGATACCCCCCATCCCTAAGGCACCCATCATGTCACCGGAGGTCATGAGCTTGCTTTCCGAGTCCAATAAAAAAGTGCCGGACGTGACGATTCGCTCACCGTCCTTCAGGCCTTTGACCACCTCGAAATAAGACCCGACTTTTGGGCCAAGCGTCACTTCCCTAGGTTCAAATACACCCTTTTCCTTTTCTACGAACACCACCTTTCTGACTCCTGAATCAAGAACAGCTTGTTCAGGGACGGCCAGGCTGGATCCTCTCTCCACCTGAAACACCACCGTGCCATACATGTCAGGTTTCAAGCGAAATTGGGGATTGGAAAATTCAAGGCGTACCCGGACCGTGCGGGCCTCTTTGTTCAGATAGGGATACACATAGGTCACTTGACCAGAAAACGTTTCTCCGGCAAATGCTTCCAGGGTCAGCATGGCGGCCTGTCCAATTTTGATAAACGGAACTTCATACTCGTACACTTCAGCCTGAACCCAAACGATTGACAAATCAGCAATTGTGTACATAGTCATCTTCGGTTGGACGAACATGCCTTGAAAGGCCGTTTTCTCGATGACATGTCCACTCATCGGGGAAAATATGGTCACGGACGTCTGCGGAATTCGTTGGCGCTTCAATTCATCAATCTGGTCATCGGTAAACGTCCACAAGCGTAAGCGGTCTCGGGCGGCATCAACCATTTGCTGAGCTTGTTCACGAACCTCCCGTACCGGGCTCTGTTGAACATCTTCATACGCCCGTAAGGCCAGCAAATATTCGTCTTGAGTCGCCACCAACTCCGGACTGTACAGTGTAAAAAGGGGCTGGCCTTGCTGAACGGGTTGACCGGTATAATCGACAAGGAGGTCTTCGATCCATCCGGAAATCCGAAGATTGACATGGGTAATGCGTTGTTCATTGTAGGTCACCTTGCCAACGGCTCGAACCGTAGTTGAAAGTCGGCGTTTTTCCACCACAGCGGTTTGTACACCAATCAGTTGCTGACGCAGTGGTGACACCCTGGCCGCCCCCTGGCCAGGGCCCATATCAGAACGACTTGGGACGCCCTTCATTTCCATGCCTGCCATCTCTTTCATTTGCTGAGTCTTAGACGGAGAAACCTCGATGGTCCAAGTCAGAAGCTGATCCACTATCTTTCCGTCTAAAAACAATCCACCTCCCAACAGGAGCAGGGATGCCACACCGAGGACAATCCAACGAATTTGGCGATTTGAAAACTTTCTTATTTTCATGTCCGACCCCCTCCTTTCTACAGGTCTGCGCCCACGATTCGTTCTAGCTTGGCCAGCAATTGTTTCCATTCCACCAAGGCTCGGACATATTCCAATTGGTAGGTAAGTAAAGCCCGATCAGCCTCGATGAGGTCTAAAAAATCAGTGCGATCCGTTCGGTAGCCGGCGATAGCCGCTTTCAACGTGTGTTTGGCTTGAGGCAGGACTGTGGTCGTATACAATTTCAGAATCTTTTCTTTTGCCTCGATTTTGGCCAGGAAATCTTGAACTTGAAATCGCGTCAGATTTTCCAAAGTTTTTTTCTTGAATTGGGCGGCTTCCCATTGAGCCTTGGCTTCCCGGACCCCTGCCTCATATTTCGATTTGGTCCAAAATGAAAACGGCAGGCTCAAAGATATAATGCCCCCGAATCCGTCATTAGCCTCGTAGTTCTGCCATCGCTGAACCTCTACATAGAGTTTAGGATAGGTTTGGAGTTCAGCTAACTTAATAGAGGAATCAAATTGCTCTATGGCGAGGGCCATTTCACGAACCTCCGGCCGCTGCCGGAGAGCTTGTTGTTGCAGATGTTCAACGGACAGAGCTGTCGGGGTCCCTGTGGGTTTTCCGGGCACTCCCATCGGGGCATGCGGCTCCCGATTGAGAAGGGTGTTGAGATGGGCCCGGGCCGTCTCTCTTTGCTGTTCAAGCAGAGGAAGGTGCTGAAACCATTTCGACTGTTCCACTTGGGCCTTCAGCACATCAACCTGGGTACCTTTGCCGACACGAAACTTGGCAGTCGCCGTCTTAAAAAATTGCTGAAGCCGCTTCGCCTCCTCATGGTGAATCTCAATAGCTTGATGTGTATAGAACAGTTCATAGTACGCCACTTTGACGGCTGCCATAATTTCGCGTTCTTTCGCCGCCAACCGCTCGTTCGCCTGTTCGGCGACTTTCCCTGCTATGTGTTCCTGCTTGGATAACGTCCCCGGAAAGGGGAAGCGTTGTCCGAGCCCATAAATGGTTCGTTCTGAACGGGTCAGATCCAGCGATTCCGGCGTGTTCCAAAGTCGAATGGTGAATTCGGGGTCTTCTAACGTTCGGCTTTGGGGAACACGCTCCTGGAGGGCTTCGACTTGAGCGCGGATGGCCACCAACTCGGGATTGTTTTGTAAAGCTTCTTGGACCAACGGACCTAGCTCGATGACCACCTCTAGCTGGGGCACCTCCTCTCCCCAGGTATGCCCAGAGAGACTCACCATGAAGGTGCTGAGCCAAAATATGTGATTCAAGATTATTGTTCCTCGTTTCATATCAGTCTCCCTACTGACGGGTCTGGCCCATCTCCCAATCTAAAAGAAGTGTGCCGAGATATGAAAACCAGACTCGAAAATCTTTCCTGGAAGGACAGAAAGATTGGCGTTTGATCTCTTAAATCAGAAAATTAGGGATGCGAAGGAAAAACGAGGAGGGTATCAAATGCGAAAAACTAAAATGAAGACAAGGATATCTCTTGGGGGCGCCACGTGCCCTCGTGCAGGTAGAGGGAGGAATTGGCTGGGTGTAACAGGATCCGGAACAAGGGAAAGACCGTTCTCAACAAATACCAGATTAGAAAAGTCTGCCGAGGAAATATCTGGTCCGGATTGGACCGCAAGGGATTTAAACCCATCACAAAATTTCGAAGCCGGCTCTTCTCCAGGGCTGGTGCAATCACTCCCCTGGCTGACTTTCATGCCGCTATAAATCGGAACTAGGCAGGCATAGGCATTGAAGCTGAACGAAAGGAAAAGGCTAATCAGAAAGGGTGCAAAAAGTTTTTGGGGACAGCTCATATCGACAAAATAGTATAGTTCATCGAGTCCTTCCAGGCAAGAAACCATTCGCAATGGTATGCTAACCAAATTAGAAAATCTTGGGGTTCGCTTCAATGTGCCACTCCGCCTAGCAATTTCCGCCCAAAAGCGGTATCCAAAAGGCAAATTGAGACAGCGAAGGTATGAACAAAAAGACAGTCAATATAGCCTGTGAATACTCCCTTTCCAGCAGCCCCGAGAGCAAAGAGCGATAGTATTGTTATACAACAAAGTGAAGAGACACGAGCCCCAGGTTTCCCGTGGTTATCCATGTATTTGATACTGTACTTGGGTTGGGGCTCTTGTTTTCAACGAAAATTTCGCTTAAGCCAAGGGGGTTCCTATTCCGGCAGCCTTTAAGGCACTCTCAGTGGGTCCTCTGTCGGCACAGCACTCAGCCAACTGCCCATCAATCAACACAGCCGGAATAGTCCGAATCCCGAGCTTCTTTGCGCGGTTGGCTGTATCCTTGTCTTTCATGTTAAGGACGGTTACCTCACAGGATGGGCAGGCAAGGTGTTTCACCAGCGCGATGGTGTCCTCACAGACCTGACAGCCGGCACTGAAAATTTCAATACGACGTGAGGTGCTCATTGAGATACCTCCTTTTTGTTTGTCCCAAAACAATCAATGATGGGACAGTGATCAATGGGACCGCGTCCACTACAGGATGCCACGAGCCTGGCCAGAGCGCGGTTCATCCTTTGAAGATCTTTCACTCGTTCTTGAATGGCGGACATTTTGGCTTCGGCGCGTTGTTTCACCTCCGCACAGGTGGCATTGGGGTTGGTTTGGAACGAAAGAAGTTCGATAATTTCTGTTAAAGAGAAACCCAGCTCCTTTGCTCGTTTGATAAATCGGATTTTTTCAACGGCTTCTTTCGGATACCTGCGAAATCCGCTATTAGTCCGTGGCGGCTGCTCTAGTAATCCTTTTCGCTCATAAAAGCGAATAGTTTCTATTCCCACCCCAGCCTGTTTGGCGACTTGACCGATCCTCATAACGACAGCATACACCCTGTACTATGGTACGGAGTCAAGAAGGAAGATTATCTTAGGGGAAGAGGGGGAGGCATCCTGTTGACCGGTCTATACGAAATCCGAAATTGGGAGCTTGCTATAAGGAAGGTTTATGGTCTCTGTTTTTGAGTCTTATTGGACTGAATCCCAAACCGGACATCCGCTGTTCATAGGTATATGGTGAGATTGCCTCATTCAACGGAGAAAGCATCAAAACATCGCCACGTTTTCTGTGGAGACGAGGATCGGTGGGAAAAATCTGAAGGGTCTCATCAATGTGATTGAGGCCGGCATAAAATTGAAATTGTTCATGCAGCCCGTCAACTTCAGCGATGGACTTATTTACGGTATTGGAAGAAGGGTCTGCTCTTGCCCAGGAAGGATGGGAGTTTAAACAGGAAACCACGGCCAGAAGATACGCACACCATTTCAGTCTATGCATTTTTCTAACGAATTACGGTCAGTGATGCTTTTGGTTTCTTAATAAACCTTCCCCAGGCTTTTTCGGTGAAGAACCACAACGCTCCGCCCCCACCGACAATCATCAGGCCCAGCCATACCCAGCCATACGCTCCGAGCCAGACAATCTGGTAGCCATGTAATGCAGTCACGATGGCTAGGATCAAGAAATACGGTCCGGTAAAATAACAATGCGTCCGCCCGCACCGGGCCGCGTTGGCTACGCATGCTGCTCCCTTCCACACCAACGCACCCACCCACAGTACCGTTCTCGTGGACGGATCCAAAAAGATTCCCACGACGAGAATGATTCCCGGCAATCCCCAGGCGAGAAGATAGGCGCGTGAGCTGCTGACCCAATCCTCGTGTTGAAAAGATTTAGGGCTGGCCATGTGGGCGAGTTCCCGCTTTTATTTTAATCATTTGCTCGATAATCACTAGGAGGCCACTATTTGTGCACTGGGGGACACAGCCCCGAGAAGGAGACGGTTCGTCACTTTTGGCATAGGATCTAGCTCCTCGTTTTCCTCTAATGGCGAAAATTTGGAACACCCATTGTCCGGTCCTATTCAATGCCTTTCATCTCTTCCCATTTGACTCTTGGGTTAAGACTGTTATGACTCCCCGCATGATCGGGTGCAACTGACAGTAGTAAGCATAGGTACCCGGTTGAAGGAGTGAGAGACTAAAACTTTTTCCAGGAGCTACTGAACCGGAATCAAAGACACAAGCTTTTCCGGTAAGACACCCTTCGTGGGTGACGGTATGGGCTGTGGCAGTCTTATTATCCCACTGAATTCGGCTTCCTGCCGGTATGGTCGCCATGAAGGGGGAGTAATACGGGGCTGGCTGTTCCATCGTAATGTGATACGTTCCTGATCCATCGGCGGGTAATGCCGTGCTGAGCGGGAGAATTAGACCCAGAACACCCATCGCTGAATTGAATTTCATCAGGTGCCAACCCCCAAAGGCTTAGTGACTTGGGGCCATTCTCATTCGGATTGACGGGCCAGCTGGACCGGAGGACACTGCGTCGATCCGAATGAACAGAACACACAGCAATCCCCCCTCTTGGGCCGAAGGGTCGCCTGGCAACACCTGCACTGGTAGAACACCTGACAAGAATTCATGGGCATCGTTTCCCGTTTTTGAAACCCACACTCGGGGCAGGTAATGGTAGACTCCAGGTTTAGATCCTTGGTTTCAGTAATCATCAATTTCCTCCTCTTTGGCCACTGCGGACGGAAATCCCGCATTGGTCGTTGTGGCCATTAACGTATCAACATCCGTTTGGTCATCATCAAAGATAATGATCGCCGTATTCTCTGCAAGAGAGATGTTCGTCTCCTGAACGCCCTCGACCGCCTCCAAGGCCTTTCGTACTGTCACCGGGCACAGAGAACAGGTCATGTTTTCCACCCTCAGTGTCACCGTTTGTTCTTTGGCGACGATGTTTCCGCCTACCGAAAGTAGTCCGAAGATCCCGAAAATGGCCATTAATCGTTTCATCGCCTCGCCTCTCACAAGAATAAGGCCCCCAACCGTTCCACACTGATGGCTGTCACAATAATGAGGGTGGCCATCCACAAAACGATTTTGACGGTTCGGTCTGATCGAGACGTCCCGCAAGAGGGGCTTTCCTCACGGGACCCTCGGGACTTGCCATACACTTTCCAAAAACTGACAGCCAAAAACCCAAGGCTGGTGAGTAGAAAGATTGGTTGAAACGGCGCCAGCGCCGTCAGATGACTAATCCAAGCCCCGCTAATGCCAAGCAGAAGAAAAACGAACGGGGCGACACAGCAGGTGGAGGCCAGAACGGCACCCACTAACCCTCCGGCCGCATAGACTTCTTGTGTTTTCATCACAGCTTTCCTCCTTCCTCAGGGATATGGTAGAACCTGTAGTAACTACAGATGCAAGGAATTTTTAAAGGAGCCAGACCGTGGTGACCATTGGGGGATTGTCCCGAAAGACAGGGTGTAAGATTGAGACCATCCGGTTCTATGAAAAAATTGGATTGTTGCCAAAACCCTTACGCACCGAAGGAGGGCACCGGGTATATGGGGCGGATCAGATCAAGCGGCTGGTATTTATTAGGCGGAGTCGGGAGTTGGGCTTTTCTCTGGATGATATTCGGGCATTGTTAGAACTTGTTGACGGCCGTCGGTATACCTGTAAGCAAGTCAAAGACGTGACAGATCGGCATTTGTCATCCGTACGGGGAAAAGTGGCCGATTTGCGAAGACTGGAAAAGACCCTCGCGGCGATATCCGCACAGTGCCAAGGGAAACAGGTCCCTGAATGTCCCATAATTGACGCGCTGTTTGAGCCAAAAAATCGGTGAATGTATTATTTCTGGAGGTGATTTAGGTCGGGCTCTAAGTCTCGGTTATGGCGTCGAAGGCCAAAGATAGTTCTTCCGGGACCTTGCACTTATATAATACTCGGAATCCCAAGGGAAAAATTGGTTTTTATGTTTTGGGGTCGAATTCGGCAATGGGCCGCCTTAGTTAAACGGGATGTATACGCTGTTTATCTGGCTTCCCGTGATCCCCGCGTGCCATGGTATGCAAAAGCTGCGGCGATTTTAGTGACAGCCTATGCCTTGAGCCCCATTGATCTGATCCCCGACTTTATCCCTGTCCTTGGCTATCTTGACGATCTGATACTTTTGCCGCTTGGCATTTTACTGGTTATTCGTCTGGTGCCACCTGGCTTGATGGATGAACATCGAGCCACAGCGGAAAAGCAAGCCGGTCTTCCGAAAAATTTGGTGGCGGGAGCGGTGATCATTATTTTATGGGTGGTAGGAATTGCATTCCTGGGGTGGTTTTTTACAAATTGAAAAATGGTGGCTGCTTGACTTGATATAACAGGCACATGCGGAATGAAGGAAGCCCGCAGGTGCACCATTCTGATGAAGGCTCACTCGGCCACCTGATGTTTGGCGAAGAAGAGCGGGTCCTTCCTGGACAAAAGGACTGCGGCTCGGCCTCCCCCGCATGAAATCGCTAGGTGCGGAAATGCGTGATGTGTTTCAGTTTCAGGTTTACAATTTTTGACCGGCCCGGTATGGTAGGAATTCATGACGAAATGGGCATCGGGCTCGGAGATCGCCAAACATCGAGGCCAAACGCCGCAATGGGTCAACCGGAAACTCAAAGGGTCACGTATGAAAAAAGCTGTCAAGGGGCCAGACGAGTCGGGTTGCGCGTGAG
>CAZGFD010000005.1:0-214314 GCA_964525045.1 uncultured Nitrospiraceae bacterium | reverse complement strand
GCGCAACCCGACTCGTCTGGCCCCTTGACAGCTTTTTTCATACGTGACCCCATTTCGTGCGCTTATCTCGGAAAACTGCGACTCAAGGCTTTCGAAAAATTAAGGCCCGGTCCTGCATTAACAAATGACTTACCCGAGGAAAGCTGCTGTCTTGTCCGGCTAATCATACTTGGAGGTATGGTGGAACACATGTTTCTGGAGAGAGACACCCTCAAAGTATTCCAGGGAATGGCCTCCTTGTTGGTGGTGGTTCCTGCCGTATGAAAAGGGGCGGAAATTCTAAAAGCCATCCAGCAGTGAGATCCCGACGGCGAATTGATAATCGAAAAAATGGGGGGTATGCCCCATATTCCTTTGTGAAATGAAAATGAAAGCAAACGAAAAATTTGAGCGTTCATTCTCATACTATCTTTGAAAGACTACCACCCAACTGATGAGAGGGGTGAAATGGTCTAAGGGTTTCCATTGCAATACGAGGATTACTATGGAGACAGAAGGTAGAGATCAAGAGGTACTTGTGGTATGATTTATTCATACCAGGTAAGGAGGTCCACCTGTATGGGAACTGCAGTAAAAAAAACGATTTCTTTGCCACCTCAGCTAGCCCAAGAGGTGGAGGCCATTGCCCAAGCCGAGGGGGTGACCGTTAGTGCGGTCATTCAGGAGGCCTTGCGTCAGAAGCGTGCTGCGCGCCTTAAGAATGAATTGTGCACGATTCAAGGATATTGGAGCCGCCTGGCTCGTCAAAAAGGAATCCTCACGGAGAAAGACCTAGAGAGGCTGCTTCGCGAGTGAGGGTGGTCTTCGATACCAATATCTTCATCTCAGCTTTAGTTTTTCCTGATGGTAAAGGGCAGCGCGCGTTACAAAGAATCATCGACGGTTTAGATGAGCTGGTGATCTCAAAGCCGTTGATTCATGAAGTCCTGGACGTTTTACAACGAAAATTCGCTCGTGATCCTGACGAACTTGCCCATGTTGCCGTGTTTCTTGCGAATCTGGGCGAATTGGTCCAGCCACGATTCCGGGTGCGAATGTTAGCCGATGATGCTGACAATCGAATCTTGGAGTGCGCCGTGGCTGGCCGAGCCGATGTCATCGTGACTGGCGATAAAGTCATCTTGAAATACCGGCACTACGAAGATATTCCCATTCGGTCGCTTAAAACTTATATGGACTCTAGGTCTTAATGCATGTTAGGGCATTCTACAAAAAAGAATGTAGGAATTCTTTAATTGCCTTTACATGGTCTCCTTCCATTTTTTTTGAATTGAGATAAAAAAATCGCCAATAATTTGTCTTTTGTGCTTTACAGCTCCTTCTTCAACTCGGACAACAGCGGCTGAACGCTTTCAGGAGTCTGATTGATCCCTGGATCTGGATTTTTCTAGTGAGCAAGGCCCAGAAAAGGTTTCGTTCTTTGGCTAAAAATCCAAGCCATGTTTGACTGTCGGCGGTAAGGCAAAAATCTGCTTCACCTTGGTGTCCATTCAGGACTTTCAATGTCTTGTTTCGAATGATGATCGTAGCTTGCTTTGATTCCTTCCCTGTAAACGTCAAATGAAAAGTGGCGGTGAGACCTTCTGCCTTGTTTCGTTGAAAGACGAGGGGCAATCCATCCAGGAAACCTGTTATGGATTGAGGGCGTAAACTATTTCCGACCTTTTTCAGGGTCTTGGTGGGGAAACGTTTCGCCACATGCTCTTCGGCATCCGATCCCGGGACGACATAAACGGTTTCTTCTTTCCTTTGAAGTGGCTTCACGATTTCGGCCACATACCCTTTGCGGTTGGCATTAAACGGATTGATGACATCCTCGCCAGCGGGACAGACCGCCATGCAATAGGCCGCCTTGTAATTTGCCCCGTAGGAAAGGCTTTGCCACATAGATGAGGATTCGGCATCAGTTATCTTCTGGCGGTACTGCTTAGCCGATTTACTCTCTGCGATATTCTCAACCCAATCGGTAAAGCCACCCATAAACTCACGATAATTGTGTGTGTAACAGGCGGAAAAATTGAAATGGTCATCCTGTCCGATGGCCCCGACCGGACAGGCGGACACACATAGCTTACATTCCAAACATGGATTGAAATCGAGAGGGGAGTGAGTGGCTGACACTTGGGAATCCATAAGTATCGTTCCCAGTAAAATGAAGTTGCCAAATTTCGGGTGTATGACATTTCGATGAATGCCCATCTTTCCCAACCCAGCGGCGACGGCAATGGTTTTATGTGACACCATCCAGATTTTCCCCGGGAATTTTTCCATTTCCATGGGGAACCCCATTGCCGGATTAACCGCTCGAATACCTTTTGATTCAAGTAGCTTCACGAGTTGGCGGGCGACATCATTGACCTGGTTGCCGGTGTGATGAAATTCGAGGTTGGCAACCGACCGAGCGGGTCTACGGATGGCTTCACGATTCATTCGAATGACAAAACTGATGAGAATTTTCGTACGGGGAAATGCCATGAGAATGTCCTTTCGATCCTGTTCGAGTTCCGGTCGATCTATACCGACAAATCCCATGTCATCGGCGCCGGCCTCCAAGCACCATTGTCGAAGGGATTGGGGGTCGAGGTCCAAGGGAGTATTTTGAGTTGAGCCCTGAATCTGAAAAGGGGGAACCGGTGGCATTGGGTTTAAATTAATCAGGGGAAGTTCTGTGAGATTTCGCATAAGTTGCTCCTTCGGGTTTTTAAGTGTAATTACACCTTTTTACACAAAAAATATTATCTTGCTTCTACCACATTGACGGCGGTGGATAAATCGTCAAGGAGTCGAGCAAAACGAACCTGGCCCAGTTCTTCTTTGACTTCCTGCTGAACAGCCTGCCACAGCGGGAGAGCTTTTTTTAAAATCGTCTGGCCGGAACCTGTTAAAGCCACCTCTCGTTCCCGGCGATCCTCTTTCCCCGAGGTGATTCTTAGCCAACCCTGTTTTTCAAGAGGTCTTAGGTTTCGGGTCAATGTCGTTCGATCCATGACGAGGGCCTTGGCCAAGCTACTGATCGTGATGCTACCCATGAGGCGGGTGGCCACCAGAAGGGAAAATTGAGTCGCGTGGAGCCCTAAGGGCTTGAAGGCTTCTTCATATTTCTGAGTAATGGCTCTCGCCGATTTACGAAGGTTGAAACAGACGCAAGATTGGGCTGGTTCTAAATAAGAGGCCATATCCATTGAGATTGTGCTCATTTTTAAGAGTATATACACGTATTTGCTAAAAGTCAACCTCCAAAACTGAAATGTGAGATTACCCTGGAAAAGCCTTCAGCGAGGGGATTGTTGCTCAAAAGTGGACTTGCCAGGGGTCAAGGTGGAACGGGATCGATTGGGTTCTTAAAAATGGAATATTGACTGTTCATCTTGGAATTTAGACGAACGTCCAGATATAGTTTCTCAAAATAGTTCGTAGCTCAGTTTTTGACCAATAATTTGCACTCAATCCAGTTACATGTCACTCTCACATGTGAGGATGGGGGTCAGTATGATTGATCCTGGAAGTTATGCTGTAGCGGAGAATTCATTTTGGCGTTCTCGCGGCAGATGTAGGATCAGGGGACTCTTTAGCCTGCGAATTTTAAGCGTCTTTCTGGTCCTCTTTTTTTCAGTCTCGGGATGTGTCACCTTTAACCCGCAGCCCATAGAGGCCGTGCCTTTTCTCGAGCGGGCTGAAATGCAGAATGATGGGGAGGTCCAGGTTACCGTTGCAGTCCCGACGGCGAAGGAAAGCGAGAAAATTTTTGGTGTGCCCCTCGCGAAAAAAGATATTCAACCGGTGTGGGTGGAGGTCAAAAACCATGATAACGTTCCGTATTTCTTTCTCCAACTCAGCCTGGATTCCGATTATTATTCTCCCTTGGAAGCCGCGCAAAAAAGCCATTACTTGACTTGGACGCGTTTGGCCGCCTACGGCATCTTTTCTTTTTTTTTCCTACCACTTCTGCTGATTGCTCCGTTCGACTATCTGCACACGACCTCAGTTAATGAGCGGATGGACGCCCTCTTTGAAGACCAGGCGATGGGGAACATTCTCATTCCGCCCGGGCAGGATAACGCGGGGTTTGTGTTCACCAATTTGGACGAAGGGACGAAGGAAGTCTTTGTGGAACTGCACGGAGAAAAGAACAAGAAGTTTACTTTTTTTGTGCCTGTCCCGGGGCTTAAAGCAGATCATAAAAAGGTGGAGTTCGATGCCCTCTATCCGGAGGAGGAGATTCGCTCGTATGATACGGCTGGCCTTCGGCACATGTTGGAGCAGTTACCATGTTGCACGACAAATGAGGACGGAAGCGAAAACGGTGATCCCCTGAATCTTGTCGTCATTGGGGATTTCACGGAAGTTCTCACAACCTTTACCCGCCGGAAGTGGGATGAGACGGAATCAATCCATACGGGCTCCATTTGGAAGACCATGACGTCTTTTGTCTTCGGGGCCCGGTACCGGTACTCTCCCGTGAGTCCGCTCTATGTATTTGGACGCCCTCAGGATATTGCGTTCCAAAGGGCCAGAGACACGATTCATGGGAGGAATCACATTCGCCTTTGGTTAGCTCCATTTCGGTTTCAAGACACACCGGTTTGGATCGGACAAATCAGTCGGGACATTGGCGTACGATTTACCCTTCGGACTTGGAATCTGATGACCCACCAGATTGATCGGGATGTCGACGACACTCGGGATTCGCTGCTTGGAGATCTTATTATTTCGAAAAGCGTCTCGCGTGTGGGATTTGTGAAGGGGGTGGGTGAGGTCTCGCGCACAACGCCGAGAGAGAACCTCACGGGAGATCTTTACTTTACTGATGGGCTTCGAGGTGTCGTCGTCCTCTCACCGGTCAATACCCAGTTTCAGTTCTTTGACTGGGAGCCCCCTTTTCACATGGATGAGGAGTAGGAATCGGTCGGCCCCATCCGGACCCTGCCTAAAGGTAGTCAAAAAATGGTCACGTGTTATAAGAAATGGGAAATCAGCCTATCATGGAAAATATTCCTGACCCTCTTTCTCCAAACCGAAAGATTACCGTTATGAGCCTTTTCGTATTAATTCACGGATCGGGACACGGCGGTTGGTGCTGGGATAAGGTCTCGCCATTACTCAAAAATGCAGGACACGTGGTGCTGGCTCCCGATCTTCCGGGAAGCGGGAATGACCATACTCCGCTTAGTACTATTTCGTTAGAAAGTTATGTCACCTGCGTTTGCCGGATCCTTGATGCTCAGGATCAACCCGTGATTTTGGTCGGGCACAGCCTTGGAGGGATCACCATCACTCAAACCGCCGAACGGAGGAGCAACAAAATTAAAGCATTGGTCTATCTGGCGGCATTTTTGTTGAGAAATGGCGAGCGGTGTCTTGATATTGAAGATCCGGATTCTTTGGCACGGAAAAATATGGTCTTCTCTGGTGATGGCATCAGTAAAAAATTACGATCGGATTCTGTAAAAGAAGTGTTGTATGGTGATTGTGCCGATGAGGATGTCGCCCGGGTTCTCCCGCTCCTTGTCCCCGAGCCATTACAAATTGCCTCGACTCCTATGGTCATATCGGAAAACAATTTTGGTCGAGTGGCTCGATACTATATTGAATGTCTCCAAGACAGGGCGATTACCCCTTGGTGTCAGCGGAATATGTACAGGGCGCAACCGTGCAGGGAAGTCTTTTCCCTTAGGACAAGCCACTCACCATTTTTTTCAGCACCCCGATCGCTTGTTCAGCATTTGCTTACTGTCGATCATCTGGTGAATGAGCTTTAATTCATTCTTTTATTTATTGTGAAATCTTGTTGGATGCGTTCAGCGCAGCAACCTTGTAACATTCGGCTAACGTGGGATAGTTGAATACGGTATCCAGGAAATAGTCGAGTCCCTGTCCAAGCCTCAGAATAGCCTGGCCGATGTGAATGAGCTCTGTCGCCCCCGTTCCGATGGCGTGCACCCCCAAGAGCGTTCTCTCATCCCTGTGAAAAATGAGCTTCACCAGACCACTATCGTCCCCCAATATTTGCCCCCGGGCAATTTCTTTATAGCGGGCTACGCCGGTTTCATAAGGGATTTTTTTTGTGGTGAGCTCATGTTCAGTGGCTCCAACCATGGAAAGTTCGGGTATCGCATAGATGCCAAAGGGAAAATGTTCAGTCATAGGGTTGCCCTTGGCTCCAAAAGCGAAGTCTGCAGCGAATCTGCCTTGCTCCGCAGACGTCGCGGCAAGACTGGGATAGCCGATCACATCCCCTGCGGCAAAAATATGAGGGACCTCAGTCCGAAACTGACTGTCGACTTTCAGAAGTCCTCTCTCATTCGCTGCAAGTCCCGCAGCTTGGAGGTTAAGCTGGTTGGTGGCACCGGTTCGTCCTGCCGAAAAAAGCACCAGATCTGAGACAATGCGCTTGCCGGATTCGAGATGAATCACGGCTTGCCGAGGGGGACCTTCATGAATTTCTAAATGTTCAACCGCCTCACCCAGCCGAAAGGTCACGTCCCGATTGCGCATTTGATGAACTAACTCCTCAACGATTTCTTCATCAAGAAATGTCAGCAAATGTTCCCGCTTGTCGATGACGGTGACGTCTAATTTTAATGCGGCAAACATTGACGCATACTCAATTCCAATGACGCCTCCCCCGACTACTGCCATTCGCCGCGGTAATCGATTGAGCTGGACAATATCATCACTGGTGATGATGACTTCCCCGTCGACGGAGACACCCGGTGGAGGTGCAGGAGTGGTGCCGACCGCGACCAGAATGTGCTCAGCCGTCACGGTGCGGGAGCCTCCTTCGGAGGACACCAGAAGCGTATGGGGATCTTTGAAAGAGGCTTCCCCCTGGATTAATTCGATATCGTTTCGCCAGAGCTGATCTTCCAGGACTTCGGTCTCCCGATCAATCACAGCGGCAACTTTCCGAAGAAGCTGTTCTGCGGTGGGTCGATGCTTCAGATGGTTGTCCTGGTGCCGTTCGAAATGCGTGGAGGCATGGGTGAACGACAGGACCGCTTCGCGAAACGTTTTGCTCGGGATAGTCCCCGTATCGACACAATTCCCTCCCACGAGCCGTCTGCGTTCGATTACCCCAGCTCGTTTTCGAAGCTTGGTCGCTTGAATCGCAGCTCGTATGCCGGCAGGGCCACTGCCTATGCATAGCAAATCAAAATGGTAAGGTTCGTCCATATCTTTGACCTTTTTCACCCGTTGAACAATAATATTCCAACGTGCTTAATTTTCGGGAATGGGTAGTTCTGGACTTCTCTAATACGTTCGATGAGCAATTCCAAATGACTTTGTTTGATCAATCCAGCCGTTCGAACGCGATACTCTTGGAGACTTTGGCATAAAGGTTGTTCGGGATCAAGTACAAGATTATAATAAACGGTGGCGTCTATGAAGGAAGCCATCACATTGGACTGCAATCCAACTTTTTTCAGACTATGTAAGGTGGGAGTCGGTGGGAAAAGTTGTCTATTAGGAATGTGATGTCCAGATGACAGAGAATCCTACTGCTTTGGACGGCCTGAGGTTATGAATCAACTCGTCGTCATTGCCCTCAAGAGACCCTATACTTTCGTCGTGATGGCGATTCTCATCGTCATAATGGGGACTCTCAGCGTTCAGGGGATGCCAACCGACGTCTTTCCGAATATCACCATTCCAATTACCGCCGTCGTCTATGTATACACCGGTTTGCTGCCGCAGAGGGTGGAAGGGCGTATCACGTATCTCTTCGAACGCTTTCTAACCTCCACCGTCGAAGGGATCAAGTACATCCATAGTCACTCCTATTACGGCATCAGCATCACCAATATTTTTCTCCAAGACGGGATAGATGTCGGTAGGGCCGAAGCAGATATCGTGGCTATTGCGCAGACCGTCCTCAAGATCCTTCCGCCCGATATTTCTCCGCCCCTGATCATGCGTCTCGCCCCCTCCTCCATCCCCGTGGCCATGATCCAAGTCAGTGCCGAGGATATGACGCCCGCCGAGCTCTATAACCTTGCCTACATGCGAATCCGTCCTCTCTTCGTGACCGTCCCGGGGATCGTCATTCCGCTCCCGTACGGGGGGGCACCGATGCAGGTGCAGGTCAACCTCGATCAGCAGAAATTGCTAGCCCGCAAGCTGACCCCGGCGGACGTTCACAGAGTCCTCATGAAGCAATACCTGGTGATGCCGGCCGGGGCCGTCAAGATCAAGTCCACCCAGTGGATCGTTCTGTCCAATGCGTCACCGCTGAAGATTGAAGAATTTGAAAATATTCCGATCAAGCGGGAAGGCAACGCCTTTGTCTATCTGCGCGATGTTGGGGAAGTCGGCCTCATGGGCCGGGTGCAAAAGAACGCCGTCCTGCTAAAAGGCAAACAGATCGTCATCATCGTCGCGATGAAGAGCACCGAGGCCTCGACTGTGGCGGTGGTCAATGGAATCAAGGAAATGATCCCACGGGCTGAGAAAGTTGTCCCGGAGGGTGTGAAGATCAAACTCCTCGACGACGCCTCGACCTTTGTGAAGGAGTCCGTCCAGGACGTCGTTCATGAAATGCTCTCCGCCGGCGCACTGGTCGGCGTTATCGTGCTTTTGCTACTCGGTTCATGGAGGGCCACGCTAATTGTGTGGACGTCCATCCCACTGGCCATTCTCACGGCGCTCATCGGCCTCAACCTCCTCGGCGAGACGATCAACATCATGACGTTGGGCGGCTTGGCGCTGGCCGTCGGCATTCTGGTCGACGATGCGACCGTGATGATCGAGAATATAGACCGCCATATGGAAATGGGCAAGCCGCTGGAGCAAGCCATCATCGACGCCGCCAATCAGATCGTCGTCCCGACCCTGGTTGCCACGCTCTGCATCGCGATCGTCTGGTTCCCGCTCTTCCATCTCAGCGGCGCCTCCGGTTACCTGTTCAAGCCCATGGCGGAAGCGGTCATGATTGCGATGGTCGCCTCCTTCATCCTCTCGCGCACGCTGGTGCCGACCATGGCAAAATATATACTCAAGATGAAGAGCCAGAATCCTGAACAGACACCAAAAACCGCTAACGAGCCGACATCATGAGCGACCACCAAACGCCGCCGCCGGCTAAACCCGAAGAGCCACGCGGCGAGGAACCATCCCGGAACCCATTCGTCCGCTTTCAGAAGGGGTTCGAGCGACGCTTTAACCGTTTCCGCGATTGGTATGGCGGGCGGCTTGAAGGGGTAATCGCCAACCGGAAACGCTTCGTCGTCATATGTCTGGTCTTTGCGATCGGCTCCATGAGCCACTTTGTTTTCCTCGGCCGCGACTATTTTCCCGAGATCCGGTCAAACGTTTTACAGATGCACATGCGGGCGCCGCTTGGAACACGTATTGAAGTGACTGCACGCCTGACGACGCTGGTCTCCAACGCGATCGAGAATCTGCTACCCGGCAAGATCGAAACCATTGTGAGCAATTGCGGCCTGCCGTGGGGACCGCATAACCTCGCGTTCATCCCGACACCGACGATCGGCTCCCAAGATTGCGATATGCACATCCTGTTGACCAACGAAAAGTCGCCCGTCTGGGAATATCGGCGCATACTCCGCAAAGGCTTGAAAGAGCGGTTTCCGGGAACCGAATTCACATTCCAGCCGTCCGATCTGACCGCAAAAATTCTCAACTTCGGTGCCCCGGCGCCGATCGATGTGCAGGTCAACGGCCCGGATCTCTATCCCAACTACGAGTTCGCACGAAAATTGATGGCCAAGTACCGCGAGATCCCTGGCGCCGTAGACGTGGTGATTCAACAGACGATGCGCACGCCGACGCTTTTTGTCGAAGGTGAACGCACGTTCGGCCTGGATGTCAACAGGACGGAGAAAGACCTGGCTGACAATCTTCTCATGACCGCCGCCGGAAGCCAACAGGTGGATCAGATCTATTGGCTGGACCCCTCGACCGGCATGTCTTTCAGGATCAATGTCTATAACCCGCAGAAGGGCATCAACAGCGTCAATGACCTGGAGACCATCCCCGTCGAAGGTTCGGGCCAAGATCCGAACATTACCTACTCTGGTCCTAGGGATGACCTCTCTGCGAACAAGGGCATACAGCTCCTCGGCAATTTGGCCAACATTAAACCGATAGGCACGCCTGGCGTCACGACTCACGCGAATATTATGCCGTTGTTCGACATTTATGTCTCTGTGGAAGGGCGCGACCTTGGGGGGGTGCTTGCGGATGTCCAGGAAATTACGGCGAGCATGGAGGATCAAAAGCCCCGCAGCGCCGAGGTCGAAATCCGTGGACAGGCCGCTTTGATGTACGATGCCTATACGGAGCTAATCTTCGGACTGCTCGCGGCGGTTGTGCTGATCTATCTGCTAATCGTGGTCAATTTCCAATCCTGGACCGATCCCTTCATCATCATTTCGGCCTTACCCGGTGCGCTGGCGGGCATCGCCTGGATGTTGTTCCTGACCCATACACGGGTATCCGAGCCCGCGCTGACCGGAGCCATTATGACCATGGGCACGGCCACCGCCAATTCCATCCTAGTCGTCTCCTACGCCCGCGAGCGTCTCCAGGAGCACGGTGACGCGATACGAGCGGCGATCGAAGCCGGGACCACACGATTTCGTCCGGTGCTCATGACGGCCTCGGCCATGATCCTGGGCATGGTGCCCATGGCAACGGGCTATACCCAGAATGCGCCGTTGGGTCGCGCGGTTATCGGCGGCCTGCTCGTCGCCACCGTCTTCACCCTACTCTTCGTGCCTTGCGTGTATGCCATTGTCTACAGCCGGCGAGCCGGTCGCCAAGAGAGTTCAGCATGATGTCCCGCTATTTCAATGGAAAATACCTGGCGATTCTCGGGATCCTGCTGGTCGTTTTCTACCTAGGATATCGGGTCTACGAGAGCAGACTCGACGCTGCTGCGCTGGCCGACCAGACGCGTCATAACGCGATTCCGACGGTGGCTATTGTCCGTCCCACGCCGCTACCGCAGAACGATACCATTACACTACCCGGTGATCTTCAGGGATGGTACGAAGCGCAGACGTACGCTCGCGTCACAGGTTATGTCAAGATGTGGTACAAGTCCTACGGGGACTACGTAAAAAAAGGCGACCTCCTCGCCGAAATCAATGCCCCCAATCTCGACGCGGATTATCGGCAGGCCGTCGCGGATATGGAATCGGAGCGGGCCAAGTATGCTCTCTCCGTGATCACCGCACAACGCTATCAGAGAATGCGCAAATCCCACGCGGTCTCCGAACAGGCCATCACAATTAAAGAAAAGGAAATGCTAGCCCGTAAGGCCCTGCTGAAAGCCGCGCAGCAAAAGGTCAAGAACATCGGGGCGTTCATTCGTTTTAAGAAGATCGTCGCCCCTTTTGATGGCGTCGTGATCCAGCGGAACATCAACGTGGGCGATTTGGTCAGTAAGGAAGGCACGCTCAGCACGCCCAGCGCGAAATCCAACCTCTTTACGGTGGCCGTAGTGGATCGGTTGCGCCTCTTTGTGCACGTGCCGGAGAGGTTTGGGCCATTCCTAAAGCCGGGCATGACGGCGGAAGTGACGGTGCCGCAATTGCCGGGTCGCAAATGGACTGCCAAGTTTCTTAACATTGCCAAAGGGTTCGAAGTGAATACGCGTACGGCGACAACTATCTTCATAATTGATAATAAGGACCGGGCGCTCTGGCCCGGCTCGTATGCCAAGGTGACTCTCTCAGCGCCCATCGAACGGAACGCCTTCACGATGCCGTCCACCGCCATGGTCTTCCAGGAGCACAACACCCAAGTGGCTGTATTGACAGAGGACGACCGAGTCCACTTGAAAGACATTACGGTGAGTAAACTAATGGATCAGTATGTCGAAGTGTCAGAGGGCCTTTCCGCAGAAGACCGCATCATTAATAACCCGAGCGCAGCGCTGCTGGAAGGAGATGAGGTCCGCGTGGTGACCCCGGCTCCCGGGTACGATCTGCTTAACACTTCGGCCCCGCGTCTTATGACTCAGCCAGGACAGGCCCCCATATCTTCGGAGGCGCCGGACCCCAAACCGTTGCGAACGCCACCTCAGGCAAGGCAGCAGGTGCAGCCACAATGACGGAACGATCGTCAAATAGATGTCTGGGGTCCGGACTTAGCCGCCCTGCGGCTTGTTGCAGCCTCCTCTTCGTGCTGACCCTGTCGGGGTGTAACAAAGACTGGTTACCGCACGCCGATCTGGCGCCCACCTATCAACCACCCCAATACGTCGTTCCTGCCTCATGGGAAGGGGCGAGTCCCTTCATTCAAGCGGTTCCGTCAGATCATGAATTGCGGCCGGATTGGTGGAAGGTGTTCAAAGATCCGATTCTGGATAACCTGATTGAGCAGGCCATGGAGGCGAACCCCGATTTGCATGCCGCCGCCGAGCGGTTTGTCCAGGCCCGCGACATGATGATGATGGCCCGGTCGCGCCGGATCCCGCATCTCGGCCTTGGCGGGAAAGCCACAAGGAGTAGGAACTCCGTCGATACCACCTTGTATAAGGATCCAGATACGCCGCTGACCGGTGGGCTGGCGGCCGGTGCCGGGCTGGCGTCGTGGGAGCCGGACTTCTGGTCCGCGATTCGGAACTCGGCGCGGGTTGAAATGCGCCGCGCGCAAGAGCGGGCCGCTGAGTGGGGCCTCGCCCGCCTCAGCCTGCAGGCGGAAATCGCGTCTGATTATTTCACCCTGCGTGGTTTCGACGCACAAACTGCCATCTATAATAAATCGATTGACCTTTTCCGACGGGTGGTCGAGCTCGTCAAGACTCAATACAGAGGTGCGCTCGCCTCAAAGCTCGATGTCGCTCGTGTCGAATCGCTGCTGTACAGCACTGAGGCCAAGCTAGCCGAGATTCAAGGAAAGCGCCAAGTGACGGAACAGTCTATCGCCATTCTTCTGAATCTGGCCCCGGCCAGTTTCAAGATCGAGCCGGTTGACAAACTTCGCGTGGAAAGATTCCGGGTTCCAAAAACCCTGCCGTCCACCTTGCTCGAGCGACGACCGGACATTGCCGCCATGGAGCGCCGGATGGCCGAGGCCAACAAGGGCATCGGGATAGCCCGCGCCGCCTTTTTTCCTGATGTGCGGTTTACAGTCGACGGAGGGATTCTCGACGCCAACTTCACCGCTGTGGATGTCTTCAAGCTCACAGCCGGATTCTGGTCATACGGGGCCCTCGTGTCCCTCCCTGTGTTCGAAGGGGGTTATCGACGTGCTCAATTACAGAAGTCGTGGTCTGTCTATCGCGAAACGGAGGACCTCTACCGCTCGACGGTACTCAACGCATTCCGCGAGGTTGAGAACGCGCTGGCTCTGACAAATCGATTGTCCGTTGCGGCCGAACACCAGGATGATGCCGTCGGGGCCTACCTCTTGGCGCAGAATTTGACGTTTAATCTCTACAGGGGTGCCCTGGCCTCTAGCCTTGAGCTCATTTACGCGCAGATAGAAACGCTTGAGGCGCGCATCACCGCTGTAGAGATCAAGGTCAATCTGTTGAGGGCCTCCGTGAGCCTGCTTCGGTCCCTCGGCGGTGGTTGGAACCGCACCCGAGTGCCCACCGATGACGAGATACAACCTTTCAAGACACTCGAATATGACCTGGACAAGCTCGTCAAACCCCCACCGGCCAAGGGAATCGATGTCGATGCCGACAACAACTGGGTGCATAATGACCTTACCAAGCCCTCCACTCCTTTGCCCGAGGTCACTCCGGCTTCACTCAGCGGTGGTGGGGAGCCATGACCGCAGTGACTGACTTCCTCCCCGACAGCTGGTCCTGACTTCGGGGTCTACAGGGGGAACGGTCCAGGTACCAAGGTCCCTTGGAGATCTCCTTGAAGAACTTAAGGAATGGAAGGGAAAATGTTTGTTAACGGAAGAAAATTACCAGAGAAAGAAAAAAGAATTCCTTGACCAGCTATAGTAAGGGTTGATTCCCATTACTATCAAGAAAAATGAATAGCGATCACACAATGGTGATGTGGTCGCTTTTTTTTTGCATTTCAAATTGCGGTCTTCCGTATTATAGTGAGAGTGAGGTGGAGACCTTTGAATTCTAGCAGTTGGGCCAAACGTGATTGGTGCCATTCACGTGCAGATGAAATGAGAAAAAATAGGAGTGCGGTTAACATTAATGTGGAGGAGGGTGTGATGGGACATTTTCGTATTAATGGGGGATACCCTCAAATGATGATGATGTTAGTGTTGTGGGTCTGTTGGTGGGCACCTTGGTCCTTGGCAGCGGAACCGACACTTCCGTTAAACGCTCTGATTGACGAAGCCATCAAACAAAATCCGGCAATTAAAGCGGCCAAGAATCGGTGGGAATCTTCGAAAGCCATCATTCCCCAGGTTGAGACCCTGCCGGATCCGGAATTAAAGCTCGGGTATCAGCAGATACCGGCTGTGAGTCCCATTGAGGGCGCCATTTATGGGTTTGGACAACAGATTCCCTTTCCCGGAAAATTAAAGCTACGAGGGGAGGTGGCGTCTCGCCAAGCGGGTCGAATCGAACAGGAATACCAGGCGACCAGATTGGCTGTGGTGGCTCGAGTAAAAGAAGCCTATTACGATCTTCATTTTATTCATCAGGCGATCGAAATTGTAGAACGGAATAAGCTTCTGCTCATACAATTTGAAAAAACCGCCAAAGCTCGTTATGCAGTGGCCAGGGCCGCTCAGCAGGATGTTTTTCGTGCACAGGTGGAAATTTCCCGGGTGCTTGATCGATTGGCTGTGCTGGAACAGGAAAAAGAAAGTCTCCATGCCGCCATTAACCGAATTCTCAATCGACCTCCGAGTGATCCTTTGGGCCGACCCGGCGAGGTGGCTATCACTCCACTCAATATTCAGTTGTCAGAATTGAACCACCGAGCTCAAAATTATTCCCCGATTTTACTGGCATTTGGAAAAAGCATTGAGCGTGGGGAACAAGCCGTGGCGTTGGCCGAGAAAGAGTATTTCCCAGATTTCGGTCTTAACGCCTTCGGGCTTCGGAACAACCGAATCAATACGAATGGATATCAGATTACGCTTGGCATCCGTATTCCATTGTATTACACGACGAAACAACGAAAAGGGGTACAAGAAGCCCTGGCGACCTTATCCAGTGCGAAAGCTGATTGGATGCATTCTCGTCAAGACGTATTGTTCCGAGTCAAGGATGCCTACGTTCGTGCCAAACGGGCGGAGCGTCTTGTCAAAGTAGTCGGGTCGGCCATCATACCTCAAGCCACTCTGGCGTTACAGTCGGCACAGGCGGGGTATGCGGTGGGTCGGGTAGACTTTCTCACGTTGCTGAATAATCTCCTGACATTACAGGAAAATGAGTTGGAATTGCATGGGGAGCGGGTTGCCCATGAAAAGGCGATTGCCCAATTGGAAGAAATGACGGGGGGAAAACTGTAAGAAAGATGAAGACCAATCCCAGGGAGTGTATCCATGGGTTCTAGGCTGAAATCTCCGGTTCTCCTTCTTGAAAGTGAACGGAAATCTGATTAATGGTTTTTCTCTGTGTTAGGCTTACGTGTCATTCATTCAGGAACCAACAACAAACATGAGAACTTCTAGCTCATCACGGAAACGACCTATTCTCATACTATTGGGAGCGATGCTCCTCATAGGCGGTTCGTTCATGTGGTATCTATCGGGAGGCATGGTTTCGCAAAAATCATCCATGCCTCTAGCGAGCCCTGATGCGAGGAAAAAGGCCGATGCCACACGCGGTGTGGGTAACATGCGTGAGGATATGGAAGTCTCAACAATTCCCACTGCCACGGACTCCATTATGGTGAGTGCGAGAAAACAGCAACTGATTGGTGTCAAAACGACTAAGGCCCAAATTTTAAGGCTCACGAGGAACATGCGAACGGTTGGCCAGGTGGAGGTTGATGAACGTTTATTAGAGCATGTCCATATCAAGTTGGAAGGGTGGGTCGAAAAACTCTATGTCCGTTTCACCGGTGAAGAGGTGAAAAAAGATCAGATGCTCTTTGAAATTTACAGCCCTGATCTGGTGGCCACTCAAGATGAATATCTGTTGGCACTCAAGTCTGTCAGAGAACTTGGGGACAGCGAATTTTCAGAAGTGGCCGAAGGCGCACGTTCACTTCTTGAAGTGACCAAGCGGCGATTTTCGTTGTGGGATATCACCCCCGACCATATCGAAGAATTGGAGCGAACAGGGAAAGTTCTTCGGACGTTACCACTCCATGCGCCCATTTCGGGATATGTCCTAAAAATGAGTTTACGTGAAGGGATGTATGTGACGCCGGATCTGGAATTATACACGTTAGCGGATCTGTCAAAGATCTGGGTGTTAGCAGATTTTTATGAGTATGAAATTCCCGAGGTCAAGGTGGGGCAGCAGGCCTCGATTGAGTTGGCCTATTTCCCTGGGAAAATATTTCGAGGGAAGGTGACCTACATTTATCCCGTCCTTGATCCCAAGACGAGAACGGTAAAGGTCCGATTTGAATTTCCGAATCCTGAGTGGAAACTCAAGCCTGGTATGTTTGCCAATGTGGCGTTGACCATTCCTTTGGGTAGGCGGTTAGTCGTTCCGAATTCGGCGGTCCTGGATTCCGGGACCGAACAGCGGATATTTGTGACCAAAGGTGAGGGCATGTTCGAACCGAGAAAGGTCCGGGTAGGTATCAGGACTCAAAAGTGGTACGAAATTCTTGAAGGAATCAAAGAAGGCGAGACCGTCGTCGCGAGTGCGAACTTTCTTCTTGATTCAGAAAGTAACCTTCGATCGGCCAGCGGCATGATGATGCCCGGGATGGACATGGGGCCCAAGAAAAAGTCAGACGGCCAACCTGCAATGCCGGACATGAAAAAGCCCGAATAAGTCACCACCCATGATCGAAAAGATCATCGAAGGCAGCGCCAGGAATACGTTCTTGGTGTTGCTGTTTATTGCCACCACCACCGCGGTGGGATGGTGGGCGCTTCAAAAAACCCCTCTTGATGCCATCCCTGACTTGTCCGATGTTCAGGTCATCATCTTTTCCGAATGGCCGGGTCGGGCCCCCCAGATTATCGAAGATCAAATCACCTACCCAATTGTGACAACGATGCTCGGTGCCCCCAAGGTGAAAGTCGTCCGGGGTTTTTCCTATTTTGGATTATCGTTTGTGTATGTGATTTTTCAGGACGGGACCGATATGTATTGGGCAAGAAGTCGAGTCCTCGAATATATGAACGAGGCCGCCAAATTTCTTCCGGCAGAGGTCACGCCGACCCTGGGCCCTGATGCCACTGGGGTAGGCTGGGGATTTGAGTATGCCCTGGTTGATACGACCGGGAAACGCGACCTCTCGGAACTCAGGACGCTACAAGATTGGTATCTTCGGTATTGGCTTAAGGCGGTGCCTGGGGTTTCAGACGTTGCGAGTATCGGAGGCTATGTCAAACAGTACCAGGTCAATCTCGACCCTAATGCCATCCTGGCTTATAACCTCCCCCTCGATAAAATCATCAATGCCATACGAATGAGTAACAACGATGTTGGCGGGCGTGTGGTGGAATTTACCGGCCGGGAATATATGGTCTGGGGCCAAGGGTATCTGCAATCGGTTGAGGACATTGAACAGATTGCACTAGGGACTGATAAAAGGGGGACACCCATCCTTCTCAAAGATGTTGCCAGGGTGGAATTGGGACCGGACTCTCGACGAGGGTTTGTGGAGTTGGATGGCAAAGGCGAGGTGGTTGGCGGGATTGTCGTCATCCGGTTTGGGGAAAGCACTTTGGAGGTTATTGAACGGGTCAAAGCCAAAATTGAAGAGGTCACTCCGGCGTTGCCGGAGGGCGTACAAATCGTTCCGACGTATGACCGGTCCGATTTGATTTATCAATCGGTGGAAACCCTCAAGGAAAAACTCATAGAGGAAAGTGTGATTGTCAGTCTGGTCACCATTATCTTTTTATTTCATTTTCGAAGCGCGCTGGTGGCCATTTTGACATTGCCCTTAGCCATCCTGATGTCGTTGACGGCGATGCATTTTCTCGGCGTCAGTTCCAATATCATGTCGCTTGGAGGGATCGCGATCGCCATCGGAGCCATGATTGACGGCGCGATCGTGATGGTGGAAAACGCACATAAAAAGCTGGAGCAGGCTACACCGGAAACCGACCGCGTGACGGTCCTTATTGAATCTGCCAAAGAAGTCGGCAAACCGCTGTTTTATTCCCTTTTAATTATCACCGTGTCCTTTCTGCCGGTTTTTACGCTTGAAGCTCAGGAGGGACGTCTATTTCGTCCCTTAGCCTACACAAAAACCTTTTCAATGGGATTTGCGGCTCTCCTCTCGATTACCGTGGTCCCCTTCCTCATGGTGCTTTTAGTCCGTGGCCATATTATTCGAGAAGCTAAAAATCCTGTAACCCGGTTCCTGATCTGGATATACAAGCCGTTTGCGAAATTGATGTTCCATTTTCGGATTACCACAGTTGTTCTTTCCATTGTCGCGTTAGCCGTCTCCGCCCCCATTTTGAATAGACTTGGTTCCGAGTTCATGCCACCCTTGTATGAAGGAACGTTGCTCTACATGCCAGTGACGCTTCCAGGGGCGTCCATTACGGAGATGCAGCGAATTGTGCAAACGTCAGACCGAATCATTCGAGAGTTTCCGGAAGTCTCACAGGTATTTGGAAAGGCGGGGCGCGCCAGAACGGCGACCGACCCGGCGCCATTGGAAATGATGGAAACCATTATTAATTTAAAACCCGAGGAGGAGTGGCGTCCGGGGATGACCATTGAACGACTGGAAAGCGAACTCGATGATGCCCTGCAAATTCCGGGAGTGACCAACGGCTGGACTATGCCGATCAAAGGGCGACTGGATATGCTCACAACAGGAATCCGGACTGCACTGGGAATTAAGATCTTTGGGACAAAATTAGAAACCATCCAGGACATTGGTGGCCAGATTGAACAGGCGCTTCGAAACGTGCCCGGAACACGAAATGTTTTTGCGGAGCGTACGGCCGGCGGGTACTACATTGATTTTAAAATCAAACGGAAAGAGATTGCACGGTACGGACTGATGATCGCCGATGTTGAACGGGTCATTGAATCCGCCATCGGAGGGACCAACATTGCGCTTACCATTGAAGGCCGGGAAAGATTCCCAGTGAACGTTCGCTACTCTCGCGGGTTCCGGAATAGTCTCGAAGACTTAAAAAGGGTGCTGGTGTCGACACCCGATGGGCAACAAATTCCCATTACACAACTCGCCGACATTAGCCTGATCACAGGCCCAACTGTCGTCAAGAGTGAAGGCTCCATGCTAGTCGGGTATGTGTATGTCGATGTGGCAGGTCGGGATCTAGGAGGCTATGTGGAGGAGGCCAAAAGAATTGTGGCGGAAAAAGTTACTCTTCCACAAGGGTATACCTTGGGATGGAGTGGCCAATACGAATATATGGAGCGTGCCGCAGAGCGGCTCATGTATGTGGTTCCCCTCACAATCCTTCTGGTCTTTCTGCTTCTGTATTTTAATTTCCGCTCAATAACGAGAGCCCTGATTGTTCTCCTCTCCGTTCCCTTTGCTGTCATCGGTGCCGTTTGGGCTCTATACCTTTTAGAGTATAATTTGAGCGTGGCCGTGTGGGTGGGAATCATTGCTCTTGTCGGAGTGGCCGCCGAAACGGGTGTAATCATGCTGGTGTATTTGGACGAAGTCTATGACCGCCGAAACCGTGAAGGTCATATGGAGACCCGGGCCGATTTGTTTGACGCCGTGATGGAAGGGGCAGTAGAACGGGTACGTCCCAAAATGATGACGGTCGTCGCTATAACGGCCGGACTCCTGCCGATCATGTGGACAACGGGAAGCGGAGCCGATGTCATGAAACGCATTGCCGCCCCTATGATCGGGGGGATGATGACTTCTACCATCCTCACGCTCTTCATCATTCCATCAATCTATCTCATCTGGCGCGGATGGGGATTACGCGACCGAGAGAATCCTTCAGATCCACATCGAGTTTCTCAGCGATAACGACTGATGAAAGGAGAATGTTTTATGAAGTTGAATTGGTTATTCAAGAATTGGGAATGCCGGGCCCTAGGTGGCTTCGTAGTCTTGAACGCATTGATTCTCACGATCGGTTGCCAGCAGCCTCAGGTGGATAACGTGGTGATTCAACCGAAAACCTGCCCCCTTCCGAAAGAATTATCATCAGTGGATCAGGATAAGGTCAGGAAATTCGGTGCGGAAATTTCTGGCCTTATGACCAGCTTAGCTGGAGGAAAAATGGATGCCGATGTACAAAGCGCACTCAAGCGAAGCTATCCGGACGCGGGTGATGTCAATCGCATATATGCGTTGAGTTATGCGGCCTGTGTTTCGTGTCGACTCGATCCAAACGATGTGAAAGGCTGTGCGAATCAATTCGATAGAATTATAGATAGTTTTACCACAAAAAAGGTTGATTCGGCTCATCCTTCAAAAATCTATCGCTCCAAATTGATGAAGCCATTGCGAGGTCCGAAATAATCGATGATCCCTTTCGAAATCAGGTACAGCGACAAGACTTCAAAAAACCTGGATGGATAGGTATTTGAGTAATGTAGCGGGGTTCGTTAACCTGAAACGGACTCGATGATATTGTTGTCGGTTTAATCCCGTTCACAGGTAAACTAGGATCTCCCAGGGTGATGCCAACCGTTTTCTGAATTTCTAGCCCTGTCGCAGCTGTCTGAGCTGGCGGGGCGTCATCCACCACTTAAGCAAGCCTTTGCCCGATTGAGGTTTCCCCTCGAATGTTACTCCGCATGCTCCGGCCTTCTTTAACGACAGGGAGTCTACAGTTTTTCCAAAAATCATGACTCCTGCCGTCTCTCCGAGATGGGGTTCATGACCAACACAAATTATGCAGGATTCCTTCGGAAATTTTGCCAGGACAGGAAATAAATCAGCAGGGGAACGATGGAACAGCAGTTCCTCGCATACTTGAATCTCCTCATCGACCTTGAATATTTGGGCGGCGATCTGTGCTGTTTCCCATGCACGGGTATAGGGACTAGAGATAAGATGAGTTGGTTGAATGCCTAGGTGTTTGAGGCCCGTCACTGCCTTGAATGTTTTTCGAACGCCCTCTTTCGTCAGTGGTCTCTTGCTCTCGGGGCCCTTCCAGGCCTCCCGATCCTCAGCAATTCCGTGTCTCAACAAGATACAATCCATAGGGCACCCCAAAGAAAATGAATTGTATCACAAGGCAATGGGGGAAAGTAGGGAGGGATGCAGGATAGCCGTGGTATCAGGTGGCTGGAATGGTTGGAGACCATCGCAAGGCCACAACATCTGTGTCATATCCGTACCCAATGGCCGGAAAAAGGATGAAAATTGCGCAGAAATCCAGGTCATATTGGTATCCTTGATTGCTTGAAGATTGAAAAGTGAGAATTACAACTCGTCAGTGGCGACGGGGCGAAGCATGTCCCGAACCGAGACCATCCCGACGATTCCATGTCCATTAGCCACGGCCAAGTGTCGGGTTTGATGTTCTTCCATGATCGAGGCAGCTTCAAAAATGGGGGTTTCTTCTGTAATGCTGATAAGGGGGGAACTCATAATGGTTTCAACGGGAGTAAATTCAGGGATCCGATGGATTGACACAACTTTTCTGACGATGTCAGATTCGGTCACGATTCCAACGATGTTTCCTTCATTTGTCACTAGGACACTGCCCACCTTTCTTTTCCTCATGATATTCGCAGCGATAGAAACTGACTGCCCTGACTCCACAGAAGCCAAATCCCGTTTCATCAACGCGCTTATCCTTACCATAGATTCCTCCGACTTCTAGATGTAATTGGTTAATTGTAATTAATCAAACAATACTCCCCGTATATTGCGCGAAAAAGAAACTGAGGTAATATCTTTGTTAACTGTCTTCGGTCTTATTGGGGAAAGTCTAAGGGGCCTTTAGGGTCAGAGGTTGACTTTGGGTGAGCCTGCCGGCAGGCGGGGAGTTCACAATCCGAAGTTGCCGGAGGACGATTTGCTATCTTTAAACCCGAAACTTGAAACCCGAAACTTTCTTTACTTACTTCGGTGCTCGAACACAAAACGTTCGTGCGATTTGCCCGGCCCACTGCGAGTCAGGTTGATCCGAGGGCTCGCTTTCTCCCGTTTCCCACACGTGGATGCATTGGGCCCGCACGAGGAGCATCGTTTTTTCCTTGCCTAGCAGATTCACCACCATGGTTCGGCTTCCTTCGACCAACCCCTCCATGACAAATTTATTGCCTTCCCATGCGACCTGTTGGTCATAGTCCGGTCCTTTGGCAAACGGATCGCCTTTTAAACCAGGAAAAAGAAAAGCAAAATGACGCAGATGCAAATGGGCCGTGTCCGGAGGCCCATCCTCCAGTTCGAAGTGGGGAACGTAGGGAATCCAATTGGCAAGAACCACCGCGCCGTCCGGCGTAGAGGTGGTATCAACGATCCGCCCCGCTATTTTGACGGTCATGCCTTTGTAGGTATCCAGGTTGTTCCAAATTCGGTCAAAGTCTGTGACACTCATGATGGCGGGAACTTGGTCATCAGGGAACACCGAGTCGCTTGCGGAAAGAGCTTCACAGCCCAGAGACAAGGATAGAATGAGGAGGTGGCCTATAAGGGGTGTGAAATTTCTCATAGCCCTTCTTTTTGAAAAAGGGTCGGCAACATTAATCAACACAAAACGTTCGAGCTAATGGAGGATATGCGGTGAATTCAGTGTCTGGTGAACTTGAGACTTCACTCCCTCCTGTTTTCCACACCCGGACACAACTTGCCACTAAATGAGGGACGGAGGCCATTGTCCCTGTCAAGGTGATAGTGATTTTTTTCTGGCCCTTGATATCTCCTATGAGAATAAATTTGTTTCCTTGCCAAGTCAGGGTAGGGTCAACGTTCTTTGCGCCTGGATAAAGAAAGGAAAATCGGCGCTTCTTCGCTGGCTTTGACGAGGCAGTTAGGGTTTGAGGGGGGTCTGAGAAATGCAAATCATCACTGGGATACGGAAGCCATTCCGCAAAAACCATTAGCCCTGCATCGATTTCTTTGGTACGAATACTTTTTCCTGCAATTTTTATCCTCTTGTCCAAAAGTTCGTTCACGGTTGAGGCTAGGGTGTCATAGTCCTCGGTGGTAGTAATTTCCGGATTTGCGGTTTGGGGAAAAGTAGTGGGAGGAGTAGTCGTACACCCGACAAACGTCACGAACATTCCAGAAATACCTAATGCCACCAAGAGCTTCTTATGCATGAAGGTCCTCCTTACTTAAAAATACAGTTTATGGGATAGGCCTCGCGCGATATGTATTCTATTATTTCCCAATACAAAACGTTCGAGCAACATGAGGGCCTTTGAACTGAACGTCAGGTTGATCAAACTCCTCAGTTTCCCCCGTCTCCCATACGTGGATGCATCGAGCCATCACGTAGGGAAGCGTTTTGTGGGTTCCAAACAAATTTACAACGACTTTGCGTTCCCCCTCAATCGTTCCCTCCAGAATAAACTTATTCCCTTTCCATTTAAACTGGGGATCATGGGTTTCGCCCCCATAGCGAAGCGCGAATCTCAGACCGGTATCCAGGTCATGGTCTTTTGGTCCATCTTCCAAATCAAGGTCAGCAGGGTAGGGGAGCCATTCGGCTAGGATGATCGTCCCTTCTTCTGTGGGGTCGAACCCGATCATGCGGCCTGCCAGTTTAACCATCTGTCCTTTCTTCCCTTCGACATCAAAGGCTAACTTCTGAAAATCCGCCTTCGTGCCAACCCTGGTAATCGAATCCTCGGGAAACATCGGATCGGCTAAAGCAAGCGAAAAACTCATAAGACATAAGGTAGCAACCGTGATCAAGACTTTCATTTTTACTCCTTTCCTAATTGAGTTGTATGGAAAACTCATTCAAACATACATGAGTGAGTGCCGATGTTGTAATTAGGTGAACAGCCGCAGGGGGAAACAGTTGGCTACATCCGGAGTGAGTGGCACCCTCCTCTCAGTATGGGAAAAGCGTGTATGTTGTTATTCGACAGAGAATTGATTTGGGAAAAAAGAGATTCTTTCGTCTCAATATTTCTGTATATTTTTCGGAGCTAACATATCTGTGGGGTGTTAAAGCCTTGTGAAGCAGGAGTGACATTGGTGTTAATTTTCCGAATGGAGGTCTGGATCAAAAATTTTGTGAGATCAACAAGTTATCATTCATAAGAGGGTATTTAGACATTTTCAAAAGAGTTCTTTGGCGAAATTTACAGGAATGTAACATTTACGCCTAATAGCCGTAACAAGAAGATCGTAAGTTTTTCCCTAGTTTAACTATTATCACTTTCAACAATAATGAGGAACCGATGCAGAAAATGACTGGTACGTGGATCTTATTAGCATGCCTTGGGTTGCTCTTGGGATGCGCGAATTCACAAGAGATGGACTCCTTCCCTCTGTCGCGGGTGGATTCTGATTTATTCAGGCAAAGCCAATATTACTATGTTCAGGGCGACCATGAACGGGCCCTGAAAACCATTACTCTGGCAATTAAACGGGAACCGGGAAGGGCCGAACTTTGGAATGGCCGAGGTTATATAAAGATGAAAGGTAATGATGTTGAAGCGGCCATTCAAGACTTTTCTAAAGCCCTGGAACTGGATACGAAAAGTGTTCAATTCCGGCACAATCTTGGAATGGCGTATTTGGAGGGCAGGAGACTGTCAGACGGGTTGGAAGTCTTGACACAAGTCATCGAGATGGCGCCGGAGTCGGATGTGGCGTTGAATCATCGTGGTTTGGTGTATAGTCGCCTCGGTGCCTATAGCCAGGCGATATCCGATTTCACCTCTGCTATTGCACTCAATCCTTCCCTTGGTCATTATTATCTCAATCGTGCCGTGGCCTATGTAAAATCAGGGTCGGGATCCTTGGCCAAAGAGGACTTGAATAGGGCGGTGGAGTTAAACCATTCTCTGAAGGAGGCCTACGAAAGTCGGGGACTCATCGAATTGGATGAGGGGGAGTTCTACTCTGCTATCCGAGATTTTTCCAAAGCCATTGCACTTGGGGAAAATCACGGACTGGTGTTCTACAATCGAGCTGTTGCATTATCAATGACCGGTGATTTGTCCGGTGCCGGAAATGACTATCAACAAGCCTGCGAGCGTGGCATTGCCCAAGCCTGTGGGGAAGTGGTTCGGTCCACTTTATGGAAACGAGATTTCATGTAAGGGAAACGTGAACAATGTAGTTAGGGAAAATCCAGCCCTTCTGGAATGTCCCAGAAGGGCTGGGCCATTTTTGGCCCCCGTGGCCCTGAGTTTATAAAGCGGTTTTTGCCTTTGGGGCACAATACGTATGTTGGAGATAGGGATAGCCCCCTGGCTCCGTATCGGGTTGCACCCACCAGGTATTGTCGCCGACCTCCCAGACGTGGATGCATCGTGCCACCATATATGGGACAGGTTTCGAAACACCCGTGAAGCTGGAGACCATATCCTGAGTTCCATCTATTTCCCCGGTCATCACAAAGCGGTTTCCTTGCCAGGAACTCCAGGAATCGATGTTACCCGGGTACAGTAACTTGAATCGGTTTTGACCGGTAAATTCGTTGGCTTCCGGTCCGTACGCGCCCTTTTTGGGATATGGCAGCCATTCTGCAATTATCAATGTTCCTTTATTCGTGGATTCTACCCTCACGACCCGACCGGCCAACTTCACCGCTCGGCCGCGATAGACATCCGGTTGGGCGACCAAGACGCCAAATTCTTCTTTCTTGACTTCATTTGAAGAGTTAGTTGGAAACATCGGACCGGTGGCACAGCCTAGGAATATGAAAAAGAAACCTGCGACGGCGAGGCCGCCTAGCATAGATTTCATTAATGACCTCCTGGTTAGGGTCCAGAGAAAGCTCAGGAAAATCTGTCATTATTGACTTATTAATGCGCGTTCTTAACCTCATTGTAACATGCCCGTAACAATTTCTTAATATATAAAAGTGTGAAATTTTCGAGGGGACAGGAACGGCTCACATCCTTCCGGAATCAAAAATCAAATTGTGTTCTGGAACACAAGAATTCTTAGCGATGGGGAAGGGGTGACGATGGAATCGGCTAACGAGTATTTAAGTGTATTATTGGGGGATGCCAAGGCAAAAAGTTCTCTCCATGGGAGGATAATAGGGAAAGCCAAGTCCAGGCTGATCGGTAAATTCTTGAAGGTCGGCAGATCCGGTTTTCCATACATGTAAGCATTGGGCTTTGATATGAGGGACGGCACGAGGAGAGCCGACCAGATTCACATATTCTTCAGTTCCGGTGTATTGCCCAAATACCATAAATTCATTGCCGTTCCAGAGGAATTGTGGATCAATGGGTTCTGGATATTCAACAAGAAATCGCCGGCGTGGCTTTCCCGGCGTGTATCGCTGGTCGGGCTGAGGAGTTTCGGGTCTGAGATTGGAATTTTTAGGAAATAGCATGAATTCAGCAATGATCAATGATCCTTGGGCCTGTTTCTCAATGGCAGCCATTCTCCCGGCCATTCGCACGGACTGACCTTGATGGTCCGTAGGATGTTTGACCAATGATATATAATCTTCCGTTTGATTAATTGAAGGAGAGCCGTTTTCGGGGAATGTAGCAATCTCCACACAGGAAACACTTAGGAGAAGCAGAGAAGGAATAATTATGGAACGTTTAGGCATGGCCGACGAATTTAATGACGGCAAATTGCATGAAGCGACCACAATGGTTCATAGTAATGTATAATATCCCACTTTTACCAGAATGCCTTCTGATGGAAAGGATTCACAATGAGTAACAGCATTCCGGGGATCGTTGTTGTATTGGCCATCGCCATGTTGACCGGTTGTGGCAGCGCCTCCCATTTTCCGACGGTGACCATCTATGAAAGCTCAGAGCAATTCGTCAAACTGTACCATGTACCCGTAAAAAATCATGGAGTTGAATTCAGTCATCCAACCTCGATCTCGGAAGAAGCGATGAGAAAGATCCTTGAGGGCGTGATGGTTCAGGAATATCATGGTTCTGCTCCATTGCCGCTCATGGATTCGATGATGGAAGGCAGCCGTCATCGGGCTTTCAGTGACCCTTGGATCAATTTTTTTGCTCCCAAACTAGTTAAAGGATTGCAGCAAGCCACCCCGGAGGAGGTGGTGACTTTTTTCGAAACAGGTGAAGTGACCAGTCGCCGCCAGATGACAACCTCTGGAGGACTCTATGTCCGCGGAGAAGCCGTGCATATATTCGCAACCAATTACCATGTCCTGACTGAGAAGTGGCAAGATAATGAAGAGTATCGAGCGGAATTCTCTATGACGCCACTAGATCCGATAGAAGCCGAACCTGGAAAATTGGAGTTTGAACCTGTGGAATATATGGTGAACTCAAATGAAAAGAATTACGCAAAAGCTCTCGGAAACCCGAACCTTCATGTCGGCGTGCTGTTCAAAAAACTTGCTCACGAACCGACATCTGAATGAGGTTCCACGTGTCAGGTTTAAGGAAGGGATTCCTACTCTCAAAACCTGACAACTGGAACCTGAACATTTCTTGCCTCCCTCGTTCTTGAAACCTCTTAGAACGAAATATCCCACTGCAGACGGAACCGCTGCACGCTGCTTAATTTTCCTGATCCATCAGGCTCCTGGTTTTCGAGAGTCAAGCGGGATGTGTCAAACGTGAGTTTGTTCCGATGACCGGCAAAAAAGTAGTTGATGACGAAGGTATATTCTTGGTTGAGATCATTAGGCTGCGAGATGTTTGGATCGACAAAGGCATACCGAAATCCCATGTGCAGTTTATCGGAAATGGATTTCGAAATGATATGATGGGGAAAGAATCCGCTTTGAACATAACTACCCATGAGATTGGTTCTGGGCCCCTGACAACCCTGCTGGCCAGATCCCGGCGTACCGTTAAAAGGGTCATCACAACCGAGTGGGAATTGGTCGTCATCAATTTGTTTCCAATGGTATTCCTGCTGGATATCCCATCCTCGCCATTTAAAGGCGAATCCCTGCTGCATGCCAATGAGGACATACCGTCCCGTGGCCTGTCCGGGGGACCCATTCGTTGCCCCGCTGAACCCATTAAGATCCGCACACCCTGCGCTTGAAAACCGGGTACAGTCAGACTGGTTCCAATAACCGGCAAAGGACACACTGCCGGTGGGCTTTTCATGAAATTCGACATCTGTCATAGAAAATTTCAAGTCACGTCCCAAAAAGTTCCATTGAGCCCGCCCCATATACATCATACGCCCATCATCATTCAAATTTCCTCTCCCGCGTCCATTCCCGACAAATGCATAGTACCAGGAATCGGCAAGGGTTCCAGGAAATAGATGGCCATAAGCCATGGCACCCTGTTGCCGGTCAATGGTAAAAGTGGGGTTGACGATTGATCGTTCGACGGCAAATTGCTTTCCGGAGGAGTCCACTCGTTCACGGTTGTAATTAATTTTCCATTGGCCGAGTCTGAGTTGCGCAAACTTGAATTTCTCGATCATGAGCCGCCAGTCAAGGAGTCTGGAGGATGGAAAGTCATATTCAAAATAATACTTCAGCCACGGCTTATATCCATGCCCCCCCACCTTGATTCGCGCTCGTCGAACTTGAAAAGAACTTTCTGGTGTTTCCGTCACCTGATCACTTCCCAGGAATTCATCTTCACTGGGATCCCCGCTATCCGGGTGTGAATACCGGAACTGAAGACGCCACTGGATTTGGGTAGAGTACTTGCCATCGCGAGATCGAATTTCAAACCCTTTCGACCCATAACCCAGTTTAACCGGGAATTCTTCTTCCAATCTCCGTTCCTCTGCCTCCGCAAGCTTTTCGGATTCAGCCTGGGCTTTAATATAATCGTCCTTGTCGAGGATTCCTTTCTCGTACAAAATGTCCGCAAGCTCACCATTAGCCACCAGAGGGGTCACGAATACCATACTCATAACGACCAACAGGCCCATCCAGGTTTTTCGGTCCTGCATCAGAAATGTCCTCCCACTGTTGTTGGGTAATCAGGAGTGAAATGAACTCTCCGTACCATGGGTTACTCTTATAAAAGGCACGTGTTACAGAACGGTTAAGAAAGTTTAAAAGAGGAGTAAACTTTGGTGAGGTTGAGGAAGATAGAGGAAAAAACGTTAGCAGCGGGGTTCGTTACCCCCGGATACCATTGATATAGGCAGTAGTGAGATCCTGTTGCGGGTGTTCAAAAATTTGGCGGGTGGGTCCCGATTCGACGAGTTGTCCGGCCCCATTTTCTGCCCATAAGACGCCGACATAGTCAGCAATGCGACGTGCTTGAGCGAGGTTATGTGTGACCATGACGACCGTGTACTGACCTCGCAAGCTAAATATCAAGTCCTCCACAATGCCACTGGAGAGAGGATCCAAGGCGCTGCATGGTTCATCCATGAGCAAGACTTCCGGTGAAAGAACCAGAGATCGTGCGATACAAAGCCGTTGTTGTTGGCCGCCCGACAACCCTAAGGCTGGAGCTCCCAAGCGGTCTTTTACTTCGTTCCATAATCCGACATCCATTAAAGCCTTCTGAATGAACTCATCGGCCTTTGATTGCTTGGCAATTCCGTGTTCTTTGAGAGGGAATTCCAGGTTTTTTCGAATAGACATCGGGAAAGGATTGGGTTTCTGAAAAATCATCCCAATACGCCGACGCAATTGAAGGACATCCATATCAGGAGAGAGCACGTTCACATTCCCAAAAAACAAATTACCTGAGACCCGGCAATTGGGGATTAAATCAATCAATCGGTTGAGACACATCAAAAAACTCGTTTTGCCACTTCCTGAGGGCCCGACAATGGCTGTCAGGCACCCTCCAAAGATGGTGAGGGACACTCCCTTCAACGCCGCTCTGTCACCATAGTGCAGTCCAAGATTGTCACTCTTGATTAAAGGATATGGATCGCAGCATGAAGCGAAGCGGTCCTTATTTTTTTGATCACGGGGTTGCCGATGAGGCTTTGATGAATATTTCACGTGAACAGAATCCTTTTTCGAGCCCAATGCGTGGAGGCCCATGATGAAAGATAATTCAGGACCACTAAACACCCGATCAACACAAGTGCCGTTGCGGCGGCGGCCTGATCACCGCCGGGAACATTCATCGCTAGATCAAAAATATGAATCGATAGAGCGCGCCCAGAATCCAGCAGTGATTCGGGCATGCGGTCGACATATCCACTGGTGAATATCAATGCGGCGGTTTCCGCCATGGCGCGCCCGAGTCCAAGAATAAATCCCACGACAAGACTCGGAACGGCGGCGGGAATAAGTAGATGGACCAGTGTGCCGGTTTTTGAGAGGCCAAGGGCGGCAGCGGAAAGACGATACTCATCGGGGAGCGAGCGAAACCCTTCCTCAGTGGTCCGGATCAATATGGGAAGGACCATGCAGGACAGGGTGAGCCCACCGGAGAGAATTGAAAACCCCATTCCAAGAATATTAGAAAAGAACACATTTCCGAACAGACCGAACACGATGGATGGAACTCCCGCCAAGACATCGAGACTGCGACGAATGAATATGGCGAAATATTGCCCCTGTGAAGTGATTTCTGCCAAAAAGGTTGCCGCTCCGATTCCTATCGGCAGCGCTACGGTCATACATACCAACATGATGAGGCCGGTGGAAACCAAGATGGAGTTGATGCCACCTTGTCGGCCTGCATCCAATGGTGGATTTGTTAAAAAATCCCAAGACAAATGGGAAGCCCCCTGCCAACTCAGGTCACTGATCAACCACAAGAACATGCCACAGACCAATCCTGCCACCGTCCAAATTGTGATGGCGGGAATCGGATCCTGTTTGAATTTGATGCTCTTACCCATGCGGTGAATATCGGTGGATCCGGTCTGCCATAAAGATCAATCCCGCAACCATGGTCAAAAGCAAAAGGCCGCTGAGGAACAGCGCTGAACGATGATCCCCGACGGCGTAAGCCATCTCCAAAGCGATATTAGCTGTGAGCGTCCTGATTGGGTCAAAGATACTGCTGGGTGTTTGGACCACGTTACCCGCGACCATGAGAATAGCCATGGTTTCGCCAATTGCCCGGCCGGTTTGCAACAGTATGCCGGCGAAGAGCCCTGATTTTGCAGCCGGTAAAACCACATGACAAATGGTTGCCCATCGTCCCAGTCCCAGGGCTGCTGCTCCCTGGAGGTATTCCCGAGGGACGTTGGCCATGCTCGTGTCAGCGACCAATGCGATGGTGGGAAGAATCATCAGTGTGAGAATCACCACTCCTGCCAGGAGACTGGGTCCGGGTGGATGGAAGCTGGCAATCAAGGGAACCAATACCATCAATCCCCAGAAACCAAAGACCACTGATGGAATGCCGGACAAGAGTTCAATAAATTTCCTGTATATCGAGGCCAAAGGTGTAGGAGCATAGTAGTGGCAAAATAGTGCAGAAGAAATTCCCATAATGGTGGCGAAGACGACAGCTCCTGTTGTGGCAAGCAGCGTTCCCCAAAACATGGGTACCAGGTTAAAGAGCCCCTCTGTGGGATGCCAGGACGAGTCGAAGAAAAATGGCTCCCATCCAACATGGAAGAGCACCGGTAGGGCCTCGATCATCAGGAAAAACAAAATCAATAGAACAATCGAGCCCGCCAAGCCGGCTAGGACGCTCAGGGCCCAGAATAGGAGTCGATCACCCTGCGAAGGGGACAAAGTAATATTGTGTGACCAGATCATGCACCTCTGGAGATTTGGCAAAATCAATAAAGGCTTTAGCGGCTCCTGTTGGCGACGTATTCGTTATCAGAGTGAGAGGACGGGAAAGAGGAAACCGGCCTTCCTGGACAGTTTTAAGTGATGCAGGGATATTCTCCAACTGGAGGAGTTTGATGGGGACTCCATGAGCTGCATCGTATTCAGCCGTTCCGATGGACACATAAGCGATAGCGTGCGGATTCCCTGCGACAGTCTTAATACCCTGCTCGTTGTCCCCAATCACCACATGGGCTTGAACCTGGGTATTCTGTATATTGAAGTAATTCAGGAAAAGATCAAGAGTCGCCCGGCCCTCGGCTTTGTTTACCACGGTGATGGGGGCATCAATCCCGCCGACCTCTTTCCAATTTGTTTTTCGGCCCGTGTAGATCGCTGTCACGTCGTTGGAATCGAGTGAGGCCAGCGTATTCGAGCGGTGGACAATGAGGCCAATGCCGTCATAGGCAATCACGGTCCCGTAGAGATCGTGTTCCCCTTTCTTGAGGGCTCGAGAGGCCATCCCAACATGTGCCAAATTCTGGCGGATATCTGATATTCCACGGGATGACCCACCGGTCTGAACATCAATTCGTATCCCGGACCTTCTGGATTCATATCGTTTCCCGATTGCCAATACCAGCGGTGCGATTGTGCTGGATCCGGTAATCACGAGTTTGTCGTTTGTCGGACCTGTGGCAGAGGAATCTTGGCAACCCCCGGTGGCCACGAGTAGGAAAATGAGAATAAAATAGTGAGTAAGGGACCGTCTCATAACCGCTTGGATCTCTTTGTCGGAAAGGAAAGTTGACAGCATCCCAATTCGATGGCTTTCCCCTGTGTGGTTCTGGAAACCCCAGGTGCCAATTGGTAGAGCACGGCTTTTCCATCTCGCTTCGCTTCAACTAAGCCCGCATCACGGAGTTGGGCTAAGTGATGGGATAGAAGGCTTTGTTCAACATGAAGAAGATCCATCAGTTCATTCACGTATTGAGGTTTTTTCATCAAAGCCTCAATCACGGCCAAACGGGTCGTGTCAGCCAGAACTTTCAGCTTGTCAGCACAAGTGGGGAACGATGGTTCTGACTTCATAGTTGGGAATGTTGAAAAAAAGATCGTTTCGGGTTTCGCGTTTCAGGTTTGGGGTTGAAAAAGAAAGCTTTTCCCTCCTTGGTATAGCAAGGCTTAACCCGAGAGTTTGGTCCGGTGATGAAAGTAAAAATGGATATTGAATTTTCCCCGTCTACCCTTAATAAGTCTGACAAAGCTCAGATTTGTTACATGAATAATGGTTCATATGAGTAGATATTTAGGCGAATGCGAGTGCATTGTCAATGGCCATTATTCCCCCCAGGTTTTCCTTTGTCCCCTTTGATGAATGAGGCAAGGAAATGGGTCACCATAAATGGACTTATTTTTCTTGAACCCGAAACTCGAAACGTGAAACCCGAAACGGCATTTTCCCGTAAAAACGGGAAAATGCTATCAAGGCTTTACGCGAGTATAGCGATTAGTTCAGAATATGGCTTTCTTTGTTCCCCGATCTTTCCACCGAAGTGAGAGAAGGAGGGATAGTCATGGCAACCCTAGGCCAACTCATGACACGAGAAATTAGTGTGATCTCGGAAGAATCTAGCCTCAAGGAAGCGGCTCAACAAATGCAGGTTCAACGAATTGGGTCCCTATTAGTGGAAAAAAATGGGGAATTTGCCGGAATTATTACAGAAACGGATGTGGTTCGTGCCGTTGCCGAATCCCTGGATGTCAGTCAACTTAAAGTCCAAGGACTCATGTCGAGCCCCATTATTTCACTCGATAAGAAGCTCTCCCCCCAATATGCTCGTGATCTCATGGCTGATCGTCGCATACGCCATTTGGCCATTACCGAGGACGGACAAATTGTTGGAGTCATTTCTGTTCGAGACCTCCTGGCCTATTTTAAAACGGTTTCAAAACAAACCGATTAGTCACACCTCCATTATCCATTTCCTGTGCAATCATCCTGCAACAGCTCAATAGGGATTCAGGCGCCAATTTAACAGGTAATATTCACAGTTACAGGTTCACCGGCTTCGGACCTTGAACTTATTTTCCTTTATGGATTTTAATGACAATGTACCTCTAAGAGGATTATGATTGTTTAGACCTGAGAGAGATTGGAGTCTCTTTTAGGTGATCTTAAAAGACTTTTGCTGGAGTTACGGCAAGCTGGGAAAAGAAAATCCTTACTTTTTCTAAGGTCTGGGGGGTTAGCGTGAGGCGTCCATACTCCATAGTATGGATCAGGGCAAGGTTACCATTAGCCATGATCCTGCTTCTTAGCCCTCTTTTAAATCCCGGATGTGCGTCGCGGACAGTCGACACCCAGGAATCCGCTCCGCTCCCTTCCGTTCAAGCCCCATCAGGCGAATTTGAAACTTTAGATGGCGTGACTGCTCGGGATCTTCTCCCCCCGGAATTATTTGAAGGGGAGGGTTATCAGATTCTTGATAAGGTCACCCCCAATGGCCTCGCATACCGATTTACTCTTGATTCCCCATATGGACGGTTTGAACCCAATGGAGTGGATTTGCTCCAGATTCGTATTCGTGAAATTCTTGCACTGAAGGAAGTCCATGAAATAAGCCACCCAGCAGCCTTCGGTCTCGGCGCGGCTTATATCCTCCTCAGTCCTTTTCGATTCATCTGGGACATGGCCACCGAACCAAAAGATACTGCCATGGGTGTGCCCAAGGGCATGTGGAAGACCATGACGCGAATTGCTGAAATGGTCGTAGGGGAACGGGGGAAGTTTGAAGAAAGTGCTGGGAAGGAATTAGTAGGATTTTCCATGGTCAAACGTTCGGTCGCCAGTTATTTGGGAATTGATTCCTACTCCTCGAACGATAGGTTGCAATCCGCAATTGATAAGGTTGCCTTGGCAGGCTATGCCGGGGGAATGAGCACCAAGTTAGCCTTGACGCCAATCACTGGTCCGGCCGGCTTTGCCTTGGCAGGAACATTTTTTGGTGCGGCAATGAACGATGTGTTTCGACAAAACTCCCCTGAGGACTTGAGACGAATGAATCGAGAACTCATGGAGGGAATGAACTTGGATGAGGGCCTCATTGATAAATTTTTGAGTCATCCTTGGTATTCCCCCCGCCACGAAACGATATTAGTGCAGGCCTTGGTTGAAATGGAGGGAACAAAAAATCGTGAAGGGTTCATTCGGGTGGCCCTCCGAGCGAACAAAGAAGAAGAAGCGCTGTTCTTTCAGCGGTTGGCTGAGATGATGGCGAACTACCATCAAAACGTGATTCCCATCGATAAGCTTTTCATCATTGAAGACCGGCTGATTTTAGGTCATACGGACGACGGAGCATTAGTCGCGACCATTCCGGTATTTCGACTTCCCTGGACTCGTGAAGTGGCCCAGGCTGCTGATGCCGTTGTTGAAGAGGCCTCGGCGCGGATCCGGGTGAGACGATTAGAAGTCTGGCTCACCGGGGAATTCACTCACCGAGCGAGGCAAGAACTTGAATCGCGTGGATTCATGATTCATGAGGGTGCCTTCCTTCGTTTGCTTGGCCCACCGTTTCAGGAAGCACCAGATCCGACCTAGCAGGTTGTTGAACAACTCAACATTTCAAGAATTTTAAACGATATGGGACAAGCCTCTATACCGACATCAGCCTGGCAGGATGTTCAAAAAGGCCCGTTCAGCAAGGCCGCAGGCCCTTTGGCGAGCGGAGCGTACATGGAGTACGTGAGCACGACAAAGGGCCGAGAACGCCGCTGGCGGACTTTTTCAACATCCTGCTAGTTCATTCGGCTGTGAGAGGAGAAACGAATCATGTTCAGTCGAATAGCTTTCATCGTGATTGTTTTCGGGCCGCTCGCGAGCCCGGCTTTTCCTCAAGAAATTTCCCAACCCCCTTTGTCTGTTAAGGGCATGACCCCATGGGCCCAAAGGATTTATCTTGATGGAGTCGTGGATGGTTTTCAGATTGTGAATGCAAAACTCCAGCGTCAGGGCCAAGAACCCCTCTACTGCATTCCCGATAAGGTTGTGCTGTTTGGACGAGATCTTTTAGTCTTTTCGTCCAATGATCTCTTTGGCCCCCAAGACGATATCACCATTGCGGTCTCCGGTTTATTGGGTCTCATGGAGCGGTATCCCTGCTCAGGAAACCGGAAAACTCAGATCAGCTCTGACCACGAAAAGAAAGACTTAATGGATAATGGGCCGGAGTCCCGGAGTCGATAGGGTGTATTCTTTCCAATTTTGACTAGTGAAGACGAACCCCCTTGGGGCCAGTCACCTGGTAGGTTGGGCGATGACGGATATGGTGGAGTAATAGACGGACCAAAATTCCTGGTTCTTCGCGTTCGCCACGTACTGGTGAATATCATGCGCGGTGGCCTCGCCGGTCTTCCGATATTCCTGGCTTAATACGAGAGCAGACTCACCCATCAGGTTGGCAATAGGAGATTTCCCCTCGCATAAATGGATAGTGGATTGGGTCTCGACAATTTGAAATCCCGCTGCGCGAAGATTTTGGGGCAGGCAAAGCCCGTAACCGGGATCCAAGCCATAATCCAGGAACATCTTACAGATGGCAGAATTTACCCGATATTGGGATGAATCCGAATCATCATTTAACAATTTGGCTGAGGTGAAATCAGGCTCTTCCAAGACGGCATAGCCCTCAGGTTTTATCAATGCATGAATTTTCCGCAAGTACTCCAACTTATTTCGATTGTGAATGAGAAAATATCGACCATAAACAAGATTGAGGAGTCCGTCTATGTCAACCTCAAGGAAATCTCCCTTCCGGATATCGTAAGGCGGAGAAGAAAATTCCCGAAGGTATATGGGGTTTTTGTCCACTCCAATCACCACCCCGGATTTCCCCACTTTCCCGCCTATCCACCTCAACATCGAGCCTGCCCCCGGGCCTATTTCCAGACATTTCCACCCTGCCTGTATTCCGGACCGGTGGAGGAGTTGGGTTGTCGAAGGATCCCTTGCAGCTTCAATCAGTCGCAAGCGGTGAAGTTCTTTGTCCTCCCTATTCGGTTCGAAAATATACTGGCTCATGTTCCTTGGGTTTTTGATGCGTTCACCTTATCGAATACGTCATTTCTCAGAACCTAATGGAACATTGGTAAGCAAAAGGCCAATGAATGTCAACCACCAAAGATTGGAATAGAGAGTTTTTATCGATTTCCGGGTGACTGGTATTAATCAGGATTTGTTCCGAGACTTTGAGCAGCCTGACATCCTGCTATGTGCCCGGTCGTCCATGCCCATTGGAAATTGAACCCGCCAATTCGGCCATCACAATCTAACATTTCTCCAATGAGGTATAAGCCAGGCACTTTACGAGAAGTCATTGAATGGGGATTGATCTCGGCGAGAGGGATTCCTCCGGTTGTGACTTCCGCATAGTTCCAACCGCGAGTTCCGACTACCGGTAAAGGTAGATCGGTGAGAGCTTGCACCAAGGCACGGCGTTGTGGACGAGGTAACTTATTCAGAGCCATGGTTCCGATATCACAAGATCTTGCTCCTGAGTGAATTCTGCTGCAAGGTGTTGTTTGCAAGCAATCCACGTGAGTGCACAGGGCTTTCACTACCCGATTGGGTATTTGGTCGGAAAGAATGGTTAGCACCCTTTTATTACCAGGAAGGCGGGCGGCATCGGATAACCATCGGTCGACATGTTCAAAAGTTTTTCCAGGAAAAAAAGAAAGGGATACCATGGCCTTTCGGCCTTGGCCCTTGGCGATAGCCCAGAAACGACTGGCGTCCAAGACCACGGGCCCACTCATGCCAAAGTGGGTCCAGAGCAAATAACCCGTGCGACGGTCGACGATCACATTCCCAACCCGTGAGGTCAAGGTGGCTTCGTGCGAGATGCCGGATAGTCCTCGATGAAAAAATGTTTCATGTAAAATTAAGGGAACAAGGGCGGGATAGGTCGCCGTTACCGTGTGGCCCAATTGGCGGACCATCGACCACCCGTGCCCGTTAGATCCGGATTTCGGCAGGGATTGCCCTCCAGTGGCCATAATCACTCGTCGGGCCTGAAGTTGACCTTTCTCATGAATAATTTCAAATCCGGTCTGGGTAGCAGCAATTTCCTTGACTCGAATTTGGGTCTTCAATTGCACGCCGAGTTCACGGCAGCGATGAATAAGAGCCTCAAGAACCGTCCGTGCCTTATTGCTTACGGGAAAAAGTTTTCCGGTGAGCTCCTCTTTCATGGGAACCCCCAGTGATTCGAACCAGCCCAACACCTCGCGCTCATCAAATTGCCGAAGGATTTTTTCAACTATCCGGCGGGGAGCGTGAAAGTCAGATGGAGTCACCCGTTTGTGAGTGACGTTGCAGCGTCCCCCGCCCGATACCAAAATTTTGGCGCCGATTGTGCGGGCTCCATCTAGAATAGCTATTCTCAGGTTGGGTCGTGTTTGAGCTGCAAAAATCCCAGCAGCCAAACCGGCAGCGCCGGCCCCAACGATGGCGATATCCACTTCCGTGCGCATAACAGGTCACCCGGCTATGAAAGAGGCTCTTTAAAAAACATCATGACATCAGGGTCTAAGAACGTCAGATTGGAGTTCCACCGGGTCGCCAACCATTGAAAGGTTGAACGTGAGTAGAAGCAGACATGTGTCGGATCGTTTTTATAGTGCCATTTGGGGAACGACGCTCGATCTGGGGTGAGCTTGGTCATGATTCCCAGGGATCCCCCTGGTTTCAGACGTTCCCACAAGCGATTCAGTTCATGGTGGGGGTGGTGGAGGTGTTCGAGGACTTCGGTGGCGGTAATAAAGTCATATTGATATGTGAAGACTGAAAGGTCGTGGGCATAAAAATGGTCATACAACACCATGGAATGACCGGCTTCCTGAAACATGACTGAAAGAGTCGGGCCGGGCCCAGAGCCAAAGTCCAGGCCATGACTCCCGGGTGACAACCGTTCTTGCATGGGCAGGAAGAGCCGGCTGAGAAATTGCCGATAGCCCTGATCCTCGGGAGAATTTTGGTGCAGGTCGTATTGACCCCGTTCTTGTTGAGGAGAGAGATATTGGTCAGGCGGGACAAATACTAACTGACAGATAGGGCACCGGTGGTAGTCCCGATGGGAATCCCGGTGGTAAGTCTCGTGGATATCTTCCGCATGGCATAATGGACACCTGCCGGTATGGATGTTCAATTTAATCTCTTTCTGAGATTTGAGATCTGAGATTTGAAATCCTTCCCTGGCAGAGGGCAGCTTATTCCTCTCTCTTATTGGCACAACGTATGCACAAAACGGCTGTTGGATCAAGATCAAGGCGCTTTGGGTCAATCTCCTCTTCACAACGAGCGCACAAGCCATAGGTCCCTTTATTAATTCTTTGAAGTGCGCCGGTAATACGTTGCAATTGAAGGGTCCTCCGATTCTGGGCCTCTTTGGCCATCGCCTGACTTTGAAGGGCATCCATTCTAGAGACACGCCCAACCTTGGATTGGTCAAGCTCTACGATTTGTGCTGCTTCATTTCCGGATGACTCCACTTGCAAGAGCTGCGTTCTAAGAGTGAGCAATTTTTCTTTGAAATACGTCAGGTCTATACTTGAATGATTCACTGGATTACCCACACGGGGATCTTCGCCGTTCGAATCACGATCATCCAGTTCGCACGAGTGTATTCTGATCGGTGTGATGAAAAATGTCTGCCAGACCGTGGATTTTTAACTGAGTATCCTCGGAGTAACTGAACCGATTGTGATCATGGATGGTAACCATGACTTTGAAAGATACCGTTTTGAAGGTTTGATCCAGAAATGGATTCGAGGTGATCCCGTAGGTTTCAGATCCTACCTCCGAACCCAATTCGAATTTGATGGCTTGTGCGTCGGCTTGGCCGCCGGCCTGAATCGTCACGCCTCGCGGGACGATAAAGCATCGCATGACATGTTGGGATCTGGCATCCCACAACCAATATCCGACCTCTTCATGAAATGGCTTTCCTTGGCCCAAAGGCCAGGCGACCGTTGTGTATCGTAATCCGTACAAGACCTGGTGGCCGTTTACCACCGGACCCATTGGTTCACACGTGAGGCGTTCTCGAAATTTTGTTTCCAAAGGGCCAAGCCTGGAAGGAGAAATATCTCTTCCTTCTTCGCCTTCCCAGTTGCCAGCTAGAGGGGTTAAGGGACCAAGATTCTCAACGATATTCTCATCAACGGTGGTTGGTTTATTAAAAACGTCCATAAGGTGTTCCTTCTGCGAATCAGATTGTGTCATCCAACCAATTCCGTGCAGCAATTTCTGTTTAGGATGAAGAGGTTAAAAGTTCGTGAGTGGGAACCCAAAGCTCTGGCTCGGAATGGGTAATAATAAATTGAAGTTTTGGATCATGAAGGTCTTACCTTCAAAGATCCTGCGCACCTTACACGTGTTCCAAAAAAACTTTAAACACAAAAGGAGATTGTATTCCGCCGGCAATGATGAGGTTCTCACCTTTTTTTAAAATTGTCCGGTCATGTCCGAAAGCTTCACCTAAAAACTCCCCATTGACCTCTGTCCCCAGGGTACTTCCCCAGTCTTTCACCACGTACCCCGCCGGGGTGTCATCCAAGGAAAAATGTTGAGGAGACAATCGATAGGGTTGGGAATCAGGCAGAATCAGTTCCGTTTCCGATGTTGGGGGGGATGGTGAACCGTCCGCAGAACGTCCGACGGTAAAAGGAAACTTGGTAATGGAAATACCTTCTTGGGGAATATAGGGGCGAAGGGATTCGGAGGGTGAAAAGAGCCGGAGACGAAGTGTCTCACCCGCCTTCAGATCATCGGTCGTTTGCTCTTCGTACAGGACGGTCTCCTCAGCCAACTTCTCGTTGACCGCTCGCAATCGCTCACTGAGGCGGACTATAATTCGATAGGCGGACGAGGCTTCTTCACTCATCAGTCGCAAAAATTCCCACCGTTCAAAAAATATGGCGGTCACTTTGGTTTTGGCGCGGGCGCTGGCGCTGCGGGGGCGACGTTCGATTGCGCCCATTTCACCAAGGAAATCGTTGTTTTTAACGGTTCCCAGGACGACCTCATGGCCGTCTTTTTCTGTGTAGACTTCCACTTCTCCGATCATAATGCGCAAGACGAAATCACTCGGATCGCCTTGTTTCAGAATGATCTCACCTTCCTGGTATTCCCGCTCCTCCATTGTGACTAGCCCTCCAGACCGTTTTTTCAATTCTTGAATCGATAAATTAACAAAAAACCGTACTCCCTTGGAAGAAATATCGAATCAGGAACAAGGCATATCCAACTCTCTTCCCTTCGACATTTTTTATTCCCTGTTGGATATCCGATATTCTTATCATCTTGAAAAAGAACGAACGAACTAGAGTCGGTATTGCCAGGTTGGTTGATTCATCTAGTCTCCTCCAGCAAAGGCATCTTCATCATGTTCCGGGACATGTTCTTCCTCATCGACCCCCAATCCGCCCAGAAAGGATTTTCGAATATCCGTTATTTGTTGATCCGTTTCGGTGCCTTCAATTTCCCTCCCGAAATGCTCCAGAAATCGATCGCATAACTCCAATCCTTTTTGGAAATGCTGGGGAATGGTCTCTTCAGTGACTTGTTGCCAGGTGATGTAAATGAGAAATTCTTGAAACCTGAACGCGTTGGGAAGGCTTTCACCTATTTGTTGAAGTTTTTCATAGGCTTGCTTGGCAACGGAGCCGGCTTCCGTGGAAAAAATTTCTTCGGCCTCGATGACCTCATTCTGGAACGTGGCCAGTTCTCCATTTTCTTCAGCGCGGTGGAGAGCCTGTTGAGCTGCTATCGCCGGATCAAATTGCATTTATCATACTCCAGAAGTCATGGTTGTGAATCTCTGCCCTCTCAATATCTATTGCAGTCCTACGCCAGTCTTAGCAAGGGCAGCCTCAGGCGAAATAATATTTCGTTGTAAGCCAAGGGATCTCGTATCCATTCCCATAGCGAGTCCAAGGAGTTGTGGGAGATGGAAAATGGGAAGATCGATGGCGCTGTTGTGTTGTTGGGCGGCCTTGGTTTGCATGCCATCCAAGTTAAGATGGCAGAGTGGGCAGGGGGTGACCATAATGTCGGCACCATGGGCTTTGGCGTCAGAGGTGTGGGTGGCGACCATGGTCAGGGAATTGGGTTCATTGATGGTAAGAATCGGGAATCCGCAGCAACGACTCTTTCCGGGAAAGTCGACCACCTCCGCTCCTAGAATCTCAATCACTCGCTCCAACGCCTGGGGCCTGTCTGGGTGCTGTTCAAAGCCTAAGGCCTCAGTGGGACGCTGAAGATAGCATCCGTAAAACGGTGCAGCACGAAGGCCCCTTAGAGGTTTCCTAATGTGCTTCCTGAGTTCGTCTTCCCCCACGTCTTCTAAGAGAATCCACACGAAATGTCGGATGTTGGTCGTGCCACGATAGGCGAGGCCCTCTTCCTTCAATACTTGATTGATTTCAGCCATATAGTTCGGGTCAGTCGTCAAACGTCGATTCGCCTGACTCATCACGCCTTGACACGTACTACAGATGGTCATGATGGGGAGGCCTTTGCGTTCTGCAAGGGCAAAGGTACGGGCGTTCAGTGTATCGCCTAATCTCTGATCCTTTTCCTGCAGGACCCCGGCACCGGTACAGGAGGCTGTGGTCATTTCTTCCAATTCGATGCCCAACTTTGGATATACCTTCATGACTGATTGGTAAAGCTCGGGGCACGCACCTTTAGAGACGCATCCGGGAAAAAAGGCGTATTTCATAATTTCCTCTTCTGTCTTGTCCGGCGAAAAATACGGCGAATTTGATGAATGCTGGCTAAAGGGCGGTGGAGAAAACCGGTTACAGGGAGTTTCCCCCGCATGAAGGACTGAATGACAAGTGGAATCATTCCAAGGAGCCTTGGGAGATTCCGCAGTCCCAAGGTCCGCATCGCCAGCATGGGTTCGTCTAACAACCCTTTCCGTCGAATGAGGTCGGTAAACACTTCGGCATGACGCGACCCACTGGTCGAAGGAATCCTGGCACCCATTCCCTTCGCACGCAAAGACATGATGCGATCCATCGGGGCGACACCCTTGGGGCAAACCTGAACGCATTCCATACATCGGGTACAGTCCCACATACCTCCCGGTTCATTCAGTTTTGTTAACCGTTTCAGAGTGGAGGCGTCCCGAGGATCGGCCACAAACCGGTAGGCTTTCGCCAGGGCTGCCGGTCCGATGAAGCGGGAATCGATTTCAAGGACCGGACAATCGGACACACAAACTCCACACATAATGCAGGTCATCACGCCGGAAAGATGTGCCATGTCATTCGCGGGTGCGAGATATTCCGATGGGGGAGGCGGCCCGTTGGGTTGGAGCCAGGGATTGACCTGACGAATCTTATTCCAAAATGGACTCATGTCGGTCACCAGGTCCTTGATGACCGGCATATTATGCATCGGTTCGACTTGAATCGTTTCCCCCTCGGAGGCCAGCGTGACCACTTTGGTTTTGCAGGCCAGGGTGGAATGGCCGTTTATGCGCATCCCACAAGAGCCGCATATGGCTCCGCGGCACGAACATCGGAGCGCGAGGGAATCATCGAGGGTTTCCCGCACTTTGATGAGCCCATCCAGCACGCTATCTGCTGAATCGAGGTCCACGGAATATTCTTGATAAAACGGTGAAGAATTTCCCTGCTCGGGATTAAAGCGTCGGATGCGAAGCGTAGTTTGCATCAGTAAACTCGAGTCTGCGGCTCCCATTGGGTAATGCAAACGGGCAAGTAATCCATGCGCGGTGGTCCGTCAGCAGTATGATAGAGGAGAATGTGCTTCAACCAGTGTTCGTCATCTCTTTCCAGATAATCGGTGCGGAAGTGGGCGCCCCGGCTTTCCTTCCGAGTGATGGCACCCGTAATGATGGTCTCTGCACAATCTAGCATAAAGCGAAGCTCCAATGCCGAAATCAGCCCAGTGTTAAAAATCTGGCCTTTATCCTTGATGGACACAGTCTCCCAGCGCTCTTTTAATTGTCTGATGATCTGCTGTGCGTTTTGCATGCCCTCATGATCCCGAAAGACGGACAAGTGCCGATTCATCGTGGTGCCCATGACATGACGAATTTCAGCTACCGTATCGTTATTGCCCTGACGCGCAAGAAGAGAGGTCACTAGCCTCTGATCGGTCTGACAGACAGAATCAGAAACCGGAGTAATCAGAGTGTTTTTTGCATACTCGGCAGCACTTGTTCCTGCCCGTCTCCCAAACACAACGGTGTCGAGAAGGGAGTTGGCACCGAGTCGATTTCCCCCATGCAGGCTTACACAAGCGGCTTCCCCTGCAGCAAACAGGCCGGGAACCCCTTCCCAGTTATCCTGAGTATCCCAACAACGACCGTCGACATCCGTCTTAATGCCTCCCATTTGGTAATGCATCCCCGGCCGAATGGGGATCGGCTCTTCAGTCAAATCTATATTGGCGAAAGTTTTGGCTTCTTCGTTGATCTGTCTGAGTCGGTCTTGAATAAACTGTTTGCCCAAATGCCGACAATCTAACAGGACACAGCCATTCACACCACGCCCTTCGTTAATTTCGATTTGCTCGGCGCGGGACACCACATCACGCGACGCCAATTCCATCATGTTTGGCGCGTAATTCTCCATAAAACGTTCTCCATGCCGGTTGAGGAGGAAAGCTCCTTCACCTCGCGCCGCTTCACTGATTAATAACCCTTTCCCCTTCAATGTGGTGGGGTGATATTGGACCATCTCCATATCCATCAGTGGGGCACCTGCCCCGTAGGCTAAGGCTATTCCGTCACCAGTGCAGATCAGGGCATTTGTGCTAGGTTCGTAGACACGTCCCAGGCCCCCAGTGGCCAGAATCACGGATCGGGAATGAAATACGGCAAAATTTCCGCTTTTGATTTCGAAGGCGACAATTCCACCACACCGGCCATGGTCATCTTTAAGGATCGAAGTGACAAACCACTCCTCGAAGACAGGGAGTCGCGCTTCTAGAATTTGTTCAAAGAGCACATGGAGGATGGCCTGTCCTGTAAAATCTGAGACAAAGAACGTTCTGGCCCGTTTCTGTCCTCCGAAACGCCGAGTTCCCAGACGCCCCTCTTCGTTCCTATTAAAAATCACCCCCATATGTTCTAAGGCAATGATGTCGTTGCCGGCTTCTTGTGCCAGCACTTCAACGGCATCTTGATCCCCTAAGTAATCACTGCCCTTCACCGTTTCAAAGGCATGCTCTTCCCATTTGTCACCTCGATCCGTCAGGGCGGCATTTATGCCTCCCTGAGCGGCATTTGAATGACTACGGACAGGATGGACTTTAGTAAGGATGGCGACCGATGCCCCATGTTGATGCGCGGATAAGGCGGCCCGCATCCCGGCAAGGCCGGCGCCGATTACGACGACGTCGTAGGTATGGCTGGTCATGGGTAAAAACCTATTTTCATGAATGGGTGAGCTTCCTCAAGGCCTTGGGACGCCCAGGAAGAGGGTAAGGGATTAGGGTGTTGGGGGTTGTCTGGATTCCAGAGGTTCATACGGCTGATTGTGGAGACCTTCATAAATTTGAGTGGGGCGGAAAAGATGGTTTTCCTGATATTGCTCAAAACAATGAGCGAGCCATCCCGCCACCCGCGCCATGGCGAAAATGGGAGTAAAGAGGTCTGTCTCAATGTGCATCTGATGGTAAAGGATGCCTGAGTAAAAATCTATGTTTGGACGAATCCCCTTGTGCCCCACCCGATTCCCCATTTCACGTTCAACGGCACGGGCAATATGAAAGAGTCTTCCACTCTCCTTCGTGGGTTCCATTTCCTTGGCAAGCTCTTGAAGCACAATGGCCCGGGGATCCTTAACTTTATAGATACGATGGCCAAATCCCATGATTTTTTCTTTGTCGTGAAGTTTTTGGTCGATGTAGGCTGGGACGTTTTCAGTCGAGCCAATCTCCTGCAGCATATGAATCACCGCCTCATTGGCTCCACCATGGAGAGGACCTTTCAAGGTTCCAATTGCTGATGAAATGACACTATAGGGGTCTACCAGGGTGGAGGCGGTGACCATACCACTGAACGTGGAAGCATTTATGGTATGTTCCGCATGAAGGATGAGGCAGATGTCAAATACCTTGGCCACAGTCGGATTGGGCACACGTTCAAACATCATGTAAAAGAAATTCTCGGCATACGAAAGATCATCACGTGGTTGAATGTTATCATCGCCTCGCCGAATACGTGCAAATGCGGCGACAATAGTGGGAAGCTTTGCAACAAGTCGGACGGCCGACCAGTACCGCGTTTCTTCCTCTACCACCCTTTGAACAGGGTAATACATTCCCAGGGCAGCAACAGCGGCTTGTAGGGCATCCATCGGGTGCCCCTGTTCCGGAAGACACTTAATCAGATCGGTAATGCGATATTTGATTCGACGGTGATAGGTGAGATCTGCATGAAATTGTTCTAATTCCGGTTTAGTGGGGAGGCGGCCAAACAACAATAGATAGCATGTTTCTGTAAAGGAGCTTTGTCGGGCCAAATCCTCAATCCGGATTCCACGATATTCCAAGATACCCTGAAGTCCGTCTACCGAACTGATCGTGGATTTGGCAGCGGGGACGCCAGCCAATCCTGGAAAGAAATCACGCATGAGGATTCACCTGTGAATGAAATTTAGAAACTTTCGTTGTCACCGTCCTATTAATAGGGATCATTGGTTGAAGCAGCCTTGAACCTTTTTTGCCTTCCCTATTCATATTATAACCCGTTTCCCGGATGGCGAAACGGGTGTTCTCAAATTTTTTCTGCCTTAAGAATGTTGGGGGATTACTCAAGAGGGCAAAGGTCGTCACAGGTATGTATCAAGCGCCTTGAGTTTTTCGGAGAAAGAAACAATCTCAGGGTACCCATTAGTTCTATTTTGAACATTAGAGGTCTGTAAGAGTAACTTCTTTGTGTGGAATTGACAAATCGGATAAAAACGCGGTGTAGTGGGAATAGTCATTGGCTTGTTTCCCTGAGAATTGGAGATTGAACGTGGCGAACCAGAGCAAGCGCCTTACAACAAACGTAGAGGGAAACTTCTTTGTTGATCACACCTGCATTAACTGTGATACATGTCGTCAATTAGCCCCCTTGAGCTTTCGTGAAATTGGGGAGTATTCATCGGTTTCTCATCAGCCGGTGACGGAGCGCGAAATGCTTGAAGCGTATCGTTCTCTTCTTGCATGTCCCGTCGGCTCGATTGGGACGGTCCACCCTGACAAAAATCTCTTATCTCAGGCCCAGAAAAGTTTTCCTCTTCATTTGGAAAATGAAGTGTACTATACCGGTTTTAATTCTGAAAAATCTTTCGGAGCACATAGTTATTTTATTCACCATCAGGAAGGAAATTGGCTCATCGATTCTCCTCGCTATGTCCGCCCTCTCTTGGAGGCGTTTGATCGAATGGGAGGGATCAAATTCATTTTCTTAAGCCATGAAGATGATGTGGCTGAAGCGGCCCGGTATGCTTCTCGGTTCCATGCAACTCGAATTATCCATGCCGACGATGCTGAGGCGATGCCAGGTGCGGAATGGATTGTGAATGAATTCTGTCCTTTTCAATTAGGTCATGATTTTTTGATTATTCCCGTTCCTGGGCATACCCCGGGCAGTATGGCTCTATTGTATAAACAAAGATTTTTATTCACCGGTGACCACCTTTGGTGGGACCGAGACACGAAAACTTTGGAAATTCCGTCAGTTTATGTCTGGAATGGAAAACAGCTTCAACAGTCGACCAGGCTCCTACTGAATTACCCATTCGAATGGGTCTTGCCCGGGCATGGTAGCCGCGTCCACTTACCGTCTTCAAACATGCGATGCGAACTAAACCGATTAGTCCAAAGCTTCCAAAGTGGTCAAATCCTCAAGATTTAGAACAAGACCCAACGGGCTATTGATACAGTCAACATTTTCAATATTTTGAATGAACGGAGGGAAACCTCCTTATGCCAAATTCGCAAACCTGTGAAAATTCCAATCTATCTTAAGGGATTACTGGTAAGCGCATCGGTTTCTCTCTGCCTGGCGGGTTTTGGGACTCCGGTAAGATCGGAGTCGAAATCGGTATCGTTAACCCCAATGATGAATGGAATTCAGGGCTGGCAGGTTACACCGATTTTTACCGTGGGCGATCGACTTCCAACCCTCGATCCAGCACTTTACCCGAATCAATACCAACCTGTCGGAATGCTCGATGGGATTGGGGCTTTCCGAATGACTGATAACACCGTTCGGGTTCTCATCAACCATGAATTGAAAAAATCGGCAGGGTACTCCTACATATTGAAAAATGGGACGGTTTTGACCGGAGCGCGAATCAGTCTCCTGGACCTGAATCCGAGTGCCCGAAAAATCGTGAATAGCGGAATGGCCTATGATTCAGTTTTTGATCGCCTGGGTGTGGTCGTCACAAATTCGGAACAGATAAGTCGAAAAGGAAAGAAATACGAAGGGTTCTCCCGGTTTTGCTCCGCAACCCTAATTGAAAGTGGAAGATACGGTTTTGTGGATAACCTGTATGTTTTAGGAGAAGAAGTGGGTGATCCTCTGATTCACCGCTATGGTGGGTCCTTGTGGGTATTAGATGTGGAAAGAGGCGTTCTGCACGGCGTTTCGGCCACAGGGCGTATGAATTTTGAAAACATTGCTCCCTTAGATGTTTCTGGGGACCGTGTGGCCATGTTGATAGGTGATGATACGACTCCTCAAACGGATGCCCCCGAAAATTTTGGCCGCGTGGCGGGTGAAACAACGCCCCCCCAACATGTCGTCGCGGCACCGTTGTGGTTATACATTGGGAAAAAGCATGCTTCGCTTTTCGAAATCCGTGAGGCTTTGCCCCCTGGTGTTCCTGTGCCAACCAACGATTTTTTAAATCGAAATGGCTTAGTGGTAGGGAACCTTTATTATTTTGTAGCGGATGAGAGAGTTACCACGGTTTCTCAGTTTAAGGGGACGGGATCAATGGTGACTGGAACATGGCAGGAATTAAAGGTATTCGATTCATCGAAAGCTTATAAGGACGGATATGATGAGTATGGATATAAAAATGGGTTCACGCTTCGGCGAGAAGCCAAAGCGGGCGGGGCTTTCCAATTTACTCGTCCGGAAGATGTCAGTACGCATCGCACGAGAGGCACAAGGGTAGTCTTTGCTTCGACCGGGCGAGCAAGCGTGTACAATGGTCATGATTCGTGGGGAACCATATACCAGGTCGATGTTGATTTAAAAAATCTACAAGCTACCCTCACGATTCTGTACGACGGGGATGATTCAGGTGGTGGACAGGTAGAAAGCCCCGATCACGGCATCCGCAGCCCTGATAATCTTGATTGGGCACAGGACGGGTACATTTATGTTCAGGAAGATAACGCAAAGGAGATTGCCCCTTTTTTCGGGAGCAGGTCTGGAGAAGAAGCATCGATCTGGCGCCTGAATCCCAATAGCGGAAATATCCAGCGTATTGCACAGATGGATCGTTCCCGGATTTTCCCACCCGGCACCACTGATAAAGAACCTCATTTCGTTGGGAGATGGGAATCCTCTGGTGTTCTTGATGTATCGGCGTTTTTTGAAACGAAGAGAGGAGAAAAATTGTTCATTGCCACAATACAAGCCCACACGATTAAGGATGGAGTGATTCAGGAAAGCAATTTAGTCGAAGGCGGCCAACTCATTTTCCTTCAAAAAGAATAATATTGTTTTTTTAGGAATCAGCATGAGGTTCCTTTTCTCCATTCCAAATTGCCAACTGGAAGCTTTTCTCTTTTTACAACAAACTGAAACTGGAAACCTGAAACTTTTGCTAGGTCCTCTAATCAAAGATGACCGTCTTCTGTCCATATACCAGCACCCGATGTTCTATATGGAGCCGCAAAGCCCTCGCTAAGACCATCACTTCAAGATCCCGACCCTTTCGGATGAGGTCCTGAATGGAATCCCGATGTCCAATGCGAATGACGTCTTGCCCAATAATGGGACCTTCGTCCAAATCAACTGTGGCATAGTGGGCGGTGGCTCCAATAATTTTGACTCCCCGCTGATAGGCTTGGTGATACGGTTTGGCTCCCATAAACGCTGGGAGAAACGAATGGTGAATATTGATGATCGGGCAACCGATTCGCTCCAGGAAATTTTTACTCAAAATTTGCATGTACCGGGCCATCACGATCAACGAAACGCGTTCAGGGATAAAGGCATTGAGCACCTGTTCCTCCTGTTTTGGTTTTTCCCCATCCTGAATGGGAAAATACTTAAATGGGATATTGAGTAATTCAGCCCAGAACTTGCACACCTCATGATTCGACACGATCAGAGGGATATCAATCTGCAATTCACCACGTCTTTGCCTTTGCAGCAGGTCGGCCAAGCAATGATCGAGGTGTGAGACGAGGATGCCTACACGAGGTCGCTCGTCTAAGAAGTACAGTTGGTAGGAAATGCCGAAAATTTTGGCTACAGGGGCAAAGGACAAACCGATTTCTTCTTTGGGAATCTGAAACCCATCCAGATCAAAGACCATTCGCATGAGGAAATCCCCGGTTTCCTGGTCCGTGTGATGGTCTGAATCAAGGATATTCCCCCCAAAATCATGAATGAATCCGGCCACGCGGGCCACAATGCCTTTTTGATCGTTACAATGAATGAGCAGAACTGCGGCTACTCCTGGCTTCATACAATCCCTCTTTCAGCAGGTGGCCTGTTTTTAAGAACAACGGGTTTTCAGGCAATTTACCATATTTTGGAAACGTTTACCGAATACCTGTCACGTATTGCCCTCAACCTGGTGTTGGAAGGAGCGGCGGTGTACAATTTTCCTATAGACGGCTTTGTTCTTTTTGACCATTGAATTGACCCGGATTAACAATTTCTTAAGTGAGGCTCGAGCCCGGCATGGAACTTGACGTCACCTACGACCGATTGCAATTCGCCATTACGGTAATTTTCCACTATTTGTTTCCTCAATTGACCATGGGGTTGGCGGTCCTGATTGTCTATTTTAAAACGCGTTCCTATTGGTTCCATGATGAACATTACGAGGGAGCCGCTAAATTTTGGATCAAGGTCTTTGGATTGAGTTTTGCGTTTGGAGTAGTGACCGGCATTCCAATGGAATTCCAATTTGGTACCAACTGGGCCAAATTTTCTAATTTCGCAGGAGGGGTAATCGGTACCACGTTGGCCATGGAAGGATTGTTTGCTTTCTTCCTGGAATCCTTTTTTCTTGGAATATTATTGTACGGTGAACGATTAGGCCCTCTCATTCATTGGATTTCCGCTCTGATGCTTTTTCTCGGTTCCTGGCTGTCCGGTTACTTTATCATTGCCACAAATGCCTGGATGCAACATCCCGTGGGGTATGCGGTAGACCCCAATGGCGGTGTTCAATTGGAAAGTTTTTCCAAACTCCTTACGAATCCGTGGTTAGTGTGGCAATACCCTCATAATATGGCCGCGGCAGTGGCCACGGGTTCCTTTGTCATGGCTGCTGTGGGCGCATTTTACCAACTTTCCAAGGTTCATGTAGCGTATTCACGGACCTTTCTCCAAACAGGAGTCGTCGCTGGCGCCATCGCCAGCGTCCTGTTGTTGTTTCCCACTGGTCATGGAGCGGCCATCCAAGTCTTCGAATACCAGCCGGTCACCGGTGCGGCTTTTGAGGGGTTGTTTGAGACCGAAAAGGGAGCCGGCATGGTGATATTTGGTCAGCCTAATATGGAAAATTTGACGCTGGATAACCCACTGATTGTGCCTGGCGTGCTTAGTTTTCTCGTGTATAAGCATTTTGGTGCAGAATTAAAGGGACTCGAGGCATTCCCAAGAGAGGAATGGCCGGATAATATTCCACTACTCTATTATTCCTACCATGTCATGGTGGGGTTGGGTACCCTTTTCGTTGCGGTCATGATGTTGTCCGTACTCATGCTCTGGAGAAATAAACTTTTTCAAACCAAATGGCTTTTATGGATTATTATGGTCAGTGCACCCTTTCCATATATTGCCAATACTGCAGGGTGGATGACAGCGGAACTCGGACGTCAACCCTGGTTGATTTATGGGATTCTGAAAACAGTTGAGGGCGGTTCCCCTTTAGTGGGTTCGGGTAATGCCCTTTTCACCCTCTTAGGATTTCTTGGCATGTACTTCTTTTTGGGCTTGTTGTTTCTTTTTCTGTTGTTCGGAGTTGTCAGCAAGGGCCCCCTCCCACAACACAGTGGATCCAAGTCGGGAATGGTCCCTATACGACCCGGGAAAAGTGAGGGGCACTAAGTGGAAGTCTTCTGGTATGGGGCCATTGCTTTTTTCCTGGTCATGTACATCATCCTGGACGGATTTGTATTCGGAGCGGGTATCATCTATTGGATCGTTGCTCGAACTGATGTTGAACGTCGGGTGGTGCTCAATACGTTCGGGCCTGTTTGGCATGGAAACGAGGTCTATCTTCTGGCAGGGGGAGGGTTGCTGTTTTTTGCTTTTCCTAAAGCCTATTCGGCGGGATTCAGTGGGTTTTACCTGGCATTAATGTTGGTTCTATGGCTCTTGATGCTGCGAGGGATCTCGATAAAGGTCCGATCCTATTTGCCCAATCCCTTATGGCGAAGCTTCTGGGATGCAGTGTTTCCCTTCGCCAGCCTGCTTCTGGCTATTGTGTTTGGAGCCGCGTTGGGAAATCTCATTCGCGGAGTGCCACTTAATGCCGACGGATATTTTTTTACAGCGTTTTGGACCACATTTATGACAGGTCCAAATCCCGGAATCCTGGATTGGTACACGGTCTTAATGGGGATAGTCGGAGCGGCCATTCTCACGGTCCACGGGGCCCATTATTTAGCGGTAAAGACGGGAGGAGAAATTTATCGTCGGGCTCATCAAATTGCTGAAGTGGGTGGATGGGTGGTAGGTCTTCTGACCGTTGTGGCAATTCTTGCTATCCCAATTGTGCAACCGGCTCTTCGTCTCAACTTCGATGCCAATTCGGTGGGGTATGTCTTTCCCATCCTCGCCCTGGCTGCATTTGTGGGTATGGTGTGGTTTCGCTCGAGACAAATGGATTTATTAGCCTTCTTCGCTTCAAGCGTCTTTATTGGTTCGCTCTTGAGCAGCGCGGCGTGGGGCTTTTTCCCGAATATACTGGTTGCAACGCAAGATCCGGCTAATAATCTCACCATCTATAATGCAGCCACCTCGGCCTACAGTATGGAGGTTGGACTAATTTGGTTCAGTCTGGGACTTGCCCTGGTTTTGATTTATACGGTCTATGTGTACTGGTCGTTTTGGGGCAGGGTCGATCCTTCTACTTTAGGAGACGATGAGTAGGCTTGATGAAAAGTGTAATAATGAATGTTGAAAGCAGGATGTAGCTGCGCTATCTTGCCTCGCCTATTCAGGTAGCAAGAAATGCTGCACCTACAATCCTAAGGGGGGCATTGCCCACCGAACCAAAGGAAAAATTTAGTAAAGATTAAGGGAAAGACAAGGAAGTGCGGACATTATAATTGACAATGAAATTCTCTTATTGACAAATGAAAAAAATCCATGCCGTCATTGTTGAGATGACTCTTCAGGCCTTGACACTCTTTCCTGGCCTTCCTCGCAAGGTTTTCTTTGCAGAGTTTTTGGCATTGGAATAATCATAGGTAAAGTATAAGAGGTTTTCATCCACATTCACGCCCTCCGACCAGGCACGGCAGGGATCACACATTCGAATTTTGCGCTTGTTCGGACTCATGAATCGCCCTTGGCAATGTTGAGCTTTTCCGCAAATACACTGGACATATCCTGAGAGTGGTGATGGTTTGGGGGCGAAATTTCGTTGAAGCGGCAAGAGTGAACGTGCCTCTTGAACGGCTTTGGCCCAGGAACCCCAATGCCGAATGAAAAACTGCAGTGTATGCTTTTTCTCTGTAGCTAAATCATATTGCATTTGGGTAATCCAATCTTGATCGGACTTGGCCATCAGTTGCGCTAATTCCATTAACGCATTATGACGGTCCTCTTGACTGATCTCCTTGGGATAACTCTTTAAATGTATATTTTTTTCACTCTGTATCATGACTCCTCTCTTTCTATAAAAGTAGTAATCCCCTTGATGTCAACGGTCACTTATTTGTTATACCATATTCCCGCAGGGTCCGTGAGGGTTTTATTGAGAAACCTGGCCCCTATATGTCAGTTTAAGGCTTTTTCCGTCTGTTGCTCGGCGTGATAGGAGCTTCTAACAAGCGGGCCGGATTCAACATGACGAAACCCCAGGTCAAGGCCTTCCCGTTTGAGGGATTGGAATTCCTCAGGTGTGTAGAACTGATGAACCGGCTCGTGATCCTTGGTTGGTTGAAGATATTGTCCAATAGTAAGGATATCACACCCTACCTTTCGAAGATGATTCATCACCTCACGAAGCTCCCCCATACTTTCTCCCAGACCGGCCATGAGTCCTGATTTGATCGTTCCACCCAATTGCTTGGCTCGCTTTAAGAGTTCGAGGGACCGGTCAAACTTCCCTTGGGGTCTGATCGTGGGAAACAGGCGAGGGACGGTTTCAATATTATGATTCAGGATATCCGGGCCCGCCTCCATAATGCTAGCCAATGAGGAAGCCTTACCCTGAAAATCTGGAATTAAGACTTCAATCGTACACGAAGGTACCTTATAGCGGATTTGCCGAATCGTTTCTACAAAAACTGAGGCTCCGCCATCGGATAAATCATCACGGTTAACCGAGGTAATCACTGCATGGCGCAAAGTCAATACCTGGGCCGCTTCAGCAACGCGCGCCGGTTCTCCTGTGTCCAAACCCTCGGGGCGGCCAGTTTTGACGGCACAATAATGGCATCGTCGTGTGCAAATATCGCCTAAAATCAAAAATGTAGCTGTTCGGTTGTTCCAGCATTCCCAAATATTAGGGCAACGGGCTTCCTCACAAATGGTATGTAAGCCTCGCCGGTCAACGTTGTGTCGGATATCCAGATAACCCGATCCTTGCTGAATTTTTACTTTAAACCAAGAGGGGAGACGTTTTGGGGGTCCTCCCTGCATGTCGGGCCTGCCGGATTTCCGAATTTCATCTAATGCCACTAAGGCCTTCATTACTTTTCCTAAATCAATGAATTAAAGGAGTTTTTGCCAAAAATGACAAAAGGGCTTCGCGACCAACTTTTCTGATTTCTGGCATTATACTAACATCTTTTACCCTTTTGTCTCCTTTTTCTTTAACTGGGGATTCCATTCAATTGAAACCAGAGGGCCGGTTAGAACGAGCCTGTTCTGGAATTTAATCCGACATGTGCTGGAAAAATATTATCAGTGGAAAGGCGAATCGGTCTATAAGTTGGTAATTTATAGGAAAGATGCTATACAAGAAGGGGAATAGTTATGGTAATATACAACTGACTATTCCTCAGTATCTATAGAATTCCACCTTTTTCCAAAATCTATACAATCTGTGAGTGGTCAAGTCAATTTGATCGAAGTGCGTATTTTGTCTTGGATCATCATTAAGGGAAACTGAATGAAAAAAACGGTTTCAATGGTAGGGTGGGTGATACTCGGCTGTATTTTTTTCCTAGGATCAGCAGGGGCGAACGAGCCCTCGGAGGTAGTGAAGACTCTACAAAACTCGTTGGTGGAAGTCATGAAGGAAGGGGAAACACTTGGATATCAAGGAAGGTATGAAAAGCTTGAACCGGTTGTGGTTGATTGTCATGACATACCATTTGTAGCCCGATTATCCGTCGGGAAATACTGGAAATCCTTAGATGATCAACAACGGAACAAATTGGTCACGACATTTCGCCACCTGAGTATTGCCACCTATGCGGACCGATTCGATGCCTACTCGGGAGAACAATTTGCCTTCATCTCAGAAAAAAAACTTCCGCGGGAGAAAATTTTGGTAGAAACGGAATTTACCAAATCCGATGGTCAAAAACTCCAATTTAACTATTTATTGCGCAAAACCCGCGACCAATGGAAAATCGTCAATATCAGTGTGGATGGTGTAAGTGATTTAGCGCTCAAGCGTGCTGAGTATATGAGTTTGGTGAAAAATGACGGATTTCCTGCTTTGATAAATAAGATGGAAGGTCAGATCCAAAGGTATGCAAATGGAAAAAAATAATGTATACTAAGGGGTTATATATCTGTACCTTGTCATAATACTGGCATAAGAAAGGAATTGTTCAGAATGAGTTTCAGGAACGGGGAATATCAAGGTTTGAAAGGAATTGTCTGTCTCATCATGATTCTGCTGATGTTTGGGACGGGGTTCGGTTGTGCGACCACCCAAGGAAATGTGGCAACTGGTGACGAATTCGGGGAAAAACCGTTAGAGTCAATGAATCGAGCATTTCATTCCTTTAATAAAACCTTGGATCGCTTCATTATGAAACCGGTCGTGGATGTGTACATTGCCGCTATCAATAAGGATTTACGTGGAAGTGTCTCCAACTTTTTCGATAATCTGACGTATCCGAATGTTGTGATCAACTCCTTCTTACAAGGGAAGGCCAAACAGGGATTCTCCGATACCGGTCGTTTTGTCGTGAACACCACTATGGGTGTTGGGGGACTGTTTGATGCTGCAACGGTGTTTGGTCTCGAGAGGCATGATGAAGATTTTGGACAGACCCTGGCTGTGTGGGGGGTTGAACAGGGACCATACTTAGAAATCCCATTTGTCGGTCCCACCACGGCCAGAGAAATTCCGGACATGGGCGGAAGTGCGCTGACTAACCCGTTTACTTGGGTACAACTCCCATTGATTGTGGCAGGGTTTACCTATGCCGCACCCCTCATGGTGTTAGGAATTATTGACCAACGCGCTCGTGTTGCCGAGGAACTTCAGGCCCGGGATGCTCTTGCATTGGACACCTATACCTTTACTCGGGAAGCCTACATTCAACGGCGAAATTTTCTCGTGCATGATGGGAGTCCGCCCGCTGATGATATGATTGCAGCCCTGGAAGATTTTGAGGCTGAACTTTTGGATATGGAAGAGGATCCTGAGTTGACGGGATTCGAATCATCCAATAACGATTAATGAAATCGAGCGGTTAACCCCTGACAAGTTCCGATCACGCCACGCTTAACCTTCAGCGTTTTCCCCTTCTAATGAACAGAACCGGTTCCATTCCTTGGCATAGGGACGAAATCGACTTCTCCACTCGAACCTGATTGATTTCTTCCTCTTCTTTCCGCTACTGCGGGACCATCCGTTTCAAGATTCGTGATTTCTCCAACACCATCAACTTGTGTGACATATTGAGTGTTTCATCAAGCACGATTTGAGCCTTCCCTTGACTCCAGCTCGGCGAGAATGGCTGGAAGTACGACAAGGGTACACACGAGGGCTGCGCTCAGGGCAATGGTGAGAAGAAGGCCTATGCTGGCGGTGCCACGATGATCGGTAAAGGCTAACGTTCCGAATGAGGCCATGGTGGTCAAAGCGCTGAACAACACAGCCCTGGGCGTGCTGCTATGAAAGAGCGTGTCAAAATCCACTCCGCTGCGTTTTCGCAAAATCAAATAAATGCCAAAGGCAATTCCTAGACCAAACAATAGGGGAATCGCAATTATGTTGGCTAAATTTAATGGAACGTCGAATAGTACGGTGCTGGCGATGGTCAACGCGGTCGCGATCACCAAGGGGAGTAACACTAAAAGAGCATCTCGTATTCGCGAGAGTGCTGCCAACAGGATAACGAGGGCGCCGATCAAGGTAAGGACGGTGGCCTGGATACATGCGTTCACCACTACATTCCCACCTTCCAGCAAAGCGACAGGCGTGTCCGTAGCCTGAGGTGCGACGGTTTGAACCGCTCGGACAAACTGACGAAGAGGTTTGTTTTCGGACAAATCATGATTGGGAAAGACCTCGATGCGCGCTCTGCCATCTGAGGCAATGTATTGACTTCGTATGTCTTCGGGAAGATCCTCCAAAGTGACAGTCGTGGCTGACAGTAAATTCCGAAGCCGTTCAAGGTTCTTCGGTAAGTCGGCAAGCAACCGTTTCTGAAGATTTGGTAGGGTCTGATTTGGCCAGCCTGATGTGGCTTTCAGTTGGTTGAGGGCCCGATCCAGTCGACGCATGCTCCCCAATAGCGGCTCCCCCAGTTCATAGCTATCGGGTTGGGCGATTCGCCGTTGGAAATCCTCGAGGGTCTGTACTTGTTCTTCCATGGTGGGGGGAGGGGTCGTCTCCCCTGACATCGTGATGGGCTGAAGAACCAAATTCATCTCATCAATGATGGATAATTTTTCCTCTTGTTGACCAGGAACAAAACTTGCCAGTGTTACGGCCTTATCGACTTCTTCCAACTTTTCCAAGCGTGAACCTAAATTCTCGGCTTCCTTTAGATTCGGGGTTAAGACGGAAATGGTATAGGGAGTCGTATCCGGATCATTAAGAAGGTCCAGAAAGGTTGCGACTGATTCCAATTTTGGATCTTTCATGTGGAGGGGATTAAAATCGAATTGAGCCATGGGGATGATGAGACATGCAGCCAAGAGGGTAACGAAAGTGAGGGCAAGCGTTATTCGTCTATGACCCACCATCCAACTCCCCAGCCACCAAAGCGCTCCATCCCGTTCTCGTTTCATGGATGGTTTCAGAGGGAAGAGGGAAAGCAAGGCCGGTAAAAGAGTGAGATTTGCGAAGAGAGCAATAAACATACCCCCGCCCGAAATTAGCCCGAGTTCCGCTAAGCCTTTATAACCAGTAGGTACAAATGAAAAAAAGCTGATGGCCGCAGTCATCGCAGCCAACGTGAGTGAGGGTCCGACCCCCAGGGCTGCATCTTGGAGGGCGGAAGCGTGACCTTTTCCTTTCTCAAGTTCTTCCCGGTATCGCATGCCAAACTGGATACCGAAATCGACCCCCAATCCGATGAACAGGACAGGAAAACAGATAGAAATCACATTGACATGTCCGATGGCCAAGGTCGCGAAGCCAGCATTCCAGGCTAGTCCCATTAGTAGAGTGAGCAGGATGGAGCCCATTAATCGGACTGAACGCAAGCCGGTAAATAGAATGAAAAACACCAAAGTAAATGACAACAACGTCGCCAGGCCTGCCCCCTGGGGAAGGCTTCCCAATTCGTCATCGGATAATGCCACGGCACCGGTTAGACGGATCCTGACTCCATGTTGTCCTTCAGATTGCAGCTGGCTTGCGAGTTGCCGAATATTGGTCAATCCGCTGCCACCAACTTGGAGACTTGTGAAATCAAGTTGTGGCTTGACTAAGATAAAACTTCTGTAGAGTTCTTTGGGCTGTATCGCCTCATCCAGCAATTCTTTTCGCCAGAAAGGCCTGCTGACTTGTCCTTCCCGCTGGGCATCAATGGCCTCACTGATTCCGTCAAATATTTTTTTCAAGAGTTCTTGATTGGCTGAACTCAGTGGTTCATCAAATGCCTGCTCGAGTACGGAAAACAAACCGCGCAGGCTGGGATCTCTTGAGAGAGTTCCTAAAAACGGTTCGGCTTCCGTGAGACGTTCATCGACCTTCCATAAATCATCGATGTCTAGGTAAAGCAACCCGTTCTTTTCAAAAAAAGGCCCTTTCCCAGGCTGATAGATTGATTGGTATAACATCGGTGTTTCGCGAAGCCGGGTTGCCATTTCATCAGCCGCCTCCTCCGCCCGTTCTGCGGTATCTGACTCAAACACCACAACAATGAGCTCGTTTAATTGTGGAAAGGTACGCTCAAAATCGACATCGAGCTTTCGATAGGGAAGGTTGGGGTCCAACATCTTTGCCGTGTCGGTGTCCAAATAGAGGTTTGAGGCCGTGTAATACAAACACACCGCGCTCAGAAGGATGGCCCCCCCAACAACCCAACCTGCTCCACGGCGGGAGATGTCAACAAACCAAACCATTATTTGTTTGTAAGCGTTAATGGTAGTTGTAAAAAACGGTGACCTTCGTATCATCTCATGGCTCGAAAGAAGATGTATTGTAGAAATATGGGGTTCTTGTTGTGTGTTCTGAAACCCCCCACTGATGACGGGGAAGTACCAGCAAGGAATTTCCTAGAAATCGCTCAGAAGGCTTCTGGGGATTCAATAGGCGGGATTCATCAATATATGGAAGCCGGAATCACGCAAGGTGTTATACATATCATAATCCAGGACCCTAGGCTAGCCCTTGTTTGGCCATTGAGGGGAGAGAGGGGGAAGTAAATTCTCAAATCTCAGATTTTCGTTCGGGAAGATGGTGCCTGAAAGATGAGATGAGAATTCTGAGATGAGCAATTTGAGATTCGCGGAAGGTGGAGAAAGAGAAAGAAGAGGCGGAAGGGTTTACCTGAGGCGATGTGGATGGGTTATCAGGAGGAGTGCGGTCCTGATCACAATCGATCTTCAGGTGCCTGCTTCCGGCTCTTCAATCTAGGGTGGGCAAAAAACAATTTCATTGGGTTCGAGTGTCGGATGGCCCCTCTCTTTTGAGTTCCTTTGGTTTAGTTTTAGGAACCCCTCCTAAAGATGAAGGAAGGGGGCGAACCTGTTTTCTATTGGGTGAGGGGAGGGGATTTTTTCGATTCTCCAAAATAACCGGGTCGATCAGTTCCCCACACTGAAGGCACCGCCAAGTCAATATTTCCATTTCTCCAGCATCGTAATTTAAATTGACGCACCATTCCGGACTCATGAGTCCCTGACAGCGAGGGCAGGGAATGTCGTGTTTTTTTAATTGTGGGGCATCCATCATATCTACCTATTCCCTAATTTTTCCCCAGGCGTTCCTGGAAATGACCAACAACTGTTCCGGGATTGGTCAAGGGTCTTTCCATTATGTTGACCATTGAATACGAACAAAACCTTATCAGCTCGAGATGAAGTCAAGATTAAAGGAACATTAAAAGGTTCTAATGAAATAGTTTCAATTGGTAGGAATTTTACGCTAAGGTGGAATAAATCATTTAGAAAACATATGGTTATGAGAAATTTTCATAAGTGATCCAAGATCGGTCAATCAAAGGAAAGGGCGTGAAAGAGGAAAAAGGAAGTGGGGGATTTTGAAATCTCCCACCTCCTTAATTCCTAAATGGGAAAATGTTTGAATAACGAGAACTTCTGAGATGAAAAGTAGATTGCCGTCGTTATTGGGGCCAGCGAAAATGAACCACTTTGGTTCCCCCCTCTTTTACCGGAACCTCTTTTTTTATGATACGTTGCCGGGAGTCCGTGGCTGTGATGGTGTAGGTTCCTGTAGGAAGGTCGACATATAGCCAAGGTCCCATGACATGGTCACTGGGAATTTCGGCTAAGATTGTGCCATCAGATTTGGCAATGGAAATGGTGACTCCCGCAAGAAAAGCTCGTTCTCCTTGCACAAAAATCAGTTTCAGCGGATAGTTTGGGTAGGAGGCATCACGTTCTTCGACTCCGACACCCGCGCTGAAATATTGAACCTTATTCACCTTATAGAGGGTGAAGGTGAGTGTAACTTCCTTGTCGGATGATGGGATTTCGAGAACGCTGGATGTAACCGCCGGAGAGATTTCAACCTCCGCGAGAGTCGTAGGCGGTTCGGTCAAAATAAAGGTGCAAAAAAATCCCATTCCCCATAAGAACCCAAAGGGTACACCAAAAGTCTTCTGATTGAAGGTCCTGCCACCCTCAGCCTTGATGCTCTTGTTGAATGGTAGTTTGAGCATTTTGACCTCCTTGATGAGAGTCAATCCGTGGCGAATCCCGATCCTATCTCAATAGGGCCTATTAGATAGAATAACCTAGAATTGCCGCTAGGTCTATGGGGGTATGATTAGGATATGGCAAGGACTCCGGCCCCCTGAATGGTACCGGCCTTGAGTTGTTGGAGAGCGGCATTGGCCTCTTCTAATTTGAAAGATTGGGTATGAGGTCGAATGGGAATGGCCGCCGCTTCCTCAAGAAGATTCAGGCCATCTTGCCTGGTGTTGGCTGTCACGCTCTGAAGAGTCCGTTCCTGAAATAAATCTCGATCATAATTCAAAGGGGGGATATCGGTCATATAAATGCCGGCAAGGGCTAAGGTTCCGCCTTTTTCCAAGGCTTGCAGGGCAGGAGGAACTAATTCTCCCACGGGAGCAAAGAGAATAGCTCCATGCAAGGTTTCAGGAGGGCTCTCTGCCGCTCCTCCAACCCATGTCGCCCCTAATTGTGTTGCGAGCCGGCGATGTTCTTCACGGAGAGAACTGACATAGACTGAGCAGCCCCAATGGCGGGCGACTTGAATAGTGATGTGAGCCGATCCCCCAAACCCATATAGGCCAAGGCGTTGCCCCGGTTTGATCTGACTTCGGCGGAGAGCCCGATAGCCAATGATGCCGGCGCAGAGGAGCGGGGCCGCTTCTTCATTGTTAAATGTTGAAGGGATCGGATAGGCCCAGGTTTCGGATACCAGTGCATATTCCGAATATCCGCCGTGGACATGGTAGCCGGTAAAGGTAGCCTTCCCACATAAATTTTCCCGACCGGTAATACAAAATTCGCAATGCCCGCAGGTCTGTTGAAGCCAGGCTATCCCCACTCGATCCCCTTCTTTAAGGGACCGGACTCCTTGACCAACACGATCCACAATTCCTACGGTTTCGTGTCCTGGTATGATAGGACGGATCACAGGGGGCAGATCGCCTTCGACAACATGAAGGTCTGTTCGACAGACCCCACAGACTAACACTTTGACACGCACTTGGCCGGGACCTGGAATAGGATCTGCCAGTTCTTTAAGGGCCAGAGGGTTCATCCCTACTTCCGCATCGTGTTCCAATATCATGGCTTTCATGATGAAGGCTCCGGCTCAAGAATGAGGTTGCCAAGGGAAGAGCGAATCAGAGACGTTTTAGGGGTTCTCCGGTTGAGTTGGTTCCCGCGGCTGTTGTTCAATCACTTGCAATTCCTCGATCTCTTTCTTCCCTCCGGCCCCGAGTTGCTTAAATTCTCTTGCCGAGGGAAGGACACGACTCTCAAGGGAGGCGACAGCCGCGTTATAGGACTCGACGGCTTTGCCTAAAGACCCGCCGACTTTGATGAGATGGTCCGCCAAAGTGCCCATACGTTCAGAAAGTTTTTGCCCCAATGTACAAATGCGCTGAGCGTTGTCAGCGACTTGTTCTTGTCGCCATCCATACGCGATGGCTCTCAGTAAAGCGATGAACGTCGTGGGCGTCGCAATCACGATTTTTCTCCCCAGCGCAAATTCAACAAGGGAGGGGTCTTTATCAGCTGCGGCAGCAAGAAAAGAATCATTGGGAATGAATAATACGACAAACTCGGGAGCTGATTTGAATTGTTCCCAATAGTCCTTTGACGCGAGCTTGTTCACATGTTGCTTCACTTGAGCTGCGTGGCGGGTGAGGGCCGCTTCTCGTTCTTCATCGGTGTTGGCTTCAAGAGCTTCCAGATACGCCGAAAGGGAAACCTTTGAGTCTACGACCACTTCTCTCCCGGCCGGCAGTTTGACCACCATATCCGGTCGCTGGCGTCCAGAGGTCGTGTCGACGCTTTCTTGCTCGATGAAATCGCAATGAGGAGACATGCCGGCTAATTCCGCTGTTTTCCTGAGGGCGATTTCTCCCCAACGACCTCGAACTTGGGGAGATCGGAGGGCATTGACCAATTTGGCCGTCTCCGCTTGAAGCTTCAATTGCCCGGAGGCCAAGGATTGCAATTGTTCGCCTACCGCGCTTACCTCGCGAAGTCGTTTGTCTTCCAGCTCCTTGGTTTCTTTTTGGTAAGTCGTGAGAGTTTGGGTTAAAGGTTGAATCAGGGCTTCAATGGATACTTTTCGCTGTTGGAGATCGGCAGAGGCTTCTTCTTTTAAGGCTTTAAACTTTTGTTCTGCTAACGTCAGAAATCCGGCATTATTTCCGGCTAAGGCTTCAGCAGCCAGAGATTTAAAGGTGTCCGAAAGCGTCGTTTTCGCCTCTTCGAGAAGAGCCTGCTGAGCGACAAGACTTTTTTCCGCCGCCATGAATTTGGTCTCTGCTTCAATTTTTTCCGCTTCTATTTTCCTGAATAGTTCTCGCAGTTGATCCAATTGTGATTGAAGCGATTCAAGTTGAAGGCGAAGCTCTTGCGTAAGAGATTCAGCTGCGGCTGTGTTCGCTTTGGCTCTCGAATATCCGATGAGCCAGCCAAAGAGGGCACCTATGAGTAAACTAACAAGAATGAGGGACCATTCAGGCATGACCGATTTGTTCTATCCTGTCGGTATTCATCCTCGGAACTGTGGAAAAGTCTTTTGAATATTTTAAAGGATTATGAGAAACCATTCACTATCCTTAATGTTAGATCATTCATCAATTAGCATATATGGGAGGTTTTATCCAGTTTGAAGGAGGAACTGGACAACCCATTCGGAATTGTTACAATAAGTCACTTTCAGCGGATAGAGGAGGAGTAGAACCATGATAAGAATAGTGTCCAAAAAACGGCTAGTCGGTTGTTTGGTCTTCTTCGGATTGCCACTGTTGTTGAATGATGGAATACCCCGCTCAGAAAAGGCTCATGCGCGTGAAGAAGCCGTTCCGATCCAGGAAAATTTGGGGGAGTACACATATCCAATTTCCACTACCGTTCCCCTGGCTCAACGCTATTTCGATCAAGGGCTTGTCTTGTCTTACGGATTTAATCATGCGGAGGCCGCACGATCGTTTCGGGAGGCCGCTCGACAGGATCCTGCATGCGCCATGTGTTATTGGGGAGAAGCCCTGGTGTTGGGACCCAACATCAACGCCCCGATGAGTGATTCCGCAGTTCCTCAAGCGTATTCGGCCGTTCAAAAGGCCCAATCGCTATCGAAAAAATCCACGGAGAAGGAAATGGGACTTATAAAGGCCTTAGGAAAGCGATATGCCAAGAAGGTGGTAAAAGATCGAACACATCTTGATGAGGCTTATGCCCAGGCGATGCGAACGGTCTATCAGCGGTTTCCGGATGATGTAGTGATTGGCTCGCTTTTCGCTGAAGCTCTCATGGACTTACATCCATGGGATTTTTGGACAAAAAATGGTGAGGCCCAGCCCTGGACAGCCGAAATTGTGACTACATTGGAGGGGATTTTGGACAAATCCCCGAATAATCCCCTGGCGAACCATCTTTACATTCATGCGATCGAGGCATCGCCCCATCCTGAAAAGGCCCTTCCTAGTGCCAAACGGCTTGCCACCTTGGTTCCCGGGTCAGGGCACCTGGTTCATATGCCTGCTCATATTTATATCCGAGTCGGACGGTATCGGGACGCGGCGGTTGCGAATCAGCAGGCAGTCAAGGTTGACCAGCATTATTTAAGCCATTCGCATGTTGACAGCATTTATACTTCAGCCTACGTCCCGCACAATTATCATTTTTTGTGGGCAGCGGCTATTAAAACAGGGCAACAGAGGTTGGCCATGCAGGCCGCGCGAGAGACAGCCGCCCAAGTCAATCCTGAAGCCATGAGGGATCCCGGATTTGCTGGAACCCTCCAACATTTTTGGTTAATCCCCCTCTACACCGAAGCACTCTTTGGACAATGGGAGAAAGTTCTCCAGGAACCAGAACCACCTGCCGACTTGGTGTATCCGAGAGGAATCTGGCACTATGCCCGTGGGCTGGCTTTTGTCAGGCAAGGCAAAATTGAGCAGGCGCAAGTGGAACTGGGTGAACTCAATAAGACCATTTCTGATCCAAGAATTGCCCATCTCACGATTTCTCTGAATGAGGTGCCGCCGATTTTGAAAATCGCCCAAGCGATTCTAGAAAGTGAAATTGCTGCGGAACGCGATGATTATGATACGGCGATCACCCATTTGAAAAGAGCCATCCAATTGGAAGATGAGTTGAACTATACCGAGCCCAAAGATTGGTACCTTCCTCCTCGTCAGGTATTGGGGGCGGTATTATTGAAAGCAGGAAAGCCTGCAGAGGCTGAGCAAGTGTACCGGGAAGATCTTCATTACCATCCCCAGAGCGGATGGTCCCTGTTTGGGTTGGTCCAGGCTCTACGCGCCAGAGGGAAGATTGCTGAGGCTGAAAAGGCTCAACAACTGTTTAATGAAGTGTGGGCCGATGCGGATATTTCGTTGACCGCTTCGCGGCTTTGATTCAATCCAGAGCAACCTGGTAAGTTTCACCAGGGAACCCCAAATTGTACGTATTCTTGATTGATTTTCGAATGGCATTCAGGAATAAAGGTCTGGTGCAATCCACGTAAATGTGTTAATTCAACCTATCGGGTAATCTGCAATCAAAAGGTGCTCAGACGTTTGGTGATGCAGAACTCCGTTGAGTTTTTTATCCGTAATTGCTGGAACTTTGCCTACACATCCCCTTTCCGCCATTAAGAATTGCCTCCTTTCCAGACCGGAATCACTAGAAAAGTGAAAATGGTTTCCTCTTTTTGTTCGGCGAAGTATGGTGTGTCTTCTTACCGTAAGTTGTCATGAAAAACTCGTTTTTAAAATATTATCACCAGATCGTTATTGAAAGACCCTTCATCCCGATTGGGATCCTTTTTCTCCTCGTGGGATTTTTTTCTTTCCATGTAAACGAGTTTAAGCTTGATGCATCCTCGGAATCCTTAATTTTAGAAAATGATGAGGATTTTCGATATTACCGTGTTATCAAAAACCTCTATGGCTCTGATGATTTTTTGATTATTACCTATACTCCCTTTTCAGACCTCCTCTCGCCAGCCTCCCTGTCCGACTTGAAATCCCTGCGTGACGAATTGTCAACCCTAAACCGAGTTGAGTCGGTGACCACTATTTTAGATGTGCCCCTTGTGAACAGTCCGAAAGTCACGCTCTCGGAACTGGCAGATGAGGATAGGGTCCGTACTCTTGAAACTCCGGGAATTGATAAAGAGTTGGCCAGACGGGAACTTCGGGAAAGCCCAATTTATCAGAATAATCTGGTAAGCAACGACGGGAAAACCACCGCGCTGATGGTGACGTTCAAGAGAGATGAGCAGTATCAGTCGCTTCTTCAAACGCGGAACCAGCTCAAGGAAAAGAAGAAATCCTCAGGTTTGACTCGGGAGGAAGTATTACGGTTTGCCCGAGTCACGGAAGATTTTAATGAGTACCATTCTACGATACTTGACCGAAGCCGCGAGACGATCAGGAAAGTTCGGGAAATTATGGATGGCCACCGTGCTCATGCCCAAATGTATTTGGGTGGCGTTACCATGATTGTCTCAGACATGATCAGCTTTATTGAGCAGGATATTACCGTCTTTGGGTTAGGGGTCATGGCATTTCTCATTCTTTCGCTGGCCTATTTTTTTCGAAAGCTGCGTTGGATCCTTCTCCCAATGGGGTGCTGTATTATGACCGTGAGTGTCATGGTCGGGTTCCTCGGGTATGTGGATTGGCGTGTCACGGTCATTTCATCCAATTTTATTTCCTTGTTACTGATTATCACCATGTCCATCACTATCCATCTTATTGTGCGGTATCGGATTTTAGCGGTGGAACGACCTGAGGCCACTCAACACACCTTGGTGTCCGATACGATGCGAGTCATGGCCGAGCCTTGCTTCTATACGGCCATCACGACCATCGTGGCCTTTTGTTCTCTTGTCGTCAGCGATATTCGGCCGGTGATAGATTTTGGTTGGATCATGACGATCGGGATTATGTTGGCCTTTGTGCTCAATTTCATTTTTTTCCCCTCCGTCTTGGCCCTTATGTCTAAGGAAGATGTCAAATATGGAGTTGATCCAACCCAATCATTTACGTTGCGGATCGCATCGCTTGCACAAAATCATGCAACAAAAATTTTCCTTGTCTCTGCCATATTGGCGATTGTCGGCATCATGGGCATTCCTCAATTAGAAGTCGACAATCGGTTTATCGATCACTTCAAAAGTTCTACGGAAATCTACAGGGGGATGGAACTCATTGATAACCAGTTGGGAGGGACCATTCCGTTGGATATCGTGATTGACCCCGCTCCTGAATTCTTTGCATCGCTTGAGGAGTTCAATAGTGTGGAGGATCCCTTTGATGATCCATTCGCGGAGGAAGAAGAATCCCAGGATTACAATTATTGGTTTAATAACGAAATGCTCACAAGGGTAGAGGAAATTCATGACTATCTTGAAGGACTTCCTGAAGTGGGGAAGGTTCTGTCTATAGCCACAGGCATGAAGGTACTCAAGCAATTGAACGGTGGGCGACTACCGGAAGATTATGAGTTGGCAGTCATCAAGAAGAACATACCGGAAGCCGTACAGACAGTCTTAATACGGCCATATTTATCGGACGATGCCAATCAAACCCGATTAACGATGCGATTAATTGAATCAGTGCCGAATTTGAAACGCCAGCACCTTCTTCAAAAGATTCGGCGACATTTGGTACAAGACTTTGGTCTTCACGAAAGGAACGTCCATTTGACCGGGATGGCGGTCTTATATAATAACTTGTTGCAAAGCCTGTATTCTTCACAAATACTGACATTGGGGTTCGTCTTTGTCAGTATCTTGGGAATGTTTCTGATGTTGTTTCGCAGTGTGTCTCTCGCCGTCCTGGCAATTATCCCCAATATGCTCGCGGCATGTTTGGTCCTTGGGTTCATGGGGTGGTTTGGAATTCCCTTGGATGTGATGACCATTACCATTGCGGCGATTACTATAGGGATTGCGGTTGACCATGCTATTCATTACATACACCGGTTTCAAGTCGAGTTCCAGCAATATGGCCATTATATGGAGACCGTGTATGCCTGCCATGGGAGCATCGGGCGTGCTATTTACTATACGGCCATGACCATTACCGTGGGTTTTTCGATTCTGGCCTTTTCGAAATTTATTCCCACCATTTACTTTGGATTGTTGACGGGCCTGGCCATGGTGTTGGCGCTCTTGAGTAATTTGACCTTGTTGCCGGCCTTATTGATAATCGCCAAACCCCTGGGTCCGGCCAGAAAAACCGTCTTGAAAACGGAAGAGTAAGTTCTGATCAAATGGGACACCATTCGCTACCCGTCAGAGTCTTTCGTTAAGAGTTGTTCATTCATTGTTTCCTGGGAATTCCCAATGGGCGTCACTGATTCCGTGGGTGGCGTTCCTTATATTGACCTAAGGATTAATTGTTATACACTTATCTATAATATGTCTATGATGGATAGAAAATTATCATGAAGAGGACCCTTAATGACTAAACTGATTCAAGCGGTCCTTGTGACTGTTGGAGTGATATTTTGTAGCGTGAATTTTCAGAGTTCTGCAAACGGAGAAAGCGTCTTCACATCAAGTTTTTCGACCGGCGGGATCTACACCGACAACCTCTCCTTTTCCCAGACCGGGAAAAAGGAGGTCATGGGAGTCTCCCTCACTCCCTCCATAGGCTTTGAGAATATCACTGCTGATACGATATTTGGTCTTCGGTATAAAGGCGTTGGCCAAATATTTCCAGATTCCACCGGCGATAACCGGTTTATTCAAAATGTGGCCTCCTTCCTTGACGTGCCGTGGATCAGGAAAAATGTTGATGGTTTGGAGCTTCGTCTAATTGCGAACTTGACCTTTACCCCGTCCATGGACGCATTTGGAGAATTCGACCAGACCGATGCAACCGAGTTGAATCCCGGTGTTGGAGGATTGACCGGAACAGGGACAACGGGATTGAATCCCGGTGTGTCGGGCGTTGGAGGGAATGTCTCCGGAGTACCAGGGGTCGGAAACTTTGGAATTCAGATTAACCGGACGAATACTCTCCGTTCCCTTGCAGGGGCTACCCTTCGATATCCATTGACCAAGAAAATTAATTTCGGGGGCTTTTACCGGAATCTGAATACGGTGTTTCTCGATCAGGATGAGGTCACTCCAGACTCCAACATTAACACGTTGGAAGGGTCGGGGACCTGGCAATGGTGGGGTTCGTCTACCACGACCGGGAATGTCCGGTATGCCTTACAGCCCATCATCTCTAACATTTCAGATACGATTATTCAAAATCAGATTACCGTCGGTGGAACGCACTTGTTTACCCCTTCTCTTGTCTTGGACGGCAGAATCGGAGTTAATCTCATCCCGGATGATCCCCTTAGCGCTTTGGCCAATGTCAGCCTCAGCCAACAGTTCGAGGGAGGACTTCTCTCTTTACGGTATCTTCAAGGGGTCGGGTTGGCACAGGGCTTTGCGGATCGGGCGACTCTCACCCAGGTGGGAACCCTTCTTTTTTCTCATGCATTAGGCGAGCGACTCAACGGATATGCCCAATTCTCTGGTGCTCGAAATGTCTCTTTGAGCGGTAATAAGTTTGATCTTTTGGCGTTTGGCGCAGGGGCGGGATTGACCATGGTGTTCCTGGATTGGCTCTCCGGAGGCGTGAATTACAATTTTTACAGACAGGAAAAACAAGGCGGGACCTTTGGAAACGACGGGGAGCGAACGTGGGTCAATTTCTATCTTACCGCGTTTGCCGATCCCTTCAGGGTCTTTGAGTAGTTGGGCCTTCTTCGAGGGTTATCTTCCCAAGGCACGATCCAGATTAAAGGCGGAACTAATGAGAGCGAGATGGGTAAAACCTTGAGGGAAATTACCGAGGGCTTCGCCGTGATGGCCGGTTTCCTCAGCAAACAACCCGACGTGATTGGCATATCCCAGCATTTGTTCAAATAACAGCCTGGCCTCGTCTAATCGGGCTCGGTCAACCCTTCCGGCCCGCGTGAGTGCTTCCACCAGCCAGAATGTACAAATATTAAAGGTGCCTTCTTCTCCATCCAGGCCATCGTCGGTCTCTGCGATGTTATACCGGTAGACCAGTCCATTGGAAACCAATCCCCCTTCTTCGGGTGATCGGTTGATGGCATCGAGGGTTTTGAGCATTCGAGGGTCAGTGGGAGATACAAAGAAGACCAACGACATCATGAGATTAGCCGCGTCCAGGGAATCATTGCCATAGTGTTGGATAAATGCTTCCCGCTTCGAGTCCCAACCTTTAGTCATGATTTCTTCATAGATTGTGTCACGCACGGTCAACCATCGATCCCGATCGGCCGGAAATGAGCGTTTATCGGCCAGTCGAAGCCCCCGGTCTACCGCGACCCAACACATGAGCTTGGAATAGACAAATTGCTGTTTACCCCCTCGGACCTCCCATAAGCCTTCATCGCTGTGTTGCCAGTTGTCGCACACCCAATTGATCAGACGACGTAAATGTTTCCACAGATCATAAGAGATTGGTGTTCCATATTTATTATAGAGATAGACGGAATCCATTAACTCACCATAGATATCTAATTGCAATTGGTTGTAAGCCCCATTGCCAACCCGAACCGGGTGCGAGCCTTTATATCCCTGCAAATGGTCCAAGGTGTCTTCCGTCAGGGTGTGCCGCCCGTCAATGCCATACATGATCTGAAGGGACCCGTCAGGGTTCAGTTCATGACATCGCGCCTCCAGCCAATTCATGAATTTTGCGGCTTCATCTGTAAAGCCGATGCGGAGAAGCCCGTAGAGGGTGAAGGCTGCATCCCGGATCCACGTATAGCGATAATCCCAATTTCGTGTGCCGCCAATTCCCTCCGGAAGGCTGCAGGTTGGAGCGGCGATGATGGCCCCTGTCGGTTCAAATGTCAGCAGTTTGAGAGCCAACGCTGACCGATAAACCATTTCTCTCCAGCGTCCGGTATACGTACATTTCGAGAGCCACCGGCGCCAGAAATCAACTGTCTGCCGAAATAGCTCCTCGGCTTGACCTTCAGAAAACGGCAAATGGTTCTTGCGGCTTGGATCAATCGTTTGCAGGGAGAAGTCGGCCTCTTCTCCTTCTTTCAGCACGAATTCGGCTACAATCCCATTCCGTTCCTGTTTAACTGGAACCTGGGCTCCAAGGCGAAGTGTGAGCGAGGCCGATTCGAAAATGGCCCCATCGGGTATTAACCTCGTCGTATGACCTTCACGAGCGTAGTTAAATGCGGGATGGCATTCGAGTCGGAAGGCCATCGTGCCACGAATGGCCTGAACTCGCCGAATTATTCCATTGCAAGGGGCATCCGATTTTTTGAAACCCACAGGCATGAAATCCAATACTCGTCCCACGCCATCAGGTGATAAAAAACGAGTGACGAGCACATTCGTATCAGGCCAATAGTATTGCTTATGGGTCAAACCGTCACAATGTGGGGAAATTTTGAAATGGCCCCCTTTATGGTCATCAAGAATGGAAGCGAACACACTGGGCGAATCGAAATGGGGAAAGCAAAACCAATCAATCGAACCATCCATCCCCACCAAGGCGGTCGTCTGCATGTTGCCAATTAATCCATAGTTCTCAATAGGTTGATAGGGCATTGAAGACTCCTTGATCACACGATAGAGAATGACCTCCGCAAAACTTGAGTTCTTGAGAAAAGTAATTAATTTTGAGAGGACCCGCAAGGGTTGCAGTTGGTATCGCGAACTGAATAGTCGGTAACGCTTCTACGCCGGTCCAATTGAAGAACACAACATTTTTCAATAAGGTGTTTGAGTTCCTTACGGCCTCGCTGGACTCGGGATTTCATACCCGAGAGCGAGATTCCCAGTTGGTGTGCGGCGGCCTTCTGGGTCAAACCATCTATTTCTACAAGCATTAAGGCCTCCCCGTAGCGATCAGGTAATTGCTTGATCATCGGAAGAAGGCAGGCTGCTATCTCTTTTTTTATACGTTGAGTCTCAGGAGATTCAGAAATGGGGGAAGGATGCGGAATGGAATAGGAGGCGTCCAGGTCTGCAGCTGAGCCGCTCGCAATTTCACGACGGTGCCTCGGCGAACGATAATAATCCGAAATCACATTTCGAGTGATTTGAAAAACCCACGACACGACACGACGTGGGTCCTTCAGTTTATCCACATTACGATGCATCCGTAAAAATACTTCCTGCAAAATGTCGTCCACCTCAGCGTCCTGAGGCACTCGCCTGGCAATGAAGCCTCGAAGGCCAAGGTGGACTTCCATCCAGATTTGATTTGCATCAAGAGGCATTAATGATTGTCCCCGGGGAGCATTATCACTGTTTTCCCTTTCAGGGGCAACCGCAAAGGTTGGTCCTCGTCGATTCATTTGAGGGGACACAGCACCCCGTTTCGGTCAGCGGCATGGTCACCGGAAGTTGTTCTAACACCGTAAAGACTTCCCAATGGTTTCCATCCGGGTCGGTAAACCACACCTTGTTCTGCCTTGCGAAACAACAGTCGACGTCCATCTCGATTCTATTCACCAGGCCAAGATCCTGAAGACGGTGTTCCCAACTGGTGAGTTCGTTGGCAGAATCCACTTCAACACCCAAGTGGTTCACCCTGCTGATGTCAGTCGGCGCGGAGATCAACGAGAAATTGAGAGGTGGGGTTGTCAGGTCAAACTTCGCGTAATCCCCCGCCTGTTTTTGAGGGGCCACTCCAAAGACCATTTGATAAAACGCAACCGAGGCCTGGACATCACGCACATTGAGGGAAATATGAGTTTTCATGGAATGCTCCTTTTGTATTTGGGGAGAAACCATTTTCCCCCCATAGTTCAATAGACGGGCTAATCTGAAAAAGGACGCAATCCCGGGGATCTGCAGGCGAATACTCACTTTACTTGTAGGTGTGAGATTGGCATGGCCAAATTCAATACTGAATTTCTTGCCCCCAATAGGCATACGGTCATAGGCATCCGGATTCACCTGAACGGATATCGAATAGTTCAGCTGAAGCGCCTTTTTGCTTATCGAAGGTTTTGATGAAGGTGTATGTGATGAATGAGGGAGGCCCAGGTCATGCCGAAATGTGACATGGTCAAGAATATTCTTTGTCAGGGGCCGATGATTGGCCGTGGTTATAGGATTGATAGGTATCCATAGGGATCAAGGAGTATAATAAAAAAGAGAAAGGAAAACATTGGCCATGCGTCATGTGCTCATTCTGGGTGGAGGAAAAATAGGGTCGCTGATTGCGACGTTACTGGTGGAAAGCGGGGGATACGAAGTCCATCTCGGCGATGTGGACTTTGAGGCGCTTAAACAATTGAAATCCGATTTGTCTCAATCAAAATTCCATGTTCATTCCATGGATGTGATGGATAAAGAGGCATTGGATGCTTTTCTTTCGGCCACAAGGATTGAAGGAATCATTTCAAGCCTTCCCTATTACTGTAATGAAGTGGTGGGAGAGATGGCCCGGGCCCATGCTCTCCATTATTTCGATTTGACGGAGGATGTCGAAGTCACAAGGAAGATTAAAGGAATTGCAAAGGAGGCGGGGCAGGCGTTTGTCCCACAATGTGGATTAGCACCCGGATTTATTAGTATTGTCGCTCATGATCTCATGACCCATTTTGATTCGGTCGAAATCGTAAAAATGCGGGTGGGAGCCTTGCCTGTGAATCCAAGCAATGTGTTGAAATATTCTCTCACATGGTCTACGGATGGGTTAATCAATGAATACGGAAATACATGCTATGGAGTTGAAAACGGGAAACACGTGCCATTGCTACCTTTAGAGGGGTACGAAACTATCACCATTGATGGCCTGCTATATGAAGGGTTTAATACGTCTGGCGGGTTAGGAACGCTGGCGGACAGTTATGCCGGCAAGGTGAGTACGATGAACTATAAGACGCTTCGATATCCAGGTCATTGTGAGAAAATTCATCTCCTCATGAATGATTTAAAGCTGAATGACGATCGGGAGACCTTGAAGCGGGTATTGGAAAATGCGGTTCCGAAAACGTTGCAGGATGTTGTTCTCATTTACGCGTCGGTGACAGGGAAACGGCAAGGTGAACTGTATGAAGAAAATTATGTCAAAAAAATTTATCCCCAGACCATTGCCGGGAAACTTTGGTCGGCGATCCAGGTGACCACCGCCAGTGGAATCTGTAGCGTCGTTGACTTGGTATTTGAACATCCCAAGGAATATCGTGGATTTGTTACCCAAGAATCTATTGCTTTGAAGAGCATTCTGGACAATCGTTTCGGTCGGTATTATGCGGAATAGACGGGGGTCTGGGAAATACGAGGTGCCGTATGACTATCTTAGGTGAACTCGGTCTACAATCTGTAAACCCTGGCGGATGTGCCGGGCCTGGGAAATGGATCAAGACAACCAATTGTGGCCTGTTGCCTTCTATCAATCCGGCCACGGGTGAAACCATTGCCAGTGTCAATTTGTGCTCTCCTCAGGATTATGAGATGGTGGTGCAGGCTGCGCAAGCCGCGGGTGAAAAATGGCGAACCGTCCCCGCCCCGCGAAGAGGGGAGGTCATCCGGCTGATTGGCCAGGCCCTGCGTGAAAAAAAGGGTGCCTTGGGAAGCTTGGTTTCCATGGAAGTCGGGAAGATAAAAGCTGAGGGTGATGGCGAGGTTCAGGAGATGATCGACATGGCTGATTTCGCAGTCGGTCAAGCCCGGATGCTGTATGGGAAGACCATGCATTCCGAGCGGCCTCAGCACCGGATGTATGAACAATGGCACCCATTGGGAGTGGTCGGGGTCATTACCGCTTTCAACTTTCCTGTCGCCGTCTGGGCGTGGAACGCCTTTATTGCCGGTATAGCCGGTAATCCGGTTATTTGGAAACCCTCGCCGAAGGCCCCCCTCACAGCATTAGCTGTTCAACACATCTGCAATCAGGTACTGGAAGATCAGGGATATTCAGGGATTTTTTCCTTGTTGATTACAGACAAAACCGATCTTGCGCAAGGGATGGTACAGGACACCCGGCTCCCGCTTATTTCCTTTACCGGTTCCGTGCCGGTTGGACGGCACGTGGCTGAATTAGTGGCCAGCCGTCTGGGCCGTACGTTGCTTGAATTGAGTGGAAATAACGCTGTCATTGTGGACGAAACGGCCGATTTGGATTTGGCGGTTCCCGCTATTGTCTTTGGGGCGGTGGGTACCGCCGGCCAGCGTTGTACGACGACCCGCCGGCTCATTGTCCATGAATCCCGTTACCAGGATGTCATCTCCCGATTGGTTAATGCGTATAAACAGGTGAGGATTGGGAATCCCCTGGATGCCGATGTCTTGATGGGGCCCTTGATCGATAAGGCATCGGTGAAGGTCTATCAAGAAACGCTTCAAGAGGTCCAAAAATCCGGAGGAAAAATTCTTTATGGAGGGCAGGTGCTAGAGCAACCGGGGTTTTTTGTTGAACCGACCATCGTCTCCGCTGATAATTCATGGGAAGTGGTTCAGCGTGAAACGTTCGCACCGATTCTCTATGTGATGCCCTATCAGACCCTGGATGAGGCGTTGGCTTTTCAGAATAATGTCCGGCAAGGATTGTCTTCATCGATGTTTACCATGGATGTGCGGCATGCGGAAAAATATTTATCGGTGAACGGTAGTGATTGCGGAATTTCCAATGTGAATATTGGCACCTCCGGCGCAGAAATTGGCGGTGCGTTTGGAGGAGAAAAAGAAACTGGCGGTGGCCGCGAAGCAGGATCTGATGCCTGGCAGGCATATATGCGCCGGCAGACCAATACCATCAATTGGGGAACCGAATTGCCCCTGGCGCAAGGGATCAAGTTTACTGTGGATTGAGGTTTGGAGGTGGAATGATGACATTGAGCATCCAACTTGAAGAATTAGTCAAAGCGTTAGTCAAGGACTACGTCAATCGAAATCGCGCGGCGCGCATCATGCGGGATGGACTGGTTGAAGCGGGAGTGGGGTTGTTCCCCGTGGTGGACCATATCACGGTGCGCACTCTGGCAATCGATTCACGTGCAGAAGAGTTTGTTCGATATGGCTATGCGTACTCTGATACGTTGAACTATCAGGATTGGTGGGCAAAGGTGTATCGGGCACCGGGTTTTCCCGCCTTATTTATAGATCAGGCCTATGAAGGTGAACGGGGGAAATCGAGTATTATTCCTCATTGGGTGAAAAAATATGGAGATCAGACGCTGCATCACATTGCCATCCGCGTAGAAGATATAGAGACGAGTATACAACGAATGAGTACCAAGGGTGTGCAGTTTGCCGGTGATATTGTTGGGGAACCGGGGAGCGACTTGCGCCAAATTTTTTCTGTCCCTGAACAAGTCAATCATGAGCCATTCTCCGTCTTGGAGTTGACCGAACGGCACCACGGCTATCAGGGATTTTCTCCCCCTCAGGCAAATCGTCTCATGCAATCCACGGTGGGATGACATGTTACCCCTTTTCCAATACTGAGTTTTATACGCAAATTGAGACAGGCAGGCTATAAAGGTTAAAAGGGGTTGGTAGTCTGGGCTATTGATCCGTTCTCTTTCCTGAATGAAGGAAGGGGCATCATATTCATTTTATTTATACCAAAGGAGGTTGACATCATGACCGTTAAGGAAATTGGCGACGAGCTCGTCGGACTCTGTAGAAAAGGGAAAAACCTTGAAGCGATTGAGAAGCTCTATAGCTCAGATGTTGTGAGTGTCGAGGCTATGGCCATGCCAGGTCACGACCAAACACAAACAGGGATTGAAGCCATAAAAGGAAAAAATAAATGGTGGGTCGACAATCACGAGATGCATGGAGGTGAAGTCAACGGCCCATTTCCCCACGGTGATCAATTTATTGTGCATTTTAAATTCGATGTGACCCCCAAATGTGGGCCACAATCCGGTCACCGGATGACCATGGAAGAAATGGGACTGTACACGGTCAAGAATGGAAAAATTGCGAAGGAGGAGTTTTTCTATTCAATGGGATGAGGGAGGAGATTCAGGGGAATTCCGGTCGGAGGTTCAGTCGAAGGGGGCTCAACGGCCAAATTCGAAGACTTTGATCTGGTCCTCTTGTTCCCCTGTGCGTTGATTATAAAACGCGGGATCTCCAGGTTCGTACTTCGGAAAGTACTCATTTTGGCTTTGACCCGATCCCGAGTTGCTGGGCCGACCGGACTTGGATCGCCAACTGCTGGATGCGGGAGGGGGTGGCTCTCTCCAACTTTCGTAGTCGGTTCCCTCGCTTCTCCAGCTAGACGACTCAATGGCCATTTCCGATTGGCTTGACCGGTAGGAACTCTCGTCTGGAAGCGAGGGGGTGATGGTGGATTTCTGACCTCGTCCCGCTGCCAGGACAATCGGGAGGGTCAGAATCAGCGGCCAGTACCAGAGGTTGGGTGGGACCCACGCTGGTGAGGCTACGGCACAACTCATTCCTCCTTAATCCCCTCTTCACGCCATTTCAAAGTTTCGAACCAAAAGTTGTGGGCGGAAGTAAGCCAGGAGTCGGCGTCTCGCGCGATGATCCACGCATTAAGGAAATTGATGAAATCCGGGTCCCCCTTGTTGACGGCAAAGCCGGCTTTTGTGCTCAGTAAAGGTTCTGAGAGGGGTTCATCAATTTTTCCCGGATGTTCCAAAGCCAGGAAGGTGGGGATGGGGTCATGTTCGACGTATCCGTGAATTCTGCCTTGGACCAGGGCTTGAACGGTCTGTTCACTCTTGAGAAAGCTTTGAATCGTAGCTTCCGGAAACAGACGTTTCGCCACGTCTTCAGCAACCGTTCCGGCGACGACACCAACTTTGACCTTTTGCCGATTCAGATCGGCAAGACCCGAAAAATCTTTGGTAAGAGCGAGATTGGTGGCCAATCCAATCCCTGAATTCGCGTAAGGCTGGCTGAAATTCACTTTCAACGCGCGTTGAGGCGTGATCACCATGCCTGCAACGATAATGTCGATTTCCTTTTTCAGCAGCGCCGGCACGATATCATCCCAATCAAATTCCTTCAGCTCAAGTTGAACACTCAGGTCCTTGGCCAGTTGGTTGGCCACGTCAATTTCGAATCCAACCAGGTCGCCGTTCTTATTCCGCAACACCCAAGGGGTAAAAAGAGATACGCCGACTCGCAAAATTTTATTCTTAAGAACACTGTTGAGGGTCCCCGGTTGACCTTGTTCGGTGGCGGTAGCTGCGATGGCGTTGACCGGGAAAATCATCGCCGGTAGAAACATCCCAATGAAAATGACAACAGTAAGGCATTGAAAGAATCTTGTGGGGTTCATGGCATCACGTTGGGTTGTGGATAATGGTTAGAGGATGGTCTACAAGGACTGACGTAAATCCTGAGTTGATTGGTCAAAGGTATGAGGGGTTGATCCTAACTCACGGGTTGTTGGGTTTCAATTTTTTTACGAATGTCGTCCGCACGGGAGATCAGGGCCTCTGCTTCTTCGTGGCGGTTGGCATGTTGGAGGGAAACCGCGTAATTACGAAGGGTACGTTCTAACAGGGGATGATTGTCGCCTTTGGTTTTTTCAACGATGGCCACGGTTCGCTTGAACAGGGGTTCGGCTTTTTCATATTTCTCCTGCGACGTGTATATCAGCGCAAGGTTGTTCAGCGGTCCCACCAACGCTGGGTCTACCTTTCCGAGTTTGGTTTCAATGTTGTTGACGGCCCGTTCTAAGAGAGGAATGGCTTTGTGGTACTGACCTTGGGTGCGGTACAGGGAAGCCAACCTGCTGAGATACGTCGCCAGCCTGGGACTATCCGCCCCCAGGGCCTTTTCGTTGATTTCAAGAATTCTTTTCAATAAGGATTCGGCTTGGGCATAATTTTGTTGGCGTTGATAAAGAAATGCGAGATTATTGAGGCTGCCACTGAGACGGGGGTTGTCAGGTCCCATGGCCTTTTCATTGATCGCGAGGGCGCGTGTGAGTAAAACCTTGCACTCGTCATACCGCTCTTGAGCTTGATACAACAGCGCCAGGTTATTGAGGTAGGGGACGATGTTGGTGTTGTCTGAGCCGAGGGATTTTTCCATAATCGCCAGCGCCCGTTGGAGGTAGGGTTCGGCTTGGGCATACTGTTGTTGTCTGGCATACAGGGCTCCAAGGTTTTTCAGGTCGATGGTAACATCGGGATGGTCGGGGCCCAGGGCTTGTTCCCGAACCTCCAGGGCCCGCTGAAAAAGTGGGAGAGCTTGATCATACTTTTCTTGAGCAAAGTAGACCGCTCCCAGATTACTCAAACTAACCGCGAATTCTTTTCCGTTGTCGCCTCCCTCTTTCTCCTGAATAGCGATCACTCGTTTCAGGAGTGGTTCGGCTTTTTCATAGTCCCCCTGAAGATCATAGAGAATAGCCAGAGCCCTGAGAGATTTGACTATCTGAGAAGGGGAACCCTTAAGTCGTTCAGCCTCTGAAAGAGCAGTCTTAAATTCTGTTTCTGCCGGTGGATAATTTTTTGCCTTGAGGTACTGTTCCCCTCTGTCCATGTGCCGGTCCCATGGGGTTTGGTCTTGCCCACAAGAAGACAAGGTAAGAAACAGGACGCATGCGAGTGATAACCACCGACACCAACCTTTTATGACCTGCATCGGGTTTTCCTTTTTCGTTGTTACATCTCTGTTCATAAGATTTTCATGCCTACTTTGTGACGAGTTCGAACAAACCAGCCTGGGATTGTACTCTATTCCTGTGGCTATTGTCAGAGGTGCAAGGGAAGAAGCACATGCTAAGGGGTAGGAAATAGCGGCATTTGTTGAGGGCCCGGCCGATGAAACGTATTGGGAACGGGGTCATCAGGGATAAGGTGAAATCCGGCTTTTCGGTAATTCATGTTGAACAATTGCTCGATGGTTTTCCAGGTCACACCTTGCCCTTCATGTCGTTTGAAAAACGTTCGTTCTGAAAGATTACCATTTCTCATCTCTAACAGGTGGTGAATGATTTTCGAGACCCGATCAGGAAAATGGTGTCTCATGCGTTGTAAAAATACCGACTCCACATTCCCGTTTAACCGAAGAAGAATGTAGGTGGCCTCCCTCGCCCCGGCCTGCCGGGCCATTTCCAGAATTTTCGGAATATCGGGTTCATTGAGGCCCGGAATGATTGGAGCAATTGATACTGCCGTGGGAATCCCAGACTCTGAAAGTTTCCTCATGACATCAAACCGCCTGGAAATTGAAGGGGCTTGAGGTTCTACCTTCCGGGCGGTCTCATCATTGGCAAAGGGGATGCTGAAAAAGACACGAATCCAAGCTTTTTCCCTCAATTCTTGAAGAATGTCTAAATCTCGAAGGACCAGGCTGGATTTGGTAATGATCCCAACAGGATTGGAAAATTCCGAACAAACCTTCAAACAGTCCCGGGTCGTGAGATAGGTGGCTTCTAATGGTTGGTAGCAATCGGTATTGCCTGAAAAGACAACCAGTTCTCCTAGCCAGGCGGGCTTCAGAAATGCCGCCCGAAGGCGTTCCGCTGCGTTCGGTTTTGCCACGAGTTTGGTTTCGAAATCCGTTCCGGCCCCAAAACCCCAATATTCGTGACTGGGGCGAGCATAACAATAGGCACAGGCATGGAAACAGCCTCGATAAGGATTCACGCTCCATCGAAAAGGAAGGTCCGGGCTTTCATTTCGACTAAGGATGGTTTCTGTTCGTTCTTCATAAACTTGGGTCGAAGCGGCAGGAGCCGGTTCGAGAAGTTCCCGGTGTTCGGAAAGAAACGGGTTGGGAGGATTAGCGACCTGTTTCATGATTGGAGATTCGTCCGTGGGGTGGACTAATACCGATACTGGGCCACATTGGGGTTCGGGTTGTCAATAAAATTGGCCAGGTGGGGAGGGTATTCCAAATGAAAATGGAGGGAAAGTAGTTGGATCAATTTCCGAATAGTTTGGCAATGTTGGGCATCTGGCCTCAATGGTAACGACGAAAACGAGTAGGGGAATTGGTTGTCTGGTGGTCAAGATTGAGGTACACTGCTGGAGGTTTTCTAATAAATTTTAAACTCAAAAATTCACGATTTTTCACTTCCCTGGGAATTTGCCCCCGTAGCTCAGTTGGATAGAGCAGCGGTTTCCTAAACCGCGTGTCGCACGTTCGATCCGTGTCGGGGGCACCAGTTTTTCTTCCAAAGAATTTCCAGGCCAGTCCTTGAATTGCCACATCAACAAGTCCAAGGGTCTTCTTCTGAAGAGTAAATTAAAGGATAGACTAGCTGGGGGGAGGAAGTGTGGATAGTTTGTCTCTTCGGATGTGTCAATTCGGGAACCGACCCCCCAATTCTGTTCCTAATTCGCACCCCAATTCTAGGCATGAGAGCGAGGAATGCGGCTTGCGGGAATTCTCGTCAATCCTTATTCTGCCCGTAGGGCGGTCGTGCACCCCTTGGACCCGATGGGGGCGGGCCGCCCGCATACCATGGCCCGTATCAGCCTTTTTGAAGCCTTAAAGCTAAACACACACCGAAAACTTTCGGCCACACCGGTAGGGTTCACGAACAAGGCTCCGCCACTTGCATTGGGGAGGAGGGCGCGATCAACCTCCGCCACGACCGTGCCAAATCGGTCAAAGACGTCGACATGCACGTCGAGTTGTCGGTGATGAAGGTTGGTCGCCAGGCACATCAGCTGCGCATCGGGATCGATGTTGAGAATGGGGGTCGTTAACTCGCTCCTTCCCCCCCAAGCCAATCCTGGGAGACAGAAAAGGGCCAATGCTGTGTAAAGGGTTTTTCTCATTTTCGACCTCCTTTATTAAGGATGACTCTCCCGCCTCGACGGGACGGAGATCTTTGGGCAGGTTGTCGTCAGCATTTGTGCACCACCAGGCATCGTTTCCTCAGATTGGATTTTTTAAAAACTAAGTCATACTCCTCACCGGTCATCCATTAAAGTGAGCGGTGATTTCTGGAAGTGAAAAGTCATCTCACCCTTTCCTTGCCTATCTAAAACGGAAATCCATCACATATCTGCTCTTCCCTGACCTTGTTCAAAGTACGGCACAATTTTCTGAATTGGAATCTCTCTCGAAATGGATGCTGGGGGTTAGCCAGCAGCTCGGTGGTCTCAAGGGGATCCTTCTGGAGGTCGTAAAGCTCAAATTCCTCGCGGGGAGCGCAGACCGGATCGTTGTTATGGATAAGCTTGAAGCGATGATCCCTCACCGCTTCACCGCGACTGATAACATGCGCCTCGGCATCGTCATCACAGGAGTTCGGCGGCGTGGTGTCTTGCTCGGTATAGGCGGTGCGACGCAAGCTAAAATTCTTAAACAGCCAGGCCCACGACAGCACCGGGGAAAAACTGACCGAATCAAGCGTATAGTCATCCGGAATAGCGGTGGCCACATTGATTCCCGCCGACTCGATAATCGTCGCATACAGGTCAACCGATTCAACGAGCGCATTCGATTGGATCCCCCGCTTGCCAAACAGACTTCCATGGTCGTTCACAGCGATCAATGGCACATGGACACCGCCCTGAAAGAGCGTGGCCTTGGCGTGGTCCGGAGGGAAGGGCGGGACACTCACCTCATTGGGTGTGCCATTATCACCAATGAAAAAAATCACGGTCTTCGTTCGGTTAACCGAAGCCAACAGCCGCCGAATTTCTTTGTCCATTGCGGCGATCATGGCTTTATACACGAGGCGGCGTTGACGCAGCAGTTCCAGCGCTGGAAGATCCGCATCTGGTTCAAATCCTTCCTGATACGGGTCGACGACCGTCGCTTCCACCTCCGCCACAATGGAAGGGGGAACAAGGTCCTCCGGCGGTAGTTGAAAGGGGCTGTGTGGAGCATTCAATGCCAAATACATGAACCAGGGGTTGGCCCCTTGGGCCTCGATGAAACCAACCGCCTCATCAATTTGATCAGTGGTCGCATAGACGGTGGACGTCGTCGGCCCAATGACGGTTGCCCCTTCATTGATGACCTTGGGCCAGTCGAAATAATCGTCTACCTCTCCTTCGATACTCCCTGCAAAGTAGTCGAACCCGGCTTCATACGGATCGTTGAGCAGGGGGTCTAGGTTTGGCCCAGTGGTGAGATGCCATTTGCCAATGGCCGCTGTCACATATCCGAGTCCCGCGTCATTGAGAACCTTCGGCAGGATATAGGGGCTCGTGACATCGATGCCTCCCACAGGGGTCGAATCGCTCGGAGGGTCAAGCGCAAAGAGCACCCCGGTCCGGAAGCCGTACTGGCCCGTGATAATCGACGCGCGGGCGGGGGAGCAGGAGGGATAGGACCATCCTCTATTGAATTGGTAGCCCTCCCTTGCCAGCTGTTCAATGGTCGGAGCCGGGGGAATATCCCCACCCCTGATGTACAGCCGGGAGACATCAACACCGTAATCATCAGCAAGGATGAGCAAGATGTTATCCGCTGCATGGACGGCAGGGCCTCCTATCAAATAAATGGTCGCAATAAAAGGGGCGAGGAGCTGGTATTTCAGAGAGGGCCATGTCACGAGTCTAAGTGTCCTTTCTCAAGAATTTCCCTTCGAATCGCAAGGGGAAACCTTAGTGAATCTATTTCAAATCTCAACTGAGATTTTCGGTATGACCAGGAAATCTCGTCGAAATGGATCCTGGGCGGGCGAAACGTCTTTTTCGATTTCTGTTTGATATTGGATTGGCCATAAAGTCTCTTACTTTTAGGCAATTTTGTCAATTGGAAAGGCTTGCCACTTAACAAGAACTGTTCATGATGCCGTGGAAGAATCATCTCGACTCGCATCGTTCAAGGGTCGTATGTCGGCCGAGCGGGTCGGATTCTTAAATCGCGACTAGTCACCCCGTTCACCTTCCCCGAAGAAGCCAAGTCAAATTCACTTCGATTTGCAAGATGGCTTGAAGTGATTGACTTTTTAGCTCCATTTGCTAGTCTTTCCGCATTAAATAGCATCATTCCACCATATCTACCTACCGAAAACGTGAAGCAAGCTTTCTTGGCCGGAAGAAGCATAGACAAAAGAGATGCGGGAACATGGTTCGAAATCACCTGATAGTGACGAAAGTCATTTTATCGCATCAAATACATCCAAAGCCCAATGATTTGGAAGGAGGTGGATGATGTTGCACAAACCGCTCCCGATTTTTGGTTTTATTCCGACAGTCGTGATGTGCACGATATCTGTGTTCGCGGTAGCGTGTACATCTAGGCAGACCACTGACCCCAAGGCAGTCGAGACATATGAGGCACAGGCACGAATCAACGAATATTTTCACCGTGACGTAATTCCTAAGTTGGAAACCTGCTGGGGCATTCTGAAAGGCGAAGGGACAATCACGATAGCTCATCATTATGAACTCGGTCCGGAGCGTACTTGGGTACCCAAGGAGTTGGACGTCGAAGCGTCGACGTTGTCTGACGATCAGAACCAGGCCGCTCTGTCATGTATGCGCCAAGCTGTCGATGGCACGTCTTTTCCCCTTGATCCTAGTGACGCGATGGCAAAGGAACACATCCTTTTCTGGACGTGGCCGGTTCCTCTCCCAGATGACAAAGTGGTATTCAAGGGGAAAGGGTGCGATGGTCAGGGAACACCTGCCTATTGCAGTGAATGTAGTTGGGGGGATGATTGGGACGAGGTTGAGTGCATTAGGACCTGCGTGGGTTGGTGGGGCTGTAGCGCCTCCGGCAACAGTTGCACTATCGTGCTGGACCGTTGTGCATCGGGTGGCCCTTACGGATTCAGTTCGTTCGGAACCGGCAGCATACTCGCCCCGTAATTTGATAGGAATGAGTTTTGGCTTCGTTATGGCAGGAAACTGGACTTTCTGTGGGCTAGCTTCCTTGATTAAGGAAATCTTGATTCATTGAGGAAAGCCTCTAAGTTGCGAGTATAAGATTTTCCCATCGTTGCCCCAAAATGTCGGTTACGTACATGGGGTCGTTGCTTGACATTACATAGTTTTTATCCCCTCTCTACAACCATCCCCGCGTAGCAATCACTGGCAGAATTCAATCCCCAACAACACCCTTTTAATGCTCCTATGGCCTTCTGTGGAGAGCGAACGGGGGCATGGCTTCTCTTCAGCAACAGGTATCTTTCTCCTTATTTTGCACTGGTAAAAGGAAGAAAAAAGAAATTGAGGAACGGATTATACAAGGTCAAGAAGCGACCCCTATTAATGTACTCTACCCTATTAATGTATCGGAAGGCAGAAAGTGAAATCGAAAGCGGGGACGAAGTACTTGCCTTACCGAGAGAAGCAGAGTTCCAGAAACGGAAGAAGTATCGGCCGGTGGGGGACAAACGTGACGACAACTAGCTGACGACTTCATCGCTATCACTCTTGTCGCTTTAAGGGGTCGCTCACCGCGCCGCCAGCATGGCTGGTCCGGGTGGTGGCCGTCACGGCAGGGCGGTGAGGGAAGCAACTGGCCGGTGCCCCAGCTTCCCCATCTGACTCCAACAATTCAATTAACAATTAAAAGGGGGAAGGTCCGTACCGCGTATCATCGACATCCAGGCCCACATAGAGTATAGTTTTTTGCATAGACGCCTTCTTTTGGTCGAGTGGTTTCAGCGCCATAGCTTACCACATTGAGGTATCCCTCTTTGATGGTAGCCATCGTACCTGCTAATAGCGGGACGTCCATATCTTTTATTCTTGAGGACGGCTGCCTCGGTCACATTTGGCCGACAACGATATCGTCTAGACGTCCGGTGTGTACTCCGTCGGGATCGTAGATGTCACCTGACCACGAACCTGCCACCCTGGGGCGCACCCGCACCCGGCGCAGTCCCCATGCAACCGGCTAACGTTGTGTCGCCAGCGATATTCCAATGAAGAAAACCCCGCATACACCTCGTGCGTACCTCTGTGTTCAGCGCCTGTTCCAGCCGCCATCCGGTACCCCGGAACACGACACCAAGCTGTTTGTTGGACGAGTGGCGTTCTTGCTGGCGGGCGCTTTTCTTCACGGTACGGCGGGCGTCATCGCCTTCGCAGTTGAGCGCCCGACGCTCGCGTACGTGGAGCTGGCAACCGCCTTAGCCTGGATCGGGTTGAGCATCCTGGCACGCGCAGGGAGGCACGGGTTGGCCCTCGCGATAGCCTGGGTCGAGGCAGGCATTCACATTGGCGCAGCGACGGTGGTTCTCGGAATTGGCTCCGGTTTTCTCCTGATCGCCATCGGATTATGTGTGGTTCCCTTTATTGTATACGGAGCACGTCAACGAGTCCTACGAGTGTGCATCGCCGCAGCGTGGATCCTCTTCGCGGGCGTGATGACCTTGGTCATGAGCCGTATTCAACCAGTTGCAGAACTGGAAGCGTGGCAAGCCGACATCTTCGCTCCCCTCGCTGGCGGCCTGGTCATGGTAGCCCTTGCGTTGATCGGCCTGTCCGTTGCGACAGCCACCGAAAATGTGGAGAGACGGTTGGAACAGGAGCGCCAACGCTCGGAAAGCCTTCTTTTGAACGTGCTGCCTGGTCCCGTCGCTACCCGCCTCAAACTTGAGCCGGGCACCATCGCGGATGGGTTTGACTCGGTCACCGTCCTGTTCGCCGACATTGCCGGTTTTACCGAGCTCGCCTCGCGCGTGCCCTCCGATCGCCTGGTGGAGTTGCTCAACGATATATTTTCCGAATTTGATCGCCTAGTCGATCAGTATGGCCTAGAGAAGATCAAGACGATCGGCGACGCATACATGGTGGCGGGTGGGCTGCCGTTTCCTGTTGATAACCACGCCAGCAAAATGGCGAGACTGGCCCTGAACATGTGCGACTTCATACATCAATATTCCCACCGGACGTCATCGGACCTCGACGTTCGAATTGGCATCCACTGCGGACCCGTCGTGGCCGGAGTAATCGGCACGAAAAAATTCTCATACGACTTGTGGGGCGATACGGTGAACACGGCAAGCCGTATGGAGTCACACGGGGAGCCCGGTCGCATCCAAGTGACCGAACCGATGCACGTACTCCTCGATGAGACGTTTGAGTTTGTTGAGCGTGGAGAGATCACGGTAAAGGGCAAGCGACCAATGCGTACATGGTTCCTGCTGGGCCCAAGAACAACTGAACCGGGGGCAAGGTCGGCCAAAAGCTCTTGAGGCCGTCATCTCCCGCCAAGAGGCGTCAGATCGTCCACAGGGCTGTATCAGTGGTCAGGGCTTTAGTCTACATGCCGACGTGTCTTGCGGACTTCATCTGCGGCATACCCTCGAACGTCTCTGTCCCTACATCACTTGTCCCGCCCTTGGCCACAAACGGCTGAGTCGCAACCCAGCCGGCGAGGTTGTCCTGCACCTCAAAACCCCGTTCCGTGATGGGACGAGGCATGTCCTCATGGCGCCCATGGAATTCTTGCAACGCCTGGCTGCCCTTGTTCCGCAACCCCGGCTCCATCTGATTTGCTTTCACGGCGTGCTCGCCCCCAACGCGGCCTTTCGAGCTCAGATTGCCCCCCCAATCCCACCCAGCTGTCTGCTCCCGCTAAGACGATGGAAGAAGCCCTCTTTGCCTCAACGCGAGCCCTCCTGAGGTGGGTTCAGTTGCTCAAACGCATCTTCGCGATCGACATGGCAAGCTGTGCCCACCGTGGAGGCCCCGTGACGCTCATCGCCGCCATCGGAGATCTCGCGGTCATTCCCAAAATTCTCGCCCCTTTGGGCTTGCCCACTAAAGCTCTCTGGAAGCAAAAATTTCCCAGAAGGGGGCCAGTGACGCGGCTGTGAGACGACCTAGGCTTAGTCAGGGAGAACGCCGAGGTTCACTAACAAGTCATCCAGTTCATCGGGCACCGGTTCGAGCTGATAGAGCGCGCCTTCTAGTCTCCTGTTCTGCTCATCGGTATATCCGGGGATCTCGGCCAGATGTTCGAAGCCGAGGTTGAACTGTTCCACGAACCAGGGCAGGTCGAAAATCTGCTCCACGGGTTTTCGCCGTTCCGTCATACATCATCTTTATCCTATCTTTCTCTGCCGAGCGGGCGGGTTTCTTACATTGCGATAATAAGCCTTGCTTCGCTTTTCCCCGAGGCGTTAACACAAAATCAATCCGACTTGCGAGATCGCTTTGATGAATTGACTATTTAGCCTCCAGTGCAATGATATACGCCGTCCAAGCGCCCGCCCGCTCGCCATAGAAGGTTGGCGGGTGCGTCAACAATTTTCCTAAACCGCATGTCGCACATTCGATCCGTGTCGGGGGCACCAGTTTTTCTTCCAAGGGTTTAAACATTTCAAGTTCACCACGATCTTCTCCTCTTTCGGCGGAAGGCTCGGGTGTAACCTAAAGTGTACTCTTTTTATTTATATGGAGGGTTCATACCGGTAATGCGAAGGGCGGCTAACCTTGAGTGGCTAAGGGCGGTTTTGAATCTTTCGAAAATGACGGGATTTTTTTAAGGATGGGTCTTCCCAATCAAGGAAGCGAACGTCCGACATGGCCGTGTAATCTTTTGAAAGGAGAAGAACTACCCGGAGACCATCATGGAAATACGGATCCCCGGTGAGATTCCATTGCGGATAATCGGGTTTGGCAACCCCCAGCCCAGCAACCCAGCCAATTTTTTCGATTCCTCCGGTATACAGCAGGTCCGCGACGAGAAAATTTCGGGCTTCGTCGACATCCGGATCGATCCTATGGGTGGTAAAACTCCAGGTTTTCGTCGTCAAGCGCACGCCAATATCACGACTGATCTGGCCCACCCAGACTCGTTCCCCTCTGAACCGATAGGGACTGAGCCACAAGCGCAAATGATTGCGTTTATCGATCGTCCTCCGAGGTTTTTGGATAGCCAAGTCTTGCGGACGGCCAAATAAATAGAGAGGGCTTACAGGGGAATGTCGATAGTGGGACCCAAAGAAAAAGGATTGGACTGTCTTCCAAATAGACCCCTCATAAATAACCTCGGTTTCGTACCATCCACGTGAAAGGAATTGAGGTTCGAGTGCCCCTTGAGGGCCAATGATCACCAAATTGAGCGGGTCCCCATTTTCGGTTCCATCTTCATTGGTGGTACAGCAGGGTAATTGTTGTAGGGCCATACGAAAGGCCTTATGGTCCTCAATATAAATAAGCTCTTCGTCGGTGTAGAGCCTATCAAAGTCCACTTGGAGATGGTCGGCCTTCAGACCCGGGACAGGGAGAATGAAGTCAAAGCCTTTGACATGCCCTGGGCTCAATAGCGCCACATGGATGAACTTGCGTCCTCGAGACAAATTTACTAATACGAAGCCCGATTCTGTGGAATGAGGGCCCACGGGATTTTTGAATGCTTGTTGCACAAAATAGTTATCCATATGATGGTTCGTGGAATCATCGAAGAGAACGTGGTTTTCGTAGGCGGCCTCCAAAGGTGAGAAGTAATCAGGGTCGAGGCTACTTTCGATGAGCCAGTAGGTAGAGGGCGTATTATTTTCTACTTGCAGCCAAACAGGCTGAATGCCTGTTTTCCCCAAGTCCACCCCATATACCGCTTCACTTTCCTCTTCGGTCAGCGCGACTGAGGCGATGGTGACTTGACCCTGGGTTTGACGCAGCGCACGTTTTTCGATGGGCACGGCTTCGAGGGGTTTGGGATCGAAGCCGCTGCATCCCACGATAGTGAGGCCGAACAGGGTGCAGAATAGTGTGACCGCCATCCAAACAGATAGGCTGAGACCCATTCCCATGGAACCTGGCATCCGCCCTGGGTGCGCTTGAACCAGGTAAGGTCTCCTTTCGTGGAATCCATCCATGATTAGAGGGGGGGTACACAATTTAATGATTGAGTATTTCCTAGGAAAGGAGAAAAGTGTAATGCATCACATGCAGTCCACTCAAGACCGCCTTTACATTAGCTGGTTTGTTTGGGACTCCAATAAATGACTTATAATAGAGCCAATCCAAGTTCTGGGTCTTTATAGTAATGAATAAAAACATACTCGTGGGCATGGTCGTTCTGATACTCCTCATCGCGGGGGCTCTGTACCTTGCCAACCGGGCACCCCTGAACGAGATGTCGAACACGATTACTGCCTTATATTCTGGTGGTTCAAACACCGTGGCTGCGACATTTAACATTGACGAGGAGACAGTCACGTTCACCTACAAGTCTCTCGGTACGGTTACTCTGCCCCGGGCAGTGTCAGCAAGCGGCGTACGCTATGCGAACCCAGATGAGAGTATAGTCTTCTGGGAACACCAGGCAGGGGCGACAATTTCTCAAGGCGGGAAGGTTGTGTTTCAAGGACAAAAGGACTAGTCGGTTTTGATGGATAAAATGCAATATTTACCTTTTACGGACGGGAGATAACGCTCCATAACCGCGTTGCAAGAGAGCGGGATTTTTTCGACTCGGCTTCCAATAAAACTTGTTTGACAAAAGTTGAGAATTGTCGCAAGGTTCTAGCCGGTGTCGCCGGAACTACCTCTCCCCCTCACTGCTCTTGGGAATACCGCCAAGCAGAACGGAAATAATGGAATCCGGGTAAGATAAGGGGCTATCAACAATACCCTTCTCGGTAATGTCGCGAAGCGCAATACGAGCAATGATCTTGTCGACGAAAATGCGGATTGCGACAACAACACCTGGTCGAACAACCGATTCCGAACGGCCGACCCTGCGGATTGCATACACTAGCAACGCCATTACAAAATGTGTGCCGGGGTGGCTAGGGTCACTCATACCCCAAGGGCCCCTGCCGTTACGCCCTCGATTGCCATGGTGGGGGTACTACCCCTTCATTGAAAGAAGCCAGTACACGGGTTGCGGAGCGGTTGCGGACAGGCGGCCCGATTTGGTCCGCTCCCGTCCGTTTCCGTAAGCCACAAAAGGCTTGAATTCCCTATAGATATTGGCTTTCTGAATTCACACTCTTCTTTTCCTCACCCGCTTGTCGTAGGTTCAATTCGTGTCGGGAGACCCACTTTTCAGCAAACAAGGTCCCACCAATCGGTAATAAGTTGGCACGAAGAATTAGATATATGAATGGTCGTCCTTAGGAAAGCATCGCCCTTTTGGTCTTGATTCGCTATCCATTTGACGTATAATTTTTTGTGAAGGATTGGTGGAATTGCTGCGGAATAAATGGACAGGAAAATCCGGACCCAAAGTTTGAATTTCTTGTTACCTAATAGGTTGGATAACAAACGAGGTCAGGGGAGTCAGGTAGGAGACAAAGCCTATGGGTCACGATCTTATGGGTGATCAGGGTTTATATAGGGAACAGTGTGCTCCTCTCCTGATTGAGGAATGCCCATGGCCATCTAGAAAAGTTTCGACCGGTTTGCAAATAAATCCAATACTTATGATCCTGAAGCGATGTATTGACATTAGTGGTTCACTGGTGAGTCTCATATGTCTTGCCCCTGTATTTTTTCTCATTGCCGTCTTCATTAAATGCGAGTCTTCAGGCCCGGTTCTTTATCGGCAAGTGCGAATCGGTCGTCTGGGGGTGCCTTTCGTCCTGCTCAAATTTCGCTCTATGCATCAGAATGCCGAAGAAGGGGGTATCCAGTGGGCAGGTATGTCCGATGGGCGCATCACCAGGGTGGGACGATGGCTTCGAACGCCGCGGCTTGATGAATTACCTCAATTATTGAATGTCCTTCGAGGGGATATGAGTCTCATTGGGCCACGTCCGGAACGGCCTCATTTTATTCAGGAACTTCGTGCCGTCATTCCCCTTTATGAACTTCGACATACCGTGCGGCCTGGAATTACCGGGTGGGCGCAAACGTGTTTTCCCTATGCGGCGTCAGTTAAAGAGTCTCACATAAAATTCCAGTATGACCTCCACTATGTGAGAAATCTTTCCCTATGGTTGGATGTCCGGATATTGGTTCGGACACTCCAGGTAGTAATTTTTGGGACTGGAGCTCGATAAGGGATGAACGGACTTGTCTTTGGCCTTGTCGTCATGACATGCGAAAGGAAAGATGGGCTGGAATGTCTGGCAAGGGGTTTATCTCGTTGAATTGGCTAATTCATCGAACAACGAATTGAGTTTCTTTCGAAATTCCTCAAAATTATACCTGGCTTCAACCCACCTTTTTCCCTCAGTTCCCAGCTTCAATCTTAACGATTCATTCCCTAACAACGCGATCATTCCTTTTGCAAATGCTTCAGGTTCGGGGTCTGCAATGAACGTCACCTCATTGTTCACGATCTGTGTATGACTTTCAACATTTGTCACAAGGACCGGCTTTTCACTCCACAAGTACGAATAAAGCTTCATAGGGGTGTTCTTCCCTTTGATTCGTGGAGAGACAAGAATATCTGCGGATTTCAGGTATCCATCAAGGTCTTGGAGTGGCCTTTTCCCCAGAAAATGTATTCGTGAGTCGATCCCAAGGCTTTTGGATTTTCCTTTGTAGCCTTTGATATGCCTCTCTTCTCCGCCAATGATCACCAAGTCGATTCCTCCAATCACTTTCAAAACCTTGGAAAAACTTTCCAATAACAGGTCAATGCCTTGATACCCTTCAAGATTTCCCACATACATCACCATCCTTCCCTCGATGCCAAGCTCCGTTTTCAAATTTATTTGTTTAATACCGTTGGAATGAACTGATAGCGGAAAATCATGAACCACCACCACATTATTGTTTCTGTATTTCAGCGCAAGATCAGCAAGGGCATCGCAAACCGGGAGTACGGCGATGGCGTTTTGGATCGCGACCCGCTCCAGAAAATTTAATACAAATGCCATGTATTTGAGCCAGGAGTACTTTTCCACCAACTGTTGGGGAAGGGATGAGTCCATATCGTAGAGATAGGGTACTTTAAACACCCATTTCATGATCAGAGCGATAAACACCGCTTCTTCCGTGGCATGGATGAGGTGATATCGATTTCGAAACAAAAATTTTCCAGTCTTAAAAAACAAAAGAACGTCGCACAAGACTTTTTTCCAGGAGAACCCTATAGGAATGTTTTTCACGAAAGAGAGGGCTGGTATACGATAAATCGACACGTTGGGGTATTGTTTTTCGCCCCCTTCGTGATAAGTCAGGACATCCACCAAATCCCCCCGTTGACTCAACACGTTTAACACATGATCCACCGCTATCGAAGTTCCTCGATCTTGATAGAAGGGATGAGAGGCGAGCAGAAGTAATCGCATGAGCGCATTAGCCCTTGCGCACCAATTTTAAAATCACCGGAGATCCCCACCGTGCCGTCAGTCCAAGTCGCCGAAATGCTCCCTCCAACGCGTGAGAAAGATTTGCGGTCTTCATGGTCCGGTGCAATACCATTGGGAGGAAAAACTCCGGAACGCGTTCACTCAACCCAAATCCCAGGGACTCAAACTTCTCAAGCAACTCGTAACCGTGGAAGCATCGAAAGCGTCTCGTATTCTTCTCGATCTGCTTTTTCACATGAAATAGCCATGGTATCAAATAGTTGATGCTATAAGCTTCCGGGTAATCAACAATAACAGAGGTTTTGGCCACTCTACACATTTCTGAAAGAAGTTGTTCCCAATTGGAGACGTGAGACAAGAGTCGATAGCTGATCACCACATCGAACGCGCGATCGATAAAGGGGAGTGTGAGAAGATTGCCCGTGGCAAATTGACAATTTTTACCGTCACGCAAAGGCAGAATACGGGTTGCACATGCTGAGGCGCTGCCGAAGACTGTGACTTTGAAGCCGGAATCAAGAAGAGGCTTGGTGAGTTGTCCATGGCCTCCACCAACATCGAGGATCGTCGCATTCCGATAGGGGCTCAATAACTTTAAGGTAGCCTCTTCTTGAATTTGTAAAAGCCATTTTCCAACCTTTCCAGTGAATCGCCTCGCATACTCTTCGGAAGAAGTCTCAATATCCGGAGACTCCGATATACCTCCCTTAGCTCCCATTTCATAAGCTTGGTATGATGAACTCACTGGGGTCCTTGAGGGGTTCAGGAGACCGATGGCCGAACGATGACCCCCACCGAGCCACCGGCCACCGAAAAGTGCCGTCCCTGCCGATTATAGGTGGTTGTTAAAATATTTGCACCTGTTATCCTGAAAAAACATTGTTTTTTAGGAAGACGTTAGTGACAACCCCCAGGAATTTTATTTACTTAACCCTGTGATATGAAAAAAGGGGGTTGACCGAATGGGGTGGCCTCTCCATACTTATGAAATGGGTATGGAATGCCAACCGGCTGTTTTTCACCCCAGCTTGAAAAGAGTCTGTCCTGGTATTCCGAAGAACGTTCCCCCCTCCCGTCTTAAGGATGATTGACCCTCAGGAAAAGGGGTTCGGACCCAATGACTTGTCAACTCTCGTTTTCCATTCCGGCATCAATTCGTGGGAAGCCGATTCTTCCTCACCTTTAGGAATATCCATCGTGAGTATCTGTTGGTTCTCTCCTCCCTGAAATATGAAACGTGACCTGATTCGCCTGACCCAAGCACCCTATGATCTTTTAATTGTCGGTGGTGGATTGTATGGTTTGTTCTTGGCTTGGGAGGGCGCCCTCCGCGGGTTACGGGTTGGGCTTGTAGAACAGGGTGACTTTGGTCATGCCACGTCTTCAAACAGTTTAAGGGTCATCCACGGGGGGCTCCGATATCTTCAGCACGGTGCCCTCTCGAGAATGAGGCAATCTATTCGTGAACGAAGCGCATTCTTGCGTATCGCTCCTCATCTCATTCATCCACTTCCCTTCCTCTTTCCGACTTATGGCCATGGTCTTCGGGGCAAGGAGCTTTTTTCTCTCGCATTATTCATACATGACCTTATAGGGTTTGACCGGAATCGAGGCTTACATCATCAAAAATATCTACCGTCTAGCCAACTTCTCTCCAAAGAGGAATTTCATCGGTTAGTGCCCGGGATTGATGACGAAGGATTGACCGGTGCGGCCCTCTGCTACGACGCTCAGCTGCTCAATCCAGAACGCCTCCTCATGGCCCTGGCCCAATCAGCAGACCAGGCGGGTGCTCATTTGGCTAATTATGTTAAAATAACAGGATTTTTGGGGTCTGGAGACGAGATTCAAGGGGTCATCGCCCATGATGTTTTGTCGGATGAAAAGTTCGAGATTCAAGCGCGGCTTGTCATCAATGCCGGTGGGCCTTGGGCCAATAGAGTCTTAACCCTTACGCAAGATCCGAAAGTGCCTCCTGTGACGTCGTTTGGGAGAGCCTTTAATATCTTGGTGAAACGGCAACTCGTTCCCAACTATGCTTTGGGTGTACATAGTCAGTGTCAATATAAAGATAGCCAAGCCATCCTTCAAAAAGGATCTCGTCTTTATATTATTACCCCTTGCCATCAAGGCTCTTTAATTGGAACGGCCCACTTACCCTTGGACGCTGAGCGCCCTCACCATGGAGTGACCGAGGCGGAGATTATGGCCTTTGTTGATGATCTAAATACAGGGTTTCCCGCGGGAGCAATTAGGGCGACCGATATTGTCTGGGTGTATTGGGGGATCCAACCTACGCCAAATCCGGCAGGGGAAATGGCTCAATTTAGCAAACAATACGAAATAAAAGACCATGAATACGAGCATGGGATAAAGGGATTACTGTCAGTCATTGGAGTGAAGTTTACAGAAGCCCGGCATGTGGCAGAGAAGGTCGTGAATCTGGCTTTGAAGAAATTAAGAAAAACGCCTTCCTCATCTTTGACGGCTTCCACCCCCGTCTATGGCGGAAAGATTGATGATGTTGAGGGTTTTGTGAATGAGGAGGCCCGAAAGCACTCAGATCAATTTAGCGAGGAGATGATTCGATCTCTTATTACCAAGTATGGATCGGCTTACCACGGAGTCCTCTTTGGCCTGGATGAAGTAAGACGGACGTGGCCTTCCCTGCCCACAACACAGGCGGTGAGTTTGGCAGAGCTCATGTATGGTGTCCGCGAAGAAGGAGCTCAAAAACTTACCGATGCGGTTTTTCGGAGAATGACCATTGACTTCACTCAATCATCCCCGGATAAGAATTTTCTTGAACTCTGTGCAATGTGCATGTCAAAGGAAATGAGTTGGGAGATGAATAAGGAACGAAATGAACTAAAAGAAGTTGAGGAAATCATCCAGTCAAGGATCTCTCCCCTTTCATAACTGGGAAAAGATGACGGACCTGGCATTAGTCACTGGAGCTTCAGGATTTACTGGGACTCACCTTTGCCGGGCTTTATTGGAGAAAGGGGTATCGGTTCGTGCCCTGGTACGGCGCTCAAGCAACACTCAAGATTTAGAATCCCTCGGGGCGGAAATTGTTCGTGGCACGGTTATGGATCCCGATTCGGTGGAGAACGCCGTTCAAGGCGTCACAAGGGTTTTTCACCTTGCCGCGCTCTACCGTCAGGAAGCGGTGTCCAAACAGCTCGTGTGGGATACACATGTGACCGGAACCCGGGTCGTTCTTGAAGCGTCATTGAAGGCGGGAGTGGAACGGGTCGTTCATTGTAGTACGGTTGGTGTGCAGGGAACTATTTCCAATCCTCCCGGCAAAGAAACCGGTCCCTATAATCCCGGTGATGAATACCAGCGGACAAAGATGGAGGGGGAACGTCTGGCCATTAGATTGTTTGAGGAGACGGGGTTGCCAGGGGTCATCGTAAGACCCGCAGGGATTTACGGACCAGGGGATCTGAGATTTTTAAAACTGTTTAAACATATTCAAAATCGACGATTTATAATGTTCGGGAATGGAGAGGTTCTTTACCATTTCACCTATGTCGATGATCTCGTCAGGGGAATGATTTTGTCGTCTGAACGACAAGAGGCTATTGGCCAGATCTACACCTTAGCCGGAGAAGAGTATGTGACGTTAAATACGTTGGTCGCGCTGGTCGCGAATTGCCTGGGGGTTCCCATACCTCGGTGGAGGCTGCCGTTCTGGCCCCTTTGGGTGGCGAGCCTAGGATGTGAAATCGTTTGTAAGCCGTTGGGAATCGAGCCGCCTCTATATCGACGTCGCGCGGATTTCTTCAGGAAAAATAGGGCCTTTGACATTTCTAAGGCGAAAGGTGAATTGGGGTATTTACCAGAATATGACATGAAAACCGGTCTTCAGATTACCGCGGACTGGTACAAACAACACGGTTTACTTCCTTCATAATGAATGGACTTAAGCCGGTTCCAAGCCATCTTCCCCGTGAATGAATAGGGAGAAGGGATGAAAAAGCCAATCTCCATGAATCAAGCGGATCTGATTTCGGTCGTGATCCCCGTTTTTGACGAAGAGGAGAGCCTTGAGCCGCTCTACCAAAAATTACGGGTGGCTTGCGATCAGTTGGGAAGGCCATACGAGTTGATTTTCGTTGATGATGGAAGTCAGGACCGATCATTTTTCATATTGCAAAAGCTCTGGGCTCAGGATCCTTGCCTGAAAGTGATCCGTTTTCGAAAAAACTATGGCCAGACAGCGGCCATGACAGCGGGGTTTGACTACGCCAAAGGCCAAATCATTGTCAGTATGGATGGCGATCTTCAGAATGATCCAGATGATATTCCCAAGCTTGTGACCAAAGTGGACGAGGGGTTTGATGTGGTCAGCGGTTGGAGAAAGAACCGAAAAGATAAATACTGGTCCCGGCGATTCCCGTCTCAAGTTGCCAATTGGATCATTAGTCGATTGACCGGAGTCAAACTTCATGACAGTGGATGTTCATTGAAGGCGTATAAAGGGCCTGTCATCAAATCATTGTCCCTGTATGGGGAAATGCATCGATTTATCCCTGCATTAACCAGGGTGGTGGGCACCAGGGTCGGAGAGGTTTCTGTTCAACATCATGGTCGCCGATATGGAAAAAGTAAATATGGTATTGGACGTATATGGAGGGTGGCGTTAGATATGATTGTCGTGAAAATGATTACAGACTTTTCTTCCCGACCCTTCCGGTGGTTTGGACTCCTGAGTATTCCCGGTTTCGTTCTTGGTTTCGGGTTGCTGTTTCTGGCCTTCGGGTTGTTTTCTGAAACTCGCGCAGAGTCCATACTCGTTCCTTCAATTCTGTCGTTTCTGTCTTTGTTTGTAAGCGGACATTTACTGACAATGGGTATTGTGGGGGAATTGTCGGTCAAGACGAGCGATTTCATTCGTAAAAAATTATTTCTCCCTCTTGGGAAATACTTGTAGGCTTCTCGTATGGTAAGCCCGGACCTTCCTGAACAAAGATCTTCCTCTGAGCTTGAGACGTCTGAGCCACAGGGCCAGATAGACTTGAGTGTGGTGATCCCCATATCTGAACGTTGTGATGATTTGAGACAACTGTACGAAGACGTCTGGAGAGAACTTTCCAGTTCTGGGTATTCGACAGAATTTATTTTTGTCCTGGATGGACCTTTTGATACCGCCGCCCGGGACTTACAGAAATTAAAGCAAAACCATTCAGATATTCGAATTATTTTGCTGAATCACAGTGTTGGAGAAGCGACGGCTCTGTCCGCCGGATTCGAACATGCCAGGGGGCGAAATATCCTGACATTGGCTTCGTACTATCAAGTTGCCCCAATGGAATTAAAAAATTTTCTTGGGGAATTTATTGGAGGAAAGGACGATTTGGTTATTGCCTGGCGATATCCTCGCATTGACGCGCTCTTTAATAGAGTCCAATCTAAAGTCTTTCATTGGATTGTGAAACTGTTGACCGGCTGCCCCTTTCACGATATCAGCTGTGGGTTTCGGATAATGAAAAAGGAAGTGGCTCAAGAAGTTTCTCTCTATGGCGATCTTCATCGATTTTATCCCCTTCTTGCCCTTCGCCGGGGTTTTAAGGTTAGAGAAATACAAGTTCAACAAAGTGAGCATAATCGCAAAATTCGGTTGAAGCCTCTGGGAGACTATGTGAGGCGGTTCCTCGACATTTTTGTCTTATTTTTTCTCTTCAGGTTCACAAAGAAACCCCTACGATTTTTTGGCTTGATTGGTTTGGGGGTGTTTGGAATAGGCGCCATGGTGACAGGCTACCTTGGGTTCGAACGAATAATTTTTGGCGTGCCTTTGTTGGAGCGTCCGTTGTTGGTTGCCAGCGCATTGATGATGGTATTGGGTATGCAGTTATTTTCGGTTGGTCTTCTGGGTGAAATTATTATCTTTAGCCACTCTCGTGAGAGCAAGGAATACCACATTCGGGAGATATTGGACTAAATGCTTTCGAGACTTTCCATTTTTTGGCGATCGGCCCTGGGATATCTCACCGTCATCGCTCTTGTCGTGGGTGTCAATTTGTACATTCTCAATCAATTTCGTGTCCTGACCGAACTCGGGGCGGAATTGGTCACCTATCATTTTCCTGCCGTCGAGACCGCGAAACGTTTGATTACGAGTCTCTACTCACAGTTGAAAAGTGACAAGCAGTACCTGGTGCTTCGTGACACCGCGCTCTTGAAAGAATTCCTGGAAGAAGCCGAAAATTTTCGTAAAACCTTAGCGGCTCTTCGGGAGCAAGAAAACTCTGATGAAGCTCGTGAGTTATTACAACGGACCCATCAACTTCATGAAGAATTCCACACCCTGTTCCTCAGCGAAGGCGTTCAGCAGACAGAGCATTCTGAACGGTCCCTTGCGGATTATGAAGACCGGAGAGATGGTCTGGTTGATGCTATGACCGAAATCATTAATGCCTATATTACTTTACAAGAGTCCAGCATTGGCGGAATTTTAAGGAATTCCCATATCAGGTCGGTTCAGGCTGAAGAAATCACTCGTCAACTCATTATCATGGCCATTTTGTTGGGACTTGGCTTAGCCGGGGTGGCTAGTTATAGTATTGTACGTCCCCTTCGGCGTATACAAGGCCAAATTCGCCGGATTGGTCAGGGTCAATTCGGACGCACCCTTCCCGTCACCGTTCCTCATGAATTGAGGGAATTGGTCAATACGGTCAACTGGATGGGAGAGAAACTCCAAAAATTGGACGAGATGAAATCTGAGTTTTTGGCCAATATTTCCCATGAATTTCGAACACCTCTGACCTCCATGCGGGAAGGTGCTCAGCTTCTGCTGGACGGAGTTCCAGGTCCTCTCACCCATGACCAACGTGAAACCCTCACGATTTTGTTGTCAAGTAGTCAGCGATTAAATCAGCTCATTGAGAATCTCCTGGATTTGTCGAGGATGGAGGCTGATATGTTAGCGTATCAGTTTAGTCCGACAGATTTGAATCGATTAGCTCTCCGATCTGCCGAAAAGATGAAATTCCTCGCAGAGCGAAAGCACATACAAATTCTGACAGAATTAGACCCCGACCGAGCACGCATTCAGGAAGTTGATGGCCCCCGGATCGAACAAGTGTTGGAAAACCTGTTGTCCAATGCCCTGAAGTTTAGTTCCGAGGGTGCGACAGTTTCCCTTCATTCCTACCCTGATGAAGGAGCCGATGGCTTCCATATCGCTGTCATCGATACCGGCCCCGGGATCCCTCCGGAAGATTTACCACATGTGTTTGAACGGTTCTATCAGGGAAGGACTCAGGAGGGACGTGCCTATGTGGGTAGTGGGATTGGATTGGCGTTAGCCAAACGTGTCATTGAAGCTCACGGAGGAAATATTTGGGCCGAAAGTGAATTAGGAAAAGGGACTTCCGTTCACTTTACGATACCGAGTCGTACAGAATAGAGGGCACCGATTTCATGTTGAGAAGCTCCCCTCATGTGAGAAGGACATAAGTCAAATCCTGTCCGTTAGATAATGTCAAAATGTCAGTTCCCCGATCACTGTTCATGCCCAGGATGAAATATCAAAAGCAAGTAGGGGCTGAAGGAAAAACCCAATTTGGCGTGAGCGATCATTTTAAGAAGGCACCCGGTGGACATGAGACTGAGGCATCGTTTTTGAAAGAGCTGAGGAGGCGACAATTCAATTTTTTTCATGGTCTATTGGTGGGCATAGTCCTCTGGACCACGGCGAGTTGTGCATCTCCCTTTTGGGAGCCGTTACCCGCCGATGAACCTCCTCAAAAAGTGGATCCATCCGTGTCTTCCCTCCTTGATCCAAATCCGGAGGATGTTCCTTTTTTCGAGGCGATAGGAGAAGAACAAGATAAGCAACTGCAGCGATGTCATCACGATGAAGAATGCAGCAGCACCCTATTCCTGCGAGGCGTGGCCGCCCTTTACGTGAATCAGGAGCTCGCGGCTCAACATTTTCGGCGAGTGGTGGCGGCGAATCCGAATAGTCAGCTCGCATCAGAAAGTCGATTTTGGTTATGGGTGTTAGAGGTTCTTAAGCCTCCAGGAAATCCTTCCCCTACCTCGGGTGAGTTGGCTAAACGATTTGCCCGTGAGATGGTCGATCGGGAGTTGATGGTTCATGAACTTGTCTCGAAGCTGGATAATTCATCGGTCGAGGCCCTCCAGGAAGATTTGAATCATCGTGACCAAAAAATCGAGGAACTGAATCTCCTCATTGTTGGTCTGACGAGGCAGGTGGATCAACTTAAAAAAGAAGTGGCGGTACGGCAGGGACTTCAGCAGGAACTCAAGGCCAGAGAAGAAAAGGTTCAAGAGTTGATGAATCAACTGGAGGCGTTGAGACGGATTGACCAGGAGCTGAAAGAAAAAACGCTGCCGACCCGACCATCAGAAAAAATGACCCCGTCTCCTGAAATGGAAACGGAAACCAAAGAGGAGATAAACAAAACCAATGGCGGATGAACGAATTCTTGTTGTCGATGATGACCCGAGTCTGCTCACCCTTCTGCAAATGCGACTCAAGTCTTTAGGGTATGCCGTGACACCCTGTGAGACGGGAAAAGCAGCTTTGAACCGAGCCCATGATGAACCATATGATTTTGCCATTCTTGATCTTCGTCTCCCGGATCTCGATGGATTGGGGCTTATGGAAGAGTTGCATTTGCTTGATTCAAACCTGCCGATCCTCATTCTGACGGCTCATGGGTGTATCCCCAATGCGGTAGAGGCGATGAAAAAAGGGGCCTATGGATATCTCACAAAGCCGTTTGATGACAAAGAACTATCGGCCAGTATTGACAAGGCTTTGGCACAAAAACGTATGAGCCAGGAAATTCAACGACTCCAAATGCTTGTCAATGAACTCTACGGTATGGATAAGGTGGTTGCCCGCAGTTCGGAAATGCAGGCGCTCCTTCAACAAGTGGCGCGAGTAGCGGGAACCGATACGACGGTCTGTATATCAGGAGAAACGGGGACCGGAAAAGAAGTGATCGCCCGAGTGATTCATTGTAATAGTCAACGAAGTGAAAAACCCTTTGTTGCGGTGAATTGTGCAGCCATTCCGGAAGCGCTGTTCGAGAGTGAATTGTTTGGGCATTTGAAAGGGTCGTTTACGGGTGCACACCAGAATAAACGAGGATTGTTTCACACGGCTGATAAGGGCACACTCTTCCTCGATGAAATTGGCGAGATGCCTTTGGCTCTTCAAGGAAAACTCCTTCGAGCGATTCAACAGCGAGAGATCCTCCCCATTGGTGCTCAAGTGCCAACGAAGGTGGATGTGCGGATCCTCGCGGCCACGAATCAGGATTTAGAACAGGCAGTTCGTGAAGGGCGTTTTCGGGAGGATTTATATTATCGCGTGCACGTCGTTCCACTGTGGATTCCTCCCCTTCGGGAACGACGTCAGGATATTCCCTCCTTAACTCAATTTTTCTTAAAGCAGAGTACGAGTCGTTTGAATAAACCCATTCGTGGATTTACTCCAGATGCCATGCAAGCCATGGTAACCTATGCCTGGCCTGGAAATGTTCGAGAATTGGAAAATGTCATAGAGCGAGCTGTGGTCATGTCTGCTCAGGATATGATTACGCTCGACCTTCTTCCATTGAATCCCGGGAAAACCCAAGGGACGATACAGCCTCTCACCGAGGCCAAGGAGTCGTTTGAACGAGAGTATCTAAGGGACCTGCTCCGAGCGACGGAAGGAAATATTTCACGAGCTTCGCAAATTGCGGGCCGGTATCGAGCCGATTTCTATAAATTGTTAAAGAAATATGGGTTGCATCCTTCGGATAACCAGGGTGAGCGAATTCCTTCAGATGGGTCACCCAATGAAAAGAATACCAGAAGGTAAGATTGATTCCTTAGACGGGTTGGGCGAGGTTTCGTCGTGTATCTACGAACGGTAGGAGGCATTGATCTTGACATAATCATAGGATAGATCCGTGGTCCACATTCTCCAGGCGGCGTTCCCATTTCCAAGGGTCACTCTAATGGTGAATTCGGATTTTTCCATCACTCGTTTCACTCTTTTTTCAATTCCTGAGCCTACCCCTCTCCCTTTTTTGACTACATAAATCCCATCGAAGTCTATCCCAATCTTTTCCGTATTGATACGGGGGCCCGCACGGCCGATGGCCGCTAGAATTCTACCCCAATTGGGATCTTCTCCGAATAGAGCGGTTTTCAAGAGGGGAGAAGTCGCAAGAGTTGTGGCGATCTTTCTGCTGTCATTTGAATTTTTGGCACCACTCACTTGAATCTCCACCAGTTTGGTTGCTCCCTCTCCATCCCGGCAAATTTGGAGAGCCAAAGAATGGCAGGCTTCATAGAGGAGATGTTGAAAATCTTCCAGGTCCGGTGAGTTTGAACGTAGCAGGCGATTTTTCGCCATACCATTGGCGAGGCAAAGCACGGTATCATTCGTGCTCGTTTCTCCGTCGACTGAAATGCAATTTAATGAGAGATCGACAGCACGACGAAGGGCGGCTTGGAGGGTGGGTTGGAGAATGGCTGCATCCGTGGTCAAGAAAGCCAGCATGGTCGCCATATTGGGATGGATCATGCCTGCCCCTTTCGCCATGCCTCCTACAGTGACCTTTTCCCCTCCGATACGTGCCTGTAAGGCCACTTCTTTGGTAGTGGTATCGGTGGTCATGATCGCCTGAGCCGCAGCGAGGTTACCTTCTGGTCTTAAGTCTCGAATAAGCCGGGGAATTCCCTTTCGAATGCGACCCATGGGTAGAGGAGGACAGATCACTCCAGTCGAAGCCACAAATACTGTATGACGGGGAGTACGAAGGCCCTTGGCGACCGATTCGGCCATTTCCCGGGTATCGAGCAACCCTTGTGGTCCGGTAAAGGCATTAGCATTGCCGCTATTGATAATGATCGCGCGACCGGTTTTTTTCTTCAGATTGCGCTGATCGAAAATGACAGGCGCCGCAACAATTTGGTTGGTCGTGAACATGCCGGCAATGGGGCCTTGGACATCTGAAGCGATCAAGGCGAGATCACGCAATGGTGGCTTTTTGATCCCGGAATGGATTCCTGATGCTGAAAACCCTGTTGGGGCGGTGACGCCCCCTTTTTTTTGTCTCACTCTAATCATGGACGACAAAAATGAAGTTGGAAAGAGGACCCGGTGTCGAATTAGGGAAATAATCCGGGTGAGTGTAACCCTTCGTTTTCCGGAATCCCTAACATGAGATTCATGGACTGTATGGCCTGGCCAGCGGCGCCCTTCACTAGGTTATCAATGGCAGCGAGCGTGACAATCCTGCCTGATTGAGGATCGGACGTTACCCCAAGGTCGCAAAAATTGGACCCTCGCACATGGTTAGGATTGACCAGGTCAGGGCTGTCAAACAAGCGGATGAAAGGTTCATTTTTGTAGAAATCTTTGTAGATGCCATAGCAATCCATTCCGGATGCACTTGATGATAATTTGGCATACGTGGTGCTCAGAATGCCACGATTCATTGGGATAAGGTGGGGAGTGAAGCAAAGAGCATCGAATGAACGGGTTGATTCGGATTTGTTAGAGGCAAGTAAGGTTAATTCTTGTTGGATCTCAGGAAGATGTCGATGCTTCCCAATCTTATAGGCATGAATTCCATCATGGGCCTCTGGAAAGTGATAACCAAGTCCCAATCCTCGTCCAGCGCCGGAAACCCCCGATTTAGAGTCGATGATGATGCTGTCCACGTCAATGAGGTTGCCGGCGATAAAAGGTGCCAGTTGGAGAATGGCGGCAGTGGGATAGCAACCGGGTACCGCAATCAACTTCGCTTTTTTGATTTCGGCACGGTAAAGTTCAGGAAGTCCGTAGACAGCCTCATGAAGAAGATGGGGGGCGGTGTGGGGTGTTCCGTACCATTGCTCATAGACCTTCGATTCCTTTAAGCGAAAATCCGCACTGAGGTCGATGACGAATTTTCCACATTCAAGAAAGGTCGCCACCATAGGAATGGCTTGAGTGTGGGGAAGGGCCAAAAAAACAAGGTCAACCTGTTTGGCCACGGTGGCTGGCTCCATGTTCTCAAGGGGAAGAGCAAGAATGGAAGTCAAATTAGGAAAAAGGTCCGTTAAGGCCCGGCCCGCAGATTTTTCTGATGAAAGGGTGAGAGCGATAGAAACGTGAGGATGTCCACTAAGAAGGCGAAGCAACTCCCCGCCAGTATATCCACTCGCTCCGATTACGGCCACTTTGATTTTGTTTTTCGCCATAGGTCAGGGAAAAGGGTTCAGGTTTCGAATTTCAGTTTGTAGCTGCAGCATCTCATGCTGCCCCGGAATGATGAAAGCATTTGTAGGGGCGTAAGAAGATTTACCACTAATTGCGACCAACCATCCCGTATCGTTTAAGGCATTTGGAATCCCCAAAAGGCGCCATTAGATGGCGCGGCTACGTTGGACTTTGAACGCTGAATATTAATCTTGCACCAGCCGGATTTCTTAAACAACATATGTCGTCACAAAAAAAAAAGGGAAGGCACCGTGCCTTCCCTTGTTGGAAACAGACGGTGGAAAATTTTTAGCGTTTGGAATACTGGAAGCGGCGCCTTGCGCCCTTTTGTCCATATTTTTTTCGTTCTTTGACCCGAGGATCGCGGGTCAAGAACCCTTGTTTTTTTAATGTGGCCCTCATGGGGGGACTCAGGAGCATCAAGGCTCTGGCGATCGCATGTCTCAAGGCTCCGGCCTGTCCGCTTATTCCTCCACCGGCAATGGTCGCTCGCACATTATATTGTCCTGCGGTACCGGTAATGTCAAAAGGTGATCGGACCTGAATTTGATGCGCCTGCCGGGTAAAGTACTGGTCAAGTAGTTTGTTATTGACCTGGATTTCGCCAGAGCCAGGCTCAATCCATGCCCGGGCGACTGCATATTTCCGTTTACCGGTGGCATATTGGGCTGTTTCAATCATCTCGACATTCCTTCATTCAAGTTTGACAATAAAAAATCATTTCGACAATGTGATCAGTTCGGGTTCTTGAGCTTGGTGTGGATGTTCCGCGCCTGGATAAATTCGAAGCTTTTTAGCCATTTGATTGCCTAAGGGACATTTGGGCAACATTCCCTGTATCGCTTTGGAAAGAATGGCCGTTGGTTTTTTGGCATGAAGGTTTTCAGCCGTGACGGATTTCAACCCTCCTGGAAAGCCTGTGTGATGATGGTAGGTTTTCACTTTGAATTTGTTTGCTGTGAGTCGGATGCGACTGGCATTGATCACGACCACATGGTCCCCGGTGTCAACATTTGGGGTAAAAATGGGTTTATGTTTTCCCCGAAGGAGGATAGCGATACGGGATGCTAATCGTCCCAGAGTTTGTCCTTCTGCATCCACCAAGTACCATTTTCTTTGTAATTCCAGAGGTTTTGCTTGAAACGACCGCATGAGGTTTCTCCCGCTTATAAACTTGAATAATATAGTTTCGAGTTAGGCTTCCTGTTGCCCAAAACTTTTTGGGTCTAATTTTGCCAACCAGGCATCAAGGTTTTCTCCACCCCGGCGCTCGAGCACTTCAGGGGTGACCAATACTGGGCTTTTCGTTCGAAGGGCCAGAGCAATGGCATCGCTGGGACGGGAATCGACCTGTCGCTCCAATCCATTATGCGCCAGATGGATCGAGGCATAATAGGTATTGTTTTTGACTTCAGTGATGACCACAGAAGTGACTTCGAACCCTAAGTGTTCGCCAAAACTTTGAATAAGGTCATGACTCATTGGCCGGGGAGGAATGACCCCTTCAAGGGCCAGGCGAATGGAAGTCCCTTCAGCGGTCCCGACCCAAATTGGTAAGACTTCAGAATTTCTTTCATCGCGCAGAATGACAATCTGGGTATCGGTATTGGGGTCAACCAAAACCCCATGCACCGTCAGCGAGATGAGATTATTGTTTTCACTCATGCTTTAAACGCCCTACTTGTTTGGTTTTTGCTGTCTTGGTACCCGATGCTCGGCAGTAAATGTTTGCAAGTACTCGGGGGGAATCCTCTGTCTGAGGTCGTACTGTGGAAAATGGAAAAAGAGGTATTGGCCCTCAAACGCTTAACTTTCAGATTTTCCAAAATCCTCGGGTTTGAGGTTCTCTAGCCACCGTTCCAGTTCCTCGGAGCTTTGCTTGCGAAGGACTTCCTCTGTTGCAAAAATAGGCGCTTCGGTTCGCAAGGCTACTGCAATGGCATCGCTTGGTCTTGAATCAATTGAGTATTCTGAATCTCCGTACAACAAGTGAATCTTCGCAAAATATGTATTGTCCTTTAGATCTGTGACGACCGCACTAATCACTTTCGCTTCAACATTATCCAGGATCGACTTCATGAGATCATGGGTCATGGGTCTGGGAGGCGCGATTTTTTCCAGGGCGAAGCTAATCGCACTGGCTTCGGATTTGCCCACCCAAATGGGGAGCATATCGGAATTTTGCTCATCCCGGAGAATAACGATGTATGCATTGTTGTAAGGGTCAAATAGCAGCCCCCGAACGTTCATTTGATTGAGCATGAGAGATATCGTACTGAGAGGTGACAATATCGTATGAAAAACCTAAGGTACCGTATCATCGGATTCGATTATTTGTCAACGGAAAGAGGGTATGAGGACAGTCAGAATGTCCAGTCGAATCAGTTACTTGTGGATTGGCTTGTCGGATGCCTCGGATAATATGGGTGAGGAATCCCCTCTTTGCCCCCATTGGCCTTCAATTCGAATAAGGAACGCTGCCATGAAATGCCAAAATCGAATGTCGAACACCGAATTTCGAAGGAAAAGAGGACCAATCAATGAAATGATCCAAAGCCCTTGGTGATTCGAAATTCCTTGTTGGATATTGGAAATGGCTTTTACCCTTTCCCATCAGCCAGTTGATCGACTAGCCATTTTGTCACTTCCGATGGGGGAAGTTTGACAACTTCACCCGTCCGTCGCGTCTTAATATCTATAGCATTGTTGGCTAATCCTTTGTCACCCACCACGACCTGAAAGGGAGCACCAATAAGATCGGCGTCGTTAAATTTGACGCCGGCCCGTTCGTCCCGGTCGTCAAGGAGTACTTCAATCCCTAACTGTTCTAGTTCGGTGTACAAGTTTTCAACAACCGTGGCCACTTCCACAGAGGGGGTGACCGGAAGCAGGTGAACATGGAAAGGAGCAATAGGAACTGGCCACATAATGCCCTTTTCGTCATGGTTTTGTTCGATAGCGGCCGCAGCCGCTCTTCCAACTCCAATGCCGTAACACCCCATGACGGCCCAGTGTTCCTGTCCGTTGGGATCTAAATACGTCGCTCCCATTTTCTTTGAATACTTTTCTCCCAGCATAAAGACATGCCCTACTTCAATGCCTCGAGCAGTCTTCAAGGGGACTCCGCTCATTGGTGAGGCATCTCCTTCTTGGGCTTGGCGAAGGTCAGCGACGAGATCAATCTGAAAGTCTCGTTTCTCATTCACGTTGATGAAGTGCGTGTCAGCTTCATTTCCTCCGACAATAAAATTGCGAAGGGTATGGACGGCATGGTCCGCCAAAATCTTGACCTTGGGGAGCCCAATCGGACCGCTGAACCCGACCGGAGCCGATGTCAGGGCCTGGACCGTATCGGGCTCAGCCAGAGTCAACTCGTGAATGCCGAGACAGCGTTTGATTTTTATTTCATTCGCTTGATGATCCCCGCGAATTAGGACGGTGATGACCTCCTGACTCTCCGTCTTGTACAGTAAGGTTTTGACTAGTGAGTGGGGAGAGGTGTGGAGCATGGCGCAGACCTGCTCCACGGTCTTTGCCCCTGGGGTCTTGACTTTTTCAAGAGGTTTCAACGGTTCCTTACTAATTTCTTGTTGGGGAGAGATTTCTGCCCGTTCGACATTGGCGGCATAAGAACCCTCTGGGTCATACACAATCAATTCCTCACCGGTATTGGCGAGAACCATAAATTCGTGGGATGAGGTCCCTCCAATCAGCCCGGTATCAGCTTCAACGGCACGAAATTGCAGTCCCGTTTTTTTGAAGATCCGGTCGTACGCATCGTACATTTTTTGGTAACTCACCAAGGCCTCGGCTTCGTTTTTGTCAAAACTGTATGCGTCTTTCATAATGAATTCACGACCACGCATGAGACCAAACCGAGGGCGTATTTCGTCTCGGAATTTGGTTTGAATTTGATAGAGAATCACGGGGAGTTGCCGATACGAGCGAACCTCCCGTCGAAAAAGGTCCGTGATGACTTCTTCGTGGGTTGGCCCTAAACAGAAGTCCCGTTCATGGCGATCCTGGCATCGAAACAATTCCTTTCCGTATTGATTCCAGCGATCAGTCTCTTTCCATAATTCCGCTGGAGCCAGAATTGGCATAAGCAATTCTTGTGCTCCGGTCTTATTCAATTCCTCACGGATAATATTTTCGATCTTGCGAAGGACCCGAAGTCCAAGCGGAAGATAGGTATACATGCCCGCTGCAAGTTTACGAATCATCCCTGCTCGGAGCATCAAACGGTGACTGATGATTTCGGCTTCCCCCGGATCCTCACGGAGGGTAGGGATGAACATTTGGGATGTGCGCATAAGGGTGTTGTCGGGATACGGTTTAGTAGATGAGGTGTTTAGAAATGTGTTCGAACAACCACGCTAATCAGTAAAGCCCAATTGCCTAACCGGTGCTTACTGGAGAAGTCTCGAAATGTCGTTCCACGTCGCATAAATCATGATGGAAAAAAGCACAACCAGCCCAACTTGTTGCGCAACCTCACGGGATCGTTCCCCCAACGGTCGTCCTAAGATCGCTTCACAGGTAAAGAAAAATAAGTGGCCGCCATCCAAAATGGGAATGGGTAACAGATTCAGAATGCCAAGATTCATGCTTAAGACAGCAATAAGAAAGATGACATTGGAAATCCCCTGTTCGGCATGTTCACCCGACACACTGGCTATCATAAGAGGACCCCCGAGGTTCTTGGTCGAGATTTCCCCAACGAGAAGTTTATAGACACCCACCAAGGTAAGTTCAGCCCATTTCCAAGTGGCCACCAAGCCTTCAACGGGCGCCAATAAAATGGAACTGGCACTCATGACGGAACGACCAGACAGGATAATCCCTATTTTTCCAACAACTTGGGTTTGTCCTCCCTCCGTAGGGATTTCCTGGGGAGCTGGGGTGACCGCCACGGATACAATGTGGTCTTTTCGTTTAACTTTCAGATTTAGGGTTTGACCAGGTTGATTTCTAACTATTTCAGTCATTTGAGACCAGGTGTGAATGGCCTGCCCTTCTATTTCGATGATTCGGTCCCCGCTTTCCAGCCCGGCTTCCATTGCTGGGGTATCCGGAACCACTTCACCAACAATGGGGGCATAGGCCTCGATTCCTAGCAAATAAATGGTTTCTTCGGGATTCTGAGGGTTTGGTTGAGATTCGGGTTTGATGAATAGGGTTTTAATTTGATCATCACGGAGGACATCGATCGTCATTCTTTTTCCCCGACTGCGTTGAACAGCCTCGGACAATTCCCCATAAGTGGAAATGTCCTCCTCATTGGCTCTCACGACACGGTCTCCCACCTTCAGACCCGCGACATCGGATGGAGATCCCGGTTTTATCGCTTCCACTTGAGGGGTGATATCCTGAAAGGTTGGGACGAACAGGGGGGAACCTGCGGCCAGCCAAACCGTAAAGATCAAATAAGTGAGAAGAAAGTTGAATCCTGGTCCAGCGGCCACGATCAGCATCTTATGAGAGAGCGCCTGATGGGAAAATGATTGTTGTTGATCTTTGAGAGAAATGGGTTCGGCTGCATCTTCACCAAAAAGCTTGACATAGCCACCAAGTGGGATGGCGGAAACCAAATACTCCGTGTCGCCAATGGTTCGACCAAGGATTTTTGGACCAAAGCCTAATGAAAATTTGAGAACCTTTACGCCGACCCATCGGGCTGCGAGAAAATGCCCGAATTCATGGAAAGTCACGAGTATTCCAAGCACAATAAGAAACCACCAAATTTTTTGAGCAAAGAGATAGATGGAGTCCGGAGAGAGAGCCAGAAAGGTGGACATATGATACATCAAGCGATCAATAGAAAATTATTTGGTGAAGGTCTTGACCAAAACTGAGGCTTTTTCTCGCGCCCATCGGTCGATTTCCAATGCATCTTCTATGGTGGTCAGGGCCTGGGGTGTATAAGCATTCATGGTATCCCTAATGAGGCGGCTGATGTCCAAAAAGGCAATTTCGTTATGAAGGAATGCCTGAACCGCAATTTCATTTGCCGCATTCAACGCGGCCGGTAACCCCCCGCCTCCTTCTAAAGCCTCATAGGCTAATTTCGAACAAGGAAATTTTTCAAAGTCTGATGGATAGAAAGTGAGGTTCCCGATCTTTCCCAGATCCAAAAGTGGGGGATCTAAGGGTATACGTTCTGGGTAATTCAGGGCATACGCGATAGGGGTCCGCATATCCGGAAACCCAAGTTGTGCAATGACGGACCCATCGCAATATTCTACCAAAGAGTGAATAATACTTTCTCGGTGAATGACCATTTCAATTTGGGTCGAGGGGATTTCAAAAAGCCAACGTGCCTCAATAACTTCGAGTCCCTTATTCATCATGGTAGCAGAATCGACGGTGATTTTGGCGCCCATTTTCCAGTTCGGATGCTGCAAGGCTTGATCAGGGGTCACGTCTGTCATCTGGTCGATGGACCGGTTCCAAAATGGACCACCAGAGGCAGTTAACATGATGCGCCGAACATCTTGTTTGCGGTGACCTTCAAGGGATTGAAAGACCGCACTGTGCTCACTATCAATGGGGAAAATCCGTTTTCCTTGTTTATGAGCCTCTTCCTGCATTAATTGCCCAGCCATGACCATGGGCTCTTTGTTGGCAAGCGCTACCGGACGGCCCGCCCTGATGGCCGCCATCGTAGGCATAAGACCAGAACCGCCCACAATGGCCGAAATCACTAAATCACTATCTGGTGCGCCGGCAACGGTACACAGACCCTTCTCGCCCGAAAGGATTTCAACCGGATGATTCGTGAGCCTTGCACGAAGGCGTTGAGCTGCTGTCTCAGAGGATAAAGCGACGACACGCGGATGAAAGGTTCGAATTTGTTGCTCCAATTTCTCATCATTTGTGCCAGCCGTTAGACCCAGGATGGCAAAGCGGTCGGGAAATCGGGATACGATATCAAGAGTGCTGGCGCCGATTGATCCGGTTGAACCTAGTATGACAATCTGTTTCATCGCATCCTCACGGCTGTCTTTGAAAAGTTTCAGGTTTCATGTTTCACGTTTCAGGTCAAGCGTTTAAGGTCATTGGTCCCGACTTAGAGCCTTTTTCTGATTAATTAGAGTAACTAGAAGAGGGTCAAGATTCAATATTTAAGGAGGAACATAGCGTGGTCTTTCTACCTGAAACGTGAAACATGAAACTCTTCATTGGTTACACTTTAGCTTACATCGTGGTGAGAAGGAGATAAGAATAATAGAAGGCCGGTCCCGTAAAAAGGAGGCTATCCAGCCGGTCTAGTACACCCCCATGGCCGGGGATCAATGTTCCCGAATCCTTCACCCCCGAGCTCCGCTTAAAATACGATTCAGCGAGGTCCCCCAATAGACCCAGGCCGGTGAGAAGAACACCAATGATGACACATTCAACAAGAGTGAGAAAAGGGAAAAACCAGAAATGGCTAAGACCGGCTACGACCATTGCACATAAAAGGCCTCCAATAAATCCCTCTACCGTTTTTTTGGGGCTTAAATGTGGGGCAAGAAGCCTGCGACCAATGGTCTTTCCAGTAAAATAGGCCGCTGTATCTGCAGCCCAAGTCACGAGAATGACAAAAAAAACAAAAAGGGCGCCCTCTGCCAAATTTCGAAGTAAGAGAAAATGACCAAGTCCAATTCCGATGTAGAGGGCTCCGAAAGGGAAAATCAGGTAAGTAGGCATCACCTGTTTCCCAGGGGTGAAATTCATCATGAGAAAAATGAGAGCCCCGAAAATGAGAACAGTCATGACGGAGATGATTCCGGTCTTCTCAAGATATTGAATGGGGAGCAGGATCACAAGCAGCAGACCCAATCCTGCGATCATCGATATTCGGTGGCTTTGGATCGGAAAAAACATTCCATAGAATTCCCATAGAGCTAACAGAGATACGGCTGCGACCAAGAAAGAAAAAAGGATGGGGGGACCATAGCGAACCAGAAGGTAAAACAGGGGAATAAACACCAAAGCCGAATAAATGCGACGAAGGTCAAATTGGTGGGAAACCTGAGGGTTTGGCTCGGAAAGGGGTTCGGTACCCCGGAAGCCAAATAGTTCTCGAATCACAATTAACTCGGTTGTGGCACGGACTCGGGAACGCGTCCAAAACGACGTTCCCGCCTTTGATAGTCAAGGAGGGCGAGCAAAATTTCTTTTCGGCGGAAGTCGGGCCAGAGGGTTTTGGTAAAATACAGCTCAGTATAAACGGTTTGCCACGACAGGAAATTACTCAGACGGGTTTCCCCACTGGTGCGAATGAGCAAATCTGGATCGGGTAAGCCGTAAGTGGTTAAATATTGCTCAAATACGTTTTCATCGATTTGCTCTACGGTAAGTGTCCCTAGTTGAATATCTCGGACAATTTTTCGGACGGCGTCGATGATTTCCGCTCGGCCTCCATAACTCAGGGCGACGGCTAGGGTCCGACAGGAAAAATGTTGGGTTTCCTCGGCAACTTCCTGCACGAGCATTCTCACGGAATGAGGAAGCATATCCAACCGACCGATGGGCAAAAACCTGATATTTTTTTTTAAAAATTTTTGACGTTCCCGGTGGAGGTATTCTTTCAGCAAGCTCATGAGCATGTTGATTTCCGACAAAGGGCGATTCCAGTTTTCATGCGAAAACGCATAAATAGTCAGGTTGGGGACCCCGACTTCGTGGCATAATTCTAGGACCTCTTGCAAAGCCCTGAGTCCTTGGCGGTGTCCCGCAATTCGTGGAAGCCCTCGTTGTGCCGCCCAACGCCCATTTCCATCCATGATGATGGCCAAATGACGGGGAAGGAGTTCTGAGTCCAGTTGACCGAGAAGTTGTGAATCTGCGACTTGTTCGGCAGAGGTAGCCTGCATGTCGCTCATGGAGTGGGTTAGAGAATCAGAAACGAAACGTAACTCGAGGATTTGGGTAAATGTTGCTTCAGTCTAATTTCAAAGATAAGAATTGTCAAACCCGCTCATACTTCCATTCATTAAGGGATTCACCGTTTCCATTATGCAAAGGTAGTGAGATCGAGAGAGTTTCTTGCTTGACATATTTGGCATTTGGCCACCTTAAATTGCTCGTTCAAAAAAGATCAGTTATACTACTTCTCGATTAACCATTTTAAAGGTAAACCTATATGAAACCCGTTCCAAACGCAGACCTTTCTCATTTTTCGGTTCATGAACATCAAATTCAACAGGCCCTGGGAAGGGTGAAGGTCAGAGATGTGGACTATGCCGATATCTATTTTGAATCAACGACTTCTGATTCGGTATCCATGGAAGAAGGGATTGTCAAACGCGCGGTGAAGCGGGTAAGTCAGGGTGCAGGAGTCAGGGCGACGTCAGGAGAAAAAACCGGGTTTGCATATTCGGACGACCTTTCTCAGCGAGATTTGGAAATTGCCGCCGATACGGCCCGTTATATTGCCAACTCACCTCAAGGAGACACTCCCATTGCCGTCACGCATCGGACCGAACCCTCTCAAAATCTTTACCCCCTCGATCAACCCGTTAGCCATATTGCGACGGAGGAACGGGTTGAACTTCTTAATCGAATTGATGAGGAAGCCCGTCGCTACGATAACCGGATTACAAAGGTAATGGCTTCTTTTAATACCGAGCAAAAAATTGTTGTTGTTGCGACATCCGATGGTCTCATAGTCGGAGATGTTCAACCCTTGTCACGACTTCAAGTCACCTGTATCGCCGAGGATGGAACGAATCGTCAAGTGGGAACATTTGGGGGTGGTGGACGAGTTGGCTTCTCTTTTTATGATGAAGATGACCGGGTTCGCCGGTATGCCCGGGAAGCTGCGCGACAAGCTGTGCTTAATCTGGATGCCGTTGATGCTCCCGCCGGGAGCATGCCGGTGGTATTGGCAGGGGGGTGGCCTGGAATTCTTTTACATGAAGCGATCGGCCACGGTCTTGAGGCTGATTTTAACAGGCGCAAAACTTCAGCCTTTAGTGATCTCATTGGGCACCGAGTCGCTTCCGAGGCATGCACCATCGTCGATGACGGGACCCTTCCCTTTCGTCGAGGCTCTCTGAATATGGACGATGAAGGTACGCAGACTTCGCGGACTGTTCTTATTGAGAAGGGTATTCTGCGTGGATATATCACGGACCGGTTAAATGCTCGCCTGATGGGTATTCCCTTAACCGGCAATGGTCGCAGGGAAGATTTTAGGAGCATTGTCCTGCCGCGTATGACCAATACCTTTATGTTAGCCGGAGAAACTGATCCTGAGGAAATTATGGGTTCCGTCAAACGAGGTCTGTATGCCGTCTCCTTTGGAGGTGGACAAGTTGATATTACCAATGGAAAATTCGTTTTTTCAGCGAGTGAAGCCTATCTGATTGAAGATGGGAAGATTACCAAGCCGGTCAAGGGGGCCACCATCATAGGACACGGTCCCGAAATCCTAAAACGGGTTTCCATGGTCGGTCGGGATCTCAAGCTTGATGAAGGAATCGGAACGTGTGGGAAAGAAGGACAATCCGTGCCTGTTGGTGTTGGGCTGCCGACCCTTCGGATTGATGAAATTACCGTAGGGGGGACCAATGCGGGATAAAGACTATTCGGTTAAGCTGGTCGTGTTGTGGTGACCTCTCTCTCTGCCCAGACCGACCCATTGGCTTCTGTTGCAAAATATGTACTGGATAGAGCCATTTCATTAGGTGCGACTGAGGCGGATGTGTTAGCGGCAGAAGGGGATTCGGTTTCGGTTCAAGTTCGACTTTCGGCGGTCGATCGGTTGGCCAAGGCCAGGGAAAAAAGCCTAGGCTTACGGGTATTTTTCGGAAAGCGATCTGCCAGTGCCTCAACCTCAGACTTTTCTAAAAAATCCCTTAATCATTTTGTAACGGATACCTGTGCCTTAGCCAAAGCTGTGGCTGAGGATGAGATGTCAGGATTGCCCGAAACTCATCTCATGGAGAAAGATTTGCTCAATCTTGAAGTCCACGATCCCACCCAGCTTACGGTCGAAGAAGAAATTTCCTTGGCTCGTCGTGCAGAAAAGGCAGCCATGTCTGTCGATCAAAGAATTACCAATTCTGAAGGGGCTGATTGTGCGGCTGCTCATGGGTCGGTGTTGTTAGCCAATAGTCATGGGTTTTTGGGCGTGCATCAAAGTTCAACGTTTTCGCTTTCGGTTTCACCCATTGCGACCGATTCCAATGGTGGGGGGATGCAACGGGATTATTGGTACAGCGTGAGTCCGAAGCTTCAAAATTTGGAAAGTCCGGAGTCAGTAGGAAAAGAAGCGGCACGCCGGACTATTCGACGTCTCGGCGCTCAAAAAATCTCAACCCAAGAAGTTCCCGTGATTTTTGATCCAGAAACCGCTCAAAGTTTACTCGGACATTTGGCCAGTGCCATCTCCGGGTATTCGCTCTATAAAGGAGCCTCTTTTTTGGTAGGTCAGTTAGGCCACCAACTTGCTCCCGAATTTGTAAATATTCATGACGACGGACGCTTGATCGGTGGATTTGGTTCAAGGCCTTTTGACGGGGAGGGGATGGCCACTCGAAAGACCCCTATTATCGAAAGAGGCGTACTCACGAACTATCTGTTGGATACGTATTCAGGGCGAAAACTCGGGATGGCATCAACGGGCAATGCTTCCCGGAGTGTCGGGGATAACCCATCTGTTGGTGTGACAAATTTTTATTTAGATCCTGGAGTGGCCACCCCCGCCGAAATTATTGGCTCAGTCCGACAGGGATTGTATGTGACAGAGTTGATAGGATTCGGAGTAAATATGGTGACGGGTGACTATTCTCGGGGGGTGGTCGGATTTTGGATAGAGAATGGAGAATTGGCTTACCCTGTTGAGGAAGTCACCATTGCAGGGAATGTCAAGCAGATGTTTATGGATATCGAAATGATCGGCAATGATTTGCAATTTCGAGGTCGGATGGCTAGTCCGACTCTCAAGATTCGAAATATGATGGTAGCGGGAAATTAGGGCGCTAACGGTGGCCAAAATCCCATGTGAGCTTTCCAAAATCCCAATTTTGAACCTTACCAATTGAACATCCCCTTTACCGGGAGAGGAATCGATGCCCCTAGACGAACATGACGGTGTCAAAGTCCTTCAGTTGATGACCACACGATTTAATCAACGTGAATGGCGTAAAAAAATTGAAAAGACCCTCAGTCTTCCTCCCAGCGGCATGCAAGATGAGATTCAACGAAAAATTTTTTTACATTTGAAACTGAATCTTCAAGCCTATAAATCTCGCCGGGCAGATCCTCCAACCTGGATTGTCGGTGGCTTTGGCACACAAGAGGTTATTGACCGGATCCGGTATAATCCCAAAGACATTGATTCATCCCTAACAACGAATGAGGTTAAATTTTTAGGAGTTGACCCTGGGGAGGAGATAGACGAGGGGTGGTGGGAAGAGATGCTCGTCAAGTGGTTTGAGGAGCCAGAGGAGGATTGGGCGGAGACAGAAGGTCAAGCCCCGGAAGAAGCCATGCCGGAAGCCGAGGTTCAAAAGAGTGAATCTTGAGATAACCTGAAGAACAGTCATCCGATTTCTCAAGCATGATGTTCGAGGGATTGGAACCCACCTTTCCTACGTCTCAAAGGTATTTTCCTGTTTCGTTTTCCCCTCCAAAATTTCACCTCCCCTTAGAATTCCGCGAGACTCCAGAAATTCTTAGTTCCAGCTACTTCTTCTTGATGAAAGTTGTACAGTTCAGGTGGGGAGAGTTTTCTTTTTTCACCCTGGTACGTGAAATCTGAAACCCGGAACTGTTTTTGAAACTGAGTCGGAGTCTAAAAAAGATTCATCTGGATGGGTTGCGTGGGCTCAGATTCGGATTGCTCCTGAGTTCGAGAAGAGGGCTCAGGCAGGGGGGAATCGATAGGCTGTTGTTTCATAGTTTCGAGGACCTCTTTCAGTTTTTGAAAATCTTCTACCAACAACGATTTGAGATTGCCTTGATGGAGAGCTGCAGCTGGATGGAAGAGCGGGAAAACAACAAAATCCGGCAGTGAAATGGCCCGCCCACGGACTTTACTAATGCCGACTTTTGTGTTGAGCAGGGTTTGGGTGGCAAAATTTCCAAGGGTGCAGACTAAGTGCGGTTTGATGAATTGAATTTGATTAAGCAGGAACGGCTTACAGGTCGAAACTTCGTCAGGCTGAGGATCTCTGTTGTTCGGGGGACGGCATTTAATGACGTTGGCAATATAGATATCGGATCTTGAGAGCCCAATCGACGCCAAGAGTTCATTCAAAAGTTTTCCTGCTGCACCAACAAACGGCTCCCCCTGTTTATCTTCATAAAATCCAGGCGCTTCCCCCACGAACATGATTGCCGCATGAGGATTGCCGGTTCCAAAGACCACCTGAGTCCGGCCTGACGCCAGTCGACATCGCTGGCAGTCAAGGAGGGAGGTCTGGAGTTCGGTCAATGTCATGGAATCCGCCATCTTAGGATTGGAGAATGAGGTTGTCAATATTGGGAGAGAAGGTTGAGCTCACAATGGATTGTGCACACATTTGTGCGCTGAGAATACTGCCTTCTCGTGAGGCTGGAAGGCCAGTATCGGTCCAGGGTCCGGCAAGGAAAAAATTAGACAAGGGACTTTGCTGAAGGGGACGTTGGGCGGATTGACTCGGGTGGGGAGACAAGAAGCAATGGGGAACGCGATGGATTTGAGTTCCCAAAGGTCTCTGAAGTTCTTGGGGGACATGAGGGTAAAAGCTGGCTTGGATATTCGCCAAAGCCTGATCGAGGATACGGTGATCGGATTCTTCGAAAAGACGATGATGACCGGTCACGATACATGAAAATACGGTGGTTTCTCCATAATGACGGCGTTCAGGCCTGTTCGAGATCCAATGAAAGGGTTGGTAGGAAAGAAACAGTCTTGGTCGAGAACTCATGGCCGGTACCTCAACCTGGACGATGAGCGCTGGATTTTCTCTGAGATTGGCGAGACTACAAAAGTAGGAATATTTGGCTAAAAGGCGTTCCGGAAGACAAGGCGTCAGCGAATGAGGAGGCATAGCTGCCACGTACCCATCGGCGGTCATCCTCGTTCCGTCCTGCAGAGTCACTCCGGTGATGCTCTCGGCATGACAGTGAAAATGGGTGACTTCCTTCCTGGGGTACAAGGCGACGCCCTTTTGTTTTAACCGATGACGCAAGGGCCTGAGGAGAAGCGATTCCTCGTCTAGAACAGGAAGCCAGGTTTCATGATTTCGCCGGCGCGAAAGAAATCCCTGGATCACCATCGCTTTGAAGAAATTCGCTGAACTTTGACCGAGAGAATCTCCCAGGAGGAACTGACACAAAGGGTTCCATACGTCACGACAGGCCAGTGCCGATTGCCCGATTCCGGTCAGCCATGTATCCGTCGTGAAGCTTTCAAAATCTTGGGGAAGCTCAGTGGCACCTTCCCAATATTTTTCGACCATGTTTAGAAGAGACCACCGATCTTTCATCGGAAGCGCTCGAAAGGTCAACAGCCCAAGCAATGAATGAAAAGGAGCGGGAGCCGGGAAGGGACGGAACGGTTTTAGTTGGCCGCCTGATTGCAAAAATTCAAATTGTACTGGATTTTCATTTTGAAGGAGTGAAGCCGTACCCAATTCATGTAATAGTCCCCAGACTCTATTCTGAAAGCGGTGCAGGATAAAAGGAATGCCATTTGATTGATCATGCGGGGGAGATGGGGGCTGAGAACGTTCAGGGATAGGACTCCCGTCCAATGGTCCTTTGTCGACAATGCTCACTTGGAATCCCGTGGATGCGAGACGGTATGCGGTTGTCAGACCTGCTAGCCCACCTCCAATAATAAGAATGTGAATGCTCATTTCTGGAGAGGCGGAATTCCTCGTGAAGGAGATCGCAACCAAATATTGGCAGCGATGCCCAAACGAAGGAAAGGAGATAGTCGGATGCGCGGGCCGAAAACTCGGTAACTCCGGGCTTCGATTTGTTCAAGAATTCGAGCATAGACCCCATGCATGATTTCGGCAACCACCAAAGCCCGCTGGTCATTCCGGGCTAAGGCCTCAAAGACCTGTTTGGCTTTAAGATAGAATTCTCGAGCACGCGCACATTCATATTTCATGAGCTCAATAAATTCTGGAGTATATCGTCTCTCAAAAAGATCACTTTCGGTATACCCGAACCGGGCCATGTCTTCCTGTGGAAGATAAATGCGATTACGGTCAGCATCGCTGCTGATATCTCGAAGAATGTTGGTCAGTTGAAAGGCCAGTCCGAGGTTTATGGCATACTCACGAGCCTGAGGCGCCTGAGTCCCAAAAACTTTGAGACAAATCAATCCCACCACTGATGCCACTCGATAGCAATAGGGATAGAGGTCTTGGAACGTCGGGTAGCGGGTTGTGGTCAGGTCCATTTCAACTCCCGTAATGAGCTCTTGAAAGTATTCTTCTGGAATGTCAAGCCAGGGTAAATGAGCGGCCAGGCTGATGGTGACCGGGGAGGTAGGGATTCCATGATACGCTGCGGAAACCTCTTTTCTCCATTGAGAGAGCTCTTCTTGAGGGTCCGTACCTGGAAGGGCTTCATCCACGGCACTGTCGACTTCCCGACAGAACGTGTACACCGTATACATGGCATTTCGCCGTTGGCGTGGGAGAAAGAGGAAAGAATAATAAAAATTACTACCACTCTTTTTTGTCGCGGAAATACAGTAAGCTTGTGCTTCGGTTGGGGACATAGAATCTGTTTAAAAAGGGGAAAAACGAGACCGTCGGTGGCAGGTCTCCCTATGATTCCGGCTCATTTACTATACCATTCTTGGAAGTCATGAAAAAGGTTGCGAATAACCAGTTTCAGGTTTTGCGTGAAAAGGGTTCAAGCCTTCTTCCTTGTTTGAAACAAGGAACCCAAAACCTGAAACTTTGCCACAAGATATCGCTCTTTCCAGTGGTGTACTTCATGGGAAACCGTGTCTCAGCCCTTATCCTGGCTCAAGAGGGACGTTAACTGGTGAATTGAATGAGTGGCAGGAGTGTAAAGGGGGAACGGTTGATCACTTTTTGGAGAGGTTAGGAGTTTTTACTGATTAGGGACTTTTCTAGAACCCAGCCACTCGCACCAGATTGAGTGCGAACCTCATAGACCCAGTTTCCTCCGACCATTTCTCCATCCAAAATAGTCAGGGTTTCTCCCATCTTGACCAATGGGCCGGGCCGGGTGCCAGAAGCATCGCTCAATAGAGTTGCCGAACGTGTTTTTTGTCCGGGCATTTGAACAAGTTGAACCTCTTGACCTTCCTGGAATAGAGGGATAGGAACTTTGATGGCCGGAAGTGTCTTGACAGTCTTTTTTTCAACGTCAGGTACGCCGAGACGGGGTTGTGCAACGGGTACAGAGGGAGATTCCTGATTTGTAAATAGAGGAAATTCCGGCCCTAGGGCCCAATACACCACTCCCACGGCCAATAAAAGAATGAGTATCCAAAGTAAGGGGCGGCGACGTGGCGGCTTGCGTTGATACAGTTCATCATCTTCAAGGCCTTCATCAAAATCGAGGTCTTGGTCAACATCCTTGGCAAACAGCAGGGACCATTGAGTTCGAGGGTCGATCAGAAGTCCGGAGCAGACTTGTTCATTCATGAAGTTGGTCTCTCTTTAGTGTGGGGATAGGGTCATGTAGTGAAGTATCAGCAACAACATTTTAACGAACTTAGAAAACAAATTGAAGCTGGCTAAGGTGAACTACCAACTTATGGTCCTACATAACACCGCTGGAGGACAGTGTCAAACATTACACCCAAAAAACAGTCTTTGAATGATTTGGTGAAATTAACAATTCCGGATCCGCCCTCTCAATTAATTTCCCTTGGTGTTTTCAGTCACTTCAACGCCATGGTCGAGAAGAAAAGAATAACGTCATGGTTCTGAAATCCGATAGCTTGCATCTCTGAATTGTGTGAGGCAGAATGCCGAATAGTTTCGGTGACCTCTGGTGATCAAATGAAATCATACAGGGAAGAAATATGGTTTCGAACAGACCAGAGACGCGCCTATGTCAATATTACCACCGAAGTTGAAGGTGCTGTCAAAAAAAGTGGTATCAGAGAGGGGCTCGTCTTAGTGAATGCGATGCATATCACCGCGAGTGTTTATATAAATGACGATGAGCCGGGATTGCTGAATGATTATGATGAGTTCCTAGAGAACCTGGCCCCGCACGATCGGCCGTACCGTCATAACGACACCGGTGAGGATAATGGGGACGCGCACATTAAGCGGCAGCTCATGGGCCGGGAAGTGGTGGTTGCCATTACCAATGGAAAATTGGATTTTGGTCCTTGGGAACAAATTTTCTATGCAGAATTTGACGGACGTCGTCGAAAGCGAGTGTTGATCAAGGTGATTGGGGAGTGAGAGGTATGTTTCACTCTGAAATTTGAGATTTGAAATCCGAGATCCTACATGTCCAGTTGGTACAGACCTGATCCCTTAATTCGTGATCTCATTCATCTCATTAACGCACGTCGTCATGATCACGGTGATGCTGAACTCGCCATTGAGGTCCTTCAAGCCCTTTTAGAGCAGGACCGAGAACATGATGTGCTCACAGTTCTGGCGGCGCTCGATGAAGGAATGGCCGAATGGTTATTTGATTTGTTGGCTCAAGCTTCGTGTTGTGCCATGATCGAGGGTGACACCGACGAAAAACCCTCCTATGGCGTCTTGGGAGCGTTGGAACTCCCTTTGCAGGCTAACCTACAACCTCCTTTGGGTCTCAAACTAGATCCATTTTTCACCGCGAATCTGCTCAAGAAACATCTTTATCTGCCCTCAGGATCGATTGTGACGGTTGAACCTCGATTGCTGACTGACACCACCCTGGATTTTCTAAGCCTCCAAAAACTCCACGAACACGTCACGGGCCTTTCGAATTATCAACGCCGACAAACCATCGCAGCGCGGTTGCATCCACCCGTGGAATCGACCGCCTTTTTGTTTTTTGAGGTCCTCGGGGCTACTGAAACAGATTTGCCGGAAACGTTGAAAGAAGAAGATTGTCACACCTTGATTCAAGGGATTGTGGCCCAATGTCCGGAAGTGGCGCCCGCCCCCTATATGTTAGAAGCCCCTTCCTATGCTGCCTATGCCATGTTTGATGCGCAGAATGCGGTCAGATTACATCGGCTCGCAGATGAAACGGCAGCGGTTTGGCATGATTTGGAAAAGGCTGTCAGAAGCCGGACCATTGTGCATCTCCATACGCAATGCGGAAACGGAGTTTACATGCCAGTTTGGACCGATCTCTTTGATCCGGACCTACCTGAAGATCATGGTCCAATTTGGACTTCTCCGGATGTATGGGTGTTCACCGCCGACTTACCGATTGAATGGCCCGGAGAGATGTTGACCAACCGTCTTCTTGCTGAAGGATGCACCAGGTTTGAGAATCACATCGTGGAAACCCCGGAACACTAGAAACCTGTTCCTAGAATCAATTCTTCTTTTTCCCCAACAGAGGTCCTTGTTTTATGACGGATCTCTTACGATTTGCGAGAGTAGAGGGAGTAATTAGATTGGGCTCGCTTCACTCGAAGCTTGAAAGAAGGCTAGCTCTTCTTTTTGAAACCCGAAACCCGAAACTTTCTTACCTATTTGACCTTGCGGCCTCAAGCGGACCAAGAAGTTTTTCTGAGACTTTTAAGTTACCCCGTCCTACTCCGATTTCGACTCCTGGTTTCGCCAATCCATGAAAGTCGCTGCCACCGGTGACAAGAAGGTCAAGTTTTTTTGCCAAAAAGAGGTATTCGGAGATTTGTTTGGAATTGTGGGTACTGTAAAACACCTCCAATCCTTGGAGCCCACATTCCTTTAAGGCTTCACAAAATGGGGAAAGCCCTTTCTGTTTTTCTTCCACCCAACCAGGATGGGCCAGGACGGCTACACCCCCAACCTCCCGAATCCAGGAAATGACTTCGGCTGCATCAGGGAGATCTCTGGGAACAAAAGCGGTACCTCCATGACCCAGGTACCGTTCGAAGGCTTCTTTCACACTTTTGACATATCCTTTGGCGAGGATGACCCGAGCGATGTGCGGTCTGCCGACTGACCCTATCCCTGCCAGGTCCTTCACTTCTTCCTCAGTAATATCTACTCCAAGTTGTTTAAGTTTATTTATGATTTTGGGAATGCGAGTGCATCGGGATTCTCGCATGAAAGAAAGGCGCTGCTGAAAGGTCGGGTCCTGCCAGGTAACAAAGTATCCAAGGATATGCGTTTCTTTTCCCCGAAACTCTGAGCTTATTTCGAGGCCTGGAATGATGGGAAGATTGAACGTGGATGCTCGAGTATAGGCTTCCGGCAGACCATCGGTTGTGTCATGATCGGTGATCGCAATGGTGGACACCCCAGCGTGATGGGCCATGGTGACGACCTCATGTGGGGAAAAACTGCCGTCGGAATAGGTCGTGTGAAGATGGAGATCAATGCGTGCCATGGAAACCTGAGAATGCCTATTCTTTTCTCGCTATGATTCTTGCCGTGAATGTCTGATCCTGAAGATGAGGCCCTTGCTGCGCCCCCTCTTCGTAATGCACAATTCTTAAACCCTGTGTGAGGTGAACAAGTTCGTTGTGTTGGAGACAAAACTCTTTTCGACGAGGATGATTATGGATCCGATGATTGTCGATGAGAAATGTTTCATACATCAAAACTCCCCCCTTTCTCAGAGCGTTGATCAGTGAAGGAAAGAGCGGACGGTATAAATAGAAAAACACGATGATACCCTCATAGAGTTCGGTCCCAAGATTTAATGCATGAGGAGAGCCGTCCTCAAAGTCCTGAGCCTGAACCAACACATTTGATATATTTGAGTTTTGTATTTCGAGTTGGATCGCTTTTAGGGCTTCCCTATCCCGATCGATTGCCGTAACGGAATAACCCTGGCTGGCAAGATACAGGGCATTTCTTCCCTGCCCAGCGGCAAGGTCCAGAATTTTTCCTTTCGGTAATTGATGTAGGTGTTCGGGAAGAAAGGGTGATGGGGATTTAACGGCTGAGGAGGTAGACTTGGTTCCCAGGCCACCTCGATCCCGAGAGAGACGAACCCCCACTGAGTTGACGGTCGCTTTTAATGGCGGGTCGGTTTTTCTTACCCAAATACGAAGACTGAGGATGGGAAACTCCTCAAAAAGGGTCCGGATAGTATATTCCGCCAGCGATTCGACCAAGTAGAATTGATTGGAGGTGCCAATTTCCAAAAGGCGATTGATGATTTCGGCATAATCAATAGTGTGTTGAATATTGTCGGTCTCTCCTGCTTGACTATTTGCGCAGTCAATTTCAAGGTCTATGCGAATGGGTTGAAGGTGGCTCCTTTCGTCCTGGGTGAGCCCGCAATGGCCGGATATTTCAATGCCTTCAAGAATGAGTGTTGAATTCATGGAGGTATTCTCGGGATGGAGAGGTGCGTTGTCAATAAAAAGATGAGGAAATGGACGGAGAAAGCCAGAACACACCTGGTTTGGAATCTCGAATTTGGAATACGACGGATTGAATGATCATGAGATCTCAACCCCCACCTGAAAAGGAAAGGAACACCTATCAGGAGGTCAGGAGCCTCCTGATTTTTGTGCTCTGGATTTGCGGAATATCCTTTTTATCCTGTGATACTGAATTGTCCTCTGCCACTATTACGGCCGAGGAATTTCGATTTTCTCCAGACCTGGTGAAACTTCCAGCTCTTCAAAAGGTTCGACTCATTGTCAGGAATCAGGGACGGGAGCGACATGTGTTCCATAGTCCAATCCTCGCCCGTAAAAATGTTCTTTTTGATAGGGAATCCTTGCCAGATCAATGGAGGAGGGGGGATGGAATTCAAATACCACCAGGAAAATGGATCGAGCTCTCTTTGGTGTTGCCTGAAGGGTTGTATCCCTTCCGATGTCAGATACGGGGTCACAAGGGGATGGAGGGTGCCCTGGTAGTGGTAAAGTGAACAGGGGGAAGAGGTGATCGGGCGGTATGAGGGCCTCAATGGATGAACGACCAAATAGCCCTGAGGCGTTTAGTGTGGCCCAACGGTTGAGGGCAAACCAACCCGAATCGGTATTTCTGTACCTGAGAGCCCTATTAAATATCAGTCAGCTAAAGGGCCACCGAAATCCCGCTTATTTTCCTGGAGAGAGTCAAAGTCTTTTCGACTCTCGGCTGCAAACTGCGCTTTGCAGCTTTCCTCAGCCAACATTCTTTGGCTCTCGGAGGCTTCACAGGGGATACGCGCCATGCAGGATTCTATCGAATCTAATCGCGCCCCTTGTGCCGGCCGGTTTATGTCGGAAGCAGCTCCAGCCGCTAAGCAGGTCGGAGCCTTTGCCGGAGCTGTCTCGGCTTGTTGAGGCTCTTCCGGCATGGTTTCACAGCCACTTATTCCAATGACCAAGGCCAGAACGGTTAATAGAAAACAGGTTGATTTCTTTGTCATTATGCCCCCTCCTTAATGGTTAACCAGAGGTCAATATAATGAACCGCTCGAAAAAAAACAAGAGATACCCCCGGCAGATACCAAGTCAGGGCTTGAGGGACTCAATTTCCCCCAATTACCTTGACTCCACTAAGGTTTGTTGTTACTTTTGACCTACAGGATTTCTCGTAAATTTACTGTTCGATTCTGAACCGATTTTGAGCCAAAATTTCCTGGCTCGAGACGGTGAGAATAGTTGTGACCCTCCAGGAATTAATCCTTTCTCTTCATCAATTCTGGGCCTCTCATCGCTGTATCCTCACTCAACCCTATGATACAGAAAAAGGGGCGGGAACCTTTAATCCCGATACCTTTCTGCGGGCACTAGGGCCGGAGCCCTGGCGAGCAGCCTATGTTGAGCCATGTCGGCGACCTACCGATGGCCGGTATGGCGAGAATCCCAACCGGCTTCAACATTATTTCCAATATCAGGTTGTCCTCAAGCCAGCACCACCGGATTCACAAGACCTCTATTTAGAAAGTTTGGCCAACCTCGGTATTGACCCCAAAAAACACGATATTCAATTCGTTCAAGACGACTGGGAATCACCAACCTTAGGAGCATGGGGGTTGGGGTGGGAAGTCAGGCTTGACGGGATGGAAATCACACAATTCACTTATTTTCAAGAGGTTGGAAGCATTGAACTGGATCCCATTACGGTGGAGTTGACCTATGGCTTAGAGCGCATTGCCATGTATATCCAGGAGGTTGACAGTATTTATGATTTGATGTGGTCAAAAGACGTGCGCTACCACGAACTTTATCATGATATCGAAGTTCAGTTTTCCACCTATAATTTCGAAGTGGCTGATGTGGCGATGATTGCCAAAACTTTTGAAGATTTTGAATCAGAATGTCAGCGGCTCATAGAAAAGGATTTAGTCTGGCCGGCATACGATTATTGTATGAAAACCTCGCATCTTTTTAATCTGTTGGACGCTCGTGGAGCCATTAGCGTGGCCGAGCGAACAGGATACATTGCCAGGGTTCGAGGGCTCGCACGCCGCTGTGCCGAGGCCTTCGTGAATCGGAGATCGGCTATGGGTTTCCCCCTCTTGTCGGGAGGAGCCAAGGCAGGTCCAGTAAAATCGAAAAAGTCAAGTAGAATTAAAGAGTTAGAAAGACCGTAGGGTATGACAAGTAACAAACGAAAGATGTCAGCTCGGCCGGTGAAGGGCCGTGCCCCGAAATCTCGCTCCGACAAGGCGCCGTTTCTCCTTGAAATTGGAACGGAGGAGTTACCCTCGTCATTCATTGGCCCCGCCCTGGAAAACTTGAAGCGTCTAGCCGGAAATTTCTTTGGAGACCATCGACTTTCCCACGGGACGATCCAAACGATGGGTACTCCCCGGCGGTTAGTGCTATTCGTTGATGAACTGGCCTCCCTTCAGACTTCTATTCTTCAAGAGGTCCTTGGACCTCCTAAGTCCGTTGCTTATGATGATCGCGGACTACCGACTCAAGCCGGCAAAGGGTTTGCCAAATCTCAAGAGATTTCCGTCGACCAGCTTCAGATAAAAGAAACCGCCAAAGGGGTGTATGTATGTGCCATTAGGCATGAGAAAGGGCAGCGGGCGCCCCAAATCCTTCGGCAGCATTTGTCTGATCTTTTACAGCAGTTGTCTTTTCCGAAATCCATGCGATGGAATTCTTCCAGGATGCGGTTTGCACGACCAATTCGATGGATTGTCGCCTTATATGGGGATCGTCCTGTTAAATTTGAGATTGCAGGAATCTCCTCCGGGGCTCGAACCTGGGGCCCCCGTTTTCTTCATGCCTCCCGAGTTAGACGTAAAAGCGGTGAAGAGGTGAAGAAGGCTGCCTCCTACTTTGCCACGATAAAACGACTTGGGATCGTGGGAGACCCTGGGGAACGTCGGAAGATCATCCAGACTCAAATCGAAGAATTGGCGGAATCCGTTAATGGGCAGATTTATGAAGGGAATAAAGAGGAATTGTTAGAACAGGCCGTATATAGTGTCGAATGCCCACAAGCGATTCTTGGGGAATTTGATTCGGAATATCTAGCCCTTCCCTCTGAGGTTCTGATTACTTCCATGCAGGAGCATCAAGGGTATTTCTCGCTGGTTGGAAGGGACGGAGGGCTTCAACCAAGATTTGTCTCTGTGACCAATATGAAGAAATCTCAAATGGACTTGATCAGGGTCGGGAATGAACGGGTGTTAGCGGCAAGGTTAAAAGATGCTCAATACTTTTTTCATGAAGACCGGCGGCAACTGTTAGTTGATCGGGTCAGTAAATTAAAGGAAGTCGTTTTTCACAAGAAACTTGGGACCGTTCATCAAAAGACCGATCGGGTCCGAGAACTTGTTGCATCAATCGCACAGATGAATGCCCGAGATGATCTGAAAGAGGCCTGCCAGAGGGCCGCAACGTTGGCCAAAGCCGACCTTCTCACCGGCATGGTTGGTGAATTCCCTTCGTTACAAGGGATCATGGGAAGAGTATATGCCAGACATGATGGAGAATCCCAGGAAGTCTCCCTGGCTATTGAGGAGCATTATCTTCCCCGTTCACCAGAGGATGCCATCCCCCAGTCCCACACCGGAACGTTTCTGGCACTGGCGGATCGAATCGATACCCTTACGGCGTTTTTTAAAACCGGCATGGTCCCTTCTGGATCAGAGGATCCATTTGGACTTCGCCGCATGGCCTTCGGGATTGTGAGAATACTGTTGGAGAGAAAATTGATCATGAATCTCATGCCTCTGACGATATGCTCCGCAGGCTTATTAGAGGCACAGGGGATAAAAGGAGAATCGACGGGTTCCGTCGAAGGGGCATTGATAGATTTCCTGATGGAACGATTAAAGTATTATGGACGGATCGTTCATGATTTGCGAGACGATTTGATGGATGCGGTTCTGGCCGTCAGACCTTCTGACACCTGTGATCTTGATGATCTGTTTTCTCGGATGAAAGCCCTTGAGCAAATTACCGCCAAACCCGAATTCGATCCGCTGATCATTGGATTTAAACGTGCGCATCGAATTGTTCAAAAAGAACAATGGACGGAAAAACGAATCCAACCCGAAAGGTTTGAACATGAAACGGAGCACATCCTCTATACAGCGGTGGGAGAAGTTCAGCGAGTAATTTCGGAATGCCTGGAGAAAAAGGAATATGGGGAGGCATTGAAGGCCCTCATTGGGTTAAAATCTCCCATTGATGAATATTTTGTTGGGGTCATGGTCAACGCTCCTGATCAGGCTGTGAGGGCCAACCGTCTGTCCCTGTTGAACACCATCGATCAGTTGTTCTTGAAAATAGCGGATTTTTCTTTGATTCAGTCCCAGGGGAGTTAACAGACTAAGAGGCAACCATTTATCATTGGCAATGAAAGAGATTGAGAAATATCCAATATCGAATAGGGGCCAATATCGAATAGGGGAATGTCGAATTTCGTAGGGAAAGAGCTTGTGGAACTTCAAGCGATGTTCAATTTCAATCCCAGAACTTGGTAATGCGAGATTCCTTGTTGGATATTCATTATTTTTTCAGAGAACAGAATTGGCCTATTCTCTAAACGCGGATAGTAGGGGATACACTACCGGGAATCCAGACTAAGAATTTACCGTTTTCCTTAGTGAAATGGGTTCCGAGCCTCTCAAATGGAGTGATAGCAGTGACGGCGGAATCGCAGAGTACCAAACTCAGGTGGTTCGCGAGAGGCGTGACGATCCTTTTAATCATTGTCTGCAATGCCCTGTTGCTCGGTGGATTGTGGATGAGCGGGGTGGATTTGGATATCGCGCTTTCTAAACCGGAACTCTATGATCCCGAAAATGGCCATTGCTTGCGGGTGGGAATTGCCAAGGTGGAAGGTGCTCAGAGACCCATTCAATTATGCACCGAATGGCTTGAACTTTCCGATCCGTCGGGTAATTCCCATCATATTCGCGAAGGCATAGGGCTGGCCATTGGGGCTGATGGCCAATTGTATTACCAAGCTCATCAAGGGCAAAATTTTCGGTTACTTGCGCTGTTGTTGTTTGTCATCCTGGTCATTGGGTCCGGAATGTGGGCCAAGCGATTTCTAATCTCGAGGTACCAGTTACAATTACAAAGAATTAGTAGAAATACCTAATTCTGGTGTGGACCTGGGGGTGGGCAGGCGGCACCTCATTTAACTAACTGGCATTTTCAGCTCTTTGGTAAAGGAGAGTGAAGTCATGGGTCAGAAAAAGTACGTTTACTTTTTTGGAAATGGGAAAGCAGAAGGAAAGGGAGGGATGAAAGAACTTCTGGGAGGCAAGGGGTCTGGCCTGGCCGAAATGACCAACCTCAACATTTCCGTTCCTCCAGGATTCACTATTACCACCGAAGCCTGTGTTGAATATTTCCATTCAAAGAAGCGCTTTCCTCCAGGAATGTGGGATCAGGCGCTTAAAGCCTTAAAAAAAGTTGAACAGTCTCTGAAGGCCCGGTTCGGTGATCCCACCAATCCTCTTTTAGTATCGGTACGCTCAGGAGCTCGAGCTTCCATGCCTGGCATGATGGATACAGTACTCAATTTGGGCCTGAATGAACAGACCGCAAAGGGACTTGCTCAAAAGACATCCAATCCACGGTTTGCAGCTGATGGATATCGGCGCTTTATCACAATGTTTGGGACCGTGGTCATGGGAATTGACCGGGAACGATTTGAAGACCATCTGGATGAGGTCAAAAGACAATACGGGGCCAAACATGATACTGATCTGTCCGAGGACGCCTTGGATGAACTCATTGGAACATTCAAAAGTCTGGTAAGAACAGAAACCGGTCGTGAATTTCCCCAGGATCCGTTTGATCAACTTCAGATGGCCGTCAATGCTGTCTTTGAATCTTGGTATGGGGATCGCGCGGTCACCTATCGAAGATTGTACGAAATTCCGGATGCCTGGGGGACGGCGGTGAATGTCCAGGCGATGGTGTTTGGCAATATGGGAGAGACGAGTGGAACGGGAGTGGCGTTCACGAGAAATCCTGCCACGGGAGCCCCAACCTTTTTTGGTGAATGCCTGTTGAATGCTCAAGGAGAGGATGTGGTGGCCGGTATTCGAACCCCGTTGCCGGTTCAAGCATTAAAAGACAAGCTCCCGGCGGCCTACCGGGAATTAACCAAGACTCAAAAAACCTTGGAGAAGCATTATCGAGATATGCTGGATCTGGAATTTACGATCCAGGAAGGCAAACTGTTTATGCTTCAAACGCGAGTGGGAAAACGCACGGGGATTGCGGCAGTCCGCATTGCGGTGGAAATGGTGAAAGAGGGCTTGATTGATCGGAAGGAAGCTGTTCAACGGGTCGCCCCAGAACAATTATCGCAGTACCTGTACCCGATTTTTGAATTGAAGGAAGAGGCCAGCTTTCAGGCTGTTGGGAAGGGTCTCCCCGCGGGCCCGGGAGCTGCGGCTGGAAAGATTGCCTTAACTCCGGATCGGGCCGTCGAGCTCAAAGAACGGGGTGAGCGGGCGGTCCTTGTTCGTCATGAAACGAGTCCAGATGATATTCATGGAATGCACGCCGCTGAAGGAATCCTGACGGCGAAAGGTGGCATGACCTCCCATGCCGCGGTGGTGGCCCGCCAAATGGGCAAAGTCTGTGTTGCCGGCTGTGATGCCGTGGAGATTGAGGATGATGGAAAAGTGCGAATGGGAACCATGATGTTGTCTGAAGGGGATTATATATCTCTCAATGGGTTTACGGGGCAGGTCTATGCTGGGGATATTCCGGTGGTGGACTCAGAAGTTATTCAGATTATCCAAGGCAAGATGGATCCTGGAAAGTCCGAAAAATACAAATATTTTTCGACGCTATTGAAATGGTCTGATAACTTCAGAACGTTAAAGGTTCGCGCGAATGCCGACATTCCCGAACAGGCTAAAGTGGCCAGAGGTTTTGGGGCGGAAGGCATAGGACTCTGCCGAACCGAACACATGTTTTTCGCGGAAGATCGAGTCCAGGTCATGCAACAAATGATCTTGGCCTCTTCCCGGGAAAAGCGCGAACAATTCCTGAATCAACTCCTCCCTCTACAAAAGCAGGATTTTATTGGCTTATACCGGGAAATGAAGGGATTTCCGGTGACCATTCGTTTGCTGGATCCCCCTCTCCATGAATTTTTACCGAAACGCGAGCACCTGATGGTTGACCTGGCGCGCTTGGAGGTGACCGGAGGCGATCCACAGGAAATAGAACAAAAGAAACTTCTGTTGGACCGAGTGGAGGAACTGCATGAATTTAATCCCATGCTTGGCCTTCGAGGATGCCGGTTGGGTATCACCATGCCAGAAATTACCCGGATGCAGATTCAAGCGATTTTTGAAGCGGCGTGTGAAGTGGCAGCGGAAGGAAAAAAGATTGTGCCTGAAATAATGATTCCCTTAGTCGGGATGGCATCAGAAATGAAGGCTCAAAAAGAACTCATTCAGGAGGTCGCTAATGAAACCATGGCCCGCTATGGGACCAAACTGACCTATTTAGTCGGCACGATGATTGAAGTCCCTCGGGCAGCCGTTACGGCAAGTCAAATTGCCAGAGATGCAGAGTTTTTCTCATTCGGAACGAACGATCTGACCCAGACAACTTATGGGTTCTCGCGCGATGATGCGGCAAAATTCACCGGATTTTATATGGACCGACAGGATCGCTGTCCCGTCTGTCAACGAACCAATGTCGATTGGAAAAAAATGGTGTGTCGGATGTGCAAGGCCACGATAGACAAAAAGGCCGAGAATATCCTCGACTTTGATCCCTTTGCCGTTCTGGATCGGGAAGGGGTTGGCGCCATGATGAAGTTAGCCATTCAGGAGGGTCGTCAGACCCGGCCGGATATCAAATTGGGAATTTGCGGTGAGCATGGAGGCGATCCAAGCTCCGTGGAATTTTGTCAAGAGCTTGGATTGCAGTACGTCAGTTGCTCTCCCTACCGGGTCCCGATCGCACGATTGGCCGCAGCCCAATCGGCCATTTCGACCGTTTCAACGGTTGCCAAGAAATCCCCTCCTTCAAAAAGCCGTCCTACATCCAAGAAGGCCAAGGGGAAAGTTAAAGCAGCCAACGGCGTCACATCTCGATCGAAATCCTCGAAAAAATCTCGTCCAGCCAAATCCCCTTCCAAACGGTGAACGACGTCACTCAAGACGTCTCGTATATGAACCTCGCCCTTCGCCTGGCGGCCAAGGGGAGGGGCGCGACCAGCCCCAATCCCATGGTTGGAGCCGTCATTGTCAACAACGGCCGTGTTGTCGGAAAAGGATATCACCGGAAGGCCGGCGGGCCGCATGCGGAAATCATGGCCCTTCATCAAGCCGGTCCTCAAGCGAGGGGCGGCACCTTGTATGTGACGTTAGAACCCTGCTGTCATACTCAGAAACGAACGCCCCCGTGTGTTCCCGTTCTTGTCCATTCTCACCTTCATCGAATCGTGGTCGCGATGCGCGATCCCAATCCGTCCGTCCGTGGAAAAGGTATCCGCCAGCTTCGGAAAGCCGGATTGGTCGTGGCAGTCGGCTGTCAAGAAAATGTGGCTGAGCAGCTTAACGAGAGCTATATGTATTGGATCAAAACTGGCCGGCCGTTTGTCATTCTCAAAGCGGCGATGACCGTGGACGGAAAAATTGCCACGGTTCGCGGCGAATCCAAATGGATAACGCGGGAAAAAGCGAGGCATCACGTTCACCAGATCCGCCGTCAGGTCGATGCCATCTTGGTGGGGCTCGGTACGGTTCTCAAGGATGATCCTCTGTTGTCAGTGAGGATCTGGGAGGATATCAAAAGAAATGCAAGAATCAGGCAACCTCTGAGAGTTGTCGTGGATAGCCACCTTCGAATTCCACTTTCGCGAAACATCCTGAAATGGCCACTCCAGCAACCCACCATCATTGCGACCACCCGGCAGGCTTCGAATTCCAAAATAAAGCGGCTAAAAGGTTTAGGGGTAACGGTGCTGGTCCTCCCACGGATGAAAGGCCGTGTCTCGCTTGCGGCATGTCTCAGCAGCCTGGGGAAAATGGGTGTGACCAGCGTGTTGCTGGAAGGAGGAAGTGAGCTAAACGCCACAGCCCTCCATCTCCGAGTCGTAAACAAAATTATGCTCTATGTTGCCCCTCGTTTACTTGGGGGACAAAATGCCATCAGTCTCGTGGGAGGACGGTCTCCTTCACTACTGACCAATGCCATTCCGATCAAAGAAATGAATATCCTGCCTTTGGGGCAAGATTTTCTCTTGACGGGATCCCTTAGCACCTCGATAGAAAAATGAACCGCTATTTTTCTGTCTTGATTATTGGGGTTGTGTTGGGTAGCCTCGGATTATTTTTCGATTCTGCTGCGTGGTCGACAGAATTCCTGCCGGTGGGAAAAGACCCGGCCGATCGTACGTCTCTGACTTCCCTTGTCCAACAATATCTCCAAACTGATTCCAGTTCCCAAGATGTACTGAAAGAACTCATTTTGTCTCGTCCCGACGCAACTCTTGGGCGAATAACAGATATTATTCAGACCGGAATCGAATATGGGAAAAGGCCGGTCGGCCTTCTTCCAAGTCAACGGGTTCGGGTGAGGGGACAACCGTATGAATATGGGTTGTATGTCCCTCAGAGTTATGAAGCATCCTCGAGTTTCCCCTTGATTATTTGTCTCCACGGTGCAGGGTTCAGTGGAGACTCCTATTTGGAGCGCTGGGTGCCCCGTCTCAAGCAAGGATATATTCTGGCCTGTCCAACGATTTCAAGGGGTGCATGGTGGACGAGGCAGGGTGAGGACTTAGTCTTAGCAACGCTCCGTGCCGTTCGGTCCCGCTATCATATCGATCCCGATCGTGTTTTTCTCACCGGTATGTCCAATGGGGGAATTGGAGCTTGGATCATTGGCATGCATCAGGCACCCCTGTTTGCGGGGGTAGCCCCTATGGCCAGTGGAATTGATAAAGTTCTGTATCCGTTTCTAGATAATTTGAAGCAGACTTCGGTCTATGTCATTCATGGAGTCCAAGACCAGGTCATGCCGGTGTGGTTAAGCCGGGAACTTGTTAAAGAAATGAAAAGAAGAAATATTCAGTTTGTGTATCAGGAACATAATAGGAGTCATCCTCATGCCGGGGGACATTTCTTTCCTCGAGAAGAATTACCTGGCCTCGTGGAATGGTTTGATCAACAGCGTCGGAATCCTTTGCCCCAAGAATTGACCGTCGTGAGGGATGCCTCGCATTTGGAAAGCTTCCTTTGGGTTCGCATTGATGCAACGGATCGCATCGGGGAATTTACAGAAGATTTAATTGACAACCAAGATGAGTATATAAAGAAAGGTCGATATGCGTATTTGCATGCTGAGATTACCGAACCGAATCACATTGTCGTACGAACAGATCTTGTCAGACGGTATAGTGTGTTTTTAAATTCAAAAATGGTCGATTTCGCTACCCCCGTCACGATTGAAACCAATGGAAAGGTTTCCTATCGACAAAAGGTTCAAGCCGATCTTCCCACGCTCCTCCAGCAATCTCGGCTTCGCCAGGACCCTAAACAACTCTTTCCCATTCAGATTACGATTCCCGTCATTCCGTAACCTTCTTCGGTGGACGTTGGGGGAATTTCCATGTCCGATTTCCGGAAGATTCAGAACTCAACCGGGGGAGGTCATCCAAATAATAAGGCGGATAGGTGATGGGAGCTTAATACTTGGGGTGAGCGGGATTATCCACCTGTCCCAGCATGCCTTCGATCCGGTCGGCTATTATTTGATGCCCATCATCATTGGGATGAAGGGGGTCAGTCATTAAGCCAGGGTCATCTAGAATGTCTTCTAAAATATTGGGAATACATGGGATCCCTTTTTCCTTAGCCAGAGTTTGAAATTTTCCTTCAAAGGCATCGATAAGGATCCCCCCGCGGACTCCAACCAACAGGACACCGATTTCCTGGTTTTGGATTCGATCGATCATATGACTGAGATTGAGGAACGTCTCCTTCTTGGGTATTCTAAACAGAATGTCATTCCCTCCAAGCAAAAGGATCGTTAAGAGGGGGTTATGAAGAAGAACGTCCTTCTCAAGTCGGGTCAAAGCCGAACGAGTGGTGTCGTGCCTTTGGCCTTTGTTGAGAATGGGGATGTGAGAGCGAGCAGAAAGAAGCGAAACCCAATTGCGGTTTTTCGAGGCACCAAGGCCCTCAACCAGACTGTCCCCAAAAGCGATGATTGGACGTTGTTGGCGTGAAAGGGCCATCGGCGGTATAAAAGATGGTTAACTCTAAGGAGGTAGCCTATTGGGTTTTATAAACTATTTCAATATCTTCGTGTGGGCGAAAAGGAGGTTAAGATGAGAAAACAACATCGTTCGGTTTTTATGATCATGGTGTTGACCATCAGTTTGGGACTGAGTCCCTTCGCAGTTTACGCTCAAGACGTCAGTCTGGTCGATCTGTTAATGCAGCAACTTGGGGTCACCAAATCGCAAGCTCAGGGTGGAGCGGGAGCCCTTTTCAATTCAGCTAAACAAACCCTCAGTCCCCAGGAGTTTGATCAGGTCGCTCAGGCGGTTCCCGAAATGGATTCATTGCTGGAGGCTGCCCCTAAACCCAGTGGGACCTTAAACGATATGATGGGGCAGGGATCATCTCTGTTTGGTGGTGAGGCCAACAAACAACTGGGAGGGGTGATGGATTTGGCGAGTTCCTTTTCTGAGCTGGGGCTATCACCCGAAATGGCGAATAAATTTGTCCCCGTGGTACTCGACTATGTTGAAGCCCAGGGAGGGGAGACCGTCAGAAATCTCCTGGCGAGCGCATTACTATAAAAAAGCTTCGAGAAGCCTACCAACGAAATCGCAGGAAGGCACCGCTGTGGTCGGGAGCGGTTCGAGGATTTCCGAAATACTGAGATTCGTCCTGGGGAGTCCAGCTCGGGTAGGGTCCCTCCCTGGGAAGTATTCGATTAAGGGAGTGGAGATTATGGGACTCGAGACCGAGATCTACCCCGGGGATTTTTCCCCCTGGCTCATATTTTAACCCAAGGCCTTGTCGATTCTTATCCAGGAAAAACCCCAATGTATCCTGATCGTTAGGAGAGAGATTGGGTGTTTTGTGGGAAAGGGACGGTGATTGACGAAGATCGTATTCCAGGGCCTCCATTTGAGATATTTCTGGAGAGGGCGCTGGATTGGGTAAATCATGTTGAACAGGGAGGATCTCGCCAAATATTTGGGCTGGCCCGAGTAGGTTCAGAAAGAGGAACACTGCCACTGTGAATAGGCCGATTACCTTACAATTTTTTCTTTGATCGATTTTAGGTATTGAAAGTTGTTCTATCATCCACATAGAAATGATTCCAGAGAACCTTGTTTGGGGGTCTGATCATTGTTGAACACCTGACAAGGGGGCAATGCCTCCTGTCAAGTTTCCCCTCCAAAACCCATAATTTACGATACCATAAATGTTCTTCTATTAGAATGATGATTCAGCCAACCTGGTTTCAAACGAAAATTTGCCAGTATTCGTTTTTGGGGCTGAATGCGGCACGAGGATGAAATTCTTTTGAATAGGCGTGAAACCGAACGTGTAGCCTCGGTCCTTTTTTCAGCAAGATGTTCCCCCGCGTCTTCGACGAAATCTTTTATTTTCCGGCGAGTTCGCTCGCCAGATCTGGGGGCAAACAAAACCCCCGTCCCCAGTCCGATCGCGGCTCCAGCACATAGGGAAAGCCCTGCAAGCATCGTAGTTGAGGATTGAAATTTCATAAAGCCTCCTTTTTTGGGTGGGTGGTAAAGCATCCGAAAATTAATCGATGAAAAATTTAAAGTTTTTTAATGTTAAATTGTCAATATTTGACTAATGGTTTATTAAATTATCTACTAAACTTTTAATAAGCAATAAAATTAAAAAAAACTATACTTTTATGCCAAATAAGTATTCATAAAATATACCTTTAGTCAAAAAATGTCAATTAGAATTTTTATTTATCATCTTTTCCGTTAAAGACGACAAGGTAGCCCAGTAGCAAGGGTAAGATCTAACAATCAATATTCGAGGCTAGAGGAAAAATCTGGTTACTTTAAATGCCAATCAAAAAATGACCAAAGATCGGATGAGTCGCGCCCTCGCCATATTAGGAACGGGATCTGACGTTGGAAAGAGCCTGATTACGGCAGGATTGGGTCGATTATTATTCCGTGCGGGTATTCGTGTTGCCCCATTTAAAGCCCAAAATATGTCCTTGAACTCTTATGTCACCTTTCAAGGTGGAGAGATGGGGCGTGCACAGGTGCTTCAAGCAGAAGCCTGTGGTTTAGCTCCCCATGTGGATATGAATCCAGTGCTATTGAAACCTGTGGCCGATAACAAATCCCAAATCATTGTCCATGGAAAAATCTGGGCCCGTCAGCAGGCTCGGGAATATTTTGATTACAGGGTTGAGCTGTTCGAACATGTGAAAGCCAGTTACGAACGTTTGTCGAAACAATATGAGGTGATTCTGATTGAAGGGGCCGGCAGTGCCGCTGAATTGAATTTGCGAAATCGCGATATCGTAAATTGGCCAATAGTACACATGGCTGAAGCTGCCGTGATTCTAGTCGCTGATATAGATCGAGGGGGTATTTTTGCTCAGGTGATTGGGACGTTGCAGTTGCTCGAACCAGAAGAGCGCCAGCGAGTGGTTGGCGTGGTCATAAATAAATTTCGTGGGGATATCCATTTGTTTCAAGATGGTATTGGGATTATTGAGGAGCGGACTGGGGTGCCGGTAATTGGAGTCATTCCTTATCTACGAAATCTCGAGTTAGATCAAGAAGATAGTGTTGAGGTCGAAAGGTTTCGATTTACCCCGTTTGCCGCCGATAAGATTAATATTGCCATTATCCTGTTGCCACACATGAGCAATTTTACGGATTTCAATCAATTACAGGCAGAAACGGATGTTGCTTTGAGATATGTGGCCAATCCGAATGAAATCCATGGAGCTGACGTTGTCGTTCTTCCCGGAAGTAAAACCACCATTGCAGATCTGGAGTATTTGAAAAAAGAGGGATTTGGGAAGGGTATTGTCAAATACGTCGGACGCGGAGGTGAAATAGTGGGTATTTGTGGGGGATTTCAAATGTTGGGGCGAGAAGTCACTGATCCAAATGGAGTTGAAACCGGCGGAAAGGTAAAGGGTTTGGAATTATTGAATGTCACGACTACGCTTGTAGCAGATAAAAAAACGGTTCAAGTTTATGCTCATCCATTGCAACCGGGAATTCCCTCTGACTATATGGTGAGAGGGTATGAGATTCATATGGGTGTCACACAGGGAGAAGATATCCGACCTTGTTTTCGAACCCATGCCCATAAGGAAACCCTTACGGTTACCTTCCCTTACCCAAAACAAACTGAGGGAGATGGACAATTCGATGGGGTATTGAGGGAAGATGGACTAGTCTGGGGAACATATATTCACGGGGTATTTGATCAACCTCTATTTCGCCGCCAATGGTTGAATCGGGTCCGCCACCGGAAAGGCCTATCTCCGATTGAAATGGAGGCATCCAAGGCTGTCTCCGCCAAGGTAGCTGGAGGGCTCGATCGTTGGGCCGATCATATACATGAACATGTTAAATTGGATAGGCTTCTTTCTGTATTAGAGAGTCAGAATGACTGACACACTAAATGGACCGAACCCGTCACAAACAAGTCTTTTTTTGAGAAACCTTACGCATGCGGTTGTTTTTTTCCCATTTTTTAAGGCTCAACAACAAAGCCCCCCTGCCAATTTGTTAAAAAATCTATTGATTTATCCCTCCCAGAGGCCTCAAAATAAGGGATAATAGTGGCAATAGGTTCTGTCGTCCACCTGATTGATTCAGGTTGTACGGTAGGCCGTGGGGGAGGGTGACCGGAAATCGAAGCTGAGGGGAGGGAAGGAGTGGAGGTCATGAGGTGGCGAGTTCCCGTCAGAGGAATTTTTCTGGTGAGTGTATTTTTGTTAACGGGGAATACCTTTGCCTTCGCCTCGGCTTCTAATCCAATCAATGTGGCGGTACATGAGGACCGTGTCAATGCAACCTTGCACAATGCCTCCCTGGAGAAGGTACTCGCTGCCTTGGGCCGACCCCTTGGTTTCACGGCCCACATTGATCCTACCCTTTCATCAAATATCGTGACAGAGACTTTTCATGATGTTCCAGTCGATAGGGTGCTTGACCGGCTGCTTAGGGGGATGAATTACGCCTTAGCGGGCTCTTCGCTCTATGTATGGCCACGGAATGCGAATTCGGCCTCCCCCGCGACGAATCCCGAGGAATGGACTGTCGTGGAGTCCCAAGAAGCACCCCAGGAAGAGGACTCTGAAAACGATCCAACCATAGAGACCTGGCAGGCAGATTTTGAAAATTCCTCCGATCCTGAGACCCGATTAGAGGCCTTAGAGGATATCCTGGCACATAGTTGGGAAGAGGGGGGGGATGATATCATTCCCACGTTGGTGACAGCCCTCCAGGATGAAGAGCCGGACGTGCGCACCCTCGCATTGGAAGGATTATATGGGATCGAACATCCAGAAGCCGAGGACTCCATCCGTGATGCCGTGGTGCAAATGGCCGAATCGGATCCTTTGCCCGAGCACCGGGTTCAAGCTCTCGTGTGGCTCACCGAACGAAATCCGCAGGACGCCAAAGTTTTACTCGAGTATACTTTGACGGACTCAGATCCGGACATTCGTGCCTTTGCGGCCGGCTTATTGGAAGAATTTCAAGCGTTTATCCCCGAGAAGGAATTTTGAGAATTTTAACGGTCGAATAAAGGGGTCGGGTTTCTTTATTTATTGATTCGACCCATGTAATGAACATTGACCGTCTCTGGCCTAATTTGTTTCATGAAATTTGCCTATTGAACTTTCTTTTGGTTTTGTGCGCTTTCCAATACCATGAGACTTGTCCAGAAAATTATCCCTCGCCTGCACACCGATATTGGGATGATCAGTAAAAAACCCATCAACCCCTGCCTGTAAAAAGATTTTCATTTCGTCTGCGGAATTCCCTAATGAGAGAGGGTCGTGTCCTTTGGTGAAATTGGCGGGGAGGAAAAAATTTTCTGCGCGGAACGTATATGGGTGGACTTTCAACCCGAGGGCATGAGCCCGCTGGACGAATTGAGTAGCCCGGGAAAGGGAGAGGTTGCCATCCTGATCTTTGGGAATGAGAAAGTGATACTTCTCTGGGGCCACTCCATCTGCGTAGGTCGCAATCTCCGCTAATCCTTCCGTTGTGGCCATTTGAGCATAGGTTAAGGTCCCGCCTGCTCCACCTACGTCATAGGGTTGTCCCCGGGACCCAAGCAATTGAACTAAAGGGATCGTGGTCATCGTATTGAGATCCTTCAAGTTACTCACTTCAAAAGACTGGATATAAACCCGGGTGTGTTGAGTCTCATACCCATTGGTCCTGAGAATTTGAACGAGCGGTTCCTCCATGGATAGGTGGAGATTATCAAAATAGGTTGGATGTTTGATTTCGGGATAAATGCCTATTGTCCGCCCTGTAAAATCTTCCATTTTTCTGACGAAATCGATTACTTCTTGAAATGTGGGTATTTCAAACTGCCTATTAAATTTCGTGTTCTCGGGTCGGACCTGCGGAATCCCCTCGATTGCCCGCAGGGTTTTGATTTCCGCCAAGGTGAAATCCTCCGAAAACCACCCGGTGGTTGCTTCGCCATCGACGGTTTTCGTCCTTTTTCGTGAGGAAAATTCCGGATGGTCTGCTACGTCAGTCGTCAGATTCAGCTCATTATCGTGACGCACGATCAGGTGCCGATCTTTGCTCATCACCACATCCGGTTCGATGAAGTCCGCCCCGTGAAAGATGGCGATGCTATAGGCTGCCAGCGTATGTTCAGGGAGGTACCCACTGGCTCCCCGGTGGGCAATGACTATGGGGTGAGAGGTTTCCGGATCTTGTGGGTTCGAGTACGCTTGGATGGTTTCTGATTGGACATCGGTTATTGGTAAGGAGCTGGTGAGTAGAAGAAAGGTCAATAATATGAGGCCGAAATATTTGTCTGATTGATCCGCGTTCATCATTGTTTTTATTTAATCATGCAGATTAAGGAGAATGGGGTGTACGTTCCAATTAATCATTTTATACCCCCGGTGAAGAACCGTATTCTTGTTCCTCTTACTCTTAAAACGGTAAAAGTTAAACCTGGCAGGGGGTCCTCAGGATGTCAAGGCACAAACTTGGTTTTGTTTATCCGAGAGCGAACCCACCTTTCTAAATGTTGAAGTCCTTGCCTTATGGGATCCCCGTTTCCCTTGAGTTGACAATCGTTCCGGCCCTCACCTACATTCGTTACGAAAATTAAGGAATTGGATGAAGGGAAGCGGGTGTAATTCCCGCGCGGTCCCGCCGCTGTGACTGGTGACGAACCCTGCATGAGCCACTGTCCGATAATTCCAAATCAGTTCGGATGGGAAGGCGTGGGAAGTAGGCGGCTCTTTTCTAGGAGCTAGGATCCAGAAGCCAGAATACCTCTTCGATTCAGGACCTTTTTTCCCTCGTGGGCTGGGGAGGAGGTGAGGATGAAGAAACGGGTGCAATCCTCAAGGTCCGTGAGGCCTTGGGGATTTTTTATTTTGAGACTGAAGTCAATTTGGTTCGGCGGCAATCCCTGGCAGGTCTTGAGAATGCACGTTCCCTTTTGCCCTCTCCCGGGAAAGGAGAAGGATACTTTTCAGCTCAAAATACGGTTGCTAACGGCATTTGCTATAGTAATCCTGATAACCCTGACCGTTTGGTCATTTGCTCAAGTTCCGTCTTTAGACCCTGATCCCATGAAACGGCGTCAGCAAGGGATACTCACCGGCATGCCTTTTATGGCCAATCTGGCCCCCCGCACGTTTGTCGATGACCTCGGCCGGAAGCTCTATCTGGCCAAAGTCCCCAAGCGAATCATTTCCTTGGCCCCCAGCATAACGGAAATTCTTTTCGCTCTCGGATTGAACGAAGAAATTGTCGGTGTGACCGAGTTTTGTGATTTTCCCCCTCAGGCCCTTGAAAAAACTAAAGTCGGATACTCTCACCCGAACCTCGAATCTATTGTCGCCCTTCAACCTGATCTTGTTTTAGCTCCCCAGTCGTTAATGCGGGTTGATCTCCTCCAGAAATTGGAGCATTTAAAAATTCCCACGTTTGTTCTTGAACCACATACCGTAGAAGACATTATGGCCCATATCCAGATGTTAGGACGGATGGTTGGTCGGTCGCAAGAAGGCAATGAAAAAACGGCAATGTTGCGGAAGCAGCTCTCTTCCCTTTCTCAGGAACTTGAAGGGCTTCCCCGGCCCACGATGTTATATGTGTTAAATTCCGAGCCCTTGATAACGGTTGGACCGGGAAGTTTTATTCATCACCTGATTGAACTTGCCGGTGGCCGGAATGCCGCTGAAGAGGCCCGCACGTCCTACCCCCGGCTCACCATGGAGGAAGTGGTAAGACAGGACCCTGAATATTTGGTGTTTCCCGTGGGACGGTTCGAAGGGATCCCCCAATCGGAGCAAGAGTCCTGGAAACGGTGGGACACTCTTAATGCAGTAAAACACAATCGGTTGTTTCAGGTGCCAAGCAATCTGTTGAATCGTCCCGGACCCCGAATAATTGATGGCTTAAAGCAGCTGGTAAACATTCTTCATCCTGAAGTTTTTCAGCAAATCCCGGTCAATTGAGAAATGAACCACATCATTGTTGAGAACCAAGAGCTTAAAGAAGGGTAGGCATTGCACCGGTTGGTGATGGATGGGAACGGCGAGATCCGGTATTGCAATGAAGGGTGATTTGTGAAGCAGACTGTAGGTACGTCCCCACTCACCCCCATACGCTCTTCTGGGAAGGTTGCTCAGCAAGGTCATGAAGGACTCACGCCCACGCCCCCAATGTCTGCCTACCCCTCCCTCACGTTTGGGCGCTGGTTGTTCTGGATGGGTCTATTCTTCTTCATTACCGTCGTGGCCCTGATTGGATGTCTTCGATTTGGCACCCAAGATCTTGAGGTATCGCGAATTCTGGATATCCTTGTTCAAGAAATGGGAAGAGCACCTGCTGTGGGCACGGAATCGGATCCCACGAGGGTGATTCTTCTTCATGTGCGATTGCCTCGTGTGTTGTTGGCGTTTTTGGTGGGGGGAAGCTTGGCCGCTGTCGGGGTGGCACTGCAGGCGCTGTTACGAAATCCTTTGGCGGATCCTTTTGTGATTGGGATATCCAGCGGTGCGGCCTTGGGAGCGGCGATGGCTCTGCTTTTTGGTATTGGCCTCTCGGTGTGGAGTCTGGCCACGTTGCCCGTGTGTGCCTTTGGAGGGGCCTTGGTCTCGTTATTTCTTGTGTATCGAATTTCTGCCACCCATTTTGGATTTTCTATCTATACCTTGTTATTAGCGGGGGTTGTCTTAAATGCCATTTTCTCGGCATTCATTATGTTCTTGACAAGTGTTGCGGATCCCAATCGTGCCTTTGGCATGTATGCGTGGTTGATGGGATCTCTCACCGGGCCGGACTATCCTACCTTGGGCATCCTTGGAATCTTTCTGGGGATAGGGTTGGTGCTCCTCGCCACCCAGGCTCATTCGCTCAATCTTCTGACGCTGGGAGAAGAAGCGGCCCGGTCCCTAGGGGTGGAAGTGGAGCGGGTGAAAAAGCTGATCTTTCTGGCGTCGGCTCTGTTGACGGGTGCTGTGGTTGCTTTTAGCGGACTGATTGGGTTTGTGGGTTTGATTGTACCCCATGCGGTCCGGTTGGCGCTCAGTGCAGATCATCGGTTGTTGCTTCCCATTGCCGGTTTGGCTGGCGGTGTGTTTCTCATGGTCGCCGACACCGTGGCCCGAACCTTATTAAGTCCCGCGGAAATTCCCGTTGGAGTGGTGACAGCCTTGGTGGGAGGACCCGTATTTTTATATCTGTTAATGAACCACCGGGTACGGTTCGGCACATGAACGGCCCTACCGGCAAAACCGAGACTATGGCCTATTCCATCAGCCAATTGACTTTTGGGTATGGAACGTCTTGGGTACAGACTCGAGATGCGGTACTGTCCGATCTCACCTGTTCCATTGCGTCAGGCCAAATTGTTGGAGTACTCGGACCAAATGGATCAGGAAAAAGTACCTTGCTCAAACTCTTAACGCGGATCTTGCGTCTTCAGGTAGGCACGATTGAGTTATTTGGGCGCGATCTCCATGCACTGAGTCAGGCGGATATAGCGCGAACGGTGGCCTTTGTTCCTCAGGAGACTCAACAGAGTTTCCCCTTCACTCTTTCACAAATGGTGTTGATGGGGCGTTATCCACATCATTCAGGATGGGGAGGATGGCATTGGGAGAATTCCGGCGATCTGGCCGTGGCGCATTCTGCCATGATTGACCTGGATGTGGCCCATTTGGGGACGAGGTTAATCACGGATGTCTCTGGTGGGGAACGTCAACGAGCTATTATCGCCCGTGCGATCGCGCAGGTGCCAAGAGTCCTATTGCTTGATGAGCCAACGGCATTTTTAGACCTGCATCATCAATTGGAAATTGCCAGGATTTTGCGGAAGCTCAACCGGGAACGGGCGCTCACAGTCATCATGGTCTCCCACGATTTGAACTTAGCGAGTCAGTATTGTGATCATTTGATATTGCTGGATCGGGGACGAATAGTGAAGGAGGGATCACCGGAGGAAGTCATTGAGCCTGAAATCCTAGAGGCGGTGTATCGTTGTCGAGTTCTGGTTGACCAGCATCCTCAATCTGGCATGCCACGAGTTTCATTGCCGGTGTGAAGAGTGTTTCAGGTTTCAAGTTTCAGGTTTCAAGTTGGGTCTTAGTTCTCCCTATGACCAAATTCCCGAAACTGGCGTTCGGGAATATATGTTATATGCATTTGTCAGAATTCGTCGAAATTTATGAATCATCCTAGAATCTTCATTGCCGGCACGCAGAGTGGAGTCGGGAAGACCACAGTGACTCTTGCACTTCTGGCTGCCTTTCGGGCTCGTGGGCGAGACGTGCAGCCGTTTAAGGTCGGACCGGACTATATTGATCCTGGGCATCACCGACTGGCGAGTGGGAGAGTGTCCCGGAATCTGGATGGGTGGATGTTTTCACCAGAATTGAATCAAGAGAGTTTTCGCCTCGCTTCAAAGGACGCAGAACTCTCCATCATTGAAGGCATGATGGGATTGTTTGATAGCTGCTCCCCGTCCACTGAAATAGGAAGTGCCGCACAAATGGCCAAACAATTAAAAGCGCCGGTACTCTTGGTTATTGATGGAAGCGCGATGGCCCGGTCGGCGGCAGCCATGGTCAGTGGATATACGAAATTTGATCGTGAGCTTTGGGTGGCGGGTGTCATTTTTAACCGGGTGAAGTCGGAAGGTCATTATCAATTGCTAAAGGAGGCTGTTGAGAAAGCTACGAATGTGACGGTCGTCGGCTATTTTCGTCCAGATTCCGAATTGACCATTCAAGATCGTCATTTGGGATTGAGAACGGCACTTGAACAGGGTCTCACAGATTTCTATGACCACTTAGGTCAAGCGGCTGCGGAAACCTTGGATCTTGATGCTATTGAACAAATCGCCCGCTCCAGTTCTCCACTGCAGGGTGTACGGGTAGGGTTTTCCGGCCATGCTCCCGAGAGATCAGGAAAAAAAATAAAAATCGGAATCGCGTACGATCCAGCGTTTTGTTTTTATTATCCAGACAATCTCGAACTCCTTCAAAAGAATGGGGGAGAATTGATTTTATTTTCCCCCATGAGTAACCCATCTCTTCCCGAGGTGGACCTCCTGTACTTGGGAGGGGGATACCCGGAATTGTATGCTGAGGCCTTAGAACGAAATGTTCAGATGCGTGAAATGATCCGGACATTTGCCGAAAGGGGAGGGCCTATTTACGCTGAATGTGGCGGCTTGATGTATCTCACCAAACAATTAGAAGATTTTGAAGGACAAGAATATGATATGGCTGGTGTGTTTCCAGCCAAAACGGTGTGTAGATCTGACACCATGACGTCGGGGTATCGAGAAGTCACGGTGACAGAGGATTGCCTGTTAGGAGAAGAGGGAACGAGGGTGAAAGGACATGAGTTTCACCATTCTACTCTTATCCCGCAGGGGGAACTGAGGTATGTCGGGAGCACCAAGGACGCGCAAGGTCGCGTGCGCGGTCAGGATGGGTTGATCCATGCCAATGTCTTGGCCCTCTTTACTCACCTTCATTTTCTCCCTTACCCGGCTATTGCCAGGAATCTCGTTCAAACTGCCCGGGAATATTCAAGTCTGGCCCCCAATGAAACATTTGGATAACTATTGATCAATGACCGTTCCCATCGTTGATCGGGAAACGAGGAGAAACGCCCATGCGAATATCCAAAGTGTATACCCGGACGGGAGATGCCGGGAAGACACGCCTGGCTGGCGGCCAGGAGGTGTGGAAAGATTCTTTACGCGTCAAGGTGTATGGCACCGTCGATGAGCTCAACGCCGTGATTGGGTTGGTTCGGGTGTTCTACCGTGACACGGTGGAGCGGCAAACGAAATCCACTCGGATGGAAGAGTGCCTGCGTTGGGTCCAAAATAAACTCTTTGATCTTGGAGGCATTTTGGCGACCGCACCTGGCGAGACATTTAAGAATATGCCTTCTGTCACATCAGACCATGTCTTACGTCTGGAGCAATGGATCGACGAATGCCAGGAAGAGTTAGAACCCCTTCGGGAATTTATTCTACCGGGTGGGGGGAAAGTGTCAGGATTTTTGCATCAGGGCCGGACAATTTGCAGGAGGGCCGAGCGGTTATGTGTCACGTTGTCACGAGAAGAATCAGTCGATGAAAACCTGGTGAAATTTCTCAACCGTTTAAGTGATGCCTTATTTGTGTGGGCCCGTTGGGTCGCCAAAACTCAAGGAGAATCAGAATTCTTATGGGAAAGAGAGATCGTCCAAAGCCAAGGAGACTCTTTACCCCGCCGATGAAGGTATCCCGCATGGCCTCAATGGTATAAATCTTCGTTCACTCAGTTCCAATTTCGCCTTAGCCGTTCAAGATTTTAAATTTGAAGTTCATAATGACCGTGCCCAACGCTCAATACAAAGGTTGGAACTTACTCTTACAATTGATACCTGTCCCGCCCAATGGAAAAATCCAGGGTTCGTAAAAAGAAGTCCAAATTCATTTTTATTTTGGGGGGGGCGAGCTCAGGAAAAAGCGAGTTTGCCCTAAAAAAGTGTGGAACAATGAACCCTCGAGTGTTTCTTGCGACCGGTCAACCATTAGATTCGGAGATGACGAAACGTATCCGGGCACACCGGAGATCCCGGGGGCCTGGGTGGAAGACCTTGGAGATTCCGGTGAACGTAGCTGAATGGCTTCGGCGCGAGGGGCCCCGCTATCCTGTCGTGGTTGTGGATTGTCTGACCCTGTGGCTCAGTAATCTCCAACGCGAGGGGTTACCGAACCGGCAAATTCTTTCCCGCATCAAAGAATTTTCTCTGGCGGTCCGCCATGTGCCAGGTCTGGTTGTTGCCGTTAGTAATGAATTGGGATTGGGTCTTGTTCCCCTTGATTCGAACAGTCGTCATTTTCGGGACCTTTCGGGCCAGGTGAATCAATGTATTGCGACAGCGGCTGACGAAGTGTATTTGGTGGTCAGTGGGATTCCCCTGCGATTAAAATGAGACCAAATCAAAGCCTCCCTCTCACTCTCCTCTTTATAAGGGGATGAAAAAGTTTGGATTGACAAGGAATATGATCAGATGATGCTTGAAGAAACGCTTAAGTCTATTCAACGGCTGAATCCTGAATACCGTACGTTAGCGCGAGCGAAGTTGGATCGATTAACGAAACCGATTGGAAGTCTTGGTCGACTGGAAGAACTGGCGACTCACTATGCCGCAATTTCTGAAGAAATCCGCCCAACCCTACCGAAGACCATGGTTTTTACGCTTGCGGCCGATCATGGGGTAGCGGCAGACGGGGTCAGTGCTTATCCAAGCTCTGTGACAGCCCAAATGGTTCATAATTTTTTATCTGGTGGGGCTGCAATCAACGTGCTGGCACGGCAGGTGGGGTCTGAAGTGCGTATTGTTGATATCGGAGTCGCCTCAGATTTGGATCACTCCCCGGGCTTGTTGAAGAGAAAAGTTGGATGGGGGACAAAAAACTTTGTCAATGGACCGGCAATGTCTCGAAAGGAAGCCCTTCAATCTGTTGAAACCGGTATCACACTCGTTCACGATGCCTATAGGGAGGGAGTTCGAATGGTGGCCACGGGCGAAATGGGCATTGGCAATACCACCTCCAGTGCAGCCATTACCGCTGTGATGACCGGCCAATCAGTTTCCCAGGTAACGGGTAAAGGGACTGGGATCGATGAGGCCGGCTTGGCTCGAAAAGTATTACTGATTGAACGGGCTCTTCACCTCAATGAACCGCTCCCTCATGATCCATTGGATGTTCTGGCGAAAGTCGGTGGATTTGAGATAGGTGGTCTGGTTGGAGTCATCCTCGGGGGCTCGGCGTGCCATGTGCCGGTGGTCCTTGATGGGTTTATATCTGGGGCTGCCGCATTATTGGCGGTCGGGATGGCCCCGGCTTGCCGGGAGTATCTCATTGCCTCCCATGCTTCTGCGGAACCCGGTCATCGAGCCGCCCTTGAGGTATTAGGCCTTCATCCCCTCTTAAATCTTGACCTTCGCCTTGGAGAAGGCACTGGTGCCTGTCTGGCAATTGGACTCATTCAGTCCAGCCTTCGCCTGTTGACCGAAATGGCCACATTTGACGAAGCGGGAGTTGATGATGTTCGGCCTCGACAACAGGAGGATGCATGAATGCGATTTGGACATCCTTTTCTTTAGCATGGAACTTGTTGACTATTATTCCGTTACCATCGAGCTCTCAGGCCGACGTTCGTCCACACACCTTGGCCTCTTCGTTAGGCTGGTATCCTTTCGTTGGGTTTTTATTGGGTACGATTCTTGTATTGAGCGATCGACTGTTTTCCACCATATTTCCTGATCCCATTGTCAATCTTTTGTTATTGACCCTGCTGATCATTCTCACCGGGGCTCTTCATCAGGATGGGTTGGCGGATACCATCGATGCCCTGGCAGGGGGAAAAGACAGGGAGCAGCGGCTTGCTATCCTCAAAGATGGTCGAATTGGAGCCATTGGAGCAACAGGGTTAATTCTAGGCTTGGGGCTTCGCTATGCCGGATTGGCCAGTCTCCCATCAGGAAACCGAGAAGTCCTTCTGTTATGCATGCCGGCCATAGGGCGATGGTCCATGGTGTTAGGTGCCTGGTGGGGTTCGTATGCTCGTCCCGAAGGTGGTCTGGCCGCCCCGTTTATTCAATACGTTTCTCTGCGTGAGGTGTTTCTCGCGACGATGATCCTAGGAATTGGGTTCCTTTACGCCATGAACCCCTTCAACACCGTTGCCCTTTTAATGTTGATTCTATTGGGAATGAAAATGCTGGTCTGGGGTGCGACACGCCTATTCGGGGGAATCACGGGTGATATTCTTGGCACGACGAATGAGATGACGGAGATTGTCTTTCTATTCTCGGCTCCCTTGTTGATCACTCTGACCTAGGGGGACATTGTTTTCATGAAACGAAGAATTCTAAAACGTTGTGAGCGATGTCAGCAAGATTTTGTCTGTGGGTTATTTGGCTGTTGGTGCAGCAAGATTGATGTGACGAATGCACATTATTCGAAAATTGTTTCCCAATACCATGATTGTCTCTGCCCTTCCTGCCTTTCCCAGATAACGGGAATCCCCCGACAGGATACAGATACTCATGTACCGCCACCGGCCCCCCCCCATCGTCCATGACTGGTCTAAAGGTACTAGCGGCCTGTGGCCTTGACGCGGTATTTGGTGATCCGCGCTATTTGCCGCATCCCGTTCGGTTAATAGGTTCGGCCATTGGTTGGTATGAACGCATAGTCTTGAAATACTTGAGAGGGACGGTTTCTCACTTCGTCGCCGGGCTCATTCTGGCAATGGGCCTTCCGGTTGTGTGCTTTTTCGGCATTCAGTGGATCCTCGGGCAGGCCCAGGAGTTCAATGCGTATGTTGGTCATGCCGTTTGGATTCTTTTTGGTTACACCGCTCTGGCAGCCAGGGATTTGGCTGATCATGCTATGCGTGTGTATCGCGCGTTAATGAATGGATCGTTAGTAGAGGCTCGGGAAGCGGTGTCCTTCATCGTTGGGCGAGACACCGCTACCCTGTCTGAGTCGGAGGTGATTCGGGCTACAATTGAAACAGTGGCGGAAAGCAGTTCAGATGGCGTCATCGCCCCCCTCCTGTATCTCGCCTTGGGAGGACCACCGCTGGCTCTGGCCTATAAGGCCGTCAATACACTGGATTCCATGATTGGGCATCGTCGGGCACCCTATCAACATTTTGGTTGGGCTTCCGCTCGCCTTGATGATCTGATGAATTGGGTCCCCGCTCGCCTCAGTGGTCTGTGTATAGTCGCGGCAGCAGGGATTCGACTAGGGACAATGAATTCGGCTTGGAACGCGTTTCTCCGGGACGGCAGAAAGCATGTCAGTCCCAATAGTGGCTGGCCCGAAGCGGCGATGGCCGGGGCTCTTCAAGTTCAGGTGGGAGGCCTGAATAGGTATACGGGAATTCCGGTGGAACGGCCGAAACTCGGTGACCCGATTAAGGCCCTGACCCCATCCCTTATTCCAATGGCTGTACAGGTCATGGCCGTCGCCGCAGGGGTCATGCTTGTCATTCTCCTGGTTATGGTTTGGGAATGGTAGTACGGTTTCGGGTTTAGACTTGGGATATACTTGTGGCGTTTTATCTTTTGACTTTAGGCTGGGAACATGTAACCTTGTACTCTTTACCCGAAACCCGAAACGGCTATAAATTTTGAGATGCGCTCGTGAAACCTTTTAAGAGTACCGGAACGGTTATGATTCCGCCAGCGAGGCATGGAGGCAATGTTCATGCGGCCGCGCGGGCGAATGGGCGGGCAATCCCTCAAATCATCGACTTCAGTGCCAGTATCAATCCATTAGGGGTTCCACCGCTCGTTCGCCGGGCACTGGTCAATGCAATTCCTTCTGCCGTTCACTATCCCGATCCTTATGGCGATGATTTGCGAAAGCAAATCGGTCAAACCTTTCGAATTGATCCCGAATCTATCGTGCTGGGTAATGGATCCGCCGAATTGATTTCTTTTCTTCCTCGTGCTCTTTCGATTCGGCATGGCCTTGTCATTGGGCCGACGTTCATGGAATTTGAACGGTCCTTAGCTCTCCATGGTGCTCAATGTACCTATCTGCATGCCAGGGCCGCTGATCAATATGCTCCCCCCCTCGAACAGGTTCAAGCGATGCTGAAAAAAAAGAAGAGGGTTGGAAGGCCGGGAAGAAAGGAGAAATTAACCACAAGTCCGCCTATTGATGCGGTGTTTCTTTGCAACCCGAATAGTCCAACCGGCCGGGCGGTGAGCCGTAGCCGTATTCGTCAATTATTACACACTGTTCAACAGGTGAAAGCCTACCTAATAGTCGATGAAGCCTTTGTGGACTTTTGTCATTCTTGCTCGGTTCTTCAGGATGTTGCGAAATCTCAAAACCTCATCGTGATTCGTAGCTTCACCAAATTTTTTGCCATGCCAGGACTTCGAATTGGTTACCTAGCGGGTCCACGTGACCTGGTCACACGAATTCGTGAGTTGCTTCCGCCATGGTCGGTGAACAGTTTGGCCCAAGCTGCCGCATTGGCCGCTCTCCAGGATTCGGGCTATCGGCGCCGAAGTATCGCGTTGATACGTCGGGAACGGGTTCGTTTCATGAGCCGGTTAAAGGGACTTCCCGGTGTCCGTCTCTTTCCGTCTCATGCGAATTTTTTCCTTTTGGAATTACCTCCGAAACATTCGGCAGCTCGAATTGCCGAATGGTGTCGGGAGCAGGGTGTTCTTGTCAGAGATTGCCAAGATTTTTCAGGAATGAATCCCCGGACCTTGCGATTGGCCGTCCATCGCGGCAAAGACAATAATCATTTGGTGAATCTGTTATTGCGGGCTCTTACCGTATGCGAGTGAGAACCCCCAAGGCTTGGGTCACCCGGTTTGAAGTGATCGATCGGAATCTGGTTGTCAGGTTCTCTCCTCCCAGACGCGTCATTTCTTCCGCTGTTCGGGGAGGAGGGATTGGCTGGGCCCACGCCATCATCAATCATCAGGTTTCAGAACCTTTCCCACACTCAAATAGGAAAGCCTCCCAGACCAATCGGTGGGAAGATCCTGCGCGCACGATGGGAAAAATCGCCCATCGGTTCGGTATAGCAGGCCGGTGTGTCGGATTAATGACGCTAGTAGATCTCCGGCATCTGATCGTTGTCAGGGAACAGGCAGGAGGAGTATGGGTTGAAGGCTTATTCACCATTGGAGTAACCAATGCTGTTCGAGCTGGCGACCCCCCTTCTGATTATTCTCGGCTGCCTCGCCCGGGAACCATTAATATCATTTTGGTCACCAACGCCAAACTCGCGATGGCTGCGCTTGTGGGAGCTGTTGCCGTTGCCACCGAAAGTAAAACGGCAAAATTACTCGAAGCACGAATAAGGAATCCTTCCGGGTCCGGTTTGGCCACCGGAACCGGAACCGATGCGATTGTCATTGCCATTGGCGATGGCCCCAGTCTGCGTTATAGTGGAACCCATACCACAATAGGAGGGCTTATTGGCCGTGTCGTCGCCAAGGGCATGGGCCAAGGCCTCGAAAGGATTCAATCGACAAGGAAGAAGAAAAAAGCCGGGTATCCGAAATACCTGGACTGAATATATTTGATGGCATTGGGATAAAGAAACCTGATCGTGAAAAGAGTTTTAGCATACTTGCTGGGTATCTTCCTTCTGAGCCTGCTGTTGGTGTATTTGAATTCGCGGCCGGGAGGCCCCGAGCTGCCTCCTGATCCTCTGGCCCTGGAGGCGTTGAATCTGGTCAAGGCTCACCCTTCAAGGCAGAGTGGCAATATTGAACAAGCCATTGATCGACTATTGGAAAAAATGGAAGAGCAGGAGAAACCCTTTCATAAGGGGAAATGGCGGGTGGCCAATTCAGACCCGGGCACCTTTGTCGTAAGCCTGTTAATTCGTGAGAAAGGAGAGACGGGATGGATAGAACGGGATTATGCCTGGAGAGTGAATGTCAAAGAGAAATGGATTAAGGTTATTACATTACCGGCTCAACATCTCATGCCTTTCCATGAATTGCCTCCGCTTCCCCATGCACCGGAAATGTCCTGAATACTATGAATCAGGTTGATGGGACGAGAACCTGGATCGCTCCGTCGACCACTCTGACTTCATAACGTTGAACGGTCCAGTCCCGGCTAGGGTTTTTCAGCCGTTGTCCGGTTCGAACGTTGAATTTCCAGCCATGCCATGGACAGGTGACCACCTCGTGCTCCAAGGTTCCTTCGCCCAATGGGCCGCCGGCATGAGGGCAGGTGTTGTCTAATGCATAAATTTGGCCATCAACGTTGAATAAGGCCAGGCCGATATCCTTCAGCTCAATGGACGTGCACATGCCCGGATCAAGGTCAGAAAGTTTTGCAACGGTAACGAATTGTTCTGCCATATTCACCCTTTTTGATGGCTCAGGCGTGCGAACCGAAATGGTTTCATGAGACCAATAAGGCTCCGGTGCTCATATTGATTCTCATCGGCTTCTGATGCTATAGAAAATAAGACGATATGGATGTGTAGGCTGTCGTTTTTCTGATTCTGAAGCCCTATTCAGCAATGGAAATGACACTTCTTCTCAATTCGACCTATGAACCCTTGAGGGTCGTGCATTGGCAGAAAGCGATTACATTGCTGTGGCAAGGGAAGGTTGAAGTCCTGGAATTTCATGAACGTGATATTCATGGTGTTTCCATTTCCTTAAAGTTGCCTTCGGTCATGCGGCTGTTAAAAATGGTGAAGCTGCGAAGTCACCATCATGCCGTAAAGTTTTCCCGAATCAATATCTTCACTCGAGATCATTACACCTGTCAGTATTGTTATAAGCGATTTCGCACCGAGGAACTGACTTTTGATCATGTCGTGCCCATCGCCAAGGGTGGGAAGAAATCCTGGGAAAACATTGTCACAGCCTGTTGGCGGTGTAATAACAGAAAAAGCGGTCGGGTGCCTGAGGAGGCCAGGATGAAGTTGTTAAAACGTCCCGTCAAGCCGAAATGGACACCCCGATTGACTTTGATGATTGGAATACGGAAGGCCCCGGAAAGTTGGCGTGACTATCTCTATTGGAATATGGAATTGGACGCTGAACCTTAATAAGAAAGACGTTCCCGAAATGGGATGCCCAACCAGGTTATCGGCTCTTGCTTTTTAAGATCGAACCAGCGGGGAGGGAGTTTGTTCAGCCTGTTTTCTGCGACCGCAGTTAATACAAAGAAAAACTAAAAGCGTCATCCCGGCTTCCATATCAATTTCGCGGTCCAAAAGCATCGTTCCATCGCATTTCTCACAGACTTCCATGATCCCACCCTTTCCCTATTGTTACCTTAAGAAGAACAAGAAAATTATTAATATCAAGAATTCATAATTATATAGCAAATTTATACAATGACAATGGTCTTACACGGTACCATAGACGCTGGCGGAAAGGCTAGGTGTATTTGCCTTTCTCATTAAGTTGTTTTCCAATCTGATACTCCCGGATTTTTGTTCAGACGGGTGAGAGTCCAACCTTCCGGTTTATGCTAACGGATTCAGATTCATTTGCATTAATAGGTGGCCAACGACTGTAAGGTGCAGGTTGAATCGGTTTTCGACGCCCCACTACTGAGGAAAAACCAGATTCTGAAACTTTTGTCATGCTTTAATGAAAAATTGTTGTCCGTGTAATCGCCATCAGCAGCGGAATGCCAAGGGTGGTTGCATCAATACATTTCCTAGGGGTAGGATTCGGGTTAATCTTCTCAGATTGGCATTCTTCAATTTTCAGGCCCTCTGAAATGAATGCTAATCGGCTTTTCGGGATGCCTTGGATTATGACCATTTCTGTGGATACTGGTCGTAATTGATGCCAGGTCCGGACAATGAGATTTGGAACCTTGGACTGAATAAAAAGTTCCCTATCGTCTATGGCGGATCCCAAATCAACTGAACCAGAATGGATAAACTGGTCAGATGAAAGATTGTTAGATCTCCGTCTTTGTGACCTCCATTTGAACATCAAGGGAACGGCCCTGGCTCGACAAATCCGGCAGCTGCATCGAGAGCTCCGGTCCCACCATCTGAACTTTCGACCTCACTTCTGGCTGTCAGATGATTGGTATACGCCGGATGGTATCCCCGGTATTGCTGTACCTTTTTATATGGCCCACCCTCGATTGGCGAAGCTTGAACAAAACCAGATGCTCGAGGTTGAAGGTGGGACTCCGGAGTGGTGTATGCGCATTCTTCGGCATGAAGCTGGCCATGCGATTGAAAATGCCTACAGATTACGCCGTCGCCAACGTCGGCAAAAGTTATTTGGAAAGACATCGAAGCCCTACCCGGACTGCTACTCCCCCAAACCCTATAGTAAGAGTTTTGTGCTTCATTTGGATATGTGGTATGCGCAAAGTCATCCTGACGAAGATTTTGCCGAAACCTTTGCCGTGTGGCTGACGCCGGGCTCACAATGGAAGGAACGCTATGTCGGATGGCCGGCCCTTAAGAAAATTGAATATGTGGATTCCCTCATGCAGGAACTTGCCGGCGTTCCTCCTTCCGTGACAAAAAAACGTCGGGTTGATCCCCTACCGGCACTCCGAAAAACGCTGCGTGAACATTATCAGCAAAAGCGGGAGAGATATGGTCTGGATTATCCGAATTTCTATGATCGGGACTTACGACTGCTCTTTACCAATTCGTCGGTGTACGAAAAAAATCTGCCTGCCGCAAGTTTTATTCGACGGTTTCGGAAAGAAGTTCGTCGAAAGGTGTCCGATTGGACCGGCGCCTATCAATATACGATCGATCAGGTGTTGAAAGATATGATCGAACATTGTCGAGAACGGAAATTGCGATTGACGGTTCCTGTTGATCAGGCCAAGCTTGACTTTACGGTCCTCATGACCGTCCAAACCATGAATTATCTGCATAGTGGCCGGCATCGCGTGGTGTTATGAAAAAACTCAGAGTTTTGGCGCTCATGCATGAAGGGTTGGTTCCACCTGAAAACCTCAATGGAGTGGATCTAGCCACGGTGGAATGGAAAACAGAATTTGATGTGATGACCACCCTTCAAGAGATGGGGCATGAGGTCAAGGCCGTGGGTGTCCGGGACGACCTCGGCGTCATACGGAGAGCCATTGAGGAATGGAAACCTCACATCGTGTTCAATTTACTTGAAGAATTCAAGGGACTGGCGGGATACGATCAAAATGTCGTGTCGTATTTAGAACTGTTAGGGGTTCCCTACACCGGATGCAACCCTAAAGGGCTAATCCTCACGCGCGACAAAGCCTGGTCAAAAAAAATGCTCTCCTACCACAGGATCCTCTGTCCGGAGTTTGAGGTGTTTCCTGTTGGGCATACGGTCAAGTGGAAGAACAAAATTCCCTTCCCGGTTATTGTAAAATCCAACTCCGAAGAGGCCTCACTGGGGATTTCACAGGCCTCAATTGTGAACGACGTTGATCGATTAAAAGAACGGGTGGAATTTGTTCATCAAAGCATCAAGACCAGTGCAATTGTTGAACGCTATATTGAGGGAAGAGAGTTATATGTCGGAGTTCTCGGAAACAGGCGATTACAAGTCCTTCCCGTGTGGGAGTTGATACTTGATAAATTGCCGGATGATTCTCACCGGGTCGCCACAGCCAGAGTGAAATGGAGCGTCAAGTATCAGAAAAAATATAAAATCGAGTCAGGTGAGGCCCAAGGATTAACCAAATCCATGGTGGACACCATTCAGCGACTGGCAAAGCGGGCCTATCGAATTCTTGGCCTCAACGGATATGCCCGACTGGATTTTCGACTCGACCACAACGAGAAACTGTATTTCTTAGAAGCCAACCCTAACGCACAGATTGCCTTCGGTGAAGATTTGGCAGAATCGGCAGAACGGGCAGGGTTAAGCTACGAAGTGTTCCTCCAAAAATTGCTCAATTTCGGATTGCAGTGGAAGCCGCATTATCGGATGTGATCGGGGATTCGTTGTACGTTTTCTTACCGGAGTGACCCTTCACAATTGTTAGTTATACACAATCGAAAGCTAAGAGCGTGTGAAAAATTCATTCGAGGGATGAGGGCCCAGACATGAAGAATCGCATCCCAATCTCTGTCGGTTGACCTCAGATGAGATTGGTGCTACCGGTTAACTGAAGCTGCAGATGTCCCTGACTGTTCTTGTAGCGGTTTTAGCATTTTTTGTACCTCAATGAGGAAGTCTTTGGCACCGATTTTTTCGAAAAGGTCTGCAGCTTCAGTCCAACACGCACGCGCTTCTTGCAGACGATTCTTCGCTTGATGCAGCACGCCAAGATCGACCAACGCTTGGGCTAGCCATCCCCGAGCCCCGATCTGTCTCTCATACTGGACCACCTTTTTAAGTAGCAATTCTGCTCGGCGCTCTGCGAAGGGGTGGTTCTGAACGTAGAAGCTCAAATGACGGAGCCACTCTTTTGCCGGGGGCCGACCAGCCAAGGCCATTTGCAGGTAGACCTTGGCTTTGAGGAACTCGTTGACGTGGTGGAAAGGTAGATCTCTATTTTCCAGACAAGCCCGGGATGCTTTATCAATCATTTGCATTCCCTCGGAAGGGTGCCCTTGAAGCACTTTTCCCAGACCGATAAAGCCGCTCCACCAGTTGACCATGAAATCGTTACCCTGGGTGAGAGCCTGTTCAAGGGCCTGGTCAAGTGAAGAAGCTGGCTTACCAACAGCCATACATTTCATTCCATACACGGCTCTTGCGAATCCTAGGTAGAAGGGATCTTTCAGCACCCCCAACCCTTGCTCCGCTGCTTCCATTGCTGCAGTGGCATTCCCTTCGAGGGCGTGTCCCTCGGCGCGCATCCAATACCCGAAGAACAAGCTCCGGGGGTTGCGCTTCCCGAATTCGATCAGCTTTGTGGCCACCTCATGAGCCTTTACGGGTTCACCCATCATGACGTAATTGAACCCCATCATCCCCAAAGACTTGAAATGGAGGTAATGATCATCGGGCATTTTGGGGGAGATATTTTGAGCCCGTTCGCCGAGGCTAATGCCCTCCTCGAAACGACCTAAACCCCCACAGACCATGGCCAGCCAAGTGCAGGCGTATGCGATCACTCGCTCATCTTTCACCCCCTCGGCAAGAACCAAGGCTTGCCGCAAACTACGATATGCCTCCTCTGGTCGGTTTCGGAAAAACAACGCTGTGCCTTCCCAGGCTTTGAGCATCCCCCGCCGCCCTTTATTGGTCATGGATTGGATAAGTGTTTCGTGCTTTCCGAACAGCTTTAGAATATCGCGAAAGTCCCCGTAATAATAAAAGACGGTTGCCCATTTCTCGAGCAACAGCGCCTGTAGCTCTTGTTCCTTAGGTGTACCCTCACTCGCTTCGAGCAAATCGTAGGCTTGCTTGAAGTGATCTTGCGCTTCTTCAAGGGCGAAGCGGTTGACAGCCTTTTCCCCGGATTTGATCAGGTAATCGGCGGCCTTGTCCACATTTTGGCCTTGCTTGAAGTGAAACGCCAAAGTTTCAAAGAATTCTGGAAGCCTTTCACCCAACAGTCCTTCTATAACATTGGCCACCTTCCCGTGGATGGATGCGCGATCAGTGCGCAACAGACTGTTATAAGCCACTTCTTGTGTGAGGGCGTGCTTGAAGATGTAGGAGATATCGGGCTCCAAAGCGATTTTCCGGATCAGGTCGCTTGAAACAAGGGCAGAAAGCCGATCCTCAATTACACTCGGGAATTCGGTAATCTTTTCAAGGATCAAGCGCAAAAAGGTGCGACCGATCACGGAGGCCTCCTGCAGTACTCGCCGACTTTCTGGCTGTTGACGATCCAGTCTTGCTGCGATGACCCCCTCGACTGTTGGGGGCACATCAAATTGGGCAAGAGGCTTGGTCAATCGCCAGTGGTCATCCTGGTATTCCAAAACTCCGTCCTCGATCAAGGAATTGAGGACTTCCTCGACGTAAAAGGGATTGCCCTCAGCTTTCCGGTGAATAAATGCGAGCAACTCCTCAGGCGCCATATCCTCATCCAGCAGCCCTCGCGTGAGCTCCGTTGTCTCCCCTTGAGCAAGAGGTTCCAGCATGATCTCCTCAATCGTTGGTTCAGCTGCAATCCGATTACTCGTTTCGTTCTCGTGCAATGGCCTGAGGGCTCGAAAGGGTGGGCGGCAGGTACACAGGAAAATAGCGGGGACGCTCACTGTTCCAATTAAATGGCTGAGCAACTCAAGGGTGGAGGGGTCTGCCCAGTGAAGATCCTCGAAAAAGAACACCGATGGCCCTCGTTTCGCCATCGCATCGAATACAGCAACCATTGAGGCAAAAAGTTTACGTTTCCAATACTCGGGAGAAACACCGATTAGCTCAGGATGCTCCAATGCGTAGAGACTGACCACGTAGGGGATAGACTCGCTGGGATCGTCGATCAGTTCCCTTAATCGGGATTCGATCGTGGTTCTCACGCGGTCTAGCGGATCGCCGCCTTGAATTCCCCATTCCCGTCCCAGCAAGTCGACAATCGGGTGGTAGGGAATGCCGTGGGCGTAGTCATGTGCGTGGCCTTCCGACCATAGAATGGTATTGGGCCTGTTAAGTTTTCGGTATTCTTCAATCAATCGGCTTTTTCCCGTTCCTGCCTCGCCGCACACGAAGATTGCCGAAACTCCGCTGCTTGCAATCCTCTCCTCGACCCGTTTCAGGCGGGTAAGTTCCTTGGTGCGCCCGACAAGGGCCGCCCGCCGGCCAGAGAATCTATGTGTTTTTATGGCACGATCGCGCGGGGCGACGAGGCGATGGCAAGGGCTGGTTTTTGTTTTCCCTTTGAGCTCAACAGGTGGCAGCTGCTGGAAGGTGAAATACCTCTCAGCAAGGTTTTGCGTCATGCCCCCAACGAGAATTTCTCCTGGCGCGGCCAGAGAACAAAGGCGTTTGGCCACGTTGACGGTGTCTCCCACGACAAGTACGTTACCCATGGCCTTCTCGCTTCCGCTGGTTACAACCAATCCTGTGTTAATCCCACTGTGTGTGATCAGTCGATCTATGTTTGATTGCGGTATCAATGCGCTAATTTCTTTCACCTTTTCCTGAATTTCCATCGCTGCGCGAATTGCCCGTGCTGCATCGTCCTCATGTGCGGTGGGCACTCCGAAAACAGCCATGACCTCATCCCCGATTTTTTTCTCATCGGTACCGCCGTATCGAGCGATGATTTTGGATGCTGTTTTGAAGAACCGAACGAGGATGTCCTTGACTTCCTCGGGATCCAATTTTTCCGCTAAGGTCGTAAAAGCTGAAATGTCACAGAAAAGAACCGTGGCCTGACGTCGTTCGCTTTTGGCCGCCGTTTGGTGGGATTGCGGGGTGGGGGTATTGAGCTCTGACCCGCATTCATTACAGAAATGGGCACTCTGTGGATTGTTGGATTGACACTTCGGACATTGGACTAAATTCATAAAGACTTTATCTCCTGGGAGATATTCCCGAGGTCATGTTTCTCTTATTCCCTCCAGTGGGAGGGTTCAAATATGAGAAACCCGAGGTGGCCGGGAATATTTGCACAAACACCTTCTTCTCAATATGAGCGTATGGTGTCTTTTGAAAAAGTCTTAAGAATATTTTTATTTTAGAAAATTTGTTTTATTTTTACAATAAAAATGTTGTTTCACCCCACTGAGACAAAACCACACGTTTGAATTTTCTTGGTGATACGGGCCTTCTGTACCAGCGTCCGAACTGGTGGGTTGGGAGCAAATTTCGCAATCAGGCGGGTTGCAAGGAATCTGCCTACTACAACTCTATACTTTTGAAATTATTCGCTTCCTGTACGTCTTTGAAAATGTCCCCTCCTTTCTTCGAATTAAAAAAGTCCCTACGAATTCGGTATTTAAAAATTTTGGTAACTCATGCGCCAGGGCTGGAGGATTCCACTCCACCACAGCTTTGTCCATCGGACCCACTTTCAGAGATTGGAATGCTAATCGTTCTGTGTTAGAGTTCCTTTTGAAATCCTGCCAGGATTCAAGTCATCCCCCTGATGACTTATTAGGGGATGACGTTTATTTTGCAAGAAGAGACTCCCGTCAGGACAAAGCCAATTTTGGCTAACCCTTAACTGCCAGAAGAGGTGAGTCCTTCATTCGTCTGTAGTCAGGTAAACCTATTGTGTTGACATCAACTAGGCAACAGGTTTTTGCCGCGTGGGAACGCTTGTCAAAAGACATGCATGTGGGTATGTCAAATGCCCTTGAAATTGTAGCCGCAGTGGCCAACTCAGAAGAAGGGCGCGAGGCGCTCGCGGAGATTCTTTCGGATGATAAGAAGGTTGCCATCATTGAGGCCGATGCGCTGTCATATCTCCGCATCGCACGCGATGTTCCTTTACCAAGCGATGTCGAAAATCATCGGGCTGACGAGTACTTCCGCACCCACTACTATACTGGCACCCAATTGTCAAAGACTCAAAGTCTCATACTCCCGAAGGAATTTCTTTATTTCAATTGCGCGATTGGAATTATTTCCGGGACCCTGGATGATCTTCCTGCCATCCGAGAGCAGATGAAGGGAAGCGGCTATGAGCCGGTGCTCGCCCGCATGCCTGGGGGTGGCGAAAAGGCCATTGGCAGGGTGATGGTTAACAATTTTCGGGATACGACTTTTGGCCCGTATAAGGAAGTAATCTTCACTGTAACCGCCGTTCCGGCCGAACCACTTGGGGGAGGTTTGACCGTGGATTACGTGAATGGTTTTTCACTTCAGGTGCCGCTAGATCGGGGAGCAACCATGTACATGCTAAAGCTATGGCTTGACCAGATGGGTCCAATCGAGGGAGGCAACGAATTGCTCGGCACTAACAAAGATTTTGGTTCCTTTACGTTTCAAGACAATAGGGTCAGTGGTATGGAATTTAGTGCGTCGGACAAGGCGGGAAAGTGGCTAGTCAGCGGAACCATACCATCTACCATCACACCAGCAGGAGCTGAGAAAGCTAAGGAAGCCTACACCGCCGCGGCCAAAAGAGCGGGAACAAGTCTTCCGTCAGGAACTCTCGTGGGAGTTCCTGTTGCGAGCCGACCGGACAAGGATTTTGACAAACCGGCTTCTCAGTGGGGGTACACCATAGACTGGAGACAACCCGTGGCCCAAGAAGTACAACCTCGTCAGATCAACCTCCGTTTTGGCGAGGGCGAGTGGGGCCGTTTATATGGTGGCTTCGGGTTTACCCCGGCGCTGGCCTTCTATGCGCCATCCTGTATCGGCCAGATACATCAATGTATCGGCGATTGTCCATATGTTTCTAATTAAATTGGCTAATCCGTGAAATAATGGTTACCTAGCTGTGTCTGCTCAAGCAATTAACCAAGAAAAACCTTTTGGTTGCTTAACCCGGTCGTGTCATCGCCTGTCGTGGAGTAGCAATGAGACTTCTGTCCCCCTTTATCGTCTTCAAAATAAAAGGGAAGTGACGGTAATCTGCATAGATACTAGAAATTCACTCCTATACTAAAAGACCCGATATACCAGTCCTTTGTGACGTAATTCCCGTTTACGGTGGGACTAAGAACATTATTTGTAACGTCTCGAGATTCCCATAGTTGGGCTTGAAAGGAGAGATCCAACACAATTGAGCTTAGGTATCCCGAGTTAGGATCTCCGCAACTAATTAATCCTAAAAAATGAGAGCCCTCCTTACATTTCAATCCAAGGCCACCTGCCAAAATATGCCAGTTATTTCCGTCGATTGCAGGGCTGAAGGTCCGATCAGGTATCGGGCTCTTGGAGCGCTGATATCCTGCCCTCGCCGCAATTTCCCAATGAGGCAGAGATTCAAGCTTCAGCCATTTGTATTGGGTACCGAAGCTGAGAGTATATGTGTCGTTCCAATTCCAGGGTTGGGATAACAAAGTTCCGTCGGAAAGCCGAATATCAAAGTTCTGAAGGACACTCCATCCGATGCCCTCGGCATCAACTTCTATTTTCCATTCACGGGAATCATTTCGTATCAGCCAGCCTGCGAACCCGCCGCCAATCACCCATGGGAGGGGAATCGTGGTTTCGGCATCCGCGACCTTTTGACCGTTAACCAGAAAATCTCCAGTCAAGTTCAGCGTGGCCTCGCTCCGATAGACTAACCCAAAGTTAACAAGAGGTTTCCCCTGGTCGTTTCGTAAGGGGGTAAAAAGTCCAGCGACATTGAACCCTGCCGCTGTGTCGGTTCCATTGATTTCCGCGCGTCCCTGGTCAGGAATGATGAATTGCAATTCAGTTTGGCCTTCGCCAATAAAACTGGCAAAGGTATAGATATCTGCTCCCGCTCCTATTGAAAGCATGTCATTAATCTCATAGGCCACAGTTGGTTTGATATCCAAAAGAGGGAGGGTATCTTCGACCACCAGGCTGGAAAACGGAACCGTGTCAGGCCATCGCAGGCCAAGGCCAAACGGAGTATTCAATCCAATTCCGACGGTCAATGGGCCCAAGGCCTTTACACCCAGGTCCTCCAGGTTTCCGGTTAAATACAGATGGCCAGGAGGCGGCAAAACGACAGGTTGCCTGAGGTCACCTTCAAAGGTTTGGCCTTCCGGACTTGTGTAGAATATTTTTCCAGTGATGAAATTGGCCCCCAGATAGAGCTGCACGCCATCAAGCTGGGTCATGCCGGCAGCATTATAGTAAAGAGCAGAGGCGTCATCCGCCTGGGCGATAAAGGCCTCTGCCTGGCCGGCGGCGGCGGTTCCCTGATAAGGAAGTCGAAAGCCGTCACCATAGGCCACAGTATGGGTAGCCAAAAGAAAAACGCCAGTAAGAACAAATACGCGAGTGAAAGCCGGTTTCACGGAATACCTCTCTTTTAGGGGTTTAGTTCAGGGGAAGTGAATATGAACTGAATCCTAACGGTTCTTTGGACAATCAAAGATAAGGAGGTAACCCTTCTAAATTCCATTTATGTAAAAAATGTTTATTTGTCTTTCCTAATTTAGTCGCTCCTTTCTAAATCTCCCTCTAATTTTTTAATTTCCAGTATTGCTGAAAGCACACCATGGATTGAAATGACCGGGAATTAAGAACTACGTTCGATCATGTAGCTCAGACTTTGGTGAATGAAGTTCTTGTCCTCACCTTCAGGCGCATCGCTGTAGGCATCCAAGAAAGCTTGTTCGGCGGCGTTACGGAGTTCCCGAGCCCCGGATTGGGCGTATCCAATGCTCCCATAGGAATTCAGTAAATTCCTTATCCAGTCGATGTCGTCGGCATATTTACCATTACGCGGTTTCGATAAAATGCCTTTTAGCTTCTCCATCTCCTTCTGTGAGCCGTTCCTAAACAAGTGTGATAGCATAAGGGTTCGTTTCCCCTCGTAAAGATCACCCCCAATTTCTTTTCCGTATTTCTGACGACTTCCAGTAATGTTTAAGACATCATCCTGGATCTGAAACGCAGAGCCGAGATAATTTCCAAACGAGTTGAATCGATCAAGGTTTCTATCACTGGGTTGCGCAATGAGTGCCCCGATCCGGCAGGGATGGATAAAACTGTACCAACAGGTTTTCTTCAAGGTCATGCGGAGATAGTCTTCATCGGAGATATCGCACCGGTTATCGCGGATCCACCCAAGCTCAATGGCTTGGCCCTCAAGCGATTCCATGAGCATGTTGTCAAACTCTTCAAAAATTTGCCAAGCCAATTGCGGACCAAGGGAGGTTCGATTCTTTCCTAGTATCCGCATACTAAGTGCTTGCATCGCATCGCCCGTATTGACGGCGAGAGGAATTCCGTACTTGGTATGCAGAGTCGGATGTTTCCGGCGACATTCGCTATCGTCCTCGATGTCATCGTGTACCAGAAATGCGTTATGCAGCATCTCAATGGCTGCAGCGGAATTCAGGGCATCCTCGATTCGCCCGCCAAACGCTCGACAGGTTGCCAGACAAAGTGCGGGTCGAAGTCCCTTCCCGGCCCGATCCATATGCTCTCGCACAAGATCATACAGATGCGGACTTGGCTCCATATTGGGAAGCGAAGTCTGCAAGGCGTCAAGTGTCTGACGACGGTAGTTACCCAGCCGATTAAGAAAATCCGTGTGGTCTTGAGAATCCATAATTCGGGGAACACTTCTTACGCGACTAAGGTTTTTGCACGATTCTCAGACGGCCAGGCAATTGAGTTGGATTCTTCTCCTCCAAATCCCGCGCTTCCTTTCTGAGAGGGCTAGCCATATCGCTTAACTCTTTTGTCACCTCTCCGGATTGGATTATTTTTCTTGGGTCGGCTCCGACCTTCGATAGCAAAAGGTCGGGCACTTCCATTAGCGTTTCGACTTGGGCCAATGGAGTCTCAATGGGAACAGGGCTTGCGCTGCTCAAGGCCTCCGGTGCTTCGGCAATAGGTTCTAACGGGACACCGCCGAGGTTGGAGAGCACGCCTGATTTTTCAATCACATCGATGATCGGCTTAGCGATACTCATCAGGGCTAGGGGATCCTCCCAGGGCAATTGTCTTTCCCACCGGGCACGGTCATATTCCTTCCATGGCAGGAGGATTTCAGGTTCATGAAGTTCCCATACCTGACAGCGATTTGAGCCGGATTCACAGTGGTCCAAAATGCCGTTGACGGCTCTTCGGGCTGCCTCATTGGCCGCCTCCATCGTAGCCAAATCCGTGTGGGTTCTCACGTAGTCAGACGCAAGAAACAAATTGGGAATAGCCGTCACCGCGTCGGGCCTGAGGCGCCACGAGTCAACCAAATTGACGAGAAGCGGTTCGACGTTCTCATGTCGGCGTCTTTCCTCTGGATCCCGGCGGATATTCGGATCTAGAAACCAGTAATCCAAATCCTCATCCTTCAATACCTCCTTCGCATTCATATGGTTGATGCTGCGCTTCAGTTGTTCCCAAGTTTCATTTGCGATTTCTTCACGGGTGCAATCACTGGCCCTTTTTCCATAGAGAACCCCCTCCTTTTCCCATTCGGAGATGTCCACGGAGAGTATGTCCCTCGTATCGCCATCACTGAATTTGGAAAGGTCGAAATCAGGCCAAAACTGCCCCTGTGAAATAGAAGTGAGGGCCCACGGGGTGTCGACGAAAATGACATGGCCGTGGGCAATTGGCACAAGGTGATTAATGTAAAACTGGATACCGTTCATCCAGGCAACGTGCGTGGCTAATTCCGGAAGATGGCTCAAGCGTGGATCGGCCTCGCGAAGGGTTAAGTTAACCAATGGAGCCATCCGTTCGACGGGAAGGGCAGATACGTAATAATCCCCTTGGACCTCGGTGGTCCTGTCATCGTTTCTCACCCTAACGCTTTGTATCTGTCCACCGGAACAGTTGATCGACTCTACCGTACAGTCCGTGTGATATTTTGCTCCACGGCTCTCTAAATAATTCAACCAGGGGCGAATCCACACGACGTTGGTCGGTCCGTTGAGCAAACGGTCGCTTGTCGAAACAGATGGGTCGATGATGTCAAAAACAAGTTGAAGGAAAATGTTCCCGATCGTCCGCGTGCATGCCAGATGAGCTTGGGATGCTACCAGAGAGCGAGTGATTCCATGGCCGAAAAATTTTTGGTAGTTCTCGGACTGGTGGGCGGCGTCGATAAATTTCCACCATCCGATTTTTTCATACTGGTCAAGCCGGCGTTCGTGGGACGAGGTTGCGATCCGCCAAACCCGGGAGGCAAAGAGCTGCATTTCGGAATGGGAGACACCGATTTTTCCGGATAAAAGTTTAAACACCACATCAAAAACCGTTTTGACATCCTGTGGGGTTCTCGGGAATCGGGAGGGAAGAACGACATTTTCCCGTTCCTCCCGAGCCAGTAATAGTTGCGTGGTGTTGACCATGTTATCCGAGACTTTCCCATTCCCATACGGAATTCGCTCCATGGTATCCACAATGTGTTTGTAGAAACCGGGAAAAAAACGAAAACCGTGTTCCCCTGGCAACCAGGGACGCCTTTCATGGGCACCCAACCTATACCCCTCCATGGCAAGCCACTTTTCAATGCTGCGGCCGTGGCCAGCCTTGCTTCCCCTGTCACCGATAGACTCGAAAACCGGAATGCTGCGCGCCTTTCCCCCCGGAATGTGTTGCTTTTCATAGATTTCTACGTCAAAGCCCCGCTCAACCAGCTCATGGGCGGCACTCAAGCCACCGATGCCGCCGCCGAGGATAATCACCTTTTTGGCCATTTCGCCGTTCCTTTTTATTGCCTGAATAGTAAACTTGATAACTCGGTAAATAAAAGTTTATTCATGAATAGGTGATTTTCTTTACTAAAAATTTCGCTTTTTCCTCGCACTAATATATCTGCGCCTGGTGAGGTATCTAACAAAAATGGTGCTTTGCCAATCGACTACAATGCAACACCTTTTCCTTATGCTGGATTGAACGAAGCTACTTCCACTCTTTTAGGGACTGCCGCGGGACCTGGGGTTATCATGTGGCGTTCCAATTTTCGGAATCAGTGACTTATCTAAGTGCACCTAACGCATAGTCCACTCGTTTTACGATGTAAATCTTCTCCTATATATATATTTATATCGAACTCACAGTCCGGATCGAAGACACCCTCGGGCAGTTCAAATTCCAAATCATCCGTTCTCTCTTTTTCTTTCAAGCCTTCCACTTCTGTTTCTTGGGACCCATGTCGCCTGAAATTTACCTCTACTTTGAAGGTAGAATTAATAGGCATATCTCCGCCTTTGTTCTCGATAATAACGACGAGCATATTATCCTTAATCCGGCAGAAACGAAAAGGACCTTCCTTTTTGCCTTCAGGACATTCAATCTTAGGAATAGGCACAGGCTTTAAGTTGGGTTCCTCATGAATTTCCTCTGGGTTATGTTTTTTAGGCATTTTTCTCCCTCACTTGTTACTGGATTTTCTTTTTAATGGGGTTTTGAATGTAATTTTCTTTCTTAATCCATCCTGCGTTGCTTCTTCCGAAGGAATATGCCAACTCTATTGTGGCCCAATTGCTCTAAGCGCCCCTGGTTGCTTTATACGAAGGGTGAAGCGTTGAGATACACGGTAGACGTGACGCGGCTCCATCGTGACCTGAACAAATTTAACGGAGATATCGCTGGCTAATACCAAGTCCACGGGATCACCTGGCAGGGACATTAATACTCCTTCAAACGGTTGTATTGTGCTGGACCGTAGTAACGGACCATTTAAAATTGGTTCGATTCGGCTGGTGGGCATTACAAGTGCATTTGTTGGTGTGTGGGCCAATTCAAATAGACTGGTACCTAAAATTAGAGCGAATGGTGCAAGATATCCTCCCCCTTCTAGAATTGATATCATTCGAGTAATGTCTCTTACGAACGCGTCTGGAGTATAAAATCTAAGTGTGCCATCCGGGTTAAGCCTACCATCAAACTCCTGCCGTCCAGACCCAAGAACGTCTGCTGCGTTCAATAGTCCCCTCCAAACTTCTCCGCCCGAAACGTGGAATACATCGGGTAGGCGAGCAACGGGAAGGTTTGGGTCTGTAAATTGGTCATTATTAAATGGATTGGCGGTGTTTTGACCTTGGAAAATAAGCCCGTCTTCGATCCGTCCAATTATATTTGCGGCACGCTGAAACATGCTGATGGCACTGGAAAGATCCGGTTGCGCCATCTGCGAATTACGAATTTGTACATTCACGGAGATTGTTGTCAGTGGGCGTGTTATCCGGTCGTTAACCGCTAGGCGATTAGGGGGGACACCACCTATGGCAATGGGATTTCCCTGGTTGTCGACAAAGTCCTGCCTTGGTACAGAATCAGTTTCTGATGGCCAGGGCCCATTGCGTGGCAAAAATGATGCAGCGACCCGGACTTTACGTGCTTCTTCCCGCACTGTCTGCTGCACAAGATTCCATTGATCTTCCGTCCATTGAGACGGGGCTGGGTCGTATTCCATAACGTTCTCCTCTCTTTGAGTTTGACCTACTGCAAAGGACGATTTGCTACCTCAAGATTCCAGAAAAACAAAATTGATCTTTAATTGGATTCGTCGACTTCCTTCCCTAACCAAAGTCTTTTTTTTGAAGCTGCTTACCTCAACACATAAGCGTCATAAATATAGGTCTTTTCGTCCAAGTACACTTCGCCGATTCCAATACATTGAACCCGATTGAGCCATGAATATTTTGAATCACCGGTTAAAAACCGCTGAACGGTCCGGGCTCTTAATGGTTTGGGATAATTTTTCGCGAGAAATCTTTGATACCCGTCCTCTCCCCATTCCAAAATGCCTTGGTACTCCGTCATAATTTTTGCGCCATCATCGGTCTCCAATATGGCCCGAACGTCGATGTTTCCGATGCCGTCCGGTCGAATCTGCATCCAGTCTGCTCCCTGTACCAAATTTGCGTATAGCTTCGGCCCCGTCACTCTGCCTTTTGTGGAACTCCAGGTAACTCGGATGCCATCAGGCGTCGGTCCGATGATTCGCTGAGACTCGATGGTAATGATAGCTCTTGCTAACAACTCAGGTTCAACCTCGAAACGGGGAGGCTTCAACGGTTGAGACTCCTTTTCCAATTCCATCTTGTGGTAGCCGGTCGTGGCCTCGGTTGGCTCCTGAACTCGACTCGTTTTTGACAATTTATCGGTTAACCCCTCATCGGAGACTTGAAGAACTTCCGGACCCCCAACCTTAGCAACAGCAAGTTGTACTATGGCTATAAGCCGATTAATGTCATCAGTCTTTAGCAATCCCGCATAAGTGCCGGGTGGAGTGCCGCTCGGGACTCTAATCTCCAAATGTCCATCTACGGTCTCTCCAGGCTGGATTATTGATGCATTTGGTGAAACATTAATAAAGGTGGCCGGTATCCGTTTGCCGTCCTTTCCGACGAGATCGGTGGTGTGCAAAGCGTAATTTGCCGCCTCGCTACCACTGTCATTTATGAGGGAAAATGCAATTTGACCAACGTTTCCCGGACTGACCGGTGAAGATACATTGAGCAACGGGAATGGAATGAATTCACTGCCTTTAGTGGGTTGTTCCATATTCGCAAGTTGTGCGGCGATTTGAGTCAATTGTTCGGGACGCTGCTTTAAAACCTTCATCAAGGTGTCGGCGAAATTTGTTTCTCTTTGAAGCAACAGGTTCAAGGTAGATTCAGGATCCATAGGAATCGCTGACAAAACGCCCTGCATTTGATCGTTGTCCCGGCTTTCGCGGCCTTGAAGCTCTTCTTGAAGAACCGCGTCTGCGTTTCGAACCAGTTTCGATTCCCCAGTGTCGCCACCCCCAAGGGTGTTCGCTTGGGTGGGGACCTTCCCCCTCTCCGGCACGTCTGGTGTGATAGAGCCGGATGCGTCTTTAAATCCAGACTCTAACATTCTAAAAAGGCCGCTCTCGGTATGTTCCATAAGAAAATTACGCTACAACAAATGAAAATTGCTCAATCGTGGAAAAGCTTATACCTGAACGAAAAAAATAATGTGCTTTCCCGGTGTAAGCCACATGTGAGAACAATAATATCAGTCGGCATAGTCATAATTTTTCGATTTGATTGAGAAACCGTTGGAAGCAAAGCTTGAACCAAGGAGTAAATCTGTCATGATTCTTGTTCATGTCCAGGCGCAGTTTATCCAAGTCTATAAATCTGACATCATCGACCTCCATTGGATTTGGTCGGACCAAGCCGTTGTAATAACCCACAAAGACATGGTCGAGTTCGTGTTCACCCCAATCCTGGTTATAGTTGGCCGCATATTCAAACTTAAATAGAAACTCTAAATCACAGGTGAATCCAAGTTCTTCCTCTAGCCTCCGCTTGGCGGCTAAAAGGGTTTTCTCTTTTGGCCCTGGATGTGAACAGCATGAATTTGACCAGAATCCAGGCCAGGTGTGTTTTAGGTGGCCTCGTTTCTGAATTAGTAACTGGTCCTTGTCATTAAGAATGAATATTGAAAACGCCCGATGCCTTTGAATCGGATGGACATGGGCAATAGTTTTTTCTACTAACCCAATCTCGTTATCGTTGTTGTCAACCAGAACGACGTGTTCCATCTTGTATATGGCAAAGACTCAGTGAGAGGGTGGTTGCAGTGAAAGTCCTAGCGATAGATGGGATACCCATTTTTTAAGACAGAAATCATACCAGGACTTTCTTTTAAAGGGAACGGAAAAGTTCATCCAACCTCCAGGGTCGGTTCAGGAATGCCTCACCCGCCTTTCCTAGGAGATGTTCCTTTCTTTCGCCTTACTTCGAATTTTCCCCAGGACCCAAGTCTCTCTATATACGTAAATTACTTTAGATTGATAAATCTAAATAGAAAATTAGAGATTCCCAATAGTCAGTGTTAGGTTCTAATCCTCTGGCTACCTAGAGGACATGCTGAAATAAAAGAACTTAGCAAGTGCAGTGCCAAGCGGTGAGGGGAACAGTTTGATAACAGTAAGCTTTCCTTAAACATATGGAATAGGCTGGAATATGGAAAAAGAGAGGAAAGTAAAGGGAAAAGAAGGTATATCTAGACTTCCAATTCGTCAGTTATCTAAAAAGATACAGAGTGTATCTAATCAGATAACTTCCCTTCTTTTGGCTGAATCAGTAATGTTAAGGGAGGAAGATATTAGTAATTCTTAAAATTTTGGGAACTCGATGGTTGGCTTCAAAGGGCCCCGGCTGTGGGGTTTGGATTTTGAATGGGTGGGGTTCGATGTCAGTGGGGTTTTACGCTAAATTGATTAGATACACCAGAGGGACTGTCGGGCGGCTGAGGTACCACATCTTGATTGGAAACGTGCATGCTTTAAAGGCACCAGTTACGAAAATTCTGTTGTCGAAATAATTGGGCTTCTGTAAAACAGGGATAGGGATAAGGTCATCAACCTACCAATTGCCAGTATTTGAGGGGGGGGGGATAAAGAACAGCAATGTATTAACCAGGAAAGTTAATTAAAAGCCAGAAACCGATCGCATCCGTTGATGATATTGGATAAGATGACCAGGCCGCAAAAATTCACTTCTTTTCCGTAACCATCGGTAGAGATCTTGTGCTGTTGGCACCCATAGGCGCACACAAAAAATTTCACACCTGAGGATGCTAAATTCAGCATTCGAGTATTGTGTAAATTTTTTACACCTTCATCGATCAAATACAAATAGACTTCGACGCCAGCCGCCAGCGCTTCCTCGCTGAGTCTGGTGACAGTATGGGCATGGGGGTGCTCCGGTGGCCGGGATAGTAAAAGGCCAAGTTTCTTCTTTTTCAAGGATTCGTTGGAAGTAGGGGTCTGGTTCATACGTTTTCTCAGTAGGACAAATATTGTGTATCAATCTAGGAGGCCGGTTTGAATTCTGTCAAGGTCTGTCTCGGCGTATAGGGGGATTCCTTGCTTGACGGGGTTTTTGAGCCACTTCTATAATTAAACTCTTGAAAACCCCAATATGTTCATGAGCCAGACTACTGCTTATTGAATGGTTTATCAAGGATACACTCGGAAAGTATGAAAAAGTTTCCCCTTCCTATATAATCCAAGGGCTGGAAGAGAGGGAGTCCGGATCAATGAGACTACAACGTTAAAAGGGTGTCCATGGCAGAACTAACGCATTTTAATGAGTCAGGACGGGCCCGAATGGTAGATGTGACTCATAAAGCCTCGAATGAGCGAGTTGCCAGTGCTCAAGGAAAGGTCTTTGTCCTTCCGGAAACCCTTGAAAAAATTCAAAAAGGCCGGATCGCGAAAGGGGATGTCCTGAGTGTGGCACAAGTGGCTGGCGTGATGGGAGCGAAACAAACTCCTCATCTCATTCCGATGTGTCATCCGCTCTTTCTATCAAGTGTCGATGTGGACTTTAAAGAGGATCCCCAACCGAATGGAGCCGGTCGATGTACCATTACCATCACGGCGACGGTGAAAACAAATAGCACGACGGGAGTTGAGATGGAAGCGATGATGGCGGTGTCCGTCGCGGCCTTAACCATCTACGATATGTGTAAGGCTGTTGATAAAGGAATGAGTTTTGGTGACATGTACCTTTTGACCAAATCCGGAGGAAAGTCAGGAACGTACAGGAGGTCTGAATAAGACTATCTGCAAGACTTAGTCTCTCTCTCAAACGTGGTTATGAGTACCTCTGCTGTTGCGACGATAAAGTTATTCGGTATGCTGAAGACCTTGGTGCCAGGAGGAGAACTTTCACTGGACTTTCCACCAGGCTGTAAGGTGAAAGATTTTATTGAAATGGTGAGGGCGAAGTGGCCGGAGGTAGCCGATTTGGTGGTTCAGAAAAAAGTATTAGTTTCAGTAAATCAGGAGATCGCTCACTGGGACACGGAAATTTCCAATACCGACGAAATTGCTTTACTCCCACCTTTTGCTGGAGGTGCATCGGAGAAGTGTTAATTTAAAGTTATGGTTTAAGTATAGATCTCCGGTTATCTTTATTTATGGAATATCCGAAGTTGGCCTTGAAATAGGAGGATGAGAACCATGGCTGTTGAAACGGAAGAAGTCCTGCTTGTGCGTGTTCAGCAGGAAAACTTCTCGATTGATGAGGAAATTGATCGGGTCCGAAGTCGATCGAGCAGGATAGGAGGCATCAATATTTTTCTTGGGACCGCCCGTGATCGTTCGAAGGGGCGAGACGTAAGTTCCATGACCTTTGAACATTATGAGGGGATGGCTCAAAGAAAGTTACGTGAAATTCGTGAGCGTGCCCTGAAAGATTTTGATGTCATCGAAGTCCTCATTCTTCATCGCTATGGTCCTATCGAAATTGGTGAAAATATCGTCTTGATTGTTGTAGGAGCCGAACACCGGGCCGATGCCTTTAAGGCCTGCCGGTGGTGTATCGATGAGTTAAAGAAAATTACACCCATCTGGAAATCGGAGCATACCCCGGATGGAGAAGTCTGGGTCGAAGAACACCCATGAGTGATCTGGTAAACAAAACAAACCCAGCAACGGCTGCGTCTGATACCTGGGGGCGTCCTTTAAAGGCGTTGCGTATTTCTGTGACCGACCGGTGTAACCTGCGGTGTCAATATTGTATGCCGGAGGAAGATTATGTCTGGTTGCCACGTGAAACATTGTTGACGTTTGAAGAAATTATCACCCTAACGAGGGTATTCTCCGATCTAGGGGTTGATAAGGTCAGGATTACCGGGGGGGAGCCTTTACTCCGCAAAGATCTGTCGACCCTGATCCGCTTGCTTCGCCAGAATGATCGAATTTCCGATGTGGCCTTAACAACGAATGGGGTCTTACTCGCTGATCAGGCGCAGGCGTTGTTTGATGCTGGATTACATCGGGTCACGGTCAGCTTAGACACGATGAAACCCGAGCGATTCAAGTCTTTAACGAAACGAGACTCAATAGCACAGGTCTTGGAAGGCATTCAATCGGTTGGGCAGGCGGGCTTTAAGGGATTAAAACTCGATACCGTAGCGATTCGTGGCTACAACGACGATGAACTGGTTGACTTGATCGAATATGGGAAACACGTTTCTGCTGAAGTTCGGTTTATCGAATATATGGATGTTGGGGGTGCGACTGATTGGTCCGCCGATAAGGTCTTCTCCCGTGCTGCCATTTTACAGACATTGAAGGAACGTTACGGGGCGATTGAACCAATTGAAGAAGAAAGTTCCGCCCCCGCTCAGCGATTCCAATTGTCGGATGGCACGACCTTTGGCATTATTGCCTCAACGACCGTTCCGTTCTGTGCCACTTGCGACCGCAGTCGATTGACCGCCGATGGGATGTGGTTCCTCTGCCTCTACGCGAAAACTGGCATTGATTTGCGGCAACCACTTCGATCCTTTGCTTCGGACCAAGATCTGCAATCGCGTATTCGTTCTGGGTGGGAGTCCCGGCAAGACCGTGGTGCTGAAGAACGAAAAGAGTTAGAACGAGTCAATTCCCGCGGCCGGTTTATCGAAATTGACCGGCTCCGGCAGGATCCGCATCTTGAAATGCATGCCCGAGGAGGGTGATAGGCCCTTATGGGATGGCATGGATTTCAGACCCTAAGGCCTGTTACTTTTCTTTTGTTACTTTTGAGCATTCGATTTCTTTCCTTCCCTTTCATTCCCAAAATCGATTAGTAGGGAAAATTCATTATCCACCGCCCACTGTCCCGATATTGCGATTTCAGCACTCAACCGGCCGGTGAACGTAAGCCAAACCCAAAGCCTTGGGCCATTTTTCCCTTCCCGACGCCCATAGAGGGGGGCAAATTCTCATTTCATGACGCGACCAAAACCATGGGGATTTTCACCGGAAACCCGGAGCCTGAAACTATTTCAGACCCCCCTATGTCAAGGGCACTCGCTTTATAGTATGATGTTGGGCACGACGACTGCTGATGGTGAAAAGAATTGATGGATAATTTGAGTTCAGGAGTCAGGAATGAATACCGACCCTCTCGATGTTTGTCAGATCGACGAACGATCGGGTGTTTTCGGTATCCCTTCAGGAAGGATTGATCAATGGGATGGTTTTCACGTCAGAAAAACAATGAGTCAAAAGATCAACCGTCCAAAATTGTTGAAGGGATGTGGCTCAAGTGTAATGTCTGTCGAGCCATCATTTATCGAAAGGAAGTTGATCGGAATGGGAAAGTATGTCCTAAATGTCAATATCATTTTCCGTTAATGGTGAACGAACGCCTTGAACTTCTGATCGATCCGGACTCCTTCCAAGAATGGGATGGCGATTTAGTTCCGGCCGACCCTCTGAAATTTGTTGATACCCAATCCTATTCCGAGCGGTTGTACGCCGCCCAGAAAAAAACCGAAAGAAATGAAGCCATCGTGACGGGCTACTGCCGGATTCATGATATTCCCGTGGCCTTGGGGATTTTTGATTTTCGGTTTATGGGTGGGAGTATGGGGTCAGTGGTTGGAGAAAAAATTTGTCGGGCTATTGATCGTGCCTTAACTCAACGTCTCCCGTTTCTCCTTATTACAACCTCGGGTGGGGCGCGAATGCATGAAGGCACCCTCTCGCTTATGCAGATGGCCAAAACGGCCTCTGCTCTCGCGCGTCTGAATGAAGGTCGGCTCCCATTTGTGGTAGTCCTGACTGATCCAACTTTTGGAGGCGTGACCGCGAGTGTGGCAATGTTGGGCGATGTCATTTTGGCTGAACCGAAGGCTTTAATTGGATTTGCCGGCCCCCGGGTAATTGAACAGACCATCAAGCAACGATTGCCGGATGGATTTCAACGAGCAGAATTCTTGTTGGAACATGGTATGGTCGATCAAATTGTTGAGCGAAAGAATCTTCGAGAAACCATGAGTCTATTGCTGACTCATCTTACCTCCCAGTAGTGGGCCGGGGAATGGTTTCCTTACCGGGATTGCCCTGAAGGAATCGGCACACCATTCGCGAGTCAATAAGTATGAAGCCCTATCAGTATGTTCTCGAATATCTTTACGGACTGAATCGTCATGGGATTAAGCTAGGGCTTGATCCGACGATCAATTTGCTGAAACGGTTGGGCAACCCCCACCTTCGATATGTCAGTTTGCATATTGGAGGGACCAACGGGAAGGGATCCACGGCCATCATGGTTGCCACCATCCTGCAGGCGGCCGGCTATCGCGTTGGTCTGTATACGTCACCCCACCTCGTAGAATTTCGTGAGCGCATTCGGGTGAATGGTGCCATGATTGCACGGGAAAGAGTGGTTGATTTAACTCATCGGATTCAGTCCGAAGCAGGTTCTACGGGTCCCTTGACCTTTTTTGAATTTACCACGGGCATGGCCTTTCAATACTTTGCCGAGGAAGGGATCGATGTGGCAGTCATTGAAGTGGGTATGGGTGGAAGGTTTGATGCCACGAACGTCTTGGAGCCACTCGGCGTGTTGATCACCAACATTGATTGTGATCATGAACAGTATCTTGGGCACACCCTGACCTCGATTGCTTACGAAAAAGCCGGGATTATCAAAAAGGGAGGTTCTGTGGTTGTTGGTCCAATGGCCCAGGCCCCCAGGCAGGTGATTGAATCCTTCGCTGATGAGCAGAGAGCGGTTCCTTATCGCTGGGATACTGACTTTCATATCGCTTATGAGCCTGATCAGAAATTCAGTTATCACGGTTCTCATTGGAACTTTACCGGCCTGGGCTGTTCTCTTCTGGGTGATCATCAGCGGGTGAATGCCGCTTGCGCGTTAGCTCTTCTGGAAATTGGGGCTCTCAAAGGTCTGAATATTTCAGAGTCGGCCATCAGACAAGGGTTATCTGACGTCCGATGGGAGGGTCGACTTGAAACCGTCTCTCTACGCCCCTGGATTGTACTCGATGGCGCTCACAATGCGGCGGCCGCTCAGGTGTTAGTGTCGTTTCTCTCCAAAGTTCTCCAATCCGAGCCCAGTAGGAATTTGATTTTGGTTGTGGGAATGATGCGGGACAAGAATCATTCGGCCTTTCTCGAGATTATGAATCCCTTGGCGGACCATCTCATATTCACTCAAGCTTCTCTTGCAAGGGCGGCTTCTGTTCAGGAACTCGTGGAGGCCCTGCCGAAAGATTCCACCGCTATACAGGCAGTACCGAGCCCACCCGAGGCCATTAAGATTGCCAAAGGACTTGCTCGACCAACCGATTTGATCTGCATGACGGGATCGCTAGTATTGGTGGGCGAGTTGAGGGATTGCCTTTTGACCTCGGATTATCCATCGTCTTAGGTGCAATGTAGTGGGAGGTGTATCCCGAATCATCCAAGCATGTCTGTTAGTCGTATTTTGGATGAGTTCCTCGATTCTTCTATCCCCCGTTCATGCGCAAGCACCTGATTCCACAGTAAACCTCTCCGCAAAAAAATCTTCTGTTCCCATTGAATTAACCGCCGACAGTTTGGAATTTGACCCCGAACGGGAAGTATATCGGGCTATTGGGTCGGTGGAAGTCGTGCAAGGATCTGCTCGTCTTACCGCTGATCAGGTGACGCTGCACAAACTCTCTGGTCAATTAATCGCCACGGGGCATGTGTATTTAAAAGATGAAATTTCTGACCTTTGGACAGAACAATTAGACATTAATATCAATACCGAAGCTGGAGTCATTACGAGGGGTGAGATATTTCTCCGAGAGAGAAATTCTTTCGTGACGGGCCGAAAAATTCAACGGTTTTCGGAATCTCATTATCGAATAAAGGAAGGGTCATTCACTAATTGTGATGCCAAGGAGGGGGAAATCCCAGCTTGGCGATTTACATTTAGGGATTTGGATTTTGATTGGAATGAGAGTCTCTACGGAGAACGGGTGTGGTTTAACATCAACGATATCCCGGTTTTCCCCTTTCCCACTTTTTCATATCCCTTAGGAGGGAAGCGGAAATCCGGATTTTTAATACCAACCGTTGGTCTCGACAATGTGTTCGGGTTTCGCTATCGACAGGAGTATTTTTGGGCGATCGATCCGAGCCAGGACCTTACCGTTGCGCCTTTGGTTTTGACTAACCGAGGAGCGGGTGGGGAGCTTCAATACCGATATGCCTTGAGTCGTCAAGCTCGTGGCGAATGGTTGATGAATGGGATTTATGATACTGACCCTGACCAGAGGCGGTTTCGGGCGGAGTTTAAGGGTGCGCATATCCATCAAGTAAATAGGGATCTTTCGCTTCGGATGCAACTCAATTATGCCACGGATCGATTCTTTCTTCGGGACTTTAGTAATTCCGGGGTCGTTCGGGCGTTGCCAAGCCAAGAGACAAGCGCCATTTTGAACCATCGCTTGAATCATGGGAGTCTGTTTTTTATGGCTCAGTATATTCAACCGTTGTTATTGGAGGATCAAGATCCGGCTGCTGTACAAAGTACGAATACGCCTCAACGCGTTCCGGAGCTTGGACACCGATTCCTAAATTATCAGCTTTGGGATAGCCCGTTTGTGGTAGGAATGGAAACCACTGGCGTGCATTTTTGGAGAGAACAGGACTTTCAGTGGGGCCGGTTGGATTTGTTGCCCAGTATTACCACTGAGGGGTTGCATTTAGGAAATGTCGTTGGCCTCAAACCCTCATTTAAACCTAGAGGGGTTGGGTATACTCGGGGGGCCATAATCGAAGATCCTCTGTTCAGAACGACATTTTGGGGGGCGATGGAAGGCTCTTCAAGTTTATCGCGAAGCTTTCGTATTGGAGACAGCACTCAGCTCCGGCATTCTCTGGAACCCAGGGTGATTTATGAGTATGTCCCAGACACCAATCCGGATCGATATGAACAGGTTGACGGAGTGGATGATCTCATTGCCAAGAATTTGGTGACGTATTCTTTAAGCACACGACTCAGAGAGAAAAGTGATAAGGGACAGAGCACCACTTGGCTCGATTTATTTGTGGCGCAAAGTTGGCACGTTGATGAGATTCCGGATCTTGCGACGCGATTTTCGAATATTTGGATTCGGGCAAAAATGAATAAACCTATTAGTTTTTCGCCGCTCTTCTCGACATTCCAACTCAGTGTTGATTCCTTTGTGGATCCGACAAAGGGCGAACTTGCCCAGATTAATACTGACGCCCGAATTCAAACCAGTAACCTCTGGTATTTCGAAATTGGACAACGTTTTGCGAGAGCGGGAGTGCAAACTCGACGGGGTGATATTTGGAATCCCATTTCCTTTAACGAGGTGTTGACCCCCCAAGACAAAATTGAGTTTGTGACCGCCACAACCGCTTTTCGTTTTCCATTAGGGGTCACCGCAGGGGCTCGAGTGTATCATGACTTTTTTACAGGGGAAACCTCAGAGTTGGATGTTGTGGGGGTCTACCAAAATCCTTGTAAGTGCTTTTCAATTGGCATGTACTATATCCAATTCCCCGATCGACAACAGTATAACGTCTTAGTCAATCTGACCGGGTTGGGAGGAACCCAGGGACTCGGAGCCCAATTGATGCAATCCATCCTCGGACCCCTCATGGCAGGAGAACGGGGACTGCCTTGGGGATCTCCTTAAGAGTTTCAGGTTTCAAGTTTCCGGTTCAAATCCAAGAACGTTTGGCAGCTATAAATCTAGATGTGCCTTGCCTACCCGTGCCAGGCCTTCACAGATTACAATAATACATAGATTAATTTAAGTGTTTTATTGTAAGACTCACGTGTAGGACTTGATTTTTGTCAAAGAAATCATGTTAGCTATGCGGAATTTCCGGATTGATCCCCATTGGTGTTCAATTACTTTCTCAGGGAAAGGAATGATCCAAGCTCATGAGTAGTCTGGAGGTTACCCCATCTGCTTATCTTGAACGCCCCGGTAACATCCTCCTCGTTGAAAATGAGGAGGATGTCAGAGAGGTGTTAAGAAAGCAGCTTCAAAATGAAGGTTACGAAGTCATTGAAGCAAAAACCGGCAGTGAAGCGCTGGCCTTGGCGAAGAAATCTTCATTCGATGTTCTCCTTGCCGACGTGATGATCCCTGATTTGAATGGGATTGAGCTTGTCCAAAAGATGGGACATTTGGAATCGTCTCCTGTCACGATTGTGATGACAGGGTATGGCTCAATTGAAATGGCGGTGAGAGCCATCAAGGCCGGTGCTTTTGATTTTTTGGAAAAACCCTTTTCCGTGGAAGTGTTAAGTGCCACCATTGGCAGTGCGTTCCGTGTGAAATTGCTGCGCGATGAAAATGTCGGATTACGTCGTAATGTCAAGGGCCGGTTGGGAATTTATAATTTGGTTTGTGCGAGTGAGGCTATGAAGGAGGTCCTTGGCTTGGTTGAACGTGTGGCCGCGACGGACAGCACCGTCCTGATTCTTGGCGAAAGCGGAACGGGAAAGGAACTCATGGCACAAACCATTCATTTTCATAGTGACCGGCGACAAGAATGCCTTCTTCCTGTCAATTGTGGAGCGATACCTGAGGCACTCATCGAAAGTGAATTATTTGGTCATGAAAAAGGCGCCTTTACCGGGGCAGTCACTACCAGACCCGGGCGTTTCGAGCTCGCTTCAGGAGGGACTATTTTTTTAGATGAGATTGGGGATTTGAGCCTGCCCTTACAAGTCAAACTTCTTCGTGTCCTTCAGGAACGGACTTTTGAACGGGTTGGGGGAACGCAAACATTGAAAGCTAATGTAAGAGTGGTGGCGGCGACCAACCAGGATCTGGAAGCGCTGGTGGCCACCAAACGGTTTCGAGAGGATTTGTATTATCGATTAAACGTCGTGCCAATTGTTGTCCCTCCTTTGCGCCAGCGTCCGGCTGATATTCCCTTGTTGATTGACCATTTTATTCGACAGTTTAATGAGTGGCGTGGTTCTGGACTGTCCGAGATTTCCTCCGAGGCGATGGAATTGCTTTGTCGATATCAATGGCCTGGAAATGTAAGAGAATTGTCTAATATCATTGAACGGATTGCGATTCTCAAGCGCCAGGGAATCATTGAACCTGATGATTTACCAAAGAAAATACGGAATCCTGGGGAGACCTCCGCGGCGAAAGTTCCAACTAGTATTCCTGTTGAAGGATTAAATCTTTTTCAGGCGGTTGAAGAATTCGAGAAGCAGTTGATTGTGGAAGCCTTGGATCGCACCAATTGGGTGAAAACTAAAGCTGCGAAGCTTCTACAAATTAACCGCACCACTTTGATGGAAAAGTTAAAGAAAAAATCTCTCGCCGATATTGTGACCCAACGGGCCCTGAAAAAAGCCAACTCCAGTCTCTAGCCCTTTAACAAGTTACCCCAAAAGTTCCGGGTTCGTGTTTCTGCGACGAAACCACTCCCCTGGGCCTGACCCGAAACCTCCCTTCTCTCCACATGAGTCGCGCAGTCTGACTATAGTGCCAAATCTTTGACATAATTGCATTTCTATCAGAATTAGTCTTTCATAAAATGTAGTCCAAAACCCTATTTAACAATAGAAAAAGTCCTACATCTAATAGGGCGATTATGTTGATGTAGACACCCGCAGGTCACTCACAGGAAAGGTGTCATGAAGGATTGGCTCTTGACCACACTAGTGGTCTAATGGGAAAATATTTTCATACGCACCACTTGCGTGGTGCGGATGCGGCGTGGTACAAAAGTGCGGGAGGAAAAAATGACACGTGATATTCAAATTACAATTACCCCAGAAACAATTGAGGATTGGAAAAATGAGCTTTCCAAGATAAACGGGAAGATAAAGTGGCTTCTGGAGCGTCGAGATAAATTGCAGGCTCGGCTTCATTATTTGGATCTATACCTAGAAGATCCGCGACAAGCTTCCCTCCCTGGATTGCCAGAGAAACCCGACGAGTCTCCACCAAGGTCTGAATCTGACCCAACAACACCTAACCAGTCTATTAAACAAATGTCACCGCCAGAAGCAATTCGGAAGGTTCTTCATGAAGCTGAAAGGCCTTTGAAAAAAAATGAAATACGGGGGAGGCTCAAGCTAGCTGGATATCCCATGGAGAAATACCGCCACGACGGAGGATATTTTCACACCATCATAAGCCGTATGCAAAGGTCCGGAGAAGTTACTTTTGAGGGAGAAAAATTAGTGATAAAAAAATAAGAAGCGGTTTACCGTTGGCGCGATAAACCGCTTCTGGGCCCTACATGCCCCTGTAGCTCAAGAGGATAGAGCGAGGCTACTGCTAATCCCTTGGTTCCCAGTTCGAGACTGGGCGGGGGCTCCCTTTAAATTTTTGGCCGCTTTTGGCGGCAAGAGCATTTTTATTGTATGCCCAGGAAACAAAAATGTCAAAGGCAAACTATTAACGGCGAAAATGAAATGGCGGCCCTGTTCGACCGGCAAGAAGAACGTAGGACCGCCACATCAACGAAAGGAGGCGAATCATGACGACGTGATTGCCATCCCTGGGTAAGGGATGAAGGGGGCAGGAGACTGCCCCCCTAACGATCCCCTTAAAATTAATTAACAACCATTTTAACTCTAACCGTATTGGCGTTCAATTTGCAATGCCACAATACGGAGAAAGATAGTACTATGCCATTTCCTCCACAACAACCAAGACAGTTTAACCGGAAAAATATTGAAGCCATCACCCCAGGACAAAAAGGGTGTTACGGGCTATTCCGTTCAGAAAGGTGGGTCTATATTGGGAAAGGTGATATCAGACAAAGGCTTTTAGATCATCTCAATGGCGACAATCCTTGCATAAACCGGCAAAGTCCAACGCATTGGGTTGATGTTGTAACGTCGGATTACGATGAGATGGAAAAACGCCTTATTAGAGAGTACCAACCTGTCTGTAACTTGAAGGTTGGTTAACCGCAACCCATTCCCGTCCCATCAAACTTCCCTGTGAAGCGATTAAAAAAGTAGTCTCTTCCATCCACAGTAAGCCGGGTAAAGAGAATACCGACGCTGATCTTGATTGTTTGATGAGTCACGGAATCGGTGATGTGGGTATCGCCGATGGCTCCAGGAATCCGAAGGTTCTTCATGAATTGGCCGATGGACCTTCGGAGCCTGCCCCTAAAAATTTGCCCGTATGAGGCATTGCATTCCGTGGGGTTTCCCTGATTGCAATTACGATTAGCTGGCAGTTGGATAATTGGAGCAGGTGCCATCTTATTCCTTATTTTTCTTCGATGGAGTTTTAGAAGGCTCCAAAGCTTTTTTGACAGCCTTCTTAAATTTTTCGATGTCCGCGTTCTTTAGCTCTTTTCTTAGGCGGTTGTCTTCTTCTCTGGTGCGCTGGGTGATAGCCACCTTGATATTGTAACTCAACGATTTTGATATGGCTACTGGCTGCTCGTCGTTAACAATTCCGCAAAGGCATTCGGATTTTTCCGGTTATTGTGGCGAAAGGAAAATTCATTGAGATACAAGGGCAAATACTCTTTGGACACATGATGAAAACTTCCGATAATGCCACGCTTGAACAAGGACCAAAAGCTATCCAAGTTGGAGGTGTGGACCTTGCCTCGTACATATTCACCACGCTGATGCGAAACGCGTTGATGCGGATACCCGAGCTTTTTTAGACCACGATAGCCAGCATAGTCATCGGTTGCCACCAAGGACACATCATCAGCTACAGTCTGTGCGACAAAGCCTTGCAGAGTTTTAGCATTGGTGCGTTCAATTGCCTTGGCCACAACCATCCCTTTTCGGGCAATCGCGCCAATGACGGCCACCTTCCCTGTTATCCCTGTTTTAGAGACACGCCGTGATCCGTGTCGGTTTTTGTCCTTGCCACCAACATAGGTCTCATCAATTTCCACTTCGCCAGTCAGGGGCAACACATCCCCTTTCATTGCGGATCTCCAGCGATGGCACATATACCAAGTAGTCCGGTAATCCGAACCGGAATCTTCACCAAAAATCACGCGGTGAATTTGGAGGGCGCTGATTCCCTTTTTAGCCACCAACATCAAATAGCCCACCTTAAACCAAGTGTTCAGGGGAATCTTGGTGTCTTGAAAAATGGTATTGGTTAGAACAGAAAAACGGTATCCATTCCTTCCACCGCAGTCTTGATTCTTACAAACCCAATGAAACGGTTTGGTTTTAAGCTGATAGATTTTCTCTGTTTTGTGGCAGCGTGGGCATTCCACCTTCTTGGGCCACCGCATGTCAGCGAGGAATTGTTTGCAGGATTCTTCGGTAGCAAATTCTTTGTCAAAGGCGCTGATAGTTTTCATACCGTCTCTCCTATTCATCAAGTGATAAGGAGATACTAGCAGAAAACTAAACGGGTGTCAATAGCAACATAATCGCCTCTAATAGTATGCAATTCAGGCCCGAATTTTGCCTTAAGGTCCCTTCAGGTTCTATGCCTAGAAAAGGGCGTCATGACCACAGGTGTGAGAGGTTTTATTTTCGGTAAGTGACTCAGTTGGGCCATTTTTTATGAAAATTCTTGAATTGACTGATTCTCCCGAAACGGGGCCGGTGGCCCAGGGGGAGGATGGACATTGCCAAGCAATTTTATTTGGGCTGCAACAGTAGCGCGGAGGTTCAGAAGTACATATTACAAACCCACAAGAGATTGATGGTAGGGGGTGGCTTGGACGAAACCGAAATACGAGATGAAAGGATTCCCATGGAAGGAGTGACGACGTGATCAGGAATAAGGGGAAAAAAGGGTTGATCAGAGGGAAGCCTGGGAGTCTTAAAAAAAATACCGTCAAGGGAAACCAGGGTCCCGAAAACGACTTTGATCCCCAAAAAATGGATATTGAATGCTTAATTCGGCAATTTGTTCCCATCATTAAATTCATGGCCTTGCGCCTGGCCATGCGAATGCCCAATGGACTGAATATCGAAGATTTGATGAGTGTTGGAACGCTGGGGCTTCTTGATGCACTTGGGAAATTTGACCCCGCACGTAATATCAAATTTCGTACGTATGCGGAGTTTCGAATTCGAGGGGCGATGTTGGATGAAATCCGTGCCATGGATTGGGTCCCTCGGTCCATCCGGAAGCAAATTGGCAAAATTCAACAGGCAACCAATGAATATACACGTCGGAATGGCCGCCCTCCTACAGAGGCGGAACTAGCTGGAGAACTTGAAATGGAAGCCGAAAAAATTGATAAAGTTTTATTGCAAGCCAAAGGCACAGTGCTAATAAGCCTCGAGGATATAAGAGCTCAGGATGATGAAGCCCAATCTGTTCTGAATGGATTGGTGGACCGGGATCAGCCGACCCCTTTAGAGTCATTGCTCTCTGAGGACAGGCGCAAAATCTTGGCGGATTCACTTGACCGCCTTCCTGAGCGGCAACGTTTAATCCTCAACCTGTATCACTTCCAGGAACTCACGATGAAAGAAATCGGTGCCGTTCTGAAAGTCACAGAGTCCAGAATCTGTCAGCTTCATGCACAAGCAGTGATTCGGCTCAAAGCCCTTTTGCACAGGCGAGTTTCAAGGACATAAGGGGGGACAAGTGTCGGTAGGGTTTAATCAACCCGTCAACACGAAATCAGCGTTCTGGTGGGCTTTCCCAATCCAAAAATTTGATGTCGGGAATGGACACCATCCTGCTGGATAACCACAAGGCGGCACGAAACCCATCGGTGAAATACGGGTCGCCGGTTAAATTACTTCTCGGTTTCTCGATTGAAGCTGGACCAACCCCTTTCACAAAAGCCGCTTTTTCTAAGCCGTTGGAGTAGGCAAGATCTTCAAGCAGAAATTCTCTGGTTTCATCCACATCGGGATCGATCTTATGCGTGGTGAAGGTTCTTGTTGTAAATCGGACGCCGATATCCCGGCTGATTTGGCCAATCCAAACCTCATAGTCATCGAATATCAGTGGGGTTAACCAAAGGCGTAAGTGATTTCGTAAATGGATCGATCCCCGCGCTTTTTGCAAGGCGGCATCTTGAGGTCGACCAAAAACATAGAGGGCACTCACCGGGGAATAGCGATATTCGGCTCCAAAGAGGGCAGAAATTCCAGTCTGAATGGCTGAACCCGAATAAATGGTCTCTGTCTCGTCCCACCCTGCCCGCATGAAAGCATGGTATATGTCGTAGGAGTTCGCCTTCCCCAGGATGACGAGATTCAGAGGATCACCCAACTCCGTTCCGTCTTTACTTGTCGTACAGCAGGGCAGGGCCTCGAGGGCTTTCCTAAATTCGTTTTCCTGTTCTGAAGTATAACGCACAATATGTTCATTGGAGTAGATGGAATCGATATCGATTTCTTGGTGGTCGATCTTGAGTCCTGGCACAGGGATGAAGAACGTATAGTTTCTGATCTGGTTATCCTCTGCCCACAGGTCTACGCTGAAGCTTTTGGTGCCCTCATCGAGATTGGTGAACATGAACCCTGATTGGAGTCCACCGGGTGGCACATAGTTTCCCAAAGTGTGTTCATAGAAGAAACGATCCATCTGGGTATTGGCCTCGTCGGATAACGAATAATGGTTCATATATGCCACTTCCAAAGGGGCAAAGTAATGGGGGTCAATCCCCCTCCGAACAAACCAATAGTCTCGAGTACTCTGATTTTCGATCTCAAGCCAAATAGGCTGAATGCCTTTCCCGTACAGGTCCAAGTCGAAGACTTGTTGGGTCTCTTCCTTCGACAAGACAGCAGCCGTAACCCTCACCTCATTCTGAACCTGGGTCACTGCCCGTTCCATGAAGGGAACCTGGCCGAGTGGCTGGGGTGAAAAAGATCCACATCCGGTAAAAACCACAAGGCATAACCCAATCAACAGTCTTTGGGCATGGGTGTCACTGGATTGTCTCGTCATAAGCGTATGGTTACCCTCTGCGAACATTCATTGACGCCGGTGAGTAAGATAACAAAGGTTTCTTAGAGGTGTCATGTAGGTAAAAGAAATTGAAATGGGGTGAGAAGGTTAGATCTGATCTGTCGCGCAAATAAAAAAGCTCTGTCGGTCCGTCAAATTGAAATGGATTGCCCGAGTTAAAGTTTCCGGTCATGGGGTTCCTCAAGTTTAAAAACGATTTCTCCGACAAGAGAAGCATAAACTACTTGGTAAGGAATAGGAAATGAACGCCGGACTCTTATTGCCCGAACGAAGTTCCGTTTAATTCCACATAGACAAAAAGAACGAGTTAAAAAATTTTTCCCAAGAAGGGTTTTGGAAATGAGTGTCAAAGAAAACCTATTTTCTTTGGCACCCATCAACACCAGGATGCTGGGGGACAAGTAAAAAGAGGGGAGAACAGATGCTCGTACTCACTCGACGAAAAAATGAGGCTATTCGATTGGGAGAAGATACTCGGATCGTGTTAGTGCAAGTCAAAGGCGGCCAAGTTCGAATCGGAATTGAATGCCCTTCTCATGTGAGGGTGTTGCGGGAGGAGGTCTATCAGGTAGGTGGTCAAGAAAATTTCAAGACCGTTTGTGGTCCCTGAAAGCAAGGTATTTCTCTTCGCAAATCTCAAGCCCACTCTAGAGAATTGTCTTCCTAAGCATAAGAACCGCATCGACCCTTCCCTCCTGGGGCGTTGGAATCCGTGCCAGGGAGAATTCCATCAAGGAGCCAATCCCATTTCACGTAAAATGGTTTCAGCCGCTAGCGCGATATCAGGGTCGGCTTGGTGGTGAAGGGTGAAAATGCGAAATTGAATCAATTGAGCGGGAAGGTAATCAAAAAATTTCTTCAAACTTTCTTTTTCTACTTTTTTCCTCGCTGGTTCATACACGAAAATTTGAAAACCCCCCATGTTTAAAAGATTGATGGGACGTGGATCCTTATGAGCCATATCAATTCGGAATTCAACATTTTTCAAATGCTGTGGGAGAAGCTTTCGTAATTGAGATTCAAATTTCTCAGGATTAACAATCCTTGGTTTCTGATGGTTCCACTGTGTGGGGAGAAGGGTACTGTAGGCCATTTTCCATTTGACGTCACGATTGAGGATTCGGGCCCATTCCAATCCTAAACGTTTTTTTACTCGGTGGCGGGTAAGAGGCCATTGTCGTACAGATTCACTGACGGACCAATCGGTGAGGGTAAGATAAGACTCCATACGGTCGAGTGGGTGGTAGGGAAAAAGATATTTCATGGTTTGAGAAAAGATTTCTTGTAGGTGAATGTCAATGGCTCTGGTCGTGCGATGATAATACACATTTGAGTAGAGGTAGAGCCTGGCATTGAGGAACATTTGAAGGGCAGGAAGGCCAGCTTGATGGATGGTCAGTCCTTTTCGGCTGAAAAATGAATAGTGGAGTAAGCGATCAATGTCGATAGGACCAATGGCGACCCCACACATATATGAATCTCGCAAAACGTAGTCACAATTGTCCGCGGTATACACTCCTCCAATGATTGGTTGCAAAATGGTCAACCATCGGGGATAGTTTCGAATCGGTTTATGAGGGTCCTTGAGGATTAAAAAGGCAATGTGATCAGGTTCGAGTTGTTCTCCCGGGGCGAATAATCCTGACGGACTTCGGGTAAGGTTTCGGATAATCGGGGCTAAATGTTCACGAATAATCACCTGGCCTAGGTGTTCATGGGTCAGGTGATATTGTTTAAGAAAGTGGTGGTCGAAGAAATGGCCGAAGGGACCGTGACCGATGTCATGGAGAAGAGCGGTTATACGAAGTAATTCTTCTATAAAGGGTTCCGAGGGAAGATCCTTGACCGACTCCCTTAAGGTTGGGTAGAGGGATTTGGCAAAACGGCCGGCCAAATGCATTGTCCCTAAGGAATGTTGAAAGCGACTGTGTTCGGCGGAGGGGTAGACCCAGTGGGCACTTTGGAGTTGGTAGATAGAACGCAATCGTTGTACCCAGGGAGAATCAATAAGATCTTTTTCGGTTTGTTCTGAAAGCGGGTCCGAGGAATAGGGGACGGTAAATGTGATGTATCCATGGATGGGATCGGCTATCAAGGCCACCCCATCATAGGGGATATTGGACTCAGTTGGGGAATCAGGATTAAAAATAGTTTCAGGTTTCAAGTTTCTTGTCTCAGGTTGAGTTCTTTTTCTTTTCGACTTTTGGACTCTTAGACCCTTCCCGACATTTAGATTCAGAGGATGAGAACTCATTTCGCCTTCATGGCTCGGTATCGTTGAATTGTGTAGAGCATGATCGGGTACGCGAGTAATGCTGCTAGCACACCAAGGATGCAAGCTCCCACGACAAAGGGAAGCAGGTATTGGGAGATGATGTCATAGAGATTCTCTAATTGGATATCCTGCCACTCAAAAGAGGCAGTTGGCGGCATACCAAAAAGTGCAAACCCGGTATACAGACTTCCCACAAGAATGGGAATAATGGTCCAGGGGTTGTTGATCAGGGCCCCCAGGAAGACCACCAGATAATTCAGTCTGAATGCCCATGCGCACAAGACGACACTCACGGTATGGAGCCCATAATGAGGCGCAAAGGCGATAAACACCCCAATAGAAAAAGCCAAAGCGGTTCGGTGTGGTGATTCCTGAAGGTGCAGAATGCTGATTAATTGAGTGCGAAGTGTGGAAAGAGAAACCATCTTAAACAGGGCGGTTCTTCTTCCGGAAATGATCGTAGCTGGTCGATACAAGAGGTTGAGACGATCCGTCGGCAAACTTGATGCGTATGCCACACTTCCGAGGCTCAATGGTGCCGATGGCTGTTATCTGAACCCCGTCATGGCTTTCGATTTCTTGCAATTGCGGTTGGTATTGTGCCGGCACCGTAAAGAGCAGCTCATAATCTTCTCCTCCCTCAAGGGCAATTGAAATTGGGTTGAGATGTCTCCGGCGGGCAAAAGATCGGCATTGCGGCGAAATGGGAATTTTTGTGGCATCGATCATCGCGCCGACCTGACTTTCTCGGCAAACATGACCCAAATCTCCGGATAATCCATCGGAAAGATCAATGGCGGCCGTGGCCAGTCGGTGGGTGGACAACCATCGGCCAATTTCGATGCGTGGTGTTGGGTGAAGGTGGCGGTTGATCAAAAATTGTGATAATCGCTTTTCGAGACGGTCCAGGGGTAACTTTCTCTTCCTTTGCAAGAGTTGCAGTCCGGCCCAAGAGTCACCCAGTGTTCCTGAAATGTAAATTCTATCCCCAATCTTGGCTCCATCTCGCGGAAGGGCTCCAGAGCTCTCAACGGTTCCAAGAATCGTGATCCCCACAAACATTCCCTTCTTCGAGGCGGAAGTGTCTCCTCCAATCAATTGTAGCTGATAATGATGGCAGCAGGACAGGAGCCCACGATACAAGGTCCGGACGTCGGCCATTGAGTAGGCCGGTGGTATGGCCACAGAGGTGAGTACAAAACGTGGGACACCGCCCATGGCGGCGATATCGCTCAGATTAGCGATAATGGCTCGATACCCAACGTCGCGAAACGAAGTCAGCTTGAGGTCAAAATGAATATCTTCAATTAATAAATCGGTTGAGACAAGGAGATGCTCGTTTTGAATGAATTGAATAATCGCGGCGTCATCCCCAATTCCTTTTAGGAGGGATGAGGATCCTGGGCCGGTTGAAGATTGTCGCCTTATGGCTTGAATGAGCCGAAATTCGCCGCTTTCAGAGACTTGTCTCCGATTGGATGAAGGCATGTTACGAGCCGGAAGCCGGGGACCGACTGCTGACTTTGTGGCGCAAAGGCGAACGAGGTTGTGGAGACGCGATGCGTTTTCGACGAACAGGGGTCGCTTGATTTTTGACCGCTTGGGGTTTCAGGCGTTGTTTGGTCTTCGATCGGAGTGCGTGTTGAATCACTTCCAGGGTCGAATTGACGAATAGGAAACGTAACCCACGGAGAAGATGCTTGGGTATTTCATCCAAATCTTTTTCATTTTGTTTTGGTAAGATGACTCTTGTTAGTTTCGCGCGTTTTGCAGCAAGGATTTTCTCTTTTAATCCGCCGACCGGGAGTACACGCCCTCGAAGTGTGACTTCGCCGGTCATCGCGACATCCCGACGTACAGGTATGTTATTCAGGCAGGAAGCCAAAGCGACGGCCATGGTAATTCCAGCCGAGGGACCATCTTTGGGAATGGCGCCTGCCGGAACGTGTATGTGAATGTCTTTTTTTGTAAACGCCTCCTGACGAATGCCCAACTGCTTCGCCTGAGCACGGATATAGCTCAAGGCAGCTTGGGCTGACTCTTTCATGACATCGCCTAAATGACCGGTTAACGTCAACTGTCCCTTTCCTTTAATCCCGGAGGCTTCCACATACAGGATGTCTCCTCCACTTTCGGTCCAGGCCAGACCCGTTGCTACCCCAACTTCATCTTTTTCCTGCTCGAGTTCGGGAAGGTATTTAGGCACCCCCAGGTACTTGTGAAGATTGTGTGGTGTAACCGTGTACCGGCGTATGTTTCCCTCCGCAACTTCCTTGGCGACTTTTCGCATCACATTGGCAATTTCCCGTTCAAGATTTCGGACCCCGGCTTCTCGTGTGTACTCCGAAATCAACTGCTGCATTGCTGGGTCCGAAATGTGCAAATGTTTTTCAGTGATTCCATGTTCGGTCAGTTGACGTGGAATGAGAAACCGCCGCGCAATGCCGAGTTTTTCTTCTTCAGAATAACCAGGAATCTCGATGATTTCCATGCGATCTCGAAGGGCCGAGAGAATAGGGTCAGTAAGATTGGCCGTCGTAATAAACATGACGTCGCTGAGATCAAACGGCACTCCGAGGTAATGATCCGTGAACGCATGGTTTTGTTCCGGATCCAACACTTCAAGAAGAGCCGCGGAGGGGTCTCCGCGAAAATCCATTCCAACCTTGTCAACTTCATCGAGCATAAAGACGGGGTTGGTGGTTCCTGCCTGTTTCATGCCCTGAAGAATCCGACCGGGCAAGGCCCCGACATAGGTTCGGCGGTGGCCTCTGATTTCGGCCTCGTCCCGCATGCCGCCGAGACTCATACGAACAAATTCGCGACCTAAGGCTTTGGCGATGGATTTCCCAAGGGAGGTTTTCCCGACCCCAGGAGGACCAACAAAACAAAGAATGGGGCCTTTCATCTTTTTCTTTAACTTTCGAACTGCCAAATATTCCAAAATTCGGTCTTTCACCTTTTCCAAATCATAATGATCTTCATGTAAGACCTGTGCGGCCGCGGCGATGTCTAAGTTATCCGTGGATTGGTGGCTCCAAGGTAGTTCGACCATCCATTCCAAATAGGTTCGAACCGTTCCGGCTTCCGCTGTATCCGGATGCATTTTTTCCAAACGTTTGAGTTGTTTTTCACATTCCTTCAAGACTTTTTCCGGCATTTTGGCATCTTGAATGCGTTTGCGAAACTCAGCAGCCTCTTCCGCCCGGTCGTCTAACTCCCCGAGTTCTTTTTGAATGGCTTTGAGTTGCTCGCGAAGAAAATATTCCCGTTGGGTTTTATCCATTTCTCCTTTGGCTTCGGCTTGAATTTTCTGTTGCATAGAAAGCACTTCGTGCTCTTTCGCAATGAGATCGCTTACCTGTTTCAGTCGAGCCAAAGGATCTTCGATTTCTAAAATTTCTTGTGTCAGTTCAACTTTGAGTCCTAAATTCGAAGCGATAATATCAGCCAGCCGTCCTGGTTCATCCAAGTTTTCGACTACGGTCATGACATCAGGCATCACCCCTTTTCCTAAACCGACCAATTGTTCCAGACCACCCTTGGTGGCGCGAACGATCGCTTCGCTTTCAGGAGACGGAACGTAAGGTTGGGAATCGACCAGTTTTTCAATACGGACGGAATAAAATGGCTCGGATTGGGTATAATCGAGGATTCGAGCTTTGGCAATTCCCTGAACGAGGATTTTTACCCGATCGTCAGGCAATTTCAGCATACGCATGATCATGCCGGCTGTACCAATTGTATGCAGATCTTGGGGTTGTGGGTGGTCAGTATCGTGAGCCTTTTGGGTAGTGAGGAAGATCATGCGATCGTGTTCCAAGGCGAATTCCACCGCCTTGATGGATAAATCCCTACCCACAAAAAGGGGTAAAACCATGTAGGGAAACACCACAATGTCTCTCACTGGCAGAAGTGGGAGTTCGTTCGGAATTTCGGTATGAGAAGGATTCGAAGAAGGAGCGACTTGGGAGCTCATTTTAAATTCAAGGTTAAAGGTTATAAGTTTTATTCTTGGATCCAACCAACCACGTGAGGCTTGGAAAAAGGTAGCCCCGGATCAGTCGAGTTTAAGGAATCAGAGAAGGATGAAAAAGCCGAAACCCCTCTGTTTAAGATTATGGTTTACCAATGAATGCGGACAGACGGGAACATGGTCCATGCCACAAAAAAGCTTGCTTGAGATAGTAGGAGAAGGGTAAAAATAAAGTCAAGGAAGTCTCCTGGGATGCGGAATTTTCATCACTTTACAATGTTGACTCTTGACTTATATAATCAATCGCCCTCTTGACGGTTCTTCTTGCTCGTATGACAATCAATCAGTGATGTGAGATAGTTGGACTTCGGTATTATCATCTCTCTACCCTCTTCCGTCACATTATCGTATTTATCTCTCCCAACGTGGATTCCTCCTCTCTGACGGTGTTTTTATGTGTCGGTGAGCGGAATTGTGGATGGATCTAAGCCAGACTCGATTCCAGTCTTTTCATCCTGTTGCACGGGAGTGGCCCTTGGATTTTCTAATGATGGATCGGGAAAGATTATTAACTATTGTTTCCTTTTGATAGCTCTTTTGGTGTTGTGGCCTTGGTCCAGCTTACAGGCCCAGGAAGCTCGCTTGCAGATACAGTCTATCGACATTCGAGGAAATAAAAATATCAAAGCTTCGGTGATCAAAGATAAATTGACGGTAAAACCCGGTGATCCCTTCAGCCCAGATCGTATACGGGACCAGATTCAACTCATTTATGCTATGGGCTTTTTTAAAGATGTGCAGGTAGAGACGGATACACGACCGGAAGGCGTCCACCTCGTATTTTTGGTAAAAGAAAAGCCTTTTAATGTCGAAGTGGTCTTGGATGGATATGATAAACTCAATGAGGACAAACTTCAAGAAAAGATCACCATTGGCAGTCAGGTTTGGCTGGACCAGGAACAAGTGAAAGTCAGTACGGAAAATATTCGTCAGGCCTACCAGGAAGAGGGGTATTTTAATGCCAAAGTGGTCCCAGTCATCGAAACCATTGAGAGCGATCGAACTCGGCTGACCTTTTTTATTCAGGAGGGTGAGCGATCGTATATAGAATCCATCCGGTTTAATGGTCGAACCGTCATCAAAAAAAAGGAATTACAGGCGATTATGGCTAACCGGGAATATGCGTTGCCATGGTCGTGGTTTACCGATGCCGGGGTGTTCCGACAGGATGAAATTCCGAACGATGTTGAGCGGATCAAGGAAGTGTATTCGAATAAAGGGTATTTGGATGTGAAGGTAGGCACTCCTTCGATTGATCTGAGTGAGGATAAGAAATGGTTCACTTTGACCTTTTCCATTGAGGAAGGGGAACCCTATACGGTTAGCCAAGTGTCGTTTGAGGGTAATGAAGAACTCACCAGTGATGAACTAGAGCTAGATCTGACGATTGAGCCCGGGGAGGTCTTTCAGCGGGTCAAAATCCGTGAGGAAGTCTCGCGGATCACGGATTTGTATGGGGAAAAAGGTTATGCCTTTGCAGAGGTGGTACCGAGAATCCTTCCCGATCCAAATAGTCGTAGTACAGAAATTGTTTTTAAAATTGAGGAAGGAGAATTGATCCGGATCCGAGAAATTCGAATATCGGGAAATGATAAGACCCGGGATAATGTCATTCGGCGTGAAGTCCGTGTTGATGAGCGCGAAATGATTGATTCAGTTGCCATTAAACGAAGCTTTGAGCGGTTGAATAATTTGAATTATTTTGAGTCAGTCGAGATTCTGCCGAAGCAAATTGATGATGGCCAAGTGGATCTGGATGTGAAAGTCAAAGAAAAAGCGACCGGATCCTTTAGTGTCGGAGGAGGGTTCAGCACCTTGGACCTCTTTACGGCTATTGCCGATATTACTGAAGGGAATCTGTTTGGATTGGGGTATCTCGTGCGAGTTCGGGGGCAGCTCGGAGGTCGACGAACGGTTGGCAATATTACCTTTCGGAATCCGGCCCTTTACGACACTCCGACATCCATGCAGCTTGACGCCTTCAGTACCCGGACGAACTTTCTAACGTTTGTGGAAGATCGGGTGGGTGGTAATGCGGTATTTGGTCGATCCTTCTCCGAGTACCTCTCTGGATCGATCACGTTCGTGGGTGAACAAATCCGGATTAAAGATCCTGCACCCGACGCGCCGGAATCCATTCTCGAACAGGTCGGGACGCAGTCGACGACAGGGTTTCGAGCTGCCGGGTTTCGGGATACCCGGGACTATTATCTTGATCCCCGAACGGGTTCCAGAGTTGGCCTTCGATTATCCTTAGGAACCGATGCCCTCGGAGGCACGAACAATTTTATTTCCTATAGTTTTGATGCGTTGAGGTATGTTCCTGTTCCTCTATGGGACATTCGTTTCGCGTTTCGGGCCCGTGTTGGACAGGGAGAAGGGTTTAAAGGATCTCCATTACCCGTTTCCGAGTTCTTTTTTGTGGGCGGGATCAATACGGTACGAGGTTTTCAATTCGGTCGCGCCGGCCCAGTTACCTCCAGCGGAACGGCTGAGGGAGGTACGGCGCAGTTGATATTCAACAACGAATTGATTTTCCCCGTGCTGCCTGATGCGAAATTGAATGGCGTGCTCTTTTTCGATTACGGAAAAGGATTTTCTGAAGCGGAGTCGCTGAGTTTTAATCTTCGACCGGCTACCGGGATAGAGGTTCGGTGGATTTCTCCATTTGGCCCTCTTCGTGCAGCGTACGGACTCAATTTAGATCGTAGGCCACAGGAGCGAGAGACGGTGTTTGAGTTTTCAGTCGGGTCAGTGTTTTAGAGATGGGATCGAGGGCGTAACGAGGATGAGAATAGGATGTCATAGAATGATGCGGAATGCTGGTTCTCTATTAAGGGTTCTGAGTCTTAGTTTGCTGGTGACTTGGGGAGGCGGGTGCTCGACGACTTCGGCTCCGATTGAGGATGGGGGTCTGATTGGCGTATTGGATTTTCAAAAAGTGCTTGATCAAACCGAGACCGGAAAGACGGTTACCGAATCGATGAATGACTTTATGAAGGAGCGGCAAGCTCTGGTGGAACTGGAACAACGTGAACTTCGCCGACTCGAAAACGAAATTTTGGCTCAAGGCAGTGTGTTAAGCGAAACTGCACGTAAACAGCGTGAAGAGACATTTCGGCGCCGGATGATGCAATATCAGCAGAAGGTGGCGGACCTCAATCAGGAAGTCCAAGAAAAACAAAAAGAATTGCTTGCAGGATTTCGTCAGAGTGTGGAGGAGGTTGTGGCCGAAATTGCCCGGACCGGCAATCTTCTGATTGTTGTGGAATATGGGAAGGGGACTTCGACCCTGTATCATCAGCCACAATTGGATATCACGGATAAAGTGATCCTGGAGTTAGACAGACAATAGAATGTGGTCTTATCAACCCGAAACCCGTGTAAAGCCAATACGGTCCACTCAACCCTGACAAGGAACACCCAATCCCTGAAACGTATGCGGAAGAGGAGCCAAAAGAATGTCTGAATTCGAAATGGATAGTCTGGCCATTCAAGAGATACTGCCCCACCGATATCCTTTTCTATTGGTTGATCGCATAGTGGAATTAGAAGTTGGGCAACGAATTGTGGGAATAAAAAATGTCACATTGAATGAACATTTCTTTCAAGGACATTTTCCAGGTCAACCGGTGATGCCGGGTGTGCTTATCCTTGAGGTGATGGCGCAGGTCGGAGGGGTATTAGCTTTAAGGACGAGTCAGGATTTGGGAAGGCCGGTCGTGTATCTGACTGGCATCGATAAGGCCAAATTTCGAAAGCCGGTTGTTCCCGGAGATCAAATTCGAGTGGAAGTGGAAGTCTTGCGTCGCAAACCACCTTTTTGGAAAATGCAAGGGAAAGCCCTCGTAGGGGCTACCCTCGCCTGCGAAGCTGAGATGACGGCAATGGTGACGGAGGCCAAAACCGCCTAACCCAGAGTTGGGGATCAACCCTGATACTTCACGCGTCGACCATCGGTGGTCGATATTCAATATTTTTTCAAGAATCAATTGATCTTTTTCGTTGGTACCTATAGGTTATACGGTTAGGGGGAATTTCCTGTAAAATTAGCAGGCGTTTGAAGTCAATTTCTCGTAGGGGAGACCATGATACGACGCGGAGATCGAAATGTAAGTATTCACCCGACAGCGGTAGTTCATCCAAAAGCAGAATTAGGGGAAAATGTCGTCATTGGTCCATTTTGTGTGGTTGGAGAACATGTGAGGATTGGACGCGGGACCCATCTTATTTCCCATGTGTACGTAGAAGGTCATTCCAGAATTGGTCAACGGTGCAGGTTGTTCCCCTACGCCTCTGTGGGTGCCCCCCCTCAGCACCTTCAATATCATGATGAACCGACACAAGTGAATATTGGCGATGATAATATTTTGCGGGAATATGTCACGGTCAATCGAGCTACGGCCTTCGGGGGTGGAGTGACACGTATTGGAAGTCATAACTTTTTAATGGCCTATGTGCACATTGCGCACGATTGTGAAATCGGAGACTATGTCGTCATGGCCAATGCCGCGACATTGGCCGGTCATATTACCATTGGAAATTATGCAGTGATTGGGGGCTTAGTCGGCATTCACCAATATGTTCGAATCGGGGACTATGCCATGCTTGGGGGCTGTTCCGCTCTAGGGCGGGATATTCCACCCTTTATGCGGGCGGCGGGGGGCTATCGTGCCAAGATGTTTGGGTTGAATTCCATTGCTCTCCGGCGTCACGGGTTTCCAGTAGATCGCATCACCACGCTTCGACAAGCCTATGATCTTCTATTCCGGCAAGGTCACCGATTACATGAAGCGGTGAAACTCGCCAGGACGCAATATCAGGAAAGTCCCGATGTCTTGAAATTGCTCACGTTTATCGAGAGTTCACGAAGGGGTATTTGCCATACCTCCTCCAGAGAACTCGATGAGGAGGAAGAATAACCCTGTGCCACATGTCCAGCCGGATACACATTCGGAACGACCACCTACGACCCTCGAACGTTCCAAGGAACGAATTGGCCTCATAGCCGGAAGCGGTCGATTCCCTATTATCTTTGCAGAAAATGTTCGACGATTAGGCTATAGCGTTTCAGCTATTGCCCATATTGGGGAAACCGCTCCTGAACTCGAGGATTGCGTTGATCGAATTCATTGGATCAGAATCGGTCAATTCAGCAAGGCTCTCAATGCACTAAAATCGGATGGGATTCAACAGACGGTGATGCTTGGGGGAATCAAGAAGACCCATGTTTTTACGACCGTCAGACCTGATCTTCGGGCCCTGGCGTTGTTCAGTCGGTTACGAAATTGGAAAGACGATGGGATTTTACGAGCGGTGGCGGAGGAATTGGAACGAGAAGGGATACAGATTCGTGAATCCACTTTTGGGCTTGAAGGGATCTTGGTAGAACAAGGAGTCTTGACCAAACGGACCCCAACCAAAAAGGAATGGCAGGATATCCGATTTGGTTGGGACATCGCATGCGAAACCGGCCGATTGGATATCGGTCAATGTGTGGTAGTCAAGGATCGAGCGGTCGTAGCGGTGGAGGCGGTGGAAGGGACGGATGAGGCTATCAGACGGGGTGGGTTGTTGGCCAAAAGCGGCGCGGTCGTCGTAAAACGAAGCAAACCGAACCAGGACCTTCGCTTTGATCTTCCGGCTGTGGGTCCCACAACGGTTGAAACCATGTGTGCGGTCAAAGCGTCGGTGTTGGCGATCGAAGCTGATCGAACGGTTCTGCTCGATCGAGGAGACATGCTTCGGCAGGCCAATGCCGCGGGGTTAGCCATTGTGGGCATTAATGCGCAAAGTGGTCCTCCTGGTTCACATTGATGGTGTTTACCCTGGTTCGCGAGTTTTCTGACCCCCACCTTTTTTATTTCCCCATTAAAATTCTTACTAATCCACAATCGTGATGGATAGACTTAGGGTTGGAGTCATTGGCGTTGGCCATCTTGGGCAGCACCATGCCCGGATCTATTCCCTCCTTCCCAATACCCGTCTGATCGCCATACAGGATCTGGACAACACACGGGGAGAGTTAATTGCCAACCGGTATGGTGTGACCTTTTTCGAAAATCTGGAGAATCTTCTGTCCCAGGTTGACGCTGTCAGTGTCGCTGTTCCGACTTCGGCCCATTATTCTGTGGTAAAAACCTGTCTTGAAGCTGGGCTTCATGTCCTGGTCGAAAAGCCTATTACATCGACCATTGAAGAAGGACATGATCTGGTACGCCTGGCAAAGGACAAACAGGTGATACTTCAAGTCGGGCATATTGAACGTTTCAATCCGGTGGTTGACGTGGCCCGTTCCTACATTGATAAACCAGGGTTTCTCGAATGTCATCGCCTGGGACCCTTTCAACCTCGGGGAACCGATGTAGATGTGGTGCTTGATCTGATGATTCATGACCTCGATATGGCCCTGTCCTTCAACCTCGGACTTGTTCAACAAGTAGAGGCAGTCGGCATGCCGGTATTCACGGAGAACATTGATATTGCCAATGCTCGCATTGAGTTCAGCCAGGGATGCGTGGCCAATCTCACAGCCAGCCGGGTCTCAACGGGCAGGCTCCGTAAACTTCGAGTGTTCCAACCTGATTGTTACCTGTCCGTTGATTATCAGGCACGTGAGGCCATCATTCATCAACGCGTTGGGGATCCGAATCACGACTCCAGTATTCGCACCCAATCTTTACGTGGGGAGGATGATGAACCGCTTCGACGGGAACTGTTGTCGTTTGTGAATGCTGCAAAAAATGGAACAGACTCCCCTGTTCCAGGCGAACAAGGGGTGGCCTCGTTGGAACTGGCCCACCGGGTGCTCGAAGCCATTCGTGTCTCCGGAAGGCCCGCCAAACACCCAGCATCACGAACGATGTCTTCGTGACCATGTCCAAAATTTTTATCGTGACAGGAGAGGCGTCTGGTGATCTCCATGGTGCCAATTTAGCCAGGGAAATTTACCAATTAAATCCCCATGCTACAATCCAAGGTGTGGGGGGGCATCACATGATCGACGCCGGGGTGAAGTTGCTTCCAGAAATTGAAAGGGTGGATGCCATTGGCGTACCGGGAGTGAAGCAACTCTTAAGGGGATATCGAACCCTCGGGCAGTTGAAAAAGATCTTGCGTAATGAGCGATATGATGCGGTCGTCTTTATTGATTCTCCTGGCATGAACCTCCGGCTGGCAAAAACGGCTGCCCACGCTCACCACCGTGTGATTTATTATATTGCACCTCAAATTTGGGCCTGGGGGGCTCGGCGTCTGGCCCTGATTAAACGGGTCGTGGACCGGATGATTGTCATCCTCCCATTTGAAGAAGCCATATTTCGTGAGGCAGGTGTCCCTGCCAATTTTGTAGGGCATCCTTTGCTAGATTCGATGGCCGCTTCGTACAATAAGCACCTTGTCCGGAAACAATTCGGATTATCAAAAGACGGGTTGGTCATTGGAATTGTGCCTGGCAGTCGGGAGCACGAAGTGAAAAGTTTTCTTTCCATTATGCTTGGGGCTGCCAAAAATGTTGTGACGCAGTATGGAAAAGCACAATGCATCATTGCCCAAGCCCCAAACATTTCGACAGCCCTCATCCTGGAAGTCATGAAAACACCTGAGGTAGAGGTAAAAATCATACCTCATTGTCCCAACGAGGTGATGGCAGCATCAGATTTACTATTTATCGCATCCGGAACGGCCACCCTCCAAGCTGCGATTATAGGAACACCCATGATCATTGCCTATCGGGTCCCCTGGCTGACCTATCAAATCGGAAAACGTTTGGTGACCATACCCTACATCGGATTGGTCAATGTCATCGCCGGGAAATTGGTGGCTCCAGAGCTTATACAACATGACATGACCCCGGAGCGATTGTGCAGTGAGGCGCTTCGATTATTGAAAACGCCATCTCTTGTGCATGAAATGCGAGAAGCCTTTCAGCGGGTCCGGGAAGCCGTCGGCTCACCGGGGGCTTCCCGTCGAGCGGCGGAACTGGTGTTGAAGGAAATACAGGCATGAATACGTTTTGGCGGCTGATTCAATATGTCCGTGAATATCGTCTCAGATTGCTGGGTGCCTGCTTGTGTTCGGCTGGTGTGGCCACCCTGATGGCGGTGAATGCCTGGTTGGTTGAGCCCGTTCTCGACAAAATATTTATCGAAAAGGATCAATTTCTCTTATTGATCATTCCCGCTGTGCTCTTGGTTGTGACGGCGCTTCGTGGGGTGTTTGCCTATGGGCAAGCCTATTTGATGAGTTATGTCGGCAACTGGATTGTGGTGGATGTCCGTCAGCAGCTCTTCATGCAACTCATGCGTCTTCCGGTTCGTTTTCATGATGCGAATACTTCAGGTCGATTGGTGTCCCGGGTCATTCATGATGTCAACCAGATGGCTAATGCGATTCCAAGTATTTTAAAAGATCTCTTTCAACAGAGTTTGACGTTTCTCGCTTTAGTCGGAGTCGCGTTCTACCAGAATTGGAGACTCGCGACCATATTAATATTTGTGGTCCCTCTTTCCGCTTTGGTGTTGGTGAAGATTAGTCGACGATTGAGGAAACTGTCTACCCGGGGGCAGGAATCCATGGGCGACATGGCCTCCGTGCTGAAAGAAGCGTTTTCCGGCATTCGTATTGTGAAGGCTTATGGCAAAGAGGAAGTGGAGGGACAACGGTTTGAGAATACCAACCTCTCTTTCCGGCATGCGGCCCAAAAGTCAGCTCAAGTCTCAGCGGTTGCCTCTCCGGTCATGGAATTAATCGGGGGCATCGGGATTGCCGTCATAGTCTGGTACGGAGGATATTTGGTGATTACCACGTCCATGAAGCCTGGAGCATTTTTTTCCTTTTTAACGGCGATGTTTATGGCGTACACGCCGATTAAACGTTTGAGCAATGCCAATCAGTCCATCCAAAACGCGCTGGCAGCGGCGCAACGTGTATTCGACGTTCTGGATATGGAAAATGAGCAAGATAAGGATATCGGAAAACAGTCCCTCCCCCCTATTTCCCGGTCACTGGAATTTCGCGATGTGAGTTTTACCTATGAGGGTTCAGAGGAGCAGGCATTGCGGAATATTTCCTTAACGATTCGAGTCGGGGAGGTGGTGGCCCTAGTGGGCAGTAGCGGTAGCGGTAAATCGACCTTGGTCAGTTTGGTTCCTCGGTTTTATCGTCCCACCGAGGGACAGATAGTGATTGATGGACACGATATTCGTCAGGTAGCACGCTCCTCCTTGCGCCGACAAATTGGAATTGTTTCTCAGGAAACGGTTCTATTTGATGATACGGTCAGAAATAATATCGCCTACGGCCGGCCGGAGGCCAGTGATGAGGAAGTGGTTCAGGCCGCCAAGGCGGCCTACGCGATGGAATTTATCGAGCGGCTGCCCATGGGTCTTGAGACGCTGGTCGGTGAAAATGGAGTCAAACTTTCGGGGGGACAACGACAGCGCCTGGCGATTGCCCGGGCGATTCTACGAGATCCTCCGATTCTTATTTTGGATGAAGCCACATCCTCTCTTGACTCTGAGTCTGAAAAGCTCGTCCAGGGGGCATTGTCGAATCTGATGAAAGATCGGACGACCCTGGTCATTGCCCACCGCCTGTCGACGATTCAACATGCTGACCGAATCGTGGTCCTCGACAAAGGTAAAATTGTGGAAATGGGAACCCATGAAGAATTGTTGCAGAAAAGTGGGCAGTACACCCGGCTCCACCAGACGCAATTTGCGATCTCGACAGCTGAAGCCTTCTAACCGGGAAGGGTGTAATTGTGAAGAATTTTCAGAAATGGATAAAACTGAATCTGCTTCCACCTCTTGGGGCCGGACTCATTACATTCCTCGGAAAATGTATTCGGATCTCTTCTCAGGGTGAGCAGAAAATAGACGAATTGTACCAAAAGGGTCACCAGCTGATTATTGTATTTTGGCACGGGCAGCAGTTAATGATGCCGTTAGGGTATAGGGGGAAACGCGCTTATATATTGATTAGCCAACATCGGGATGGGGAATTGATTTATCGAATTGTGCGTCGATTCGGATTTCGATCGGTGAGAGGTTCCACGACCCGAGGTGGGACGCTGGCGCTTCGGCAACTCATCCGGCATGGTCGTCAGGGAGCTGACTTGGTTATCACACCTGATGGTCCCCAAGGACCCCGGCATCGGGTTCAGGGTGAAGTGTTGTCATTAGCGAAACTGACTGGATATCCCATTGTGCCGGTCAGTTTTATGTGCTCAAAAAAAAAGTCTTTCCGAGTTGGGACCGGTTTATGGTCCCGTATCCGTGGGGGAAGGGCATCTTTATGTGGGGAAATCCTCTATGGATTCATGCGAATGCGACCCCCGCTGAATTGGAATCCAAGCGTGATGAGTTAGAAAAGGCTCTGAATCAGGTCACGAGTGATGCTGAAGCAGCGGTTCAATCAAAGAGCTAATGAATAAATTAATGTATTACTTTAATTATAATATCCAATAGCCAGCAAGAAATCATGAATGTCGAAGACTCTGAGAGGTCATGATCATGAGGATTGTCTCCGTAATTCTGCCCTGAGTCTCAACCTGTTCATCACCAAGATGACCGCTCCTCCTGCTTCATGACTCGACGTTCCTTGTTCGATATTGGTTATTCTTTTGGTTTGAGACGTTCAGAAATGGTGCGCGTGGGCATTGAGCCTACACAGTGATTTCTGTCTCCTAGAGCCCTACAATCCTGAGGATCTTTGGTTCTGATTCCATGGGCTATCTCATATATAATATTCTCTTACATCTCGCTTCTCCCGTTATTCTGTGCGTTCTCCTTACAAAAAAACGGTGTCGACGAGGACTGACTCAACGCTTCGGGCGGATCCCTCGTGAATACGATCTCTCCAAATCTCCGGTGATTTGGATTCATGCGGTTTCCTTGGGGGAGGTGGTCACCATCGTCCCCTTTGTGAAGGCCCTTAAAGACCGGTATCCCGATTGGACCCTTCTCGTTTCAACCATTACGGAAACCGGTCGAGAAGCCGTTGAACAGCGGCTGGCTGACGTCGCGATGCATTGTTATTTACCAATTGACTTTCCTTGGGTGGTTGAGGCCTACGTTCGGAAATTTCGTCCAGTGGCTTTCGTGTTTGTTGAAACGGAACTCTGGCCGAATCTCTTGAAATGTTTCGCTCGTTATGGGGTTCCGACATTTCTCATTAATGGTCGTTTATCTTCACGGTCCTATAATCGGTACCGTTTGATAAAAGGTTTCATGAAAAAAGTCCTTTCGTTTGTTGATCTCTTTCTTATGCAATCGGACAGAGATGTTCAGCGTATTCAAGATCTGGGAGCCTCTTCAGAACGGACTTTCCGGACGGGTAATATGAAATTCGATCGGGACGGTCACTCGACGTCCCTCTCCTCTCCTGCGATCGCAAGGCCGGCGTTAGGATTGGAGGAACACGAAGAATTGCTTGTGGCGGGGAGTACCCATTCAGAGGAGGAAGATGTCCTGCTGGAATGTTATGCACGTCTTCATCGTGAACACCCCGACAGTGTGCTGTTGATGGCCCCTCGGCACGTAGAGCGGGTGGAAGCGGTCGAGGCCAAAGTCCGGGCCGCCGGGTTCGTCTCCGTCCGGCGAAGTGCGATGAAACATGCCAAATCTGAAATGCGGCAAGGAAAAGGGGCACGTGTCATTCTATTGGATACCCGAGGGGAATTGGCGGAAGTCTATGGTCTGGCTAAGGTCACCTTCGTGGGAGGAACGCTGGTGCCGGTGGGTGGCCACAACCTCCTCGAGCCCGCCAGGTGGGGAAAGCCCGTTTATTTTGGTCCTTACACCGATCATTGTTCCGAAATCGCGTACTTGTTAGTTCAGGCCGGCGGTGGAAGACAGGTCCACAATGCCGAGGAATTAGCCGCCCAGCTCATTCAAGCGTTTAACAATCCTTCTTTGATTCAACAGATGGGTTCCGCCGCACGGGATGTGGTGCAAGCCAATCAAGGTGTCATGAAACAAAACCTTGATTTGATCGTGGCCCGTCTGGAAGATTCTCAAAACCACTCTCAACCACAGTCATCCTCCAATTTTGAGGTACAAAGCGTTAAGTCCAAAGTTCAAGGCTCAAAAGTCTAAGAGCCTTAACGTGAAACCTGAAACCTGAAACGTGAAACTTTGAACGCTGCTCTCCGCCCTCACCTTCAAGAATCCTGGTTTCACAAACATTTTCCCATTCTCCTCGATCTCATGTCCATTCCTTATGGAATGGCAGTTCGAGCTCGTGTGCAGTTATACGAGCAAGGATGGTTATCTCAACGTCGCTTATCCTGTCCCGTCATTAGCATTGGGAATTTAACTGTTGGCGGAACAGGGAAAACTCCATTTGTCATGTGGGTGGCCCAATGGTTGCAGTCGCAGGGAAAACAAGTTGGAATTCTCAGCCGAGGGTATCGGAGAACAAAGGAGTCCACCTTTCTTTTAGTGTCAGACGGACGGAAGGTGCTGGTCGAAGCCCGGGAAGCTGGAGACGAACCTTTTCTTATGGCAAGAAATTGTCCTGGTGTGGTAGTAGCGGTGGGAAGTGACCGGTTTAAACTCGGCCATTGGGTATTAACGCAATCAGCCATCGATTGCTTCATTTTGGATGATGGGTTTCAACACTTAGGTCTGTATCGAGATCTGAATTTTTTACTCGTTGATGGCTCCGATGCCTTTGGGCTTGAGAAACTGTTGCCTGCAGGGCGGTTACGGGAGCCGCTCTCCGCCGCCGGAAGGGCGACGGCTGTCGTGGTCACCCGTGCTGATCTCATGACCGATCAGGACAAAATTTGTGGTCCTTTGCAAACGGCGACGGGGGGATCCATTGAACCCATTCGGGTGGAGTTTCAGCCCAAGTCCATCTCTTGCTTGTCACTCCATGAGGAGCAACCCATCAGTTGGGTTTCCGGAAAAGATGTTCTGATCTTTAGTGGAATTGGAAATGCTATGGCCTTTCGAACTACCGTGGCGAATATGGGAGTCAACATTCTGGATGAGATTGTGTTTCCTGATCACTGGGCTTATACCGCCTCAGACCTTGAAGCGATTCGCCAACGAATGCGTCAGGTCAAGGCCTCCTGTGCGTTGACCACTGAGAAAGATGCTGTGAAACTTGATCCCCTCATTCAGGATGGGGATGGAATATGGGCGATTCGTCTGCGGGTTGAAGTCAACGGTGGAAAAGACCGGTTACTTCGATGGTTGAATGATCTGCATGATAGAGGCGAATCGGGAGCAGGGTAATTATTGTTGAATCGAGGTTGTGGAAAACGAAGGTTCTCGTGAGTTCTATGTCACATATTCTTGTTCGCGCTCCCAATTGGATTGGCGATGCGGTGATGGGGACCCCGGCATTAATGGATTTACGAGAGGCCTACCCTGAGTCAAAGATTACCCTTTGGGCTCGTCCTGGCATAGCGGAACTGTTTATGGGACATCCTGGGATTGATGAGGTATTTATCTATGATCATAAGGGAAGGCACAAAGGGGTGTTTGGGAAAGTGGCGTTAATTCGTGAACTGCGCGCACACCGGTTTGGTTTGGCTATTCTTTTTCAAAATGCCTTTGAAGCGGCCTTGTTGACTTTTCTTAGTGGCATTCCGGAACGTTGGGGGTATGCGACGGATGGGCGTCGCCTGTTCCTTTCACGGGGGATTTCCGTTCCCCAGCAGGAGGGGCGTGTCCATCAGGTGGAATATTTCCAACAATTGATTGGTGCTCTGACAGGGGTACAGACTCAACGTTCTCCGAACTTGGCGGTAGAAGAAGACGAGGAACAACTTGTCGATAAACATTTCCCCGGGCTTGCTCGGGGAAAGGCTGGTGTGGTGATCGGGGTCAATCCTGGGTCGGTCTACGGGACGGCCAAAAGGTGGTTGCCGGAGCGATTTGCTGAAGCTGCGGATCGAATCATAGAAAATCGCCAAAAAACCCTGACTCCGGCGCAAGCGGTTACCTGTGTCATTGTGGGGGGACCGGGAGAAGAAGATTTGGGGAGGACCGTCGGTCGGTGTATGAAACATCCATCAATCGTCTTGTCTGGGAAAACCACGATCCGGCAACTTTTAGTCATCATCAAGCGGTGTTCGCTATTTCTGACCAATGATACCGGTCCGATGCATATCGCCTGTGCATTGAGGGTTCCTGTCGTCGCCATTTTTGGATCGACCGATCCGGCTCATACAGCTCCCTCTCCCAATCTGAGCAGGATTGTGAGATTCCCAGTCAGATGTTCTCCCTGTCTTTTACGTCATTGTCCCATTGATCATCGTTGTATGACTGGCATATCCGTAGAGGATGTGTGCCAGGCGGCCTTAAAAATTGGGGTTTCGAGTTCCTAGTTTCGGGTTTCGCGTTAAAAACCAAAAGATGGTAGCAGTCGAAGGAAACACTTTAAATTAGTACATCAATTGACTTGTAGACTAGATAATTTATCATTTTTTTAACCCGAAACCCGAAACTTTCCCTTTTACTACTATGCATTCAACGTTAAATGACATTACCGTCTTTCTCGATCGTGACGGGACGCTCAATTACGACACAGGCTATATTACGTCGCCGGATGAATTAAATCTGATTCCCGGTGTGGGTGAGGCCATTGCCCGATTGAGGCGGGAGGGAAGCCGGGTGGTCCTCATTACCAATCAGTCGGGGATCGCCCGTGGCCTATTGACGGAGGGTGATCTTCATATGATTCACAGAAAACTCGAGGGTGAATTAGAAAGGCAGGGTGGAGGCCTTGATGGAATATTTTTCTGTGCCCATCATCCGGATGATTCCTGTCAATGCCGAAAACCGAAACCCGGACTTATCCTACGAGCTGCCAAAGAATTAGATCTAAGCCTGTCACGAAGTTATTATGTTGGTGATAAGGTCATTGATATGCAGTTAGCCAATGCGGTGGGTTCGAAGGCGGTGTTGGTGATGACCAGCGAGTACAGTCAGACGGCTGTTCAGGCCATGGAAAAAAACGAAATTCGGGTCTTGTTTGTCGCCGCAAATTTATCTGAAGCGGCGAATTGGATTTTACAGGATTCGTTGACTTCCGAATTAACTTAACGTTCCCAGGCCCATGGCTTGAAGGGAACCCGGTTTCCGGATTTCACAACAACCCTTCCCCCTGCACCACCTTGAATCTTGGACGTGACGCTTTTTGAATGGTCATAGGTAACGATGAGTGAACGAACTCCAAAAGTCTCAGCGGTTGTGATTGCCTATAACGATGAACCGAACATGCACGCATGCCTACAAAGTCTTAATTGGGCCGATGAACTGATTGTTGTGGATTCCTTTAGTACGGATGGGACAACCCGAATCAGTCAGGAATATACCGACAAAGTCTATCAGCATGAATTTCATGGTTTTGGAAGGCTTCGCAACGAAGCGATGGCCCGCGCGACCCATGATTGGGTGTTTAGTTTAGATACCGATGAACGGGCGAATGAGGCCATACGTGATGAGATTCGACAAAAGTTAGCTGAGGGGCCTGAGGCGGAGGCGTACTTTGTTCCGCGACGTAACTTTTTTCTCGGACGAAGAATCAAACATTGCGGCTGGTATCCGGATTACCGACAACCCCAATTTTTCCATAAAAACCATATGCGATATCGAGAAAAAGATCTCGTTCATGAAAGTTTTGATTTGAATGGAAAAATTGGATATTTCCAAGCCCATGTTGATCAATACCCCTTTCGAAATATTGATCAATATTTGGGGAAGATGGATAGATATTCGTCATTGCGTGCTAAGGTCATCGAGCAGGGGGGGAGGCGATTTTACCTTCATCAACTTGTCGCTCGCCCTCTCTATACGTTTTTCAAAATGTACGTGATGCGTCTCGGCCTGCTTGATGGTATGCCGGGGCTGATTTTATCCGGCCTCTATACCTACTATACTTTTGTGAAATATGCCAAGCTGTGGGAGCTTGAACAAGTATCGCAGTCGGTCAATCCAGCCTCCAAGGAGTGAATGAACATTGAACATTCTGGTGATTAAGTTGACCTCTCTTGGTGACGTCCTTCACGCGACCGGACACATCAGAACGCTGAAGGAAACGTTTCCGAATTGTTCAATGACGGTGGTGACGGCCGATACGTCCTATGACATCTTTAAATTTAATAAACACGTGGATAGGGTTCTCCTTTTTGAAAAGGATACGGTCAAACGGGATTGGTTGAAACACCCCAGGTGGACGTTGACCCATATTCTCTCTCTTTTCCGGGAGGTGCGAACCCTTCACTATGATTTGGCGTTCGATCTTCAGGGAAGGTTTAAATCGGTCATTTTTCTGTATGCGGCGAAGGCGACACGAAAGTTTGTCAAAGGGCGGTGGCCCTTCCTGAGCTTTTTCAGGAAGCCGGAAATCCATGCCATTGAAGAAATGGATCATGTATTACGCATGGCAGGGGTACCCGTGACCAATTCCGATATGGAAATCTTTACCTCCCCCAAAGAGGAGAAAGTCATTCAAGCCTTATTGAGCCGCATAAATCCCGAAAAGAAAAGGATCATGGTTGTCAGTCCTTTTACACGTTGGAAAACCAAGAATTGGGGAGTTGAGAAATTTAAAGTTTTACTTGATAAATTTCCGATTGATGTGTTGATGGTTTTTACGGGGGTCACGGAGAAGAAAAAGGAGATTGATCAATTAATCGCGGAGATCCGCTATCCTTCCATGGTCAACCTCGCTGGGGAACTGACGCTACTTGAATTTGCGGAATTGATGAAATATGTCCATTTACTGCTAACCGGTGACAGTTTTGCCATGCATCTGGCCAGTGCGTTCCACACTCCGTTAATTGCGTTATTCGGACCTACCGATGAAAAACGTATCGGCCCTGTTGGAAATCATTCCACGGTTCTCCGCTCAGCGCAGCTTTGCCAACGCTGTTATCGACGTGATTATTGCGAGAAGGATTGCATAAGCTATATTGGACCTGAAACCGTCTTAACGGAAATCCGTAGCCGGTTGGGGGCGCCAGCGGATACCCGGGTACCCCTGAAGGGGTAATGTCATATTTCAAATCTCAAATTTCAAATACCTAAAAAATTCTAATGTCGAAAAATACTTTGAAATTTGAGATTTGAAATTTGGGATTTTAGGAAGAAGTATGCATATATTACTCGCAAGACCCGACGGAATTGGCGATCAGGTATCCTGCCTTCCCGTGGCCACAGCGTTGCGTCAATTAATTCCCGACACCCGGATTTCTTTTTTGTCAAGTCCATACGCGGCGCCGGTCCTTGAGAATCATCCAGACGTGGATGAGGTCTTCATTGCGACTTCCCGGGACCCAATGGGTGGGTTGATCCGACTCTTTAGGCGCGGGTTTGATACCGTGGTGTTTCTAAAGCCCTTTCGTCGGCTGATGCTGGCAGCATGTGTGGCGAGGGTTCCGGTCCGGGTAGCGACGGGGTATCGGTGGTATAGTTTTTTAGCCAATAAAAGGGTATACGAGCATCGGCATGATTATTCTAAGCACGAAACCGAATATAATTTGGGCTTATTGAAGGGGCTTGGCCTGGCCCCTGGCCCCCCACGGTTGCCTAGCCTGGTTTTGACTGAAAAGGAGAGGCAGTGGGGTCGGGAACGGCTTCAGGAACTTCCGTCCATACGGGTGATCGTGCATCCTGGAGGATTTGATGCCAGGAGATGGCAGAGTCGACATTACATAAATCTCGCAAAAGGATTGGCGGCGGAGGGTTTGGGGGTTGTGCTGACGGGCACTGTCGATGAACAACGGCGATTGTACGAAGAAGCTTCCTTAACTCCAATAGCGGTTCCCAATATCATTGATTTGATGGGCCGGCTCTCTCTACGGGAGTTGATGGCAGTCATCGCCGCCGGCAATATCGTTGTATCCGGGTCGACGGGGCCAGCTCATATGGCCGCCGCACTGGGCGTTGGCACCGTCAGTCTATTTGATCCTCGTCGAAATCAGTCACCCACGCGATGGAAACCTTTGGGAAGAGGAGTGATCTTGTTGCCAGAGGTTCCGACCTGCGAGAAATGCATCCATGAAGCCTGCCCCTTTTGGGATTGTCTGGACAGGATATCGGTGCACGAAGTGTTGAACCGAGTCCGTCAAGTTTTAAAGGAAAGGTCTTCAGTTATGGTGGTAAGGGTTTGAAGACGTAAAAAGGTTTCGAGTTCCTAGTTCCGAGTTTCGCGTTAAAAACCAAAAGATGGTGGCCGTCGAAGGAAACACTCAAAATTAGTACATCAATTGACTTGTAACCTAGATAATTTATCATTTTTTTAACCCGAAACCCGAAACCCGAAACCCGAAACCCGAAACCCGAAACCCGAAACCCG
>CAZGFD010000004.1:0-216820 GCA_964525045.1 uncultured Nitrospiraceae bacterium | reverse complement strand
AAGTGTTACCCATGTCTCCGGAATATTGTGTTACCTATGTCTAAGGAAGGACAGCCAAGGCTACGGCTGGCAGGCCAGCTAGGGAGTTCGAGAGGCAACATAATGTTCCTTGGTTAACGATTTTTGGGCGAAGGCTGTCCGCCGAAGCTTTAGCGAAGGAGGACTACCTTAAGGTATCTACCCAATATTGAATTCCCGACCGGGAGTGTCGAAGGGGGCGTTCCCCCTTTCTCACTGTCCCCCCTTCCCCCAGATTGCCTACCCTTCGATTTCTTCCCAAAAAGAAGATTCTGTGGAAAATTTGTGTGGCAGTCCAAGAACTGGCCCCTTAATCTTTGTTTGTTCCTTTAAAATTTAGTACATGGGTTTGAAAGGGTCCTTGGTATTTGTTAATGTTTAGTAAATTAGTTAACTTTTGATTAATTATGCGCTTGTCGAAAAAAAGTGAATACGCCTTGCGGGCTTTATTAGAACTCACCACCAGGTATGACCGTGAGGTTGTGCCTCGGGCCCGACTGTCGGAAAGCCTGCAAATTCCGGCGGGATTTTTGGAAGGGATCCTTCTGACTTTGAAACATGCAGGTATTGTGGCGAGTCGCCGGGGGATGGATGGGGGGTTTAAACTCCTCAAACCACCCTCTTCAATTACCCTGGGCCAGATTATCAGAATCCTGGACGGGCCCCTTGCTCCGATCGCGTGTGTCAGTCAAATCGCCTATCAAAAATGTGATGATTGCCCTTACCGTGTGAAAGAGGTGTGTCCCATTCAAAGCGTGATGCTTGAAGTGCGAAATGCGATATCTGGCGTTTTGGATCATTATTCGCTGGAGGATTTTGCGAGAACTGCCAGAATTCCTTTACCGAAGAAGCCCAAACGAAAAACCTCCTTGGTAGGAAGGAATCCCGCACATTCACGAATATCTGACTAACCGGAAGAAGGCTCCAGTGGAATGTTGTCCTATTGAACGCCAATTTGTGGAATTCTCCTTGGAGAATGTAACTGTTCAGTCTTTGGTTGAGGAGCGTGGCTCATGGAAACGCATTTAAGAAGTCTCGTGAAAGCCATCAGTTGGCGGGTCGTGGCAACAATGGTTACAACGATTGTCGTGTGGATGTTAACCGGTCAGTTGAGTCTGGGAATTTTTGCTGGCCTTACAGATGGATTGGCAAAAATTGGACTGTATTGGGCACACGAGCGCGGTTGGCAATATATCCATTGGGGCCGTCAGGTCCCGCCCACAAGTTCGCCCTAATTTCGTTCTCCTTTTCACATTGGGCCCGACCCCTCAGGTTGAGGATTCTGAGGATTTCGGCAGACTAGGGTCCAGACCGTGAATTGCCGGTTTTTTGATCGTAGGAGCGTCGGAAAATCCATGCGTCAGGAATAACCAGCCAACAATCTCCTTTCCCCATTCCCTCATGCCTCTTACTGAGTCCACACATCTGAATATGTCCAATGAGATGGAAGAAACCAAATGGATGCACATCTGCCTACTCTTACTCGTGGGCCTTTTTTCTTTTACCTACAATTTGCAGATCTCCCTTTTTGAGGGAACCGAGGGTCTTTATGGCCAAGTGACCAGAGAAATGGTCCAGAGTGGGGAGTATTTGCGACTAACCTTTCAAGGACAGAATTACATTAGTAAACCCCCCTTTTTCTTTTGGATGACTGGCGGATTGACTCAGCTCTTCGGCGATAACGAAATCGCTCTACGTTTAACCGGCTCCCTATTTTCCCTTGGAACGATGTTTCTGACTTTTGTGTTAGGACGAACACTCTTTTCCTGGCATGTGGGATTTTGGGCTTCTTTTATTTTTGCCACCAATCACGTGTTTTTATGGTATGGCCGCCGCGTGCTCACTGACTCGGCCCTCACCTTTTTCATGTCCTTGGCGCTGTTAGGGTGGGTGTTGGGCAACCGAAAAGGTTCCTCGTCAGCGTGGTATGTCGTCACCTTTTTGGGGATGGTGTTAGGCACTATGACCAAGGGCCTTCATGGATTCGCTCTTCCGTTCCTGCTGATTCTTACCTATTCTATTCTGGTGAGAGATTTTCGCGCGTTGAAACAGTGGGGATTCTGGGTGGGCAGTATTCTATTTCTCATCTCGATGAAGGTCTGGGCCACCATTTTGGACATCTCTTCTCCTTGGCATTTCAATTGGAGCATCCTGCTTTTGGATTCCTTTAATTGGGACATTTCCGGCGGTACCGGAAGAACTCCCAAGATTCCATCATATCTTTATTTATTATGGTTCGATTTTTTCCCCTGGAGCGTGCTGATTCCCTCAAGCCTTATTCTTCTCTTTCGGATGCGACCGTTCAGAAAGAATCCCGCGGTGCTGTTTATTCTGCTCTGGTTTTTAGGCTATCTGCTTGTACTCTGTCTTTCCATATGGAGGCGGGAACCCTATTTGATGCCCCTCGTTCCAGGATTTGCCTTAACCATTGGTTACTACCTCGTGGCCCTCACGTCTGGCATTCCGATCCCTCGCTGGCATCGTACGGTGACAGTGGCTGCTTTTGGAGTGTTGACCGTCACGATCATTTCTGGGGCGGTTTTTGGACTATCCTTGCTACAGAGAAAGTGGAACGTCCCTCCGGATTTCTTACCTGCATGGTACCTGATCGGGTTCGTCATACTGGGCGGGTTTCTGATTTGGACAGCCCTGCAGGGTCGATTCCCTATGATGCGCAAAGGGCTCATTGGCTTAGGTCTGTGCTTTTCTTTCGGCGTGATCAACTTTTTTCTTCCAGCCGTGGATGCGGCAGACTCACCAAGGATGGTTATCTCCAAAGTTCGGGAATTGGCACAACCTCCGGTCATTCCTATTTACCATTATGGACTGACTCAAGAAGATCTCATCTACTACCTGAATACCGATCCTCCAATTCCGAAACTTCAAACCTTTCAACAGGTAGTCGAACGGGCAAAAACCCAGACCATTCTCATCGTGACGGACCAGGAGGATGCTCATGCGCTCATGCACCATCACGTCCTTGTCATTAAGACTCTGGAGGAATTTTCGCTACCTCGAGGAAAAAAATATGTACTACTCTCCATCGGCACCGTCCCTGAGGAACCTTGAGGGCCGGGGCCCATACCTGATTCGTCAATTCCGTTAGGCAAAACATCTCGTTTGTCGCGTATTCTCTCAGGGGGGCTTCTTACCCAGGTTACGACCATAATAGGGACACCAGCCATGCCGTTATCTGAGAAAGCACCTGTGATCGTGTGGAATAAAATCGACAATCCCAAATGGGTCGATGTGTGTCTGCTCATATTTGTGGGCCTTTTTTCTTTTACCTACAACCTGCAGATCTCCCTCTTTGAAGGGACCGAGGGCCTTTATGCCCAAGTGGCAAGAGAGATGGTCCACAGCGGAGAGTATTTGCGCTTGACGTTTCAAGGCCAGCATTACTTCAGTAAACCCCCGATGTTTTTTTGGATGATTGGCGGATGGACTCAGCTGTTTGGTGATAATGAGGCGGCCCTTCGCTTAACCGGTTCCCTGTTCTCCCTGGGAACCATGGTTCTTACCTTTGTATTAGGACGAACCCTCTTTTCCTGGAATGTGGGGTTTTGGGCGGCCTTTATTTTTGCTACCAATCACGTGTTTTTATGGTACGGCCGCCGCGTGCTTATTGACTCAACGTTAACCTTCTTTATGACCGTCGCGCTGGTCGGGTGGGTGTTCGCCAACCGTAAAGAAGCCTCGCCAGCTTGGCCGTTAATCACTTTTTTGGGTATGACGCTGGCAACGATGGTGAAGAGCCTTCACGGATTTGTTCTTCCGTTCTTGCTGATTGTGACCTACTCCATGTTAATAAGGAATTTTCGCCCACTGAAACAATGGGGGTTCTGGGTCGGGCTGATATTGTTCTTCATGGTGATGAAGGTTTCCGTTTCCACCTTGGGACATTCTGCCCAATATCAATTTAGCTGGGGCAGCGTGCTTTATCAGATCTCCAATTGGTCCAGCGTTGCCGGTTCAGCAGGGTCCTTCAAGGTTCCCTCCTACCTGTATTTAATTTGGTTCGATTTTCTCCCGTGGAGTGTATTGATTCCCGCGAGTTTCATATTCCTTTTTAGCTTGCGGCCATTGAAAAGTAATCCAGGCGTACTTTTAATTTTGCTCTGGTTTTTAGGCTATTTTCTTATCCTGTGTTTTTCAAGATACAAGCGAGAGCCCTACCTTATGCCTTTGGTTCCAGCCTTCGCTTTAATCATCGGGTACTACCTGGTTGCCCTCACTTCCCGTATTTCAATTCCCCCGTGGCATCGAATAGTCAATGGTGCGGCTTTCGGACTCTTAACCCTGACCGTATTGATCGGATCACAATTCGGAACTCCCTTGCTTCAGAAAAAATGGAATATCCCTTCGGATTTCATTCCTACGTGGTTCATCATCGGATTTGTGATACTTGGTGGGTTTCTCATTTGGACCGCTCTGAAAGGGCAATATCAGTTGATGCGTCGAGGGTTGGTTGGAATGGGTTTGTGTTTTGCTTTCGGAATCGTTCATATTTTTCTCCCGAGTATGGACGCAGCAGGATCACCGAGGATGGTCAACTTACAAATCCGGGAAATTGCCGCAAATACCGCCATTCCCGTTTATCATTATGGGCTCACCCAGGAAGACATGATCTACTACATCAATGGAGAACCCCCAATACCCAGACTTCACACCTACGAACAATTACTCGCACAAGCCCAAGAAGGGAATTTTCTTCTAGTGACGGATAAGGAGGATGGTCAAAATTTGACAAAAAGCCACGGCCTCGTCGTCAAAGTTCTTGAGGAATTTCCCCAGCCCCGTGGAAGGAAATTCATGCTTCTTTCCATTGAGCCGATCCCACACAGGCCTTAAGGCTAATCAAAGATTGGCTTGGATCAGGCCCCCCTGATCCGCCCATGAGTTCGCTTCTCACGGATAGAAGTCCTGTCTTTTCGAGAGGAGATGAGGAGGGGAGCGAAAGGTCATTTCGGTTGCTGCAAGGTAGCGCCGACAAGGTCTACCTTTATGGTGTATGTGAATGTCGAAATCTTAGTGATTTTACCGAATATCTTTGAAGAAGGCGGGGGTCAGAGTGGGGAGCCCGTACTCGACGTGAAGGATGATGAGCAGGACGCGAGCCAGGCTTCGCCAGATGCCCATTTGGACGAATTTTCGAGAATCGGTAATGACCGGAGACGGGAGCAGCTTGGGGGTGGTATGTTGGATAAGTTGTTCACAGAATGCGACATCTTCCAAAATCGGTTGAGAGGGAAACCCGCCAACTGCCTCAAAAAGGCCTTGTCTGACAAATAAGGCCTGATCCCCATAGATTATTCTTGATCGATCACATCGGAAGTTGTCGAGCCATGATATGAGTCTGAGCCGCCAGTCGTTCCCGGAGAACTGATGCATAAACCCACCGGCTTGACAGGTTTTCTCTGTCTCCAGGTGATGTAATTGCTGCAGGGCCCCTTGGGGTAAAATCGTGTCAGCATGAAGAAACAAAAGCCAATCGTCTGGGGATGAACAATATTTTCTAGCGTAAGCCGCTCCTGCATTCATTTGTATAGCCCGCCCTTTTGTTGTCCTCAGCATAAGGACCTTGGATTCCTGGCGAAGCAGGGTTCGGGTATGATCGGTACTTTCCCCGTCGACGACGATGACACGAAAATTTCCAGATTGGAGAAACAGGGACTTGAGCGTTTCAGGAAGGGCTCGCTCCTCGTTGAAGGTTGGAATAATGACCCAAATCATGAAGGGATATCTAAAAAAATCGGCAATACAAGCCAGAACATCAGAATCTCCGGAGGTCAAAGGTTAAAACTTCAACGGGATCCTTCGAACAAATGAAAGACGCGTTCCATCCGGGAGACTCCTCCTTAATGTCAGTTCTCCGTTTGTTGGTCGTACAAGGGCTTGCGAAGGTCCGATTGTGAATTGGAGCCCAGCCAGCTGGGAATGTGTCGGTGAAATTCTGCGAGATACTCCTTCGGGTCCTCGTCAATCGCCCCAAACAAATCAGCCACCGAGGAAATCATGGACTCTGCCAAAACGAGGTATTCTTGAGCTTGATGGCGTATGTGTTTCTCGGAAATTTCCTGGCGATCCATTGCCTGCGGCAAATGTCGAACTCCAAACGAATGGTGCGCGTCCTCTTGATGAAGAAGGATTCGACGCAATTGTTGAAAGGGCGCCTTCCGTTTGGTCAACCCCGCTTCGATTTTCTTTAATAATGCCTGGCCGAGTCCTTCAAGTACAATCTGCTCTGCCAGGAGGGATTCCGCAAAATCTTTGCGTTGAAGGGCAGCCTGTAGGCGCTGGGCGTACTGATTGAATGGTTTCATAAAGGGAGCTTCCCCTACATGTCTCGGTGCCAGCCATCCAATCGCCCATTTAAACGAAACGGCATGAAGGCCTTCCTGGCGAGCCTGTCCCAGGAGAAATCTTTGCATGCCCGACTCCGGGGCCAATGCTGCCTGAGCCTGAGCACAATCGTGAGCCAGGCGCTCTCCACGTTCAATGAATTGTAATAGTCTCGCCATGGGAATTCGTTCATTTGGTTTTACCAGCATGGGTGGGTTCCTATAGAAAAAAGCAATTCAGTGTCAAGAATTAGAGATGACAATTAAGAAGTGAATTTTTTCAATGGAAGATAATCGCAATCTTTTCATTCAACCTGGAACCTGAACCATAGAGTTGGCCGTGGTCGTCGGAGGAATGCCATTTAAGGTCCAGTCGTATTCGAGAAACTCAACCCGATAGGTTCCCTTGACCAGTTCCTCGGCTAGTTCGGGATCTTCCACATATTGGGCGACATATTTCGTTAAGGACCCTGAATGCGAAACGAAATCATCGGTAAACCAATCGAATATTTTCGAAAGGTAGGCGATTTTCTGCTGACGGTCGAACACATTTCGATTGGGATCGTTAATAAAAAGTCTGGCACTATCATCCAATTGTTGATCAAGTGTATCGGGGGAAAACGCCCACGAACGAAGTTTTGGACAGGAGCGGGACGCGCAGACAATGGCAAAATGGATACGGGGCTCGCGGAACTCGGGAATGAGAATGGCGCGTTCCACGGCGTACAAATTGACTTTAGCCCCACCAACCATATAGTCCCGACTCACAAAATACGTATATTTGCCTGCCCAGGTTGTAGGTGAGTACCCATCCAATATGCCTTGGATGGCAAAGGCGTTATACGCATTGATCCAAAATGCCAAACGGTCATTCCGGGTGGGTAGCGTTGTCGGATCTAAGCGATTGAGGAGGTGAAGATATTGAGTCAATCGCGGATCGGATGCATATCCGGAATAATTGACGACGCCATGATGAACATGCTCTCGCAGTGTCTGGTTGAATAGTTCGTGCGAAAATTGGCTCGCCACAATGGGATTGCTGGGGTGGTAACTGTTTGGCAGAGTATTGCAGCCGGCTGTTGGCAATAGCCAAAGCAATATCATTGCAATGGGCCGGTGTAATAAAAAAATAGGTTTCAGGATTCGGGTTTCGGGTTTTAGGTTCATAGCATTAATGTATGGCTGAGGGGGTATGATCTTTGGTCTTCTTCGCGATCAATATCACGGAAGCTCCTTGGGCTTGAATGGACGGTTTGCAAGAGTTCGGAATGGATCCGGCGACCAGATACGCGGCCATATTGAAAAGCCGTCGACTTGGTGATGCTGTGAAGTAGGAGTTGGCATGAAGTGAGAACATCGATGAAATTCGGTGCATCCAATACAATCGGGTTTCCCATGCTTCCACCGGGGCATATGCCAAATCCAGGATTGACAGTTTGAAATAGTCTGCCAGATGGCAAAGGGCATTCGGATTCCACCAGGTCATATGATGAGGGGGGGCGTTTAAGACAAAATTGGGAATGCGGGTGATATAGGATTCTGCATTAGGGACGGCAATAATCAAAAGGCCATCCGGTTTCAGGCATGCGAGGGCTGCGATAAGAAAAGACTGGGGATCACCCATATGCTCGAGAACCTGAAACGCACAGACCACATCATAGGTTTGTGAATTGGTCATGGCATGCCGGGTCATGTTCTCGGAAAGAATGTGGGGTCCAGCATGCCTAGCGTGAAAACCGGGGGGAACATGAGGCTCCAGGCCATGATAGCAAGCATCCGGAATATAGGTAGCAAAGTGTGCGGCTCCGCAACCGATGTCCAATACCCGGTCCCCCGGTTTTATCCAATTCGCTGCGCGTTGGTATTCATATTTATCTGTTGGGTAATACCAATCACAGTTCTGAAGCTGTTCGTAAAAATCTGATGATCCGGTCACAGTGGGATGAAAGAAGAGTACTTGTGAATTCAGACTTCGACATAACTGAAGTCTTTCAACTCCCGGAAATTCCGGGGCCGTGTCGATGCCCAGATCTCGCTGATAGCAGTCCACGAGCAATGAAGTGGGAATATCCTCCAGTACTTGAATGTGTTGATCTCCGGTTAACGGACACGTTGGGACTCCCTCACGAGAACTTTGCCAGGTTTCATCTTCTTGTGCATGCACTCGATTTTCCAAAAGAAAGGTGTCACTCATGGGCTGAGTTGTTCTCGCTACGTGGTTCGGACGTTACTCAAGAAACTGATTAATGACATGTTGGACGTTCCGGTCGAACGGGGGGCGGGACACCGTGACCCGTTCGTAAGGTCTTGGGCGTGATAAAGGCAGAGACCGGGTGCCGTAACGTGGATCCGACAATACGGCTGCAAAGGAGGTTGCAAGATGACTTGTCGGAACATTTTCTAATGGCTGCCCGATCCATGGTACCGAGAATGTCTTCTAATGAGGATTCGAGCAAATTTCCCGATGGCGGGAGTGCGTAACATGGGGCGACATTTCCTGATGCATCTATGGATACGCTGTACCGTCCAGCGTCACACGGATCAAGGGACTTTCCCTCCAACCATTGAATATTATCTGACAAGTATCGGCGAAAATAGCCCTCAGGCACCAACTTTGAGGTCAGAATTTGCCGAAACACATTGACGGCTGCCGCTCGGTCATATTGGAGAGTCGGGTCGACTTTACCATACCGTTCAATTCCCCAATGATACGCACCCACGACCGGAATGAACCCATGGTCCCGTGCGTACCGGACAACTTCCAATACATCATTCCGGTTCCGTTCACTCACTATACAGGTTACATATTTTGAATGGGGAAATGCTTCGAGCAAGGCCATGCCTTTAAGGACTTGTGGCAATTGATCCGCTCCACGAATCGAGCGATACCGTTCCCGATTGAGAGAATCCAAGCTGACGGAAATGGAGATTGGGAGCTGGGCTAATCGTTTGATGATGGATGGAGTCAGCAAGGTTCCGTTGGTCACGAGCCCGAGCCGGTACCCCATCTCGGCCAGGTCCTGAAGAATCTCCACCAGGTCTTTCCGTAACAAGGGCTCCCCGCCCTGGACAAAAAGATACCGAATACCATTATCCCGATAGAGGCGGGAAAACACCTGTCGAATTTCCGCTCGGGTTAATTCGTAATGCCCTTTGTTTAAAGGCAAATTGCAATACCCACAGTTTGAATTACATCTGAGGCACGCTTCAAAAATTGCCAGAACGGGTCGACCTCGAGCGAGGTTCCCTAATGGACGGGCTAGGCTGGACAAAAAAGACATAAACAGGGGCCGGGGTGTGTGCGATAGAAACAGTTCACCGTTTAAAACCATAGTCTTGTTTGGCGGGCAGATGTTACACCATCCCATGGGATGGGAAATCTATCGCTTGGAACGTCTAGCTTGGATTCGTAATATTCATTGGTTTTGTTCAACATGGGCCGAGAGGAATTTGGTCAATTGAGCCATGTCAAAGCGTTTTGTAATTTTTCGAAGCTCCTCTAAAAAGGGTTGATATTGATCATCCAATTCCTCAATTTCCTTAAGATGTTTGCGGATAGCCCCGATTTTCCCTCCCTTGGCCAAGGCTAAAAGAGCTGTGAGTTCTTCCTGTGGAAGGGGTATTAACGGGATTTCTTCCTTGACTGCCCGGTCGGGATGAACCGACGGGGAGGCATAGACCCATTCAAGACCCAAATGCACCCGTAGTTTTTCAAACAAGGTATCGGCCTGAATGGGCTTGGGCAAAAAATCCGTGCATCCGGCCTTAATGGCATCCTGACGATTAAAGTCGAAAGCACTGGCTGATGATGCGATGATGGGGGTGTCACACACTGCCGGCGATTCCCGAATGAGCCGTGTGGCTTCGAGACCGTCTATGTCGGGCATGACGATATCCATGACAACAAGATCGGGATTTTTCTCCTGGGTTTGGGTCACCCCCTCGCGACCATTATCGGCTTCAATCACTTCAAACCCTAATGGGTCCAGCAAATTGAGGATCACGGCCCGATTTTCCCACTTATCATCAATGACCAAAATTCGCTTCCGACTCCCGGTGAATCCAATGATGGTTTGTTCTTGATCCGGGGTCGATGGGGTCCAGTCTTTTACGGGGGTGAGGGGCAAGGTCATTCCAAAGGTACTCCCTTTGCCCACTGTACTCTTGACCGTCAGGCTGCCGCCCATTAATCGGGTTAATTTTTTTGTAATGGCCAGCCCTAATCCGGTTCCTTCCTGTTGGCGGGTGTGGTCGCCAACCTGCTGGAAGGGAAGGAAAATTTCCTCCAACTTCTCAGCGGGAATTCCCCGGCCGGTGTCTTCCACAAGAAAATGAATCTGTTCAACCCCTTCCGATGCCGGGGCATTCTCGACTCGAAGAGTGACATGTCCCTGTTCCGTGAATTTCACTGCATTACTGAGAAGATTCAGTAATATTTGTCGGAGCCGTTTTTCATCCCCGCGGACGACCAAGGGTAATGTATCCTGAGGTTCGTAGAAAAAGGCGAGTCCGGCTTGCTCAGCCTTTAGGCGGATAAGTTTGGCGATCTGCTGAAGAAAATCCGGAAGCTGGAAATCGGTAGTTTGTACTTCGAGTTTTTGCGCTTCGATTTTAGCCAAATCCAAAATGTCATTGATGAGAGTCAGAAGATGCTCCCCGGAACGCTGAATGACCTCGACTCCCGCCTTTTGTTTTTCTCCCAAAGCCGTATCGCGTTTGAGGATTTGGGCGTAACCCAGGATACCGTTTAAGGGAGTTCGCAGTTCATGGCTCATGCTGGCCAGAAAGTCGCTTTTGGCTCTGTTAGCAGTTTCGGCTGCTAATTTGGCTTGATTCATAGCTTCTTGGGCTTGTTTCCGTTCTGTGATATCCCGGAAAGTCACCACGACACCCGCGACTTGCTGCCCTTCCATGATAGGGGTGCTGGTATACTCAACTGGAAATTCCGAACCATCTTTTTTCCACATTGCATCGGTGTCAGCCTGGTGGACCGTGCCATCCTTAAATGGGGCATACATGCCACCATCATGTTCTGGATTCGAGAGTTCCTTGGGTCTGGTTTGGTTGACAAGGTCTTTCAATGATTGTCCGAGCAATTCATCAACGTCGTACCCCAACAACTTGGCGCCAGCCGGATTCACAAACGTAATGATTCCATCGAGGTCCAACCCATAAATGCCTTCCCCGGCGGAATTCAGTATTAATTGATTCTGACGACTGAGCTGTTCTAATTGAGTTTGGGCCAGACGACGATCAGCAATCTCTTTTTCCAACGAACGTTTAGACTCCATCAGATCGGCCGTTCTGTCCGTGACCTTCTTTTCAAGAAGCTGAGTTGATTCCTGTAAGGCTTCTGATTGCGTTTTAAGCAGGCCCACAGTTTGTCCAACCGTCTCGACTAAATGTTCGATATCTCCATGGGCAATATTTTTTGATGGAGCATCTTGAAGATTTTTTGGTTTGGCCATTTCGGGTGTCTCGCCGGGCCCTCCCAATTTATTCAGGGGCTCCCGAAGATTGGTGATCACCCTCTGAAGAATGCCTGAAACCTGTTTCTGTGCCCACTGAACTCCAAGGATGCCCGCGAACATAAGGATCAAAGTAAGAAACGTCATCCGCTGAACCAATTCCGTCTCTTCCCTTCTTAGATGGTCCAATGAAAATATGACTCTGATCCAGGCTTCAATTTGTCCTTTCCCCACCAGCGGGGCCACGATGATCAGGTGTTCTTCTCCTTGAGGATTGGTTGAATATTGGATCACTTGACGATTCTTTTTTTTCATCTCCAGCCATTTTGGATCATCGAGAACCAGACCGATTTGACTAGGAATTTTAGCAGCGATGATCATATTGGACTGGTCAATGACTTCAATGCCTCGCATGTCCTCAGCTTGCGAGTATTCCAGTAAGGCTTCTTGAATACGAAACAGATTTTCATGGATGGCTGCCCACCCTCCCAATGCAAACGCCTGGGTAAAGGCCACAGCCTTTTCTTCCGCGGCTTCGCGAAGGGTGGACCGTAATTCGGCAAGCATAATAGTGGAAATAATCCCCATGAGCAGTAAAACGATTCCGGAAAGTAGAATCGTGTGTCGAAGTCGAAGACTTCCCCTCCATTTATTGAGAATCCAGGTGAGGGGAGTGCTGGAACGATGTTGCATGGGGCAGGGGGGCTTAAGATTTTCCCGTTGAAAATTTTTTGGAATTGAGAATCATGGCGGCAGGCCAGGTGAGTGTGGGCCACATTCGGTTAAGGAAAACTCACATTCACGACCATCGGCGTTTCCTTTATTACCGTAATGGTCAATTCCTTCATTCCAAGCATTTGATGCCAAAATTGTAGTGTGTAAGTCCCTGGGGGAACTCCGGTAAGTTCGAAACTGCCCTTGGAATTAGTGCTCGTATAATAAGGGTGGTTGAAAATGTGGAGGGACGCTCGCATAAATTCATGAGCATCGCAGCGTACGGTCAAACGGCCCGGCTGTGATAACTTTTTCCGAATCGTTCGACCCCCCGGTGGAAGGGCGACGTTTAAGAAGGTTTGCTCATTGAGAAGAATGTGCGTGTTATGCAGGATTGGGTCCGAGCTTTGGATTTCTAGCATATTGGCTGTCAAGCCCAGCGAGACAGGCGGCTCAAATTGGCAATTTTGGTTATCCAATTTTAATGGGGCCTTCTTGGGTAAAGCCTTTCCCTCGGCAATATCCTTCACATTCACCACGACGTGGGCGATACCTTTTGATGGGCCATCCACGAGCAATGACTGATCGGATACTGATTCCCCGCAAAAGGCCTTATCCCGAACCACCGGGATCATTTCGGGTTTAGGAACGGTCCCTTTGAAGGTGACGTGGCCTTTCACGTTTATACCCTGGTGGTTAGCGGCTTCTTGGTAGGCCCAGGTTGCGAAAGGGAATGACCCGGTGCTGAGTAAAAGAATGAGAGCGATCCAATTAAAGGAAGGTTTCATTGAGAGTCCTTTGTGTTTTTCAGAGAGAAAATGAAGAGAGCTAAATCCCAACCCTCCTCAGGATCCAGGGAATAGCCGTAAGACGGCATTGGCGTTCCGTCGAGGCCAGTCATAATCGTTCGATAAAGATCTTTTGGCCCATCACCACTTTTCAATCTTTTTCGTGTAAGGTCAGCCGGTTGAATAGGGTTCCCGTCTGTATCGGTCAGTTGCTTTGCTAACCCTCCATCGCCTTTCCCATTGGGACCGTGACAGGCGGCACATTGCATTTCCTTATACAGTTGACGGCCATGGGTTGCCGATTCGGGGGTCAGGGGACGGGCTTCGGGGAAGATGATAGGTGTTCCTTGTGGGCTTTTCAAGAAACGAGGAGAGAGAGTTTTCAAGTACGCGACCAACGCCATGCGGTCCGGTTGCGAAAGTTCCTGATAACTTTCCATAGCTGTACCGGGAATTCCGACGGAAATCGTGCGAAATAGGTCCTCGTCGGTGGGTAACTCACCGCTCATGGTGGATCGGAATTTATACTCGCCTTTAGTGAAATTCTGAGGCTTAGTGCTGAGATCGGCGGCTACGGGGCCCTGCCCATCTCCTCCGAGGCCATGGCAATTCGCACAATGTTCCTGATACAACGATTTTCCTTGTGTCAACGATTCGTTCAATCCCGCCGTTTTTGGTTGAGGAGCAACGGCCGGGGGCGTTTCTTCGATGGGAGGGGTGGGATTGGTAAGGACGGGAGCCGAGAATGCTTCCTTCGTCGGTAACACATTGGACCCTGCCTCCTTTTTTTGTTTCTGGGCGGGCATCTCCGTAGAACTGGTCGAAGTGCAACTTCCAAAACACAACAGAAGGCCTGTGATCAAGGGAAGCCAGGACTCCGGGAATTGCGCCATTACGGATTTCCTTTTATTTGGAGGGTTCTTACCCATCCCATGCATTGTAATGAAACGTTTGCTTGAGTTCCATAAAGTTTTTGACCTGATTGCAATTAATTAATGGGGAGACTTTGATTTTTCCCACCTGAGGCGCCTCTAAAAGGTCGTCCGATTCTAACCTAACTGATTCTGACCCGCCAAAACAGAGGAGGACAGTTTGAAGGCACAACTACCGGACCAGCAGGAAGACGATCACCGTTCAATTTTTTAGGTTTCTTGGGGAGACACTACGGGGTGAAGCTTCAACAGGAGCAGGATTGCTTTGATAGGGAAGCCCCTTGAGTCCATCTCCAGGTCGAATGAATACCCAGCAGAGGCCTCCCAGGAAGGCAATGCAGGCGGCTACCCCCAATGATCCTGTCCATCCGATTTGGTAGGCGAGCCAGGGGGTGAGGGTCGGAGAGAGTGTCCCACCCAAATTTGCGCCGGTATTCATGATGCCGGAAAGGGTACCCGCATGAGCTTTTGAAAGATCGGTGGTGGAGGACCAAAAGGCACCGACCGTAAAATAGAGCCATCCGGCTCCTAATGACAGCATGCCAATCGCTAAGGCCGGTAATGTCACATTGGCACCAATGACGATGAAAAGGGCCGATAAGATCATTCCCGACGCCCCAACTGTGGCCCGTCCCCAATTCACCCCACCACTCTGAGAAAGCTTGTCCGTGACCCATCCTCCCAATGGACAAAAGATAGCCATAGCAAGAAAAGGTGCAGAGGCAAATACGGCGCCCCGAAGTACATCAAAGCCCCTGACGTTGACGAGGTAGAGGTAAAACCAGGACATATAAATGTAAGCGACATACCCCAAGCAGGTGTAACTCACAATAATCCACCAGACAGTGGGCGTGTGAAGGATTGATTTCCAGGGGATGTGGAGGGATGGGTTGGTCGATAGCCCTGCGCCAATGAGGTGCGCTTCCTCGGGGTTGACATGGGGATGGTCCTGGGGGTGGTCCGTTGCATACCAAAACCAAATGAGAGCAATAATGATTCCGAGTGCTCCTGCAGCGTAGAACGCGGTTTGCCACCCATAGTTCACCATGATCCACGCGGTGATAGGGGGGGTGATGGCCGAGCCAATCCCTATTCCGCCGATGGTAATGCCGATTCCTAGCCCTCGTTCCTGGGGTGGATGCCAATTGGCCACCGCCCGATTGAAATTGGGAAGGGCCGCTGATTCCCCGACACCAATGAGAAAACGGACTAGCATGAGCGATCCCATAATGCCAATCATATTGATGACCGGAAGGGTCGGGGCGACCGCCGTGAGGGCAGTGAATATTGACCACCAGATGACCGCGAAGGTTAAGACTCGACGAGGCCCCCACCGATCGCCTAACCACCCTCCGGGGATTTGAAAAAGTGCATAGCCGAATACGAACGCGGAAAAAATTTGCCCCATTTCGATCTCAGTGAGTCCCAATGCCGGCATCATCTGTCGGGCGGTGACGGAGATATTCACCCGGTCGATGTATGTGATAATACTGATTAACAACAATAGGGAAAGAATGACCCAACGTGTGCGGGTTGGGGTCTTCCCAGGGTGAAAGTGATTCATAAAATAATGGGGGTTGGTCAGATTACCGTTTTGAATTTTTTTTCGATGATCGCTGGGCTTTATTGACAAGGTTTTTCGCGAGGCTCAATTCTTCTTGCCTGCTTTGAATGGTGCCGTCCAATCGGGCCATCAGCAATTGGTGTAACACCCGACGATAGGCAGGACCCTTTTTAAGACCCAATGTCTGGAGATCATGGCCAGTGACGGAAATTTTGATTTGACGGTATGTGGTGATGAATTCTTTTATGCGTTGCAGGGAATGTTTTTTGGAGTCCCGTCGCTGGACTTTGGCCATGAGAAACAAAAGGGCCTCCAATGTCCACGGATAAAGCAGTGAATAAGTTTCAGATGGAGAGACCTGCTTTCGTAAAAGGACTCGGAGTACTTGATCGTATTCTTTGAAAAAGTTGTCGACCATTCGAATATGGCGCCCGGGGAACCCGAGTTTTTTCCACGTTTTGACGGTTTCCACCCTTCCAAGTGGCTCAAAAAGGCCCATGGCATAGAGGAGCCATTTTTCAATGGGCTCATGGGGAATTTCTAATCGTTGCCACGTTAAGATCTCTTGAATCGACTGACAAAGATCTTGGCTTTTCGTCGTCCAGGGGATATGGGGGTGAATGAATTTTAGAAGATCACACTCGCGGAGCCGCCGAACGGCATTCGCCGGTTGAGATTCTGAAAATAAATGAATGAGTTCATCCCCCAATCGGTGACCGGACAGGCGGTGAAATAATTGCATGTCCACCGCATTGCGGATAAACGTTCGCGTTTCCTTACTGATGGCGAATCCGAATCGTTGCTCGAACCGGATGGCACGGAAGGCCCGAGTCGGATCTTCCACAAAACTCAAACTATGCAATACCCGAATGACTTTGTCTTTGAGGTCGCGTTGGCCTCCGAAAAAGTCTAATAACTCACCAGGGTTTTTGTTGAGGCGTATGGCTAAGGCGTTGATCGTAAAATCGCGGCGATAGAGATCCTTTTTGACGGAACTTTGCTCCACGGTCGGCAAGGCCGTTGGAAATTCATAGTACTCGGTCCGTGCTGTGGCCACATCGAAGGCCATATCCGGTGCGAATGCTGATATTTTCGAGAGTTTCAGGGAAGCGGTGCCAAATCGTTCATGGACTTTGATCTTTGCTGAGAGGCGGAGTCCAAGAACTTTGGCAAATTGAATTCCATCTCCCTCAACCACAATGTCGACATCCAAATTGGACTTTCCCAACAACAGGTCTCTGACAAATCCCCCCACCACATAGGCAGAGATGCCCAGCTGATCCGCAACTTGTCCTGCTTCGTTTAACAAATGTTGAATCCCATGCGGTAATCGATCGGCCATAAGGCCTTGAAGATTCCGGCCGTGAGGCATGAGGGCGGGGAGAGTTCCGGAGGAGGCGGAATTAATACTGTTCCGGATGAGCTGAGGCTGATGTGAAGCTCTGAGCAGGTCGGTGCGACTGAAAATTCCGACGATTTTCCGGTTTGTGATAATAGGAACGCTCCGTTGGTTTCGTTCAACCATTTGGTTCTGGATGACGTCAAAAGGGGTGTGAGGATTGGCCGTAAAGACATCCTGGAGCATCACCTGGTCAACCGGGACGGAATAAAGTTGATGATACAAGGCTTTCTGAATGGCTTCCCGAGTGGCAAGTCCGAGAAACCGGCCTTTGAGATCAATGACGGGGAGCGAATTGACTTCGTATTGAGTCATAAACCGTTCAGTATCCCTCACACTCGTACCGGTTGAAATAGTTCGGACTGGCGTGGTCATTAAATCACGAATCGGCAACCACGTCCTTGCTTGTTCTTCTAAAAGGTCACGGAGGCGATCTTCTACTTCGGGCAGCGTTCGCCCCTTGATGCTGGCGGCGGCAGCCATACGATGCCCGCCCCCCCCAAAGGCTTGAGCAATTCGCTGCATATCAATGTCTTCCTGGCGGCTCCTCCCGATGAACTGGACTTTCCCTTCCATGGACACGGCGGCCAAAATGGCATCTGCGCCTTCGAGCCGGGCGACTTGCTGAATGACCGGCGCCAAATCTTCGACATAGGTAGGCCAGGACAAGACCGCGAGTACGACTCGTCGTCGGCCTAAATGGATGGGGTACGCAGCATGAAGGAGGGCATTGAGGAGCTTGATTTGAGGGATAGTCAGGTGTCGCGTGATAAAGTCGGCGACGACCTTTAGATCAGCACCACATGTGAGGAGGTGTGCGGCAACCTGGAGGTCTCGGGGAGTGGTATTGGGGTACACCAGGGACCCTGTTTCTTCATAGACGCCAATGGCATACAACGTGGCTTCTGAGGGCGTTATCGGTATTTCATTTTTTTGGAGGATTTCTACTAACAGTGTAGTGGTGGCTCCGACTGTCTCAATAATCTGAAAGTCGGCTGAATGAAGTGCTGTCCCTTTTGGTTCAGAGGGGTGATGGTCAAAGATGTGAACAGAGATCTCCGGATTTTGAAAAACTTTCTCAAGTAAGCCGATTCTTTTGAAATCTTGAGTGTCAACGACGATCAATCGGGTTATGTGGCTCGGGTCAACCTGACTGGCTGGCGTAAGAGGCAAAGGATATCGCTCGAGATAGGACCGCACACCGGGTTGGCAGCCTCCGGGAATGATTAAGTGGGCATTGGGATAGAGTTTTTTCGTCGCAATCATTGAGGCCAATCCATCAAAATCCGACTCCAGGTGAGTGGTGATTGCATCCATGGATGGGCATTGTAGCAAGTGACTATAGAAAAAGCCTCCCAGTCGGCAGGCACGGTCTGGGAGGGTGAAATATGGGACTTTTGTACCTACCCCGTGACCAATTTGTACTTTATCGAACAGGTTGGGTGTAGGTTAAGGCAAGAGAGTTTTCTAGTTGTCAGGGGTTCGAGCAAGGATGCCTTCACTCGAAAGTTGACAAAGCCATGAGAAAAGCTTAAGGAATTCTTTTGTTGAAACCAGTGCCCAGTCCATGTTAGAGGGAACCATCTAAGAGAGTCACCGTCGGTTGACGGAGGAGGGGACGCTCACATAATTAGGAGGGTAACTGATGGCGATCAAGGCCAAGACCAAAATAAAGGCCAAACCGAAGTCGAAGATCAAAGTCAAAAAAGCAGCGAAAAAGAAAGCCAAAGCCCCAAAGAAAAAACCGGTAAAGGCAGCCTCTATAGCCAAAGCCAAGGGTGCCGCAAAAACCACGTCTAAAGGAAAGACCTCTGGAGGAAAAAAGAAGGCCACGGCCAAAAGAAAAATTGCGGCAACTCCCAAGAAAAAGACCAAAAAAAAAGGCCAACCTAAAAAAACTGTCAAAAAAGTAAAAGCCTCTACAAAGGCCAAAACAAAGGCCACGGCCAAAAGAAAAGTTTCCACAAAAAAGAAAGCGGTGAAATCTAAGCCTCCACCAAAAAGTGAAACGAAAAAATCAAAAACTCCCAAGAAACCCTCAAGGGGGAACGTGACTCGAAAGCCGCTGTCCCAACAAAAGAAACTTAAGGTTAGCCGTGGGGGAAGCGGGGTCAAAGTCGCAGAAACTGCAGGAGTCCAACAACCGTTGTTTGGCGTGACCGATATGCCGGCCCGCGAAGGTTTTGAGGCAGCCGATTTGAGCGTTTCCTCAAAACCGGATGTCGAAGTTGATGATATCAATGCTGATTTAAGTGACGAAGCAGGAGAAGACATCGATGATTTGACCGAGGAGTTGTCGGATGAGTTTGCTGATAAAACCTTTGGAGGGGAACTTGCCGACGACGCTGATGACGTTGATTTAACAGAAGATCTTTCTGAAGAGTTAGGAACAGAAAAGTTTTTTAGGGAAACGGAGAAAGGTCTTGATGAAGATGATGAAGACCTCCAATCATGGTGAAAGACACCAGCCTTTCCATTCCATCCCCAATGCCTGTTCATAGAAAAAAGTTTCCCTTACAAACAACAATCCCAAAATAAGTTAATGCGACAATTCGTTCTACCCCTAGGGGAGAAGGAGTAAGTTATGCATGTCTTTTTGTTGAAAGTGGAGGAGGTGTAATGGCTGAAATAAGAGGTCTGCCCAGAATAGGCGATTCGGCTCCAGATTTTGAAGCGGTGACGACTCAGGCTTCCGACTTTAACTTTAGTGCGTGGCAAGAACAGGATTGGGTGGTCCTGTTTTCCCATCCTGCTGATTTTACGCCCGTCTGTACTACCGAATTAATGGAGTTCGCGCGGCAATATGACCGATTCAGGCAGAAATCGATTAAATTAATTGGTGTCAGCATCGATAGTATTCATTCGCACCTGGCGTGGCTCCAAAACATAAAGGAGAAAATGGGAGTGAGCATTCCCTTTCCCATGATTGCCGATATTGATATGAACGTTTCCCATCTATATGGAATGATTCATCCCGGTACGAGTTCGACAGCGACGGTACGAGCCGTATTTGTGATCGACCCCACGCGGACTGTTCGGGCGCTTATTTATTACCCCATGAATGCTGGCCGAAACGTGGAGGAAATTTTACGACTTGTCACGGCCCTACAAACTGCCGATCGATTTTCTTGCGCAACTCCCGTTAATTGGAAGGAAGGAGAGAAAGTCCTTGCCCCTCCTCCTAAAACGGTGAAGGATGTCGATGAACGTCTCGGCCAGCCGGATCAAGAGAGTCCTGATTTTTATCTCACAAAGAAGGATCTCAAATAGTTTTGGTCTTAGCTAAGTGGATTCTAAAGCAACCCATCAGTTCGGTTTCTGAATAAAAATATCGAATATTCCACAAGGCATGTCGAATTATGGAGTCTTAAGAGTCATGTCTCTGGCTCTCTTTTTCTTGGATATTTATCATTCCTTGTTGGAAACCTGATCTTCTCATCATTCCTGACTTTCCTGAATGTTGAGATGATGAATAGAGGGCACGACCCCACTGAAATCAAATATACCTACCCGAAATACTCCCACCTCCGGTCTCTCGCCTCTCTGTAATTCTCATGGTGCATGTGTAAAAACCCGTCCGGAGGTTTCACGTTCAGCCAATGATTTTAGGGTTATCGTCCTCATGTTGGACTCTGGTTTGGAACCGTTGGACGGTCTGCATTGAAGGGTGCCTTTTCACAAATTGGGCTTCCTGCGGGTATGGGAATCTTCCTCATTCTCTTACCCGTCGGCTGGTTTTCGTTGGCTGAAGCCTGTCAAATAGAGGAGCCGGCGAATCCAGCCCTGCCTGTCCTCCATAAACATATCGTCGATTCCTGCACATTCGAGGAACGGAACGCCTTGGCTCTTTCAGCCGAGGAGGTGTTGTCGGCTCTCGAAAATGGACACAGTGTGGATCTATTGGGAGTTGTGGTGAAAGGCGATCTTTCATTTGATCGATTGCCCCTTCGTCCAATAACTCAATACCCTATTCCCTCTTCCAGGGTCGAAGAAACACTTAAGCAGCGGGGGATTAATGAAATTCGCGTGATTCCCGGTGCCGTGATTATTCGGGAATCCTGGGTTCAAGGAATAGTGGCGACGCATTTAAGGAATGGGGCTCTCGTCATTTTTGGACCCGTAGATATGGACAAGACGAAATTCGAAAAATCGATTGACTTCTCAAGAACCGTCTTTCTCGACCCTGTCAATTTTTCAGACGCGACGATTGTCTATGAAGGGTTTTTTATCGGTGCCCATTTTGATAACACCGCAAACTTTCGCAAGACGGCCTTCGGCACTCATACTCGTTTTCATAAAGCGTTTTTTGGAGAGACGGCAACATTTAATCAGGCCGGCTTTAAGGGACTAGCTGAATTCTTGGAAGTGGAGTTTGGAGGCCGGGCAGATTTTTCCCAGACATGGTTCAAGCTTGGTACGGGGTTTTCGGGAAGCCAGTTTCGTGGGGCCTCGGATTTTTCTCAGGCCTTGTTTGAACGTGAAGCGTATTTTCGTTTCGCCACTTTTGAACGAATGGCTTTATTCAGTGAAGCCAGATTTCAAGAAGTGGCTGATTTTACCAATGTCCAATTTAAGGAAAATCCTGACTTTTCCAACGTCGTATTTGATGTAGCGCCAGATGTGGAAGGTTCTGGAATTAACTTTAAAAATCAACAAGTTAAAAATATTACTCAGCCTACTAGTCAAATAGTGATTTTTGTGGGATTATTTTTGTTGGTACTTGTTTTTGTGTGGAGGCTTCGAGGAAAGAAAAAGTAGAGTAAACCCAATTTTATACTACATATAGGTTTTATGTTGCGGGGAACCACAAAGAATGGTATACCAAGGACTATATCCACTATCCCCACCCAAAAATGGTGTGAGAGAAGGTAAAAATGGACCACATGGGAATTGAAATGAAAGGTGAGGCGGAAGAAATCTATCAGGTCCAGCTTGAATCCTTTACTGGTCCCCTTGATCTTCTTCTACATCTCATTCGAAAACAGCAAATTAATATTTACGACATTCCCATCGCCCTCATAACCCAGCAGTATGTGGAATATCTAAATATAATGAAGACTCTGAACTTGTCATTTGCCGGTGAGTTTTTGGTCATGGCGGCCTCTTTACTCCAAATTAAGTCCCGAATGTTATTGCCCAAAGAGGAAATTGATGATCAGGGTGAAGAAAATATTGAAGACCCCCGGGAAGAACTGGTCAGACAGTTGATGGAATACGAACAGTTTAAGGATGCTTCTGTTCGACTTTCCAATCAGGAACGAATCTGGCGGGATGCATTCTGCCGAGACCCTATCTTTCCCGAGGAACCGGAGCCGGGTGAAGTTATGCCTGTAGAGGATTTGAGTTTATTTGATCTGTTGGGAGCGTTGCAGGAGGTGTTGGATCGAACTGCAGCTCAACCCTTTATTGATGTGAGCCTCGATACCCAAACAGTTCAAGAGAGGATTCATACCATTTTAGATCAGTTGGAGACGGAGCCCACCCTGACCTTCGATGCCTTATTCGAGGTCGGTTTTTCCAGGAGTGACGTCATTGTGACCTTCCTGGCCCTACTTGAATTGGTGCGAATGAAATTAGTTGGGCTTTTTCAAGGTGATTTGTTTGGTCCGATCCGGATCACCCGTCGATTTTCTCCGGATCAGGACATTGAGTCCGTTGACCCCACGTGAATTGGCTGAAAGAAAAGTTGAAACGGTTTTGGGATCCGCTCATCCGATGACTTGAAGGCCAAAAATGGAGTGTTTCAATTTTGGATGTTGGATTTGAACACGAGGGAGGACATGGCATGATTGCAAAAGGAATGAGTGACGGCCAAATGGAAAATGTGGATATTGTTGCAGAGATCCCAGTGGCCTCGGGGACTAATGGTCATCATGATGAGCCTAAGGAGGAGACCAGTGGGGTGGATGGTACATTGGACGAGCAAGAAATAAAAAGCATTCTCGAAGCTGTGCTGTTTGTGGCGCATGACCCCCTGACCCTGGATCGATTGACCGCCGTGGTCGAGGGTCCTCCAAAATCAGCGGTGTCGGAGACATTGAAAGTCTTACAGCAAGAATACGAACAAGAAGGAAGAGGATTGCGCCTCGCAGAGGTGGCCGGGGGATTTCTTCTTGTGACCCGACCGGAATACGCGTCATATATCAAACGGCTCAACAAGACCAAATCGATAACAAAACTCTCTCGCTCCGCACTCGAGACCTTGGCGATCATCAGTTATAAACAGCCGATCATTCGTGCCGAAATCGAAAAGATCAGAGGTGTGGAAACGTCTGGCGTTCTGAGAACCCTGTTGGATCAAAAACTCGTGCGTATCGTGGGGCGCCAAGATGTTCCGGGGAGACCAATTCTCTATGGAACCAGCAAACAATTTTTGCAACGGTTTGGATTGCGGGACCTTCGAGACCTTCCTCCTTTGAAAGAATTTCAAGCTTTAGGAAACCCTGAGAGCCTTGATTTGCCATTCGACAGCGACCCTCTTCCGGAGGAGGCGAATAGCAGTATGGCTGATCTCAGCGCGTAAATTTTCTCTATTTTCCATTCCATTGGAGTTCCCTCTCCGTTCCTTTCATGTCTCTGCCATCCAAACTTCCGTAGCAGGATACCAAACGCATCGGACACGACGGGTTCAAGATTCTGGTTTCAGGTTTCAGGATACTAAGCTAAGAGTCTAGGCTCCTGACGTTGTAGAAACTGGTGTCGCCAGGGCGACACCTGTACCGTGTCGAGTTTTTCCCTTAACTGTTAAAATGATAATGTCCTAAAAAAGGACTGATGAATATGCCGCTTATTCTCCCTGAAAGAAAATCTGTCATTGGTTCGGATATTCGACGGTTGATTGGAACCGAAAAGGTCAAGGACGATAGCTCAAGTCTTCAAGCCTATTCCGTCGATGCCAGTATCTACAAGATTCCACCTTTGTCGGTGGCGCTTCCGGAATGTGAAGACGATATTGATTTGATTGTTGACTATGCCGTCAAACACGGCGTGTCCCTGACAGCCCGCGCTGCCGGAACTAATTTGACCGGATCGGCTGTTGGCCCTGGTCTCATTGTTGATGTGTCCAGGATGAATCGGATTCTGGAGGTGAACCGCACCGAAAAATGGGTTCGGGTGCAACCGGGTATGGTGTTGACTGAGCTGAATAAAAGGCTCCTCCGAGACAATTTAATGTTTGGCCCAGATCCATCCAGTCGAGACATGTGCAAATTGGGAGGAATGTTGGCGAATAATTCCTCTGGCCCCCATACGTTGCGATATGGGTCTGTGAAGGACAATGTCTCTGCCTTACGAGTACGTCTTGATAACGGTGGCTGGCTCGAGGCAAGGTCGTATGGGCTTGAAGACCCGGTTCTATCCCAACTTCTTGTTGACCAACCTGCCTTACAAGCGATCATGAGTGTGGTCCGGGAGGCGGCAGCATTGATCACAGCCAAACGTCCTCAAGTGAGTAAGAATAGCTCGGGATACAATGTCTTTGATCTCCTTGATGGGTTGGACCGCCGGGTGTTTGATCTTCCGAAGCTTTTGGTGGGTAGTGAAGGGACGTTAGGCATTTTTAGTGAAGCCACTCTATCGCTTGTCGATCGACCGAAGTCCACCGTCACGGCGCTCATTCACTTTCAATTCCTTGAAGAATTAGGGGAAGCGGTTCCCGAACTGTTGAGTCTGACTCCAAGCGCCCTTGAGGTGATGGATGGGACCACACTCGATTTGATCGGCCGCCGTAAATATGACATCCCACAGGATTCCGCGGCCACGCTACTCATCGAGTTTGATCAAGGAGAAGAACGTTCAAGAAGTGAACGTTTGCTCTCTTTGTGCCGAAGGTACCGGTTGGCATCGGACCCGGTCCTGGCATTTGATCCAGAAAAGCAAGAAGAACTTTGGAAAGCGCGAAATGCGTTATATCCCACTCTGTATCGCTTTGATCCGCGAAAAAAGCCGATTAATTTTGTTGACGATGTTGTGGTGCCGGCTCAACGAACGGCAGAACTTATTCGATATTTGGAAGGATTCTTTAAGAGCCAAAACGTGGCGGTCGCGGTCTTCGGCCATATTGGAAACGGCAATGCCCACATCCTTCCCCTATTAGACCTGAATGATTCTCAGGACTTTGAACGGATGCTACAGGGCCATCGTGAGATTCATCAAATGGTGTTGGAGCACTTTGGTGGATCGATATGTGGAGAGCATGGAGATGGTCGAGTGCGGGCTGAGTGGGTTCGGCGGATGTTTGGAGAAGATTTGTACAAATTATTCGTTCAAATAAAAACAATCTTGAATCCAACGGGCATTTTTAATCCCGGTGTCAAAATCAGTGGTGAACCGTTCACCCGGCACATTGATTATGAACGCCTGGCGAAACCTTGTGCGACCTGTGCAAAATGTAATTCAGTTTGTCCCGTCTATGATGTGTTTCAATCAGAAGACATGAGCTCACGTGGGTGGTTTGAAATTGTGACCGCCAGCGATTATAGCTATTTGAAGTCCAAGCGAGTCGTGGAAGCTTGCCTGAATTGTAAATCCTGTCGCGCGATCTGTCCGGCTGACGTTGACGTCGCGGATCTTATTTTGCAGCGCCGGGCTGAAAACCCCAATCGATTGGCTGGCTGGGTGTTCGCGGTCCACGCACGCCAAAGGATTTTCGAGCCATTATTGAAAATAGCGGCCCGCACACAATCCCTCTGGGATCGACCTCTGCTTCGGACTCTCCTCGATACGTTGACTCGTCCCCTTCTTCGTCGACTGGCCGAGAGCGCCAGAATTCCGCCCAATTTGCGGCTGCCCCAATTGGCCAAACGACATCTTCGTGATCGATACCCTGAATTATGTCAGACCGAACATCTCAGGAAGGCGCGGGTGGCGTATTTTCACGGGTGCGCCGCTAATTATTTGGAGGATGGTGTTGGTGACGCCATGGTAGCCCTGCTGGGTCGTCAAGGGATTAAAGTGGCCTTGCCCCCCCAACGCTGCTCCGGGACCCCGATTGAAACCTATGGCTATCGTGACTTAGCGAAAGAAGGGGCACGGGAAAATTTGCAACACCTGGCCTCCTATGATGTCATTCTCACGAGTTGTGCATCCTGCACCTTAAGTCTAAAAGATTATGTACGCTTGTTTCGAAACGGGCCCGAGGAAGCCGCTGCAGCCCATCTCGCCGGCCGTGTGAAACATATTTCGGAATTTCTGGTTGAACAGGGTGTTTTTGTTCCTGATCAGGAGGGTGGTCGGCCAGAAAAGAGCAGTGGAACACAAAAGGTTACCTACCACTCTTCTTGCCATCTTCGCGCGGCTGGGGTTACCAAGGCCCCACGGCAGTTACTGTCTCGACTCCCGGGCTTTCGCTATGTTGAAATGCAAGATGCCGATCGATGTGCGGGTGGGGCAGGGACCTATATCATCAAGGATTATGAAACCTCTCAGCGAATCTTCCAACGCAAACAACAATCCATTGAGGACACGCAAGCGGAAATGGTCGTGACAAGTTGTCCGGCTTGTATGATCCAGTTAAAAAATGGGATGCAGGGGAAGGTGACCGTCAAACATGTGGCAGAAGTAGTAAATGAAGCTCAGCAGAGACAGGGTGAGGGGGCCATGGAGTTGAATCCCGTATACACCAAGGAAGGAGGTGACCATGATTAAAGTGCTGATTTTTGGGCAAGCGCTTCGTGATGCGATGGATGAACAGGAAATTGAGTGTGAGGTGGCCGAACCGATGACCGTGCGGTCATTATTTGAGGCGCACTCGGAAAACTTTAAACCCCTCCAACCCTTTCTCAATTCCAGCCAGTTGATGATCACGGTCAATCAAAAGGTCTCAACCCTGGAAAGTCAAGTGAAGGATGGTGATACCATCAAATTGACACACCAATTTCATCCGGATCATGAAGGGATGATGTGGCATAATCCGTAGGAATGTACAGGGGCTTCGTGTTTGTGTGGAACAGATTGACAGGCAAAAACGATTTGATGGAGATAAAGACTAGGAGAATATCCAACATCGAATATTGAATAATGAATGTCGAAGTAAGGGCGGTACCTGTCTTTACTCTTGAGGATTCGACATTCCTTGTTGGATATTGGATATTTCTTTTTATTGTTCACGCGGGGAAATGCTTCTGACTTGATTAATGGGATTACGGTGTGGTGACGGGGGTGGTATCGCCCAGGGCTTGCATGCGACGAAATTTTTCATCGCGCTGGGTCAGCAGAGCTTTTGGGGAAAGCTTCTCTAAGTGGCTGAGGTGAGTGCTTACTGATTCGGAGAGGCGGGTGGCGGTGGTGTCGATGTCATGATGGGCGCCACCGGATGGTTCCGGAATGACTTCATCGATAATGCCAAGTTGGAGAAGTTCGGGCGCGGTCATTTTCAGTGCGGTGGCGGCCTCCGGGGCTTTGGAGGCATCGTTCCACAGTATGGCGGCACATCCTTCAGGAGAAATGACAGAATAAATTGAATGCTCGAGCATGATAATGCGATCGGCTATTCCCAAGGCCAGTGCCCCTCCGCTTCCCCCTTCACCGATGACCATTGCAATAATGGGAGTTTGTAGCCTTGACATGGTCATGAGGTTTCGCGCGATGGCTTCGGCTTGTCCGCGTTGTTCGGCATCAACGCCCGGATATGCTCCGGGAGTATCAATGAACGTCATGATGGGCCGCTGAAACTTCTCAGCGAGTTTCATCAGGCGAAGCGCCTTTCGATAGCCCTCTGGATTCGCCATGCCAAAGTTTCGCTTCATTCGCTCTTTCAAGCTCTTGCCCTTTTCCTGTCCGATCACCATAACGGTTCGTCCAGACCAATGAGCAAATCCTCCAACGATGGCACGGTCATCACCGAAGAGGCGATCACCATGTAGCTCAACGAAATCGGTGGTTATTAACCCGATATAATCGAGCGTTGACGGACGTTGAGGGTGCCGGGCTATTTGGCTGCGTTGCCAAGGCGAAAGATTGGTATACAGTTCGAGCTCAAGCTGAGTAAGGCGGGCGGTATGCTTCTTAATGGCTTCTTGGACAGATTGCTTTTTCGACCCTGACTTTTTTAAACGGGCGATTCGCTCTTCCAATTCCCGTAAGGGTTTTTCAAATTCTAAATATTCTCTCATATTATGGGTTCCTAATCCGCCCAATCGATTATTGCAAAATCGCAGATCCCTTTCCGAGGACTTGTTCGACTTCTTCCAAGAATTCCGTACTGGGAAGAATCTTACGATCAGGAAGCTTTGAGGTTTGAACCTCCAGAAGAGGCGCTAAATGAAATGTGAAAGTGACCGTGGTGGGACCGGGGTAGCGTTGAAAAATCTGTTCGAGCTGAATGAGCGCACCGGGTTCGATCATCGGTTCCTCCACAATCAGCCTCACCTGTTTGACGTCACGGGCTTGCAATTCGACTAGGGATTGAACGGCTGTGGCTTTCACTCTGGCACCATTTTCCATTTGATCGACCGTTCCTGTCAACTGAATAACCGCTTCAGGTTCGATGAGGTCCGAGCAGCTCTTGAACAGCTCGGGAAACAGAATCACTTCGACCGTTCCTTGAAGGTCTTCCAACCGCACGTAAGCCATTCGGTCGCCTTTTTTCGTCGTCAGATGTTTGATTGAAGAAATCACTCCGCACAGTTTCACTTCGTTGCCTTCCCCACATTCAGACAGGGTGCCCGTTGAGCTGGTGGCAAAACGGCGCATGGCTGTGGCATGTCGACCCAGGGGGTGGGCCGTAATATAAAACCCCGTCAGTTCCCTTTCATTTTTTATCAACTGGTCCTGGGACCATTCAGGAATATTGGGAAGGGGGAATCCATTGTTGTTCACGAAACCGCTTTTGGGCGAATTAGTCATGACATCAAACAAACTGGTTTGTCCCTCACGATTCATTCGTTGGACCCTGTTGCCTTCCTCTAGGGCATTATCCATAACGGAAAGGAGTTGAGAACGGGCCGCACCCAGGGAGTCAAAGGCTCCGACTTTGATCAGCCCCTCCAGCACTCGTTTGTTCACCTTTTGAAAGTCCATACGACAACAAAAATCAAAGAAGGATGAAAAATGGCCGTTCTGATTCCGTGTATCCAGGATACTATCGACGGCTGCCTCGCCAACATTCTTAATCGCGGCTAACCCAAAGCGAATCCCATCTTGGGATACGGAAAAATCTTTTCCACTTTGATTGACGTCAGGAGGAAGAATTTTAAGTCCCAGATCACGGCATTCAGTGAAATACCCAACCATCTTATCGGTATTGCCCATTTCCGTACTCAGGAGAGCGGCTATGAACTCCATCGGATGATGGGCCTTCAAATAGGCGGTTTGATAAGTCACAAGGGCATAAGCGGCGGAATGAGACTTGTTAAAGCCATATCCGGCGAAATAGGCAATTTGATCAAATAATTTCGAAGATTTTTTTTCTGGAATATGGTTTTTCTTCGCGCCGGCAACGAACAGCTCCTTTTGTTGGGCCATTTCTTCAGGTTTTTTCTTTCCCATGGCCCGGCGAAGTAAATCTGCCTGTCCCAGACTGAATCCGGCCAATTGGTTCGCAATGGCCATCACTTGCTCTTGGTAAACAATGACGCCATAGGTTTCCTTTAAAATCGGCTCTAACTGAGGAGGGTTATACAGAACCTGAGAAGGGTCACGTTTGCGTTTGATGAAATCATCAACCATTCCGCTTTCGAGGGGACCGGGGCGATAGAGCGCAAGGATCGCAATAAGATCCTCAAACGTTTCGGGTTTGATTTTCATCAATAAATTCCGCATCCCGGAACTTTCCAGCTGGAAAATTCCCGTGGTTTTTCCGGTAGACAATAAGGCAAAGGTCGCAGCGTCGTTCAGCGGCAAGTGGTTCACGTCAAGATCTTGATCCTGGGTTCCCTTGGCGTGAATTAATGCTACGGCACGATTGATCATCGTGAGGGTTTTTAAACCCAGGAAATCAAATTTAACGAGCCCGATTTTTTCGACGTCAGTCATGGAATATTGCGTGACAATTTCATTGTTGCTCGTCTTATACAGGGGGACATGTTCGATGAGAGGTTTTTGTGAGATGACGACCCCGGCGGCATGGGTGGACGCATGTCGCGCCAAACCTTCGAGCGCCTTGGCCGTGTCCATCAACTCTTTCATTCTTTGCTCGTTGTCAACGAGTTCCTGGAGCCTGGGTTCCTGGATCAACGCTTTTTGAAGGGTCATATTCAACTGGGTCGGAACGAGTTTTGCCACTCGGTCGACTTCCGCATACGGCATGTCCATCACCCGGCCAACATCGCGAATAGCGGCTTTGGCCCCTAAAGTTCCGAAGGTGATGATCTGGCACACATGTTCTTCCCCATATTTGTCAATCACGTAATTGATCACTTCTCCCCGTCGATCCATGCAAAAGTCCATGTCGATGTCCGGCATCGTGACACGTTCGGGGTTCAAAAAGCGCTCGAAAAGTAAATTGTACACCAGTGGATCAAGGTCGGTGATGCGGAGGGCATAGGCCACCAAACTGCCTGCCGCAGAGCCACGACCCGGACCAACCGGAATCCCCCTTGAACGAGCGAATTTAATAATATCCCACACCACCAGAAAGTAGCCGGCATATCCCATGGAGATTAAGACGCTGAGTTCCGCTTTGAGCCGATGGGTATACATTTCCGGAGAAATCGGGGTTGGCCTTTCTCTCAACCGGGCAGCGAGTCCTTCCTCGGCCACCATTTGAAGATACTCTTCATGAGTGTGCCCAGAGGGGACCTGGTAATGAGGAAGATGAGGAGTTCCAAAAGAGAAGGCGACATCACATTGTTCAGCTATTCTGCATGTGTTTAAGACCGCTGAAGGAAGTTCCACAAAATCCGCAATCATTTCTTCCGTAGATTTCACATATAACTGGTTCGTATCAAAACGCATTCGGTTGGGATCTTTGAGTGTTTTTCCCGTTTGCAGGCAGAGCATGATCTCATGCGGATGGGCATCTTCTTTTTTTAAATAATGGCAATCGTTGGTGCCGGCAAGAGGAATCCCGAGCTGTTTGTGGATCTCGACCAGTCCTTGGTTGGCGATTCGTTGGTGGTCAAGGCCGTTGGCCTGGACTTCAAGGTAATAATGATCCTTGCCGAAGATTGACCGGTATTCATCCGCGGTCTTGATCGCGCCCTTCATATCCTGTTGTCCAATTAAATAGGGGACTTCCCCACTGAGACACCCGGAAAGCGCAATCAGTCCATGGTGATGTTCTTCGAGCAGTTCTTTATCCATTCGGGGTTTATAATAAAACCCCTCAAGGTACGCTTTGCTCGAAAGTTTGATGAGATTGTGATATCCGGTGAGATTCGTCGCTAATAAAATCAAATGGTAGTATTCATTGTGAGCCAGCTGCCGATCTCGTTCCTTCCGGTTTCCGGTGGCCATATAGGCCTCGCAGCCGATAATCGGCTTGACCCCATATTTTTTGGCTTTCTGGTAGAACTCAATGGCTCCGAACATGTTGCCATGATCGGTCATGGCGACGGCAGGCATCCCAAAATCGCTGACCTGCTTGAAAAGGGGATCAAGCTGATTTGCGCCGTCGAGGAGACTATACTGAGTATGGAGATGAAGATGGACGAATTGAGAGGGCACTCACGGTTTCCTTCGTTGCAAAATTCTAATGAGGGTCGGAAAGGAAGTCAACGGACTGCCCGCCTTCCCCAAAATGTGGGGATAAACTTGTGAATAAATTGGCTACGTTGAGTGAATAGAGACACTGGAATTCGAATTTAGCAGATTGCCCATTTTTTAGGCATTGTGGGCCTTGGAAATGATACCCCAATATTTGCTATCAACGATTTTTTTCTTTTCTGGAGGAACACACCAATCATGAATTTTTTTGGATAAAAATATCGAATATCGAACAAGGAATGTCCAAATATGAAGTTTAAGGAGAGGGGACTCTGTTTGTCTGAAGGGATTTAATGAACGTAGGATTCAAACGTTTGGAAGAAGGAGCCCATACCGCCTTCGTTGACGATCCCATGCCTATTCCTCCTTGGATATTCGACTTTCGATATTTTCTGAAAATTGTTACCCGGAGGAAGCCATGATTTTAACCACTACACCCACGGTCGAAGGACAACGGATTAAGGATTATTTAGGCGTTGTCACGGGAGAGGCCATTCTTGGAGCCAACTTCTTCCGGGATTTCTTCGCCAATATTCGGGACGTCGTCGGGGGACGATCCGGAGCATATGAAAAAGAATTAGCGCGCGCAAGGGAAATCGCATTTCGAGAAATTCAAGAAGAAGCCCTTCGTATTGGAGCTAATGCCATAGTTGGTATTGATGTAGACTATCTCGTGATGGGTGAGACGGGAAGTATGTTGATGGTGAGTGTTTCTGGAACTGCGGTGATTGTCGAGTGATATCTGGCACCGGGTTAACGAATTCAGTCTTCAATTGGTTTCGAGTTTCAGGTTTCAGAATGAAAGACGAAAAATGTTTTATTTTAGACTTTAAAATTTTGTCATTAAGCATTGGATATTCCCCTTATGTGGTATCGCATTTTGGCTGATGCCCTTGTGGCCGTCCATCTTCTCTTTATTGTGTTTGTCCTTCTTGGAGGGTTATGTGTCGTCAAATGGCGATATGTAAGCCTGGTGCATATGCCAGCTGCCTTGTGGGCTGCGTGGGTTGAATTCCAAGGTTGGGTATGTCCCCTGACACCACTAGAAAATTGGTTCAGACAAAAAGCTGGAATGGAGGGATACCAGAAAAGCTTTATTGATCAATATCTTATTCCGGTTATTTATCCCGATGCACTCAATCGGGAATGGCAAGTGGTATTGGGCACGATGGTCGTTATCCTCAATGTGACCATTTATTCATGGGCCTGGCATTCCTACAGACGTCCTCACCACTAGCGCGAACGATTCAGATCTTCCAAATCCATTCATCTCCGATTTTCCTGGCAGTGTGTATGTATTTTGCAGGGTAGAGAGCTGCCAGGGTTGGGTTTTGTGTTTGACCTTGAGAATCCAAATCAACAGAATTGATAAAGAAAATCAAAGTTAATAATAAACACTTAAATATAAATATTGACTGATTAATCTCTCACAAAGTACAATAAGCTTATGGCCACAAGAGTGGAATGGGTCATGCCATTTAACCTCTACTCGCGGGGAGGCCCCATTGGGGCAGAAGCGGAGTCGAACGGGAAGAAAAATTTGAGTTTAAAAATGCATTTCAACGCAAAGGAGGCCGGTTATGAAAGCCAAACAGGGAGTTGTTGATTTACTGAATAAGATCTTAACGGAGGAGCTGACGGTCATCAATCAGTATTTCCTCCATGCCAAGATGTGTAAAAACTGGGGATACGACCGGTTATACCACCATGTTCAATCCAGAAGCTATGGCGAGATGAAAGATGCGGAATCTATTATCGACCATATCCTGTATTTGGAGGGATTGCCGAACATGCAACGTCTGGGAACCGTGAAGATTGGCGAAACCGTACCAGAACAATTGAAAGCGGATTTGCAGAAAGAGAAGGATATGGTCAAACTGTTGTCCGATAGCATCGTTCACTGCACAAAAGTTGGAGACTTTACGACCCGGCACATGCTCGAGGATATGGTCACAGACGAAGATGAGCATATTGATTGGATTGAAACCCAGTTAGAGACCATTAAGCAGGTCGGACTTGAAAATTATTTGAGTGAGCAGATTAAGAAAGAGGAGTAACGGTTAAAGGGGTTGGTATTGCTGGAGTTCCCCGGATCTGTTGAGACCCCCAACAAGAAATTCCCTCTGAACGGAGAACGTATATCTATACAGCTCCGGGTCAGGGGGAAAGAAAGGTTCTGGTCATAGTATGGACAGTGGTTGTGCATGAGAATTTCTCCTCCCGTGACAATATCCAAGCGGGCCGACTGTATTAGCTCTGCAGGTTTTCCCACTTCATGCTTCCCGGATGTCCCCCCCCCTTGAAAGCTAGAAGAAATTTTTGCGCAGCCAGAAAATGCTTGCGCAGAAAATCTTAATCTCTGCTAACAATCAATTATGGTGTTGGCAGGACGTGCAACGATTTTTTCATGTGTTTGTCATGTTCTTCTATTACAACAACCAATCTGTCAAAGATCACGAACTGTTCCGGTGGCCGGATCTACTATGGAGGTGACTTGATTATGTAGAAGCGGAGGTGGATAATCACAGCCCTGGGAAATAGAAAACCCAACCAATTCTTCCCGTCGATCACAAGCCCGTGACAAGTTATCAGTCCGGTCCTCAACAGGAAACCACGAATCAAGAAGCTAAGCTCCTTGAGGCTCTCAGACGTGGTGATGAGGATGCTTTTTCGACCGTCGTGGATAAATATACCGGATCCTTGATTCGATTAGCCATGACGTTTGTTCCCAGTCGTGCGGTTGCCGAGGAAGTGGTTCAAGAAACCTGGCTGGCCGTACTGGAAGGATTATCCCGTTTTGAAGGACGATCATCTTTCAAAACGTGGCTGTTTCGGATTCTCACCAACCGTGCAAAAACCAGGGGACAACGTGAAAGTCGATATGAACCCTTTTCATCAATGGCTGGTTCGGGGGAAGACAGTCATGACCCAGCGGTAGATCCTGGCCGATTTGTGAAGTCTGGGTTTTGGGTTGACCACTGGGCATCTCCGCCGGATGCGTGGGATGAACAAACGCCAGAACGTATTCTTGTTTCCAAAGAGGGTCGGAAACACATTGACAATGCAATCCAAATGTTGCCGGAAATGCAAAGACAAGTCATGACTCTACGAGATATTGAAGGCCTGACGTCAAAAGAAACCTGTAATATCTTAGATCTGAGTGAGACTAACCAACGCGTCTTGTTGCATAGGGCTCGATCTCGAGTACGACAAGAACTGGAACGCTATCTTAGACCTAATCAACCAGGGCCATGAGAGAGATTACCCCAAAACACAATGTGACGGATGATATGGTAGGAAAATTAACATGTAAGCAACTCACTGAAGTGGTGACCGACTATCTTGAGGGGACCCTCTCCTTTTGGGACCGCCTACGATTTCACATGCATTTGGGAATGTGTCTTTCCTGTCGGAGATATTTGCGCCAAATGAAATATACCATTCATACTTTGGGGCAGTTACCTTCGGAGCCGATTCCACCAAATGTTCGGGAAGAATTACTGTCACGATTTAGAAATTGGAAAAGGACGACAACCTAATATCGTTACGTTTTTCATTGAACCAGAATTCCTAGAGAGTCATGTGTTATCAACTGGAAAGAAGGGGGCCGGGAAAATGGCCTTGAAACATTCAACCATGCTGCCATTGGGGACGCGAATTCCCAATTTTCGACTTCCGGATGTGGTGTCGGGCCGCCTGGTTTCTCCCGAGGACTTCCTGGTCAAGCAATGTGTCCTGGTCATGTTTATTTGTAAACATTGTCCCTATGTAGTGCATGTGAAAGAAGAGCTCGCGCGGCTAGGAAAAGACTATCGGAACAAAAACGTCGGGATTGTAGCCATATGTAGCAATGATACGGCCCGTTACCCCGATGATGCCCCCGACCAATTACGGCTGATGGCGAAACAATTGGGATACACCTTTCCGGTGTGTTACGACGAAAGCCAGGAAACGGCCAAAGTTTTCTCGGCTGCCTGCACTCCGGATTTCTTCTTGTTCGATCAGGATAGAAAACTCGTCTATCGCGGTCAGCTTGATGACAGTCGTCCTGGAACCGACAAACCGGTGACCGGGAGGGATGTGAGGATGGCTTTAGATGCGGTGCTGTCTGAGAGATCCGTGAGCGCAGACCAAAAACCAAGTGCGGGTTGCAGTATTAAGTGGAAACCTGGAAATGAACCGACTTTTACATGAGCCGACCGTATTATTTTTCTTCTTTCGACTCCTTTCGTTTAAAGAGAATATCTCCAAAATAGGCGATAACGGATTCCTGAGTATTGTCGGTATCGGTCATGATCGCCACCCCGGAAATTTTTGACGGGTCTTCACCGAAGGCCTGTCGAAAATCATCAAGAATATTTCGTTCCTCAGTCACCCATTGGCGAATCTTACCTGTGCCGCTTTGAGTGACGATCATTTGAGCCCGATCGGTGTAGGGGTTTGGAACTATTGTTCCCACAGGAGCATGATTTGCCCAAATATAGTTAATGGTGGCGATAGGAGGATATTGGCCGTAAAATAATTTGGCCGCCTCATATTTAATCTGTTCAAAGATTCCCACCTTGTCGCTATCATATTCGAACATAATGTAAAGCCGGGCTGAATAGTCATCCCCCTCTTTCCTGTAGACATCCCCTTTTTTCAAAATATTCTCGACCTTCCAACGCCATTCCACAATGGGGTATTCCTTTGGATCAATAGTTATTTCTCGAGCTAATCCTGAAGCAGAACGATCACTGACTGCCTTGACGACCACGGTGTCCTCATTTTTAACCAGGAAATATTGGGTATGTTCGTTGATTTTAGAAAAGGTTAGGGGTTCCCACCCCGATGGGAAGGGTCCATGTTCTTCCGAAGCGGAAAACTTTCCGACCTCCAAAACCCTATCCCGCTCACCATAACTAGACCCGATGAATACCGCAAAGCCCAATAGAAGGCCCAATAGCGATATGAACCGTTTGGGGCATTTCATGAAAAACTTCATGTCAGCACTTTTATGCCTATCTGGGTAATGTCGAAAGCAGTTTCAAGTTTCAGGTTTATATTTCAAAGTGTAGCTGCGCCATCTTATGGCGCCTCTTCGTGACACCAAAACCCAAACCAGAACCGAATTTTTGGTTGAAACCCGGTTATTATTCCTATGACGCGCCTCCTGAGCCGTGATGTTGGTTGGGGGGCAGCATTAGATGCTGCAGCTACAAACCCGAAACTAAGGGGCATTCACGGTTACTTCCTTGTCCAAGCGAACAATTTACTGAGCAGGTTCTTTTTGCCTTCTGTAAATGTGGTCTTTCTCCACGCATTGGCAACTTTTTTGATAACTTCAGCCTGGGTTGGGTAGGGGTGGATGGTTCCGGTTATCGTGCTGAGCCCAACCCCCGCTTTCATGGCTAAAGTGAACTCGCTAATCATTTCCCCTGCATGCGCAGCGACGATGGTGGCACCCACGATGGTGTCTGTTCCTTTTTTGACATGTACTCTGGCAAATCCGTCATCTTCTCCGTCCAAAATCGCGCGATCGACCTCGTCCAGCTTAAAAGTAAATGTATCGACGTTGAGGCCTTTGGATGTGGCATCTTGTTCATACAGGCCCACGTGGGCAATTTCCGGGTCGGTATAGGTGCACCAGGGGATGATGAGCGAATCCGTACTCGCATACCCTAACCCAAAGGGGTGAGGGAACAGGGCATTTTGAATAACGATTTGTGCCATCGCATCAGCGGTATGTGTGAATTTAAATGGGAAACAGATATCTCCGGCTGCAAAAATTTTGGGGTTCGTGGTTTGAAGTCTGTTATTGACTTTCACTCCGGATCGGGTGTCAAAATCAACGCCGACGGCCTCCAGGCCAAGGTCTTCCACATTTGGCGCGCGTCCGACCCCCACGAGTATCTCATCAACCACTAACTCCTGTTGTTCTCCATTCATGGTGTAGTTGATAATCTTTTCCTTCCCTCGTGTTTCGACCCGGGTGACATGGGAATCAAAGACAAAACACACGCCGTCCCCTGCCATACGAGCCTGAACAATTTCTGCGGCATCAGCGTCTTCTCGAGGAAGAATATGGTTGGTTCGTTCAAACAGGCAGACTTGACTCCCAAAGCGTGAGAAAGATTGAGCCATTTCACACCCGATTGGTCCGGCACCGATGACCGCTAATCGTTGTGGAAGTTCCGTTAAGGAAAAAATTGTTTCATTAGTCAGGTACCCTGCCTTATCAAGACCTTCTATCGGGGGGGCAGCGGCTCTGGCCCCAGTACAAATAGCCGCTTTGGCGAATTGAAGCGTTTTGCCCTCAATCGCGACCGTATTCGCACCCGTAAAACGCCCTTCTCCAATAAAGACGTCGACCCCTAATTTTTTAAATCGATGGGCCGAGTCGTTATGGCTGATTCGGGCCCGCAATTTTCGCATACGAGCCATGGCGGCGCCGAAATCCCGTTTGACTCCCTCAGGAATATGAAGGCCAAATTCGCTCGCATGGGAGACTTCTGACCAGGCCCGGGAAGCCCGGATGACCCCTTTCGAAGGCACACACCCCACAGTGAGACAGTCTCCCCCCATCAGATGGCGCTCAATGAGGGCCACCTTGGCCCCGAGGGCCGTGGCGACAACTGCGGTGACAAGACCAGCCGTTCCGGCACCAATGACAACGATATTGTATCGACCCGTGGGTTCCGGATTTGCCCATTGGGGTGGGTGAACATTATTGACCAATTCTTGATTGAATTGGTCCATGGGAAGCATTTCGACAGGGTGCTCCAAGGGGACGGGGTTATTCATGGGCCTCCTCCAGGACGTGTGAATCAACAATGGCGGTTGAAGAGTTTTTTAATGCGACAAAGTGTGGCATAAAAGAAAGAACGGTCCGACGTTCATTAAACCCTTTTCGGGAAAAATTTTTTATAAATGGTTGGCAGTAAGGCAAGGAGTCCCAAAAGACTAAACGCTAACAAGACGGGGGGAGAGGCAATTTCTCCTAAAGAATTTATCGAACCAAGTTGTCGCCCGGCATAGGCAAACACGAAGCTCCCGGGGATAATCCCGACCGCCGTGGCAATCACATATGTCCCCAAGTTGACCCGCGTCAGTCCGGATACCAGATTGACCAAGAAAAAGGGAAAGGCAGGGATGAGCCGCAATGTCATGAGGTAACTAAATGCGTTCTGGGCAAACCCCGCTTGAATGGGTTCAAGCCGATCTCCAAACTTTTGTTCCACCCAATCGCGGAGCAAGTAACGAGCAGCTAAAAAGGCCAATGTGGCGCCACTGGTGGCCCCAAGATTGACGTACAGGGTTCCCAATACGCTGCCAAACAGAAATCCTCCTGCTAAAGTAAGGATGGCCCCACCAGGCAGGGAAAATGCGGTTTGCACGATATAGATTAAGACAAACAGGGCTACGGCAAACCCATAATGAGTTTCGGTATAGGCGAGCAGATTGTCCCGATTTTCTTTGAGCGCTTCAAGAGAAAGATATTGGCCAAGATCAAAGAAAAAAAATGCCCCAATGCCGACTGCCAGAAGAAGGGCAATGACAATCTTTCCGAAAGAAAAGGGGCCTTCAGTGGCCGTCGTGGTTGAAGAATCGTTCATCGTTGGCTCCCTTTATTGGAGGTGGTGTGACAACCTTTCGGTAAGTTGGTGGCCCGACTTCTGAATCCTGAAAATGAAAGCCCCGCCCATGGACTACATCCCACTAAGCAGCCTGATGAATCATCGCAGGTTCAGCGTTGACTCCCTTAGCCTGTCGATTGGTAAGGATAACCTGATCCGTAATGTCTCCACAATTCGTGCAACGCCAGACATCATTATGAATAGAGATATCCAAAAGGTCGAATATTCGTTCCTGGACCAGGAACCCCTGACATCGTGAGCAAGTCATGTTGAAATCCTTTCCAGTTAACAGGAAACACAAAGGTAACAATCTTGGCTTGTAGTCTTATCACCTCGGGGATCATTACAGCGGAAACGTGATGAGAATCCTGATTTCATTGTCTGAAACCTGAAAAATGAAATTTGAGATGCCACCACTTCCAAGCCCCCGTCAGTTCATGAAACTCACTATCGTGGGGGTGTTACTGTATGGGACATATACCTTTCTGACCGAGTGGGATGTGGGAGAAACCGTCAATCCTCGGAGGATCGTCGAATACGTCCATTCCTGGGGAGCGGTAGGGCCGATGGTGTTTATGGTCATGATGGCAATCGCCGTTGTCATCAGTCCGATTCCCAGCCTGCCTCTTGACCTTGCGGCGGGTATTGCATTTGGCCCTTTTCTTGGAACTGCCTATGCCGTCATAGGAGCGGAAATCGGAGCGATTCTCAGTTTTCTGATTGGGAGGTTTCTTGGACGGGATGTCATAGCGAAAACTTTGAACATCGATGTCGTGTTTTGTGAAAAATGTACAGACCATCATTTAATCGGATTGGTCTTTCTCTCTAGATTGTTTCCGGTTTTTTCCTTTGATCTGATTAGTTATGGAGCAGGATTGACGAATATGAGTCTTAAGGCATTTGCCCTGGCGACCCTGTTCGGAATGATTCCTCCAACCTTTGCCCTGACGTATTGGGGGAGTAGCGTGGTGACGGTTGCCTGGCCACCAATTCTATTTGGCGCGGGGCTGATGATCGTGTTTCTGTTTTTACCCAAATGGATAATGAAGAATCCTACCGCCCGATGGGCTCGAGTCCTTCAAGGGGAGAGGCCTATAGTTGAAGAACAAAGGAAAGAGAAATCTATTTTAAAGGAAAAAGCCCACTCACCGTGTTCTTGGTGTGGGGCGAAAATTAAAGGCGAATAACCTGAAAGAGCACTTCCCGACGAAAGACGTAGCTCAGCGAAGCTTTTTCTCCCAGCAATTGGCCCAGAGTTTCAGGTTTCAATTGAGGAGATTCTTTGCTTTTTTACGTGAAACCCGTAACTCGAAACCCGAAACGATTTTCATTTCTGTTTTCGTACCTTGGCCGCCAATTCTTCAGCAGGGTAGGTGAGGATCTCTGCCAGTGTGGGATGGTAATGGGGTATGGTAAGAAGATCAAAGACGGTACCGCGATAGTACATAATGGCGATCAGTTCATGAATGAGCTCACCCGCTTCAGGTCCGACAATGTGTCCTCCAAGAATTTCTCCTGAGCTGGGATGACACAGGAGTTTGACGTGTCCGTGTGTCTCACCGAGAACCATGGATTTTCCATGGTCGTTGAATGGATAGGAAGCCACAAGATAGGCAATCCCTTGACGCCGACAGGCTATTTCATTGAGGCCGAGAAAGGCCAATTGGGGATCTGTAAACACCACGAGAGTATCCAGTCGATGGTCGTGTCGGCGAGGCGGATGATGGGGGTGAACGGCGTTCCACCCGGCGATCTCACCTTCTTGAACAGCGATATGGACAATTTCATGCCGTCCGTTGACGTCCCCAACCGAAAAAATATGAGATTGAGAGGTGCGCATCGCGTCATCAACAACAATGCCCCTGTTTTGGACTTCGACCTTTGCCGCATCGAGATTTAACCCATCGATATTAGGGCGGCGTCCAAGGGCTTGGAAAATCATTTCGACGGTCACGGTCTTCTCGTGTCCCTCATGAATGAAATGTACTGTTTTCCGATTTCCGTCTTTGGAAAATCGTATTAACTCCGTGTTGGTGTAGACGGCCATACCTTCTTCCCGAAATCGATGTTCAACCGGTCGAGCCAAATCCTCATCTTCTTGAGAGAGAATATGAGCACTCCGTTGAATCAAAGTGACCTGGATTCCGATCCGTAAAAAGAACTGGGCAAACTCGACGGCCACCGGTCCTCCCCCAAGGATCAGCATGGACTGAGGAGGCTGACGCAATTCAAGAGCCTCGTCACTGGTGATATACCCGACCTCTTCCAGACCTGAAAGAGGTCGGTGAGAGATGACTGAACCTGTTGAAATAATGATGGCTTTAGAGGTGAGAATGTGGGGACCGGCTTGAACCTCGGTCGGAGACAAAAATGTAGCTCTTTCCTGATAAAGGGTAAATCCAGGATCCTGTAGGGCTTTTATTCGGTCATCGGCAAACTCTTTGACCAGGCGAGCTTTCCGGTCGATGATTGCGGATAAGTTGGCTTTGGCCGTGACAGAGGAGAGGCCAAACTCCTCTGCCCGGCGCATTAACGAAATGACATCGGATGATCGAATGATAGTTTTGGATGGCATGCATCCGCGGAGGATACAGAGGCCGCCTAAGGGGCCCGGGTCAATAATGCCCACGTTGGCCCCTTCATCCCGAGCCGTTCTTGCTGCAGCATACCCGGCGGAACCTCCCCCGATAATGAGAACATCATGTGTCATCGTACATCCTTATTGTCTGAGGCGTTGGGAAGGACCATGGTAACGTGAGAGGGCTACCTGCACAAGAGCACCAATCCAAGAGGAATTTTTAGATAGACAATGAGGAATCGGCCTGTGTTTAATGATGTGACTAAGCTGTTGAGGTACTCATTATGAAGACCAACTTTTCATCCCTCCTGTTAGGATTGGGGGTGTGTATTCTCGTAGGGAGTTGTGCAACACCCACAGGTCCCTTAGCCACGCTCCCCATATCCAGTCCACAGGCTTCCCAATTAAATTTGGAAGGCATTGAAGAGTACAATCGAGGTCAATGGGAGCTCGCCCGGAAAAAATTTGAAAGGGCCCTTCAGGCTGATCCTCAATTGCCAGAGGCTCATTTCAATCTCGCACTGACCCTTCACAAACTGGAATTACACGAACAAGCCACTACTCATTTTCGGCTAGCGGGGAATTTGGCCCCGAATAATAAAGAAATTGTTGACTCAACAATTTACCGAAATCATCTGGGCTTATCCTCGACGCTTGAGCGACATTTTAGTGGGGGATATCGATATTAGGGAAAAGGAAACGTGGGAAGTGACCCTCCAGAGGGTGGAACCCTCCTTCCCCTGAGGGACAGATACCGTTCGGCCTTCCTTGGGAGATCAGGCTCATCTCCCACAGGGGCGTTTGGAGTCTGTAAGAGAAAATGTTGGGGATGTAGGGAAACAGGAAAATCCGGATTTGATAGTAAATAACAAGTAAAACTCAGTTATAATAGACTGTGTGAAAATGAAATAATTAAATCTTTACTTTAATATTTTGAGCGAAAATGCTAATTTACTTTTTATAAAAAATATAGTAAACTATGTCTAAGTTACGCCTTTTTCATAGACGTACAAAATTCTTAGCACGAATGTTAAATCCCCGCTCTGCGGGAGATTGTTTTTTTTAATCTTTATTACCTCGCGTGTTCAATTTCTTAAACTATTTCCTTCCTTTTGAATCTTCTTTTTATTTTAGCCCCATGAAACTGTCTCGACTATGCGACTGGATGTTATGACACATAAGCAAAATGGCTTTTGTCATTAGTCAGCAGGGGCTAGACAAAACTGAGCAACACAATTGAATTGAGGACGGAGAAAGTTCCCTTATTAACTTTAACGGTTGGTCATTTGTAAGGAGTGCGGAATGCCAAAAGAAAAAATGACAGATGAGGTAAAGCGTCTCATCTCCCTTGGAAAGAAAAAGGGCCAGTTGACATTGAAAGATTTGAATCAGGCCCTGCCAGCGGAGGTCATGTCCTCAGATCAAATGCCTACCATCATGATGGCATTAAGTGAAATGAATATTGAAGTTCTCGATGCTCCGGAAATGGAAGCCGGTGAAGGGCAACAGGGCAATGGAGCGAGTGGGTCAGATTCTCAGGATGAAATAGATGACGACAGTGAGACGGCGGGTGTGGACATCGATCTCACTCCTGGAGAACCGACTCGCATTGATGATCCCGTTCGACTGTATTTGAAAGAAATGGGTCGTGTGCCCTTGCTGACACGTGAGGGCGAGATAGAGCTGGCAAAGCATATCGAAGAGGGGAAACGGGAGCTGGCCTGTTCCGTCTTCAGTATGCCTGTGACTATTCAACAAATCGAGAGCCTGCATGACCAACTCAAAAATAATGAAGAGATTCGGGTTCGAGATCTTGTTCTGTTACAGGATAATTTAGATGACGATGATATTGAGGAAGATATCGCGGCCACTGAACAGGAAGATGAGGAACTACGACTTCGAACCTTAGAAAGCTTGAGTGCTATTCGGCGGATAGGCCGGACCCTCTTGACCTTATATTCGAACCAACGGAATGCGGTCGGGGGAAAAGGAAAGAAACCCCAGTCTGGAAAACGCTTTACCTCCGTCTTGAATCAATATGTCGATCGGATTGAAGCCTTGAACCTGCATCAGCGAATTCGGGATCAAATGTTGAACCGGATAAAAGGCATTGGGTTGGAAATGACCAATACCGACGCCGTGATACGAAAATGCTCTCGGCAACTGGGGTATGCCGGACAGGAGGGGATGCAGGTGATTACCCCAAAGACCCGGCGATCGTCAAAAAAAGCTGGAAGCCGCCGAAAACCCGTTGCCAATTCGGTTAACTTGACCAAATGGAAAGGGGAATTGAATCAGGCGAAGCGGCAACTCCGTCAAATCCAGGACGAGGTGGTGTTCATGCCCCTCGATGAATTTAGGGATGCCTTTTCTAAACTGTTGCGGGCGGAAGAAAAAGTCAAGCGGGGCAAGGCTCAGTTAATTGAAGCCAACTTACGGTTAGTGGTCAGTATTGCTCGGAAATATACCAATCGAGGCTTACAATTTATTGATTTAATTCAAGAGGGGAACATCGGTTTAATGCGGGCTGTTGATAAATTTGAATATCAACGAGGGTATAAGTTTAGTACCTACGCAACCTGGTGGATCCGGCAGGGAGTGACCCGGGCCATTGCCGATCAGGCCCGAACCATTCGAATCCCCGTTCATATGATCGAAGCGAACACCAAATTAGCACGGACTGCCAGGCAATTGGTGCAACAATTAGGTCGGGAACCGACTCCTGAGGAGATTGCCAATCGTATGGGCCTTGGGGCCGAGAAGGTTCGGATGATGTTGGATATTTCCAAAGGGACTATTTCTCTGGAAACACCAATTGGGGAAAAGGAGGATAGTCAGCTTGGAGATCTCATTGAGGATAAAAACGCGGTTTCACCAATGGATGCAGCGAACCGGTACGATCTTCAACGCCAAATTGCCAATGCATTGGGGGTTCTGACCCCTCGTGAGGAAACCGTCATCCGGAAACGGTTTGGGATAGGCGACAGTACAGATCATACATTGGAGGAAATTGGACAGGACTTTGATGTCACCCGGGAGCGAATCCGGCAAATTGAAGCCAAAGCGCTCAAAAAATTACGACACCCGAGTTGTAGTCACAAACTCAGAAGCCTCGTCGAGCATATTTAAAGGTTTCTAAGTAGGCTGGGGAGTGAGGTTGAAGCCAAGAGGCCTCATCACATTGTGATGAGGCCTCTTTTTTTGAGCGCCCGCATCCCTATCCGCGCATGCCCTTCTAGCAATTCAAGCAGGATGGTACAATCTCCATAGGTATTTTGAAAAAGACCTTTTGCGTGATTACATGAATAGTCCCAAGCGTGAGATTTCCCAACCTTGAGCTTTGAATAGATAATAGGTTTTCCAGGATGAGATTACTTCTTGTAGAAGATGAACCAAAGGTCGCTTCCTTTATTCGCCGGGCGTTGGAAGAAGAAAGCTATGCCGTGGATGTGTGTGTCGATGGAACCACGGGACTCGATTGGGCACAGGGGGTCAATTACGATTTGATCATCTTGGATTTGATGCTTCCCGGATTGCCGGGGCTGCAACTCTTGAGGCAATTACGGGCGGCAGGTGTCAAAACACCGGTCTTGATTCTCACCGCCCGCTCGGAAGTTGATCAAAGAGTGAAGGGCTTAGATGCCGGAGCAGATGATTATTTGACCAAGCCCTTTGCTATTGAAGAACTGATCGCGCGCGCGCGCGCCCTCTTTCGCCGTGCCAGCGGAACGCCCACTGGCACGCTTCAGGTTGAAGACTTGGTGTTGAACCCCGTGACACGAGAAGTGACTCGTGCCGGTGAGCGTATTGAATTGACCGCAAAGGAATATGCCTTATTGGAATATCTCATGCGAAATGCCGGTCGGGTGTTGACCCGTCCGATGATTACCGAACATGTGTGGGATCTTGATTTCGATACCTTCACCAATGTGATAGATGTGTATATTAGTTACTTACGGAATAAAATTGATCGGGGACGAGAGAGTAGCTTGATCCAGACGGTTCGGGGCAGCGGGTATATGATAAGAGCCGATTCGTGAAGAACGCCACCATCCGGATACGGTTGACTCTGTGGTATGGCCTGGCCTTAGGTTTAATTCTGGTCATTTTTGCCGGAGTCATCTATGTGGTGATGTCCAAGGCCATGCAAGATGAAGTGGATGCCTCCCTGGAAGAAGCGGCGGCGGTTGCGGTGCGGACATTGGGGGAACATCGCTTTGGGCCGTTTCTCATTTTCGAAGATTTGTCCCAAGACTTTCCTGAATTGGCTTTATTGGATAAATTTTTCCAAATCTTCGGGCCAGCCGGCCAAGTCACCATTCAGTCGGCGAACATTCAAAGCCGGGAAATTCCCTTGAGTCAAACCGCTTTTCAAGCTTCGTTAAACGGACAAGCGACCTTTGAATCGGTACGATTTGATCAAGGTGTTCCCTTCCGGCTGTTGTCCGTTCCCATCAGGCATGGCGAGCGACTTGTGAATATTTTGCGGGTTGGAACCTCATTACAACCAACCGTCGATATGTTGGACCGACTGTTGCTCGCGCTGTTGATCGCTTCTCCGCTTGCGGTGATTGTGTCATTACTCGGGGGATGGTTTCTTGCGGGTCGGGCTCTTCGACCTGTTGATTCCATTACCCACGCAGCTCAGCGCATCGCCGCGGGGGACTTAACGCAACGAATCACTACGCCCCGGTCAACCGATGAAATTGGAAGGCTCGCGTCCACGTTTAATGATATGATCGCACGATTAGAAGTCTCCTTTCGTCAGATTCGGCTTTTTAGTGCCGATGCCTCCCATGAGTTACGGACTCCTCTCACCATCACGAAGGGAGAGACCGAGTTGGCTCTTCGTCGTCCTCGTAGTGCAGAGGACTATCGGCAGGTGTTAGAAAGCAATTTAGAGGAAATTGACCGAATGAGTCGTATAGTGGACGAACTCCTGTTCCTGTCCAGAGCCGATCTCGGAGAAATTAAATTGCAGCAAGCCCCGGTTCAACTGGATGACCTGTTGCGCGATGTACAGCAACAGGCAATAGTCCTTGGGAAGGATCGACAAGTCGAGACTGTCGTGAAGGAGATATCCCCTATGATGGTCAGGGGTGATGAATTCCGTTTACGGGAACTGTTTTTAAATTTGATTGACAATGCCATTAAGTATTCTCACCCGGGGGACACCGTAGAAATGTCTCTCGTGCCAAACGGTGAAAAGGGAGAATTTATAGTCAAAGATCAAGGAATAGGGATTTCCTTAGAAGACCAACCGAGAATTTTCGATCGATTTTATCGAACGGATTCAGCTCGAAGTCATTCCACCAAAGGGACGGGGTTGGGCCTTTCAATCTGCAAATGGATCGTCGAAACCCATAAGGGCGCGATTCGCGTCCAAAGTATGCCAAACCAGGGATCCTCCTTCACGGTTTTATTGCCACTCTCTCCTTCCATGCCATAAGTTCCTGAATTTTTGGAACTTTTCCTCTATTAAAAAATTTTAATCTGTTCTTAATTTGACTCTCATGTCTGAGTGTTAAATGTAGAACTATCAAAATCAATACACCCAAAAGGAGGGTCTTATGGAACAGGTGATTCATCAACTCCGCTCATTCTGGGCAAAAGTCACAGTTCGAAAAATGTATAAAACGGTTGGTACCGCCGGGTGCCTGATGTTGGTAGGCTGGATGAGCGGGACCTTACTCGTTGGTGTTCTGAATCAACCACCTGATCTCAATGCGGCAATTTCAACGGATGGCTCCATATCCTCAACGGTGCCCCTGGACGGACGTCAGAATCCAGGATTTTCGAGTGTCGCAAAGGTAGTCAGACCAGCGGTCGTCCATATTACGGTGATCGAAGAGAGACCTGAGGAAATGACCTTCCCTCCCTTTGGGTCCCCGGAAGATTTTTCTCAATCGCCTTTTTCTCCGGACAACTTTAACCGGCCGCCTGGAATGGGCATGGGATCGGGGGTCATCGTATCCCCCGATGGTCATGTGGTGACGAACCACCATGTCGTCGATGGTGCCGAACGCGTCACAGTCAGGCTATTCGATAAACGGGAATTTAAAGGTACGGTGGTTGGAAGTGATCCACAGACTGATGTGGCCGTTATCAAGATTGATGGTTCCAATCTGCCCCATCTCAAATGGGGAGACTCTTCGAAGCTGCAGGTAGGGGATTATGTCTTGGCTGTTGGGAACCCCTTTGGATTGACTGCCACGGTGACCCAGGGAATTGTCAGTGCGGTGGGCCGTGGGGGAATGGGTATTACCCAATATGAAGACTTCATTCAGACCGATGCCGCCATTAATCCTGGGAATTCGGGAGGAGCGTTGGTCAACGCCACTGGTGAATTAATTGGCATCAACACCGCGATCCTTTCTCGATCCGGTGGTTACCAGGGTGTGGGTTTTGCCGTCCCATCCGACATGGCACAGCCTATTTACACCAGTCTCAAGAACGACGGAAAAGTGGTTAGAGGCTTCCTGGGCATTGGTATCCAGGAGGTCACGCCTGATCTCGCCGCCAGCTTTGAGCTCAATGAAGCGGCAGGAGCTCTGGTGACCGATGTCAGGCCGGGAAGTCCTGCTGAAAAGGCCGGTATTCAGCGCGGAGATGTCATTGTGAAATATCAAGGCAAATCCGTTGAGGATCCCCGAGGGCTTCAAAAGGAAGTCATACAAACACCCGTAGGAACTTCGGTGTCGATCCTGGTCGTTCGCGAAAGTCGTGAGCAAGAGCTGAGGACGAAGATTGCGGCGCAACCATCCAATAAGGAGATTGCCAAGGCGAATCACGATTCAGAAGAGCAGGGTTTGGCTGGCATTAAGGTTGAGCCCGTGAATTCTCACACGGCACAACAGTATGGCATTGACCGCGCAACCGAAGGTGTCGTGGTGACAGCTGTGGCTCTTGGGAGTCCGGCTGAGCAAGCAGGGTTGTCTCGTGGTGACGTGATTCGGGAAGTCAACCGTCAACAAATCTCCTCGCTTCAAGACTACTATCGGGTTGCCAATTCTTTAGAAGAGAATGAAATCGCGCTGCTCTTTATCAACCGATTGGGGACGCCGTTATTTCTCACGGTAAAGGCTTAGGGCTGAGTGGAGCTTTCATGGAGGGGTGGAGCAGAAACTGTGATCTGTCCCATGTTGGTGCCTTCACAGAAATGAGGTGAGAGGAAAGTGGTCCTGGGTGACCCTTACACCACCGGAAACGGAAAGGATTGCGACGATGGAAACAATACCGATGAAATCTGGCAGAGATGTACGACCTGAGATTCGAAACGGGAGCGGGCAGATTCGGGGCCTCAAGCGTCTAGGGGATCAGGATTGCTGGGATTCCGATAGTAGCGAGCGAGAAAAATCCCTTCCAAGAAATACTCACGGGACCTCCCAGAGGGAATCTGGATCCGCGACATTGGAAACCATCTATTTCAAGGTTTTCCGGTCCAGGCCCCTTTTGGCTCGGGACCGAGAAGTGGAGTTGGCAAAACAGTTATATGACGGCACTTCCCGAATTCGAGTTCAGTTGAAAAAAGCCATTCGATTGGCGGCATGTTTGAAAACCCAACCGATGGTCACTGACACCATTGACCGGTTGACTCAGGCAAAGAAATTAAGTGGCTTTTCTGCTCCAGCCATCCAAGAAGTCTATTCCTCGCTGGCGGCCCTGCAGAATGCCACCGGTGACATGGGCAAGGCGGGGCAGAGTATTATCGAAGAGTTTTCGGCTATCAAAAGGCGAATTGAGTCCGATCGGATTAAAATCGAACAAGCGAAAGATGAATTGGTTCAAAGTAACTTGCGCCTGGTGGTTGACGTGGCTAAGCGGTATGTGGGGAGAGGACTGGGTTTCCTGGACCTTGTCCAAGAGGGAAACATCGGCTTGATGAAAGCTGCCGAACGATTTGAATATCAACGGGGTTTTAAATTTAGCACCTATGCCACGTGGTGGATCCGCCAGGGGATCACTCGAGCGGTGTCCGACCAGTCAAGAACCATCCGGGTGCCGGTTCATACGACTGAAGCCGCCAACAAAATTTCCAAGACCGCACAGCGGCTATCTCAACAATTCAATCGAGAGCCGAATCATGAAGAAATCGGACGAGAATTGGACATGAATCCAGCGAGAATCAAAGAGACGGTGCAAGCATTTCAGGAACCGATTTCCTTAGATACGCCTCCTGTGGAGGGGGATGCGCATCTGAGTGAAATGATTTCGGATTTGGGAGTCATCGGTCCAGATGTGAAAATCAATCAAAAGCACACGTCCCGACGACTGGGAGAGATATTAAGTATTCTGACCCCCAGAGAAGAGCAAGTCATTCGCTTGCGTTTTGGAATTGGGCAAGAGGAGCCGTGGACATTGGAGCAGGTTGGACGAAGTTTGTCGGTGACCCGGGAGCGCATTCGCCAGATTGAAGTTGTGGCACTCAAGAAATTAAAAGAACCCCATATGAAAGCCATGCTGGCTGAACTCCGGTAATGTTAAAATATTTCCATTACCTTGAGGGAGGGAGGGGAAAGGATTTACATTTATCGAGAGTGAAAAATTCTAAGTAATAAAACTTAATATTGGAAGAAAAAAGCAGGGACAGAATCCAAGGTCCCTGCTTTTTTTTTGTGACGGAAGTGGACAAAAACCCCTTGCAAATTGGGGTTCATTGCAGCCGATTTCAGCTTTGGGTTATCGTGATTCAGCCCATGAAAATTACAATTTAGGGTAAACATCTTAGGGTGGGTTTTTCATTCCAGGCCACCCCGGATTGAAAAGGGGAGATGAGGCAGTGACCCCTCACTTGTAAGGGCGATGTATGGGCGTTGCGGATGATTCGTAACGGACAACTGGTTGAACTCCCCAATGCTATGAACAGGCTTTTCGTCTCAAAACATGGATATTCTGATAGGCAAAACCTTGTTCATCCCCGAAACGGAGTTGCGGTTTACCATGTCAAGAAGTGGGGGGCCGGGCGGGCAGCATGTGAATAAAGTGAGTAGCCGGGTGACTCTTTATTTCGACGTGAAAAAAACTGAAAGGTTGAATACGTATCAAAAAAAACGCATCCTGGCCTGTCTGCACACTCGAGTGAATAAGTCGGGGGTCCTCCGATTACAATCTCAAAAATATAGAAGCCAATCGGCGAACCGGGATGATTTGCTCGAACGATTCACTGGCCTTCTTGAGATGGCTTTGAAACCAAGAACTCCTCGAGTGCCGACGAAATTGTCAAAGGGAATAAAAGAAAAACGGCTTAAAGAGAAGAAACGCCATGGGCAGTTAAAGCAAACACGATCGCGCCAACATACAGAGGAGTAGGCGCATTTGTCTGATTTCTTGAATGAACAACGGGATGAAAGGACTGCGATACCGCTATGACCCAATTTCATAATCGACAGGTGTTGCAACCTCCCAAGGCCAACCGAATACCTCACACCTTGGAAAAGCACGGGGATATACGGATTGATGAGTATTATTGGATGAGAAATAAAGACAATCCGGAAGTTGTGGACTACCTGAATGCTGAAAATGACTATGCCGAAAAAGCGTTGGGTCAGACCAAAGAACTTGAGGAAACCTTGTTTCAGGAAATCAAGGGACGGATAAAGCCAACCGATTTGTCTGTCCCCTTTCTCATGGGAGCGTATTGGTATTACGTCAGGTACGAAACAGATAAAGAATATGCAATATATTGCCGCAAACGTCACACGTTAGAGAGTCAGGAAGAGATCATGTTGGACGGGAATGTCCTGGCACAGGGTCACGAATATTTTTCCCTAGGCAACTGGATGCTAAGTTTGAATGATGAACTTCTTGCCTATGCGGTCGATACCCAAGGTCGCCGGATCTATACCATTTTCGTGAAAAATCTCACGACCGGCGAAGTCCTGTCCGATATCATTCCCGATGTCACCGGTAATATGGATTGGGCGAATGATAACCGGACGTTGTTCTACAGCAAACAGGATCCGCACACGCTTCGGTCGAATCAGATCTGCCGGCATGTCTTAGGAACCAACCCGGCTGATGATCAATGTGTGTACGAGGAAACGGATGAAACCTTTTCGGTCTCTGTTTTTAAAACCAAGTCCAAACGATATGTCATGATCTCGTCTCACCAGACGGTCACAAGTGAATATCGGTATCTGGAAGCCGACGACCCGCTTGGAAAATTTCAGATTGTCCACCCTCGCGAACGAGGACATGAATACGATGTGGATCATTTTGAAGATCGGTTTTATATTCGCACGAACGATCAAGCAAAAAATTTTCGCCTGATGACCGTGGATATTCGCACGCCGGGCAAGGAGCATTGGAAAGAACTTGTCCCACACCGGGAAAATGTCCTATTCGAAGGGGTGGAACTGTTTCAGGAATTTATGGTTTTGGAGGAACGCAAGCAGGGCCTCACGCATCTCCGAATTGTTCCTTGGAAGGGAGAAGGTGAATATGAGCTTGATTTCTGGGAGTCAACGTATTATGTCGCGTTTGGAGATAATTACGAACTCCAAACACCCGTGCTGCGTTTCGGCTACACCTCAATGACCACGCCGATGACGATCTACGATTACAATATGCACACGAAGGAAAGAGTCCTTCTGAAGCAGGAAGAAGTACTGGGAGATTTCGATTCAAAGAATTATCAAACTGAACGCCTCTATGCTTCAGCATGTGATGGCGTGTCCGTTCCGATCTCGCTCGTCTATCGCAAAGGATTTACACCGGATGGCCAGCACCCTCTCTTACTGTATGGATATGGGTCCTATGGGATGAGCATGGATGCCGGTTTTAGCGCCTCGCGACTCAGTTTGTTGGATCGTGGATTTGTCTTTGCCATCGCGCATGTTCGTGGGGGAGAGGAATTAGGACGGCGGTGGTATGATGACGGAAGACTGTTGAACAAGAAAAATACGTTTACGGATTTTATCGCATGCGCGGAATACCTCATTGAGAAACAATATTCCCACCCACAGCAACTCTTTGCTATGGGGGGCAGTGCCGGCGGGCTCCTGGTTGGAGCAGTGACTAACATGCGGCCCGACCTGTTTAAGGGTGTGATTGCCCAAGTCCCCTTTGTCGATGTGGTGACGACGATGCTTGATGCGTCGATTCCACTGACCACGGGGGAATATGATGAGTGGGGAGACCCCAATCAAAAACAATTCTACGATTATATGCTGTCCTATTCCCCATATGACAATATTGAGGCTAAAACCTATCCTCATATGCTCGTCACCACCGGGCTCCATGATTCCCAGGTACAATTTTGGGAGCCCGTGAAGTGGGTGGCCAAATTACGCACGTTTAAAACCGACGACCATTACCTTTTGCTGAAAACCAATATGGAGGCCGGTCATGGAGGCGCGTCGGGACGCTTTAAACGGCACAGAGAAACCGCGTTTATTTATGCGTTCCTATTACAATTGGCCGGTGTGAAAGCATGAATTGGCTGAAAGAGTAAGTCCAACCTGAATCTTTTGTGAACCCTTCCTTTTCTCAGGTTTCCGTCTGACAGTCGATCACGTGACGCGTGATCGGAGCGGCTTCTGTCGGGGTACGCTCAGTTACCTGAAACGGGGGTAAGTCTACTTGCAACCGTTTCAGGAGGCCTTGGACTCGCATGTTCGGTGGAACTTCACATAGCCAGACGTGCATCCCGGTTTCCAGTTCTTCAAAATGACGGAGGACGCAAAAACCTGGCTTCTCCATGAAATAGGCTGAAAAAAAGCCTGTGATTCCCTGAATAACCCAATTGTGTTCTTGGGCAAACCGGTAACTCACGCTTATTTCTACACGGTGATTGGAAGGTAAATCCATGGGGGGTGGTATCTCCTTTACATCCCGAAAAGTGTGGGATAGGGTGATTGTGATAAAAGACTCGGACGGGTTTCAAGTTTCAGGTAGCCTTTTTGGCTTTTGGGGAGAAAAGCGGACTGTATAGTTGTCACCAAAGGGAGTACCCATGGACAAATTAAAACGTCTGGAAGGAAAAATTGCAATTGTGACCGGGAGTAGTAGCGGGATTGGAAAAGCGGTGGCAATGCGGTTTGCAGAAGAGGGAGCTACGGTCATCATTGCAGCTCGCCGTGTGTCGTTGTGCTCCCTGACGGCAGGAATGATCAACGAGCGAGGAGGGAAGGCTTTATCGATTCCAACCGATATACAAAATGAAGGGCAGGTTGAACATCTGTTTTCCCAAACAAAACAACAGTGCGGGGCCGTGGATATTTTGGTCAATAATGCCGGGATTTTTGGTGGTGGACCATTGGTAGAGACGAGCACGGAACAATTTGATGAGGTTCAAAACACCAATGTTCGCGGGACTTTTTTTTGTTGCCGCGCAGGGTTTCATCACATGAAGACGAACGGGGGAGGGATCATCATTAATATGTCCAGTGTGGCAGGCACGGATGCCTGGGCAGGAACTGCGACGTATAGCGCCTCCAAATTTGCGATCATGGGATTAACCAAGGCCCTGGCAGATGAAGGTCGATCATTGGGGATCAAAGTCTGCGCGATTTGTCCTGGCGGTGTTGCCGATGATCTTGTGGATCATGATCCCGCGGTAATCACCCAAAGCGGAAAAATCAGCCCTTTTGATGTGGCGGAAACCGCAGTCTATTTGGCCACCCTTGGCCCCAATACGATTGTTCGCCAGATCATTGTAGACCGGTTGGGCGCGGACTGGTCTTAGGGGCTCTATTCGGTGCGGATTGACCTCTTGCCTTTCGGAGTTTTGTGGTTATTGAATTTCTATGAGGTCAGAGGAACTTCCAACTGTTGGAAAAACCAAGTTGCAAGAGATTTGCATTTGTGATGAGGGTAGGTTGACTCACAATAATTCATGATTATCTTAAGCTACATGGATACGAAACCCAGCTGGTACAATCAACACCCACAACCCGATAAAAAGGATAAAAGGAGGTCGTTATGTTGGTAAAATGGAATCCCTATACAGAAATCGATAAAAGCTTTGATGAGTTTTTCCGTCGTCCCTTTTCACTGAAACCGTTCTGGGATGACCGGAATGGTGAAGCCGTTGCCTGGAAACCGGCAGTGAATGTGCATGAGGATGACGAAAAATTAGCTATTGACGTCCAATTACCGGGAATTGATAAGAAGGATGTGCATCTCTCAGTGAACGATTATACTTTAGAGATTCGAGGTGAGCGAAAAGCTGACACCACAAAGGACAAAGATGGTTATCATGTGCAGGAGGTCCGATATGGCGCCTTTTCAAGAACCTTTGTCCTACCCTCTTACGTGAACCCGGAACAGTTGAAAGCGACGTATGAGCGGGGAATCCTGACCGTCACCGTGCCGAAACATGAAAAGGCAAAACCTCGCACGATTGAGATCGAAGCCAAGTAAGCGGTTTGCGGTGTAAAGGTTTCAAGGGCAGGATGTGTAGCGTGACTCATATCCTGCCTTTGATTTTTCAAGAAGAGTAAAGGATCAATTAGTGGGCCGTTATTGCCTTGAGAGGAAAAAACTCATGGTGACCATAACAAATATCGCGGCAGGAAAAATTCAGGAACTGGCGAAAGAAGAGGAAAATACCCTTGGGCTACGTGTGTATGTCAAAGGCGGAGGATGTAGCGGATATCAATACGGCATGGCATTCGAGTCCAAATTGAGCGATGATGATACGGTGATCGAAAAAGATAATATAAAAGTCATTCTCGATTCTCAAAGCGCTCCTTTGCTGAGCGGTGCGGAAATTGATTACGTCGACAGCCTCCAAGGATCGGGGTTTGCGGTGAAAAATCCCAATGCGAAGAAAACCTGTGGGTGCGGAAGTTCCTTTGCCGTCTAAGATCTGGGTGTTGGCCTAGATTTAACAATCACCTGTAGGTTAATGAAAAGGCCTCGTCTGAATGACGGGGCTTTTTTTTAAGACCAGCTAAGTTTCATGCTGGTTGGGGAGTTGTCCTTTTTGTGCCCCGAAACGCGGAACTCGAAACCCGAAACGATTTTTAGTATTCACTCGTCATTGAAATGAAGCGAAGCCGAATTGATGCAATATCGCTGACCGGTGGGTAAGGGTCCATCATCGAACACATGGCCCAAGTGAGCCCCGCATTTTGAGCAGGTGACCTCGTTCCGGACCATACCATAACTTTGATCTTCACGGTTTTCGATGGCCTCCTGATCGACAGGGGATGTGAAACTGGGCCAACCGGTCCCCGAGTTAAATTTTTCTGTTGAGCGAAAAAGGGGAGTTTGGCAACAAATACAATGATAGGTCCCTTTGGCCTTGTGATCGTAGTATTGTCCCGAAAATGCCCGCTCCGTTCCTCCCTGCCGAGTGACCTGGTATTGTTCGGGTGAAAGCTGTTGCTTCCATTCCTCATCGGTTTTCTGAATTTTGGGATTCATGGGTTTCCTCCAGCCTTCGGGTAGAGTAAGAATTTCAAGTAGAAGAGAAAATATTACAGGGCCAGTGATGGTTCTCGCAAATCCATGGTGAGGAGAGGAGAGCCCGGAGCCCCCAGCCATAGGCGGAGGTTGTCAGAATGCCTTTCAATCCACTACATTCTGCCTCATGCAAATCGGTCAGGGGCTGGCAATTATCGATGGGATCCGCAACCTCACTTCTGATGTTCGAGAACTCACGCTTCGTCTCCTTGAGCCATCAGAGTTGGCCTTCTCTCCAGGACAATCCCTTTCTTTTGAAGTCCCCACGGCCCGTGGCTCCAAACCGGCTATTCGGTATTATTCTCTGGCCTCCCCTCCGAGTCAGCCCAGAACGCTTCTGTTGTTACTGAGTGCATCGGAGCAAGGCATAGGGCCCAATTACCTTTTTACGAAAAAAACGGGTGAGACCATTTCGTTTGGAGGCCCGAAAGGTAATTTTTGTCTTCATGATGATGGACCCCGTAATATTCTTTTTGTTGCCACAGGGACTGGTATTGCCCCTTTCCGTTCGATGCTCTTTTCTCTGTTTGAACAGCCAATCACCAAAACCGTCACTCTTTTTTGGGGACTTCGGAGTGAGAAAGATATTTATTATCAACAAGAACTCGATGCCCTGGCCCGACAACATTCCAACTTTTCCTATCACATCGTCTTATCACGTGCGCAAAAGAACTGGAGTGGGGCAAAGGGAAGAGTGACGCAATTAGTTGAAAATCTCTCTGTAGTCGATGATCTAGCGGTGTATGTCTGTGGGAATAAAAGAATGGTGATAGAGGTGACGGACATCGTTCGTCAAAAGGGCCACTGCCCCCTTTATCGTGAAGAATATTATGATGAGCTTGAGCGCAAGCGTCTCCCCTAACAACCACCTTTTTCACAATTTACGGGCCGGACAGGATTTCACGGATCTTGGTCTCTATATTCATGTCCCGTTCTGTCGGAAGCGTTGCCATTTTTGTGCTTTTTATTTAATGGTTCACCGGGAGGAACTGGTTCGCGTTTTTCTCCTTGCTTTGGAGCGGGAAATGAAGTTGTGGCGAAAGGAGTTGGGAATCGTTCCCGTGTCCACAGTATATTTGGGAGGCGGCACACCGACCTCCTTAAATGCGCAACAGCTTATCAGCATTCTCGAAGTGGTCAGTCAGAACTTTGCCCTGTCACCTCAAGTTGAGATATCGGTTGAGGCTTCTCCGGATACCATGTCGCTGCCGGTCCTCCAAGAGTTACGAAACGCGGGGGTCAATCGGCTCAGTATAGGCGCCCAATCGTTTGACGAATCCGTTTGGGTGCATTTAGGCCGGTCGGGAAACATCCTTGCGAGCAGGACAGCTCTTGAACAAGCTCGACAGGCTGGATTCCAGAATGTCAGTCTCGATCTCATGTATGGACTTCCCGAGCAATCCCCGGAAAGTTGGCAACATTCTTTAAAGGAAGTCATCGCCCTGAATCCCACTCATGTGTCCTGCTACGCGCTGACGGTAGAAGAGGGAACCCGATTTCATCATGCTCAACGCCAAGGGGAAATTCATGTTGGAGATCCCGATGTAGAAAATGTAATGTGCCAGAATGCGGCTTCTGCTTTAAGAGATGCGGGATACCACCAATATGAGGTTTCTAATTATTGTCAATTTGGGTACGAATGTCGGCATAATCTTCGATACTGGACTGGCCAAGATTATTTGGGGCTGGGCCCAAGCGCCCAATCCCGGATCGGAACGGTTCGATTCGGAAATGTGGATAACTTATCGGAGTATGGCCGGCGCCTGAGCGATCAGGAACTCCCACTCGCTTCTGTTGAGGTCATGTCAAAAAAACAAACCGAACGGGAACGAGTGGTGTTCGGATTACGATTGGTGAAAGGGCTTGATATTCAGGGTTTGGAACAGGTGGCCGGTGATGACCAGTGGAGGGGAGTCGTCCAACAATTGATCGAGGAAGGACTTCTCTGTCATGAAGAAAGGATTCTCCGGCTCACCCCTTACGGCCGTCGCTTTGCCGATTCCGTGGCGGTCCAGTTGTTGTGAAGCTTGAGAGTGAAGAATAGTCGTATTGAGATTCACAGATTCACATTACCATTTGCCAGAGTTTGGCAATGACCCACAGAAGGGCCATCACCACACCAAGGAGAAGAGTGATCATTCCAATAATGAGGCCGATGACGTACACCCAATCGGCAAAGGTGGAGCGGGGAGGATGGGCGTGGCAATAGCGCTGAAGGAGAGAGGAGTTTCGGATATTGCTCTTAAACCAGAATGAAAAGAGATCCCCAATTCCTGGAATGATCCCCAAGGCCATATTGATGAAAATGTTGAGTGCCATTCGGAATATGACAATTCGAGGCACACCCAGGCGAGTGGCCAAAAAAAGCAGTGAAGATCCAATGAGGTTGGAAATGACATCTCCGATGCCAGGGATGAGACCCAGGAGAGGATCCAGCCCAACACGAATTGAAGTTCCGGGAAGAACAAAGGCAGAATCTAATAGCTTCGCAATCATGTCGGCGATCGCGCGGAGCTCCTCACGTTGCCGTTCTTGAGGATCTGATGGGTGCTCCGAATTTGAGAATGATTTAATTTCGATATCGATAGGCATGAAGAGACCCAATCTCAGTACAGTGTCTTACCACAGAGTTTGAGAAGTGACAAATATTCAAGGGACTTGCCGACGGGAAATGAGAGGAAAGCCCAGCATTTCTTAATCATGATGGATCACCATTCTATGGAACCTTCTTCGACATCCGCACGTGATACCTTCACTTCCGGTGCCCGTCCGCGGGTTCGTTTGTCCAAAAGCCGTTATCTTTCGGGATTACAATGTCTGAAAAGGCTGTATTTAGAAATTCATGCCTCCGAATTAGCCACACCAGCGGATCCGGACCGACAAGCGCTGTTTGAGATGGGAACGGATGTCGGAGCCTTGGCTCGTTGCCGGTTTCCCGGCGGAATCCTTGTGAAAGAAACCCATCGCCAGACACGAGCAGCGGTACAACGAACCGCAGAGTTAATTCAAGATCCAGCCGTGCCAGCCATATTTGAGGGGGCCTTTATCTATCGGGATACCCTCGTGCGTGTCGACGTCCTCCAACGGTTGACGGAAGATACGTGGCGCCTGATTGAGGTTAAAGCCACATCCAAGGTCAAGCGGATTCATCTACATGACGTCACGATTCAAACTTTTGTACTCGTGGGTCAAGGCCTTTCTATTGCCGAATCCTGCCTCATGCATCTTAATACCCGTTATCTCTACCAGGGTGGGGAGTTGGACCTTAATCAGTTATTTACCATGGCCGATATCACAGATACCGTTCGAGATCGTCAATCTCAGGTTAATGGAAAGTTAGAGGTGATGCGTCAAGCCTTAGATGAGCCCCTGCCTCCGGACATTGAGCCGAGCGGGCATTGTCATACTCCCTATGAATGCCCTTTCTGGGACCACTGCACGAAGGATAAACCCTCAAGATGGATCTTTCATTTGCCTGGTCGAAATCAAAACTTTACCGAATTGACGGCCCGAGGGATCCAAACGATTGATGAAATCCCTACGGATATTCACCTGACGGTCCTGCAGCAACGCATTAAAGATAATGTAGAATGGATCTCCTCAGAGCTTCTTTCGATCCTGCGATCGGTGACATACCCGGTCCATCACTTGGATTTCGAGACCTATATGCCGGCCATTCCTGTCTATTCCAATACCCGACCGTACGGTCCAATTCCCATTCAATGGTCAAATCATATCGAATACGAGGATGGTACTGTCCGTCATGAAACCTACTTATGTCAGGACGACAGAGATCCTCGGGCGGAAGTGGCCCGGGGGGTGCTAGACTCACTCGGGAAGGAGGGAAGCATTTGCGTGTATTCGGACTATGAGCGGCATCTTCTTGGTGTGTTAGGAAATGTCTTTCCGTCCCTGAAACCCGACTTTTCCCGTGTGATTAATCGCTTATGGGATCTGCTGTTTATTATCCAGAATTATTATTATCATCCCGGATTTCAAGGGTCTTTTTCAATTAAATCAGTACTGCCGGCGTTGGCACCACACCTGGCCTATGATGATCTGGAAATTCGCCATGGGGCCTTGGCCTCGGTGATTTATCGGAAAATGATTTTTGAGGAATCTGACCTTGTGGAACGCCTTCGCTTGTCGCAGGACCTGCACGATTACTGTGCGCGGGATACCCAAGGAATGTTGGAGTTACGCCGAATCCTGCTAGAAAAAGCCTCCAGTCTGGAACAATTCCAAAGTCCCTCATCTCCCAACTGATTCGGGGTAAAAACCTAAAATACAGCATCCCTAATCAGAGGGTGCCCAAAAGCCCCAATTTACAATGTCCGGCTTCCGGGTTAAAGTTTTCTTGTCCGAAACCCAAAACCCGAAACCCGAAACCGAGTTTTATTCCCCCCGTTTGACCCATTAAGCAATGCCTGATAGAATCATCTTCGTTCTTGCCGAGATCCTTTTGCTACAGCCTGGGAGTCCGGGTTCCTTGTAACTATTCCCTTCTTTCCACGCCTTTTCACAACCAGACCCGATGATTCGTATTCTTGTTTTGCATGGGCCAAATTTAAATTTACTGGGATCCCGAGAGCAGTCGATTTATGGGAATACTTCTCTGGACGGGATCAATATGGCCATTGGTCAATTGGCGAGAAGGGAAGGGATTCATGTCGAAGCCAGGCAGTCTAATCATGAGGGAGAATTAGTCACGTGGATCCAGGAAGCCAAGGATAACTTTGATGGATTGGTCATCAATCCCGCTGCATATACGCATACCAGCGTGGCCCTTCGAGATGCCATCGTGGCGGTGGACCTTCCAACCGTTGAAGTTCATCTTTCAAATATTCATCGGCGAGAACCATTTCGCCGGAGATCCTTCATCGCGCCGATTGCTCTTGGGCAAATCTCCGGTTTCGGGATGACCAGCTATCAGCTCGGGATTCAGGCCCTCATGGAATTTTTGAGTAGGACAAGAACCACTGAATAAATAAAACCAGCAATGTCGATACAGGAGTCAGAAAATCGTGATTTCAACATCAGAGTTTCGGAATGGGAGCAGATTGGAAATTGAGGGAGAGCCCTATTACATCGTGGAATTTCAACATGTCAAGCCTGGAAAGGGTGGAGCATTTGTCCGAACCAAATTGAAGGGCTATCGAACGGGAAGTGTCATTGATCGGACCTTTCGGTCTGGAGAAAAATTCGATGAACCCAATCTCGAAGAACGGGATATGCAGTTTTTGTACAGCGGTGGAGACGATTATACATTTATGGATACCGAAAGCTATGAACAATTTACCTATACGAAAAGCCAGCTAGGTAGCAATACCGACCTGCTCAAGGAAAATACCGTGGCCAAAATCCTGGTCTACCACGGGCAGCCTATTTCTATGGAACTCCCGATCTTTTTAGAGCTGAAGGTGGTTGAAACCGACCCTGGGGTTCGAGGAGATACGGCATCGGGAGGCAATAAACCGGCGGTCGTCGAAACCGGGGCAGTGATTAAGGTGCCGCTATACCTTGAAGCCGGAGAAATCATTAAAGTGGATACTCGAAGCAGGGAATATGTCGAACGGGTTCGATAAACTTAGCCTTGGAAGTCAGGTGCGACATTCCAAAGGCTTGAGTCCCAAACGGGCTTCTTTGTGTTTTAAACGGGTTGCCATAACTCATGCATGATGACCAGCGACGAGAGATTGAAGAATTAGTCGACCTTCTCTCCAAACTTCAACTGAACGAACTGGAATTTGAAAAGAAGGGAGTACGGATCAGGGTGAGGCGAGATCACTCACCGGCACTCCCACCGGCTTCCCCAAGTGTCCCCCCATCCTCCCAGGATCAATCTCCGCTCCCCGAACCTCTCCACCAGGAGATCACTCCTGAGCAAGCCCGCTTCCTTACGGTAACCTCCCCCATAGTGGGAACCTTCTATCGCTCACCTTCTCCGGATGCTGATGCCTATGTGGAGGAAGGTGATGCCGTCAAAAAGGGGCAGGTTCTTTGTATTGTTGAAGCCATGAAACTCATGAATGAAATTGAGTCAGAAACGGATGGCCGGGTCGTCAAAATCCTTGTGGAAAGTACGACGCCCGTTGAATATGGGCAGCCGTTGTTTCTTATTGATCCCAAATCGGAAACGTAAATAGTCTTGACCCTGGGAGACTGATGACCGTGACACGTTGCATCTCCGTCTCTTCATGATGGAAGAGCTTGGGGTCAATATGGGCAGGTTGACCGTAGAGGGGGAAACGTGATCTGGCAACCAAACCTACACTGATGTCTGAATTTGTCAACTCTTTGATAAGATATGAGGGAACTTCTTGACCTTATATTGGTTCATGTTTGCTAGGGATTTTCTCGAGGAGATGCGATCGGGTGTTTAGAAAAGTTCTTGTAGCCAATCGCGGAGAGATTGCGATTCGAATAATCCGGGCCTGTAAGGAACTCGGCATTAAAACCGTGGCCATCTATTCGGAACCCGATGCTCAATCTCTGCATGTGCGCTATGCCGATGAACATATCTGTGTGGGGCCGGCCGAAGGGGCTCTGAGCTACCGAAATGTCCCCAATGTCTTAAGTGCGGCAGAAATTACCGGGGTGGATGCCATTCATCCGGGATATGGGTTCCTCGCGGAAAATGGGCACTTTGCCGAGGTGTGTGAATCGATCGGGGTGACCTTTATTGGACCGCTGTCGGAACATATTACCTTGTTAGGGGATAAATCGAAGGCCAGGGCCCAAATGATGCAGAAAGGCATTCCTGTTCTTCCGGGGAGTGAGGGTGAAATTCAGGATGAAGAGGATTATAAAATAGTCGCTCGAAATATAGGATATCCGATCATTGTGAAAGCCTCGGCCGGGGGAGGGGGACGAGGCATGCGGGTGGTTGGAAGGGAGGAAGATCTGACACCAGCGGTCCAAGCCGCCCAATCTGAAGCTGAGTCTTCGTTTGGTCATGCTGGAGTGTATTTCGAAAGATATTTTCAGGATCCTCGCCATATTGAATTTCAGGTCATGGCGGATTCCTACGGGCGAGTCGTGCATCTGAATGAGCGGGATTGTTCGGTACAGCGACGATATCAAAAACTGGTGGAAGAATCTCCATCCCCGGCGTTGAATGACTCGTTGCGTCAAGAGATGGGACGAGTGGCAGTTGAGGTGATGAAGTCAGTGCACTATCGAAACGCCGGCACGGTGGAATTCCTGTTGGATCGGGATGGGAAATTTTATTTTATGGAAGTCAATACCAGAATCCAGGTCGAGCATCCCATTACGGAGGTGGTCACCGGCATCGATCTGGTCAAAGAGCAAATTCGCATGGCTGCAGGGCTTCGCCTTCCCTATCGGCAGCGGGATATCCGGCTCACGGGGCATGCGATTGAGTGCCGGGTGAATGCGGAATGTCCCGATCGGTTTACTCCAAGTCCGGGGACTGTGACGAAATTTCATCCTCCCGGCGGTCCGGGGATTCGAGTTGATTCGGCCATGGAGTCCGGTGGGATCGTACAACCCTATTATGATTCCTTGGTGGCCAAATTGATTGGATACGGAAAAGATCGGGATGAAGCCTTAGCCCGAACCCGACGGGCCCTGGATGAATTCATCATCGAGGGAATTAAGACCACTGTCCCGCTACACCAACAGATTCTTGCCAATGCCGATTTTCAAAAAGGCCATGTCTCAACCCGGTTTCTCGAACGGCTCATGGGTAGCCAAATGCATTCATGACGGAAGCTTCCGTTGGCACTTCAAACAATCCCTCCAATATAAGAGGACTCTATCTCATCCTGGATCAACGTTGGGCTTCGCGCTGGGTGTTAGCCGATATTCTTCGACATGGCGCAGACCTCGGAGTCGGGGTCATTCAGTATCGAAATAAGCATGAGGCCATGAACGAAGTCTATCGACATGCGCTTGAACTCCGAACCATTGCTCGGGATTCCGGTGTGACCTTTATTGTGAACGATCGATGTGACGTTGGCTTAGCGGTAGAAGCGGACGGGGTCCATTTAGGACAATCCGATATGCCCATCCGGCTCGCCCGAGAGGTTCTGGGAGCCAAGTGTCTCATAGGCATTTCTACCCATTCCCCGGAACAGGTCGTTGAAGCGGCGGAGCAGGGAGCCGATTATGTAGGCTTTGGCCCTCTCTTTCCTACGAGCACCAAAGCGGATCACGAACCGGTAGTAGGAATAGACGGGATCAAGAAGGTTCGATCGCTCACCTCACTACCGATCGTCGCGATAGGAGGGATCCGATCTGAATCGGTACCGAAAATTGTTGCGGCAGGAGCGGATGCGGTGGCCGTGGCGTCCGGGGTTCTCGATGCCACCAATCCCCGACAGGCCATTACACGCTATATGGAATGCTTTCCATGATATGGGAGGCCAAGTGTTGAATTGAAGGATGTGTGTATAACAATTTTATTCCTTCCAGCCAATTGTCTAGGCAGGTTTTTTCAAATTTCAGCGGTCCAAAGACCGGAACATCGCTGAGTTCTCTCACCAGGTCAATGGTTGAATGATGTTGTAATTTTTGAATCTCGGAGTCCGGTTCGTGCGTGGAGTGATTAAACACAATCCCCACCACCCTTATCTGGTATGCGTGCAAGGCTTCAAGTCCTAAAAGAATGTGATTGATCCCCCCCAAGCCCGTCCTGCCGATCAGAAGGCTCGACAATCCAAGATCCCTGATTAAATCCCGAACGGTGCTCCCTGAGGAGATGGGAGCCATCACGCCTCCGACTCCCTCTACCAGAATAAAATCATGGTGGTCGGATAGTTTTTGGTAGGAGGCCATGATGGAAGAAACATCTATTGTCACTCCGGCCATCCGTGCGGCGGCCAGAGGCGCAAGAGGGTAGGCCAGTCGATATACGGCAACAGATTCAAGCCTGTGCGCCGGCATGACCAGAGCCCGAAGGCGTTCGGCATCGGAAGTGTCCGGATGGGAAGAATGGAGCCCGGATTCTATGGGTTTCATCACCGCCACTTTCACCCCTTTCTGCTGGAGCGCGAAAGCCAGGGCGGCCACCACCACGGTCTTGCCTACCCCGGTATCGGTCGCAGTGATAAACAGTCCTCGGGATCGGTTTCGGGGTGAAGAGAGGGTCGGTTTATTCATTGGGGCGGCTTACCAAATTCGACTGTCCAGATTCCAAATCTGACCCGACACCTCCGTCAGATGCGTTAATTGATAGACCGCCTTTGCAACTTCATCGGGCGAGGAGGTACGCGCCAGGACATGATCCTGCCGTTGTGAAGGATCCGGAAACGCGGTGCCGGATAGTTGAGAGGCCTGCCACCCTGGCAGAATAGCATTAACCCTGATGTGGTCCGGTCCCCATTCCCGGGCGGCGGTCTTCATCAACCCGATGAGCCCCGCCTTTGAGGCGGCATAGGCGGCTTGGCCGGACGAGCCAAGAATGCTTGAGAGAGAGCCCATGATGATAACGGCTCCTTCCTGTTGCCTTTGCATAATCGGACCAATGGTCTTGAGCAACATAAAACACCCGGTCAGGTTAACGGAGAGCTGATCAATCCACGACTCGGAGGTCGTACGTACCATGAGACAATCAGCACTCACACCGACAGAATATACCACAGCATCGAGCCGTCCAGACTCGGCAACAAAGGTCTGTACGACCTTCCCAATCTGCGCGACATCCCGACAATCGCCTTGGAGTAGGGTAGCAGTACCCCCACGTTCCTGAATAGAACGTGCAATGCGTTTGGCCTCATCGTAGTTGTGGTGATAGTGAATGCCGATGTGCCATCGGTGTTGTCCGAAGAATTGGCAGACGGCTTTTCCAATCATTCCCGATCCACCGGCCACAAGGATAGAGGGAGAAGATGAGTCAGGCATAGATGAAGGCACAGAACACAAGGCGATGGCACCAACGGATATTTCTAGCCCTTGGGAGGGCCAGCAATATGCTGGGAGGAAAAGACCCCGACACCTTCGGGTCCAACCTGGATCGTTCATCTTAGAGTCAAATGAAGTTTAATGTCCAATGCCCAATGTCATCATTGAAGGTGTCACCCGGAGCTTGGCCAATCCCGTCACTCCAGGGAATCGAGGTGCACGTTCTTGCTGGAATCGTGGACCGTATGGTAGGTTGATTGGCCGGTAGATACTATGCGCGCTGTTTTTACCCCTTACGCTAAACGCTGGTCCGTTCTCCCCTTATCAATCCTCCTGGGGATACTCTATCTGTTCGTCTTCCCCATCCATTCGGTTGGATTGGCCCAGACCCCGCAGGAGGTGATGTCGGCGGTCGATGAATATTTCCCCGACAAGGAAGGGAACGAATGGCGATACCGGGGTCGCATCATCGAAGGGGGTATGGTGGAAATTGGCGAAAAGCAGTTTACGAATGTTTCAACGGTCATGGGAGAAGAAGTGCGTGAGGGAATGACGATGACGGTATTCCATGATACCAATCCCGGTGATCAGGGGCCGTCGGATAGTTATTATCGCCGGGATGCCGCCGGGATCCGTTATTATGGATCGAAACCTGGAACCACTCTGGAAAAACAATTGATTCCCTACCAAATTGTTCGATTCCCGATTGAAATCCCAAGTTCCTTTCAGCAACTGGATCGGAAAGATCTGGATCTTGGTATAGATCTGGATCGAGATGGACGAACAGAGCGAGTCGATGTTCTGGCAGTCGTCACCGTTGTGGGAAAAGAGGACGTTACCGTTCCACTCGGAACGTTTTCTGAGTCGATTAGGCTTGAAGCTCAAATGACGATGGATGTACATCTCACTCATCTGCAACAAACAGTCCGAGGAACGGACACAATGACAGCGTGGTTTGGCCGCGGGATCGGATTATTAAAATATGTTGAACGGCAGACCGTCCCCTCATTACGTACAAATGAAGATAAGGTCATTGAAGTGATTGAAGAACTTGAGGAAGTGACCATCAAGGACCAGATGGCCTCACTGGGTGGGGGCAAATCCTCGACGCAACGTGTTCTCCGAGATGACGCGCTCCACCATGAACTGCTCCAAATACCCTGGCCCTCCCGCCTTTTTACCTATCCCTGACAGTCGGTGCCCTCCAAAGGGTTGCCTCCCGACCAGTGATCCTGTAATAGAGCGATTGATATAGACGTTGCCCACATCAAAGGCCTGGCAGGCCAACCAAATATTGGCAGGGCTTCTGGAGTAAATTCCTCCTGTTAACGCAAAGGCCGTATCATTGGCCACCTTAAGAGCTTCCTGAAAATCCTTCACGCGAATTATCGCGATGACAGGGCCGAAAATTTCTTCCTGCAGAATCCGATGGTCGGGGGCCAGGTCAGTGAAAATGGCCGGTCCTTGAAAATACCCCGGGAGCTCGATTTGGCGATCGAGGACACATTGTCCTTTCACTTTTCCAAGGTCGATATATTTACGAACGCGTTGCCATGCCCGTGCATCAATCAACGGCCCCATTCGGGAGGCCGGATTTTCGGGTGGTCCGATGTGAAGACTTAAGGCTGCTTGTTTGAGTCGCTCGAGGAAGGTGTCGTAGACGGGGTTTAAGACAATGACGCGGGAACAGGCCGAGCATTTTTGGCCCTGATACCCCGTGGCACTGGACAACACCCCCAGGACCGCTTCGTCAAGGTCAGCGGTCTCATCCACAATGATCGCGTTTTTCCCTCCCATTTCCGCAATGACATGTTTAACATGGCGCTGACCCGGTAGGACCTGATGGGCTTCCTCTAATATTTTCAGACCGACTTCCTTAGATCCGGTAAAGGCAATGAGCTGGACCTCCGGGTGTGAGACGAGGGCCTGGCCTAGATCAGGACCTCCGGGAAGAAAATGGAGTACCCCCTTCGGCAGGCCCGCTTCTTCAAAAAGCCTATAGAGTTGAAAGCCCATCATCGGAGATCGCTCGGATGGCTTAAAAAGCACGACATTGCCGGTCACCAACGCCGCGGACACCAGGCCTGTGGGGATGGCCAATGAAAAGTTCCAAGGTGATATCACCGCGGCCAGCCCTCTTGAAGCCCAGAACGCCTGGTTGCGCTCGCCGGGGGCGTCTCCCAATTGGCGGGCTTGACTCAAGCGAACCATTTCTCGCCCATAAAATTCTAAGAAGTCTATGGCTTCCGCGATGTCCGCATCGGCCTCCCGCAACGGTTTGCCTGTTTCAATAATCTCCCATGCGGCAAGCTCGGCTCGTTTCCCCCGGATGAGGGAGGCTGTCCGGAATAGGAGATCTGCTCTTGCGTGCGCCGAAAGGGATTGCCAGTACGTGAGATGGTATTTGGCGTTTTGGATAATGGGATCGACTTCTTGAGGAGCGACACATTGAAACCGGGCAACGACTTCTTCTGGTGCGGTGGGGTTGAGTGAAATCAGTTCCGGTCCTGAGGGGGTGGCCCCGCCGGCTATGGTGTAGGTGTGGAAAGAATTGAGCTGTTTTTTTATTGTCGAAAGGGCTGACTCGTACGGTGTGAGAGAGCCAGGTTGTGAGAAATCAGTATGGGGTTCATTTCTGAAATTCACCAGTCTGTTGTCCCGGCCACCAGAAGAATGGGGACTGTCTTGCGGTGGACGAAGATCATGTTGACCGTTGAAAGAATGGGGGGGTGCCAACAGTTGGTCAATGGAGATACGGTCTTCATGTTGTCTTCGGATAAAACCTTCATTTGAAGTATTTTCAAGTAACCGTCGAACCAGGTAGGCCATGCCGGGAATCAACTCCCCCACGGGGGTATACACCCTCATCCGCCGAGTTGATTGCACTACGGAATCACGCAGCGATTCGGCCATGCCAAAGAGCATTTGGTATTCGCATGCTTCCTTTGGGTGCTTCATGGCCTCAGCCAACGCCTGCGCATGAGCCAGAGTTCGGAGATTATGGGATCCGAAGGCTGGTCGGACAATGTCGAGATTGTCGAGAAGGGTGTGGGTAAGCGATTCATAGTTGGCATCGGTGTCTGTTTTGTTGACAAACACGGGAATAGGCCATCCCCGTTGTTCATATTGGACCGTTTCCGAATCCCAGTACGCACCCTTGACCAGTCGAATGGCGATAGGCGTTCCACGTGATCGCGTCCACTTCAGAAGGTCGTCGAGAGTGGCACTGGCGTCTTTGAGATAGGCCTGGAGGGCAATCCCCGCGTGAGGATACGACCGATAAGGCTCTTCCGACAGCACGCGAGTGAAGATTTTGACGGTCAAATCCTTGAGCTCCGCTTGTTCCATATCGATGATAATGGAAGCGGGGAGAGTGGCTGCGGCATCCAGAATCTGCCGAAGTCTGGCCGCAACGTGCTCATAACTTCCATCATGATCAATGGGATCCAGTTGTGAATACAAGGCAGAGAGCTTGACCGACAATTGAACCCGGGGGAGTGGTCCAAGGTGATCGTGTTCCAGAATGGAATAGGCCGGCCATTGTCCTGTTTCCTCGGCCAGCACTTGTATGGTGTGAAGACACTGATCCCGGTAACGATCGGCCTCCGCTTCGCTCACGATGGCCTCACCCAACAGGTCGACTGAAAATGCGCATCCTTTTTCCCACAGCCGGCGGAGGACGGGGAGGGCATGTTCAACAGAATGTCCGGCCATGAAAGTTTCGGCCATCCTAAGAAATTGTCGTCGGAGAAGAAACGCACTGGCGTGCGCGCTGAGGGGGTTGGAAGAAATTCGCTTGAGTAACCAACGCAGGGGTTGGGGAAGAATGGAAAGATCTTCAAAATACTCTTTTAAAATTCGAATAAATTGGGCATCGGTGTGAAGTGTCGGTAAGACATCAACAAAACGAAACAATTGAACCTTGAATCGCTCATCCCGTGTTCCCCAATCCAGGAGAAGATTGGTCCACCGTCGGTGGTTCAAAATCCCGGGAGCACGTCGGAGGGATTGGTCGGCCAAATTCCGACCGACCTTTTGAATGGCTGGTTCAAGGACTTCTGGTGAAATCATCATCAGCACCAATACGTATTTATATTATACACCTAAAGCGGAGATTGATGGAGGGTAGAGAAAAGTAAAGACTAGAGACCGAAAAGGAGAAGGGGCGGACTTAGCGGCTGCAGTTGGAGAGGCGTTTTCCGCTGATGCTGCCATGAGGGCCTCGTGAATTCTTAAAGGTCCCCTCAAGGCGTTGATCGCGATTACTCAGCAATAGGCTATCTTCTTGGTACCCCGAAGGGAAGGTCCACTTCAGGTAAACCGTATCGCCATTCATGATGATCACGTCAGGTTGGGGTTGACCCGGAATTTGTTGAATGACAGGAGAAAAGGACAAGGTCATTTTATGGTCCTGGTGATTTTGGTGGTTATGAACCGTCCATTGCCACTTTCCGCAAAGTCTCGTTAATGCCTGTAATTGTTGGTTCGTTTCATTCCATTTCCTGAGTCGACTCCAGGATTGCCCGGCTTGAGATTCAGCATTGGCCTGGACTTGAATCGATTGAGCGATAAGATGCGAAACGAAAACGGGGAGGAGTCGTGTTTTGACGTACCAGTGAGCATAGGCCTGTTGTTGGTCGGGAGATATCCCGGACGAATGTTCCGGGGAGGAGGCATGGTTTGAGGGGTCTTCCCAATAGTCATGGAAGCGGTGAATGAGGGCGTCGGTCCCATTTGTCTGTAAGATGGAGACCCAGGAATCCTGACCGCCTACCAAATGCGGATACGTTTGGTCGAAATGGCGTGCAAAAGTGGAAAACTGGGAAGGAGGCTGGTCAGGTAGACCGGCCGTTTCTCGGGAAAGTTGGACAATCGTTCCCGTCAATTCCATGAATTGATTGAGCTCATCTGTGTGAGCTTTGGAGGTTAACCAGAGGGATTGGGGGTCTTGCCTGTTGCTCAACGGGCCAAGTGCTTGGAGGCCCTCAGATTCAATAATCGTTGGGAATCTGTTGGCCCGGAATGAGATGATAACCTGCGCCATGAATTGTGAGATCTCATCGGTAATCTCCGGTGTCATGTGGGGAGATGGTAATGGTTGCCCCCTTTTCCCCGGTTGAAGCGGTTTCATCCCCAATGACGGCCCAAAGGTTTTTTTGAAAAGGGAGGTGGCCTCCTGGTCTGATGAGACGCGCAGAAGTTCGGATGGGTTGATGTCAGCGACATCGCGATAATTCAACGGCTGGGTCAGAGAAGGGGAAGGAATGCTAAGGTAGATAAAGATGAGGGGGAGGGGACGAATCCATGCTGAAAAGGCTGAAAAAAATGGCCCGAAGAGGGTTTCGGGTTTCATGATTCGGGTTTCAAGTTAAGGGAATTGGGTTCAAATGTAACTGTTGAACGTTAAGAATTGAATGGGGCTTTATAAGAATGGACCATAGTCCCTCAGGGGTCAGGAGATTTTACCGGGTTTTGTAGGAACGGCAGAAAATTAAAGACTTTTTAAATGCTTATCCAGAAAGTCGATGGTGGCGTCCCAGGCACGAGTCGCCGCGTCCTCCCGGTAGGTTGCCGGTTGGGTTTCGTTGCAAAAACCGGCTGAGGCTTCAGGATAGCGTTGCACATCGAAATGTTTATTTTCCTGGTTGGCGGCTTGTTGGAAGTGGTCAATATCTTCTTGGGTGACCGAACTATTCGTTCCGGCTGCATGATAGAGGACAGGACAATAGAGGCGCTTGGCTGTTTCGGAAGGATCGGGAAGATTCCCATAAAACGAGACCGCGGTTTTCAGGCGTTTTCGGTGACAGGCAAACTTAATGGCTAAGGAGCCGCCCATGCCGAAGCCGACGACAGCATGGACATTGGGTTTCGTGAGATCCAACAACTTATCTTCTGCCAGATTGGTATTCAGGTATTCGCAACAGGCATTGATGTCCTGCAGGGCATCTTTTTCATTCAATCGTTCCATTAACGCGTCGGCAACTTCAACATTCGCGGTGACCATTCCACCTTGACGTCCATACAGATTTGGAACTAAGACCACATAGCCTTCGCTGGCTAACCGTTTGGCGGTATCTCTCATTTGAGACGTATACCCCCAACGATCATGAAGCAGAATGATAGAGGGAAAAATTCCATCGGATTGGGGGGCGTATTGGGTCCCCTCGACCTGGGAACCTTTAGGTATTTTGGTTGCCGCATAGGGATCGACCATCTTATCTTTATGGGTATCAAAAATGCCCGAACTGGAAAACCGTACGGCATGAAAACCAATTTGATCGATGGAAAATGGAGTCAGGCGGTTTGTCATGGTCATGGATTACCTTTAATGGATCGAAGATTGGACCGTTGGAAGTTAATGGAAGATTGGAGAATACGTAAATAGGGCCGGGAAGTACTATATCGGTGGGTTTAATTCCGTGTCAACGAACGAAATGGCCTGAATCCTGATAGGGGTGGTGAGACTTTGCCCTTTGACCCGGAATGGAGGCGGAAAGGAATGAATGGAAAAAATACTGGTAAATGCCTACGAGTTTTTGTATAATCACGGGCGGGTATGCAGGTCCACTTTAGTCCATTCTCACATGAAAGGGTTCTCTGATGGAGCGACGAGTGACCTCTCATACAGAAGAAGAGGAGATGAATCAACGCCGGAAACTTCTGGGTTTAGCCAGAAAAGGTGACCAAAAAGCGATTAGTAAGTTATTTGAGTTATATCAGGTTAAACTCTATACCGGCGATTTGCTCAAAAAAGTGAGAGCTCTACCCAGCAAGCCTGTGACCCCGGGTAATTCGGTAGGGGGGAAAGAGGGCAAATCCCCCGTTAAGGGAAAGAAGGTTGCAGCAAAAACACCCAAAAAACCGGTTAAAGCCAGCATGCCGACGGGTCACAAAAAGACGTCCCAAAAATCTGAATCTCGACCCTCAAAAAAAGGAAAACTTGAGAAAAAGGTAAAGAAAACCCTTAAACCGGCATCAAAACTCAAACCAAAAACGAAACTTAAACCAAAAACAAAAGCCAAACCAAAAGCCAAAACACAACTCAAACCCAAAATAAAACCGAAGGTCAAGCCAAAACCTCCCGCGAATTCCAAACGGAAGGCTAAAGCCAAAAAGAAGTAATTTTGTTGAAAAACCTTGTTAAGTTCAGGCGATAGGCCCCACATCCTATCCGAAATTTTGAAGCCTTTTCCTCAATAACGGACTTCAACGCGTAGGCCACCATCAGCCAGTTGCTTGGCAATTCCGTCAGCTTGTTTACGATCGCCTTGAAACACTCCGGCGCTTCCCTGATGATCAATCTGCCAGGCGAGCTCGAAGGCGTGGGTAGGGGTCATTCCCGGAATGACTTTACAAAATAAAGTGATAACCTGTTGGTAGGTGTGGCAGTCGCAATTATGGACAATAACTTCCGCCTCAAAGTCCTCGCCCGTTCCGGCGGTGGATCGTTCGATAACGTCAGGAGTCTCAAGGACGCTGGCCTGAGGTTCACGCATAATCATAGAATTTTAGCAACCGTCTGGACACCCTCTCAAGAGTATTGAGTGCAGACTTTCCTGAACCGGAATGTCATCGAGAGACAGGGATAAACACCAGAGAGAAGAAACACAAGGAGAGTTGGCGTGCAAAAAACTCTATTAGTTACCGGTGCCGCGGGATTCATCGGGAGTCATACCGTTGAAGCATTCTTAAAACGGGGAGATCAGGTCATCGGGCTTGACAATTTCAATGATTATTACGATCCGGCTCGAAAACGTGCCAACCTTGAAGAAATTCGACAAGCACTTGTCCAGACGGACCATTTTCAACGGTTTACCTTCATAGAAGGAGATATCCGGGATCGAAAACTTGTCAAACAAGTGTTTGAGGATTATCAATTTGATGCCATTGTTCATTTGGCCGCCATGGCAGGTGTTCGGGTGTCTATTGATAATCCTGAGGTCTATTATGACGTCAACCTGATGGGGTCTTTGGTTTTGCTGGATGCGGCAGTCGGGCGGGTGATTTCAAAGGCTTCCGGGGATACGTTTCCTCAGTTTGTCTATGCCTCGACATCTTCAGTGTACGGGAATACCCGCCAGATCCCGTTTGTCCCCGAAGATACCTGTGATCGACCCCTGGCGCCGTATGCAGCTAGTAAACGTGCGGGTGAGCTATTGGGATATTCCTACCATCACTTGTATGGGCTCTCGTTTACAGCTTTACGATTTTTTACGGTCTACGGACCCCGGGGCCGACCGGATATGATGGCCTATAAAGTCCTGGACAATATCTTCACGGGATGTGAGGTTCCTCTCTATAATGGAGGTCACATGCACCGTGACTGGACTTATGTCGCCGATATTGTTAATGGGGTCGTGGCCGCAACGGATACCCCCTTAGGATATGACATTCTGAATTTGGGGCGAGGTGAACCCGTGTTGCTCAATGATTTTGTGAAGCAGATCGAATCGCTCGTAGGGCAAAAGGCTCATCTGGTCACAAAACCTATGTTGGATGCCGATATTGCGTATACCTTTGCCGATGTGAGCAAAACGCGTGAACGACTTGGTTATGACCCCAAGGTGTCCGTATCAGAAGGCGTCGAACATTTTTGGAAATGGTACCAAAAGGCTGTTCTCCAAGAAAAACACTCCTTGCGATAACTCCGACCGGATGGTAGATTTTCCTCTTCATTTCTCTGAATTGCCGGAGTGGCGGAACAGGCAGACGCCAGGGACTTAAAATCCCTTGGGCTGAAAAGCCCGTACCGGTTCGAGTCCGGTCTCCGGCACCAATAAAATCAATGGGTTGCACAGAAAAGTTCATGAAAGCTGTCATACGTAGTTTACCCCTGTTTGTGCCGCAAGTGTGCCCGTTCTGTGCCCAAACTCACCACTTGGCCCCCTACAGGACTCGTCGGAGTGCCGCCCTGTAAAGCGGCCAGCTTCTTGACCCCGTCTTGCAGGTCCGCCTCATTGACCATGGCGTAGCGCGTAAACACCGCCTCGGTTTTATGGCCGGTGAGTTTCGTGGCGACCGACCGACTCACTCCGGCCCGTTCCAGGTTCCGAACCGCCGTGCGACGAAGATCATGGGGGATCAATCCGGGATAGCCCGCCGCCGTGACGGCCTTTTTCCAGGCCCCCTTGAATTCCTTAATGGGGGAACCATTCCGATGAAACACCCAGGGAATAATCCGATCCGTGGCTTGTTCAAGGGCGGTGGTCCGGGCCCGTTGCGCACGAAGGGTTTCGGCCAGTTCGGGGAGGATCGTAAAGGGAAAGGTTCGCCCGTCATCGTTTTTGGTGGTGTTCACGTCCAGCCGAAGGGTCCCCGCTTGAAAATCCACCTGAGACCAGTGCAGGGGCAGCAATTCCGACCGGGTGCGCCAGCCGCTATGGTAGGCGACGGTAAACAGCGGCTGGAGCTCGGAGGGCAAGTGGGCCCGCACGGCCTCAAACTGATGCCGCTCAAAAAACCCTTTCCGGGCATTCTTGACCGTGACGGTCGGGAAGGGTGGGGGGTCCGCTTTCCCGGCGATCTTCGCCAGATGAAAGGCCCGTTTGAGCACGGCCAGTTCGGTATGCAGACTGGACGCGGAGGCTCCCTGGCCCAGCCGAGTGGTGCGGTAGGCGTCTAAGCGATCATAGGTAATATCCATCGCTTTCGTTCTGGCAAAACATTGAGCCAGGTGCCGGAACGCCGTGTGCAAGCGGGCGAGCGACCGGTGCCCCTCGTTGCGGTAGTCGTGCTCAATCATCTGTTGCAAATCCTCGAAGGTGGTCTTTTCGAGATCCGGTCCAATCAATCGGCCTTGGCCCATTTCCCCTTGCCGTTTCCGTAAGAGGCGAAACGCCTCTTGCTTGTTGGTGGAATGGGAGCTTTCGCGCTTGGCCTGCCCCCGGTAATAATATTTGATCCACCAGGTTTCCCCACGCTGATAGACACTGCCCAACCCTCGGTGTTTCATGAAATTCCCTTTTCTCTTTTTGCTTTAAGATAATTCCAAGATTTTAGTGCAATCCATCCCAATACCTTTTACATCTGGATATCGTAATAAGAGTTTTTGAGAAAAATTTGCATATCTGATCCATGCCTGAGGGTTGCCGTGTTCATGGAAGCCCTCTATATAGCGCTTAACATGGGGGTGAAGATAAACGTCAACGAGATAGTTTGAGTAAAAGTAAGCAACCAATTTAGTATCCAAATATTTTTCACTATCTAAAAAAAGAAGGATAAAAGCCAATTGTTCAAGTTTATTAAGAAAGATATTCATGGTGTCGTAAGTAAATTTACCACCCCAACTACTGTAAAGTGGCTCGCAGCGTCGTATTGCCGAAAGAACCGAAAATGATTCTCTGTCTTTTTCTAACTCACTAGTGAGAACAGGAATGAGTCGGATAGACTCATAACCTTTCTGGATTTTAAGTTGATCACGACTTACTTCAAGTTCTTTTTCGTGAATTAATTCACCTGTCAATGAAACAGCTAAAGCTACAGCGGCAAAAAATATTGCTACGAAATCAAGCAAAATTTTGAACTTTCCATTTTGAAACCATCTAACCTTTTTTTTGGGATATGGAGAGAATTTTCCCATTTCAGGCTCCCTTAAACTTCTTTTTCCTAACCATCCATTCCCCAACCGCTTGTCGGACCAGTTCCGCCATCGCGATGTTTTCCTTGAATGAGATAAGAGCCAACTGTCGATGAACGGCTTGGTCCAACGCCACATTCATCATGACCATCTCTTTCCGGCTTGGCGCGCGTTGCTTCATAATGATGGTATGATACTGCAATACCGGAGTATTGTCAATGGGCGGAGTCAAAGTATTTGCGGAGCTTTCCTTCATGGAATCGGACCACTTTGCGGCTGGGTTGACTAGCAGAGAGTTTCTGCTTATTCCGGTATAGCCATCTCGGGGTCACCCCAAACATTTGGGCGGCTTGCTCGGCGGACAGATACCGCCCAGGCTCGGGGGAAGCCTTGCCGTTCTCCGTCTCTCTCCGTGGGGGTGTGGCCATGCGTTGAAACACTTGGGCCTGAAAGCGGGCGGCCAACCCTGCCAGGTCGGGCAAATCGGAGGCTTGCGCGGTTTCGACCACCTCATCGAAGGCCAATTGTAATTTGTAAAATTTCTCCGTCATCATAATATTGGGGCGTGGCCATTGGGGGCAAAGGAGCGCGGCCATGGGGCCGCCAAGGGAGGAGCACCGCCAATGGCTTGGGCTTATCCTGCGCCGACGCCCCGGCTACGCAGCTCCAGACTCCTCCCGATCTAGAGACTTCAACAATTCCAACACGGTAAAAAATTGCACAAAATCCCCTTTCATAAACGCCTGGTCAAGGCCTCGGTGATATTTCCTGGCCTGGGTTACCTTGGGGTGCAGTAAGGTAAATTGCCGCAACGCCTGTTCGGCTTCGTCTAAGTATTTCGCCCAGTCCTTCTCGATATACTCCAAGCGACAGGGCCGGCCATCGACTTCAAAGGTATCCACAAAGCCGTCTGGGACGGTCGCCCCGTTCCGAAGCCGCGGGGAGAGTTTGCCAACCCACCAGCGCCGACCTGACCGTAGCAGCACGAGATAGGGTCGCATTAGTACCCCACCAATTCCACGTCGGCCACCCCGTCCACGGCCTGACCATTCGTATCAATGGGCGTCAGCACCACGGCGGTGGCGTTGTTGATTTTTTGGACCTGCACATTCACAAATTGCCCCAAGGGGCTATTCGGGGTCACTTCTACCCCCTTGATATATTTAAAGGCCTTGGTCGGCGTGACAATGGTCCCGCTGGCTGAGAGCGAGAGGTTTTCAAAAAACTCCCGCACATCATCCACGTCAATCACGACTGTGAGGGACCGGATGGCCCCGCGGATGCGCCCCGGCGAGGTGGTAATGCGGAAGGTATAATTCGACGCTTGGGCATTCTTGAGTTCGTGCGGCCAGGGCCGAAACGGAATCACGGTTTGATCCCAAAAAGGCGTGGCATCGTCGGCCCAAAAGGGGGCGCTGTCATCTTGCCAGAATGGCTGCCGGGAGTCCCCCTGATACTCAATCGTGTAACTATCCGCCTCAATGTCCGTCTCGAGTCGCAAGGTAAAGGGCTTAAACCAGCCGCTAATCCCAATGGAAAACTCATAGACCATTTCTTTGTAGGCCGACGCCCAAAAGAGACTGTCCGGGTCCGTTTGCCAAAACTTGCTATTGGGGTCGGTCGGCCAGAAGGTATCGCCAATGTCATCGGCCAGGAGGTCCCCGCCCACGACGGTCCCGTCCGTGATCGTGCCCGGGAAGCCGGCACCATGCTCGTCATAGGTAAAGATAATATTCTGCTCTTCCAACGGAAGACCTAAATCGGTAATCATCGCCGCGGGATTGGTGGAGTAGTTCAAGAGCCGGTCGACGGCCTTGACCATGACCGTTTGTGTGCCGGGCGGAATACTGTCCAGACTAAAGCGCGTCTCACTGACAAAATTATCGTGGGCCTTGATCCCGCTGTCCCAATGGACCTTATTGCCTTGACGGTAGCGCACTTCATAGCCCAGAAAGTCGGAAGGCCGTGACGCATAGCTCCACACCACCCAATTATTTTCCGTGGTGATACTGTCAATGTCCGGCGGGACCGCGGCGGCCACATCCACGGTGTGTTGCACGGTGGTGGGCTTCGAGGTGTGCCCGTTGAGCAGATTATAGTTGCGGACCTCAATGTCGTAGGTCACGCCATTGTTGACCGGCTCGGCATAGATGTTGTTACTCAAATAGGGATAGGTGCGGTTTTGCCAGTCCTCGCCCTCGGCTTCCTTCCAACGCAGCAGCACGGTAAATTTGTTGGGATTGCCCACCGGGGGCTGGGGCTTCAAGCTCACAATGATCCGGGCCCATGTTGAGCCATCCGGTTGCTTCACACTCACAAAATCATCAGAGGTGAGGGCGTCGATGACAGGTTCGGGCGGATAGCCAAAGTCCGTGGGGAGAGTAATTTTCGGGTCGTGTGCCGGAATCGGCCCCGTATCCGCGTCATGGACTCCAGCCCCTTCATTGATACACGTCACCGTACAGCGCAGATCCGAGCCACGCGGCTCGACCGCATGAATCAGGCAGGGCAGGGTTTCCAGGTCGAAAAGGCCAAAGGACACCAAATCATCTTCCACTGGCTGAAAGACGGAGTTCGGGATGGGGGTGGTGAAGGTGAGGGTCTCTTGTTCCCCGACGACGGTATCCACGGCATGCTGGTTGACTTCGACGGTACTGCCATCGGTCATGCGGATCCGGACACCGTAGCTCTTCCCCATTTCCATCTCGACCGGGCGGTCCAGGGTGATGGTGGTCACATCACTGCCACTGGTCCCGACGGCGGTCACGCGCCGGCCCCCCAGGCCCACCACCATCACATCATGCTGGACGAGGACGAGGTCCCCCCGCTGGGCCACCAGAAATTCCATGTCGGTCTCAAAGAGATGCCGCTCGGGTCTCAGCCGCAGATCGGCTAGCCAGTAGCGCCCCAATTTAAAAATGGCCTCAGGGTCGGTGACGCCCGGGAAGCGTAGATTCTGAAACTTCGTCGCATTGGCGGCGGTATATCCATCGTCATAGACCACCCGCTCATCATCACCCCAATCGACCCGTTCATTTTTAAACGAAATCCGCAAGCCGTGTAGCTCATCGGGAAAGCCCCGTGAGCCCCGATAGTTGAGAATATTGCGACGATTGAACAGTTGCCGGGGAATGGTTTGCAGGGTGTCCTGGACGACGGAGTGGAGGCCGTTCGATTTCATTTGATAGCTGGCGCGTCCCGCCGGACCAATTTCCTGGAGCGCTTGAAACACCGTCGGGCGGGCTTCAAAAATCCGGTCAAAGCTCCGGCCCGCCGCGGCATTGTTCGTCGCCCAGTCGAGCATGGTCGTGGTATCAATCCGGTCGCGCGAGACCGCTTGGGGGTTGATGGTCGGATTGGTCAGAATATCGGTATAGGCCCAGGTGGGGTTGCGGGTGGCTTGGTTCTCGTCCCAACTCGAGCCATTCCAGACGGCCACCAACCGCTGCACAATACAGTTATAGGAATCGAGAAAGCCTTCGAGTTGGCCGCTGGCTTTAATCCGGATGGCAATCTTGGCGAGCCCGTCCCCTTGAATGGGCTCTTCGTCGGCGGTTTGGGGGATGGTAATGGAGCGGACCACCGTCCAGACGGGCCGCCCGCGCACGGTATCATTGGGGTTGGTAGTGCCCACAAACCGAAACCGCATGCGGATATCGTACTGGCCCCGGCCTGAGGCGACATCCCACGTGTAATTGCGCCGGAGCAAGGCGCTAGAGAATCCCGGAATCTCAACTTCGCCCCCAAAGGGATTGAGCCAGGTCCCGCTCGTCACGAGTTTGTATTCGATGGTGACAAACACGGATTGGCTCGCCCGCCCGCCATTGGCGGGAAAGATAATGATCCCCTCCGGGAAGGTCACATCCAGCGAAATCTGGTCGGTCGCAGGCGCGGTAATATTGTGCTTGTAGGAAGTCGTGTTGCCACTCACCCAGTCCGGGGCATCAAATTCAATGGCAATGGGCTTTTCCACCCAGGTATAGGGATAGAGCGTGAGAGGGCTGTCGCCCGAGAGGCCTGATCGCGTTTCAATCTGGACGCCTTCCAAGTCCGCAATGGGTACGCCCCCGATGCGATGGTCGGAGAAGGACACGGGTCCTTCCATGACAAAGACCGCCCGGATATATTGGTCATCGCCCACAATTTCGGTAAATTGCTGCGCCCCGAAGGTGGGGAAGATGCGATGCCGGCCATAGACCAAGGGCACCATGCCCCACGGATTGGCCCGGTTTTGAATGCCGGTGAGGCTATGGATGCGCTCGTCCTGTTGAGGGGGGCCAGCCAATTGCGGAAACGGGGCAATGAGCCCCGCGACGCCCCCGGCGACGAGGCCCAAGCCCATCGTAATCAGCGAGACACCAAAGTATCCGCCATACGCCACCAACACCACCCCGACAATAATCAGCACCACTCCGGCAATAATGCTGCCAATGTTTTTACTTTCCTGGCTCTCGGCACCCCCTCCCCCGTCATGCGGAATGGCTTGCACGGTGACGAGTTGCTCGGGTTCCAGTTTCTCCCACTGCCACCGGTCTCGGGGAATGACGCGTCCATCAATACTCACATGGAGATGGCACCCGTCTGATTCCTGGACCTGATGGTCGTTCAATACATCCACGATGGTCATCCCGGCTTGCAGCTGGACGACGGTCGTGTCCGGCGCAAACGGATGCGGTTTGACGGTGAGGGTGGGGGCGTGAGATGGATGCATGGTTAAGATTTCCTTCCGCAGAGGGTTTGTAATTTCAGCACGTTGGCCTGGAAGGCCGGCCACTGGTTACTCAAGAAATCGATATCCATTTGGCCGAGCAGGTCGTTGATGGCTTCAAGGTGGGGGTGGGTCTCTTCAATTCCATCGGTCATCCGGGCCACTTGCCGCCAGGCCGTTGTCCAATCAGGCGGTGTTTCGGCGGTAAGGGGACGAGAACAATTCGGGCACGTTTTCCACCGAATATTGATGACGCCTTTACAGGCCGGACATTGACTGACGCCGGTTATTGCCATGATTCGGCCCTCCCTTTGTCTACCCAAGGCAGGAAACCACTCAGGAAACTTTTGGTTTCCTGCGAGGAAACTGGTTTCCACCCCAGGAAACCCTGAAACCTCAATAGCCATGCGGCGAAAACCCCTAAAGTTTCCTGTTTCCTCACCGCGAATTGCCGCACAGGATTTAGGAAACTTTTCCAATTACCTGGAAACTTTTGAGGAAACTCGTAGGAAACCGTCATAGAGACCCCTTGACGTTTTTCATCAATTTACTGGCATATCCTTTGCTGATATTGAGTTCCGCTGAGATATCTTTAGGGGAAGTCATGCCGTCATTCATTAATTCTCGCACTTGGTCCTCTTTGGACTTTTCGAGGGTTTTCCAGGTCCACGCCAGTTGCCCTTCTTGCGCCTGAAGCTTGACATCCAGGGGCGTCAGTTCTTCTCCCACCGCAGACCGGCTCTTCGTAAAGGTCAGTTCAAAATGGCAGCCTTCGCTCGCGACATAACTTGTCGGGCGATGCAATTGAATGACCGTATCGAGGGAATCCTCTCGGCCACTCGTCCCCCGTTGTTGCCCGCCCTTGCCACTATGATGAACGAGAACGGTCGCAATGCCTCTGTGACGCAAGCGAACCAGCCAAGCCGCTATCGGTTCCCAGTCCCGCTTTTTATCTTCATCAATGCCAGAAAACAGGCACGAGATATTGTCCAAAATTAGGACGCGGATAGCGGGGCGGGCTTCGAGGATGTCAAGAATTTGATTACGCACATCCTCACTCGTCAGCACCAAATCTTGATGGAGGGTGTGATAGACCCACTCGCTCGTCAAAAAATACAGTGGGGCTTCTGGGGGCTTCGGAAGGAGGGCCGTCATGCGGTCCCGGGTTTCTCCCATGGTCATTTCCCCATCGACGCACAAGACCCCGCACGTTTGAGAAACGCCCCATCGTAAGAAATTCTCCCCGGTGGTGATGGCGGCGGCCAAAGCATGGGTGCAAAAGGTTTTCCCGATCCCACGGGGGCCAAACACCATGGCCTGGCCCCCCTCTGGAAGGAAGGGGAGGAGAAGTCGTCGTGGGGGCAATGCAATGGACACAAGGGAGGGGTAATCGAGCACGGCCCGTTCGAGGGGTGGACGGTCTTCCATGTCAAGGGCATCAGAAGACGATCGACCATTAATTGCGGCTTGATCGGCTTCAACGAGTCGTTGAACATCCGGATTCATGAATTTTCCCCCAATTTAAAGCCCGTAACCCGAAAATCCTCGCCTAATTCATCGAGGGCCCGCACCAACCGCTGCTTTTGCATGGCCCCGTTTACCACGCTCAACGCGCGGTCCAATTCCTCGGGAGTCCACTCATCAATTTGTAAATCCCGGGCTTGTTCGAGAATTTTTGAGCTATGCAATTCGTATATGTCTGCAATCGTCATCAACTTCTGTCCGTAGTCCCGCAGTAGGCGGGCGGTTGCCTCTTGAGAATTTCGTGGAAGGACGCAGGGCGCGGGCTGGCCGTTGGTTCTCTGGCGAGGCGGGCGGGCATCGTTAAATAACTCCGAGACGGCCATGTCGAGGGCCGCACAGATTTCCTGTATCGTACATCCGGCAAAGCAATGGACGAGCACCCCACGGTCGGTTTCTTTGGCACTGAACGATTTTCGACCACAGGCAGGGCACCGACTGCGTAATTTATCGGGGCCGCTCCAATGGACCTCGGGCAGTTTCTCGGCGACTTGCTCAATCATGATAGTGCCCGCTTGGACACGAGAATTTTCTTTCCGAACCGGCGTGAGGGAATGGTCCCGGTCCGCAACAAGTCATATACGGTATTGCGACCAAGACCAAACCAGTCCATGATTTCGCGGGGGGCGAGCCATTCGGGCAAATCTTCAAGCTTTGTGTTGCGGGTAATGGGTGAGCGAACCATAAATCCTCCTGGTTTTGAGCAAAAAAAAACGCCGCCGACGTAGAGGGGATTTCCTCTACATCGACGGCGCCCGTAAGCGACCGAAGTTATGTGCGCAGCGGGACTACGCCCGCCCGAAAATTACTCTACTGCTCCGACTGGACGAAGCTCACGCCTAAAAAATGTGGTCCATCGGTTCTGAATCACGCCCGGTTGGCACGTGGTGACGGTGGTCATTTTAAATCCGTCCGGGACTTCTTCAATGACCAGAAAGCCGTGTCCGGTCGACCGGTCAATTTTTTTCGAGAATGCATAAAGACCATCGCCCTCACCGGAGGATTCCATGTTCTGTGATAATTCTCGGCTCCAGTGACCGGCCTTAATGCCGAACTTCACGGGGCCAACATCCAACCGGTGACTTAGGCTGTTTAAATAATCTGTACTGTATGCGTTCATCTTGTGCCTATTAATACCTCAATACCCTAAACCGTTTTGGAAGTCAAGAATATTTTTCATTGCGCTCCCGTGGCCAGCTCATAATGCCGAAAAAATTCATCAGCCTGGTGATCGACCCCATTGGCCATAGCTAGCAGGGTGGTGAAGGTACTGTTCAGCGCCTGGGGGTCGGGGCCATCTCCATTCGTCCCGAGATGGATGAGGGTTCGTAAAAGTCCCTGGAGGTCGGCAATCAAGTCCTTCTGATCGTCAATCGCCTGCATCGCCCGCGTAAGGGGGTCCGGCTCCAGGCCGCCATGCTCTGTGACGACGACCGCCGTCGTCCTGGGGGTTCCCCGGGCCTTGGTTTTTTTGGTGGTGGCTTTCATGACGCGCCTCCTTCCACGCCCTCGAGGGCGTCAAACGCGTCGTTGTACTGCTCTTTGATGGTGCCCACCAAGGCGGAAAGCAGGTCAAGGGTGAAGATCAAGTCCTGCGGGTCGGGTGGCTGAAGCGTCTCAGCATCGAGGCCGCGCAACAGGCCCAAGACTCCGCCTAGCTGATGCAACGATTCATGCATGGCATCCAAATGCACGATGGCCTGTTGCCTGGCGGCCGCCAGTCGGCGTGCCTCGCGCTGGGCCCCGGCCTTGGGGTTCTTCCCGGGGAGGGCCTTGAGGGCCACCACCGGGGTCTCTGCTTGAACACTGCGTCCTTTTGCCATGGATTCATCCTCCCTTCTGTTTCCGGCGCTTGGCTGCGGGCTTTGGGGTCTGGCGTTCCCGTTTGCGCAGGGCCTTTACGGCTGGCTTCATCGCTTCAAGACGTTCTCGGACATATTCCTGCGAGGCCTCACAAAACGCCTCGAGCTTACGTAGTTCTCGGTCTAGTTGCTCTCGGGTCATCGCCTCGGGGTCTCCCATTGTCTTACCCTCCTTTTTTGGTGGCGGATCCTAGCTCCCGCTCAAGCAACCCCCGAATATAGCCGCTGGTGGTGTAGCCTTGGCGTTTCAGGAAATCCAGCTTGGCCTTGAGGGGTTGCGGGATATTAATGGTAATGCGTGCGACGTTCATGGCGTGTCGTGCCTCCTTTGAGATGTATGCAACAGATACCGGTAGTCTACATTTGCTGCATATGTCTGTCAAGTGCTGTTTTTTGCATACCGGTATGGTAGAGTCTCCCATGGCCAAGAAGGTTTCCGACCCTCAGGGTACCTTAAACCTCCGGGGCATCCCCAGGAGTACGCTCTTTCGCTTGAAAATGGCCGCGGCGGCTGAGGAGAAAACCGTCAAGGACCTGATTCTGGACTTGATTGAAGGGAAGCTCCACGACCTGGAAAAGCAGGGCCGCCTCCCGAAGAAATCGTAGAGTAGTTACAAAAAGTAACCACTAACCTTACTGGCCCTCCGGCCCCAAGTAGGGTTTGGCAAAGACTTTACCGGTCCGGGGATTGGGCCGCATGAGCTGATTCGCCACGTCAACTGGAAAGGCGGCCACTTCCCCTTTGCTGTACGGCCCCCACCACCGCACCAAACAGGACTGCGTAAATTCCACAACCACCGGCTTTGCTGGGGTGTCGGTCATGACTGGGCCTCACGGCTGTAATATTGCTGCAAGTGATGCCACCAGGACTCGTTGCCATTAGTCGGATTCAACCAGGGCAAGCCTAAATCATTCGGAATAATTTTTTGACTCTGGCCCAAGAGCTGACAGGCTTCAGCATAGATGGCCAAGACCTCATCATTGGCGTCACTCACGGCTTCCATGGCGTGGTCTCGTCGGTTTATGGCGGTTCTGAGTTTGTCTCGAAGGGGGTGCCCGAGTTTGACCATTTCCGCGTGACGGACGGTTTCATAGGTGTGTTTCGCTTCCTTTTCATCCCGCATCGCCGCACTGAGGTTTTTCAGGGCTGGGGAGAGCGCCGCTTCAGCTTCCAGCTGTTCGATTTCATCCGTCGCCAGCCCATAATCGGGATGCAAAACCAATTTCAAATGCTTGACCCTGGCGGTGGCATCATCCACCTTGGTTTTGGCCTTCTTCCACGCCTCCCAGGCTTGTTGCACGGCCGGGGAGTCATCAAGGGTGTTCGGTTTTTTCATGAGGGTTGGCATCGGCAGGGTCCTTTCTTGGGAAGTTTGGCAATATATTTTCGGTGAACGCGGGGAGCGGCCTTCAAGGCCGTCCGGATTTCCCGCGCGGCCACTTCTTTGACAATCTGGCGGGCCATCGTGGCCAGATCTTTTTCCGTGAGCGTGAGAGACCGGGCATTCCAGCCGTGGCCGGTTTGAACTCTGATGTCCATGGCATGTTCCTTTCCTAACGTACTCGCCCCGTATGATAGTCCAGGGCTTGGGTGACTTCCTCACGAATGGTGCCGCTCAGTGACCGGCAGAGTTCGGGCAGCAGGCGCGTCAATGCCAACTTGGCCGTTCGGGCATCAACCACCGTGCTGGGGGTTAAGGCCTCGGGCAAGTCTTTTGACAACCGGGCGGTGAGTCCGACGGCCCGGTCATCGTTGGTGCCGAGCACTAATTGTCCGTCCCGCACGGTAATCATCCGGCTCGGGGATTTCTCCGTCACCACACAGGACGAACACGCCGGGATGGTCACCACACTGATTTCCAAGAGTTCGCTTTTGACAATCGTTCGGCCCTCTTGGGCGGGATGGACTTTCTCGCGGCTGGTCTCCTTCGGCATGAACCCGATAGAAATGCCATTCAGCGAGCCAAAGCGCAACTCCGCATAGGCCGCATCGGCTTCGGCACTGATCCCCTCCGGGAGAATTTTCGCCTTCCCGATAAGCGCCAAGGCCCCATCCACTTCTTCAACCCGTAAACTCGTCACCCGCCCAAAGCGCGTGCTGGTGTCATGTTGCAATAAGAGGGTCGGATTTTGCATAAAGGGCCGGGTGTCAATGCCTCGGACCAGAATGACTTCGGAGTCCCGGTCGGGCACTTCCCGGCTGGCAATAAACTCAATTTCCCGGTCTTCGGGGTTGACTTGCTTCACTTCTCCATGCGTCTGTTTCATGGCTGACGGTCCTTTCGTTGTTTCACGATCATCTTGGATAAAAACCGTGGCTGGGGCGGCCCCTCAGATCGGCACATACCAGCCTTCTTGCTTGATTTCGTCGGTAATGCGTTTTCGGAGCTCTTCCGCTTCTTCCTCTTCATTGATGGCCTCCGGTTCATGGGTGATAAATTCCGCTGTGATCCTGCGAAACAGGGAGCACACCCCCGCCGCACTATTCGCCCAATCATCGTGGGCGCTGGCGTCATGGTCAATCTTTTCGCCTTTGCGAATCAGCCCAATCAATTGCTGGAGGAGTTTCGGCTGGTCGAGGAGTTCGACCTTTCCGGCATTCACTAGCGGTTCCAAATGGGCATAGAGTTGCGCCCGAGTCAAGTCTGAGACCTGGTAGCCAATCCCTTCTTTGGCAAATGCCAAGCGGGGCCACTGGCCGGCATAGCGGTCCCCCACCACGGCACAACACCCGTACTCGGTCAAGCGTTGCGCAAAGCCCTTCACGGTGTCGGCGGGATTAAAGGTTTTTCCTGTTCGGGATCCTTGGTTGATGAGCAGGTCGAGGATAATGAGGCCGTCTTCCTCATGGCCGATACACAAAGTGGAATCATCGGCCCCACCGCCGCTCATATCGACAAACGCCCGGTAGGGAATCCCTTCCACCGGCGGGCGGTGCGTGACATTCGGCACCACACACCGTTCGATGGCATCCGCATCAAAGGCCGCCCCATCCGGTTGGCCGGGGAGGTTCAAATACAAGCGCCGGAAGATCCAGGACGGTAAGCTGACTTGGGCGTGCTCGAGGTCTTCCCGGGTGGGCCCTAGCGGTTGGCCTAGTGACGGGTTGGCCTCGTCGAGACTGCCCGCATACCAGCTCACATAGAGCCGGTCATCCTTCTGGGCGTCGTGAGCTTTGAGCAGATCAATCAGCGGGACCCCGGCATGCCTGTAGAGCGAGGCGTAACTGGCAAACCATTGCTGACTATCGGGCCGGGTGCGGTCGAGTTCCAAGGCTTCGAGGACGCGGTAATCCTTTTGGGTGTGGAATTCATCCAGGACCAGAAACAGATAACTTTTGCCATGCATGCCCGAGGTATCCCCGGCGGGCAGAATTTCAATGAAGCCCTTCCCATCTTTGCGTTCCACAATATTGGCTTTGATGGTCAGTTCCCGCTCAAGTAAGGGATTGACGCGAACGAGTTTCTTGGTGAGGTCCAAATCATCATTGGCCTGGCCCATATCTGACGCGACGTAGTAGACCTGGTTGCCCTTCTGTCCTGCGGATGGCCAGATCAGACATTTATAGAGGGACGCGAGGATGGCATCCAAGGTCTTACAGTTTTTCTTGGCTCGGCCCGTGAGGATCCGCCGGTACTGGGGTGCGCCATCGTCACGCACGGTGAACAAGGCTTGCTCGAAGATCGCCCGCCGGTACGGGTCAATCAACGGCCAGAGCGGTTGGCCATCAATCCACTTCAACAGCTTCAAGAATTGATAGGGATGAACGGGCTTATTCTGCGTCATGGTCAGGTGTGGTCGGTTCGTCATGGTGTCCATTTTGTAAGAAGCTGGCCAAATCCACATGCTGTTTGGCCTGCTTTTTCAATCCCAGTTGCTGCATGTATCTGGCCAGGCTATCGGCCAATTGTTGCCGTTGCGACACAATCGGAAATAATTGCCGCCGTCGTTTATTGACCAAGGACTTTTGTTCCAACAAATATTGATCGACGGAGTGCAAGAGCAGGTGGGTCTTCGTGGCCAGTTCAATGATGGATCGTTGCATGGCGGAAATACTGTCTTCTCCTCCGAGGTCGCAAATGATCGCCCGTTGCCATTCCCGTAACGCCTGGCCCACCTCACCTAAACTATCCAACCATTCTTCCTTCGTGGCATACTGACGCAAGGCCTTCTTGATCGTGTTCTGGCCGTGCTGCATGTAGTCGCGTTTTTGTTTCGATGGTGCGGCAGTCATCACGCCATTCCGGTTGGGCACAGTTTAGGCACACCCCTAGAAAATCTTTTGTTATTCCAATAACTTAGCCTGACGCCAGGGATGTTGAATCCCTTGTGCCTGTTTTGGGTAATTCCTTTATTTAGGTCGAGATTGAGAAAAGGCCTCACCCCCTGTGCCCAAAGTGTGCCCGAACTATCGAATGGGAATAGAGACCAACGGACAAGTCGGGGAGGGGAAACGACGCCTAAATGGTTGGTTTTGTGTAGATAGTGACCGATAGGGGCTGATAGTCTCGGGAGGGGGAAAGAACTTAAAATCCCTTGCTCCGAAAGGGGCGTGCCGGTTCAAGTCCGGCCTCCGGCACCAAATTTTTCAGCACATGACAGCCCATCAAATTAAGCTTTCTCACCATCCCTAGGAATACCGGTGGCCCTCTCAAGAAAAATCTGGAAGGGGAGGGGGTAGGCGTTCGAAATGCTTCCCCAAGAAGGCCTTATATTTTCACATCAAGATAACTTCAAAGAAATGAATATCTTAAAAACAATAAGAAATTTGTTTCTCGCCAAAATAAGTGTGAAGACAAGAACTGACTCCATGTTCTACGAATAATAGACAGGAGAATCAGGGAGGCAGTGGCGAAGATGGTTAATATTGTTTTAGATTTCTTCATCAAACTCCTGTAAGAAACTCCTGTAAGGTGCCGCCGGGCAACTCTGTTAGACAATGACTTCGGAGGCATAGTAAAAAGGACAGTCTAATAGGACTCCTTTTTACTATAGTCCACATAACTGAGATCCTTGATTTCTTCGAGCCCAACCGATTCATTTACTAACTCTCCATAAATGTGTCCCACAAAAAATCCCATACTGACGACCAGTCGGACAAATCTCGTCTGCCCCTCTTCTAAAATAAAACTCAGTTTTCGCTCCACTTCTGTCGTGGTCATGACTTCGTATTTCCCTGGGGGGCGATCGACGTAAAAATACCCCCAGGGTTTGGCATCACCGACCTTCTCTCCATTCAACAACACATTGGGCTGAACAGCCGCGCCGACGGAGGAGGGCCGATAGAAAAAGATGCGACCCTTCTGAGACTCGGTTGGTTTCAGGCTTTGATTTAATTCGGTAAACGTTGCCCCTCCGGCACAAGCTGAAACCATCAAACTGACCATGGCACATGCAAAAAGCGTTTGAGCGTTTTTCATCGTACAAGGTCCTTTCATTCGAGCGGGAGTTTCACGGGGTCCGAGGCCGCGACATAGGCTTCCTCCACTGGCAAATAGAACCCCACCAAGGTATCGCGATTCATCACCAAATACGCCTCAAAAACGTGGGAACATTCGACCGTCAGAATTTGTTCTTGAGATTTATAGACATTGCCTTCGGGAATGGTGCCCACCAATTCCCATTTGGAATAGGGATATAACAACCGATCATATCCACAGGGAGTCTCCGTTAGCTCAACCCCCTTCGTAAGGGTAAAGGTTTCGGAACTGTTGACCATCGGTGTCAATTGAGTAGGAGTCTGGGACACGTGAGCCAAATCCATGGCACAACCTGAAAAGAGGAAGGTCACTACGATGAATATCACCACCTTTGAACCAACCCAATCCGACTTGTTGAATGCATTTTCCATGGGTCCCGGTCCTTTCGGTATCGAATCCGATATCCTGGTTATCTAAAGGGATACATTTTTTTGGTTATTTCCTGTGCAAGAATTACCCTTACCAATGTATTTAAAGGGATAGGCAAATGGTGTGCCAGGATCGTTTCTTAAGCTAGGGAGGAGGGACAAGAACCCTAAGACTCCAATGCCTGGGCTGGCCGAAAAGCCTCGGTGAGGTGGGCATCGGCATGGGTGAACAACAAACCGTCACTCCTTAGCTCACTTTGGATTTACATCTCCAGGGCTCCATCAACATACACCATGGGGCAAAATGGTCAGGGGGTAATGTGGTGTTATCTTTAACGCCAGACTGAAAGAACCGAACAGGGTTGAACAGGAGGCATAGCTTGCTTTGGCGGTGTTCTTTTCGAATGCAGGGCTAGCTTAGAGATATTGTGATTTCCTTGGGTACGTGTCCATATGACGCTATGGACTATTCAGGGTTGGCGAAACAACCACGTCAGTAGTTACGGAGTCGAGATTTAGAGCAGTGGCTGGTCAGTGAGTAGAAGAAAGTGGAAACTCTTTCATCATCCAAGGGTTACGGGTTGTTGAAATAACCTTAAATAAAAAAACCAACAACCGATTTTTTGTTTACTTTTTTGAAGAAAAGAAATTATTCTTTTGGAAGGGCTTGTTTTTCTCATTCATAAGGCCAGGTTAAGAAATTTTTACCTTAAGATGGTGGCAGGCTCCAAGACGGGTTTTCCCCAGGCTTTAGCACTTCTTGTGTAAAAAAAATCGGGCTTTACGTCATTTGATCATACGGGTTTCGCCAATAGGATTGACAAAAAAGGAAGGATTGTTAATATAGCTCCGCTTCCGACTCATTATCTATTTGTCCCCCATAAGTTTATGCCTCGTCCATTCAAATTCGCCCTGCTCAGCAACTCGTTTAAAGCTGCTAAAGGTATGTGGTTACCATTCACCGTGTGCTTTCTGATGATAGGTTTATTCAATCCCCTAGCCCATGCGGGTGACAAGGATCGTGGATACCGTACCTACTCCTATTCCAAAATAAAGGAAGCACTTCAAAAATTTGTTGATACCTCCGACTCAGAACAATTTAAAGAGTCGTCACAGATACTTCTTGACAGGCTAACGTATCTATTCGGCCCCCCCGACCTCAGCATTAGTGAGCGGGAAGGTCCCGATATCCTTCCAAGTGAATTTATAGATTTGGACCCTGGTAATCCTCAACGGGCTTTTCAGCTATATTGCACCGACCTTGCCAAAAAACATCAAGAAGGACAGGACATCGAACTCTTAAGGAGGGAATACGAGACTTGTCGTAAATTTGATATGGGGAAAAAAGGATTGCCTCCTGATACCTTGGCTGTGCTGAGTATGGTGGAAGACGATAGGCAGGTTTCAGCAAATTTTTTAGAGTCGGTTCACAATCTTCCTCAGGATTCAGCTTATCAAGCAACTCGTGTTCAATGTCTTGATGACCATCAACGCTGCATTCAATCGGGGCAACCTCCTTTGGTCTGTAGTGGCTTTTTGGCGGCTTGCCTTGTGGATGGGAATTAAGGTGCCGCCGCCTGAGGAGAAACCATTCGGTTATCGCAACCTACGACCTCTCCACACCTCCTTCCTTTTCTCACTTTGGCCAGACCCGAAAAATACGATTGACTAGTAGGCCTGAGGGTTCACTCTTGTCTACCTTGTGTACCACTTGATGCACCTGTCAACCCCCAAAATTAATATTGATCCTGTTACACTTAATGCCGTCCGATGAGCGTCCCCCAAAAGTCACTTTCGTTTGAATGAATGGGACGCCCCTTACCCTGGGGCCGGCTGTGGGAAAGCAGAGAGGAGTCCAGTATCCATAAAATGTTATGCCCTTTTTTCAGACGGCAAGAAAGAGAGATGTTTCCCCCGGCTGGCAAAAAGGGGACATTTCGGGGGATCCTAAGATTGGCCGTCACTCCTGGAAAGGCCTGTTAGGCGGAAGGCAGGGCTGCTGTTTCCCTATGGTCCCGATAACTTCGGATGAAAGGTGTGAAGTCTCTCATGTTCATCGCCAATAAGTCCTTCGTCACTATTTTACTTTCTGTGGTCTTCCTCGCCAGCGGGTGCGGAACGGTGACCAGTCGATATTTCTATGAACCCTATGAATATAATGAGTACCTCAATCCATCGCACGCCGCAGAAGTCACGAACAGAGTGTATAGTGGACTGGGATGGCATTTCACTGCCCAGACTTATTGTGACGGCCCGTATAAAATTTCCGGGCCCTGCCAGTGGCCATCGGGTATGGGGATAAAGGGGATTTGGTATTTTTTTCTTGAAGGCTTTGCAACCTTTGACTATTTGTTCCTCTCCTCTGTCGCGGATACCGTTATCCTGCCCATCACAGTTTTAGAGACGTGCTGCACCGGTGATTTATCCAATGCCGCAGCGCAAGGTGAACTCGACTTGGTTCAGCAGCTCCTTGAGGCGGGAGTAGATGTCAATGATAGAGATGTCTGGGGGCACACACCTTTAATGAGTGCTTCCTGGGCCGGGCATAGGGAGGTCGTGAAAGTATTATTAACACGAGGGGCGGAGGTGAATGCGACTACCCGACGGGATTGGACGGCCTTACGGTTTGCGAAAAAGCTCGGCCATCCGGAAATCGTCGACTTACTCATGGGGGCAGGTGCCAAGGAGATGGAGCCATTAGATACGGGTGAGTAGGATAGGGGGAGAAAAGGGTGGGCAATGGTCAGGACCTTTCCGGAATTTGCAGGACCTTTCCGGCAATTTTAATGCAGGTTTGGGCAACCACAATTGCGTAAAATACAGAGGCCGTGGCTCTTGCATCCACCATGATATTTCCATTGGCTTTCTCAATCGCTTCGGTGACGGCATCCTCCAGACTGGGGACTTCTAAGGGAATGACCCCCAACAAGGCATACCCACAATCTTCTCCGGTCACCCACGTTCCTTTCTGGAGGTCCAGGGGCTTTGTCCCAAGGTCGACGCTGCTGATCGAAACGAGGCTTAAATTTGATACATGTCCGGTGCAAGCGACCGTTGTGACTAAAAAAAGCACCAAAACTAGGCCTGGGATCGAACGTCTAAATTTAGGAAAAAACTTCATAGGCGGTGCCTTCTACTTTCCAACATTCCTGGGTATAAATAAAGGGGATCCACACAAATTGCCAATGGACGTCCGCATCTAATAGGACATCGGCCCTTTTTGCCAATAACGATTCCTGGAGGGCTTTCTCCAAATTGCTGGGTTCCCCTATGGTGAAAAATAAAATAGCGTAGTGACAATTCTCTCCTTGAGTTTCGCCCTTAACTTTGTACATTTTAAGCCTTACATGGTTCAAGGGGATGTCCTTACTGGAAATGACAGAGAATTCGGAATGCGAAAGACAGCCCTGGCAAAGCAGGAATGCCAAAAAAAGGAAAATAACCAACCAGGCAGGTTGTCGCATAATCATGTCCAATTGGAAAAGGTCAAAGAGAAGTATGATGCCAACCTTTTCACTTCAACTTTATTCCAGAAATCCCCTTCCGGCAAGAAGTAATAAAATGTTTACATAAACGCGTCTCTTCTCTGCCTGGCCTGAGATGAGTTTCTGTGATACAAACAACTATTCCGTTTCACCCCGGTCCTTTCCAACTTTGCTTATAGGGAGATTTCATGTCACCCTCAAATCCCTACCTGCCACCTGACGTGTTTTCCAACCTGGATGGACCACACCCAAGCGTTCCCCGTGCCCTTATCGCTCCCAGCCGCTATATTCAAGGGGATGGGATCTTGGAGCACCTCGGGCGATATCTCTCGATTGTCCCGAGCCAACGTGCGGCGATTCTCTTCTCAGTAGGCGCACAACAAAGATTTGGAGAAAGGGTCTCAACAAGCTTAAACAGGGCCCAGGTCGATTCAATCTGGGTGACGTTTCAAGGGGAGTGTTCATATGAGGAAGTCCGTCGGGTGGAAGAGATTCTCCGGGCTGAACCAACACCGGTAGATAGCGTTATTGCCCTGGGTGGGGGTAAATGTATCGACACCGGGCGATTTGTTGCTTATCGGCTAGGGGTTCCTGTGGTGGTCTGTCCTACGTTAGCTTCAAATGATGCCCCTTGCGCTGCTTTATCAGTAATGTATAGGCCCGATGGAGTCCACAAAGGAGTGGAATTCTTTCCCAATAGTCCCGCTCTAGTCGCGATCGATTCCCGTATCGTGGCGGAGGCTCCGGTGCGGTATCTTGTGGCTGGCATGGGAGATGCGATGGCCACCTGGTATGAAGCCCGCACATGCCTTCAAAATCCGAAAGGGAGGACGGTATTAGGAGCCCGTCCGACATTGGCCGCCGGCGCCATAGGGGAACTATGTGCCAATACATTATTCGAGTATGGATTGCCGGCTGTCGAGGCCGTCCAAAGATCAGAAGTTAATGAGGCTCTCGAACGAATTGTCGAGGCGAATACGCTGCTGAGCGGTCTCGGGTTTGAGAGCGGGGGGCTGGCTGGTGCCCACTCCGTTGCTCAGGCATTGACTGTCGTTCCTCGGGTGCGCCAGCGTTTTCTGCATGGTGAGATGGTGGCAATTGGACTGCAGACCCAGTTGCACCTGGAAGGTAAAGAAATTGAGGGGAAGAAGGTGGCAGAATTTTTTGCCAAGATTGGCCTGCCGGTACACCTCGGACAGGTTTCCCTGTCTCCCAGCGATGATTCGGACCTCGATACCGTAATGTCGGCAGCCCTGACCCTTCAAATTCTGCGAAATGAGCCTTTTGAAGTCACAAAAGAATCCCTGCTTACTGCGGCTTTACAAGCCCATGAGATGGGGTTGGCAATTGAGCACTCTGTTGGGAGCGCCGCCTATAATGCCTTACATAATAAATGATTCATATGGTCCTCTTTCTCCCTCTCCCTTGAAGGGAGAGGACTGGGGTGAGGGTGACCCACGTCAGTTTTTAGAAGGACCAGTCAACTCGCCATACTCATTCCCTAATAGAGCTTTTCAACTGTTTGCATCCCAAGATTCAGATAGTTTGATTGTTTATTTGCTCTCTTACCTTTCCCCCCTCACCCTAACCCTCTCCCCACGGGGGCGAGGGAAATGTGAGATCTGGGGGAGTGGAAGAAGGCTTCGAGTATTGGGTGGGGGCGTGGAGTGAGCAAGGTCCGCCAGCTGATCCTGGCAATTGATCAAGGAACGACCGGAACAAGATGTTTCATCATCGATAAGCGAGCCATGGTCTTGGGGAGCGCCTACTCCGAATTCACCCAATTTTATCCACGTCCGGGATGGGTCGAGCATGACGCAGAAGAAATTTGGCGGGTGAGCTTTGGGGTGGTGCGAGCGGCTCTTCGCAATGCTCGAGTTCGCCCCAATGATATAACCGCCATTGGGATCTCCAACCAGCGCGAAACCACCGTAGTGTGGAATAAACGCACCGGTCGACCGATTCATAAGGCCATCGTGTGGCAGGACCGGCGAACCGCGCAGCAATGCGACGAACTCAGGCAGCAGGGACTCAATGACCACATAAAAGATCTCACCGGCCTGGTTCTTGATCCGTATTTTTCCGCAACGAAAGTTCAATGGGTACTAGAGCACGTACGCGGAGCCCGCAATAGAGCAGAGAAAGGCGAGCTTCTCTTTGGGACCATTGATACGTGGCTGATCTGGAAGTTGTCGAATGGCCGGGCCCACCTCACTGACAGGACAAACGCTTCTCGAACACTTCTGTTCAATTTAAAAACTCTGGACTGGGATGCCAAGCTTCTTACGTTGTTCAATATCCCACGACAGATGCTCCCTGCTGTCTGCCCTTCTATAGGAGTGATGGCGGCGACCGACCCTGAAGTTTTTGGCGCGGCCGTGCCTATTGCCGGAAATGCCGGAGACCAGCAGGCGGCCCTGTTTGGACAAGCGTGCTTCATGCGGGGTGTGGCGAAGAACACATACGGGACCGGGTGTTTCATATTAATGCCAACTGAGAATCAACCGGTTACCTCGACTTCTCTTCTTTCTACGGTTGCGGCTTCTTGTCAGGAGAATGATGCCTATGCCCTCGAAGGCTCTATTTTTACGGCCGGTGCAGCCGTTCGTTGGCTTCGAGACGGGTTCCAACTCATTCGAAAGGCTGAGGAAACTGAAAAGCTGGCTACCTCCGTCTCTTCTAACAATGGGGTCTATATGGTGCCCGCATTTGTTGGGCTTGGCGCGCCATTTTGGGATCCCAATGCTCGTGGGGCTATTCTTGGGCTGACGCTCGGTTCGACTCGAGCCCACGTCGGACGGGCTGCCCTCGAAGCCATGGCCTATCAAACGCGGGATGTCATGGAGGCCATGGCTAAGGCAACGGGTGAGCCGTTAAAGATGTTACGGGCCGATGGCGGGGCAGCCGTCAACAATTTTCTCATGCAGTTTCAGGCAGATATTCTCGGAGTGGAGGTCGAGCGGCCGAAAATCATCGAAACCACGGGGTTAGGAGCGGCCTATTTGGCCGGTTTGGGAGTTGGGATTTGGGAGTCGAGGGAGGAAGTGGAACGCTTAAGAAAAGTAGACCGCCGGTTTCGCCCCCGCCTCAAAACATCGGAACGAAATGCGTTGTACGAAGGCTGGCAGGAAGCGGTGAGCCGGGTCCGCACGAGGGAGAGCAAGTCTCCTCAGCATCAATAGTCAGGCAGGATGATCAAAAAGGGCGCTCCCCCGAGCGAAGCCCATTAGGCGAAATCAGGTTCAGCAAAGCCTTTAAATCTCCCTCGCCCTCTTTGTCAAAAGGGGAATGGTAGGATTTTAAACTTGAAACCTGAAACCCGAAACTTTCTGTTAGGGCCTTTGAGGTATGCCGATTAACGGTGTAATAACCGGAGCCGCTGCCCCGATCAAGGCCACCAACTCATGCCCTCCAGGATTCTGAGGATTCCGAAAAGCATCTCTTTTGAAGTTATTAGCTGCCCACACGTTTCCTGATTGATCGATGGCGATTCCCGTCACCCGAGCAAGTGCGTCACTGGTGTATCCTGTTGGCGGTGATATGGGGTCGCCTGTTTTATGGCCTGGAGGACACGTCCATGGTCTTGTCCCACACAGGTGTGTTATTCCAATTAACCCCGAAGGTGGTCCACCAAAATTGGCTGCCCACACATTGTCGTTGCCGTCCACGGCGATACCCCATGGCCACCATACACCTCCACCTGTAAATGACTCTAACCTGTCAGGGGAACGAATCAGAGTAACCGAAGCACCATCGGGAGCTTCTTCAAGGTTGGCAAATTCCCCCCTCGGGTCCGGAGCACCGTTTGACGTCCGACACGGTGGCGATATGATTGCCGCGTTTGCCACCCAGGCGTTACCCCGACTATCGTGAGCAATGCCCATTGGCCTGTTGATTTTTTTCCCCGTTATGGGTTTCCCAATAGGGGCCCCCGTAGGTGCAAGCCGAATTACGCTGGAGTTGTGATTACTGGTTACCCAGACAACCCCTTCTTGACCTATGGAGAGGGAAAAAGGGTTATCAAGACCGATATTAGAATAATTTTTAGCATTCTCTAACTTTCCCTGCGGAAATGTGGTGACGGTGTCGTTGCCGCAGTTGACGGTCCAAATATTTCCATAATGATCTGTTGCAATCCCTTGTGGCCGGGAAAGGTTGGCTTGAGTACTACGCCAGCCGCCAAACTCAGCCGGTGGCCTACTTGGAGAAACGGCCTCTCCATTAGGATTAAATTGCGAAAGACTCCTCGATAAGAAGTCCTGCCTTTGTGGTTCAATGTCACAATCGGATGCCTGGAAGCCAAAATTGGCCACCCAGACGTGGCCAAACTTATCGACTGTGATCCCGAAGCCCGCACCGTAAAGCCCCCCATTTCCTTTGTCTCCACCAAATGGGGAACCCCCAGAAGGTTGACCATCCGGTTGGAACTTATAGACCCGGTCATCACCACATACTCCGGAAAGTATAGGGGAATTGAAGAAATTGTTATTCACCCACGCATTGCCCCGGCTGTCAAATGAGATATTTCCTGGCCCATCAAGTAGTGGCATGCTCTCGGGGGGGTCGGAGAAGATTCCGTACCTGATGGCCAAGGTCCAGGCATCCGGAGCCTGCGAAGACATAAGTGCAGGGTGGTAGATACTGGATTGCAAGGACTGAACAAATAATTTCCGTACGTTTTGCCAAGGAAAATGAGCGATATTCTCTACAGCCTCAAAGGTATTCCTCGGAGTGCGCCCTGAGGGGGTTTTCGCCAATTGAAAGAGTTTGGGGCAAGCTGCATTGTCTTGGACGCAGTGCGCAAGCAGATTGGCCAGGGAGTTAAATTCGGCCATGGTCGTCGTGCTGGTTCCATTAATCGAATTCCCGAGCACTTTTCCTACTTCTCCTGTTGCAAGATCTACGAGATTTCGCCCCGTCGATGCGGCGTTTTGAAGTCCGGGATATTTTCCTGAGATTCTCCCTCGCTTGATAAACTGTGCCATTGCATAAGCAGTTGCCACAGTCGATCTCTCGTTAATCACGACTTCCTGGGGATAAGGTGCGGTCCCTAAGACGGTGGCCAAACGGATAGGACTTCTTCTGGATTTGACGGCTTTTCCCCCTTTGCCTCGCGACCCGTCGGCAATTATATAGAGGACGGCGTTTTCAAGGGAGGGTGGGGTAAATAAAATGTGAAAGAATCCGATGTCATCAGTTTTTGTTGAGCCAAGTATAATCGGGTGTGTAGAGCCTCCTGTTCCTGTACGATACAGAGTAACTTTTGCTCCGGCAATCGGCATCTCGCCACTTCTAACAAACCCTGTTTGTTCGGCAGCGTGGCCGAAGGCCGGAAGCATAAAGGCCACTAATATCAGTAGGTAAACAGAAATATGAATTGTTTTATAAAGAGGTGTAATCATGAGATTCTCCTGGTGACCGCTATACCCCTGAAGTGCATCGTGATGGGCAGGGATGAAATCTCTCCACCGGTTGACCGGGTCCAAAGGCGATAATCATAAGCATTTTCTTCCGGTTATTCAAATTGACTTCTCTCAGGAGCACTACCTAGAATTCTCAGGTACCTCCTAGAAGGTCTATGTATTGGACCGTTGTTGATATGGGTATAACGGTGGACACGTGGTTTCTATGCAGGAATTAGCCGTCAATTTTCAGAAGATTGTGAAATTTCATGGTGATACCATCGCGGTTGATGACGTATCGCTGGAAATTACAAGAGGAGAATTTTTTTCCATTCTTGGACCCAGTGGGTCCGGCAAAACGACGATTCTTCGATTGATTGCGGGATTGGACCGTCCGGACCAGGGAGAAATTTTTATTCAAGGGCGATCCATGATACATATTTCACCCCATCAGCGACCGGTGAATATGGTGTTTCAAAACTATGCGCTCTTTCCTCATATGACGGTATTTGAGAATGTCGCGTTTGGTCTGCAGATGCGAGGCCATTCGGCGGCCGACATTAAGTCCCAAGTTGGGGAAACCCTGGAACTCGTCAAACTTCACGAAAAATCCCATCGTTACCCGACACAATTATCAGGAGGCGAGCAACAGCGTGTGGCCTTAGCACGTGCCTTGGTCAACCGCCCTGCCATTCTCTTGTTAGATGAACCCTTGGGGGCCCTGGATCAACAATTGCGCCAAGAAATGCAAGTTGAACTGAAGGAAATTCAGAGACAGGTCCAAAGCACATTTGTTTGCGTGACCCATCAACAGGAAGAGGCCTTGATGTTATCGGACCGATTGGCTGTGATGGACCAGGGGAAAATTCTTCAAGTCGGCACTCCACAGGAAATTTATGAATCTCCGGTAACAACGTTTGTCGCCCGCTTTATTGGCCAGTCAAATTCCTTAATCGGTCGAATTACCGATTTTGAGGACACCAGGTGTACCGTGATGACCCCTGACCGCTTCTCCATTCAAGCTGCCAGACCCAAAGAATTTTCTTCTACCGATGATGTAGAGGTAACGGTGATTGTCCGTCCGGAACAAGTGCACCTTTCTTCAGGACCCCAACAAAACGGGTATGACAATAGTGTGCCAGCTCACATCAACAAGGTAAGCTTTAATGCAGGGGAGATGTTTTACCAGCTTGATTTGCTTGATGGACTTGTTTGGACGGCGCGAGTTCCCGTGTCGCTTCAACCCACCCACCGGTTTGAAGTCGGTCAGCAGATCTATGCGCAATGGCAGGCGGATCAAGGATTGGTTCTGACTCACTGATTGGCCCATTGTGGACAAAGACGCACCTTCTTTTTCAACCTGGATTTCCTTCCGATCTCCATTTTTTCCTACTCTGGTTTTCCTCGGAATATTTTTCTGTCTTCCCTTATTGGTGATGTTCGGAATCAGTTTTGGTTCCCGAGGTCTTTATGGGGGAGTGGAATGGATATGGACCTGGAATAATTACAGCCGTCTTGTGGATCCCTTATATGGCCACATTTATCTTCGGTCCGTTCTTTTTGCCGGTCTGACCACCCTTGTTTGCTTGATCCTGGGATTTCCCTTGGCCTATTCCATCGCCCGGGCCCCTCAGCATTGGCAACCTCTGCTGTTCATTCTGGTCCTAATTCCCTTTTGGACGAATTTTCTTGTCCGAACCTATGCGTGGTTTTTTATCCTCCGGGCGGACGGGTTGATCAATTCAATGTTAATGGGGATGGGCTTTATTTCTGAACCATTGGAAATCCTTTACACTGACCTGGCCGTGTTCATCGGGTTGGTCTATGGGTATCTCCCTTTTATGGTTGTGCCGTTGGTGATCGTCATTGAGCGGATACCCCGCACGTTGGAGGAAGCAGCCAAGGACTTGTATGCCACGGGCTGGTCTACGGTTTGGCGGGTGATTCTGCCCCTATCGAAACCAGGAATTATTGGGGGATGTGTCTTGGTGTTCATCCCCACCGTTGGCGCCTTTATTACTCCGTATTTGTTGGGGGGAGGGCGAAGCATGTTGTTGGGGACATTAATTCAACAGGAGTTTCTCGTCATACGGGATTGGCCCTTTGGCGCTGCGATATCCTTTGTGTTGATGGGAATGGTGGTAGTCGCCCTGTTGGCCACGAAAAAACATATGGAAATAGTTGGTCCCTCATGATCAAGCCCCGGTGGCTTCTTTTCATGTCGAGTATCGGGATCATGTTCTTTCTGTATGCCCCGGTATTCCTCCTCATCGTATTTTCTTTCAATGCCTCTCCGATGTCGGTCAAATGGGAGGGACTATCATTCGAATGGTACGCCCAGCTTTTGGCGGATCAAGCTTTGTTTGAAGCGACACAGAATAGTCTGCTCATCGCGCTGACCTCTACGGTGGTTGCGGTGATCATGGGGACCGGGGCTGCCATGGTTCTTGAACGGCGAGCCGTGAGGGGAGCCAGGTTCCTGAATGCCGCGTTGGTTCTTCCTTTGGTTATCCCCGAAATATTAATGGGGGTATCGTTGCTCTTGTTTTTTGTCATGACAGAGGTGCCGCTTGGATTGATGACGGTGACAATTGGGCATATCGCATTTAACCTTCCCTTAATCATCCTGGTGATTCGAATGCGGCTGCGCAAACTCGATCCTCTCTTAGAAGAGGCGGCAAGAGATTTAGGAGCGTCGGCATGGCAAACGTTTCGTTGGGTGACCCTCCCTTTGTTGCGACCCGCGATCATCGGATCGGCTCTGATGGCTTTTACGATTTCCCTGGATGATTTCGTTGTCACCTTTTTTACAGCTGGTCCCGGAGCGACGACTCTTCCCTTGCGGGTGTTTTCAATGATTAAAACGGGCATTACTCCTGAAATTAATGCCCTCTCTGCCGTACTGGTTGTGGTTTCTATGGTATTGATCGGTATCTCCTTGATCCTTCAGGGAAGGCCGGTCAGGCAAAGAATAAAAGGATCGTATCCGGGATGATGGCTCTGTGGGGTAGGTATAGGCGCGTTTTTTTGGTCATCCTCGCGACCCTTTTTCTGTTCGTGGGATGTGGTCAGTCTGAAGAAGGCCGGCACGACCCACAAGGCTCCGGGCCCTCCCCTCAAACCCTGTATTACTTTACATGGTCGGACTATGCCGATCCGGCCTTACTGACTGAATTTGAAAAAAGGACGGGAACCCGGGTTGTCGTTGATACCTACAGCAGCAATGAAGAGCTGTTGGCAAAAGTTCAAAGCGGAGCATCCGGCTACGATGTCGTGGTTCCCTCTGATTTTATGGCAGGGGTGATGGGCAAACTGGGGCTTCTGGCAGGATTAGATCTTCAACGGATCCCAAATGTGAAATTATTAGAAGAGCATTTGCAAGGGTTGCCGTTTGATCCCCATCAGGCATTTGCCATTCCGTATTTATGGGGGACCGTGGGGATCGGGTATGATTCCGAGGTCTTTCCCGACCCGCCTGATAGCTGGGAAATCTTGTGGGATACCCAATATCGCGGACGCATTAGTCTGTTGAATGATCAACGTGAGGTGTTTGGCATGGCCTTGCGTTCAATGGGCCATTCATTAAATAGCCGGAATCCATTGGTCATTCAACGGGTGAAGGAAAAATTGATTCGCCAAAAACCGCTGGTAAAAACGTACACCAGTGAACATTTTGATCAATTATTGGTGTCCGGCGAGGTTGTTCTTGCGCATGCCTGGGGTGGTCCTATCGCCCGTGCTATGCGGGAGCGGCCTTCCGTCAAATATGTTGTTCCTCGAGAGGGGGGGACGATTTGGACAGATTGTTTGGCGGTGCCCAAAACTTCAAAAAAGAAACGGTTGGCCATGGAATTTATCAATTACTTGCTGGATGTGGATGTGGCGGTGAGAACATCAACCCAATTGCTTTTTGCTTCGGCGAACCGGATGGTCAAGGACCGCTTAGACCAGGAGATTCGTGAAAACCCGGCCGTGTACCCTCCCTTGGCAACGATATCGCGTATGGAGTGGATGACGGATGTCGGTGATGCGATCCGTTATTATGATCGTGCATGGACGGAACTGAAAGTTCATTAGGGGAAGGTTTAAAAAGTCCGCATCGAATCGGTTTCGAGTTCCGGGTTTTGAGTTTCGGGTTTTAAATCCTTCCATTCCCACCTTGACCAAGTGGGCAAAGGGGATTTCTAGGACTGGAAGTTCATGAGAAAATTATTTAATTCACATAACCCTTGTCCCAATTTATCCCCAAATCCTTGACCCCTTAAGGGTCGACCCACTAGACTAAAATATGATCATGTCAATATTCACTCCACGTAGGAAAAATTTATGCGAAAAAACCTTTTAGCGGGATTGGCGGGCTTTTTGTTGGCCCTCCCCCTCTGTTTCTTCCCAACCGTCGGGTCCTCTTTTGCAGCTTCCGAGTTTTCCGTTCTGGTCCAGATTCCCTACGAATCCCCTCCAAAAGCCGAGATCCCCGATATTCCGGAAGCCACTCCCGCACCGGCTGAACTTTCCGAAAAGGACAAGGAACGACTGGATTCCCTGATTCCGCTATTGGAAGGTCGACAGGAATATTGGGCCATTGGAGAATTTGTTCATTATGGCAAACATTCGGTGCCCTATTTGGTGAAAGCGCTCAAGAGGCCTGGCCCTCGGTTGCGATACAATGCCATTGAAACTCTCGGTATGATCAAGGAGCCGTCTTCGGTCCCTGGACTGCTTGAAGTGGCTCTGGATACCGACGAAATGTCTCGGATTCGATCTCATGCCATTCGAACCGCAACACGAATCGATCCAACTCAGGTCCGGCCCGCGATTCAAGAAATGGTCAAGGACTCCAATTCCACGATTCGAAATACGGCCGTTTATGAAGCGCGTCGGGTTAGGCAAAAAGAAATCTTACCGGTCATCATCGGTGTCATTCCAGATCCCGAACAGTATGTGTCCATTACCGCGCGGGATTCTTTTTGGGTGTTGACAGGGTTCATCGGCAAACCCCATGATTGGGAAATCTCAACAGAACAGGATCGAAAAGAATGGGCGAAAGAATGGTGGGCATGGTGGGAGGAACATAAGGGTAAGTTTGACGGCTCACCGCCTGCAAAGTCTTCACCGAAGGCCCCAGAGAGTCCGGATGTTAGTTAATCACAGTGCCTCCATCTAAGGAGAAAATCATGGGCGTGTTAACGATTGCCAAGGTGGGAAATCCCATATTGAGAAAAATTGCGGATCCAGTTGAACCGGACCGCATTGGAGGTCGGAGCTTTCAGAACTTTATCGATGATATGTTTGAAACCATGGTTCATAACGAAGGCATTGGGTTGGCTGCTCCCCAGGTCTCCCGTTCAGAACAGGTGGTGGTTATGGCCTGTGAGGGTGAAGGAGGATTTCCGGAAACCGTGCTGATTAATCCAAAAATTGTGTATTACAGCCCTCAAGTGGGGGAGATGTGGGAAGGCTGCCTCAGTGTTGACAATTTTCGAGGAAAAGTGACCCGGCCTTCAACCATACGTGTCCACTATTTAGACCGTGATGGCGTCTCCCAGGATCTGGAAGCCAATGGACTCTATGCGGTTTGTATTCAACACGAAATGGACCATTTGATTGGGAAATTGTTTGTCGATCGAATGACCGATATGTCCACCTTGACCCAATTGGCAGAATTTGACGAATATTGGAAACAAGAACCAGCGACCGTGATATAGGCAAGGCTCCCTAGAAATTGGGTTGTCACTATTTTGTGGTCTTTGTCCTGGCGATATCCACGCAAAACTGACGTAGAGTTTCGGGTTTCGAGTTAGGAACCCTGTTTTTTGAAAATACCCCAGAGCCCGAAACTTGGAACCAAATCCCGAAACTTTAAACCCGAAACCGCAGGGGAACCCCTGCTTCGTTAACAGGTTGTGAAGTCTTTAATTCGTATCCTTTCCTATCTCGCACCGTACCGGCCCCTTGTTTTCCTGACATTTCTCGCTGCTAGTCTCACCACCGCTTTTGACCTCCTTCCACCTTATTTGATCAAGGTGATCATTGATGACGTCATTCCCAATCAAGACCTCAATGTCCTCCCATGGGTTCTGGTTGGGCTTCTCTCTGCGTATGGTTTAAAAAATATCAGTAACTCCCTCCGGATCCGATTCAATAATAAATTGGAACAGCGGGTGGTGTTTGACCTTCGAGGGCAGGTCTATGGGGCCCTTCAGCACTTGTCGATCGATTACTTTGAAGACCGATCGACAGGGGAAATCATGTCGCGCGTCGTTAACGATACTGAGCATGTTGAACGGATCTTTATCGATGGGTTTGAGGGCATGTTGACCGCGACCCTGACTCTGGTGGGTATCACCATTATTCTGTTTGTCGTAAATTGGAAGCTGGCGCTGTTGGTCCTGCTTCCCATCCCCATTCTGATTCTGACGGGCGTATGGTTCACCCGTCGGGTTCACGGGTATTATCATGATATCCGAAAAAGTGCTGCGGATCTCAGTTCCTATCTCCAGGATGCTCTCTCGGGAATCCGGGAAACGATGGGCTTTAACCGTCAGGCATTTGAGAAAATGCGATTCACGGAAGTCAGCCGAAAGTTCAGCGACTCCAATCTCAAGGCGATGTATCTGTGGTCTGTGTATTCCCCAGGAATGATTTTTGTCGGAAGTCTTGGGACCGTTTTGGTGTTGTGGTATGGCGCCGGTCAAGTATTGCAAGGAGAACTCAAAGTCGGGGAATTGGTGATGTTCCTGTTTTATCTCGCGTTGTTTTATACACCCGTCAATCAAATTCATTCGGTCAACCATCTCTTACAACATGCCTTGGCTGCCAGCGAACGGATATTCGAGGTGCTCGATTGGAAGCCCCTCGTGGTCGATCAGCCCAAGATCCGTCCGACCTCCCCCTGTCTTGACGGAGTGGTCGAATTCAACAATGTCTCCTTTTCGTATCGGTCAGACGTCCCTGTTCTTCAGGAGATTTCACTGCAAGTCGCGAAGGGAGAGCAGATCGCGCTGATTGGCCCGAGCGGCGCTGGGAAAAGCACACTCATGAAGCTTCTGATGCGATTCTATGATGTCGGAGGTGGGGCCATTACCATTGATGGGTATGACATCCGGGATTTGTCTCTTGCGTATCTTCGAAATCAGATTGGGTTTGTGCAACAAGAGCCCTTCCTATTTAATGGCACGGTGAGAGACAATATTCTGTATGGCAATTTGGGCGCGAGTCAGAAAGATCTTGAGGCGGTGGCCAATGCCGCTCGTGCCCATGAATTTATCATCGATTTACCGGAAGGGTACGATACCTGGATTGGCGAACGGGGCATCAAATTGTCAGTCGGCCAAAAGCAGCGCCTTTCCATAGCCAGAATGCTGTTGAAGAATCCCCCCATTGTCATTTTGGACGAGGCGACATCCAATGTGGATACCGAGACTGAAGTCCACATTCGAGAAGCGCTGGAAAACCTGATTCGAGGTCGTACCACCTTCATCATTGCCCATCGCTTATCCACGTTACAGAGGGTCGATCGAATTCTCGTCTTGAGTCGCGGAATCCTTGTCGAGGAAGGGACCCATCACCAACTCCTCGATCAGGGGGGGCTCTATGCCGTGTTGTATGACGCCCAATTTCATGTGTAATTCGGCTCATGACATCACCCTGTCCCATATGTCGAGAAACCGTCAACCTCAAGGGAAATCCCTTTCGCCCGTTTTGTTCCGAGCGTTGTAAACTGATAGATTTGGAATCCTGGATGAGTCAACGATACCGTGTCCCGGTTGACGAAGACTCCCCCGATAATAGAGAGTTGCCGGCTGATCAGGAGAGGTCCTCGTCAAATGACAATCCCTAGAGCCCGACGTTAAATGGCCAAAGTTATCACAACCAAGCGGTTAGAGGGTGGGATAGACAAGGCTCATGACTATATTCGAACCCATATCTTGTTTCCATCTAGTCTGCTGGGCCTTATCGCGATGGTGGTGGGGGTCCTCGGGCTGCTCTATCAGCTAATCATGGGCACCTACCGATGGGAAACCTTTACCTTTAGCTCGGGGCTGCTCCTCCTTGGTGTTATCGTGGGTTGGGGAGTGACGAAATACCAAAAATTCATTCTTCGAGAATATCCAACCTTTTTTTCAAGTCGACTGAGAACCGGAGCGCAGCGATCATTCCGGAAGATGAAAAAATCTACCCCGGAAGTCTCCATTGATCACCGAGGTCGCGGGCTCATTCCTTTCTTCTATCTATTGGGCATTTCGACCTTTGTCGGATTATCGGTGGCCTGTATATTCTCAGGGGCTCTCGATGGACTTCCAGCGTTTGCCTTGCCGTGGGCAGGATTCTTTTGGGCAAAAATGTTTTTTTGGAAAGGGGTGATTGCTCCGCCGAGCAAGATAAAGAAAGGTGGCAAATAGCCCAGATTAGGATTTTTTCTTTGTGGGGCGACGGGCGGGTGCCGGATGTTTTTCTAACTCCTCGACCCGCGCTTGAAGGTTTCGTAACTGTTCGCGGAATTCTGGAAGTTTTGGGGCGAGAGCCTGGGATTTTAGCCAGGTAATATGGTCGATGGCCGGTCGCCCGATGACAATTTGTCCTGGCATAAGGTTATGGGACAGCCCCGAACCAGCGGCGATTTTTGCTCCATCGCCAATGGTTAAGTGATCGATTAATCCTGCCTGCCCACCAATCATGACAGAATTCCCAATGGTGGTGCTCCCTGCAATGCCTACCTGCGCGACGATAATACAGTTCTCACCAACCTGAACATTGTGAGCGATCTGGACCTGATTGTCGATCTTGGTCCCACGTTTGATTGTCGTTTGCCCCAGGGTTGCCCGGTCGATGGTCACGTTGGCTCCAAGCTCCACATCATCCTCAAGGACGACGGTACCCATCTGTGGGATCTTATGATGACGCCCCTGATGCTGAACGTAACCAAATCCGTCACTCCCAATGACGGTTCCGCTGTGAAGGATGGCACGAGCCCCAATCGTGCAGCCTTGTAGGACCGTTACCTGTGGGTAGAGAATGGAATCATCTCCGATAACCGTGTCATCTCCCAAATAGACCCCTGGATAGAGGGTGACCCTGGCTCCAACCTTTACTCGATCGCCCATGGTGACGAAGGAATGTATGGAGCAATCCGGTCCGATTTGGACATCGGTACCACGGATGACCTCTTGGGCAATGCCCCTCGGAGAAGGGGTGGGGATGAAAAAATCCCGAACAATCCGGGCAAAGGCAAAAAGAGGGTTTGGGGTGAGTATCTGAGGCCGGGTTTCGTCGGCTAACGGCTCGGCCACGAGCAGGGCGGAAGCTTTGGATGTGCGGGCGACGGCCTGTAATTTCGGACTGGCAACAAAGACTAAATCCCCGGTTTGTGCCCCTTCCAGACTCGCCACACCGGTGACGAGGGTCTCTCCAGATCCCTGAAGCTGACCTTCGACAGCTTGTGCAAGGTCTTTCAGTCGAATTCCTGGATGACGTGTTTCCGACATAGAAGAATTATCGGCCTTTACGTGCAGGCGGGATTGGCTTAGATGGACCTGACGCGGCCTTCGGTTTTGCGGAAGAAGGCGATGACTTCGCTGATTTCCTTGGGGAAGCCGGCTGTTTCTTTTTTTCTATATAATTGATCACATTCCCAATCGTCACCAGCCCGGAAAAATCTTCGTCGGGAATTTGAATGTCAAAGACCGACTCAATTTCATAGAGCATTTCAATGGTCATCAGAGAGTCAAGTCCCAAGTCATCACGCAAGGAATCCTCTGGGTCAAAGGAGCTGGGCTCGCGTTTTAAATATTTGCCAAGCGTTTCGTAGATTTGCTCAGCAATGCGTGAGGGTGATTTCGAATGTGAGGTCATCGGAATCGTTTGAGAACCAGCACGGCATTATTACTCCCAAAACCAAAAGCATTGAGTAAAGCTACCTTTACTCGAGACTCTTGAACTTTGGTAGAAATGCCGGGTAAGGCACAGTCCGGATCAGGATTTTCGTAGTTAATCGTGGGGTGGATGAGACCGGTTTTGAGGGAAAGGGTCGAGGCAATCGCTCCGATCGCTCCTGCAGCTCCAAGCGTGTGGCCAATCAATGATTTGGTGGCACTGATCAGGAGCTTGTTGGCTCGGGTTTTGAAAACCTGGCGCAGACCTTTCACTTCGACTTCGTCTCCAACCAGCGTGGAAGTCGCATGGGCATTAACGTAATCAACTTGAGCCGGTCGTAGTTTTGCGTCTTCGAGAGCCAGGCTAATGGTTCGAGCGATGTCGGATCCATCCTCTCGCGGAACTACCATATGATACGCTTCACTGGTTGCGGCATACCCGACGACCTCCCCGTAGATTTTCGCTCGGCGACGCTTGGCATGACGAAGGGATTCGAGGATAAGGGTGCCGGCGCCTTCCCCCATGACGAAACCATCGCGACCGTTATCGAATGGGCGGGAGGCTTGAGCGGGAGAATCGTTATAGCCGGTGGACAGGGCCCGTAGGGAACAAAACCCGGCAAAGACCAGAGGAGTAATACTTGAATCGGCACCAACCGTAATGACCACATCGGCCTTACCATTTCGGATCCAGGTGAAGGCCTGACCGAGTGCATGGACGCTGGATGAACAGGCGGTGGAAATGGTCATATTCGGTCCCTTGGCTCCATAGGCCAAAGCGAGAATACCGGAAGCCGAGTTGAGGGTGATGGTCGGAATAAAATTGGGATGAACTCGGTGCGGTTTGGAGTTCTCATATAATTGCGTGATTTCTCGCTCACCCATCACCATGCCACCCATTCCTGCGCCGACGGAGACCCCTACGCGATGAGTCTGAATTTTGTCCATCTGGATGCCACTGTCTTGTAAGGCTTCTTTCGTTGAAACCAGCCCGAATTGAGCGTAGCGATCCACCCGTGTGGCAAATTTATCATCTAAAAAGTCTTCGGGCTGAAAATCGACCACGCGCCCTGCGACGCGTGATCGATACGATTCCATGGGGAAGTCACCGAACGAAGGGATGGCGGAAACGCCTGACCTTCCCTCAAGCGCGGTTTTCCAGAATGGCTCCACCCCAATTCCTATGGGTGAGACAATTCCCAGACCAGTGATGACGACTCTTGATGACATACGGAGAAGTACAAAGAGATTTGCACTGTTAATGTGCAAAGTCTTTCTTAGGGGTCGATATGTTCAATATGAGTGCAAGGCCCGAACTTCTTTTAACTGAGGGCATCTCACGAGTCAAGCCAACGGCTAGGATGATCCTTTCAAATTCTTTGGAATACTGTCAACCTATGCCCCTTTCCCTTTTGGGATTCGATTCATTTTCTCCGCAATCGGGTCCCTACGAGATGTAGGAGGTACATACTAAGGGTTTGACCCTGCTGCACATTCTTCATATGATACAATTGATGACGACCTTTTTATCGTATCTCACGCAATGCATGAATCATCCACCATTCAACGTTGAAGGTTCAAAGACCAACGAGGAGCCAGATCGTTTGGACTTTGAACAAAAGGGCTTGATCCCCCATCCCATGGATTTCTGACTCTATGCCCATCCGACTTTTTCTCACCTATTGGGTGCCGGTGATCCTCTACGCAGGAACGATTATGATATTTTCCTCCATGTCCACCCCTCACACGCATTTTCCCTTTTGGGCAGGGGAAATCAATGATAAAGTTGTGCATGTGCTGGAGTATGCGATCTTGGCCATTCTCTGTTACCGCGCCTTACGGCATGCGTCCGCGCCAGCGTTGGCGGACTACGCTGCGATTCTTGCAGTGATCGGGACTATTCTTTTCGGAGTAACCGACGAACTCCATCAATATTTCGTTCCGCTGCGGCGAGCCGATCCCTGGGATCTGGTAGCGAATGGGGCAGGCTCTTTAATGGGGGTCACCGCTTGGCAAATCATTTCCCCGCGTCTTCGCTTTATTCACTCACGATAACACGATAACCTTGCGGACCTGCCATGTCGCGCCCCGCCCATCGCTGTTCTCCTTGCGTATGCGAATGCCAGAAAAGAGATCGAATGGGGAGAATGGCGTTCTATTTTTTTACAGGACTATGGATGTATCTTTTATGTATGGTCGGGGTCATCATTGAACCCCCGGTGTTTGCGGAGACTCAACCTTCGGCTTGGGAGTCGGCCAACACAGCAGGATTGGAAGCCTATCGACAAGGACGGTATACGGATGCGAAGCAATGGTTTTTGATGGCCTTAACCGAAGCGGAACGATCCGGAGAACCGAGTCCTTCCCAGGCCATGACGTTGAATAATCTCGCAGCGGTTCATGAAGCTTTAGGAGAAAATGAAGATGCTGAGCTCCGGTATCAACAATCCCTCTTTGTCATTGGGTCGATTCAAGGCCCCGATCACCCGGATCTGGTGCCTGGCCTCAATAATCTCGCCTTGTTATATATCCAAGAGGGGAAGTATCAACAGGCCGAGCCGTTACTCCGACGCAGCTTACACATTCTCGAATATCATTTAGGAGAGACCCATGCACACCTGATACCAAGTCTCTTGATCCTGGCTCAGGTCACTCAGTCCCAAGGCCGGTTAGAGGACACGGAGCAATTGTATGCAAGAGCCCTCAACATTGCGGACTCAGAATTGGGTCCGCGGCACGATCAAACGGTCACCATTCTTCAACGTTTCGCCAGGCTTCTCAGGCAAATGAATAGGGATACCGAGGCCTCCCTTCTGGAGGAGCGGGCTCGAGCGATACAGGAATCCAAATCAGAAGGATTCGCCGAACCTTAATCAGGTGCATGCCGGCTTTACCCATGGGACAAGAAGCGATAGGATAACCTCGGGAAGACACTATGCCACTTTCCTCTTTTCATCCCGTTGTTCAGGAATGGTTTACGGCTCGGTTGGGAAAACCAACCGATGTCCAGGTAGCCAGTTGGCCGGCCATTCGTTCCGGAAGGGATGCCTTGATTGCCGCGCCGACTGGATCCGGAAAGACCTTCGCCGCATTTCTGACCTGCATTGATTCCTTATTACAGCAAGGCCTGCAATGCCAATTAGAGGACCATATTCAGGTTGTCTATGTCTCCCCGCTCAAGGCTCTAAGTAATGACATTCAAAAAAACTTGCAGGACCCTCTTGCGGAGATTACCGAAAAGGCCCTCTCTGCCGGCCTTCTGACACCGCCCCTTCGCGTAGAAGTGAGGACGGGAGATACACCACCGCATCTTCGACAACGGTTGATTCGCCGGCCACCGCACATTCTCATTACGACCCCGGAATCCTTATTTTTGTTGCTGACAGCTCGAAAAAGTCGCGAGATTCTGCACCACGTTCGAACCGTGATTGTGGATGAGATCCATGCCTTGGCTCCCAATAAACGAGGTTCCCATTTAGCCTTGTCTCTGGAACGGCTGGAGGCGTTGTGTCGGAAGCCGCCCGTTCGAATCGGCTTGTCGGCAACTCAACGGCCATTAGAGGAGATGGCCCGGTTTCTTGTTGGAACCAGAGATGGGGACTGTCAGCTGATCGATGTGGGGCATCGACGTCATGTGGACTTGGAAATCGAAGTCCCCAACGATGAATTAGGAGCGGTCGCGACCAATGCGATTTGGTCAGACGTATATGACCGGGTCGCAGATTGTGCCCGTGACCATCGTTCAACGCTGGTTTTTGTCAATACCCGTCGTCTTGCCGAACGCATGGCACATCATTTGGCTGAGCGCCTCGGCGAGGATCAGGTGGCCTCTCATCATGGCAGCCTGTCTCGAAAAATCCGACTTTCAGCAGAACACCGTTTAAAGACCGGACAATTGAGGGTCATGGTGGCCACGGCCTCGCTCGAGCTGGGAATAGATATTGGGCATGTGGATCTTGTGTGCCAGATCGGGTCGCCACGGGCAATTTCTACTTGTATTCAACGGGTAGGTCGGGCCGGACATTGGGTTGGCGCCATTCCAAAGGGGCGATTATTCTGCACGACGCGGGACGAATTAGTGGAATGTGCTGCCGTGGTCCATGCGATGCGGCAGGGACATCTCGATCCGGTCACCATTCCATCGGAGCCCATCGATATTTTGGCTCAACACCTTGTTGCTGAAGTTGCCGGTCAGGAGTGGAGTGAAGGGGAATTATTTGCTTTGTGCAGGAGAGCCTATCCCTACCGGGATCTTACGCGTCAACGATTTGACCAAATCATTCACATGCTGGTTGAGGGTTATGTCCCCCAACGCCGTCGTCAGCAGGCTTTTCTTTTTCACGATCGAATTCATCATCAAGTCCGTCCAAGAAGGGGCGCGCGTCTTGCAGCTCTTACATCAGGCGGGGCCATTCCCGATGCCGCCACCTATTCAGTGATTGCTGAACCGGATGGAACAGTCGTTGGAACGGTCGATGAGGATTTTGCCGTGGAAAGTATGGCAGGTGACATTATTCTCCTGGGCACCTCATCCTGGCGCATTCGAGGAGTGGAAATCGGCAAGATACGTGTGGAAGACGCGCATGGGGCTCCACCCACCATTCCGTTCTGGCGGGGGGAAGCGCCATCACGGACACCTGAATTGTCTCACGAAGTGGCTCTTCTCCGGGAACATCTCAGCCAATTGTTGGATGATGAGCAGACCGGAAATGGTCAGAGTGCCCAGGCCTGGCTCCAATCCCATTGCGGGCTGAATGCAGCCGGGGCCGATCAGGTGTTGGCGTACCTGATTGCGGGCAAACAGGTGCTAGGATCGGTCCCGACCCAGGATCGCATTATCGCGGAACGATTCTTTGACGAAGCGGGGGGCATGCAACTCGTCATTCATTCGCCGTTTGGTGGCCAATTAAATCGAGCCTGGGGATTGGCATTGAGAAAACGTTTTTGTCTTAATTTTGATTTTGAACTGCAAGCGGCTGCGACGGATGAAGGGCTCGTCATTTCCCTCGGTGAAAAGCATAGCTTTCCGTTGGACGCGATTTTTTCATTTCTGCATTCCAACTCGGTGCGAGAAGTAGTCACTCAAGCTCTCTTAGGATCCCCGCTGTTTCTCACACGTTGGAGATGGAATGCTTCCAGAGCGCTCGCCCTGCTTCGGTTCCAAAAAGGGAAAAAGGTTCCCATCCATATTCAACGCATGCGTGCGGAAGACCTCTTGACGGCTGCGTTTCCACTGGCTACCGCATGTCAGGATAACCATATCGGGGACATTCCCGTTCCCGACCATCCATTAGTCCAGGAAACGGTCAGGGATTGTCTGACCGAGGCAATGGACATTGATGGATTGATTCGACTTCTCCAACGGATGGAATCGGGACAGGTGCAATGTCTGACTGTGGAATCTCCGGCTCCATCGCCGTTTTCCCATGAAATTCTCAATGCCAATCCCTACGCGTTTTTAGATGATGCTCCGCTTGAAGAACGGCGGGCACGGGCGGTGAACATGCGGCAGAGTCTTTCACCGGATGTCACCGGAGAATTAGGGGCATTGGATCAAGGGGCCATCGCATGCGTGGTTGAAGAAGCTTGGCCAACCGTTCGGGATTCAGATGAACTCCATGACGCGCTACATCTTCTTATTTGGATTCCGGAGGGCCAGGGGGGCGAGTGGAAAGAGTTTCTGCCAACTCTGGTGGATTCGGGCCGGGCGGTGGTGGTGGACGTTCAACCGGAGGTGGGGCCAACAGAAACATCCATAAGAGGATGGGTGACGAGTGAGCATGTTTCCATCCTTCAAAAACTTTTTCCCTATGCTCGATTGGTTTCCGGGTTGCCCGTAGATTCAGCTTCTCTCACGGATTTGAACCAAAAAATTGAAATTGAAGAGGCGATGACTTTGGTTGTGCGGGGATGGCTGGAAATTTCTGGCCCGATCACGAGTCAGGAGCTGTCAAGGAATCTCTCTATTCCGGAAAACCTAGTTCAGACCGCCCTCCTGACCCTAGAAAGTGAGGGTCAAGTTCTTCGAGGTCAATTCCGTTCTCCTTCAAAATATATTGCCCCTCCCGATTCTTCCCAACCCGAATGGTGCCATCGCCGGTTATTGGCTCGGATTCACCGACGAACTGTTGCCTCTCTCCGACGTGAAATTGAACCGGTTGCCGCGTCGGATTTCATGCGCTTTCTCTTTCGATGGCAGCATCGGGCTCCTGGATCCCAATTGCATGGGGAAGCCGGATTGCGGGAGGTGATCCGTCAGTTGTCCGGGTTTGAAACTCCGGCTTCTGCATGGGAACCGTCAGTTCTCAAGGCGCGATTGTCGAATTATCAACCAGGATTTTTGGACAATCTCTGCCTACGAGGTGATCTCTCCTGGGGACGCCTCGTCCTGCCGTTGAAGGAACGAACTCCTTTCCAATCCCTTCGCCGAATGAATCCGACAAGTCTTTCTCCCATCAGTTTTTTCCTGCGTGACGACGCTGACTGGTTAGTCGCATTGGCCCGGAAGGGGAACAAAGGGGGACTGACAGAAATTCCTCAGGCTCTTAGTGCGGTTGCCCGTGAGGTACTCCAATATTTGGAATCGCGAGGAGCCAGTTTCTTTGCCGATGTGAAAGGTGCGACCGGTCATTTGCCGTCACAAATTGAATCGGGGTTGTGGGAATTGGTGACTGCAGGCCTGGTGACGGCCGATGGATTTGACAATCTTCGGGCTCTCCTGGATCCCAAACGTCGACGGGCAGAGGGAAAGGAGCGGGCTCGTCGTCCACGGCACAGTGTGGGACGGTGGGATTTGTTAGTGAGAAGGCCGTATCGGCCCCTCACCGAGATCCCGGAAATTTCCAAGGTTCACGAGCAATGGGCCAGGCAACTATTAGGTCGGTACGGAATTGTGTTTAGGGATTTGATGAAACGGGAATCGATGCCGATGTCCTGGCGAGAGTTACTTCTGCAATATCGACGTCTGGAATGGCGAGGAGAAATTCGAGGAGGTCGTTTTGTCAATGGATTCACGGGGGAGCAGTTTGCCTTACCGGAGGCCGTTGAAGCTCTTCGAGCCGTCCGGCGGGATACCAATTCCGGCGCTTCTGAAATTCTCCTCTCACCGGCAGATCCTTTAAACCTGGTTGGCATCATCTTGCCAGGGGAGCGGGTTTCGGCACATACCTCTCAGCCGATTCTCTTTCGCAAGGGTGTCCCTGTTGGAGAAATATCAAACGTGGTCGCGCTGGGTTAGTCAAAAAAATTTTCGGCGGGGCCACTAAAATGCACTCTAATCAAATCTTGACCCTGCAATATTTCCTTCGATAGGATGAATTCATGCCGATACCACCTTTTCCTGGCCCGGGTCCTGGGTCACGACCTCGGATGCGCCGGCCTAGTCCTCCCCCCGACGAGCCGAGACAGTATGGTGCCTTCCAAGCCTCCCTGTTGTACTGCCCGAAATGCCAAACTGCGACACCCGCTCGCGAGCGGTTACTGTTAGTTCTTCCAACTGGTAATCTTTACGAATACTTATGCGCGCAATGCGGGACATCGACTGGAGAGAAAACGGACCAGGAGAAGCAGGATGTCCAGCTGTTTATCCCCTAAAGTGGGGCTCCTTTCCTCATTCAGAAATCTTTTAGAGTAGAAAATAGTTTCTTTGCGAGTTGGATGTGGCGAGGGTGTTCTACATGCAATGAAGGGCAGCATGAGATGCTGCAACGACAATCCGATTTGTAGCTGCGCCATCTAATGGCGCCTCTTAAGGGTTCCAAGGGACAGGGCTTCAGGGTAAATGTATTTGATAGGTCCTAAAAACCTAAAGTAAGTCTTTAGGAATTGGCAGGCCTTCTTGGGCCATGATTCGCAAGGCATTGGTGGTGGGGCAGGGGCCCGGACGCAAGCGATAATCAAATAAGAGTTTTCCTTCCTCTACCGTTTCCTGAAAATGCATGTTGGTGATGCCTTTTCCGTCCGATTCCAAATGAGCGAGCTCAAGATCGTGGGTGGTGATCAGTCCAAGACCATTTCCCTGACGGAGAGCTTGAATAAAACACTCACTGCCGCGGAGACGTTCTCTATTGTTGGTGCCTTTATATATTTCATCGATGAGAAAGAGAACTGGAGGCTCTGTACGCTCTTGCAGGGCATCTAAAATGAGTTTCAGTCGTTTAACCTCAGCATAAAAATAAGAAAGCCCTTCCTCCAGGGAATCGGTAATACGGATACAACAAAACAACCGCATCCACGTCCAATCGAATGTTTCCGCACAGACCGGGGCTCCTGCCTGAGCCAGACAGACATTGATCCCAATGGTTCTTAAAAACGTGCTTTTCCCAGACATATTGGAGCCGGTGACCAGGAAAATTCGCCCACGGTTCTGAAGTTCTATGTCGTTGGTGATCCGACGCTTGGCAGGAATTAAGGGGTGTCCGAGGTTTGAGGCTCGCAGGCTTGGTAACGGATTATCGTTGAGCAAGGCTTCACGATTGGGCCAGTGATATGTGGGATTCAGATAGGCAAACGTCGCGAGCGATGATGCCGAATCAATTGTGGCGATCCGATCAAGCCAGATTGGCAAGGTTGGACGAAGCCTGTTGCACACCCGGGCGAGCCGAAGCGTCAAGGCCAAATCCCACGGCACGATGGCATTCAGGATTAAATGGACTAATGGATGAGCTTTCACACTCAACCCGTGAGACAGGCGGGCAAGTTGTCGAAGAGAGGTGGAAGGACGATGTGGGGAAGCGGTGAGCGGCAGACTGAGTTGGTGCAGGGAGGGGAAGTGACGAAAAGATTGCCGTTCCAACCGTCGAGTGAGGGCCTCCAATTTTTCCAATTCACGACGAAGGTCCAGCACACGACCAAAGACGGGGCTCAGGTGACCGGCGGTGGAAAAATAGAGGGCCACATAGCACCCAAAGGAGATGATCCAATATCCTGGAATTTCCCAAATGCCCCATCCGAGAAAAAGACCAAATGTGACGAGACAGAGTCCAGTAGCCGCTATGACGACGGTTTTGAGGTGCGAGAACTCTACCGTTTTTTCCAGCAGGGAATAAATCCGATCGCCACTGAGAGGGTCAGAACCGAGAAGCTGCGTTTCCAGGATCATCCGATCACGTAAAAGGGTCAACGATGTTAATTCCTTGACTAATTGTTGTCTTTCACTCCAACTGGTTTTTTCGAGAAACTGTTGGGTTTGGGTAAGAAGCCAGTCCATCAGACGAGTTTGTCCGGGAATGGAAAATGTGACGTCCATTAAAGCCAAGAGTGAATGCGTCCCGGTGATATCGAGGTCTCCAGCGTAGGGATGGCCCTGTGGTGTGGTGATGGCTCGGCTGGGAATGTTGGACCAATCTAATCGAAGCCGAGCGAGATGGGCCTCTTTGATTTGTCGCCACAGTTGGAGTCGGTGAAGGCGATGCTTGAGGCGACCATGGTATTGGGTGACGCCGACAAATATGACAAGAAACAATGCCAGGGCGAGATTGCCCAAGTGAAACCATTCCGATTGATATAACAACAAACAGGTGAAAAATCCGGTAAGAAAAATAGCTAAACGCCAACGGGTATACTGCTGACTGGCGTGTTCCCCACGGGATAGTAATTCACCGGCGCGTCTGATGACACGCTTGAGAGTTTGATGACGTGTTTCTTGGTTACAAGGGTTCATTGGCGAGCGGACCTTAGCGACTCATGCTAAGAAAGGTCAATAAGGGTCTGTAGGTGTGTGGTATGGAGTCAGATTATTACGATATTTCGATTTCCACAAACATTGACACCGGTGATTTGGTGAGCCTGCTTGATGACGACATGCTATTGGGGAGTTGGGAGCAGGATGGTACGGTCCACCTGTATTGGCCGGTTCAAGCATGGGGAGAGCATAAACTCACCCATCTCACTCAGCTCCTCCAGCAATTGGGTGAAAACACTGATTCCTTTACCATAGAGATTTCGAAGTGTTCCGCAGAAAATTGGAATGCTCGTTGGGCTGCGTTGGTCAAGCCGATTCGTATCGGTCAACGGATTCTTATTCGTCCATCTTGGGAGGAGGCGAATACTTCCCCTGAGGAGATAGAAATCATTCTCGATCCCAATCAGGCTTTTGGGACGGGCCATCATGCGACGACCCAACTCCTACTTGAATGGTTAGAAGAAATCATAAACGGTGGCGAACGCGTGTTGGATGTCGGAACGGGCAGTGGAATCCTGGCGATGGTGGCTTTGAGACTCGGCGCAAAGTTTGCCCTGGGAATTGATCACGATCCGATCGCTATTGACTGTGCCCGAGAGTATGCCCGTGCAAATAATTTTAAGGAAAACCTTCAACTTCACGTTCAGGATCTGGAGAATGTTCACAAGCAGATCTTTGATCTTATCCTGGCCAATTTGGACCGGCGGACCTGGCTGAATCAAGCCATGCATCTCCAGCGGGTCACATCGTCGGAAACGTTCCTTCTCGTTTCAGGGATTCTTCCGGACGATCAGATTGACGTAACGGATAGTTTGGCTAGAATGAACTGGGTTTTAATTGATAGTCGAGAACGGGCGGGCTGGCTGGCCCTGGGATTCAAACAGCGATCCCTCAAGTAACAGTCATTCAGGTTGAGCCTCCAAAAACTCAATTAAACCCTGATAGGTCAGTTCACGTATTCGTGCTTTCGAAGCCGGGCCATTTTCCAAGTTCTTTTTCAGCCACACCTGGTCCCTAATCTCATTCCCAGCTTCGTTACAGAGGGTCCACATTTCATGAAGAAATTCCACCGGAAGTCCGACTTGCACTCCCTCGGATTCGATTCGATCATCTAGAATGGCCAATAAATCGGAAATGGCTTGATCGGATCGGTAGGGCTGTGAGGCATAGCCAAAGGCTTTAGTTGCGGCTTCCTCTTGTTTGGCCTGCTCCACCAGATCGTGCATATATTCTTTTAAAAGTCCGATGATTCGTCCGGATAGTCGCATTTTTTAATATATTTCTTTAAAAAACCCCCGATTCATGCTTTAGCCACCGTTCAAAGTGTATAGCGATTAACGAGCTATCTCAACCCTAACCGGCCCCCCTCCTTGTGGGAATTGTCGAGTATTTTTCATGTGCGGAAAAAAATTACATACCGGTGCGGTCATTCTGACGACGTTGAACGAGTATTGAGTGATCTCGTGTTTTTGTAAAGTTTTCTGGGGAATAAATGTTGCAACGCAGAAAAATCTTTATTTTTTAGTTAAGAATTTTGTACACTTTAAAAACCTTTTTCCTGAATTACTCCTAAATCAATTAAACGAGGTATAAGGGTATGACAAGAATGATGAGTGGGGTGATTAGTGTCTTGATGATTCTTGGAGCGGTGCCCTCAATGAGTGTAGGCCAGGAACCGGCCAATTTAAGACAAAATACGGCGAGTTTGGGGCAGGAATCCGCCGAATCACTCAGCCAAAAAGCTCTTCACGAATGTCACAATGGACGGTCAGCGAAAGAACGGCATATCCGCCTCTCACATTTTGAACGTGGCCGGGCTCTGGCTGAGGAAGCTGTAAAATTAAACGATCAGTTGGCTGATGGACATTTTGCGATCTTTTGTAATCATGGTGAAAAATTGCGCCTTGACGGTGAAATATTATCCTCGGTTTTTGAATTCAAGGATGTGATGGATGAACTTGATCAGACTCTAGCCCTCGACCCCAATCATATAGACGCGCTCTCGGCAAAAGGAACCTTTCTCGTTCGACTCCCCTGGGTGATGGGCGGTGATCCTACGAAAGGTGAACGCATGCTTCGTCGCGTGATCAAAGAAGCCCCCGAAGCGGTGAACGCCAGGTTGGTTCTTGCCAGAAGCTGTGAATCGCGAGGTGAGCACGAGGAGGCGGTGAGGTTGGCCGAAGAGGCGTTGGAGTATGCCATCAAGAATCAACGCCATGACCTTATTCCCGAGGCCATGGCTACCCTGGCTGACTTGCAATTGAAATCCTCTTAGCCTATTCGGATTCGCAGTCACTTTCCAGCTTCGTTCTAGGCCTTTCCTGCCCCACAAAGCAAAAGTAACACTTTAAGAATTTCTTTGTTGAAAAATTAAAGAAGCGCAATTCCCCTCGCGATGTTGTCTTAAAGGGGTGCATGCAACCGTTTGCGGGAATGTCTACCTCTCCCGCATGAGGATAGCTCGAACCGGTGAAGCCTCGACTTGTTCGAGGCGTAGAGGGAATCCCCAAAACATATATTGACCAGGTTGTACCTCAGAAAGATCAAGACAAACGAATACCGGAATATTGGATTGAGCCAGGATCAGGTGTGACGGAAATGTTCCAGGTGGTTGATGAGGATCGAGGCTGTAATAGTCATAACCAATGGAAAGAGGTCTTTTGTTCAGAAGGTCTCTTGTCGCGTCGGGTGATACGACACAAAACGAATTGGAAAATCGGCCATGGTGCAATAACCGGGAATTATCGGTTTTCAAGAGAATATGATGTTCGGGCGGAAGAGCGTGAGGAGCAAGGTCGGAAGCGTCAATAACCTCTTTTCCTTCCAAGTTGACGACGACGGCTGGCCCAAAAAAGCAGTCCATCGGTAACTCTTCAAGGGTCGCCCCGTGGGGAATAAAGTGCGCTGGTGCGTCAACATGAGTGCCCACATGACAGTTCAATGAAAGATGAGACGTCGTGAGGGAGTCTCCTTGGGATACATCCGTCATCCGAATGATGGTTGGTGGTGGATCTCCCGGGTAGGTGAGTGTATCAGGCGAAATTGGTAACGTGAGATCGTAAATGATTGTTGTGCTACGAGTCGGCATGGGGAACCTTTCCTAGAAATGATTTCAAGTTTAGGATTAGACTTTTCTGCTTTCAAGCGTCAGGTTTGTATTGAAAGAATTTTTCTCCCTGAGAGCCAAAATCATTGTTGCTCTTTACAACCATGTCATCTTGGCCATGATCCCTGTAGCTGCAGCATCTCATGCTGCCCTCTTCCCGGACGGGAGGCTCCGGTCAGGGGATCGAGCTCTTTTGGGGATATCGGTCCCGGTTTTCTGTTGGCGTGTGAATCCCGCGTGGTTATTCATGAAGAGGCACCATTAGATGGTGCAACTACCAACCCGTTTGTCTGGTATGTTTTAGAAAAAGTCTCCGGGTCATGCCAAACGTTGCAATAGAACGCAAGGAGCTTTCTTTGAAATATGAAGAAACTTCCGGATCACATCAACTCCGAAGTCAAGGTGTTGTTTGTCGGGATTAATCCGGGCCTCCGTTCGGCGACCGTGGGCCACCACTTTGCCGGATATTCAAATCGTTTTTGGAAATTGCTTAATCAATCCCGGCTGGTTTCTGAACCACTGACCTATCATGATGATTGGCGCCTTCCCGAATGGGGTATTGGACTGACAAACATTGTCACCCGACCTACTCCGGGAACGAATACATTAACTCCAAAGGATTATCAGTTCGGTCGGGCACAGTTGGCTGCCAAAATTCGAAAATATCGAATTTCGATCATTGTGGTATTGGGAATCACGCTCTGGCCGATTCTATTCCCACGCCCACCAAGAGGAGGTCCTCAATCCGAGAAAAAACCTATAAAACCTCAGTTAGGGTTTCAACCTGAACCCTTTGCCGGCGCCAACGTGTTTCTCGTACCTAATCCCAGTGGCCGAAATGCTCATTATTCTTACGCTGACATGCTCCATTACTTTAAGAAGCTGACAAAGTTCGTTCGGACTAATGAAGATAAAACTCATAAAGCCAAGTTCTCTTAAAAAGGAGAAAATTATGACCGCCAGATCGGTATGGAGTTGTTCAACAGCCATCTTGTTGATTGTGCTCAGTCCAGTCCTGCTCGGGAGTGAGACACGAGGTCGCGGCTTATCCGACTCCATTGAGCAGGCCAGGGGGGCCACGGTCGGAATCCTCCGGGCGCCTGACGAGCAAGAAGAAGAGATTTCTTCAGGTCATTTTTCCATTCGAGGGTCAGGATTTCATCTTCGAGACGGGTATATAGTGACGGCTCGTCATGCCGTTGAACGACAAGAGGGGAGCCGAAGCGTCATCCCTGAAGAAATTGCCGTTCTCACCGAAAAATTTGAAGAAATCCCAGCCAGCCTGATAGGGGTCAATGCCTTTCTCGACTTGACGCTGTATCGAGTCAATTCCCAAGGGTCTACGGTATCGTTATCCAACGTCTCGTTTTCGGAAGAAACGGTTGCACAGGGTCAGGAAGTGTTCACAGTAGGATATCCTCTTGGACGAGGGCCGGCCCTTGGGTTTGGACGTCTGGGGAATCTTCATACCTTTTTGCCGACCGCCCAGACGCGACTGATGCAAATTGACCTATCCGCTTGTAGCGGAAATTCCGGCGGAGGGGTGTTTAATGTCCAAGGTGAAGTGGTGGGGATGGTGCAAGCGATCGTCCAAACCGAATCCCATCAAGGTGAACGCCGGTGTAGCCGATTTGCCTTTGCCGTTCCCGGGCATTTGGTGCAAAGGATCGTGACGGCAATCATTGACGGGTCTCAACCCGGATTTCCTCGAATCGGCATTGGCATGACCACCGCCAGGGTAGGGAACCGATGGCGAGTCGCGGTGTCCAAGGCTACGGGGCCAGCCAAAAGAGGAGGAATTCGTAAAGGAGATATTCTTCTGGCCATTGATGACAAGGACATTATCTCTGCTGCTCAGTTAAAAAACTATTTAATCGAACGCAAAGTCCCGGGGCAGCAGGTCACCATCCGAATCCTTCGGGGCGAAAAGGAAAAACTTTTTTCTATCACGTTGGGGAAAATATAAAGAAGACATATCGTTGGGTGGGGATATTGAAAGAGTTTCAGGGTTCAGGTTTCAAGTTTTAAATCATGCTCCCTCTCCCTCAAAGGGAGAGGGTTGGGGTGAGGGTGACCACACCAGTACACACAATGCCTAGCTACCGAGCGGTCACTCCCCGTGGGAAAAACAGATGAACTTGAAGGGCAGCCGATGTCACCGGTAGATGCTTAATTCATGAAGGGTCCGCTTTGAATTGGGATCGGCAATGGATTCTACGCATTGAATAGATTTGATGTAGGTCTCCGGCAGGCTATTCTCAACGGCGCCCCTGAGGACATGCTCCTTGTACCAGTGATACGGCTTCAGTGAAGGATCGATGCAAATGGCAAAATAGGCGAAAGCCTCATATCGGCTTCCGTTATCCAGGGTAATTCCAATAATGCGCTGTTCGTAACCCACTCCGATTCCCTCTACCCCATCAAGTAATAATTTTTCTGATCGATCCAATTCAAACAAGACGCCAATCACCCCATCGTTCGATTCAAGCGTTGGATACGCATCGCATTTCCCCGAACCGTCGTTCTCGCTTTTCTTGTGAAAGACGAGCTGATGTCCGGGTAGGGTCGCCACCCCGATTTTTTGAGCCGAGGAAACTCGCTTCCTAAGTCTCCGCTCGGACATGTTCGAGCCATAGGCGAAATACAACATCAATGAGATCCCTTTATACCGTCAAATGTATTTGCTGTTTTATTATAACCAACGTATCAATAATGGTCATAACACAAGTTTGAACGATGTTGAAGACCGCTTGCTAATCATATCGAGAAACGCCTACTGTAATTTTCTAGAAATAACGTAGACCTAAGGAGATAGGAGGAAGTTATGGATATGAATGAAAAGATAATCAAAGCCAAGCAGAATTTGGCATTTCGAGGGAGGGGAGATTCCGCTCGGGAAATTGATATGAATTTCGGGGATGAACGAGTGCCGCCAGGCCAGCACCTTGTCAACAACTGGCCTGTCCTGGACCTCGGCAATAAACCTGAAGTTTCACTTGAAGAATGGAGCCTGAAGATAGATGGATTTGTTACTCATCCGGTGACATGGAAGTGGGAAGACTTCCAATTGCAACCCCCGTGTAAATCCCATTCTGATTTTCACTGCGTTACGTCCTGGAGTCGCCTCGATAACGATTGGGAAGGGGTGAGTTTTAAACGATTGTTGGATGTCGTCAGGCCCCTGTCTTCCGCCAAATTTGTTCTTTTTGAGGCTTACGATGATTACACTACCAACTTGCCGTTAGAGGTCTGTGATGATGATGATGTCCTGCTCGCTCACAAATGGAATGGTCAACCACTCTCAAAGGAACATGGAGGGCCGGTTCGGATGATTGTTCCAAAACGGTACGCCTGGAAGGGAGCGAAATGGGTCAAGAAAATCACGTTTTCCGATCGTGACCAGAAAGGATTTTGGGAAGTTCGCGGCTACTCGAATACGGCGTTGCCCTGGGAAAATGATCGATATGGATGAGGGGAGGGAGAGGGAGAATGTCAGACTTGTAGAAATACGGTATCTGACCTATGAACTCTGACCATCAGTTCACCATTGATAAAATAGAAATTTGGCAGGTGGACATTCCACTCACCGATCCCTTTGTCGTGGCGACGGGAAAACTGGGCTCTGCGCAAAACCTGTTTGTCCGGATCACGCTTCGAGATGGCAATGTCGGCTATGGAGAAATTGCGCCGTTCCCCGATGTCACGGGAGAGGATCTGGCCTCGAGTTTTGCAACGGCGAAAAAATTGGGCAAAGCCTCGTTGGGTCAATCAGCTACCCACTACAGAAAATTGGCAAGGGTCTTTCAAGAAATTGCCCCAACTCAACCGGCGGCCCGTTGCGGGTTGGAGACGGCTCTTGTCGATGCGGTGAGTCGTGCAGGAGGACTCCCACTTTGGGCTTTGTGGGGTGGGGCTGACGTCCGACCCCGCGAAACCGATATCACGATACCCATTACCGGTTTAGATCGAACACTGACTCTTGTGCGGGAATGGTATGCACTGGGATTTCGGGTGTTCAAAATGAAGGTCGGGAAAAATGTCGATCAGGACATTCGTCGAATTGAGGCGATTCACGTTGATTTTCCTAGCGTTTCTTTTATTGTCGATTCTAACCAGGGGTTTACCAGGGAAGAAGCGTTGGAATTCGCCAAAGGCGTGAAAGGTGTTGGCGGTACGATTCTTCTATTTGAACAACCCGTTCCCAAGAACGATTTGGATAGTTTAGGTACATTGCGGTCATCATTGAAGATTCCTATCGCAGCGGATGAATCCGTGCGAACGGTGGAGGATTTAAAAGCCATTATTCAAAACAAGGCTGCTGATTTTATCAATATCAAGATTACGAAAAGTGGGCTATTCGAGGGGGCGGAGATTGCGTCGTTGGCCCGTATGTCTGGGTTGAAACTCATGATCGGTGGCATGGTGGAAACTCGTGTGGCGATGGGTTGCTCCTTTAGCCTGGTGTTGGGCCTTGGTGGCTTTGAGGTGCTTGATCTTGATACCCCACTTTTGTTGGCAAAAGATCCGGTAGAAGGTGGATATGACTATGTCGGACCACAGCTACGGCCCTGGGGATCACCCGGCCTGGCCATGGAAATCTCACCCTCTGCGGACTGCCTTGTCCTCGAACGCTAGCCCTAGGTGAAAGAAGCGCGCGTTCAACTTGTCTCAATCTTCACGCTTTATGACCTCACGTCCGAAGTTTTTTCTTGGCAATGGGAACAATCGTTCCCAAATATTAAGAATTCCTAATCTGTTGAATTTTTCACCGCCTTTGAGTGATTCCGTCTTGCATGGTTTCTCGTTAAACGGGTAGCATAACTTTAGGTATATTTCATGCCAAGAAAGGAACAATTGTCGAATGAGTAAGCCATCTCGAAGGTTCGGTGCCTCCTACTTATTGGGTTCTTTCTTTTGTGTTCTATTCCTCCTGGTCCAAACAGTTTCCGCTCAAGATCTGGCTACGTTTGAAAAACGGGTTACCCAACATACGTTAAAAAATGGCTGGACGTTCATCATTGTCGAACGGCCGGTTGCGCCGGTGTTCGCCTTTATGACCAGGGCGAATGTCGGTTCGGTTCATGAAGGGCGTGGGGTGACCGGGCTGGCCCATATGTTTGAACATATGGCCTTTAAGGGGACGCCCAGACTGGGCACCACCAACTATGAAGCTGAGAAAAAGGCTTTGCAGGAACTCGAAGAGGCCTATCTCGCGTATCAAGCGGAACGACTCGCCCCCAATCCTGATCCGGAACGTCTGAGCCAGCTTCGTGAGAGTTTTGAAGTCAAGCAAAAAGATGCGGCGCAATATGTGGTCAAAAACGAATTTGGTGACATTATCGAGCGTGAAGGCGGGGTGGCGCTGAATGCATTTACCAGTGCGGATGCCACGGGATATTTTTATGCCTTACCATCGAACAAGGTCGAGTTGTTTGCCTACCTTGAATCCGAACGATTTCTTCATCCGGTCTTTCGGTTGTTTTATGAGGAACGTGATGTGGTCATGGAAGAACGTCGGTTACGGGTCGAAAGCCGGCCGGTTGGGCGACTGCTTGAGCAATTCAAGTCCACCGCGTTCATCGCCCATCCCTATCACCACCCCATTATTGGCTATGCGAGCGATATTCAGTCTTATACGATGACGGACGCGGAAGAGTTTTACCGGACCTATTATGTCCCATCGAATCTCGTCACCGCTATCGTTGGTGATGTGAAAGCTGAAACGCTTATTCCCATATTGGAAAAATATTTTGGTCGGATCCCTGCTGGGAAATCCCCACCTCCGATTCGTACCACTGAACCTACGTCCAACACTGAAAAAATTGTCATTCTCAAAGATCCGTCTCAGCCATTCTATCTGGAAGGGTACCACAAGCCGGCGGTGAGTCATCCTGATCAGCCGGTGTATGATGCCATTGATGATATTCTGACCAATGGGCGGACTTCCCGATTCTATCGGGCGTTGGTTCGAGACAAAAAAGTTGCGGTCAATGCTGGCGCCTATGGTGCCTATCCTGGCGAAAAATATCCTCATCTCTGGGTGGCGTATGCTGTCCCGGCCCGTGGGGTGACCAATGAGGTCGTACAACAGGCTATTCGAGAAGAACTGGATCGGTTAAAGACCGAAGATGTCACTGATGAGGAACTCGCCAAGTTTCGAACTCGGGCCAAAGCCGGCGTGATTATGGCCCTGGGGAGTAATTTAGGACTGGCGATGCATTTAACGGACTATCATTTCTTGTTTGGAGATTGGCGCGAGTTGTTTCGATACATTAACCGATTGGACAAGGTCACCAAAGCCGATATACGCCGTGTCGCCACTGAAACGTTTCGGGATACCAACCGTGTTGTCGGGATGATTGAGACAGAACCCGTTGTGCAAACAACCAAAGCTGAAAATAATTGATTCGCAAGGAAAAGAAAGGATTCGAAGTGTGATGCCCATGTCGAAAATGATATCGGTCATGTCTTCCTGGCTGTTGGTGCTGCTTGTGTGTGTTTCTCTATCCGAGGCACAGGTTGATCATGTCAATGAATTGACCTATCCCCCGCTTGCGGAGTTGGTGATTCCCGAACCGACCCGTGTCACTCTGGAAAACGGAATGGTGGTACTCCTATTGGAAGACCACGAATTGCCCCTTGTCAGTGTCTCGGCCCAGATACGGACTGGTTCACGGTTAGAGCCTGAGGATAAGGTGGGGTTGGCGGGGATGACAGGCACGGTGATGCGAAGTGGTGGAACCACCTCCCTTTCGGGAGATGACCTCGATGACTATTTAGAAGGCAAGGCCGCGGTGATTGAGACCGGTATCGGAGGAACCATGGGGACCGCCTCGATGAGTTCTCTGGAAGAAGATTTCCCGGAAATCTTAAAGGTGTTTGCCGACGTGCTGCGTCATCCCGCCTTCGATCCGGAAAAACTGATCATTGCCAAAAACCAGGCCATGGCTCGGATTGCCAGACAAAATGACAATCCCGATAGAATAGTCCTGAGAGAATTCTACAAATTAATTTATGGAAAACATTCCCCCTATGCCAGAGTTCCCACCTATGCGACGGTCAATTCCATATCTCGCGAGGATATGATCGCCTGGCACCAGAAATATTACCACCCTAACCGGATTATCCTTGGTCTGGTGGGAGATTTTCAGACCAAGGCGGCCATCGAACTGGTGAAGAAAGTCTTCGGGGAGTGGAAGCCGGGACCAAAAGTCGAGGACCCATTGGCACCCTATCAGGATTCCTCTCTTCCTGATATTTTTTATGTTGAGAAAAATGACATGACCCAAGCCAAAATCGCCATGGGCCATATCGGAATCATTCGGAATAATCCCGATTATTACCCCCTGGTGATTGTCAACCAGATCATGTCTGGGTCCTTCGGAGCCCGGCTCTTTTCGAATATCCGATCGCAACAAGGGCTTGCGTATGATGTTCATGGAGGAGTGGGATTTCATTGGGATTATCCCGGTGTGGCCAGCTTGGCCATGTCGACGAAGACCGAGACGACGGCTAAGGGAATTGACGCTCTGATTACCGAGGCGAAAAAAATGGTCACGGAACCGCCAACCGATGAAGAAGTGTCGAAGGCGAAAACGAGTATTCTGAATTCATTTGTCTTTTCGGTCGATTCCCCGGGGAAAGTGATGGGAAAATTTCTCACCTACGAATATTTTGGGTATCCATCGGATTGGCTTCTTCGATTCCGCAAAGGAATTGAGGCCGTCACGACCGCTCAAGTTCGCGCGGCCGCCCGAAAACATCTTCGTCCCAAGGATTTTGCTATATTGATCGTGGGTCCTCGTGAAGGGACGGCGCCGGCACTGGAACGATACAAGAAAGTCAACGAGTTGGATATTTCGATTCCGGAACCCCCTGAAGGAATTTAGCGTTCATCTCATCCTTTCCCATTTCATTTCGGATGTTGATGCGATTTCGTGTAGCATCTCTTCATGCTCGTCTTTCCCTTTTAGCCCTTTCACTGATACTTGGGCTATGGTCAGTTGTTCAATTGGGGTGTGCGACCAATCCCTATACGGATCGGTCCCAAATGATGTTGGTGACCGCCTCCCATATGAATCAAATGGGTGCGGAGCAATACCAACAGGTGCTTTCTGATCCGAAGGTGACCATTTCGAAGAATCCTCAGGAAGTGGAACCGGTTCGGCGGGTAGCCGAAAAAATTGTCCAAGCCGCCCAACGATCCAAATATGCCGAATCAGCTAACCAATTTGACTGGCAAGTCACCGTCATCAAGGACGATACGGTCAAAAATGCCTGGGTGTTACCCGGTGGAAAAATTGCGGTCTATACCGGAATCTTTCCCATGGCCAAAAACGAAGCCGGTTTGGCTGCGATCATGGGACATGAGGTGGTGCATGCCTTGGCGCAACATGGAGCAGAGAGGATGAGCCATCAATTGGCCTCCCGCGGAGTGTTGACGATTGGCTCCATCGCGCTGTCGGTACTGGGTGTGGGTGGTGGAATGAACCAATTGGCTACCCAGGCGATGGGTCTCGGGGCACAAGTGGGGTTCCTGCTGCCGTATAGTCGGGCTCATGAGTCAGAAGCGGATTATGTGGGCTTACTGCTTGCCGCTGATGCCGGTTATGATCCTCGAGAGGCCGTCGGCATTTGGCAGCGAATGGCCCAGGCCTCTGAGGGGCAACCCATGGAGTTTCTTTCTACACATCCGGGCCATGAAACGCGGATTGCCGACCTACAATCTTGGATGCCGGAAGCCATGGCCATTTATCAAAATGCGCCCAAAGCCTCAGTTGAGAATTTGCCGGCTCTTTCTCCCACCCCGACTCCGAAACAAAAACCACCTGCGCCTCAAGCCAAGTAATACAAGAGTGGAAAGTGTAAAATCCCCTCCTTGAATCCCGAAACCCGAAACCCGAAACCCGAAACCCGAAACTTCTTATATTGACATTCCCCTCATGAAAAGTCTGACTCTCTGGTTGTATTGTAGTCTGATACTGACATCCACAGCTTGTGGCGGCAGTGAACCTGTGGTCGAAATCGCTCTTCATCCAACAAAGTCCCGGATCCTCTATATCGCAACCAATGATTACATTTATAAGTCTCGCGATGAAGGGAAAACCTGGGAAAATATTTCTCAGGGGATGACCCACTCCCGTGTGATCTCGCTCGCCATCGACCCCTTATTTTCAGCCAATGTGTTTGCGGGAACAAAGGGAGATGCCGTCTTTAAAAGTTATAACGGAGGTCAGAGTTGGGTATCCAAACGTGCCGGACTTGAGGATGTGACGATTTCATCGGTTGTTCACCAACTCGTGTTTGTTCCCGGATCCAGCCAGCATCTCTTTGCGGCGACCTCAATGGGCGTTTTTGAGTCTGAGGATGGGGGGGATTCATGGTTTAAACGGATGAACGGGATGATCGAAGTATTGATGGTCATCACAATTGATCTAGATCCCAATCAGCCCCAAACGGCTTATGCGGGAACCAGTGGAGGGGTGTATAAGACCTTAGATGGAGCCCGAAACTGGGTGAAAGTCAATAATGGCCTGGTGTCCCCTGAAGTGTTGAAATCATCCAGGGCGCTGGGGGTAACCCGGATAAAAGTTGATCCTCATGATTCTCAGAATGTGTATATTGCGACCTTAACCGGTCTCTATCAAACAAAGAACGGGGCTCAATCCTGGCGGAAAATTGGTGACTCATTACCGGACCACATGCTGAGTGATTTGGTTTTGGATCCTTCCATGAGAAATGTCCTGTATGTCACGAGTCGGAAAGGGGTCCATAAGAGCATGGATGGTGGGGAAACGTGGGAATCAGTAAATTCCGGACTCGAAAATCTGAATGTTCGGGCACTAGCCATGAGCCCAACGGATTCGAATAGTCTCTATGTGGGGACGAATGGCAGCGGGCTCTACCGGAGTCAGGATGGCGGACGTCATTGGACCTCTCTACCCTTAATAATTGCCAAAGATTCGAAAATCCCCTCCTGATCCAACATTTCCCCTTCAGAAATACGCCTTACTTTCGACATTGTCATAACCCCCTACCCTGTACCTTAACGGGAAGGCCCTCCTGACAATGACGGGTCCGGAGTAGAATGAGTTCCTCTCTGTTGTTATTCTCCTCGAATCCGAAGGCATAGTCCTCCCATAGGAATATTCTTACGGCATGTATGAATTCATGAACCTCAGAAAAAATGGGGGCGGTTGGATCTGAGAAAAATAAAATTGAAATGCGGTGATGGTGAGGATATGATGGGTAGGATCCCTAATTAAAACTTTCAATGTTTCACATCTCAGGACTCAGGGAAGCAGATGTTTCAACACCTCCCCTGAGATTGAAACCGTGGAACCATCATTCAATTGAGGATGTCACGTGCCATTTTGGAATTCGAAAGATAGTCGGGACAATAGAGAACCGGGTTGCTCCTTTTGCGGGCGATCGAAGAGTGAGGTCAAAAATTTAATTCAGGCACCGAGCGGGTATCCGTGTCAACAATGTCAAACGATCTATCCTCTTCTTATTTGTAACGAATGCATCCAACAATGCAATAAGTTTCTGGCCAGCGGGAACCTTCCGTTTCAAGCCACTGAATCTACCCCAAATTCTAAACTGCTGACTCCGCCTGAATTAAAGGCCGTCCTTGATCAGTATATTGTTGGTCAGGATTTGGCCAAAAAGGTGCTTTCGGTCGCGGTGCATAATCATTATAAACGGGTGTTCAGTGGAAAAGATTTAAAAGATGTTGAGCTTGAAAAGGGAAATGTGATGTTAATCGGTCCGACAGGAACCGGGAAAACCCTTCTTGCACAGACCCTCGCAAAAATTCTTCATGTCCCCTTCGCCATTGCAGATGCCACAACCGTCACCGAAGCCGGGTACGTCGGAGAAGATGTTGAAAATGTTGTGCTGAAACTCCTCCAATCGTGCGATTTCGATATCGACCGGGCACAGGTCGGCATAATTTATATTGATGAAATCGATAAGATCAGTCGGAAATCCGAAAGTGCGTCCATTACACGCGATGTTTCGGGTGAAGGAGTCCAACAGGCTCTACTCAAGCTTGTTGAGGGTACGATCTGTAATATTCCCCCCAAAGGTGGAAGAAAACACCCCGAACAGGAATATCTCAGGGTGGATACGACCAATATTCTCTTTATTTGTGGCGGAGCATTTATTGGACTTGATGAATTCATCTCTGCCCGCACCAACCAGAAACGCTTGGGATTTGAATCCGGGGTAAACCAAAATTCGCAATTGATACCAGATCAGTTGTTGGCCCTGGCCCGTCCGGAGGATCTATTAAAATATGGACTTATTCCCGAATTTGTCGGCCGGTTTCCCATTTTGACCACCTTGAACGATCTGAGTACCGAGGACATGATTCGTGTGTTAACCGAACCCAAAAATGCCCTGATCAAACAATATCAGGCCCTGTTTGAACTAGATGACGTCCAATTGGAGTTCACCGACGGTGCCATAAAATCCATCGCCACTCGCGCCGTGTCCATGAAAACCGGGGCACGCGCTCTTCGATCCATTCTGGAGCAGGTCATGCTGGATCTCATGTACGACGTTCCGGCACTCAAAAACATTGAGAAAGTTATGATTACTGACAAAGTGATTCAAGGGCTCGAACAACCACAACTCTTAAAACATTCCGCGTAGAACCCTCCCCGGTTTCAAGTTTCAGGTTTCAAGTATCAGGTTGAAAATTACAGATGGCATTTTTCTCTTGGTACATGTAACCCCACTGGCATGTCCGGAGGATGCTTAGGACAGTGTGTAAGCATCATAGTTTGACTATTGCGTTGACCGATTCCCTTCTATTGATTTTTCCATGAGGGTGGGGTAAGGTTTGCGTATTCACTGCCTTCCGTGGGCCTGGGAGTGAAGACTGTATAGGCTGGCCCCTGAACCCGTGGTTGTTTTGCATTTGGATATCTGATCGGAAGCCAGACCTAAGCCGGATTACCATTCGCGTTCTCGGGCCGTTCCTTCCTGTCTCATCTCCGTACTCAGGGCAAAGCAACACTACAATTAAAGGAGTGACCCAATGGGTGCAAAGGTGTATGTAGGTGGTTTGCCTTATCAAACGGCCGAGCAGGAACTGGCTGATTTATTTTCCCCGCATGGGGCAGTGGAATCAGCACGGATTATCACCGACAAATTTACTGGCCAATCGAGGGGTTTTGGGTTTGTCGAAATGTCCAATGACGATGAAGCCAAAGCTGCCATAGAAGCACTGAATGGAACGGAATTGGGGGGTCGAACCTTAACGGTCAATGAAGCTCGTCCTCAAACTGATCGTCCCCGGGGTGGTTTCGGTGGAGGTCGAGGAGGGGGAGGCAGGTCAGGATATGGTGGTCGATGATTCGGCTAACCATACCGTCTTCTGTTTAATTTACAACATTCTCATTCGCGGGGGCTCAAGGACAGAGCCCCTTTTTTTGTCCTGTCAAGATGTGCGACAAGGCCCCGCTCAAATCGTTTCAGTTCCACTTTCCATGTAAAACGTGCCGAAATTTCCTGATTCCTGACCTGAGATCTCCTTCTGAACAACCGTATCATTGAAAGATTCTTGAAAAGGTTCCTCTCTCCCTTGGTAAGATAACCCTATTACGAATTATCATGAGGCCCTGTGAGTGGACCGACTATGAATGACCAAAGAAAATCCTTCTCCAACGATCCCCCAGATTTTCCGGTTCGTACTTCTTCACGCCCATCCGCTGAAGACCCGCTTGTAATTCTCGATGAGTGTCTGGCATCTCTGCCCGATGGTGATCCGAAAATAGCTTTGCTCTACAAACTTCGACATCTGTTATTGCAGCAAGGTGTATCCAAGCAACAGCAGGATACGGAATTGGAAAAACTGAAAACTGTTGTCGATACATTGACCGCACCCGCAAATCGGGTCGGAACCCTCCTGGAATTATCTGAGGAGGGTGGGGCACGGATTTTGGTGGGTGGTGGTGAATACTATGCGAATGTCGACCCGCGACTAAAGATGGAAGAACTTCAACTTGGTGCCCAAATTCTCGTCAACGAGGCCTACGTGGTCATTCGTGGATTAGGGTATGAGGACAATGGCCCAATCCTTAAAGTTCGAGAGGTGCTTGAAGATGGACGTGTCCGCATTGACCAGGAACCGGGGCGGCAGGGTCTTGTTCTTCGACGGGCCAATCAGCTTAAAGGTGTACATCTTCATCCAGGCGATGAGGTACGAATTGATCCAACACATCGGTTTATTATTGAGCGATTGGAGACGGCCCGAAGCCAGAGTCATGTCCTCGATGAAGTTCCCTCGGTCACCTGGGATCACATTGGGGGGCAGCAACAGGCCATTGGCGCCATACGGAGGGCAATCGAATATCCGCTCCTCCATGCCAAGACTTTTCAACGCTATGATTTTACTCAACCGAAGGGATTTCTTCTCCACGGACCTCCTGGTTGCGGAAAAACGTTGATTGGTCAGGCGACGGCGGCCAGTTTGGGAACCCTGGTGAGTCAAAATACGATCGAGGCGCCCCCAAGAGAAGCCGAAAATTTCCCCTCAGGTCCTGAAACGGAGATCACGTCAGGAGTGTTTCTCCACATCAAGGGTCCGGAAATCCTGAATATGTGGGTGGGAGAATCTGAAAGAATTCTGAGGGATATTTTCTCTCGAGCGCGCCAGCGCCGACAGGAGGGGTTGCTCCCATTTATTTTTATCGACGAAGCGGAATCCATCCTTGGCACCAGGCGGGCCCTACGGTCTTTCAATATATCGAATACCTTAGTCCCGATGTTTTGTGCCGAGCTCGATGGGATAGATTCCCTTCGGGATGTGGTGGTAATCCTTGCCTCGAATCGTCCGGACTTAATAGACCCGGCCGTCCTCAGAGCTGGAAGGATAGATCGAAAAATTAAGGTCGGTCGACCGGGCCGGCAGGAAGCGAAGGACATCCTTCGCATTTATTTAAAACCCGAGTTGCCCCTCCTTGCTGACCCCGGAACGGTTCCTGAAAATGATCCTCAGGCAGTGTGCGATCATTTGATGACCCAAACCATCGAAGAGGTCTTTCGACGAACAGACGATAACCGGGTGCTTTCCATTCGGCTTAGAAATGGACGAAGAACCATCCTGTATCGCAGTGACCTGTTGAGTGGGGCCATTCTTGCCGGTATTGTTCGGCGTGCCAAGGAACGTGCGATCGAACGGACCATTAAGGGAGGTGGAGAAGGCACTGAAGGGATTAACACGGCCGATCTTCTTGAGGCGGTCAAGGAAGAATATCGCGAAGGAGAGATCTTTCCTCCGGATGAATCGGCTGAAGAATGGCTTAAGTTGTTAGATTTTAATCCTGATCAGGTTGTGGGCATTTCGTCATTTCGGCAAGGGAAGGCCCAGGAAGAACGACTCCTTCAACAGATCATTTAGCCCCGATAACGAGTGGTAGAGCCTGAATGATACTTTGAGATCTGAGATTGTAAATTTGAGATTCACTTTGAGGGTGACATGAGATTGTTCGGCCTTGAAACAGAGTATGGCATTACCCGGGAAGATACGATTGATGGAGATCCGGTTGTCGAATCCATGGAATTGGTAAGGGCGCACCTCGATGGAAAATTCGAAGCGCAGTGGGATTATGGAGGAGAAGATCCTCATGAAGACCAGCGGGGCTATCGGGTATCCCGTCTTCAACAGGACAAAGAAGAAGAGCTGTTTTCCCGTCAGGATGCCAATCGGGCGTTGTCATTTCATGAAATGAAAAGTGATCTGGTGCTGGCGAATGGGGCGCGATTCTATAATGACCATACGCATCCAGAATATTCCACTCCAGAATGTCGAACCCTTCGCGACCTTATTGCCCATGATCGGGCCGGGGAGCGTATTGTCCAGCGGGCGGCGGACGCCCGAAACCGGATTCTGAAAACCGAGGCGGTCCAACTCTATAAAAACAATACGGATTATCATGGCCATAGTTACGGCTGTCACGATAATTACCTTGTTCTTAGGTCAATTCCATTTTCCGAATTGGTTTGTGGGCTTCTGCCCTTTCTTGTCAGTCGCCAGGTGCTGGCTGGGTGCGGCAAGATTGGAACTGAATCTCAGGAACACCTATTCACCCCAGGGAAGTTTCAACTCTCCCAGCGTGCGGATTTTATGGAGACTGACCTGGGAGTCGACACGATGCATGACCGGCCTATTCTCAACACCCGAGATGAACCTCACGCCGACCGGAATAAATACCGACGGCTTCATCTCATTCTTGGCGATGCCAATATGTGCGAATATGCCACAGCGTTAAAGGTCGGTACCACCAGAGTTGTGTTGGATCTCATTGAACGTCACCAAGCCCCCAACATTGAATTGGATCATGCCGTCAGTGCGATTCATGACTTGTCTCTCGATCCTGACCTGAAAACGGTCGTCAAAAGAAAAAACGGGAAAACCATTTCCGGGGTGGAACTTCAAATGGCCTACCTGGATGCCGCTCAATACACCTTGAAAGGATCCGATGAAGAAACCGATTGGATTCTTCATGAGTGGCAAACGTCGCTTGAGTTGTTAGAGAAGGATCGGTTGGCCCTCATTGGACATTTGGACTGGGTAACGAAATTGTGGCTTCTCGAAACATTTTTGGAAGAAGAAAAGCTTCAATGGACTGATCCCTGGCTTGCGAGCTTAGACTTGGAATATCATAATGTAAATCCGGATCGGGGACTGTTCCTGGGGTTGGAAAAAGAGAAGCGGGTAAAAAGACTGGTGACCGACAATGATATTCTTAGGGCGATGGACGAAGGACCGGCGGATACCCGAGGTGGTCTTCGTGGTTTATGCATCAGGCGTTTTGGGCCCATGATTCAGTCGGTCCAGTGGGAAAGCATCCAGTTCAAGGGGTTGCCGGGTTCTGGTCAGCTGGATTTCAACGATACCTTTTCCCCGGTTGAGATTAACCGGCTCCGAAAAAAGGTTGAAGAAGCCCGCACCCCATCCGATTTGTTTACGGCATAATCCCTATAAAAGGAGATGGAGAAATGAGTAGAAGAGGGTATTCGAGAACCATAGAGGGAATCAGCCAGAGCGGGCCGCATTACATTTCCCAGCTCGAAAGGCGAGAGCGGCCCTTTGATCCCATCCCCAAGCAACCAGATCCGGAAGGGGAGGGAGGGGGACCTCGACGTCCCGACCTTGATTCTCCGGAGAAGAAGAACCTTTTGGAACGCATGCGAAGGGTGGATCCAAAACAAGCCGAACGGTATCGACAGCGGACGGGAGAATAATCAGGATGGGGAGACAAGGAGATTTCGTACAGCTGTTGTTAGAACATGGGTATTCTCTTGATGCCGCTCGCTTGGAGGCCAAGGGGAATCAGCCTGTTGGTCAAGAGCCTCTGGTCAAAGCCACAACAGTGTTGGCATTAAAGTATCAAGACGGGGTGATGGTCGGCGGAGATCGAAGGGCGACGGCCGGGACGACGGTCATGTATGACCGAACCGATAAGGTGTTGGAACTTGATCGCTTTTGTGTCATGGCGATCGCGGGAGTTCCGGCCACGGCATTCGAAATGGCTCGAATATTGGAACATTCCTTTAAATACTATCGGCGTAGTCAACTCCAAGATTTGAGTTTTGAGGGAAAATTACGGGCTCTCTCAAAGCTCCTCAAAGAGAATGCTCCTGCCGCATTAGCTGGAACAGGACCTGTGGCCCCAATTTTTGCGGGATTCGATGAACAACACGCCGTTGGAAAAATCTTCTTTTATGACATTCTCGGAGCAGAGTTTGAAGGCGTAGACTATGCCGTGTCAGGTTCGGGATCACCGACGATACGTGGAATTTTACATTATTTGCATCGGTGGGGAACCCAACCGCTGTATCAGTTGAGCGAGGAAGACGCCGTGATCCTGGTTCTTCGTTTACTGATGAGTGCTGCCGAGTTTGATTCCGCTACCGGGGGAGTGAATCATCAGGCTAACCTTTATCCTGTGATTAAACGGATTACGGAAAAGGGCGTAGATGGCGTTCCCGTGGACCGCCTAAAAACTCTGTTCGAGTCAAAGGTCACCTCTCATGTATGAAGAGCCCTACCGGTGGGTTGAGGCAGTCGGGAATCGACGTCAATATCTTAACGACCAATTTATCCAGGGTGCGCCGATCGTTGCCTTGTCATATCTTGAAGGAGTCCTGCTGGTCACGTTTAGCCGTGGGACGCCCAAACTGTATGAGATCTATGATCGGATTGCCTTGGGTGGAATGGGTCATCCGGCCGACTTGGAAAAGTTACGATTTCATTTGCTTGACATGGCCCATGTCGAGGGGTTCAACCGGTCCCCTTCAGACGTGACCGGGAACCGGCTCATGAAATACAGTCTGGCTCCGATGATTAAACAAGCCTTTGAGGAGATTTTCAAGGCGCCGTTTATTGCCAAAATTCTCCTCGCAGAGGTAGGCCCTCAACCGGACCGAGACCAATTCCTCACGATTGATTATGATGGATCGTTTGAGGAAAATTGCGGATATTCGGTCATTGCCGCCACCTCTTCCATACGACAGAAGATGCTGGCGTTTCTTAACAGTCAGAATATCGGGTCCATTGATTCGTTACAGTCGGCCTTAGGGCTCGCGGTCAAAACCTGGGCCCTTGGCTCGATTTTGCAACAAACTGCTGCATCCAAAGACCATCAGGATGGGGAAGATCAACCAGCCCCCGGAGCTACAGAGTCGCAGGAACCCGATGAAAGGGTCTTGCTTGACCATATTCGACTGGCCTTATCAGAAAAATCGATAGAATGTGCGTTGCTGGACCGTACCCTTCCCGGTTCATCGAAATATCGAAATCTGCCCCCTGATCGGACCACTCAGCTTCTTCCATCCCTTCTCCAGCCGGCCGGTTGACCTCATTGAATTCCCCGGAACTCGTGTTCTCATGATCAATCGAATATTTGGGATCGAAACCGAATACGGTCTTCTCATCAATCAAGACCACCCGGAACATTCGCCTTCTTGGGTGGCCCATCAGATCATTGATCATTTGTTTCGTACCAAGCGATGCGGACTCCTGGATTTACATCACCGGGGATATGATGAGCCCCCCGGCAATGGGGGATTTCTCCTCAATGCCGGACGAATGTATGTGGATATGGGGCATCTGGAATTTGCGTCACCGGAATGTCATTCCTTGACGGATCTGGTGGCATTCGATCGGGCTGGGGATTTACTGGTGCTGAATGCGTTAGAAGAACTTGGATTAGCTTCGCAGGTGTCGCTCATCAAGAACAATGTGGATCATGAAACCGATGCGACCTTCGGGTGCCATGAAAATTATCTCGTCAGCCGAGACTTTCCTTTTAGTTACAGAGGGCTGGGGCAACTGATTCCATTTTTGGTGACGCGTCAGGTCTATACGGGAGCGGGAAGAATAGGCGTGGCAGAAGTATTTGATGACTGGATTGCGGTGGAACACATCACGGGAAAAACTCAGGGGCCAAGCCGTGGCTCGGCCGGACGTCCTGCCGTTCCTTTTCAAATTTCTCAACGTGCCGATTACATCGTCAATGATTTTTTTGAATGGGTGCAGCACAATCGCGCCATTGTGAATACCCGGGATGAACCCCTGGCCGACCCGACCCAATTTCGACGAATTCATTTGTTGATGGGAGATACGAATCTTTCCGAAGTGGCGACAGCCCTCAAAATGGGAACGACCGGTTTGGTGCTGCAGCTGATCGAGGAGGGCCATGCCCCTAAAGGATTGGATTTGGATGATCCGGTTTTTACGTTGCGACAGATCTCCCGTGATCCGGAACGACAATGGAAGGTGACCCTGGCGACTGGTAAAACGTGGTCAGCCATCGATATTCAAGAAAAATTTTTAGAGGCCGCACAAAAATATTGTCGTGGCCAGGATGACGAAACCGATTGGGTTCTGGAGCAGTGGGAATCCGTGTTGTGTGACTTGCGAAAAGACTATACCACTCTCGTCGGCCGGATCGATTGGGCGTCGAAACTCTGGTTGTTAGAAACGTTTCGAGAAACGGAAAATCTCACATGGGAGGATCCGTGGCTCAAAAGCCTTGATTTGGAATATCACAATGTGGATGCCCAAAAGGGTTTATACTTTGGACTTATGGAAGAGGGGCGAGCCCCCAGGGTGACGACAGATGTGGCGATTGAACTGGCCCGGCACCAACCCCCACGGAATACCCGGGCCTTTGGTCGTGGGGAGGTCATTCGGTATCTTGCTGACCAGGCGTTACCCGGCATGGAGGATCTTGAAAGCCAGTCTGGTCGTTATCCTCCCTATGTGATCAACTGGTCCGTTTTCCAAATCCGCGGGGGGTCTGCGTTTCTCATGCCGGATCCCTTTCGTACTTATGTTCATGCCGTTCGTGAACATATTCGGCAGTGACAAATTGAAGGGGCGAAACAGTCTAAGCGGTCGACATCGAAAGAATGTGCCTGGAGCGAGAATGGAATTGACAAGTGGAGAGAAAAAGGATTTACAGAATTCCCTGAAAATACCTGATCGTTTTGGTGAGGCCCTCCTCTAGGGTGATTTGTGGTTCCCATTTGAGCCAGGACTTCGCCCTTTGGATATTTGGGTGTCGGACTTTAGGGTCATCGACAGGTAAGGGACAATACTTGATAGGATTGGCGGTTCCAAGGTGAGCTAACACCAAATTGGCGATATCGAGAACAGTGACTTCCCGGGGGTTTCCGATATTGAAGGGGGTGTGAATATTTAAGTCGGATGATCGCTGATCCTGGTGATTGGGGGCCTGATCCTTCAAGGTTGAAGCGTTTTCATCCTGAGCCATGAGTAAGGCCACGATTCCCCGTACGAGGTCGTCAACATAACAAAAGCTGCGAGTTTGTGAGCCATCACCATAGACGGTTAAAGGCTGGTTCCTTAAGGCCTGGACGATAAAATTTGAGATGACCCTCCCGTCCTGCGTTCTCATTTTTGGTCCATAGGTATTAAATATTCTGACTATGCGTGTATCGAGTCCATGATATCGATGGTACGCCATGGTGATGGCCTCGCCAAAGCGTTTTGCCTCATCGTATACGCCTCTGGGGCTGATCGGGTTCACATTTCCCCAATAGGATTCCGGTTGCGGATTGACCAAAGGATCACCGTACACTTCTGAGGTACTGGCAAGAAGAAATCGTGCCCCCTTGGCCAATGCTAGTCCCAGGGCCTTGTGTGTACCTAAGGCACCGACCTTCAGTGTGGCAATCGGCAATTCCAGATAGTCCTGTGGGCTGGCGGGCGACGCAAAATGCATGACGGCGTCCAATGCTCCATCAACATGCAGATAATTGCAGACATCATATTTTGTAAACATAAAGCGATCATGACCCATCAGAGAAGCAATATTCTCGGTCCGCCCTGTAATCAAATTGTCCATGCACAGGATGTCATGCCCCTGACCAACGAGGGTTTCGCATAAGTGGCTACCCAGAAACCCCGCACCTCCGGTAATCAATATTCGCATAGATGAGTCCTTTATGATGAAATGTCGAAAAGTTCCGTATTAAACCGTTTTGTATGTTAACTTTCAAGTGCAGAGACTGTTAAACATGTTATGGTATATTTGAGATTGGAGATTTTCTGTTTAAAGTCTATGCGAATCTTGCGGTATCCCAAACAGTGCGAGATAATAAGTGGTTAAATGATGCCTCGCGACCCCAAATCTGAATTTCTTCCGCTCACCCGTCGTGCCTTGTTTCAAATAGGCGGGTTAACCGCCCTGAGTGGGCTAATGCCCGGGTGCGACATCGGGAGTATGTTTGCAGTCCCCCCCCGGGAAACCGTGTATTTTACTCCTAATGACAAATTCTATGTCGTAAATTTTATGGATTCTCCCTACAACTTTTCCCGTGACTTAGATATAGAACAGTGGCAAATGTCAGTCCACGGTGAGGTTAAACATCCCGTATCCCTAGGATGGCGCGACATTTTGAATAGGAAGTCATTTGATCAAGCGGTTACCCTGATGTGTATTGATACGCTACCGGGCGGTAGTAGTTTGGGAAATGCTATGTGGCGGGGAATTTCCCTCAAGGAGCTGTTGAAAGAAGTCGGGGCTGATGAAGAAACAGCACGGGATGTGATATTCCGGGCGGCAGATGGGTACGATGATAGCATTCCATTTCAACGTGCCATGCAAGATGATGTGATGTTGGCCTATTTAATGAATGGGGAAAAACTACCCAAGGAACATGGATATCCGCTTCGTTTGGTCGTACCGGGCCTGTATGGAATAAAAAATGTCAAATGGATCACTGAGATTGAGGTCTATCCCGGGGATTATCGCGGCTATTGGCAACGCAAAGGGTGGACCGACGATGGAACGATAAAAATTTTCTCTCGTATTGATAGCCCCGGTCATTACCAGGATTTGCAGGGTCCAAAACAACGAATCCGTGGGATCGCATTTGGCGGACCCCATAGCATTCAAAAGGTCCAATTAAGTTTTGATCAGGAGAAAACGTGGCTCGATGCGGATATTGAACGTCCCCTGTCGCCTTATTCCTGGGTCGTATGGAATTTCGATTGGACGCCTCCGCAATCCGGTAAGCATATGCTGGCCGTTCGTGCCATTGATACCACCCACCAAATTCAAACCGCAGACATTACCCGTCCCCAACCCTCCGGAGCGACTGGCCTTCATGCCATTGTCGTCAATGTGAATCAAGTCTGAGAAGAATAAGAACGTTTCAGGTTTCGCGTTTCTCGTTTCGGGCAAAAGATGTGTAAAAAACTTTGCTATAAACTCGGAACTCGAAACCCGAAACTGTGATTTGGCAGGGATCCGAAGAAGGTGAAATAATTGGAAGGGTCAGACCTCGCCATCAGCCTTTTCCGCCGGTGGAATCACGGTGGACCGGATATGGAGTTCTTTGAGCTGATCGCGAGTCACATTGGAGGGGGCTTCAGTCATGAGACATTGCGCCTTTTGGGTTTTGGGAAAGGGGATCACATCACGAATGGATTCGGTTTTCCCAATGAGCATAATGAGACGATCTAAGCCCAAGGCAATTCCGCCATGGGGTGGGGCTCCCAATTCCAGCGCTTCAAGTAAAAACCCAAATTTCTTACTGGCTTCCTCCTTTTGGATTCCCAGTAAGTCAAAAACTTGTTGTTGCAGTGCAGCAGAATGAATACGAATGCTTCCTCCGCCTAGCTCAAAACCATTTAACACCAGATCATAAGCCTGCGCCTGTACCTTCAAGGGCTCCGAATTGAGGAAGGAGATGTCTTGGGGGGCTGGCGAGGTGAAAGGATGGTGTAACGCGACATAGCGTTTGCTTTCGTGGTCATATTCAAACATCGGAAAATCGAGAACCCACAACGGTTCCCAGCGGTCAACGTTGATGAGATTGAGTTCAGTCCCTAAGTGCAGGCGAAGGCGGCCGAGAACGGTATGAACGACCGCTGGCTTGTCGGCGACACATAGGAGTAAGTCTCCCGGTTGGGCTTGAGGTAAGGCTTGTTGAAGTTCAAGGGGGTTCAGGAATTTGGCAATGACTGAATCTAATTTCCAATCATCGACAATTTTGACCCAGGCTAATCCCTTCGCTCCATAACTTTTTGCTTCTTCCACAAGATTGTCAATACGGTTTCTGGCAAATTCCGCCCCCCCCTTGACCACAAGGCCTTTCACCAACCCGTCCGACTCCATGGCATGGCGAAACACTTTGAAGTCAGAGGACCTGGCAAAAGTCGATAAATCTTCCAGGGGCAAATCAAATCGAAGGTCTGGCTTGTCGGTTCCGTATCGATTGACGATCTCGTGATAGGTATATCGAGGGAAGGGGTCAGGAAGATCGATTCCCTTGGTTGCTTGAAAAACCTCACGGATCATCTGTTCGGTCAGGTTTAATACTTCCTCACGGTCTATAAACGACATTTCCAAGTCAATTTGGGTGAATTCCGGTTGCCGATCTAACCTCAAATCCTCATCCCGAAAACAGCGGGCCATCTGGAAATACCGGTCGGTCCCTCCTACCATAAGAATCTGTTTAAATAACTGTGGGGACTGTGGAAGGGCAAAAAAATCACCAGGGTTGACACGGCTCGGCACAAGGTAATCTCTTGCCCCTTCCGGGGTGCTTTTTGTGAGTATCGGAGTTTCAATTTCAAAGAAATCGCGGTGATGGAGAAATGTGCGAACCTGAAAAGATATTTGATGCCTGAGTTCTAAGAGTTTATTCATCCGCGGTCGGCGAAAATCCAGGTAGCGGTATTTGAGCCGCAGCGATTCAGAAGTCTGGACATCGTCTTCGATAGAAAAGGGCAACGGTTTGGATTCGTTGAGAATCCGCAGCGTGGTCGCCCGGACTTCTATTTCGCCTGTGGCGAGGTGTGTGTTTTCCGATCCCTCCGGTCTGAGGGTCACACGTCCGGTAATTTCAATCACGTACTCATGGCGAAGTTGGTCGGCTTGTTGGTGACAAGAACCGTCTTCCTCAGAATCAAAAACAATTTGGGTGATCCCTTGCCGATCTCGTAAGTCAATGAAAATAATTCCACCGTGATCCCGTCGACCATGAACCCACCCAGTCAGATTGACGGTTTGATCGATGTGGACTCGGCCTAATTCTCCGCAACGATGTGTTCTAGGCACGGCTCCTCCGAATATTGATTCGTTTGTGATATATCATCCGTTTCAGTTCCCCCTCTTGTCGGCTCTCCGGAGGCAGGGCCCCAGACAACCTGTGATGATCTCGGCCCCCATTCTTTTCAAAATATCCATTGATTGGGATTCCCTCCGTCCCACTTGCACGTCGAGCCTACTCCGCCGAGTCCTCCGCCGAAGGCTCCGTCCCCTGAAGGCAGAAGTGGCTACCAAGGCCGGAAACGCCTCTGTGCGAAGGCGGGGAATGACCGAAGAGGTAGTCGCCGTGGGCCGGGATAAGTAGGGGAATCCTTCATTATCAATGGGTATCGACAGCCTCAACTTTCAAGCGCGCGGCTTCCGGGGACTAGGGGATCGCCTTTTCGATTGGGTGACCGAGGGCCTAGGGCCGATCGGGTTTCTCGATGAAGAAGAGGGGGGACGATGCAGTAAAGCTCTCAGGGCATTGGCCTCTTCATCCGATAGATACCGACTCGCTCCAATTGGGAGAGCGCCAAGGGCCAACGGACCGAATTTTATTCGTTTTAATTTGAGGACCGCGTTTCCGACAGATTCCAGCATTCTTTTAACTTGATGATTCCTCCCCTCTGATATCGTCATCTCTATCCAGGAGTTTGCTTCGGTTTGACGGATTCTTCGAACGTGTGCGGGAGCCGTCGGACCGTCCTCCAAGAGGAGCCCCTTTTTGAGTTTGGTCATGGCTTCATTGTCCAAGGCCCCCTTAATTTTTACTAAGTAGGTCTTGTTGACATGATTGCGGGGGTGAAGACATGCCTGTGCAATATCGCCATTATTCGTGAGCAGTAACAAGCCCTCGCTATCGGAGTCAAGGCGACCGACAGGAAACGTTCGAATCGACCCCCTCTCCAGCAGGTCCGCAATCGTCGGCCGGTTCAACGGATCGTTCATTGTCGAGACATAACCCGTAGGCTTGTGAAGCATAAGAAAAATGTCAGGGGGCTGAGTCTTCAGATGACGCCCATTCACTTTCACGTGGTCGCGATTCGGATCAATGCAGGTTCCTAATACCGTGACGGTCTTGCCATTCACGGTCACTCGCCCTTCCTGTATGAGCGTTTCAGCGGCCCGCCGGGACGCCAATCCCGATCGGGCGATGACCTTTTGCAGTCTAACCTGTGCGGGACCGATTGGCATCGCTATTCCCATTCAATTGTACTGGGAGGTTTGGAACTAATGTCGTACACGACCCGGTTGACCCCTTTCACCTCGTTGATAATACGAGAAGAAACGCGTCCGAGAATTTCATGAGGAATATCGGCCCAATCGGCAGTCATCCCGTCAGTGCTCGTCACGGCCCGAATCGCGATGACGGATTCGTAGGTTCGTTGATCTCCCATGACGCCGACGGTTTGAACGGGTATGAGGACCGCAAAGGCCTGCCAGATCTCACGATAGAGTCCGGCTTTTCGTATTTCTTCCGTGACGATGGCATCAGCCTCTCGTAAAATCGTTAGCCGTTCAGGAGTCACAGCGCCGATAATCCTGATCGCGAGGCCGGGTCCTGGAAAGGGATGTCGCCATATGAGATCTTCCGGTAGACCCAATTCAAGGCCGAGGGCCCGAACTTCATCTTTAAAAAGGTCCCGAAGCGGTTCGATGAGCCGTAATTTCATCCGGGCCGGAAGCCCTCCAACATTATGATGGGTTTTGATTGTTGCGGACGGACCCTTGGTGCTCACACTTTCAATGACGTCCGGATAGAGGGTTCCTTGAACGAGATATTTGACATGACCGATGGTTTGAGCTTCCGATTCAAACGACTTGATGAATTGACGGCCGATAATTTTTCGTTTCTTTTCTGGATGAATCGTTCGTCCCAGGGCTTGAAGAAAGGCGGCTCGACTATCCACGACCCGCACATCCATATGATAGTGCGCATCAAATATACTTTCCAGCAGGGTGACTTCATCTTTTCTCATGAACCCATTATCAATAAATAGGCAATTCAATTGATTGCCAATGGCCCGATGCGTAAGGGCAGCGGCTACCGTCGAATCGACTCCCCCGCTCAGGGCGCAGATGACTTTGGCGTCCCCAACCTGGTCACGGATTTCTTGAACGGCCTCAGTGATGAATGATCCCATCGTCCAGTTCGGTTGACAGCCACATACCCTGGAGACGAAGTTGTGGAGAATGGTTTCCCCGTGAGTCGTATGCGCCACTTCCGGATGAAATTGCAAACAAAAAACAGGCGCGGTCTGGTGGGGGCGCTTCATTACGGCGATCGGGGAATTGTCCGTATGCGCGATGACTTGAAAGTCCGGAGGAAGCCGATCAATTCGATCTCCATGAGACATCCATACGGGAAATCCACGATGAGTGGGGAGACCCTGAAACAAATCGGAGTTGTCATCGATCATTAATTCCGCCCGGCCATACTCCCTTCTTTGGGCGCCTGCCACCTGACCACCCAAGGCCTGGGTAATGACTTGCATGCCATAACAAATACCGAGGATAGGAAGATCTAACGATAACAGTCCCTCCGGAGGAAGGGGAGCGTCCCCGTCAGTCACACTGGCAGGCCCGCCGGAAAGAATAAGGCCCTTAGGATGATACGAGAGAATTTTTTCTAGGGAAGTCGATGAAGTGAGAATGACGGAGTAAACATGCTGTTCCCGAATACGACGGGCAATCAGTTGGGTATACTGGGATCCAAAATCCAGTATAACGATGGTATCGTGGGAAGACAGCATGGTGAGAAAATGCTAGCCGTGTATGCGTAAGCCTCGGTCATAGAAGGACGGCCTCATTCCACATCAGCCCGGTAATTCGGAGCCTCCTTCGTGATAATCACATCATGGACATGAGCTTCGCGGAGACCCGATTGTGTGAGACGAATAAATGTGGCCTCCTTCTGTAACTGAGGGATGGAACGGCATCCGCAATACCCCATTCCAGCCTTGAGGCCACCGACGAGTTGATACACAAGGCCCGATAAGGTTCCCTTATAGGGTACGCGAGCTTCAATGCCTTCTGGGACCAGTTTGGCCGCTGGCTGCTGTTCCTCTTGGAAATACCGGTCTCTCCCTCCACGTTCTAAGGCGCCGAGAGATCCCATTCCTCGGTATTCTTTGTACGTTCGCCCCTGATACAGCACCAGGTCCCCCGGGGATTCTTCGGTTCCAGCGAATAACGATCCGATCATCACGGAGGAGGCCCCTGCCGCGAGGGCTTTACTAATATCACCTGAATATTTAATTCCTCCGTCCGCAATGATTGGAATTCCGCTGCCCGAAAGCGCCTTTGCACAGTCTGCAATGGCCGTGAGTTGGGGGACGCCCGCTCCGGAAACCACTCGTGTCGTACAGATGGAACCCGGGCCAACACCGACTTTGACCGCATCAACGCCACACGCGACGAGATCTTTCACACCCTCCGCCGTGGCAATGTTGCCGGCCACCACATCCAGATCTGGATATTGCTTTTTGATTAACTTTACGGTTTCTTCCACCCGGTGAGAATGTCCATGGGCCGTGTCCACACAGACAACATCCACCCCAGCTTTGGTGAGTAAATCGAGTCGCTCTTCTACGTCCGGCCCCACACCGACGGCCGCTCCGACTCGTAATCGTCCATGCTGGTCTTTACAGGCGTTCGGATATTTGATTCGCTTCTGAATGTCCTTAATGGTAATCAGGCCTTTCAATTCATATTGGTCATTGACGACCGGTAATTTTTCAATGCGATGCTCATGCAAGATTTCCCGCGCTTTTTCAAGACTCGTGCCTTCAGGGGCTGTAATAAGCTGACCGGTCGTCATCACCTGGGATACTTTCAGGTCCATCCTCGTCTCAAAACGGAGATCCCGGTTTGTCAGGATTCCCACGAGTTTTCCATTTTTGGTCACGGGAATGCCTGAGATTCGATAGGTGGTCATGAGGTGGTGCACATCTCGTATCGTTTGATCCGGAGAAATCGTGATGGGGGCGAGAATCATGCCGCTTTCAGATTTCTTGACCTTATCAATTTCTCCTGCCTGGACTTGAGGAGACAGGGCGCGATGGACGAATCCCAGTCCGCCTTCCTGAGCGATGGCGATAGCCAGTCGTCCCTCAGTGACAGTATCCATGGCTGCGCTGATGAGGGGAATATTGATCTGTATATTGGAGGTAAGGGAGGTTGTGGTGTCAACTTCAGCGGGTACCACATCTGACTTAGCCGGGACTAAGACCACATCGTCAAAGGTCAATCCAATTCGGATATTTTGTTCCCGCATCAATCCCCCCTAAGTGGTCAACGAATGAAATCGGTTAATGGATACACAAAAAACGATCCCGCTTTCCACCATCGTATCGGGTAATCCACAACAAGAAAACTCTGTACATGATGACGTGCGGAAGATGAAAATGCAACTCCTTCTTTTTGATCCGGTTTGTCAAAAACGAGGATCTGGATCCCTCATGTGCGGGAAACAAAGAAGCCTACTTTCTGGGGCAGGATGTGTCAGCCAATAAGGACAGTACGACAACAGGTTATTGATCTGCGGTTTCTGGCAGGAACGCCACAACGTCCTCTTCTTTGAATTGGTGGTCCGCGTCTTCGGCCGGCATAAATTGCTGGACTCGCATATTTCCGCTATCGACGGCAAACACGTTTCCCCGACTATCCACGACTAGGCCATAAGGGAAATTGAAGTGGCCGTCGGCGCTTCCGAATCCACCCCATTGGGTAATGAAATTCCCATCGCGATCGAACTTTTGAATCCGCTGGTTTCCGGTATCGGTGACATACACGTCACCGGCATCATCGACGGTAATGCCCCAGGGTGAACGGAATTGACCGGGCTCCTGGGCTTGGGAACTGCTGGCATGACCTGCACCGATTCCACCTCCCCATTTTGTGAGAAATTGGGGAAGGACATTGGTACTGGTATCGAATTTTTGAATCCGATGGTTGCCCATGTCCACGACATATACTGATCCATCGGATTGGTCTACAGCGATTCCTCTCGCAAAATAAAACTGCCCATCATTGTTTCCGAAGCTTCCCCATTGCATGATGAATTCACCGGTTTCATCGAATTTTTGCACCCGGAAGTTGGCACTGTCCACGACATAGATATATCCCCGGACCCGATCGACGGCTACTCCCCAGGGGGAGTTAAATTGTCCCTCTCCATTCCCTCGTGAGCCGATTTTCATAAGGTAATGTCCCAGCTTTCCATCGAATTTTTGGATGCGGTGGTTGTTGGTGTCAGCAACATACACATCCCCTTTGCCATCGCAGGCAATCCCGGTCGGGTTATTGAAATTCCCGTTCGCTGAACCAAAATTGCCCCATAACAGAATGAAATTGCCATTTTGTTCGAATTTCTGGATTCGGTTATTCCCATTGTCCACGACAAACAGACTGTTTTGTCGATCAATGGTCATCCCGTAAATGGGACTCATGAACTCTCCTCCGTGAAGGAGTGAGGCTCCACGCCCAGGTTTGCCCCATTTGCCGACACACACATATCCGGAGGTGTTCAGGAGAATCGTGGCACTGGCCGGGACGGAAACGTTATTCCCGACGTCCTTAAACCACACATATATTGTTTTGGTTCCGTCTTCCGGGGAGGTGGTAAAGGGAATGGTTGCGCCAAACCGATGATCCGGCTCGACCTCGACCCAGCCTGGCATGGTGGCGCTGGGGGTCATGGGATTTTCTGAAATAAAATAGGCCGCAACCCCGGTATCCAAATCCTTGGCGGAAATCGTGGCTACTAAGTCGGGGGAGTTCGTCATATAGGCGCCATGGTTTAAGACAATATCGGGGTTTTGTGGCGCCGTAATATCAATGAGGATGGGTGTGGCGGATTTTTCTTCAGAAATCGGACTTTCTAAACCCTCCTCCGTGACCGCAGCAAGGGCATAAAAATAAGGGGTATTATTGGTGAGGCCCGTGTGGGTGTACGGACTGGTGGTTCCTTCAATCATCGTGGCGGTGTCGGTAGTCAGATTGGGAGTTGTGCTGAAGTACAGATTATAACTAATCGCTCCAGGCACTTCTAACCAACTGATTATATTTTCGGAATCTCCTGGTTTCACCGCCAGATTGGTTGGCGTCGTCAAGTCGGCCGCTTCGCGCGACGGCTCCTGTTCGCGACCTCGGTTGAGTTCTTCCTCAGTGGGCACGAATTTGGTCAGGCGATTGTTTCCGTTGTCGATGACGTACACACTGCCTTCTTTGTCGACAGCAATGCCTGAGGGGAAATTGAGCTGGCCTTCCGTCAGTCCACGGTTTCCCCAGGTACATTGGAAGGTTCCATTCGAATCAAATTTTTGAACGCGGTGATTTCCGCTATCCACCACATAGATATTCCCCAGGGCATCGCAGGCCACGCCCCATGGAGATTTGAATTGCCCGGGGCCATTGCCTTCTTTCCCCCATTTGAGAAGAAAATTTCCACGAGAATCAAACTTCTGAATGCGATGATTGCCCTCGTCCGCCACATAAATGTTCCCGACAAAATCTACCGCGATGCCGCGTGGAAAAAAGAACGCCCCGTCATAACTCCCGTCACGTCCCCACTTCAGGAGGGGGGTTCCGTCTGATTGGAATTTTTGAATTCGGGCATTGGTCGTATCGGACACATACAAAAAGCCATTTTTGTCCGTGGTTACTCCCCAGGGGGTATCAAATTTTCCGGCCTCTGCGCCACGCCAGGCGAATCCGAATTTTCCCCATGCCGTAAGAATATTGCCTTCTGAATCAAATTTTTGAACACGATTATTGCCACTATCGGCAACATACACGTCGCCTTCCGGGGACGTGGTGAGGCCTCTGGGATAGTAGAATTTGCCCTCTTCCGAGTCAGGCTCGTCTCCCCAGCGAGCAAGAAATTTACCTTCCTTGTCAAATTTTTGAATGGAATGATTGTCCGTATCGCCGACATAAATATTGCCATCCTTGTCGACCGCGATCCCGGTTGGAGATTTAAATTCTCCGTCATCCATCCCCTCGGTTCCGATTTGAAAAGCGGTGAGATAGGGAGAGGGAATGGCCATGATCTCTTCGGATTCCGGACTTTCCCCCTCAGGAGTGATCGCTGTCACAATATAATGGTAGCAGAGGCTGTTCCCGAGATCCTGATGAAGATACGGACTCGTCGCTCCTTCAATGCAGTTCCCCTTTTCTTTGGTGACTCCCATGGTGGGCTGAAAATCTTCGGTGCTCGCAATAGGGCGGGTGAGATCCGAGGGTTTAACGTACACGCCCTTGCTGGTCAAAAAATACAGGTTATAGTAGAGAGCGCCTGGAACAGGATCCCATGAAATGGTGATTTTTCCGTTATCCGGTTTCACCGTCACATTTGCAGGCGCAGGGGGCAATTCTTCATTGGCGGAGTCCCCGGCACCCCATTCCTCTTCATTTCCCATTGCCATAAGGGAGGGAGGGAAATAGTGGTCATCGTACATTTTTTCAAATAAATCTTTGTTCATAATACCTCTACGGTTGACTCAGGATGGACCATTATGGATTCGGAGTAAGTGAAAATTCTATAATAAATCCAAATACTTAGGAGAAAATTCTAGCAAGGAAATTTTCGGGAAGTCAAGGTGGGAGGTTTTGGATATTCAATAGCGTAGTAGGGAGGAGAAAATGGTTCAAAAAGAGAGGGTGTGGATGGTGACCTCTCAATCTTAATGTGTAGACTACTCGTCAAGGATCTTTGTACCCCAGACGGCAAAAGTCTGCAAAAAATGGGAATCAGACTAAAACTCAAAAATAGGGCTTGAGGTTTTCTGAAACCGTCAGTCCTTTTATGTCACAATAACAGGTGCGAACGCTTGTACTAACCATTAAGTGACTAAGATTGAACCATTCCCAATTTGACGACATTGGATGCTTGGGGCCCCTTGGCTCCCTCAACGAGGTCAAATTCGACGGATTCACCCTCTTTGAGGGTTTTGAAGCCTTCTCCTTGAAGTGCGGAATAATGAACAAAGACATCTTGACCATCCTCAACATGGATGAATCCGAAACCCTTACGGTCATTGAACCATTTCACTGTTCCCTTACTTTTCACAGTCCCCTCCATTATGATTATTATTTAAGACCAGTTAAAAAGTCGGTGAACCTTACCCGTATGGTCACCCACAAAAAACAAGGATTATTGAGAAATACTGCAAATTCCTGTTCACGTCACGGTCATAACGATTGAGGATATTGGTGTGCCAATGCGTGCACAAAAAAACCGTAGAAAGGATCTGATCCCCCCTCTACGGTAAACAACGTAAGATTAACAACAGACATGGTACACCAAAAAGCTGGTCTCATGTAGCATAGATTGGCATTTGTGTCAATATTTTGAGCAAGAAATTTTTCATATTTTTTCTTGATAAATGAGAAAATATGGTATGAATGTGAAAATTAGTGGGCCCAACAGGGGGGCAGTCTGTCGGACTTAGGAGGCCATTCCCAGCCTTGACCCTGGCATGGTGCGCCTGGGGCTGGCGGGAATTGGGCGGGTGAGAATATGGCCTTTTTGGACATCTTGCAGTCCCCTGTGGTGAGTGGGTTCCTTCGAAATCGTTCAACGGGTTTGATAAGTTGAGTGCGTTAATCGCTTAATAGGTTCCCTTGATCAAAATCCTCGATCGGTACATATTTCAAGAGCTCCTTTCTCCTTTCCTGACCAGTCTTACCGCCCTCTGCTTCATTGTGTTCACGAAGGAAATGTTGCGTCTGATGGATCTCCTCGTTTCAAAAGGGGTGGGTTTGTTGGCGGTTGGCAAAGTGATTGTGTATCTGATGCCCTCATTTCTAGTATTGACGTTGCCCATCGCATGTTTGATCGCCTCTATTTCTGCCTTTAGTCGACTTTCATTTGACAATGAATTGATCGTCATGCGAGCTGCCGGTGTGAGTTTATGGCGATTGGCGGTGCCGGTATTCACATTTTCAACCGGGGTCTTTGTGTTGACCTTGTTCCTTTCTCAATGGGGTCAACCCTGGTCGAATGTCTCTATCAAAGCTGTCGCCATGAGTCTCATTAAGGATCAATTGGTGGTCGCCCTTGACTCGGGGGTCTTTAACGAACCGTTGCCGAAAATGATGATTTATGTTCCTGATCCCAAAGAAAAAAGGAAATTTCAAGGCGTGTTTATTTCGGATAATCGCGATCCCCAAAAACCACTTATTATCGTCGCTCAATCCTATCAAGTCATCAACGATCCACAACGAAATAAATTTGGCGTTCGGCTTTTTCAAGGGGCCATACATCAAATTCCTCCAAATCTGGAGGAATATCATCAAGTCGACTTTTCCACTTACGATTTCTGGTTGAAGATGCCCACTCAAAGCTATGGAAATGCTGCACGAATGAGTTATGACCAAATCATGGAGCGGCTGGATAAGTCGAATTGGACCAATACGGGTGACCTGCGAAGGTTGATGGAACACTACAAAGATCTGGGTTTTCCGGTTGCCACACTCCTTTTGGGGATGTTGGGGCTTCCTGTGGGAATTGTTTCCCGGCGATCCGGCCGTGCCGGTGGATTTGCGATTGGAGTGTTGATTATTTTGGGTTTCTACCTCATGAATGTCGTTGGCGAATTTCTGGTGACGACAAGGGTGGCCCATCCTTTTGTGGGAGCGTGGTTTCCCAACGTGATCACGTTGGTCGTGGCGGTCGTAATGTATGTAGGGGCGAGCAGGAAATAAGATGGGCATACTTTTTCGGTACATCTTACAACAATACATCAAGGTGTTTTTGCTTTGCATGACTGCTGTATTGACCGTGTATCTGGTGGTGGAATTTTTTGAGAGACTACGAAATTTTCTGGGAAATGATGCAGAACTTGGTGTGATGTTGATGTATTTTCTCTATCGGATCCCTTTCATGTCTCTTGAGGTCGCTCCCGGCGCGGCCTTATTGGCCACGATTCTGACATTAGGATTTTTAAATAAAAACCAGGAAATCACCGCCATGAGAAGTTGTGGTATGAGTTTCTTTCAAATTGCAACTCCCTTCCTGGTTTTCGGGATTTTGGCCTCGACGATCTTGTTTGCCTTCTCGGCGGTATTAGTGCCATTAGCCAATAAAGAGGCAAAATATATCAAGGAAGTGGTGATTCAAAAGAAACCCCAAGCGCTCACGTTGGGCAAGGATGGATTGTGGTTGCGATTCGGGCAAAATGCTTTGCTGAAAATTGGCGGCGTCCAAGACGAGGGCCATCTCCTTCGAAAGGTCCAGCTATATCGAATGGGGGAAAGTTTTGATTTGAAGGAGATAATTGAAGCCAAACAGGCGACCTATCGATCCCAAGAGTGGATACTCGAATCTGCGGACATCCGCCAAATCAGTCGCGAAGGACGAATCACCGTTACCCGGCATGGACAGCTGACCCTAGATCTTCCCCTGACACCCACAGACTTCCGGACCTGGATAACGGTGGATCCGAAGAATATGACACTTCGACAACTCGGAGAGTACATTGATCGGTTAACTCGAGATGGTCACAAAAGTGATTGGTATGCCACGAATTACTGGGGACGCATGGCTTATTCAACCGTCACATTTGTTATGATCCTCATAGGCCTCTCAATCAGTTTTCGTCGTACCGGTACACGGGATATGACGGTTTCCAAGGGTGTTGGACAAGCGTTGGGAATTGCATTTTTATTTTTTGCCATTCACCGTCTTGGGATGGAATTAGGGGAAAATGGCGCCCTGATTCCCGTCGTGAGTGGGTGGTTCGCGGTCTCGATGTTCCTAATCGTTGGCATCAACATGTTCTTACGAGTTCGGTAGAAGAAAAAAGTTTCGGGTTTCGAGTTTTTCATCTCAAAATCTGAGATTTGAAATCTGAGATCTTCCAAGAAGGAGGTGTTCAATGAAATCCTTAGTCCTTCAAGTCGGGCCTAGATGGTCTGGTAGATTAATATTATTGTTAATGGCATCCTTTTTCCTGGGGATCTCTCCTGCGATGGCGAGCTCCGATGTGGCTCCAGATCCAAAAGGGTTACTTTTACACAACGCCAAAATATATGTGATGGCAGGGGATTACCGTCGGGCGGTGAAAGCCTGCCAACGCTTCCTGGATGTTAATCCTACTGTGGAGGGATATGTGTACCTTGCCTATGTGTATGAGACGATTGAAGGGTATCTGAAGGCGTTGGCTGAGAAGGATGAATGGGGCAAAGTCCATCAATTATCACTCAATCTGACATCGGGGACAATGTTGGATCTCATTGACCCCCCTGATGTGCTTCCCCGAATGGCCCGCGAGGTCATCGGGGAAGGCATTCGTCAGCAATTTGATGTCACGGCTTCTATGGCCAATCGCCTTGATAGAGCCCGTACCGAAGAACTCTGGGCACAACAAACGGCCTGGCGGAAAGCCCAGCCCGATCGTTGGTGGGCAGGGGTGCCTGAGGCCTGGGGGTGGTGATATGAAATTAAGTTTCGGGTTTCGGGTTTCGAGTTGAACTCTCCAGGAAACATATGAGACCTCATAAGACCTGAGAACATTCTCAAGAGGGAAGTTGACAGGTTTTTTTAGGCCAGTTAGGATCAAAAACTAGATTTACCGTAAACAAAAAATTAATAAGGAGGGACGAAAGCGTGTCCACAACTGTTGCTCAAGCGGATGCTGGGAATTGGGAAGCGGAGGTCATGCAATCACCACAGTTGGTGATGGTGGATTTTTGGGCAGTCTGGTGCGGCCCATGCCAAATGGTGGGGCCGATTGTGGAGGATTTGGCCCAGGAATATACCGGAAAAGTGAAAGTCATGAAACTGAACACGGACGAAGCGCCGGAGGTTGCCGGACGCTATCAAATTATGAGCATCCCGACGATCTTATTTTTCAAGGAAGGGCAGGTTGTGGAAAAAATCGTCGGAGCTCGTCCCAAACAACAATTCAAACAAATCATTGATTCTCTCTTGTCGCAGTCATCGGCAACGGCCTGACGGCATTGTTCCGAATGACGCGGTTACATGCTCACCGAACTGCGCATTTCAAATTTTGCCCTTTTTGACCAACTCCACCTTGAATTTCCCAAAGGATTTCTAGCTCTCACAGGTGAGACGGGGGGTGGGAAATCACTCCTCGTCGATGCCCTGGTTATCCTCACCGGCGGCCGTGCCTCGGCCGATCATATTCGATCAGACGCTGAAGAGGCTATTTTAGAGGCCGGTTTTTCCATTGTGCACAATCATTCATTGGTGAAGTATCTCCGTGAACGGGATTTGCTTACCTCTGATGACCAGGAACTTATTATCCGTCGAGTGCTTTCCCGATCCGGGAAAAACAAGACCTATGTCAATGGCAGTTTGGCTCCCTTGCAGGTGGTCCAGAATATCGCTCGGTGGTTGATTGATATTCATAGCCAGCACGAACAGCAATCATTGTTGGCCGTATCGGCGCAGTTGGATGTCCTGGATAATTTTGGTGAGGCCCAGGATTTACGGAGCCGGTACGCAACCGCGTATCATCATTGGAAAGAAAAAGAGCGGGAGTTGAATGCGACCTTGACCCGAAAGGCTGAACAAAAGGACCGCCAGGAATTTCTGGAATACCAACTTCAGGAATTAGGGGGCGCCAACCTTCAAGAAGGGGAGGAGGAAACCCTTCACCAGGAATATCAACGTCTCAAACATGCGGGACGGATTGGGGAATTGACCAACGATGCCTACCAGAACCTGTATGAGGGAGAGGAAGCGGTGTTGGGAAATTTACGATCAATCTTGCAGTCGATCAAGGAATTGGCTGAGATTGACCAGAGTGTGGAATCCTGGGTCCAGGTGGGAGAATCGGCATCCGTCTCACTTCAGGAGTTAACCGAGGACCTGCGCAAATATCGAGAAGAGCTTGAGTATGACCCAAACCGGTTTGGGGACATTGATGAACGTTTGGCTCTGATTCAACGGTTAAAAAGAAAATACCATGAGTCCGTTGAACAATTGATTGAGCGCAAGCATTCACTTCAACAAGAACTTGAAGGGTACGTCAATATTCAGGACCAGATTCAGGGGTTAAGCCAAGAGGTTTCCCATGCGTGGCGTAATATTGAAAAACTGGGAAAAGAGCTCTCACAAAAACGGCGAAAGGCCGCGAAGTTGTTTGAACAAAAAATCCAACGTGAATTTTCAGTGCTTCGAATGAATCAAGTCCGGTTCCAGGTGAAGATGGACTCCCATTCCGATATCGGCGGGGGCGGGATGACGGGAATGGACAAAGTAGAGTTTGTGCTGTCGGCCAATCCGGGGGAGCCTCTCCAGCCTCTTGCCAAAGTGGCGTCTGGTGGTGAACTCTCTCGAATAATGCTTGCGATCAAATCTGTGTTGGCGGAGGCGGATGAAGTGTCCGTATTAATTTTTGATGAAGTGGATACGGGAATTGGCGGTCCGGTGGCCGCGGTGGTGGGAGAGCGTCTCCGGACTTTGGCCCACTACCACCAAGTCTTTTGTATCACGCATTTACCACAAATTGCCTCCCAGGCCGGCACCCATTATCTGATCGAAAAGAATGTAAAAAACAAAAAAACGGTAACAGCTGTGCGAATGCTGAGGGAGACAGAACGTCAAAATGAGGTAGCTCGAATGCTGGGCGGGTTGGAGATCACACCGTCTACGCGAGACACCGCGACAGAAATGCTGCAAATGTCGGCCAAACCTAGGAAGAGGAGGCCATCGTAGCCGGGAACCTCAGGCTCAGCCGTGGATCAGGCGACACGTCTGTTTTAGGTGGCCACTTTCCAGAAAAACACGGCGGCCATTCTTTTCGAAGCAAGCTGGTGGCCCCATCCGAAATAAGACGTCGCAGAGTGAATTAGGTCCGATTTATAGGCGAGAAGGCGATTAAAGACGTACGGCACCTCTTTAATCTCTTCAAACATCGTGGGGTCCATTTCACTCGGGATCCCGGGAACCTGGCTCAAACTTTCGTATTCACGCGGGCAGACATTCCCATCGGGGTGTCCTCCTTCTCCCTTGAGGCGATAAAAGGATGTCCCACAATGGGGGGTGGGAGGATTCGGGTGGAGATAGAGGACAGCGGCATAATCGCAAATTTTGGCTGAGTCGACATGGGGCCTCGCCACGCTTTCTGCCCCGCCAACGATTTGAATATGATTATGCCCCGAAATACCGCATTCGCCGTCATCCTGAGGTTGAAGAGCTTGAATGCCCAAACCTTTCATTACGCACTGTTCAATAGTCCGCAATTCATTTGGAGTCAACGCCTGGGGGGCTCGCATTCCCGGCCAGGGTTCGGGCCGCCAGGGAGAACCAAGTGTCCATGTGGTCTTGGAAATGCACCGCTGGGCGATTTCTATGGCGTTGGGAAGGACATTGTCTTCGATCAAGTAATCGATGCCCGGTGTCGGTTCTCGGTAGGGTAGACATCCCATAAGTTTTTTATTCTCCCGTTTGCAGAGGGCGATGTCAGCGAGGATAGGAAGACAAGGGTAGCAAGGTCAACTTTCACTCTGCCGGGGTATCGAGTTTCGAGAAAAAAATCGAAAAAATTTTTTGATGTGAAACCCGAATCGTATTATTAAGAACGATATTAACGTTCCGGGAAAAAGAAGGAGATGGATAGAATGTTCCTTTAATGTTATGTTGAAGGATAAGGTCATTGTGAGTGCGTCGGACCGTCTCGAGGGACATAAGAGTTGAAAACAATATGAAGGAGACCTGATCAATGGAAACCGTTCTGCCCCGAATCGAAGAGGAAGTACATCATGCCCTGCAAAAATTCCGCATGGATGACTTAAAGACAGACTACCACAACCAAGGGGAATTTCTCGCTGTGGAGAGCTTTCTTCCTCAGGATGTTATTGATACCTTTATTGAAGAAGTTCAGCAAATCAGAACCCACCTGAATCGAAATTACATACCCGGACATAAAAAAGGGGGCAGTATCAGCTACTATTTCTTGCGCCAATCGGCCCCCTCCCTCCTGGCTTTTTATCGCGACCCTCGTCTCCTTGAGTGGTTTAGTCAGCTAGCCGGTGCCCCGCTGGTCCTATGTCCGGACGATGATCCACATGCCTGTGCCCTGTACTTCTATACCGAAGAAGGTGATCATATTGGATATCACTACGATACGTCGTATTACAAGGGAGCGCGGTATACTGCCCTGTTGGGCCTCGTGGATCGTTCCAGCAGTCGGTTGGTGTGCCGGCTTCATACCAAAGATTCATTGGCCAAACCACAAGAGTTATCGATGACCACGGATCCGGGTGTGCTTATTTTTTTCAATGGGGACAAACTCTACCATGCCGTGACGCCTTTGGGAGAAAATGAGGAACGTATCGTGTTAACCATGCAGTATGTCACCAATCCTGAAATGGGTACGTTTAAGCGCTGGTATTCCAATCTCAAAGATGCCGTTGGGTACTTCGGGTTGTCGGCATTGTTTCGACGACCCCCTCAATGAAACGAGCCCACCTGTATTAAAGAACTTCTTTCGTTTCCCTCTCAATTCCAAGAATCACAACCGTCACATTATCCTCACCACCCCGGTTAAGTGCCTCCTCGATCAAAGAGTGACAGATTCGATCCAGGTTGGTGTTGGCGCCCAGAATCGTATTTAAAATCTGTTGATCCGTCATCATTTTGGTAAGCCCATCGGTGCAGAGCAAGAGCTGATCCTTTTCGGTGAGATCAATCGTTGTCACCGAAGGCACGACATGGTGATCAATGCCCAAGGCCCGGGTAATGATATGACGAAGGGGATGAGTCAGCGCCTGTTCCGGCGTGATGATCCCCAACTCCACCCGTTCTTCTACCAGAGAATGGTCTCGGGTTAAGGGGGTAAGGGTTTGATCCCGAATCAAATACGCTCGACTATCGCCGGCATGAGCAATCGTGGCGACGGTTGGAGAACGTCCGTCCAGATGTACGGCCACGGCGGTGGTTCCCATGTCGGTAAATTCGATGTGCTGACGAGCATACTCGCGAATGGCGAGGTTTGCAGATTCCAATGTTTCCCCGAGAATAACGGAGGACCTTTCGGGCTCTTTCGAGGTCCCATCCAAGGGCGGTTGATGTGTCTCGAAATACGCGGCCATATTGTCTATGGCTAATTGGCTGGCTATTTCACCACCCGGATGGCCTCCCATTCCATCCGCGATGAGCCACAGCCTCAGGTGCTTGTACATTCCAAAGGCATCCTGGTTCAGTTGGCGGACCTTACCGATATGCGTGAGACCTTTTCCCTTCCAATTCATGTCATGGCCTGATTTCCGAGACCGTAGTGCCGAACCAGTTCGTCATAAAGAAGCTCGGCCAACGGCTCTAAATTTTTTACATCGGCTTCATTGTATTGCAGCAGTTGGATGCCCGCGTGTGAATCGCCATCCTGCCAGGCGTACCATAAATTCACCGCGTCCCAGCCGGTCAGTCCGGCAACATGTCGGGATCGTGAAAGACCACATTCAAGCTCAATATGCTTGAGTCCACCTTTATAGCCGAGTCGCCTTGCGGCAAAACACAAATCAAAATGGGCATGATCCAGCAACACTGTGGGAAATTTGTATCGTATATAAGGCAGATCGAATCCGGAACCAAAAAAGGTGACGAGAAGGTCATATTTCGCCAGCTCATGATTCAATCGGTTTTCATTCAGGGACTCACCGTGAATCAAGGTAGTCATGGTGCCGTTTCCGTAAATTCCCACCAGGGTGATTTCCCCGGTTTCCGGTGGTTGGCCGTTCGTCTCAATATCCAGAAATGCGATTCTGGAACGAAAAGTCTGGAAAAGCCGCCAATGATCCCGTGCCTTTAACAGGCGTGCAAAAAACTTTGAATTTCCAGCGGAAAGGTTCTGGACCGCCTGCTCCAGATCTTGGTCATACAATATTTTGCGGGCCGGAGATATGTAGGGAATCGAGGGATGGCCAAGAAAGGCGCTCCATGAATCAATACCTTGTTCCCAGAGACGTTGCTCCGTGGCTTCACCGATTCCCTTTAGGAAAATGAAAGTAGATTCCAACATGAGTGACCTTGTGCCTGATTGGGATTCTAGCCTTGATTTCAGGGAAACGACAAGCTAGATTGAACGTCTATCTTGCCGCAAGCCTATTTGGTGTAGGGGGTAACAACCTTTTTAAGTTTGTAGCTGCAGCATCTTATGCTGCTCCCCGACGAACGTCATGGTTCAGAAAGTGCGTCATAGGATGAATTATATGTCTCCGACCAACAATTCCGGGCTGGTTTTGGTTTTCGGTGACTGGAAGAGGCGCCATAAGATGGCGCAGCTACGCTTTGAATTCTGAACCCCGAAACTTTTTTTTATGAATGAGGTTTAACCGTGGACTTACAGCCAAAACGAATCCGTATTACCATTGGGGGCGTAAAGGTCGAGGCGGAGCTGAATCCGACCCGGACCGCTCAACAGGTGTATGCAGCCTTGCCGATCGAGACCGCCGTAAATATGTGGGGTGAGGAGTTTTATTGTCAATTACCAGGGGTCAAAGATTTTCGTGAAACGGCGACAACCCGTGTCAAGATTGGAGATGTGGCGTTTTGGGGCGCTGGAGAAATGCTGGCAATTTTTTTCGGACGGACCCCAATGAGTCTTGGCGAAGATCCAGTCCCAGCGGATCGGGTCAACATTTTGGGGAAGATCATTGGAGATGCAAAAATTTTACAGACCGCAGCCGGCTCTACGAAGATTAAGGTGGAACCGGTTTCTTGAGAGGCGTTGATGCGTTTGAACAAAGAACGAATTCAGTCTATCGCTTCGACAACGGTCGCACAATTACGAAAGCAGGGCCTTCTCGAAATTACCGGGTCCTCTGATAATCTTACGCGGTCGTTGGACCATGCGATAACCGAAGAACTGGCCGTTGAGGACCGGCTGAATGCGGAGATTCGTGAAATCTTAAAGAAATTTGAGTCCGATTTTGAGAAGGGGCGTGCCGATTATCAAAAGATGTTCACGATGGTAAAACAAAAACTCGTTCGTGAAAGAGGACTAGTCCTTTAAGTATTCCTAACTGGTGTTTCAGAACAGTTGTTCAGCACCAATCGGTGATTTTCTTGTCATGGCGCTATTATTAAGTGACGAAAAACAGACCCATCTCGCTCATGTGATCTTAAAATTCCTGGAGGGCGCGAAGGACGCCAAACTGAAAAGCGATCCCACGACGGTGCTTCGGGAGATTAAACGGGTGTTGACGGAGCACGTGAAATTAGAAGAAGAACTGGATCGATTGGTTCGCTTGAAATTAAAGTCCTATTCTCGTCCGATTCCGGAAGGGTCCCAGGAATGGAATGTCATGTATCAAAAAACCTATACTGAAGAACTCCGAAAGCGAAAACTGGCCTAAGGGGCTTCTGCCAATCCGTCTACCTCCAAACGGGTAGTACCCCCCTCAACAATGCTCGTACAGTATTCAAACAAGAAGAATATCGAATGGCGAGCAAGGAATAATGAATGTCCAAGGAAAAGAAAGCGATGATTCGTAAGGGTCCATTAAATGGGCATTTTATCCGTATCAATTCCATAAAACCGAACTTTTAACCGCCAACCTTCCCAGACTTCATCATTCGACATTCCTTGTTGGATATTCGATATTTCTTTGAAAAGAAACCAAGAGGTTAACGTTTTACTGCTTATCGCAACGTTCACCTACCAGATCCTGTCGGCCGATTTTTGTTTCATTTTTTATTTTGTTGTGGGCTCTGGCCGGATCGGTTGCTTTCTGGAACTTCAAAGAAGCCCCGTGGTAAGGTTCGAACAAGGGAAAGATACAAAAAGGGTTTCAATTTTGTAGTTGCAGCATCTTATGCTGCCTCACACAAACGTCATGATTCATAAGGTGTGATAGGATGAATTATAAAATTCCGACAACAAATCAGCTCTGGTTTTAGGTTTCGGTCACCTGAAGAGGCGCCATGAGATGGCGCAGCTACACTTTGAAACCAGGAATCCGAAACTATTAATTCGCATGGATGAGGAAAGAGAAAAAACCCTGAATGGGATCGGGGCTGCCACCCTTTCGATTCTGGCCGGGGTGGGGCACCTGTTCTTGGGTGTTCAACGGGGATATGTGTTTTTGGCATGTGGAATTGCATTAATCATCATCTCCAAGTTTTATTGGCCGGTCGGGTGGCTGTTTTATGTCTCGTTTGCCATATTTTCCGCCTTTGATGCGTTTTCTTTTGCCAAAAGGGGATATGGACTCTTTTAGCAGAATATCCACTCGCTTCCTTTGTAGTATGGGTGTGATCTTTGCCCTTCAGGCGAGTTATACCATTGAAAAGGTTCCTGGTGCCGACAAGGTTCAGCCCACGGTCCGAGTTACTGATGTGCTGACGAATCCAGGAGAGCTGATACAACTCCAAGCCAGGGTTTTTTCAGAAAGCCTTTTAGGCCGGGAAATCGGTCTTGGTGGTGAGACCCTCGAATTTCTCGTGGAACGGCAAATCGTTGGAACGACCATGACCGGAGGTGATGGACGGGCCTTTTTGGAATATGCCCCTCGCATGAGAGGAAACTTTACTGTGACGGTCCGCGTACCCGAAAGCCCGCGAGTTCTGAGTGCTGAGGGGAAAGGTTTGTTGGCCTCCTGGGAGCGAAAGAAGCCGATCTTACTCATTGACCTGGTTTCCGTGATGCAGGAGGTGAGCAATCCTGAGGTCTCACTCCCTTCATTCCCCATTAATTTCACCCCAACTGATTTGGGTGAGGCCGACAACGATGCTCCAAAAGAATTAGAAAAACTCGGCCGATTTTATTACAACCTCATCTATCTTTTCCGTTCTGAAGCGGGAGATAAAAAAACCCTTCAAGAATGGATTCAAACCCATCAGCTTCCTTTAGGGTTTTCCAAAATCATTCCCAGCGGTCCTCAGGCTCTCGAAGAATTGATTGTGCAACTTGAAAAAGATGGATGGGCCAATGTGACTGGAGGGATTGGACGGACGCCGGAGTTTGCGGAAGTGCTGGTTGAACATCGGCTGAAGGCTGTGATCCTACACGACCCCGAGGATAAAGAAGGTTTCCCAAGAAGGGCCATTCTGGTTAATAGCTGGAATAGAGTCCGCAAGCATTTGTAAGTGGAGACATGCCAGCCTGGTCGCAACCGGCCCCACAATATGATTCCCCATATGGAGTGTTTCGTGTTTTGGGTTTCGGGTTTCGCGGAGAAGAGAATATTCTCTTGGAAATACTATCCTACACCCTGAGTCTTGAATCCTCACAACCGACTTCTGATGAAAGCGCTTCCCACTAAAACCAGATTTCATTGCCAAGCCTGTGGCCATCAGGCTCCCAGGTGGAGCGGGCGTTGTCCGGGGTGTGGTGAATGGAACTCGATGAAAGAAGAAGTCGTCCAGGGGCCGCGTCATCCTCGTACGAAGGCAACCATTTCTCAAACTGACTCACCGATGCCTATAGGGGAAATTGTCGCCACGAACGAGATGCGTCGGAGTACGGGTCTGAGGGAATTTGATCGGGTTCTCGGTGGGGGTGTCGTTCCGGGTTCCATTACCTTAATAGGAGGAGATCCGGGGATTGGCAAAACCACCCTTTTGCTGCAAGCGTTGCCCTTATTGGCTCCCCGGAAAGAGAAAGTCCTGTATGTCTCCGGTGAGGAATCGACAAGCCAAATGAAGATGCGGAGTGACCGGTTGGGCCTGGCATGCCCATCGTTGTATGTCTTTTCTGCGACATCGTTAGAAGACATTTTTAAGGCTGCTGATGATTTGCAGCCCATTATCCTGGTGGTGGATTCGATTCAAACTGTCTATACCGAAGAGATAAGTTCAGCCCCGGGAAGTGTCAGTCAGGTCCAGGAAGTGGCCTATCGGCTGATGGGGTATGCCAAACGAACGGGGGTTCCCGTGTTTATCATCGGTCATGTGACCAAGGAAGGGATGATCGCCGGACCCCGCCTGCTGGAGCATATTGTCGATACGGTCTTGTACTTTGAAGGGGATAAAGGCCAGTCCTACCGGATCCTGCGAACTGTCAAAAACCGTTTTGGCGCCACAAACGAAATCGGGGTGTTTGAAATGAAAGATTCGGGGTTGGCGGAAGTGGTGAATCCCTCGGAGTTGTTCCTCACTGGGCGGCCCGAGCAGAATCCTGGGTCCGTTGTGGTCTCCAGTGTTGAGGGATCCCGTCCCATCTTGGTGGAGCTTCAGGCTCTTGTGGCAGAGACGGGCTATGCGATGCCAAAACGGATGGCAAACGGAGTGGAGGTAAATCGCGTGGCCTTGTTACTCGCGGTCATAGAGAAACGTTTAGGCCTTCATCTGGCTGGTCAGGATGTCTATGTCAATGTGGTGGGGGGACTTCAGATTGATGAACCCACGATTGATCTGGGGATTGTCATGGCGGTGGTATCAAGTTTCCGGGATCAACCGATAGATTCACGGACAGTGGTGCTGGGTGAAATAGGTCTTGGCGGTGAAGTCCGGCCGGTCAGCCAAGTTGAACTTCGCGTGCGGGAGGCTTGTAAGTTAGGATTCAATCGGTGTCTTCTTCCTGAACCCAATCTCCTTAAATATCAATCCATAGAGGGGATAGAGGCGGTCGGGATCCGGGATGTCCGGGAGGTCTTGGAGTGGGTGAAGGGATGAAAAGTTGCAGGTTTCAAGTTTGTAGCTGCGCCATCTTATGGCGCCTCTTTGGGTCACCGAAACCCAAAACCAGAGCCGAATTGTTTGTGGGAGTCATTTAATTCATCCTATGACGCACTTTTTGAACCATGACGTTGGTAGGGGGCAGCATGAGATGCTGCAACTACAAACCTGAAACCATTCTCTACAATATTCCGGATGACAACAGTGTTGCATTATTTAAGAACAAGGCGAAAGGAACCATTTAAGGTTATATTGTACAGGGTTGGTGCCATTGCGCTTTTAGTCATCGTCTCGGGATGTGCGGTGTTTTCTGGAAGACCTGAGGTGCCATTGAATGACGAAGTCACGAAATGGGTTTTAGAATCCTTGCGACAGCGCGAAGCAAGGATACGGTCGGTCAAGGGATTGTTTCGGGCTTCTGTTTCCGGATCCTCGGTTCTTCCGATTAGCCAGAATCTTGACGGAGTGTTGTTCTATGAGCGCCCCTATGTGGTCCGGCTTAGAGGGTTTGCTCGAGTCGGAGGGACCATTTTCGAATTCCAGAGGGATGGTGATTATTATAATCTACATATTCCCTCCTCGGGAAAAGCGGTTCAGGGTCAGATTACCACGCTCGATCATTCTCAAGATGTCAGTCGGGTGGTCGAAATGAGTATTAGGACCATGGATGCCATTCTTGGAAAGTTTGATGATGCGGATGGGAAAAAAGTCCTGCTTTACCAGGACGGAGAAAATTTTCGTCTTGATATTCAAAGTATGATAGAGACGGAAGAGAGAAATACTGCCCCCTTCACGACCCGCGTGTGGGTGAATCGAGATACTTTTGACGTGATCCAGGTTGAATATCTTATGGAAGATGAGGAAACGATCATGGTCGTTGAGTGTTCCGACTTTCGGGCCGTCAAATCCAAAGATCCCTCCATTCTCTCCCCCATCCGGCTGCCGTTCCATATTCGGGCGGAAGACCTCAGATCCCAAGGGGGATCCATGACCCTGACATTCCAGGAGCTTGCAGCGAATGCCGAATCGGCACCGATTTGATATGGCTCATCCTTGCCCGGTAAATGAAGTTGAAGGGTTATAATAGAGTATTGGCCCTCCCACGAATCAAAAGTAACTGAGGGAAATGAATATTCTTGCCGTTGAAACGGGAACAAGTTTACAAAGCATTGCGCTTTTACGTGGAGATCGCGTTCTATCCCATCTTTGTCAGGAAGCCAAGGGGTCACATACCAAAATCCTTCTGCCTGCCATTCACGAGGCCTTGTCATCCCAGGCCTTGAAGCCGTCCGATTTGCAAGGATTAGCTGTTTCCATAGGGCCGGGTTCCTTTTCCGGGCTGCGGGTGGGACTGGCGACCATGACCGGATTTCGAATGGCCCTGGGGATTCCTCTGGTTGCTGTCCCGACCTTGGAAGCCATGGCATGGAACCTTCGAGGCGCAAAGCTGCCAATTTGCCCAATTCTGAAAGCCAGAAATGGAGTCGTCTATTGGGCTTGTTTTCGTTGGGAGGGAGAAAGGCTCGTTCAGTTGGTCCCCGAGCAATTTGGGCCACTGGACGCCCTGGTTCAAACTTTATCAGAAACGATTTTGGTATTTGGTGAGGGTTGGCTGTTAAACCGAGATTCCTTTTCCAAAAAGACGGAGCTGATGAAAGAAGCTCCTTTCGAGGCCATGAACGCATCGGCGGTCAATGTCGGACTCGCAAGTTTATCCCGGTTCAAAACGGGGAAATTCGCGGAGTATGGACTAGGACCACATTATATTCAGCCATCCTATGCTGAAACGAAGGGTTGAGGGGATTCAGGGTTAAAGGGTAAAGTCTAATGGTCACAATGCACAAGAAGGTTCTCAGGGTTCAGGTTGTCAAACACAGTTAGAAATTCAAAAAATGATAGGGCAGAATCAGGAACTGAAATATTCAATATTTAAAGCCTCACTTGAGGATTTGGAGGCGATACATGAAATTGAACAGATTTCGTTTTCGGTCCCCTGGTCCAGGAAGTCTTTTGAGGCAGAACTTCAGGGCAATGAGTTTAGCGTGGTGCTCACCGCGCGATCGGAGGTATCTTCTGGACCGATTGGACCTGTGGTGGGCTATATATGTTTCTGGCTGGTATTTGAGGAATTGCGATTTCTCAATTTGGCGATCATCCCTGCCTGGCGACGTCATGGTGTGGCGTCGCAGCTTGTCTCCCAAGCGATGGAACTGGGTTTCGGCCAGGGGGCCCGGCGGGGTCTGTTAGAGGTGCGTGAGTCCAACCAGGCAGCCCAAGCCCTCTATAAAAAATTTGGATTTAGCGTGTATGCTAAGCGAAAATCCTACTATACGAATCCGGATGAGGATGCTATTCTAATGTCCCTTGATCCCCTCACGGGGCCCATTCTGAGGAATCGAAATTGATCGGTAAAGGCCGAAATAGATAGTGTGGACCACAAAACTGACTATTTGAAGAAGGGAGGGTTCCTATGTTGACTGACGAAGAAATCGTAGAGCAATTACGGGCATCTAACCCTGAATTCCGGGAGCTTGAAGAATCCCATCATCGGTTGGATGCTGAATTGCAAGAGCTGGTGAAACATCATGTGCTGACGCCACAGGAGGAAGTTCTCAAAAAACAAATTCAAAAGGAAAAACTGGGGAAAAAAGACCGAATGGCGGAACTTATCCGCCAGCACCGACTTGATCTCCAGCAGTCAGCAGCTTATTAAGATGAGTCATTACCGTCGTTAGTTGTTAATTCCACCGAGGGCCCTATCCCGTTCCCTCGATTTTATTCGCTTTCCTTCATCGGTGGCCACTAAATGGTTGCATTGGTTCACCCCTTACAACGCCATATTTCAGACATCAAACGCCGCCTCTTTCTCATTGGTGGGGTGATTATGGTGGCGTTTGTGGTGGCCTTTTCCTATTCTTCCTTTCTGATTGACTGGTTCAAGCGCCCGTTCGAAGATGACCTGATCTTCTATGCCCCGGCTGAGGCGTTATTCGCTTCGATTAAGATTTCCTTTTTGGCTGCTGTGGTGATGAGTGTGCCGGTCATCCTTCATCAATTTTGGAAGTTTATCGAACCCGCGTTGTTAAAAGGGGAGCAACGCTGGGCGATTCCCTTGTTTTGCCTCGGACTTGGATTTTTTGTGTTGGGACTGGTTTTTTGCAATTTAATCATCCTGCCGTTGGTGATTAATTTCTTTGTGACGTTCGGCTTGGACCGGTCTCTCACGCCTGAATTGGCGGTGGGGACGTATATTGATTTTAACGTCAAGTTTCTTCTTGCGTTCGGGTTTGCGTTTGAAATTCCATTAGTGCTGACGCTCCTCGCAAGAGTCGGGTACATTGAGCCCGGCTTACTCATTCGTTATCGAAAACATGCCGCAATGGTGGCCTTGATTCTTTCGGCCGTCATCACTCCGGATGCCACCCTCTTTACCATGCTTCTCATGGCCATCCCGCTGGTGATCCTCTATGAATTCGGTATCATCGGTGCCAAAATATTCGGACGGCCAGCTCAAACGGCGAGCCATGATCCTGTAGCCGGGGAAGATGACGGCTTTGAATCCAAAGTATAATCGCCAAGACCCCTCGTTCACGTGGCGGGGACCTCGAACCAAAAAACAGGATCCTCGATCATGAAGATTAGAAAATATTTTATTGTCTCGACCATCCTTTCGAGCATTCTGATCTGTGGGATAGGATCCTCAGCCGTGGGAAGCGGATTTGAATTACTTCAGTCCAAAAGTCCCAATCCGTTGGACCATGGTGATTCTTCCCGTAGCCATATGGATGCCTTTGCTCCGAGTATCCAGACTTTGGCTGTGACTGGGGAGGGAATCCTCTATGCAGGCTCATTTGGAATGGGGGTATTCCGAAGTGAGGATCGAGGACATTCCTGGCACATGGCGAACACCGGACTCACAGATCCGTTTTTACTCTGTCTGGAGGTGGATCACAAGGGATGGGTGTATGCAGGAACCGTAAGGGGAGGGGTATTCCGAACAAAAAATGGTGGAATGAAATGGGAATCCATCAATAAAGGATTGAAACGCGCGGAGGTCAAATCCCTGTTGGCCTCGTCCAAAGGAATATTTGCCGGAACGGGGAGAGGTATTTATGAATGGAAGGAAGTAGAGAAACGTTGGGTGATCCTTGCGGAGGAGCTTGATCAGTTATTGGTTTCGAGTTTGGTGATGCTGGATGCTCACACGCTACTTGCGGCAACCTCGGGAGGGGGCCTATTCGGCTATGATTTACAAGGTTCCGAGCCGGTCAAATGGGATAGGCCTTCGTCAGATCTGATAGATCCTAAAGAACGGTTACCCCATCGGTATATACGGGTCGTCGCGGTCGGACCGGATCAACACATTTTTTTGGGGACGCAGGATGGGGGTATATTCCGCAGCACGGATCGAGGAGTCTCTTGGCATACCCTGAGTCGGACACTCCCCAATGATTCCATCCGAAGTATTGTGGCGCTTGATACCGGATTATTTGTGGCAACCGGTCGGGGGGTGTACAAACTGGGAGAGCATGATCAGCGATGGAGTTCCGTCAACACCGGCTTAACTGAATTGGCCATTCAAACGTTGGTGGTATCTGATCGCGGAGTGTTTTTTGCCGGGACCAGTGCCGGGGCTTTTCGGAGTGACAATGCCGGGATTCAATGGGTCAATGTGAGTGCAGGGTTGGGAATGTATACTAACCAGCCGACACCGTACTGACCGAGAATCCTCAATATTATGGTTTTGAAAAAGGAGACTTCATGAGTGATGTAACACAAGGGCAAGAATTGGGAGCCACGATTCAGGTTTCCGTTCAAGGAGAAGCCTGGGGGAATATTCAAATAAAATTTCTTCCTGAGGTCGCTCCCAATCACGTGAAAAATATGGTCAAATTGGCTCAAGAGAAATTTTACGACGGAACCACCTTTCATCGCGTCATCCCTGGTTTTATGATTCAGGGTGGAGATCCCAACAGCAAAAATCCGGATCGATCAATCCATGGAACGGGCGGACCGGCACACCGAGTTGCCGCCGAGTTTAACAAAACGCCCCATAAACGGGGGGTGGTCTCAATGGCAAGGTCTGCCGATCCGAACAGTGCGGGGTCACAATTTTTTATCTGCGTCGCGGATGTTCCTCACCTGGATGGACAGTATACGGCTTTCGGTGAAGTAATGAGTGGGATGGAAACAGTTGACCGGATCGTCAACGTGAAACGGGACAATCGTGACAATCCGCTTGATCGGGTGGAAATGAAGGTTGAAGTGACGGGAACGTAGTAATGTGGGTGAGAGCCTACCAGGAATCCTTCAACAACACATGGGCATCTGTGTGTGGTAAGGAGTCGCCTAATCCAACGGTATTACCTGTTTTAATGTATTCGTAAATCCGATTAGAAGTCAGCTGCTATAGATCCGGTCGGTGGCTTCTATTCAACCCAATCACCCGAATGCCGGCCTGTGAGACAATGGGCAACAACTTTGTCAACGGTTCAATTGGCTTGCAGTCGGGACTGAAAACAAAACCATTTCTGATCTGCCCATCCCCCCTCGAAACAGAAAACGTGCTGCATGTCTACCCCGATCAAGGCGGTTGGATTGGAATCGAACCGGAGAGAGTCTATTTCTTCTATTGGGTAGATGATGATCGGTACACCCCAAGCGGAAATGGTTTTTAATGTCAGAATCTTCTATCAAATTTCATAACAGCCTTAAGGGGAAAATGCTGGTATTTGCCATTTTCCCGACAATAGTGATTCTTTTGGGAATTATTATATTTTTCACGTTGAATAATTTTTCCATTGTTCGCCAGGATAACGAGGAAATGATTAAGAGATTGGCCGATAAAGTGGCAATGGAAGTTGAACGCGGAAACACCCGTGCGGTTATGGCCGTTCAAACAATGGCCTTTGCCCAGGAAAATGGACTGTTTGGGAGACGCGTGGAATCAAGCGCCTACGCCCGTAAAGTTCTAGCCGAATTTCCCGAGTTCACGGGATCTTATTTTGGCTACGAACCCAATGCCGATCAAAACGATCAGGCTTTTTTGAATTCCGATCAAGCCAAAAGGATTCACCAGGCAATGGATTCCAAGGGCCGATTTATTCCCTACTGGTATAGGGGAAAAGAGGAATCCAACAAGCATCTGCTTTTTCTGGAACCCTTAGTGGATATGGAAACAAGTTTGTATTACAACGGCGCCAAAACCCTTTTCTTCAATGCCGGCAAAGCCATGCCCATGATTACGGAACCCTATGTGTATGAGGGGAAAATGATCGTTGAGCAAACGTTTCCCATCATTATAGATGGAAAATTTAAAGGAATAGCTGGAGTTGATAGAGCCTTAAGGGATATTTTTGACTTTGTCAAAAATATCAAAAAGCGCGAATCGGTCGATATTTTTTTAATCAGCCGGTTGGGGAAAATTATCTCCGCGACAACGGACAATGAAAAACTTCTCCAAACAAAAGGAATAGCCGAAACGCCATACAACGAGTTGTTTGGCCGGTATTTCACCTCTCGCGACTCAAGGATCTTTGAGGTCGTCAAAGACCCTATTGATCAGCAAAGATATTATTTTACCACCGCCCTGGTCCCTACCGGAAATTGGACGGTAATCCTGAGAAAATCGGAAGCGGGTGTGTTAGGCCCTCTTTGGGAAGATTTTTATTTGTCGTTGTCTCTGGCTCTGATTGGAGCGTTTATTATAGGAGGCCTGTTGATTTGGCTTGCGCGATCTATTTCAAACCGGATTCAACATGCCGTCATTGCCGCAAACCACCTGGCTTTGGGAGGCCTTCCTGCCGACACCAAACTTGATACCAGTACAATCGATGAAGTGGGTCAGATAAACCACAGCTTTAATCGCGTGATGCAGGTTTATCGGGATATTACGAAGGTATGCGTTTCCATTGCCGAGGGAGACTATAGTAAATCCGTTGAAAAGAAAAGCGATGAAGATGTTCTCGCCGACGCGATAAATTTGATGGCCGCCAAACGGAAACAGGCAGACCAGAAATTGAAACTCAAAACCCAGGAGATTGAAGAGGCTAACCATTTGAAATCCGGTTTGCATGCCTTGAGTACGGCAATGCATGGTCAGAAGGAAATTCACTATTTAGGTAGTAGCATTGTCAATAGTGTTCTTTCCTTTTTGAAAATTCCGATAGGAGCCATTTTCGTCAAGACCTCAGACGACACCCTACAAAGAGTCGCCAGCTACGGGTATCCTTTAAGCGGCGAGACTCCAGAATCAATACCGATTGGGTCGGGACTGGTTGGGCAGGTAGCACGGTCAGGCGAATTACTTCTAATTAACAATATTTCGCAAATATCCTGTATTGAATTTGGTTTTGGGAAGGTGCCCGCTGCCAGTGCATTGATCTATCCTTTATTTCATAATGAAAAAGTTGTTGGAGTGTTGGAGCTTGTTTCCCATACTCATTTTGAGGATAGCCAAATCGCCTGGATTAAAGAAGCCTCCCAATCAATTGGTATCTGTGTTCGTTCCGGATTGGACCTGGCTGAACGAAAAAAAGCCGAAGAGGAGATAAAAAGGAAAAATGTATTCTCGGAATTACACAAAAATATTGCAGTCTCTGCCAACCTTAATCTTCCTTTACATGAAGGAATGCGATTAGCATTGAACTGTGTGTGCGAGGGATTGGGATGGTCTATTGGCCATATTTATTTGCCTGATCCTGAACACCCCCAAGAGAAACTGATTCCGACAAAGATATGGTATTTAAAAAGTCGTCAAAACTTTCAACCTTTTGTCAAGAAAACCGAAGAAAGTGAAATTTTAAAAGGAACAGATTTGCCCGGAAAGGTTTTTCAATATGGGGAACCAGTCTGGATAAAAGACGTAACCAAAGATCCGAATTTTACGCGCGCGGAGATTGCCAGAGAGGTTTGTCTGGGTGCTGGCTTCGCTTTTCCGATTTTAATTGGAAATGAGATTGTTGGAGTCATGGAGTTCTACACCCATTTGGTGGAAGAAAGTAATAAGCAGATAGTAGAACTTATGGCTGACGTCGGGACTCTTCTGGGTTCTTTAGTGGAACGGAAACGAGGAGAAGAAAAATTACAACGAGCTGAATTACAGGCTCAGGAAGCCAATCGGGCCAAAGGGGATTTTCTTGCGAACATGAGCCATGAAATCCGGACACCGATGAACGCGATCATCGGCATGAGTCATCTTGCCATGAATACTGATCTATCGCCGAAGCAACAGAACTATGTCAGTAAAATCCAATCTTCAGCAAATGCGTTATTAGGCCTTATAAACGATATTCTGGACTTTTCGAAAATCGAAGCCGGGAAACTGGATATGGAGAGGATAGATTTTCAATTGGACGAAGTCCTGGATCATCTTGCCACCCTTGTGACGTTAAAAGCCCAGGATAAAGGATTAGAGGTCTTATTTTCGGTTTCAGAAACTGTGCCCTATTCACTTGTTGGCGATCCTCTTCGTTTGGGCCAGATTTTGACGAATTTAGCGAATAATGCGGTCAAATTTACAGAAAAGGGAGAGATAATCGTAAATATTAGCTTGCTGAAAGAAGAAAACAATCAAGTGGTATTGCAATTTTCGGTGAAGGATACGGGGATTGGCCTAACCCAGGAACAGATTGGAAGATTGTTTCAATCCTTCAGCCAGGCCGATGCGACGACCACACGCAAATTTGGCGGAACCGGACTTGGACTGACGATCAGTAAAAAACTGGTTGAGATGATGGAAGGCACAATCTGGGTCGAAAGCACACCCGGCCAAGGCAGCACTTTTATTTTTACGGCAGTTTTTGGAGTGAATGCCCATCAAAAGAAAAAGCAGTTATTACTTTCTGATGACCTGAAGGGGAAAAGAGTCCTAGTGGTAGATGATAATCATATGGCTCAAGAAGTCATAGCAAATGCTCTGAACGCTTTTTTCATGGATGTGTCCATTGCATCCACTGGTGCCGAAGGTATTTCAATGGTGGAGTCTGCCGATGCAACCCAGCCGTATGATCTTATTATCATGGATTGGCAAATGCCAGAAATGAATGGGATCAAAACGGCAGAGATCATTAAAAATCATCCCAACCTGAAGACCATTCCCAAAATTATCATGTTAACGGCCTATGGCCGGGAAGAGGTTGTGCGCCGGGCCGAAGAGGCGAAACTCGATGGGTTTCTGGTTAAACCCATGAATCCATCTTTGTTGTTTGAAAGCATTATGGAAGTTTTTGGGAAAAAACTTGCAAGAGAAGAATTCGGGGAAAGAGTTAAAGCACAGCAGGAGGTGTTGGGGTTGGAGAATATCCGCGGTGCCAATATCCTGCTTGTTGAAGACAACGAAATCAACCAGGAAGTTGCCATCGAATTGTTAATGCAGAAGGGGTTTAATATCACGGTGGCCAACAACGGAAAAGAAGCTGTGGAAAAAGTCAATCAAGCAGAATTCGACTGTGTATTGATGGATATTCAAATGCCTGAAATGGATGGATATGAGGCCACCCGCGCTATCCGTACCAATGAACGTTTTGCTACCCTCCCGATTGTCGCCATGACAGCTAATGTCATGCAGGGGGACCGGGAGAAATGTATCGAGGCCGGGATGAGCGATCATGTTTCAAAACCCATCAATACGAAGGAATTATTTTCGGCTCTCATCAAATGGGTTCCGAAAAGAGAGGGATTGGGACCGGAGGCAAGTTCTGAGCCTGGAAACACCCAGTCAACTCAAGACGGAGGCCCCTTGCCAAGGATTCCGGGAGTCAATGTTGAGGCGGGGGTGGAAAGGGTCAATGGGAATGAGAACCTCTATCGAAAGTTACTGGGTAATTTCTATCAAAATAATATTAATACAAAATTGGAAATAGAAAAGGCTTTGAAAGCAGGAGATCTCAAGCTGGCCGAGAGGCTTGTTCATACGGTCAAGGGGGTTTCAGCCACGATTGGAGCTGATGAGCTAGCTGCAGTCGCCGAACCATTGGAGGCGGAACTTCGCAAAGGTACGAATGTCCAAGATACATTGTGGAATGATTTTTGGAATAAGCTGGATGGTCTTCTAGGCTCTTTGAAACCATTTGACCCGAAAGAAGGTCCAGGTCGACCTGACAATCTGGATTTTTCAGGATTCAAGGTTTCTCCGCCCCTTTTGGCTTCCATGAAAGGGAAAGTTCAAATGGGAATGCTTATGGAATTGGATCAGCATTTTTCTGAGTTGGAGGAAATTTCACCTGCTGGTAAAAATTTAACTGCATATTTGAAGGAATTGGTGGACCAGTTTGATGGTGAGGGAATTCTTAAAATTTTAGAACAAATTGAACATGGATAATATTTCCTCCATCGCGTCCGAATTACGCATCTTGCTGGTGGATGACACCCCGGCGAACCTTGCCGTTTTGAGGGAAGCCCTGGCATCGGAGAATTACAAGCTTGCTTTCGCCAATAGTGGAGAAAAGGCGCTTGAGATCATTCCCAATTTGTCTCCGAATTTGATCTTATTGGATATCATGATGCCGGGAATTGATGGGTATGAAACATGTACTCGTTTAAAACAAAATTCTAAGACCAAGGATATACCCATTATTTTTATTACGGCTAAAAAGGAAACTGACGATATCGTTCAGGGCTTTCAAGTCGGCGGGGTGGATTATATTACGAAACCCTTTCATAAAGAAGAGGTGCGCGCAAGAATACGAAATCACCTGGAATTGCAATTTCTTCGCAAACAAAACGAGGAAAGAATGAAGGCCACCATGGTCCGCTACCTTGGTTCGGAACTTGTGGATAGCTTAATGGAAAGTGGTGAAGAACTAATGGGAACGAGTGAACACGAGGTGACTATTTTATTCTCCGATATTCGGAGCTTCACCACCCTTTCTGAGGAACTCGGCGCACAAAAAACAATTGAATTCCTAAATGACTATTTCACTCAAATGGTGAGCTGCATTCAAAAAGAAAAAGGGATGTTGGATAAATTTATTGGAGATGCCATAATGGCGGTTTTTGGTGCCCCAATTCCTTATGAGGGGCACGCGGATTGTGGAGTGCATACGGCTATCTCTATGGCCACCGCGGTAACCATTTATAACCAGGAACGGAAAAACAGGGGGGAAAAACCGATCCAAATTGGCATTGGCCTAAACTCTTCTCCTGTGATTGCCGGGAATATCGGGTCTTCTGAGAGGATGGATTACACCGTAATCGGGGATGGGGTGAACCTGGCCGCACGCCTGGAAGGCGCGACAAAATATTATGGGGCTCAAATTATTATTAGTGAATATACGCTAAAAGATCTGCGCGGTGATTATCAAACAAGAGAACTCGACCGCATATGCTTAAAAGGAAAAACCAAGCCTTGCCGAATTTATGAAATTCTGGACAATCATACGGAAGAAACATTCCCTAATAAAAAAGAGGTTCTTGGTTTTTTCGAAAAAGGTCTTAAAGAATATCGGGATGGGAACTGGAAAGATTCAATTTCGGCCTTTCGGGAAGCGCTAAACCTGAATCCCAATGATAAAGCCTGCCAGGTATTTATTGATCGTTGTGAAATATTGAAAAACAAAATGGACTTGAATGAATGGGAGGGAATTTGGGAAATGGAGTCGAAGTGAAAAGGGGGTATTTAAACAAAATTCTATGTTGCCTCACAGCTGCCAAAATCAATCTGAAACGGACGATTTTTCATTCCCAACTGCCTGAATTTTGAAGAAACCCCGCTTCGGTCCACAGTGCGGCCTTCTAAACAGGCTGGTGCTTTCCTAAATGCAATCCTCCATCATAAATCTAATTTGGAAAAGAGTCATCGACGTAAAACTTTGCGGAAACCTGTGGGTTGACCGGATCGTCACCGTAAGACGGGACAATCGTGACAATCCACTTGATCGGGTGGAAATGAAGGTTGAGGTGACTGGGGTGAGCTCCTGAGGTATCCCTCACCTTGATTTCCCTGATGTATATCAAGGGGTTGGGGGGGAGTATTAACGATTAGTTTTTTAAGTCGAGATTCGCCTCGACGAGTACACCAACATGATTCGAGGCCCATCGATAACCCTTTGAGGTTTTAAAGGGTCGGTCAAATATCGTTTTTGCATTTAGCGTCATCCAGTGTTGTTTCCCGTTGTCTCTGAGGAACACGTAGTCAACCCGCGAAAAGTGTTGACCGGCATTGGCCTTGTGGAGGTTTTCGGGTCGAAGACAACAGGTGGGAACATGACTTTCTTGATAAATTTGGCGAAAGGCATCGACCCATTGGTTGGCCAGCTTCTTGATCTGAGGAGTACCCTCCTGTGCGTTAAAGTCCCCCGCCAGAATGGTCGGGTGGGGTTCGAGTTCGGCGATAAAATTTTCAAGTGAGACCATTTGGCCGGCATTGATACGGTTGGTCCTGTCCCAGGGCAAATGTACCGTGACCAGTTGAATAGGACCTGAAGGCGTTTCTGCAATGACGGCCAGAGCGATACGATGCTCGAAGATACCGTTCCTTGGGGAGAGTTCAGTAAATCTTGGATCCCTGAGCGGGTAGCGGCTTAAAATAGCCAGGCCTTCTTCAAAGCCCAGAGTGCGGGAGTTTCCGTTGCCACGCAAGTAGACAAAGTTGAGCCCCACCTCCTCGGCCAGATACTCCGCGGCCCAACCGACATCACTACGCCAGGGAACTTCTTGGAGCAAGGCAAAGTCCGGGTCCAGCTCGCCCAGGTGTTGTGCGGTCAGTTCTACCCGCTCTCTGACATTTTTAAATATGGGAAATCCATGATACAGATTAAAGGTGAGAAATGTGAAAGGAGTCGAATCGAGCGTGACCGCGGGTGCACATCCCTCCAAACAACTCCGGACTTCCTTCCCGATGGTGCTAATGCTCCAGGCAAGCCCGGCACAAATGAGTAAGCCCAATCCTACAATTCCAGTTACCCAGTAAAGGAGAGACCGTCTTCGTCTTTTTTTAGTTTCCATCATCAGGGAAACCGTTTCAGGCCAAGTTCAGTTGACCCGGGTTGGGATCAATAATTCTTAATGGGTCATCGGGGCACCCAAAAAGTACCAAAGAGGCAAGGGGAGGTCAAATTCACCAGCAAGGAATCGTGACAAGGGGAAGGCCGCAGGGGAAAAGGCCGCCTGACTTTTATGGCGTCCATGTGCCTGAGTTCTTGTCAAGATTGGCGACCAAATAAGAAGGGGTCAGGTGGTGGCAGGTCGGGGCAGGCCCCAGGGAAGTGTTGGCCTGGAGTAGGGGCCAGAGAAAAGTCGCTGGGAGCGGGGTTCGAACGAACTCAGGTTTCCAACCGCATCAACGCCAAAAAGGACGAAATTCTTTGCCGGAAATTTGAAGCCTTGGGATTTAGCTCGGTCCCTGGCCGTTCTCAAGAGAGGCGTTCCGGCTATTTGGTGAATTCGGGCATTCCCCCGGCGTCATATACAGAAGATAATTTCCCATTCCATGGGGGTCGTTGTCATGATGAAGTGGCTGATGGTGAACTAGAACCATTTCATACTGGTCTTTGGTATTGATGGAGAATCCCTTGGCGTCACTATACACTTGGCGATTCGAAAATCCGATTAATTCCCCATTCATTTCAACATCAGGAACCGTTCGAAGTAGCGTTCGCCGGGCAGAGATATTCTCTAACGCCACGAGGAGTGCCCCATCGTGGACGTGGGGGTAGGCAAATTTGACGCAACCATCCACCTGGAATTTTCGGGGAGCTTTCATGACTTGAACGCCTGGAGGAATCTCAATTCCTTCATCTGATTGGTCTTTGGGTCGTTGGTCAAATTTACTGAAGCACACCACATTAACGCCGATCTGCAACACCTCCATCGATTGAATCGGTTCATCCTTGGGGGCTAATTCGATGGTAAAGCGGGCCATGGCATCTTTGGTGGGAGGGGCTCCATGGTAAAAGGCGACAAGAGTCATCAACTTATGTTCCTTTGGTAAGGCCACACCATATCCTTTGGGAAACTTCGTCTTGACCATTTCCATTCCGGCTCCCCCTAAAAACATGGGTTCTCCCTCGCAGGAAATACTTTTTCGATCCATATCCAACAGCAAGAGATGGTGAAGATATTCAGGGGTTAACGCGGTCCCGTCCTTAGTGAAAACCTCGGATTTAAATGCCGTAAAATGCCGGTCTTCCGGCAAGGAGAAGAAATGCTTGGGCATGCTCGCCGCTAGATCGCCGCTATGCCCAACGGGAAGATCGATGGGTCCAAAGGTGATAATGATTTTGTCCCCCTCATAGGAAACGGTGGTCTTCCCTTTTTTGAGTGTGGGAATGGAATGGTGATGCCCTCCATCGGCATGTGAAATTCCTACCAGAGAAAAAATGAATAGAGTCGTTAGGGCTAGGTAACGCATACAGGTTCTCCTTAATTGGAGTAATCGGGTTAAAGGGAGTGTAATCGAATACAACTGGGTGATAAATTTCTCTTTTAATTTGGTTCAGGAATAGTGGCGGCAGAGGTAGATTCTAATCGTTTAAAAATGTAGCTTCCGCCCCATTCTCGAGGTGGTATATTGTGATGTTCTCCAACACGGGTATACCACCAGACGCCTTGGGCGGTTTTCATATCTTCGGAGAGCAAAACCTCAAATTCACCTTCCCGGTCGTTTCCGGGTTGGGCCCATTTGCCTGCCCAAAGACCATTCGATATCTTTAAAGTCGTCAGATTGCCGTTTTGCCACGAATAGGGTCCATTCCCCTTTTGATCAAGCGTGGCCCGATACGATTTATCTTCCTCATGAATTTCCCATTCTCCACTTAAGTCGATAGTGTCGGGATATGGAGTTGAGGTCTCAGGGATGGCTGTGGTTGAGGTGGGGGTGGCAAGAGCCATTTGCGGCGTTGATTCACGAAGGGATTCATGCCAGTTCACGATCACCCACTTACCCTCACGACGCTCCAACACTCCTGTCTCGCGTAAGGGAATGAGTGTTCTTTCAACCTCGCCGTTGTCGTTAGTCACTTCTCGGGTGTAATCAAGTTCCATGGCAAACCAAGCAATTTCATCTCTTTGCCAGACTTGCAGATACGGAATGGGTATGTCCAACCGATCAACAGAAGCAAATTCCAAACTCATCGTTTGGGCGAATCCTTCCCAGCCCACGTATTTCCTTCCTCCGATGGTGTATCCAATGACATTTTCATCTGTCGCCATGAATCGCTTCATGGTTTTCAAGTCTTTGTCCTCATTGGCCTTGACTAAAAGTCGAAGGACCGTCTCGGGGTCATCGGGAGACGATGGGGAAGATGAGGAGGATGCGGGTGGGGAGTCAGTTTTTTCCTGAACATTCTTGAGAGGGGCACCAGAACATCCCGTTGCCCCAAGGCCAATCAAGAAAGCGAACAGGCTGCCCAGAAGAGGCCCAATGGCATTGGTCAAGGATGACATTGATCCGCTAGGCCTGACGCTCCCGGGGGAATACAGGGATATCCTTCGAAATGAAATGACCGGCTCCAAAAATGAGGGGTGGGAAAGTTATTAACCGCTAAATTTTTACGATTGGTACATCCTGAAGTTAATGAAATAGAATAACTTTGAGTGTCTGATTGAGTCAAGCGTTATGGTGATTTCAAATTGCCGGTGATTTCAACAAGCAACATCCGCCCTAAAGGGCTATCTCATAGATCGCCATCATTTCAGGAATGGTTTCTCATTCATCCTACCGTATATACCTGTTTTTAAATAAAATTACCTACTTCCCTCAGATCCGAAGTGTCAAGGTGTCTTGATAAAATGTCAAGAAAACATTACTATTGTATTGTAAATATGACAACCTACACATATCCGTCATTTTTCAGTATTAGTCCCATTGAGGGTGGATGAAGTGTTGGAGAATTTTCTTCGAGAAAAAAGGATCAAGCAGGGGCTTTCGCAAAAGGCTTTGGCTGAACAGGTTGGGCTCACCCGCCAGGCCCTGTACTCCATTGAATCCAACCAGTATTTGCCGAGTACCGAAATTTCCCTGCGTCTGGCAAAAATCTTGAGCTGTAGCGTGGAAGATCTGTTCCGTTTTGAGTCGGCAAATGAATGTGTCGAAGCCGACCTTCTCGGATCAGAGACAGAATCACATTTTCCTATACGTGTAAATCTTGCTCAGGTAGGGAAGCGGTTGGTTGCCAAGCCCCTTGACAACCCAAACGATTTATTCAATGTGATGACCCCGGCAGATGGGTTGATGCTGAGCCGTCATTCCCAGAAGACCAAGGGGAGGTTGACCGTGAAGGTCCCGATTGAATTACTGCATGACCGCCACCCGATTGAAGAAGCCATTGTGGTTGCCGGATGTGATCCCGCCATGTATTTGGCAGCGGAACATCATCGTCGTTTTGGAGACGGAGCTTCGGTGATTGGATGGACGCTGGGGAGTGTGGCTGCCATTCAGGCCCTGAAACGCGAAGAAGTCCACATGGCTGGCCTTCATCTGATAGATGACCGTTCCGGACAGAGCAATTTGCCGTATCTCAAGAAACATCTCAATATAGACCGATTTAGAGTGATTCGCTTTGCCACATGGGAACAGGGACTTATGGTGGGGCACGGGAATCCCAAAAAAATCCTTCGGATTGAAGACCTCGCGCGACGAGGCACTCATATTGTCAACCGTGAGAAAGGATCGGGTGCCCGGAGTCTTTTGGACTTGGAATTGGGGCGTGCCAGTCTCGTGACCAAACAGCTCAAAGGATATGGGGTGGAGGTCTCTTCACATGTGGAAGTCGCACGAACCATTTTGGCGGGTAATGCTGACGCCGGAATTGGCGTCCGATCTGCAGCACTGATGTTTGGCCTAGATTTTCTTCCTTTGCGGGAAGAGCATTACGATTTGGTCATTCCGCACGTTCATTTACAATCACATCCCAGGCTAACGCGTTTTCTTGATACCCTTGTGAGCCGGGCCTTCCGAAAAGAGATGCAAGCCCTTGGTGGATACGATGTGAAGGAAATCGGCAAGGTGGTCTGTTAATGGAACTGACAGATTTTGATTGGGGACCCGTTTGGGTCACCATCAGACTTGCCGGTGTCACGGTGTTGGTCCTCCTGTTGGTCGGTACCCCAATCGCGTGGTGGTTGGCCCATACCCGGTCATCGCTAAGAACCGTTGTAGAGTCCATTGTAGCCCTTCCCATTGTGTTGCCACCGACGGTCTTGGGGTTTTATTTACTCATCGCGTTGGGTCCTCACGGGTTTCTGGGTGGGCCGTGGAAACACCTAACCGGATCCTCTTTAACTTTTACATTCAGCGGTTTGGTCATCGCCTCCACCCTGTATTCCCTACCGTTTGTCGTTCAACCCCTGCATGGTGCCTTTGAGGGTATTGGAAAAGGTGCCTTAGAAGCGGCATGGTCACTCGGGGCCTCACGCTTCGATGCGTTTTTGACGGTCATTTCACCCATGGCGTTGCGAGGGTACCTGACGGCCATCGTACTGGGTTTTGCCCATACCCTCGGGGAATTCGGCGTTGTGCTGATGGTTGGGGGCAATATTCCGGGTAAAACCAGGGTCATCTCCATTGCGATATTCGATATGGTTGAAGTCATGGAATACCACCAGGCCCATATCCTGTCTGCCGGAATGTTGTGTATCTCTTTCGTCGTATTATTTGGCGTCTATGCCCTCAATCGCCGTCTGCCCGTACATTTCTCATGAATCGACTCATCGGTCAATTTGCCCTTCACTATCCCAATTTTGACTTTTCCATTGATATCAATATGCCCGCAGATGGAATCCTGGCCGTATTCGGTCCATCCGGATGTGGAAAAACCACATTGTTACGTTGTCTGGCAGGGTTGGAGCGATCACCGACAGGAAAGATGAAGCTTGGGGAGAGGATTTGGCAGGATGAAACACAAGGAATTTTTATTCCTCTCTATCGACGATACATCGGATACGTCTTCCAAGAGCCCAGGTTGTTTCCTCACCTCAGCGTGAAGTCCAATCTTGAATATGGCCTCAAGCGCCGGTCGAATCATTCCCGCTCCCTTACCTTCGGGGATGTGGTCTCCGTCCTTGGATTAGAACAATTATTGGGTCGTTATCCCCATAAATTATCAGGAGGAGAGCAGCAGCGGGTTGCTATTGGGCGGGCACTACTCACCAGCCCGGATCTTTTGCTATTCGATGAGCCGTTTTCAGCTCTCGATAAACAGAGAAGGGCCGAAGTCCTTCCGTTTGTTCAACAACTTTCTACTCACTGGAGAATTCCAATAGTGTATGTGAGTCATAGTCTCCCCGAAGTTCTTCAAATTGCCACATCGATTGCCGTGCTCAGGAGCGGGGAATTGGTCGCCTGTGGGACGTTACAGGATGTCTTTGGACGCCTGGATTTTCGTGGGTGTTTACCCGATCAGGAGGTTGGAGCGATTTTGGATACGAAGGTCATCGCCCATGAATCAGAGTTTGGGTTGACGCAGGTAGGATTTTTCGGACAAACCCTCTTTATTCCTCAACAACCTCTCCCCATAGGGGCCGCCCTTCGAATCCATATCCTTTCTCGGGATGTCAGTTTGGCAGCGGGAGTGTCCAGTACCCCAACAAGCGTCTTAAATGTGTTGGAAGGGAGGGTCTTAGAAATCGGAGAGTTGAAGGAGGGGCAACATTCCGTTGACGTCAAAATCGACATTGGCTGTCCGTTGCTGGCGAGTATTACCAAAAAGTCCTTGAGGCATCTGAATCTTCGGGTTGGCCAACAGATTTTTGCAAATGTGAAGGCGGTGGCCTTGAGCCACGAGTATGAGGGGTAGGGGGGGATTAAATGACATCGGCGGGCGAAGGTTCATTAGAGTCGTTTATTGTTTAGAGCAGGTTTTGCCATCGAAAACCTTGCATGGTGATCCACTTTGGGCCAATTTCCAACTTTTGAGGATTGGGGGTAAGTTGTCGGGTCGAAACTGAACGGTGACGTCGATCATGTCACCGACGCCTAATTCTTTGAGATGGGGTTTGACATGATCCTCAACTTGAACCCACAGGATTCCCGAATCCGCTGTGATGAGTAAGAATCCTCTATCGGGTTCGAGTCGGACTATCGGACTATAGTAACTTTTTACCTGTCCCGGTTGTTGAGCAAAAGTGAATGAGGGCCCAATGAAGAGAATCAAGAGAAATAAGGCCAAAATGAAAAAAGAATTTTCACGAAGGTTGGGAATGCGCATAATGACCCCCTTGGAAAGAAATGGGAAGATGGGGAGGCATTATGACAGGACTCCCCAGCCGATGTCTACGTATCAATAACGAAAAAGCTTACCTGAAGAATATTGACGTTTGACCAATAAACGGTAATGTTTTCTCCTCCGAAACCCGAAACCCGAAACCCGAAACCCGAAACCCCTTATTCTCACATTCGTGTAATAGGAACTTCAGTGGCTTGAGAATGCTGAATGCGATAGGCCCGGACATCCGGTTGTTGAGTGTTTTCCAACGAGATGATGATATGTAACGGCTCAGGAATATTTAATTTCTCCCGATAGCTTTCGAATTCCATGGCGATGGTGATATCTGTCATTGAAGGTCGGGCGGGGCTAAGGGTATGGGAATGATAAAAAGCTTGGAGAATCAGGCCTTTGGTCCTCATGTCTTTTTGAGCCTGAGCCATTTCACGGGCATCCATTTGGAAGGCAATATCGGCTCGTTCTTCCGGAGTCAACTGCTTGAGATCAGATAGCTTGGCACCCTCAAAGCGTCCTAAATCCTGTTCCGAGAGTGTCGCTAAAATGTTCGTAATCCGATAATGCGCTGACACCGTTCCGTCTAATCCGCCCAAAATGCCGCAACATTCATGCGGATTGAGCTCACGGGCATGAACGAACATATCTTGAAGAATCAACTCAGGAATGGTGATCATGGAGAACAGCTAGATGCTACAGGAAACCTGATATTCTTCAAGTGTCGTGATAGAGGGGTTTGGACCGCAAAGGGGGCAGTCCGGGGATTTAGGACGAGCGACTTTTCGAAACGACATATCTAAGGCATCGTAGAGGAGCAAACGATTAGCCAGACTCTCTCCGAGACCAAGGATTTCTTTTATGGCTTCATTCGCCTGTAACACACCTATCGTACCGGCCAGGACTCCCAGAACGCCGGCCTCTTGACAATTGGGAACCAGTTCGCCAGGTGGCGGCTCCGGATAAAGACAGCGATAGCAGGGAAATCCCTCATGAGGTTTCATCGTAGTGAGTTGGCCTTCAAAACGGAAAATACTCCCTGAAATAAGAGTCTTCTTTGCAAAAAAGCAGGCATCGTTCACAAGGTATCGAGTGGGAAAATTATCCGATCCGTCCAAGACAATATCAAAATCCGAAATCAGGGACATTATGTTCGAGGCGTTCACGAGTTCGGGATATAACTTCAGCTTCACTTCAGGATTGAGGGCTTCGAGGAGGGTCGCACCCGATTCAACCTTTGGTTTTCCCAGGCGGTCAGTGGTATGAAGGACCTGCCGCTGAAGGTTCGACAGATCGACCACGTCCCCGTCAACCAGTCCGAGCGTGCCGATCCCGGCGGCAGTTAAATACAAGGCGGCCGGAGAACCCAATCCACCTGCCCCAATGACCAACACTTTGGCTTTTTGGAGTTTGTTCTGGCCTTTTCCTCCCACGTCCGGAAGAATGATCTGTCGACTATATCGATGAACTTGTTCGTCAGTAAATTCCATTTTTCTTGCCCTATTATTCTACAACATTTAATTCGATGGGATCGACGAGACAACCTTTTTCCCTGAGCCCGTTAATGGCTTTATCAATTTCATCAGCCTCTCCGGTGAATTCCACATCTAACCATCCCGTGGTTTCACGCACATCGGCCCGTCGAATGCTGGTCACGACTTTATACTCATGGCCAACCTGATACAGGATAGGTTCCGGAATTTTCTCTTCGGGATACCGAATATGAAATCGTAATTTGGCCATTAGGCTCCTCCCGCAATGGCGGGGATGATGGAGACCTCGTCGCCATCTTTAAGAGGAGTGTCAGTCCCGGTCAAAAATCGAATATCTTCTTCGTTCACATAAATATTGATGAACCGTCGAACTTCACCTTTTTCATCATACAAGCGTTCTTTTAAGCCCGGATGAGCGGTCCCGAGGTTTTCTATCAATTGGGCAACTGTGCCCCCTTCCATTTCCACTTCACTTTTTCCTCCGGTCATAGGACGAAGAGGCGTTGGGACCCGAACCCGAATCATGTGTTCTCCTTTAGTGCAAATGTCTTAGTAAAATGGCTGAGACTCGGTTGAATGCGAATCGGCCGCCCGACAGCATCGACCACCGCTTCCTGGGTTTTCAAGCCGTTTCCGGTCACGTAGGCGACGGTCAAATCTTGTTTCTTGATCATCCCTTGCTTGACGAGTTTCTGGAGAACCCCAATAGTCACCCCGCCAGCCGTTTCAGCAAAAATGCCTTCAGTTTGAGCCAAAAGCTTGATTCCCTCGACAACCTCCTCGTCGGTGACGGCTTCCATGGCTCCACGACTTTCAGCAGTGGTCTTGAGGGCATAATACCCGTCTGCCGGGTTCCCAATGGCCAAGGACTTGGCGATGGTCTTCGGTTTGACCGGCTTAAAGAAATCGCGTCCGTTCAAAAATGCCGTCGCAATAGGGGAACAGCCTTCTGCTTGAGCCCCATTGACTTTCGTGTGGACGGGGTCGAGGAGTCCGACCTTTTCAAGCTCCTGTAACCCTTTCCAAATTTTGGTGAGCAAGGAACCTGAGGCCATCGGAACGACGACTTGGTCCGGAGCACGCCACCCTAATTGTTCGGCGGTTTCAAATGCCAGGGTTTTTGACCCTTCCGCATAATAGGGACGAATATTGATGTTCACAAACGCCCAGCGATGTTCACCGGCAATTTCGCTGCACAGGCGATTCACATCGTCATAATTTCCTTCGATTTCCACGACATTGGGACGGTAAATCAGATTCCCCAGCACCTTGGCGGATTCCAGATCGCCCGGAATAAACACATAACATTGCATCCCCGCTGCTGCGGCATGAGCCGCGACCGAATTGGCCAGGTTGCCTGTGGAGGCACAAGCCACCGTGTTAAATCCCAATTCCCGTGCCCGGTTGATCGCGACGGCAACCACCCGGTCTTTAAAGGAAAGGGTTGGGTGATTCACGCAATCATTTTTAATATAGAGTTCGTCAAGGCCCAGATACGCACCAAGATTGTGAGCCCGAACGAGCGGAGTAAATCCGGCATGGGGGCCGATAGTGCCCTGTCCTTCAATGGGAAGTAAGTCGATATACCGCCACAGACTCCGAGGGCCGGCTTCAATTTTGGACCGGGAAATCGCCTGTTTTATTTCGTCGTAATTATATTTCACCTCCAGAGGACCAAAGCACAAGTCACAGACATGAAGGTCCACCGTGGGATATTCCTTGCCACATTCACGACAGACAAGGGATTTCATTTTAGCCATAATATGGGTCCTCCCACTCCAGGAACGTGAGCCGGTTACGAAGCGCTCACGCTTGCAGGGGGTTGCAATTCGCAGGTTTCTTGTTCGTGATCAAAAAGCTCAGTAATTGTTGGATTCGTACCGCAGAGTTGGCAATTCGGATTACGCTTCGTTCGAATTTCCCTGAATTGGGTCGTTCGGGCATCGAAATCTAACAGACGATCCGTCAGGGGACGGCCGATTCCCAGGACAAGTTTTAGGGCCTCGGTGGCTTGCAGGGTACCAATAATTCCCGCCACGACTCCAATGATGCCCGCTTCCTGACAACTTGGCACTAACCCCGGTCTGGGAGGGTTCTTGAATATGCAACGGAAGCAGGCGGACTGCCCGGGGATAATCGTAAAGAGCCGACCGTCAAATCGGAGGATGCCTCCGTGGACGAGTGGCTTATTGGCGAAAAAGCAGGCGTCATTGATTAGAAATTTGGCAGGAAAATTATCGACTCCATCGATCACCACATCGTAGTCCCGAATGAGCTCAAGGGCATTCGATGAGGTGAAACGATCTTCGTAGGTTTCCACCGTGATGTCCGGGTTGATGGCCAAAATCTTCTCTTTAGCCGATAAAACTTTGGAACGGCCCACATCGGGTGTGTGGTGAAGGACCTGTCGTTGAAGATTGGAAAGGTCAACCACATCGCTATCGATCAATCCAATTGTTCCGACTCCAGCCGCCGCAAGATAGAGGGCGACAGGAGAACCTAACCCGCCGGCTCCGACAACAAACATCCGAGCCTTGGCTATCTTTTTCTGGCCTTTTCCGCCGACTTCCGGAAGGAGAATATGTCGACTATATCGTGAAATTTGATCTTCAGTGAATTGCATAATCGTCACTCATTCAGTGGAAACACGATAATTCATTATATATTAAAGTACTTTTCAATACTGAGATATCGTTCCCCTGTATCGCAGAGGAAGGTGACAACGTTCTGCCCTGGACTCAGCTCAGCAGCAATTTTCTGGGCCACAAAAACATTGGCACCAGCTGAAATGCCGACGAGCACCCCTTCTTTCTTCGCTAATTGCTTCGTGGTCTGGTAGGCGTCCTCGTCTGTAACGGTGATCACCTTATCAATAATCGATCGATTCAATACTTGAGGAACAAAGCCGGCTCCGATCCCTTGGATTTTATGAGGCCCGGGCTCTCCCCCGGATAAAACCGGTGAGCCCTCTGGCTCCACGGCGATGATCTTTACCGAGGGATTGCGTTCCTTGAAAATTTCTCCACATCCAGTAATTGTACCACCTGTCCCAACGGCTGCGACCAATGCGTCAATTTTTCCTTCGAGCGCCTCCCAAATCTCCAACGCGGTGGTTTTGCGATGCATGGCCGGATTAGCAGGGTTCGAAAATTGATTCGGCATAAAATAATCGGGATTTTGTTCTAAAATACTTTCGGCCTCTTTAATTGAACCCCTCATCCCTTCTCGCGCTGGGGTCAGGACCAATTGTGCGCCATAAGACGATAACAGGCTCGCGCGTTCTAAACTCATCCCCTCGGGCATGACGAGGATCAGTTTGTATCCCCGAACGGCCGAAACTAACGCCAACCCGATACCGGTGTTGCCGCTGGTTGGTTCGACGATGGTACCCCCTGGTTTGAGCTTGCCCTCGCGCTCCGCCTCATCAATCATGTTAAGGCAGATACGGTCTTTGACGCTCCCACCCGGGTTATAAAATTCGGCCTTCCCGTAGATGCTCGCGCCCCCGGGAGGAGTCAGCCGATTCAGTCGCACCAGGGGCGTTTGCCCAATACCGTCAGTGATGTGAGCTAAACGATGGGAGATCACTCCCCCCCACCCATATAGAAGAGAAACTCCAGTTTATCGCCTTCTTTTACCGAGGTTGTGGCAAGGTGTTCTTGCTCAACGATTTGGGTGTTGAGTTCAACGGCCACCAAGTGAGGGTCAATTTCTTTCACCTTCAGGACCTCTAAAATGGTGGTCGCGTCGGTCATTTCCTTCTTACCGTTAATCATGATTTCCATTCAATTACCCCGTCTAAAATCGTCTTCAACCTAAACAAAAAAACGTAACAGACAACCGCCAAGGCAGTCAAGAAAATGGGATGAACCGGCTACATCGGAAGGAGGAGTGGCACCAACTCTTTTGCCCGTCCTTGAATGGAGAGGTCAACCAGATCAGAATGAGGCGTGGGATCCAGATTCAACTCAACGACAAAAGCGCCATTTTGTTTGGCAATGGGGGCAAAGGAAGCGGCCGGATATACGATACCGGAAGTACCCACAATCAACAGGACCTCGCAGCGGCATAACGCCTGAAAGCTCTGATCGAGGTCTTGTTGATCGAGTGATTCGCCAAACCACACGATGTGGGGTCGTAACAGGCCTTTGCAATCGTGGCAGTGCGGAAGAATGGCAATCGGGACGTCGTGATTGGGTTGAATGGTGCCGCAATTGGTGCAACGGACTTTCCAGATATTGCCGTGGATTTCGGATAATTTCCTTGATCCTGCCGCCGGGTGCAACCCATCGACATTCTGGGTAATCAACCAGAAATGCTTAATGTGATTCTCAAGTTCCGCTAAGGCCTTATGAGCTGCATTGGGTTCCTTGGTGGAAAGCAGTTCTCGTCGCCAGTTGTACCACTCCCACACGAGTGTCGGATCACGTTCAAAGGCATCTGGGGAGGCAAGTTCCTCCGGACGGAAGTTCTTCCAAAGTCCCTCGTCTCCCCGAAACGTTGGGACGCCACTGTCCGCCGAAATGCCGGCTCCGGTCAAAACGGTTACCGACTCGGCTTGAGCGAGACGATCTCGAATTTCCAGAATGGTCATGTCACATCCCTCAAGGTTAAAAACACCAGTGTCTGGGGACATCCGGCGAGGAGTCACTATATCATACTGTGGACCCGAAATCGGAAAAAGACATACTTATGTTATAGTGGGCCAATGGAAAAGTGTTTAGAAAAGTGGGTGTTGAAGAAGTGAACCGCATTACCATTGTCGGTGCAGGGGCGGTCGGGGGATTTTTCGGTGCGCGGTTAGCCCAGGTTCATCCACATGTGTCCTTTTTCCTTAGGCCCCGCACTGCTGCAGTAATCCAAAAAAAGGGCTTGACGATTCGAAGCACCCTTTTGGGAACGTGGACCGTTCACCCTCAAGTAGCCTCAGATCCGAAGGAGCTTTCCTCCCCTGATCTGGTCATTTTAGGGGTAAAAGCCTACGACCTCGATGAAGCCTGTCGTCAGATCGAACCGATTATCCGGGACGAGACCACGATTCTTACCCTTCAAAATGGCGTCACGTGTGAAGAGGAGCTCATTCAACGGTTTGGGAGGGAGCGGGTCCTTGGCGGAGTGGCATTTATTTATTCGAAAATCATTGAGCCTGGAATCATTGAGCATTATAAACGTGGAACCGTCATGGTTGGAGAAATCATGGGCCATGAAACTCCCCGGCTTCATCATCTTGTCGATCTATTTACAAAGGCGGGCGTACCATGTCAGGTGAGCGAGGATATTCGGAAAGCTAAATGGGACAAAATGTGTTGGAATTGCGTCTTTAACCCACTGACGGTGTTGATTGATGATAGAGTGTCGGAAGCGTTGGATCGTCCTGAAATGACATCTGTGATATCCAACATTGTCAGCGAAGTCTCGGCCGTCGCGATGGCGCACAGGATACCCCTGGATGATGATATAGCCGAGAAGGTGATTCAATGGTCGCAAGAGATTAGGGACATTCACACGTCCATGTACGATGATTGGAAGGCCGGTCGTCCAACCGAGATTGACTATCTCAACGGGTATATTGCAAAAAAGGGACAAGAATTTGGGATCCCCACCCCTCTGAATGAGGCCTTAACCGGGATAGTAAAAGTGGTGACGGAACAAAAGATTCCCAGACCCGATACCTTGCAAATTGAGGGAGAGGTGATCCAGTCGCTGACGTTGGATGTCAGCGTATTAGCCACATTGCCGTCGGAGTATCAAGTGCGGGATGTTGGAGAGGTGAGTCCCGGCCTGCGGGGAAGGGGAATTCGTCTAGAGGGATTGCTTGATATGGCGACGCTTCAGGTCGGAACCAAGTATGCCACCTTTCATTCGGGTGACGGCAAATACTCAGCCTGTCTGACGTTGGAGCAGGTACGGGATTATGGCATTTTAATTTATGAACTTGATGGGGAACCCCTTCCGGCGAAAAATGGAGGACCGTTTCGGCTTATCACGCCGGGCTTGGGAGATCTCTGTGCAAATGTGAAGCAAGTGGCGCGAATGGAACTGACTAAGGATTTCGGAGCAGACACTCGCCCGTCTAAAGTATGCTCGTAATGTGGTGTCCAGGGTTGACAGTTCAAAGTCTGAGATATGAAATCTGAAATCTTTTTCAACACCCCGCTCATCTATAATCTTTTCCCGCCCTTGGTCGGTCCCTTCGATCGATGGGTCCCTCATGCGGTTCGTGCGTCATCCCTGGGGTTCAATTGGCTATATCTGAATCCGCTCAATTATCCCGGGTTTTCGGGGAGTTTGTACTCGACAAAAGATTATTACCGACTGAATCCCGCCTTTAGTCCGGATGGTTCACCCGATCGTTCGCTTATGGATCTTGCTCCCGTCATTCGTGGAATACGGGAGAGTGGGGTCCATCCAATGATTGATTTAGTCATCAACCATACGGCGTTTGATTCCCCATTGGTCCACGAGCATCCTGAGTGGTATGTTCGGGATGCCCACGGACAGGTTCAACATCCTTTTGCCGTTGACCCTCAAAATCCCGAGAACAGGACGGTCTGGAAGGATCTTGCTGAAATCGATAATCGAGATTCGTCTGCCCGAAAGGAACTGTGGGATTATTGGGAAAGGCTCATTGAAACCTACATCGCGATCGGGTTCGAGGGATTTCGCTGTGATGCGGCCCATCAAGTTCCCGTAGAACTCTGGCAGTATTTAATCGATAAGGTTCGTCGAGGTCATCCAGAAGTGGTGTTTTGGGCGGAAAATTTAGGAGGAACGGTCGAACAGACGCGGGCACTGCGTAAAGCTGGCTTCCAGTTTTTTTGTAATAGTTCCAAGTGGTGGAATTTCCATGATTCATGGTGCCTTGACCAGCATGAGGAGTTTGGAGATTTACCGTCCATTTCGTTTCCTGAAACCCATGATACAGAGCGATTAGCCAAGGAATCAGCTGGAAACGAAACCATTCAACGGCAACGTTATGCGTTTGCCGCCTTGTTTTCTAGTGGTCTCATGATGCCGGTCGGTTACGAATATGGGTTCACCAAACGATTACATGTTGTCGAAACTCGATCAACGGATTGGGAAACGCCTCATTTTGATCTGAGTTCGTTCATTCAGGCCGTGAATCAGTTCAAAGTGCGGACACCTCTTTTTCAGGGAGAAGGGACACTAACGCGGATTCCGGTTCCGTCTCCACAGCTCCTGGTTCTCGAACGTTCCTCTGATAGGGAACCCGGGAAACGGGGCATCATCGCTGTCAACATCCATGCCTCAAGTGAACAGGTTCTATCGAGGGATATGCTGCCCGTGAATAGCCACAATATGAAGGTGGCGTTTGTCAGTTGGATTGACAGCAAGGGTCAATTCGAAAATTTTGTCGAACCGTTAACATTAAAGCCAAGTGAAGTGATTGCGATACTAGACAAAGACTCAGAGTGATGGTATTGGGAACCTGACAGAACGCTTGCCCAGACAAATATCGTATTTCGTTGTTCTCGTCTTTTGTCCTCCACTAAACATTTACAGAAAGGGATCATGTGTATGAAGGAGAAGACTCTTGCGATTATTAAGCCGGATGCTGTTGAAAAACAGGTGATCGGAGATATTATACAGCGGTATGAGAAAGCCGGGCTTCATCCCTTGGCCATAAAAATGTTGAGGTTGAGTAAAGCCATGGCTGAGGGGTTTTATGCGGTCCACCGGGAGCGTCCATTTTTCCACGAACTGACTTCTTTTATGTCGTCGGGGCCGGTAGTCGTATTAGTGTTGGAAGGTGATGACGCGATTAAACGGCATCGTGACCTCATGGGGGCCACTGATCCCAAAAAGGCGGAACCGGGAACGATCCGGAAGGTCCATGGAGCGTCCATTGAGGCGAATGCGGTCCATGGGTCCGATTCTTCGGAGACGGCGCAATTTGAAATGGGGTACTTTTTTTCGACGACCGACCTGGTGGAACGGTAGGGCGCGCCGCACGCATGCCCGTCCGTTCTTTGGAAGAAGAGAGGAGTTTCTTCTCGGAAATGCACAACATCTTTGGCGCGAAATACGTGTTGGTTATTCCGGTGATGATTTTTTTCTTGATTGTCGCCGGTTGCAGTAAACCCTCTCATCGTCAAGATAGGTCCCAGGATCTTGACCGGAAGGCCCAGGAGCAGGTTCTCCGCAACGCTCGTGTTGATTTTGAACAGGGTCGGGATTCGAAGGTCATTAACGACCTGAATCGTTTTTTATCAGTTCATCCCCAGTCACCGAGGGAGAGGGAAGTGCGAGGGCTGCTGGCCCAGTCCTATGAAAGGACTGGAAAAATTCGAGCCGCTCTCAAGCAATACCAACTAATTTCCAAGGAATTACCACCCGGCCAGGAAAAACAAGACGTTTCTAAGCGTATCGATGCACTCGAACTGCGCCTAAAGAAGGTCGGCACTCCATCAGAGCCCATCAATGTTGTTCGCATTTCACTTCCACAGTTTTCCAGGCTGGGGAATGACCGGGCGACCCTTGAAAGACTGGTTCAAGAAGGAGTCACGAGTGTGCTGGTTGATTTCGGGTGTCCCGAGAAGTCGGTGCCACACACCCAACCCGCCGTGAAAACCAGAGACGTTTCTACCCAAAGCCAATTAGGTGTATCTGTGACTCAAGTTCATCAACAGGGCCTTTTGGCCATTGCGGGGATTAATCTCCGCTGCTTGGGGTATCTGGATTCGAGATCACCAAAGCAGTGGCTGGACGGATCGTTTAGTCCGGTGTCCGGGAAGGTCCAACCCTCTCGGTATTTTGATATCTTTCATCCTCAATATCAAAAGTTGATGGCGTATGAAATGAAGAAAATGACCGATTCCGGAATTGATGGGATCGTGTTCCTTGCCGAGGCTTCAATGGGTATGTATGACGGATTTACGCCTGGTTCGGTTGATACCTTCAACAAAACATTTCACACCCAAATGAACCCTCACAGGGTATTCGAAAATGGCGGGAGTCAGCGAAATTCCCAAACTGCTCCAAATACGAATCCCCGTGTCAGGGTGTCGGCAACGGAAGCCGCCGGATTTTGGCGTTGGATAGGATGGAAAGCCCGGCAACGGCTGATAGTATTGCAGGGCCTTATGGATCAGGTCCATGAACACAAGCCAGCATTCTCCTTCGGTCTTGAATTGCATCCCGAAAGTATCGAAGATCCTCTTACGGCGTTGACTCAGTTCAGTGAGGATTTTCTTGAAGCCAAACAAAAAAGTTTTCGGTATTTTCTCATCACCCTTCAGTCAGGTCGTACAATTCAGTCACAGCCAAGTCCCCCAACTTCTATCGCACGGGAGGAATTTTTCAATGAATCCCGCACACTTGTCGATCGGATGACTGTGGTCCTCCAAAATCCGGCCCGAATCTGGCTCAAAATGCCGTGGGGGGGGAAGACCAATCAAACCCTGGTATCCGGTTCCCCTCAAGCCAGACATTTGGAAAATGTTTCCCAGCTCTATGATCTGCAAACTTTTCTTGACAAATAAGGCATCCTAAATTAGAACCCAACTCAAGAAAAGTTCTAAGGTTCTAGTTCCAAGTTTAAAGAATAAAATGGTTTATCCGAAAATCCGAAACTTGAATTTCAAAACTTGTAAGGTGAGTATTGAAACCTGAAAATTGAAACTAAAATAATCTTGTCGTGATATTAACTCATACTGGGAGGATCTCATGGAACCGACTGATTTACGGTTTCACAAGGAACATGAGTGGGTTCGGGTCGAAGGGCGGGAAGCCACGTTAGGAATTAGCGAATTCGCTCAGGATGCACTGGGTGATGTGGTTTTCATTGAAGCCCCCAAGGTGGGGATCACCGTTTCCGCGGATCAGGAGATAGGGGAGGTGGAATCGACCAAAGCGACTTCCACGATTTATACACCCCTGTCCGGAAAAGTTCTTCGAGTCAATGAAGAATTGCAGGACCAGCCGGAATTGGTCAATCAGGATCCTTACGGCAAAGGGTGGATTGCAGTGTTGGAAATGTCGAATGCCTCGGAAGTGGAGAAATTGATGACGGCAGAGCAGTACCAGGAATTTCTCAAGACACAATCGTCATGAATTCCAACACCCGCATGATTCATGCCCATCCGATATTGGCAGAATGATGATGGAGGTGGCCGATTTGTCAAAGGCCTCGCGATTCATCAGGCGAGAAAACGAACGTGATTAATTCAATCTCCTTGATCCAATCCATTCTCATCAAGGTGTCTGTCTTCAGTATCGGGGTGGTCGTCATTGTATGGTTTGGTTGGTCAGTTCCACAGGCCAACCACATGACGTCTTCTGTTTCTCAGGCCCGCGAGGTATCACCCCACCTGGAAAAACCCGCTTTTTCTTCATCCTTGGATATTAACCAGGGGACAAAAGAAGCATTTCAAGCTCTTCCCGGAATTGGTCCCGTTTTGGCCAGCCGAATCATTGAACACCGGGAATCGAAAGGGCCTTTTGGCGACATTGAAGATCTGAAAGGTGTCGAGGGAATCGGGGAAAAGAAACTCACACAGATAAGGCCGTTTATTACCATCAATCAACCAGCCAAAACCAAATCGCAAAACGATTTTCAATTTACTAGGAAATAATGGGGTAGGGCAGTGTCAGCTTCTGAACTCACCAGGCAACTGGACTTGATACTTCGGGGAACCGTCGAGGTGATTCAGCTTGATGAGCTGAAGGAAAAGCTTTCGGCCTCTCTAAAGGAAAATCGTCCGTTACGAGTCAAGGCCGGCTTTGATCCAACCGCCCCCGACCTCCATGTCGGCCACACCGTGCTCATCCAAAAGCTGAAACACTTTCAGGATCTTGGCCACGAAGTCATGTTTCTCATCGGGGATTTTACGGGAAGGATCGGGGACCCCTCGGGCGTTTCGGAAACGCGGGTGGCATTGACAGAAGACCAGGTTTTGCAGAATGCAAAAACGTACGAAAAACAAATCTTTAAAATACTGGACCCTGACAAAACCCGAATTGAGTTCAACAGTCGTTGGATGAAAGGAATGCCTGCTGAAGAAATGGTCCATCTCTGTTCCCATTACAGTGTCGCGCGCATGCTGGAGCGGGATGACTTCGCCAATCGGTATCGGGAGCAAAAACCCATCAGCGTCCATGAGTTACTCTATCCCTTAGTTCAGGGGTACGATTCGGTGGCATTGGAGGCGGATGTGGAATTGGGTGGAACAGATCAAAAATTTAATCTGCTTGTGGGACGCGACCTCCAACGAGCCTATGGCCAAAAACCGCAAATCGTGATGACCATGCCCCTGCTTGAAGGAACGGATGGCGTTCGAAAAATGAGCAAGAGCTTTGGGAATTATATTGCCCTTGAAGACCGACCGGAAGAAATGTTTGGGAAAGTGATGTCCATTAGCGATGATCTCATGTTTCGCTACTACGAACTCCTGACCAATGAGGACTTGGCCACGATCAAGCAGCAACATCCGATGGAAACGAAAATGGCCCTGGCCGAATTCCTCGTCGCTCAGTACCATGGGGCCAACGGCGTTTCTCAGGCCAAGGAGGATTTCAAGCAGCGCTTTCAAGCTCGTGATTTTCCGGAACATCCGGATGTGACAGTGCAAATCAAAAAGACAGAACTATCCGACTCTGCATCTCCTGAAATCGGATTGGTTGACTTGCTGATGCGTACGGGCTTAGTTCCCAGCAAAGCCGAAGCCCGCCGGCTCATTGCTCAAAATGCCGTCCAAATTGATGGGAAGAAACATTCCGATCCCAACGGCACAATCCAACTCGATCAAGGCCGGCAGTATCGTATGAAAATCGGAAAACGAAAATTCGCTTTAATCGAAATGGAAAAATGATAAAACAAAAAACTCCCTCGTCCCCACAGTCCTCAACTTGACTAACTTCACGCCCAAACCTAGAATGCCAGATCCACACAATGAGAGCGGGTGTAGCGCAGTGGTAGCGCATCGGCTTCCCAAGCCGTTGGTCGGGGGTTCGAATCCCCTCACCCGCTCCAATACAATCAAGGACTTACCCTCCTTCAGCACTCACCACCTTCTCCTCTGTCACGGTTCCGTCACGGTTTGAAGTGACCCCGTTGGTTCCAAACGTGGCGACGGTCTCCACCGCCGTTTGGAGATGGGATGGGCTTAAGTGCGCATACCGTTTCACAAGCAGGGTAGAGGAATGACGAAGTAGGGCAGCTATCGTCCCCTCAGTTTGTCCACTCATGGCTAACCGGCTCGCGAACGTATGCCGCAAGGTATGCCAGGTCACCCCTTCCAGTTCAGCCGCCCTCACCGCTTTAACAAAAATCCGATGGTAAAAATTTCGCTTGTCGATCGGGGAGGCGGGATTGTGGCTGGGGAAGACCCACACAGATCGTTCCCAGGAATTGAACGTTCGCAAGATACCGACGGCTTCAGCGTTCAAATAGACGTATTGAGTCTCATTAGCTTTGGTGTCGGGGAGGACAACCTGGCCGCGGTCCAGGGTAATGTCCGTCCACCGCATGCCAAATTGTTCGGCACTTCGCATCCCAGTCAGAATGGCGAACCGTGCCCATGGCCCATACAATGGTCCAAGAGCGTTCAGCAATCTGGTTTCTTCGTCTTGAGAAAGAAATCGCGTATGGCCGGTTGGAATCTTGGGTAACTTAATGCCCATGAAGGGACTCCGCTCCAATTTCCCATCCCGCACGGCCACGTTAAGCACCTTCCGTAGGAATTTCATGTAATGCAGGACGGTTTGCGGGGAGTACGCCTTCTTCCTGGAGTCCCCATTAGTTGGTAGGTCTTTCCCTTCAAGGTCTCTCATGGCCTCTTCGAGGACTTCCGGGGTGATTGTATTTATACCTGAATCTCCTAACCGGGCTTTCCACCACCGGGCGTAGGGCATATCATCCCTATAGGTTTTCTTCTTTAACCCGGCCATATGCCGGTCAATCACACTTGCCAGTTGTTCGTATTTCCCTTTTCGATACCGTTCAGGGTTAAATCGTTCCTCGGCCTGTTCATTTTTGCATTTTTCATAGTGCTGTCGGGCGGCGGTTTTGGTGAAGAATGGGCCAAACCATCGCTCCCTTCCTCCTCCAATTCCGACGCGAACATGCCAGACTACCTTTCCTGCCGTATTCTTTCTGCTAATTAACCCCCGGTCCACTCGTCCTTTCCGTGCCATGGGCTAGGCTCCTTTTAATTCTTTCAATTGTTGTGCAAGCTCCTGTTGTTTACGCTTCGCCGCCCTCTCGGCATCGCCGGTAAACACATCGAAGTGATGGCAGGCTTTATGGTAATGGCCTTTGATGGTGTCCGTGATCTCCTCGAGGGTTTCAAAAGTTTCAATCAGGGGCCGTGGGTCGGGACTTTCTCGTTCCGGATCCATGTGACATAGCACTTTCAGCAATCCCTCCAGTCGATACATGGGTTCCCACATTTCATCCAGATGGGCCATTCCAGCTTGAAACGCGGCTTCCTGCCGTGATTTCGAGTTGGTCGCTTTGGTAGGTACGCTCTTCAATTTGGCCATGGTGTTTCCTCCCTTGTCTTAGTATCGACGGCCTCCGCCAAGGACTTAAGCCGCCCTTCGCTTTTCAGGTTTCTTCGTTCGAGCCTTCTTGGCCTGACGCTCACGTCTGCGCAGTTCCTTTACCGCTGGCTTAATCGCTTCAAGACGCTCTCGGACATATTCCTGCGAGGCCTCACAAAACGCCTCGAGCTTACTTATTTCTCGGTCTAGTTGTTCTCGGGTCATCACCTCGGGTTCCCCCATTGTCTTACCCTCCTTTTTTGGTGGTGGTTGTTCCTAACTCCCGTTCCAGTAAGGCCCGAATAAAGCCGCTGACGGTGTAGCCTTGGGAACGGAGGTTGTCGAGTTTTTTCTTAAGATTGTGAGGTATATGGATCAACATTTTTTCCATTTTCAAAATCATCACCTCCTTCTCATTTTGTAAATATATAGCAATATAGCTTGCTATATACTAGGTTGTCAATAGATATGGTTGACTATCTTTTCAATCTTATTTAGGCTCACCCTCGATGGCTGAGAAACCCCCACAGGGGCGAAAAACCTATGGTCTCAGGCTTGATCAAGGCCTGATGCGAGAGGTTCAACATCTTGGGGTTGATGAAGATCGGAATGTGAATGATTTGGTGGAGGAGGCCTTAAAAGAATTATTAAAGAAGTACAAACGAAGGAATCGAGGGTAACCGCCTTAAACAAAGATGGGCATCGGAGATTCTTGAATTTCATCCATTTCAGGAGAAAAAACTATGGCACTAGACAAAACCACTAAAAAAGCTCTTCAGCAGTATGCCAAGGTGTTTCATAATGCTCGTCAGCAGAACACTCCCGAAGCCGACACAGTTACTTTCCTGACAAGATTTTTCTCTGATGTCCTGGGCTATGACGTTTTCACTGAAATTACTAAGGAATATCAAATAAAGGACCGTTATTGCGATATCGCCTTAAAAATAAGTGGAGAAATTCGTCTTTTGGTTGAAGCAAAGGCTTCCGGAAGTTCTCTATCGGATCGACATATTGAACAGGCGGAGAATTATGCGTCCCGTTCCGGGTTAGAATGGGTCTTACTCACCAACGGGACCCATTGGAAGTTATACCATCTCACCTTTGATGCCGGGATAGAACACGATGTAGCTTTTGATATCAGCTTCACCCCTGAGAGTAACTTGGAAGAAGTGTGGAACCATCTCAACTTATTGTCGCGCAAGAGCGTAGTACGGAATAAGCTTGCAGAGTTTTGGGAACAGAAAAAAACGCTTCGCCCGTCCTCTTTAGTGGGAGCCGTGTTTACAGAAGACGTAATAAACATCATCCGAAAAGAGTTAAAGCGAAAATCAGGAATTAGGTTGGAGGTTAACGATGTTGTCGAGGCCCTAAAGAATCTTCTGAATCCGGATGTCCTAATTGATGATATAAAAATTCAGAAGAAACGGAAGAAGAAAACACGCACAACCCGAGCAAGCCAGTCTTCTACAAAAAAATCCGAATCTCCCGCCATACTCAATGAGGTGCCAGAAACGGTGGAAGAACCCATTGAGGCTCCATTGCAAAATTGACTACCACAATCAGGGCGGGGAATAGCTTCAAACCCTAAGAATTAGTGAACGCGAAAAGAAAGGGGTGTTGCCGAAGGGGAAATGAATACACCCCCAATCAACCAATCCCCCACCTCACCCACCTTAATAGTTACCATACATGACCCAAGACAGAATTATTAGCCTAGATGTCCTGCGTGGTTTTGCCCTCCTGGGCATTCTGATCATGAACATCCAGGTTTTTTCCATGCCTATGGCGGCTTACCTTAATCCAATGGCCTACGGGGATTTCTCGCGAGTGAATCAGGTTGCATGGATTGTCAGCCATATTTTGGCCGATCAGAAATTCTTGTCCATTTTTTCGTTATTGTTTGGGGTGGGAATATGTATCTTTTCCGAAAGGGCAGAGGCCAAACAGGGTCGATCAGCCTCGCTCCATTACCGCCGAACCTTCTGGTTATTGTGCTTTGGTTTAATCCATGGGCATTTCCTGTGGCAGGGAGATATTTTATACAGCTATGCACTGTGTGGGTTTTGGGTCTATCTTTTACGCAAACGTTCTGCCAGGGCCTTATGTCTCCTTGGCATTCTCATTTTTTCCGTATCCTCCCTGATCTATGTGTTCGCCGGTATGATGGTACCCCACATGCCACCAGAAATGATAGCCGCAATGGAACAGACATGGGACCCAGGTCCTGAGGACATCCAGGATAATTTAGCAGCGTATCGGGGGAATTGGATAGAGCAGATGGCCCAACGTCATGAACAAGCATTGGACATGGAAACCTTTTATTTTTTCACCACCGTCTTATGGCGCGCTGGCGGGATGATGCTCATTGGGATGGCCTTGTATAAGTGGGGCATCTTTAGTGCTGCGAAAACGTATTCATTCTACCTTACCCTTGGAGCTCCAGGATTCCTGATAGGCCTTTCGCTCGTGGCTCTCGGGCTCCTTCAAAACTTTGCACATGAATTTTCCATGGAATTCAGTATGTTTTTTGGTAGTCAGTTCAATTATTGGGGGAGTGCCTTTGTCAGCCTGGGGTATGTGGCAGCGGTCATGTTGTTCGTCAAAAAAGGCAGGTATCCCGGGCTGCAGCATCGGTTGGCCGCCGTGGGGCAAATGGCCTTTAGTAACTATATTTTTCACACGCTCGTGTGTACAACGATTTTTTATGGGTTCGGATTGGGGTTATTTGGGCAAGTCGAGCGAATGAATCAGCTATTTATGGTGTTTGCGATTTGGCTGGTACAACTGTGGTATTCCCCGCTATGGTTACAAAATTTCCGGTATGGTCCTTTGGAATGGGCCTGGAGAAGTTTAACCTACCTCCGCCTCCAGCCATTCGTGAAAGAAGGAAAGGGGGCATTGAAGGTGTAAAATAGGTTCCAGGGGAGTTTCTTTACGGGACTTCTAAAGACCGATTACCTCCGCAAACAAAATGATGGATGTGCTCCGGAAGTGTGAGGGGTTTTCGCCTTTAAAGATCCGGCTAGCTTTGCTCCTTCTCAATTTGGGTTCTGTCACTTTTCCACTCGTTTTCCCCTTGATCCTTTCGCCCAATGGTGTATGCTTCCTCATAACTTCCTAAAATCTTCAGGACACTCTTAAAATTGCAGAATGGATTTATCAATATTCAATTCGGAGAAGAGCGGATGACCAAACAGGAACAGGATTTCCTTGAGGCGTATAATGAACGCAACACCCTCATTAAAATTCTGACGATTCTCAGCGAGCGAGGAGAAGTGGGTTATGGCGTTCAAGAGTGGGAACAAATTGACAAAGACCATGAGCCGAATACCCCTTGGGAGCCTTTCGTCACCTCCCTCCAGGAAGTGGGATGTATCAACCTGGATGAAGAGAACCAAATCTATCGGATCACGGCGGGAGGCCGAGATTATCTGGCGGCATTGATGAAAGATTGGCCACCGCGGGACATCCGGACAAGGCTTGGCCTTTAGTGAAAATATCTGGATTGATTGTTGTTTTACCAGTAATGATTTCCGATCCAGCTATTGTTTTTGAAAGATACCCCCTTTTGCGAGACAAACTTTACATTGAGTGGTCAACTGGACCAGCACATATTGCCGAATGCCTTCGAGAGAGACTTGATTAATCCTTGGGAGTATCTCCAGCCAAGTGATGTCGTAGGGAAGCATGAGACGACCATAACTCTATATAATATAGACAGCCTTAACCGGTGTAAAATTTCTTTTCACGAAAACTATCTTCTCCATGTGCATGGCCCAGCGAGACCTCATCTTTCGGGAAATTGGTGCATATTTCTATCATTTTGAACGTCTGATGTACCAACTCCGCGGTTTTATAAGATGCTGTGAAGAAAAAGGGAAGTCACCACATAAAAAGTTAGAAGACCTCACCGCTAAACGTTTGGTAGGACAACTGAACAAAGCTTATCGAACCATCAATCAAAATGATCAGAAAGGACGGGAAAGGCTGAAACAGACTGTAGACTTCCTAAAGGGGTTTGTAGACGAACGGAATATATTGGCTCATGGGGAAATACTCCTGCCCGAAGAGGGTGACTCTGATGAGAACATCTTTTTTTCACATGTCGAAGACGTGATCGAGGATAATTCAAAAAAAAGAATAGGGGCCCTCTTTTTCTATTCAACGACCCTAGAGCGACTGCAAAAATCTTATATCCAGATTGCAATGTTATCTCACGAGTTTGTTTGTGCGTCTGCAAATATCAGAAAAGGCGGAAGCATTAATAAATCCCTTCAATTAGCAAGTCCAACCACAGCCACCTATCAATTGTCTCGTGTAAACTTGAGAAATCAAAATCCTTGACTTGGGGGAATCCCATTTCGGGGGAAAGGCCACTGTTTCTTATCACTAATGAGTTTGCTTCTGGCCATTAATCAGTTTCCCTTCTAGAGGTAAGAGGAATGACAAAAAACACCGTGGAAACATTTTTGGCAATCCAGAGAATCGAGTCACTGATTTCATTAGGAAAGGTTTTTGATTTAATCCACGAGTATTATTTTAATAAGAACATACCTTCAAATTTTGAAAGTATCGATGAAGTTTATGAAGCTCAAACCAATCTCTACGTAATTCTTTTATCTTATATATACTCGCTTTTTGATAGGCGCGGCACAAATATTCTAAACCTCGATAGCACCTCTTTAAATGAATCCACCAAAATTAGTTTGGATAGGATCCAAGAACTTTGGGCACCCCTAAAAAAGGTAATTAGCCGGATCCGTCATAATGTAGGGTTTCATGGTGGGGAGTTGCCACAACTCATGGATGTTTCTCGGGTGGCAGATGAAATTAATAACAATAATTTGTTGCCTAAAATTGTATTGCTGTTGGGGGAGTTGGGAAGGTTCAGCCACGCATTAAAACAGGAAATATCTCACAAGACTCCTGAGCACTAAAAATTTCTCCATTTTCATTCTTTTGGGAATAGCGTCACTCATCGCCGCAACCATCCCTTCCTTTCCTGAAGCCATTGGCCCTTCGGTTCTGGGTCCAAATCCGGCAATGGCCCTGGCTCCTTAGCTTCCCCAGCGTTGAGACGGGGATTTAAAATCGCCAACGCTGCCAAGTTCATCACCATCAGATCCAGCGCCTCATTCCGATGGCGGGTCTTTTTATATTGGTATCCCACCACAATCCCTCGATGCTTTTTGGTCATTTTAACTTCCGCGCAGAGTTGGGCAAAATGTTCTTCATCGTAGGAGGGATTGGCCGGGAAGTGAATATAGCCCGGACCCGGGTCTTGGAGTTTGAGGCGGCTAAAAATCGCATCTTTGGCCGTGTCCGTCCCAAGAGAAAACAGCCACACCCGCATCAGGTTCTCATTACTCCGGCTGGCTAAGATGGGACGGCCTGGCAGGCTCGAGCCCTTTACGGCATGCACCCGCCGCCCTTGCCGGGGCTTTACAAAGGCATACACTTCATTGGGGAGGTAGCCCGTATCCACACAGGTGCATTGAATTACGAGCGTTTTTCCATCGTGCCGGGCGAAGGGTTCTTGGAGCCACCGGTCGAGCTGATCCCAGACATTCGGGGACCGTTTACTCCCCGGGCCTCCAAAGAAAATCTGTTTTTCAATGGCCCAACACTCCTCGCCCACGCCCCAGCCGACACACTCCGCCTCCAGTCGATCATCTTGCACATCCACACTGGCGGTGAGCGCGATGACCCCATTGGGCACCGGGGCAGGATAGATCTCCCGCCGGTTCCAGAGCTCGGAATGCTGGACCCGTTCCCCCGATTCTTCCTCCCACGTTTCGGCCAACATGAGATTCACAAATTGTTGCAGTTTCCCCGTATCTTTGCGTTCGTTGATTTTCGTCCATTCTCGGGCAAGGTACGGCCAGGTGTATCGCCAGCCATACGGCTGGTACAGGATATTGAGATGAAAGCCCGCCTTATAGCTCTGTAGGGCCTTCCAGGCCTTTAGCTCGACTTTGGGGATCCATTGTCCCTGCTCGAGCATCTGCGTTTTGTAATGCTCAGGGATGCGTTGTTGGCACTGTTCACACAAATACGCCGCCTCCTGTGGCTTGCCCTTCGGCCAGGTTAAACCCGCCCAGGTGAGCGGTTGGCCATGGTCGCAATGCGGGCAGGGGACGTGATAGGCGCGTTGATCGCTGCTCTGGTATTCGGGTTCGATCACACTCGTGGCTTCAAGCAACGGCGTGGAGAGTTTAAAAATCTTGTAGCGGGGATAGGTCGCGGTTCGTTTCTCGACAATATCAATGGGCGGGCCTTCCCCATCCACGTCATAGGGATAGGCGTCTACCTCATCGAGCATGAGATTCTTCACACTCATAAACCGGAGGCCCACGCCACTATTAGCCCCGGTCAGGACCAACCGGCCTCCCGGGAATTCCTTCTCGAACATGGTGTTACTGGTATCCCGGGAACGGGGATCACTCACCTTTCCTCGGAGCACGTCCACTTCTTCCAGCATGGGCGCAATGCGTTGTTTACTGATTTTTTTCGCCAGATCGACCGTGGGTTCCACGACCAGCATATTGGTCGGGGCGCGATGAATGGTATGGGCCACCCAACAGAGGCCCGCCGTCGTGCCGGTAATCTGGACACACTTCATGAACACCACTTCCCGAATCGGGGAACTCGGGCTCAAACAGTCCATAATCTCGCGCATGAACGGGGCTCGTGAGGACCGAAACCGGCCCTGTTCGGAGGCTTCGGCACTCAAGACCATATGGTGATCCGCCCATGCGGAAATAGGCTCTTGGGGGTCCGGTCGGAGCCCGGCCAGTAGGGCCGCTTCATAGACTTTAGGCCGCATGGGATTCCTGCCCCTCCGTCAATGCTTCGAGGGCTTGCTGCAATTCCCCCATCAACACCTGATAGACTTTTTCCTGGTCCGTTTCGGCGGCCAGCACCCCGGCAATCCGATTCGGAATGGTGAACAGTTGCTCTCGCACCCGACGGCCCACCTCAAACGCCCGCTTATTGACGGTGTCGGCCAACACCACTTTCCCAATGGCCTTGTAATAGTCGAGTTTGGCCTGCTTGGCCAGGTACGTTTCTCGTTCGGTTTTGGCTTCCCCGAACGTCATGGGGATCTTGGCGGCTTTGCCATTGCTGGGGTGGGGACTGGCTTTTTGTTTGGCTTGGTAGGCCGGGTCTTGCGCTTGGGCCATGAGGCGATCATTAAGATCCCGATCAAAGCGCCCCTCTTCGTCCTGTTGCAAGACACCTTTTTTTACTAAATGGCACACCCGGGCCGGAGAGACCCCCAGATGTTTGGCATATTGGGCACCGGTTAACAGGGTGGGGGATTTCGTTTTCATGCTTCTCTCTGTGCCTTACTTCGTATCATCTCCGGAGGGGTTCCAGTGGTGCTAAATTTGCCTTGATAAAACAACCATTTACAACTTTCCCTGCTGTCTCGCTACCGAATTTTCGCGCCCGGGCCCCGCCGTTAATTGTCCTAGGGGAAGTACCTTAGGTTCAGGGTGGTTACGATTCAACCCGATTTCTCCCATCTCCTTTAATAAGACTCCTGAGGGGGGGGTGAGTTTCGTTCATCGCTCGTCTTTGCGAACGCTAAGTATGACTCCCTTCCAATCGCCGCCAACTTCTGCTCAAAACCCAATTCTCCGTGATGTTGAATCAATTTGGAGGCAGGGGTATAAGCAAGATGGTGTTGAATGGCCGCATGCGTAGAGGTAACGAGGTCGTAAAAGGTCTCATCCCTTTCTAGAGGTTCGATTTTTAGCCCCATGTGGACACACTCCTCAAACGAAAATAAGGTGGTTTCATGGGGACGAGTGGGATCGGCCAGCGCCCTCGCAATTCCCCCACCGTTTTCTCCCGCTCGCCCGCGGCGGCAAACATACCTGTGCTCAGGTAGGTTGATGCCGATTTTACGAATACAGGGTCAGACGGAATGTGTCCAAGCGAAGCGTCTCGGTCCATGACAATCGTCGTGGCGGCACAAGCCAGAAAGGTCCCCGCCGAGGCAGATCGCGCGGGCACGATGGCCCGGATATTGGGGCCGAACCTGCTCCGAAGGTCGCTCATAATCTGGAGGGCAGTCTGCATATGCCCGCCCCAGGTGTGGATGAGCAGGTCCACACCAAGGGACAGGTCGAATCCGGCCATGGCTCCCCTCAATTGGCAGACATCTGAAAGTTTTATTCCCTCAATGGTTGGGATGGGTATGCCCAATAACCCTTTGCTTAACGCCGCCTGACCGTGGGGGCTTTGAAGGTGGGGGACTAAGCCTGGGTTTTGCTGGATGACCGTAGCTATGTGGGGGTCCCACCGAATCCCGCAGTAATAGGCCAATACATTGCGACCGGTGTGCTGATGAAGGGCATACAGGTATTGCCCTCGAAGATGTCCCGCATGAGCGGTGCCGCCCCTCCGAGCATACCTCTCCAAATCCTGTTCCCATGTTGTCATACCCGGTTAGACTTTTTGCCCAAGAAATTGATTGACCCGCTCCATCCACTCTTTGAGCGTTGCACTCGTTCGCAGACTAAGTCCGTGGATCGTTTGCCTTGAGAGTGAATAGGCAAACTGATGGTCCATCGCGTATTCCAAATCCGTGAGGCGGTCATTGGCTTGGACGGCCCGGGTCACGGCCTCAAGTAGGTGTTTCAATTCCTCTCGATACTTCGGCGTGAGGGCCGCAATGCTCGCCACCCGCTCTTCCTCTTTGGTTTGGAGAAAGGTGGACCGTAGCCGATCGATAGACACCTCGACCGTGTCGAGTTCCGATTCAAGCTGGACCCGATTTTTCTTAGGGTCCGCCACGGGGGACACTGGCTCAGACCGATAGAATTTCCCCAGCAACTTTTTAATGAGCGGTTCATCCTCCCTTGGTGCCTCCCTCTTGGGAGGGGCTCCCATTATTTGTTGGCGGAGTGTGTCACGTTTCACTTTCAGCGCCCGAATCCCTTGACGGATCTCGTCACTGGTCGGGCTGGGTTTGGATTCAAGCACAGCGGTAGCCATAGTTGCTTCTCCTCTCGTCAAATACGTTCAAATATTGTGACTGCTGCTCTCCGAGTAACGGCTTCACTTTCTCGCGCGGGGACAGTTGTCCAAAAATGTTTGAAACAGGTCCGGCCAGCGGTCTTGGGCTTGCTGCATGGCCGCTTGGGTATTTAGCCCCTCTACCCGTTTAAGTGTTTGCCACGCCTCTTCATAGGTCTTGGGAGTCCAGTTTAAATACTTCGCAGCGGTTGCATTCATGGTGTCCTCCATTGGTAGTAAAAGTTTGTGAGTAATTTGGTGGCAAGGCGTATCGGGGGAGAGGAGCGAGAAGTACCCCCGCCGGGTGCCTTGCCGTGCAGGGCCCCAAACCCTGCCCCGGTGGTCGCGGTTGAGGGCTGCCGCAGACAACCCCCACGCGCGAACCGTTCCGCTTATGCTGGCATCCGATTTTGAGTAACTCCGTTGCCTCGGCAAACGTTGATTCCATTTTGCTTGAGGCCTATCAAATAACCCCAGAAGGTGTTGAACTCGCGGAATTCTTGCTGGAGCTTTGGATAGTGGTGCCACACCCGCCGGGCTTTCTCCTCGGTCTCGATCATCTGGGCCAGCTCTGGGTCGGTCAAAATTTGTTCTGCTAAATCAACAGCCATGTCCATCTCCTTTCGTGTTTAAACTTGGGCCAAATGAAATTCTTCTTTAAGCTCGGTTTTGATCTGTTGGACTTCCTCGGGGTTCGGTTTTTTGAGTTCCAAGGCGTTCAACACCGACCAAAAATGCAACTCTCCTAGTCCTGGTTGGCATTGGAGCCCGGTGACAAACAGTTCGTTTGCAATTTCTTGGACCGCCGCTTTGTGCCGTTCAATGAGGACGGCCTGTACCGCTCGCCAGGCTTTTTTTTCGGCGGCTCGTAGGGTCGCTCTGGCGGCTTCGACCTCTTGTGCTGCTTGGCTTAAAGCCCTCTCTGTGGCCTTCAGTAAGTCGGCGGTATCAGCGAGTTCATCGCGTGCGGCGCTGAGACTTTTTCTCAACTTGACTAAATCGGCATCCTTCCCAACTCCGATGGCAATGGCCCCAACGAGTTCGGTCCGTTGTCGTTCAAGACTGTCTATGGTTTTTTGGACTCCTTCCTGTTGGGCGTGAAGGTTATTCAGCCGTTTCTGACAACCGTCGCGTTTGCTTTCGGCTTGGGTCAGTTGTTCCCGAACGTCGGTTAAGCTCATAGGTTGGTTTGCAATGGCACTGGTCATTAGCCTCTCCTTTCGATAAAAAGTTTGATAGTAATATTCTGATCAACTTGCCATTTTGGTGAGCGTAGGGGTGGATAATATTAAAAAGGTCTCACCTCCTAGGTGAGAGGAATGAACGAAGACCCCTCACCTTTTTTCGCTTAAATCGCTTATTTCGCAGTAGCTTCTTCATCATGGATACGGACAATCCACGAACCTGGTACCATCACAGGCACTTTTAAGACGGAATGATCCGATAGGTGGTAGAGATTGGCCTTGATCTCCACAATCCGACCATAACAACGGCCAAAGAGGGGGGAATGAAACTCCGCCAGCCGTCCACAGTTCTCTGCTTTCATCCCCATGGCCTCGTCAGCCATCTTCAAATATTTTCCCATAACCGCTTAACTCTCCTTAGCTAAGGCCTTCTGAATGATAGCCTGTGTGGGGAAAGAGTCACACTTATGATTCCTGATTGTTTCTGACGATCATGTTCTAAGAAAGACATCGTTGCGAAATAAGCGAATTAAGCGAATTAAGTCCCCTAGAAGGCATACCAACGCTCTATCGGCCGTCCTGCGGTCTTTTCTGTTTTTACCCGCGCCAAGCCGTGTTCCAATAAAATAGAAAGGGCGCGGCTGAGTTGGTCACGGTGGCGATGACGCCCAAAGAGATCACTAATTTGTGTTCGGGTCAGCCCATCGGGATGCATGCGAAGGGCTTGGAGGATTTCATCGACGACGGGGTCCCCCATCGTATCCCCAAAAATAAACCGTGCACTTGCTTCGGAATACTCCCAGAGGGCCAAGGCGGCGCGGAGGTGATCGGCGCGGATAGCCGAATCTCCATCTAACAGAGCATAGAGACACGCTAACCGCATCACTTGGGACTCGGCGCGGTTGAGGACAGCCCCCAGCATGCCTGGTACGCCTTCTGACAGGTGAGGGTAGACACGGCGCCAAATATCTTGAGCGCCTTCATCGCGCCGGATTCGACCTGTCCCCCGAGCGGATTCAATGACGGACTTTAGTCGTGTAATAAATGGGGCCCAATTAATGGCATCATCGGGGATGTCATCAGCAATGGCTTTACTTCGTGTCGCACAGACCCAAAGAAACCGGTTGGCGAATCCGTTGCCCCGTTCGGTTCGATTAAGGTCTCGACAAACCTCATCCTTCACAATATGCGCCACAATCGAATAATGAGCCCCGGTGGCTTTTGCGGGAGAATTTTTGGCGAGCGATTCGAGGTTCCCCGTTTCCCAGGCTTTTCGGACAACGGGCGAGAGAGTATTCCCCTCACGCCCCATGACTTGGAGGAGGCTGGCAAATTCCGCTTCAAGGGCCAACCGTCGTTTATCCTTCACGCCATCATCCACACACACCTCTTCCGTCCTCGTCTGCCCCCCTTTGTCTTTCACCCGCTCTTTCTTGTAGATCGGGTCCCGCACCTGCCAGATCATGCCTTCTCCGGACACAAGTCCGGAGATAACACAGTTTTTGGCCCAAATGGGATCACAGGCGTGCAAGACTTGAAACACCTGACTCCACGAGGAGCCTTTTCGGGCTTTGGAGGTCCGCCCGACAATGACGACAAACAGATTGGAACAATGCTTCGTTTGCTCTGCAATGAAATGCGGGCCCCGCCCAATGACCGAGCCGAAGGCCGTGAGCAATTGAATGAGGAGCGCCGTGGGGTCAGCTTCCGAAAACGGCTCCACCATCCGCACAAACTCTCCAGCCAAACCACGAAAAGCAATCTCGTTAGGTTTTTCTGGCCATGAGGGATCGGAGGAGTTTCCCTTACTAAGCTTTTCCTGGGGATTGGGGCCATCTCCACCGGAGGGGAGGTCCCCCGCTTCAACAAAAGACACATAGAGCCAGGCAAACTCTCGGGTGGCCAATTCCAAAAGGTCAGGATGAAGCGGCCCGTTATACTTCCACAACGCGACACCTTCCTTGAGGGACCCACGAATGGTGGCCACTTGGTCAAGAATCTGGGGGCCGTTGGCGTTCCAGGTCGCGAGCGTGGCCGTTCGCCAGGCCGACAGATCCCGGATTAGTTGTTCATGGGCGGGGGACTCGGCCGGATAGATTGTGAGGTCACCCATGGCCGGCGGTCCGTTCAGCAGAACACTGACGAGATCGCTGAAAACGTCCTCTTGCGTAACGATGTCTATTGAAGGGTGATGGTCTTTGGGATCTAAACAGAAATGGACTTTCGAGGGAGGGGCGTCACTGGGGTCGGAGGATTCCGACCATTCGTAGCTACAATAGTCAGTACCAGGCAGCCCGAGCGCCTGTTGGCCATTCAGGTTGCCGCCAGAGCGTCGAAAGGCTTCTACTATTTGAGGGTTGATGGGACCGAAACAAAGAGCGGCCCGCCCGTTGACGCACGCGGCATCGGCTTCAACGAGTCCTTCAAGATCGGACTGCATAGGCTTTCCGTTCCCTTTCCATGGCACAGGTCTTAAGGTCATACGCCAGGTCATCTAATGCTGAGACGAGCCGCTGTCTTTGATTTGCACGATCTACGATAGCCAACGCCCGCTCCAATTCTTCATCCGTCCAATCATCAATCTTGAGACCCCGTGCCCGTTCGAGAACCTCACGACTGTGACGGTCAAACCTATCAGCAATATCTAAGAGTTTGTGGGCGTATTCCCTTAACAACCTGCCTGTTTGATAAGGCGAAACTATCGTGGCCTTCGATAGTTTTTTCTTGTCGTTCCGAGATGTAGTGCCTTTGGCCAGGGAATCTACAAACAAATCTGATACTTCTATGCCGAGGCCCGCGCAAATGGCGTCAATGGAGCAGTGTCGGGAAAGGCAATGCAACAGAATTTTGTCCCCCGCATCCTGAACACTCATCGAAGCGTGTTCATCAAGATGGTCAACGGCGCCACAACGCCCGATCCCTTTCCCGGGGCCAGTCCACCGAAAGCCGTCAACCCTAGCTGCAATGGCTTCAGGGTTCATCGGGCATGTTCCTGGGGTTGCCCATTGGAACCATTCGACCGTAAGGCATCCAAGACTTCAGGTAAGCGAACAAAGATTTTCCGATTAATGCGATAAGTCGGAATAGTACCGCTTTTAGCCATCCGGTAAATAAATTCTCGTGAGGCCACCTGATCGTCCTTGTTCAGCACCTTCAATAATCCAGGAATGGAGAGGAAGGCGTCTTTAGCCTGCAATAGTTCCGAGATGGTAAGAAAGGTTTCTTCAGAGTGAGTGGTTTTGAGTGCGGCGCTGTTCATTCTGTGGTCCTCCATACTTGGATGTCATTTGATTTTGTTATCCATAGTTAGAGATTTAACAAAATAAACGTAGGTATTCAGCAATAAACTTTAAAAGTAGGCGCAAGATGAATTTTTTGTATCTTGCGCCTACCAAAATTGTTAGCGAGGGAACTGCGCTTGAAAGGGGGAGGGTTAGTCTCGAAAATCTCTCATCCGTATTTCTGAGGGGATGATCGTCAGGCGTCCTGTCATAGGGTCAACCAGCCTAGGGCTATCCGGCGGCTGGATGAGCGTGGCCTCATTTCCATTCAAGAGAGCGGAAACATATTCATGCCACGGTTTGGGTAAGATGAAGATCGGCCATCCGGGGGTGAGGACGCCATTGACGCGTTTACAGGGAACTTTGATCCGACAATTCAAGGTAACAATCTCTTGATTGTCTTGACGCTCACATGATTTCTTGACTGCCCAACCCGCTTTACGCATTTCCTCCGCCGTTACCAAGGGAGGAGAGCCCTTACGCCACGAAATAGTTCTTCTCATGATTTTCTTACCGGTCCGTATCGCGTCCAAATAGTCTTTTATGATCTCATGCCCGCTCCCGAGCGCCTGACGAAACCGAATTGGGTCTTTTGAGGGGTGGAATTGACAATCTTCATCGCTAATGCGGATGTCGTCGGGAGCATTTTTCATGAAATTCTTCCAGTTGAGTTCGCATAAGAACGAAACGGCCGTCCAAGGGTCGGTTCGTGAAACCCCCTTTTTTTTCATCTGTCGTAGTAATTGTTTGTAGATGAAGGTTCTTTCTCTTTCGTTGAGTTCCGCCTCGGGGTATAAAGCGGGTGCTAGCCACCGCGCAGTGTGCCAAATATGTTTGGATAAGAGACCGGCTCGATTTCCGCCGTGCGGCGTTTTCTTTAAAAGCCAAGGATTGTGGTACGGGCAAAGTGCGATGGCATCGAAAAGCTTGTGTCGCTCCTCGGTTGGGAGGGCAGCTAGCTTGAAAAAGGTTTGTAACTCATCAACCTTAAATTCAAGGTGATGATATTCTTCCACGCCGTTTTCATCAGTGAGAAGAACCTTTCCTTGAAACTTCGCATTTTTGTTGGGACGGGTTTCTGGTTCAAAATGAACCTGCGTCCAGGCAGTCTTTCGATCAGCGGAATCGGGTTCTGACATCGTCCCCTCCTGCAGGGTCCTGAGATTGTAGAAAGGGGAGGCACAGTGGTCAGGATCCACTGCCGAGACCGATAGCTAATCGGGCCGTTGCCTCCCACACGGTTGGGGCTGTGGGATATCTGAAATCTTTGATATCAAAGATTAATGACAAACTCAGTTACTTTTTGGAACCACTCTATGATATTCAAGGATCCCCAGGTCCCGTCAACCATTCAATAAGAACCTGTCCGTTCATGGTTCACGGAGAAGAGTGGCCGTTGCCCGTTCATCACGGTTCTATCACGGTTACAACTAAGAATCATTCTGAACGCAAAACAACTAAGAACAACGACTTCCCTTGTTAATCAAGGAGTTTGGTATCGCATAATAACTTGCAGTTGATTTGCGTTTCAGTATGGGAAGGCTTCCCAAGCCGTTGGTCGGGGGTTCAATTCCCCTGCCCTCCACCAGCCTTCGCCGGTCCGTTCCGGAG
>CAZGFD010000003.1:196921-239820 GCA_964525045.1 uncultured Nitrospiraceae bacterium | reverse complement strand
CTCTTTGCACAGGGTACACTCAAATCGGCCGTCAACTTCACATTCCTCTCCCTCCGTTGTTTTGCCGTTCTCACATTTCGTGTCAATGTTATCTTCGGTAATCACTTCACCCTTGAGGGGTTGAAAGTGACGAATACCGGTATCCGTGCCAGTTGCACTGGCCCGAACCTCGAGGGGCGAGGGAGGAATACTGTCGAAATGCGTAATGGTGGTAGGCGGAAGCCCCGAAATTTTCATGGGATTGATGCGGCTGGTCACGAGGACATTGAGGGCTTTATCCGGGCCGGCGTTGAGGACCTCTAATTTCCATGTCACTTCGCCCCGGCCCGTGTGCTGATCCGGATCGATCGGATCGGGGGGATCTTCGTCTTCATCTCGTTCGTCTTCTTCCGTTAACACCAATTCTTCTTCATCGGTAAAGGTGACTTGAAGATCGGCGGCTTCAATCGCTTGGGGAATTTGGATGACGGTCCCTTCCGTGTCCGTATTGGGGGTCCGCTCCGGAGGTTCGGTGGTGCTGGTGGTGACGAGGACGCCATTGACGATTTCGTCGGGACTGCTGGGGATGACCCAAACGGTCAGGGTGACTTCCGCTCCAGGGTCGAGACTGCCTAAAAAACATCGAAAGTCGGGAATTCCCAGGCAAACGCCTTGAGGAGGATCGATGTCCACAAAGCCCACCGTGAGATTAGGAGGAAGGAGATCAGTGAGAATGACATCGGCGGCGGCGCTAGTGGGGACGACCTCGACCCGTTGAATGGGTTGGTTATTGTCATCATGAATGGGATCGCCATTTTCATCTCGTTCAATGACGGTGATCGCCACTTCCTCGGCGTTGGCCACGGTAATTTTGTAGAGAAAGGGCCGGCCGACCGTGGCGGTGGTAATGGGATCGGGGTCTTCCGGAGCCACAATTTCCACTTCATTTTTTTCGAAGTTAAACCGAAGAAAGAGATCATTTTTGATGACGGACAGGTCGGCCAGTGGGCTAGTGAGGGTTTGCGCGTTGGGGTCAATGATTTCCGTGAAGACGGCGGCGCTGTTGTTGCTGTAATTGAAATCGGGCAGATCGTTAAACACACTGGCGTGATTGGGCATTTTAATGAGGTCATCTTCACCGGTGTCAGTGTTGCGCACGTGAAAGGAGGAGGCGAGGGGAATGCCGGAGAGGATGATGGTGCTTTGGGCATTGACATCCAAGGTTCCTAAGAAACATACGATGGCTTGATTCTGCAGGTCCCTCAGGCAGGTGTTGGCAATCGGCGAGGACGTGGCCAGGCGAAACTCGGGCGGGAGGACATCGGTGACAATGACGTTTCTGGCGGGGTGGGGCCCGTTGTTGGTCACGGTGATCGTATAGGTCAGGGGCTCTCCAATTCCGACCGGATCGGGGGTATCCTGGATCGTGATCGTGAGATCGGCGGTAATGGGTGGAAAACTTTGTGTGAGGAAGGGAGGATTTGGTAGGGCGATGGGAAAGCAAAAGGGCGGACAGGGAAACCGGTCGTCCTGATCCTCTGGCACGTCGGACTCGAGAAAATCGACTAAAAATCCCCCGGAGGGGAGGAGGTGGTGCGCGGCTGTTCGGGGAAAATCCGTGGAGAAAGTGCGCCCGACAACGAGGGTACTGGTGAGCTCGGCTGGCCCAGGGGGGATTTCGAGAAATCTGACGCCAATGGCGCGGCCTTCGTCTTGGCCATTTCCTCCGAGATACGTGGAAAAGGTGGGTGTCTCGCTTCTTCGTGTCAGGGTAAATACAAAGGCATCGATGGTGCTGACCACTTGGTCTCCAAGAGGGACGTCCGGATCATCCCCTGTGATGAGTTTGCCGATGAATGGCTGGGGCGCGCCCACCGTAACGGGAAAGTCTCCACTTGCCGTACGTCCGGTGACCCAGGCCTGGCGTTCGTCTTCCAGGGCAATCGCGAAGCCGGTATCATCTGCACTTCCGCCGACTCTGACGGAATTCAACAGGATGCCCGGAGAAGCACTGAATTGACTCACAATGACATCGGCATCGCCTCGTCGGAAGCCAGGGGGCCGTGCCTCGGCTCCCGGGAAAAAATCTGAGCGGCTACTGCCGGTGATAAACACTTCCCCGAATCGATTGAGCGCCAGGCCATAGCCTTCATCCTCCCTATTACCTCCGAGATACGTGGAGTAAACGACGTCGAGCCCGTCTGACTGAAATTTCGTGACAAAGATGTCACTGGGGGTTGGGGTAGCGAGAACTTCGCTTTGCCCAATTTCGTCCTGGACGGCATTTCGAGTGGGGAAGTTCACGGAAAAGGTGGTGCCGACGATGTGGGCATGCCCGTCTTCATCGACGGCGATGTCTCCGGCGATGTCACTATCGGTGCCCCCCAAGAAGGTGGAATAGACAAGAGCCGTGCCCGTGGAATTGATTTTGGTGACAAAAGTGTCAAGGGTTCGGCCGTAGGTCGGTTGGAAAGGATCGACCAGGGGAAAGTCGGGTGAATTGGTGGCCCCCGTGAGATACACAGTGATCTTCTTGGGCGTGTCCGGCGCGACATCTTCTTCTTGTTCTTCTCCGAGGGCAATGGCGAGATTGCCGAACAATCCATCTTCTCCACAGCCGCCGAGATAGGAGGCATATTTTAGTGCACTGCCCTGCGCATTCAGCTTGATGACGACGAGGTCATAGGAGCCGGAATTAGCCAGACCCGAATTTTCGGGCTTAATGGCACTGTCAAACTGCAGGGGATTGACGATAGGAAAATTGAGGGATGACGAAACCCCTACGACATAGACATTTCCGTTTTTATCAACGGCCAGGTCTCGGCCTTGGTCGTCCCATGCTCCTCCCAGGTAGGCCGACCAAAGCAATTGGGTGCCGGTGGCATTAAATTTTGAAACAAACAAATCCAGATACCCCTGAGGGTCTTGTTCGAGCGCATTAATGTCGGCTGAATACAAGGGGAGGGCGGCCCCGGTGAGATAAATGGCATTATTCTCATCAATGGCTAAGCCATGCAGGCCTTTGGATTGAATATACGAGCCATAAATTAAAACCGGATCAATATAGAGCGGGCGAGTTGGATCATAAGTCCCGATATCAAAGCTTACGTGATGAGGATGGTGGACGTGATAGGCGCCTTCAATAAGGTGCCGGCCGTTGTCGAGTTCCTGATAAATAACCGGGCGGTGGTGGAGAAGTGTGCCGTGGGGTGTGGCAATATGGAGCGAGCCATCGGGCTGGACCGTGAGGCGTTGGGCTCCCTGAATTTCCAGAAGAATCTGTTCGGGATTGGCCCCGGGGGCGACGATCAGGTCGTATTCTAATTGGCCCTGTCGTCCGTAATAGAGGAGGTCAATGCCAGGGTAGATGTCTGGATAGAGGACTTGCGAATAATGCGGGACGTTGGTGTGCCACTGTGCGGGATCATTGCCAATGAAGTAATGACTTTTCCCTTCGAGCTGACCAAGCCCATGAGGGTCAAAATAGTGCACGTCCTTGCCAACAAAACGAAACCGAAGGGTGGCGTACTCATGAGCATTTGGGGCCGGATGAAGACCCACTTCTTTCAAAGTGGGTGGAGGAAGAGCAAGTGGGCGGTGTAACACCAAGACCGCTTCGGTTTGCGTCAATTGGACGCCGTAGCTGGGGCCACGGGTCAGATAATGAACATGGGCCTCAGCTTGCCCTATATTGGCCTCAAAACTCAGGGTAGGTTTAAGGAAGGAAGTCCCTAATTGAGTGCCGGTTCGATTTTGGGAATCCGCCATAGCGGCCAAGCCGAACAAGGTCACACAGAAGACCAACGTAAATATCAATGATTTTCGCAGTGGGATTTCTTCGCTCTTTTGTTCCAATTTCCGATCTTAAAAAATCAATTACGAATCAGTTTTGCGGGGTGCTGTACTTTTTACGGTCTTTTTCTTTCACCAGAACATCGGTCTTACCGGGGATAACCCCATCTTTTTACTCTGACACCTTGTCCCCTCCCTTATTTGAGTACCAATGGAGCATCCATTTCGATTTCGTAATCCTTATAATTAGGCTTTTCGGTTGATTTGATATGAAACTTTAGAGGTCTGAAAAAAAATAAAAAAAATCGCCGTTCCCGCCTCGAATAAGAGGGTAGATAGCTATTTATTATTTAATTGAAGAAAAACGGAGCCTCATGGCTCAAAAAACGCCAAAGAATTTTTCAAAATGAGGTTTTTGGGGAGGCGAATGGGCTAGATGCAGTGTTGGTTGGATTTGGATGGGTACTGATTTAAGTCGAAGTAGCTCCAGGTCACGGACCGATGCCAACTTGGCTAAAATTTGGCCGATACGTTCATCCGTATAGCCCAAACCATTTTGTACCGATCGATAGACAAGCCGGTAATCATATAGAATTCGGGGGAGAATAAATCTGGTTGGGGGTAAAGAGGTCCAAATTTCGGGTTCTTGTTAATTGTCATGATACGAAAGTTCTCGCACGTACATGTTGATCAAAAATGTCCTCTTGGTATCCTGTGCCACGGTCTAGTTCTCAAGAAAATTGGATCTTTCGGTCTCAAGTTTTAGTAGAACTGACCTTTCCTTCTTAAAGTGATCCACTCCTTTTTAGAGAAATTTGGATCAAATTTAAAAGAGGAACGATGGGAACAAAAAAGTAATCTTTTGAGCAAATTATCGCTTAATTTCTGGAAGTCGGGGTGGCCCTTAGTCGCTGCCACGTTCGTGCTACGGGAGGGGGTGAAATAGATGTTGCTACTCACTTTATACTTTTTGGTATCACCGGTGGCTGAGACGATCGAATTATGTTACGCTTTTTTTAGTAAGGCACTAAGCCTTAAACTTTAGGAGGTCTTGCCATGATACTCTCCCATTGGACTGTTCCTTCCCTTGCCGTCCCAGGATCCATGTGTATTATCTCACCAGCCTTTGGAGTCGACTCCCTGACCGATCAAGAATTAAATGAAATCGGAGCGGGTGGTGTTAACATTCCTCCCGAGCCAAGTGAAGATGACCATCAACTTCTCTCCGATAACCTTCTTGCTGATATTTCAGGAAAAGGGGTCCCCGGTTTTGTCTGGCCATTTCAAAACGTTCCCATTCGATTACCTGGAAAATGCATTTCTTGGTCTTCGGGAGATCAAATCATTGATTTAGGCTACGCCATATATGGATTTGATCCCAATCGTTTTCCATCAGAGGGAATTGCTTCTCCTAAATCGAATTCAATTTCATCTTTTCCATAAGAGTTTAATAGTATTTTCATTTTTGAATGGAATCCCTTCCCTCCCTCCCGCGGGGGCCGATTCAAAAGACTTAAGCCTTGCGGAGAAATGAGCGAAAACCAACAAAGGAGAAAACGATGGGTGAGAAAATCGATGCCCAAGCAGAAATAATAATTCTCAGTGATAAGCTGAAAGTCATCGTGGCCATGATGACCGAAATTACCCTTCGTTTAGGCCAAATCCAGCAATCAGAATTGGAGACCGAGGCTCGGGTTATCAGAGATCGAGTAAGCAGTCTTTCAGGTCAATTAAACACCACCACCATTGATCCAAAAGGGTAATCCCCACCCCGAAGCACTCCGCCCCGTCGAGGAGGAGGGTTGGTGGGCGAATGATCATGGTAATATTTTCGATGTCCGGGCGGATAATAAATAAAAGGAGTTAACATGAGATTTATGGTTCTGGTTTATCCGGGAAACGCCAAAGCGTACGAAGCAGGACAGATGCCCGAAGCCGAATTGCTAGCCAAAATGGGCCTGTTCAATGAGGAACTGGTAAAAGCGGGGGTGCTGTTGAGCGGTGAAGGGCTTCAGCCGAGCTCAAAAGGTGTTCAAGTGCATTTCCCCGGTCATGGAGAAACGAGGGTCAGCGATGGACCTTTTACGGAACCCCGGAAACCTATCGGCGGATTCTGGATTTGGAAGGTGAAGTCTAAGGCCGAGGCGTTAGAGTGGGCAAAACGGGCTCCGATGGAAGATGGCGCGACGCTGGAACTGCGGCAGGTCTTTGAGCCGTCAGATTTTGGGCCCGACATCGAGCAACAAGAAACATCCTTGCTTGATACGCTTGATTCACAACAAAAGCTGGAAGACATAGTGGCTATAATGACCGATATCACGCTTCGGTTTGGCAGTAGTAAACAACCTCAATTGGAGGGCGAGGCGAGGGAAATTAGGGACCGGGTGAAGGGCCTGTTACAGCAATTCACTAAACCCACCGATCCACCCGCATGATATCAAAACGGGCCTTTTTCCTCTCCCGACTTGACTGGAGCGGCTAGACCAACCTATCCCCCAAAAGCCCGAAGACCATCTCTCCCACTACCTCCCGCCCGTCACAACTTGGGTAGGTGCCATCGTGGGCGATCTGCCATGAACCGGGATGTTTTGCCATTAACTGGTGAGGTGAAAGTGGATGAGAGGTATATTTAACACCCTTTCGAACCAAGGTATCGCTTACATCACTGCGAAAGATCTGTTCGAATTCATTTGACGGTTTCACTACGCTCCCCTCATTTTACCCACCCCTTGCGGCGACACTCCAAGATCAGCGTTCCTTCAATTCTAGAAACGTTTCTGGAAATAATACATCAGTATGGCCTACCTACAGTTTTCATTTGAAATACATAAAATCCAACGTATGGCTGAATCATGGCACCTGTTGCCCGAGACACCGTCCTCTTAGACAGCACGGACTTTACATAACGGTGCGATGTAGATCTATGCAATATTGGACCGCCTCGATGATTGAACAAAGCGGTAAACTATGACACACTTCCGTTTCAATTTACAGTCAATAGTTGCTTTTAGGAGAAATGGTCACATAGTCCGAAATGAGTTCTTCAATTTTTCATGTTCATTGGGGGAAATTCGGCCAACAGATATTTTTTAAAAGTAAGAATGAAATATTTAACCATGGGGGATTATTGATGACGAATCAAAAAAAATTGATTGTGTCTCTTTTAATGGTGTGCCTGTGCTCCGGCCTCGTTCCCCTGATTGCTGGGGCGGCTGAGGATGGAGGAATCTTTGACCAACGGGATTTTTCCAATGTCATGTTTTTTGGAGATAGTCTGACTGATCTCGGCAATTTCCCAGAAAGCTTAACGTTGGAGGGTGATACCTCGGGGGACGGGTTGTTTACGAATCTCTATGTGCCCATTGCCAATCCCCTCAATCCCTTGCGAGATCGGATTCTCCCGGGACTAGCTCTGCTGTTTCCCCCTACCAATGGAGGCAATTTCTTCCTGACCCAAACGTTACCGGACCAATTGGAATTATGCTCCACTCAGGAAGGATGCGTGCAGAGGAAATTTCGTTCCGTCAATTGGACACAGTATTTTATGTATAACGCAATTTTGCGATCATTGGTGGCCTCGAGGGCCGATTATCGTCCGTGGGTAGAACAATTTACCACGCCCCTTCGCGATGTCAGTATTCGGCAATCAGTGAATTATGCCTTCGGTGGCGCGCTTTCGGGTAGTGGATGCGCTAATTGGGATCAAATGCCTTTTGCAACCTGCACCCTTCCCGGTGAAACATTGCAAGATTCGGTGTTCAATACCCAAAATGTCTACCGCACGACCCAAAGTGAAACTGATGGAGTGGCCAACAGGGATCTTCGGGACACTATCATCATTCCCGGATTGCGCAAACAGATCGAAATATTTGAGGCCGATAAAGCCGCGGGACGGGTAAAGGTCAATGATCAGACACTTTATGTAATCTACACCGGTGCGAACGATCTCTCAGTGGCGTTTCTCTCTTTTGTCAATGGGGACAGCACATTTGAGGATTTTCTGGTTGCCTTGAACGTTACGATTCCCTCTGAAATTGCCGGAAAGGCCAATCCCTTGTCCGGGGTGAATGCCCTGCTTGATTTAGGCGCCAAAAATATCCTGGTCATCGGCCAATTTAATCTTGGGATCACTCCGACGTTGCTGGATATGGCGGATGTCGAGGGGGTGCTAGCGAGACATGCCGTTGCCGCGGCATTTGCCGAATTGTTGGCCATGTTTAATAATTCATTGCAAAACCGTATACAAGAGTTCAACAACAACCGAATTGGCTATGTGGATATTCAAACCCCCATCCGGGAATCGGCCGACTCATTTTTTATTGGCTTTCGGCGCGGCTACTTCCGAACAATCGGTGAACGGTGTATCGACGATACTCAAGGACGAATTGAGCGGGGAGGCGCGGCATCCTGTTTTACCCGGAGAGATGTGCCCATTCCGGTCGGATTTTGGAATGATAGTCACCTGGGATCCCAATACTACCAACTTATTGCCAATGCGGTGCTTTCCCGGTTTTCCTCATCGTCCTCGCGCCCACCTCGATATGTTGGGCTCCCGGATACCTTTTTCTCGGACTTAAGTGACGAGGAATTAAAGGAACAATTTGAACTCTGGTATCGGTAATAGGGCGGCCTTGGCCAGCTACTAAAACCTCACTTTGGTAGAGGCATAAAAATAATCGGAATCATTGGCTGGGGGATTGCCAGGAATCTTCGCGAGATTTTCGACATAGGTCCCCTTAAAGAAATGGACATATCCGAATTCGAAGCCTAACGCTGAAATAAAATGCCAATAGGCTTTCAATTGCACGGTTGAACCCAAAAAATTTCCTGCTTGTCCGGTAGGGTCTTGAAGCCCGGTGCCTACCCACTCATCTTTGGCTTGTGCCAACCACCAATATCGATTGACGATATGAAAAATGACCGTTTGAAGTGGCTTTAAGATGATCCGATAGCCGGGGGTACTGATATTTTCACGCGCAAAGGCCGAAAACAAAGAGGTGGGATCTAAATCAAAGTTGGGGGTGCCGAATAGGCTATTGAATTGTCCATTCTGGCTCCCATCGGGATCCCGGGTTCCGCTCGCATAGTCATAGTGAAACAAAAAGCGCGGTCTCCAGGGTGCGTCGAGAGTATAGCCCATCTCGAAGTGCTGGTAATAGGCAAAATGATCCTTCTGGCCAAAACTTCCGAACTGCCAATCCGACTCGATTTCGTAATCTAATTCTCCGTCCGCATGCTCCTTAAATAGGCGCAATCCAATAGTGTGATACACCACTGGCGGATTACTGCTACTGGCTTCCCGATCATTCAACCCATAATAATAGAGATCCCGCTGAAACCAATCATCGTGTCTGGACTCATAATTGACCCCCCAAAAAACGGAATCGGTATCTGGGGTGTCCCGGACGCTTGTAAAACGAATAACCGGCCTGACAAGGAATGTGCGGATTTTCCATTCTTTTTCCTGGCCCAATTGCACATGGGCCCCTTGAAACGAATTCGTCGTGTTACGAAAGAGATTTCGAGCAATAAGTCGGTGCCTGTTCATGTCCATGGTGAATCGTCCCAAATGACCATCGGCGCGAAGGTTGGTTCTGAAAAGATTGGGAAGAGTGACAGACACAAAAAGCTGAAGCAGGCTCCACTCATCAATAATCGTATTATCGACGGTCGACCCTCCCCCCGCCAGTACATGGGTGCGAGAATCTTGGCCTTCAAATAAAAATCGTAAGGGTCCGGGTCCATCGATTCCCAGTCGAATACGAGATCGTTGGGGAATTTGGGCCTGGGTTCCCGTCTGTCCCAGACGAAAAGGGTACGATAAGGATTCAAACCGAGTGCGGTTTTCCAACCCGAGATCAATCCATTCGGGTAATTGAAGGATTTTTTTAAGGTATCGGGTCCACTGAACATCTCCTTCGAAAATCAGTGTTTGGTCGGCCGTTTCTTTCCATGTATCAGGTACGGTATAAAAACGATTGAGTTGGGGAGCGGAGTTTGACTTAGATGTAGGAGGATCCAACGAATCCGCCTTCCTCATTTCTGACTGCCCAGGAACAGTACAGACCAAAGTTTGTCCAACTAGCACACAAGCTACAAAGCCTGACGGTATGGTTTCTCCCCTTACCCAGTCTTTGATCACAAATCAATACCCCATCGTCGTCGCGTTACGGTACCCGAGGAAACCACTTTACCACCCTGAAGTATTCTGATCGAGTCTGACAAGGATTTGAGAACAACGGAATGCATACCAACCTTCTGGGAAATGCAACTGGTTTGATCCTCTTTGCATTTTGTTCCTTTTTTTGTGACGGTTTAAAGAAGAAAGAGGGATCAAAACGGTATGACTTGTGGCCATGGTTTTTTCGGCAAAAAAAGGGGGGGTCCCACTATGGGGGAACAGCAGTGGTGTGGGTTATTAAAGTAAAACTTTAATTAACGGTTGATTCCCCTTTGGGGGCTTCCAAAAAACGGATGGTTCATTTTGAAGAGAGAGTGAGAGGGGCTAATTATTAAAAAGGAAGGTATGACAAAAGTTGTTATTGAATACATTCACTAGGGTCGGCGGTGATAAAGGTATTCTGGATCCACTTATTATCATCACAATCAGGGTTGGCGTCTTGAAGGTCAAAAGTCCCGTTGTCTTTCCCTGTGTTTTCAAGAACCCTATTGCCTACCGCTAACAATTGAATGGCGATCCCTTCATGCTCATTGTTTTTGGCGACATTTCCACGGAGCACGTTTTGTTCACTCCGGCTAAACAGCCCTAGCAACTCAAACCCCATTCCCGTATTACTTTCCGAGACGTTCCATCCAAGGAAGTTCTCACTGGCATCAATGATTCGAAACCCCACATCGATCATATTTCGCCCATTACCAGTCGCGCGGTTCTTCACCAATCTATTTCGATTCCCTCCAATTTCAAACCCCACAAAGGCATTTTTTTCAGCCACATTCTTAATGAAGTGATTGTCCTCCGCTCCCCATTGAAGGGAAAACCCGACGTCATTTTGGGCAGCGACATTCAAGGTAAATTGGTTCCTTTTTTGACTCACCACGAAACCCCTCACGGATTCCACACTGGAATTGTCCAATAAAAAATTCCCATTGCCATTGATAATAAATCCGGTCATGGCCCTTTCAGCATGGTTACTGATAAATCGATTGCTATGACTTCCCGCAGCGGTGCCCACCCCTCCTGTAGTAAAAGCCGCACCGGAGTGATCCCGTGATGTGATGGATATTACGCGATGTTGCCCTTGATCTGCCGCCACCACGCCAAACTGACAATTTGTTACCGTACCATTTGTCACCGTCGCTTTTTCCCCAACCAACATAATGCCAATCTTGCTTTTTTCGCTGAGACAACTCACGGTATGGCCCCCCAGATTGAGCTGGCCACCGGGACCTTTCACAATGAAGGCGGTCGGGGTCTCGCACGTTACGTTTTTCGTCAGGGTCAATTCTTCATGAATGATGGTACCGCAAGTCACTTCGGCATGAAGTGGCCCACCCTGAAAGAGCAGGAGCCCACTTCCAGCAATGCAGAGAGAAAAATAAGAGAGCTGATTCATGAGAGGCTTTTCGAAATGTTTATGTAGGGTAGATTACGTTATTTTCCGGATCTAGTCTAGGAAATATTGAAAAACTTGACAAGCCTGAGGAAAGGAGGAGGATTAGGCCGGCACAAAATCTACAGAAAAGGAGGTCTCATAATTGTACGAAGGGATTGTGATCTTCCTTATTGGACCACTAGATCCGGCATTTATTTATGTAACCGCCCCAAAATGCGCCCCCCATTTCTTTGCCCAGCGCTTTCCCAAAGTGGCCAATTGAGTTTTTTCCCGCGCACCCAGTTGAGTGAAACCTCGGGCCCGAACCAGGTTTTCTTTCAGTTCCCGGGAAGAGGCCATGCCAATCACCGCACAGGCCACTTGGGGTTGGCTGAGGGCATATCGAAAAGCCAGATCCAAATGGGATTTCGGCATGACACTATTACTTACGCCAGCAAACAAGGAGCGGGATTCCCCACCATAGACTTTCATCGCAATCAGCCCGATATGTTGCGGGGCAGCCAGGGGCCAAACATGTTCCTCGAAATTATACATGTGGCGATCAACAAAGTTGCTGACATTGAGAAGGGCATCAATTTCATACCTTTGAATTGCCTCGGCAAACCGCTGCGGACGATTATGACCGGATAGACCCACAAAACGAGCGAGACCAAGTTGTTTCGCCTTCATTAATGCTGGATAGGTACCTCCGCGGCTAAAGACGATTTCGGGGTCCATCTTATCGGCTCCTAAACTGTGGACAAACACCAGATCCGCATAGTCCGTTTGCAATTCCTTGAGACTTCGATCCAATAACTTGAGGGCCGCATCTCCGACGGGCTCATAACATTTAGTGACTAGAAAGATTTCCTTCCGCCGCTCTTTTAATACTTGTCCGAGTTGGACTTGCGCTTTGCCATAGCCTGCGAATTCGGGAGCGGTGTCGAAATAGGTAATTCCCTGTGCCAGAGCGAATTCATACAATTGGACGGCAGCCTTGAGCCGGAGGCGTTTACCGGCCGGTGCCGTTCCAAAGCCGAGAATTGGCAGGCGCACATTCGTCCGGCCTAACAGTCGTGTGGGTAGGGGGGGAATCATAGTCGATGAGTCGTCAAACTCCGAATTCTCTTACGATTGTAATACGACATTTGGATGTTTGGCCATGGTCTACGCCGGCAAACTCAAATTGGTCTGGTTGATCAATAAGAAAACCTAAGGGGTTCTTTCTTTGGTGATTGGGTAACGAGGGGGAAAAAGTCGATAGGATTAGGTGCTCCAGGGCACACTGTCGGGCAGTCTAAGAATCCGAACTATTGCGTTCAAAAATTTCGGTAATGGGTGGACTTAACAGTTTGTTCGGGACATACTTGTTGCAAGCTCATTCATCCAATCCAAAGTAGCCTATCATTCCTATGCAGAGGTTCCTTTCCACAATCTTGACAATTTTAAAGAGCTTGCTCAAGTTACGAAAGTCGATTTACACTTGCAAGGGTCCTGCAAGAATTTAACAGCTGAAATTGGCCTTATCAAGAAACATTTAATAGGAGGGAGAGAGCAATGCGTTTCACAACTTTTATCTTGACGAATTTATTGGTGTTCTTTTTCACCTTTCCGGTATGGGCTGATGACCAGCACCACGAAAAACACATGGACATGAACGCCATGATGGAGGCTTACAAGAAATTGGCCATGCCTGGTGAACCGCATAAGTTATTCGCAAGTTTAGCAGGCAGTTGGACGACCCAAGCCAAAGAATGGATGGAGCCGGGCAAACCGCCCACCGAAACAACCGGATCTGCGGAAATGAAAATGTTGCTGGGGGGTCGCTTTCTCCAACAGGAATTCACGGGACACATGATGGGGGCTCCCTTCTCCGGAATCGGGATCGATGCCTATGACAACCTTCGGAAAAAATATGTGACCGTCTGGATGGATACCATGGGAACCGGACTTTTCATGATGGAAGGGGACGCCAGCGCGGACGGCAAGACCATCACCTTACATGGTCAGCACCCAATGCCAGGTGGGGGACAGATGTCTCATCGGGCGGTATGGACGATCGTAGACAAAAACAAATTTACTTTTGATATGTACGGAACCCATCCCGGTCAAGAGGAATCAAAGGTGATAGAAATCACCTATACTAGAAAAAATTAGCGAGAAGGAAATTGCTGGTGCCGGCTACTACGAAAACCTCGTCGCTTTACAAACAGACGGGAAGCCCAAATTTTCTCCGGGCTCTGGCTACCCCTGCCTGTAGGCAGAGAGCTACAATCTACTCTCCCCTGAAGGGGATTTTCCTCCACTCCCAGATACCTAAGTCCTTAAAAAATCAGGAGTCAGACCTCGGCATCAATCTTGCTGATTTATTTAGTGATTGAAAGCGTTTTGTCTCAGGGAGGGGGAGTTGAGCATCCCCCTCCCAAACCCACCTATTCAAGATTCGGTACCGGTTCAATAGTCAACCGGGTCACCATCTCACAGCCAGATAAGCCTTCCCCCGATTTTACCTATAATTGAGGAACTTGTTTCGGGAGTCCCCAGTTCGATCCCTGCGTCCATTGCGAAGGCCTTGGCCTGCGATGAGCGGAGTGCCCGTTCGATTCCAAAGACCCACCACTACCAATCCTTGACCACGCACACGCCCCTCCCTTCCCATTGACTCCCCCCCGGTAAGTATGCGACTTTCCAAGCATGCGCCCGTAGCTCAGGTGGATAGAGCATCGGCCTTCTAAGCCGAGGGTCGCAGGTTCGAATCCTGCCGGGCGCGCCAATCTTTTCAACACCTTACACAATTTTCTGTTCGTCCACCGGAACCCCGATTCCAGTTAACGATCCAGTTCCATTTGAGGTTTCCTGAATGGGATCCGGTTGCCCAAAGGTCGAGACCCGTTCCATCACCCCACGTAGATGGGTTGGGCTTAGGTGGGCATAACGCTTGACCAAGGCCGTTGAGGCATGTCGCAAGGCCTCTTGAATCTCTCGATCGGTCGCTCCCGCCATGGCTAACCGACTGGCGAACGTATGCCGGAGGGTATGCCAGGTCACATCCTCCAGGCCCGATTTCTTGACCGCTGGGATAAACACCCGATGATAAAAATTCGAGGGGTCAAGAGGGCTCCGGGGATTCTTACTCGGGAAGACCCACCGGGAATGCTGCCAACTGGGAAGGCGCTGGAAGATCTTGATGGCTTCGGGGCTTAAGTGGAGGTATTGCACATGCCCACTTTTCGTTTCTTTGAGTGTCAGCAACCGCCGGTCCATGTCAATGTCCATCCATTTCAATGAAAATTGTTCTTGCCGACGTAAGCCCGTCAAAATAGCCAAGCGAACCCAAGACGAGTAGGGGAGTCCGATCGCTTTACACAGCCGGGCTTCTTCCTGAAGGGAGAGAAAACGAAGCCGGCCTTTTGAGATCTTCGGGAAGTCCACCAGCTTCAACGGATTCCGTTCAACCTTCCCATGCTTGATGGCGACATTAAAAATGTGCCGAAGAAACTTGAGGTAACGCACCACGGTTTGATGACTGAGCCCTTTCGTGAGTAATTCTCGTTTGATTCGGTCAATGGCCTCAGGGGTGATATTTTTGAGCGGACTCTTGGGAAACCGTGCTAACCAAAATCGTGCATAACACCAATCATCTCGAATCGTTTTATTGGTATTGAGGGCCATGTAGCTATCAAGGATTTGGTTTAGGGTGACATGGCCTTAGCGTTTATACCGTTCGGGGAAAAACCGCCCTTCCTGTTGGGCTAACTTGGCCTTGTCGTAAAACGCCCGGGCTTGGGTTTTGTTGGGGAAGGCCCCAAACCGTTGCTCTTTCCCCTCGTGGAAGAGGCGGACATACCATTGGGGTTTTCCCTGCGCATTGGGTTTTTGGTACAAGCCCCGGTCCACTCTTCCATTGCGTGCCATGGATTAGGCTCCCTTCTCAGACTTGGGATCCTCAACTTTCTGTCCGGTGGCGAGGAGATAGTTGTCCCAAAATCCATCATGATATTTTTTGACTTCTGCAACCAAATCCAAAAGCACACTAAAGGTCCCGTTCAAAGACTCTGGGTCTGCCCCATCTCCTTGGGGAGCACGGCTGCTCATCACGTGCAATAACCCCTCCAGTCGATACAGAGGGTCATGCATTTCATCCATATGATGCACAGCTGCCTGAAGATACTCGCCCTTAACGGCCTTTTCCTGCTTCGCTTTTTGTTGTTTCAAGGGTACGCTTTTCAAATTAGCCATGGGGTTTGTCTCCTTCCTCCAACTTGGGGTTAGCTTTTCGCTGGCCACTCGCTCCATCGTATTCAAGCCAGAAAGCATCATAATGGCTTTTAATTTCATCCACTAACTCCCATAACAAATAAAAGGTTTCACTCAGGGCGGTAGGGTCGGGGCCATCTTGATTGCGATCAATATTGGACAGCACGTTCAGGAGTGAATGGAGCTGGGTCAGGGATTCATGCATGTCCTCCATGTGGCGGACTGATACGGAACGGGGTTGGCTATTGAGCCTATCGGGGCTGGTCCCCATCCGCTTTTTCCCTTTCGGTTTTTTAAAATCCACAATAGTGTTTTCGGCCATCTTCTCACCCTCCTTTTTTGGTGGTGGTTGATCCTAACTCCCGCTCCAGTAAGGCTCGGATATAGCCGCTGGCGGTGTAGCCTTGTTTCTTCATGCCGTCTAATTTCCTTTTAAGTGATGATGGAAGAGTCAACAGAACTCTGACCGATTTCATAGGGATTCCTCCTTCCAGATTTAAGATAGTTTAAATAATATACTATTTTAGGATATATAAATATGCCAAGTGTTTCTTGATATAGCAATATGAGTTTGTTAGGGTTTTGGCCATGGCAAAGGAAAAACGTGTTCAGGGAGAAAGGGGCGCTTGGGTGCTTCAGGGAGTCCCTAGAGCTATCATGCGGCGTATGAAAATTGCGGCTGCAGTCGAAGAGAAAACCGTCAAACAGTTGGTTTTTGAAGCCTGTGAGGAATATTTGAAGAACTTAGAAAAGAAAGGCGTGTTGCCGAAGGGGAAATGAATACTCCTCTCCTCAAGAGTCGTGATGGGCAAAGAAGGACAGGTGTAGAGGCGCAGTGATTCACACGCGGAAAATCTTCAAGTACGTCCAAGTCAATTGGGATACCCTGAAATCTGGCAGATTATGCCACGTTTGACCATGCAGGATTTTGATGAAATTCAGGATTCCGATGATTCCCAACAAGCCCTATAGGAAAAAACAACAGGTATGGCGCTGAATCCCTGCAAAGAATGTGGGAAGGACATCAGTTCGACGGCTGCGAAATGTCCACATTGTGGGGCTCAAAATAACACAGCTATGAAACGTGGCTGCCTGGTACTGGTGGGAATTTTCGCTTTTTTGTTCGTGGCTTTATTTCTCATCATGAATTCTGGGAACAAGAAAAGGCAGGACACGGGAGAGAAAAAGGTAACAAAAAAAAAGAGGAATCAAGGACTGTAAATACTAGTTTCGGAATGCAGAAGGCCTTAAAAGAATTTGAAAAGAGCGGCGTAAAGGCATTTCTTCTAGGCAACACGGAAAAAGAACAAAATGTGTTTCTTACGCTAATTAGCTTAACCATGGAAAATAATAACTGTGATAAAGTGATTAAGAATTTCTTTCAGGGAAATGGCCCCGAAGGTGCGACGCTTTGGAGTATCGAGTGCCAAAACGGAGAATCTTACGCTCTTTTGTTTCACAATGATAAATTAAATAAGGTTTCAAGTTTGCATTGCGATGAGCTTAAAAATCGCTCAAAGGCTAGATGCTTTCAGAAAGTGAAGAAGGCCTAACGCCTGCCCACGCTTCCGTGCCGGCCACCTCCCTAAGGCGCTCCGAGCGACGGCGACGGTGGAGCGGGAGGATTAAGGCTGAGGGGAAAAAGAAAATATTATGATCAACCCAGTCTGGTCCATGTGGATGGGCCTCTTGGTGCTTGGGGGAATCCTGGTGACGACCCCTTCCGGCTTTGCGGCTTCTTCTCTCTCTGATACCGAATTAGATGCGGTCGGCGCCATGGGGGAAATAGAAGGTGTTCAAGAGTCACCCCATTCGCCCGCACAACTGTCGGATCCAAAACTCCAAGATCTCGAAGCGTCCGGCATCGTTAGGGAGATTTGGCCCTTTCAGTTCATTTTCCCAGAGCCCGTTCACACCACACCAATCCCCGGAGCGTTCCCGTCCGCACGACGAAGTCACATCATTGAAAACAGCAAGCGACGGTACCCTGACCTTTTCCCTGATTTCCGCAACCCAAATCCAATTATTCGTCCCTCGCCACCAAATGCAATTCCTGGAGTGACACGGTAATGTCTACCTATGGTGATTCAGGCATCCACCGATTCCTCCCCCCTCAAGCGGCGTGGCGGGAGAAGAGGGTAGGAGTATTAGAATGGAACGATCTCGACCACTGGATCCTGAACTCCAGGAACGCCTCCAATTCTTAGCATCGAAGAGGGGATCCTGCCCGGAAACAACCTGGGAGTCCTCGCTTCACACCCATGAGCGGCAAGCCCAGGTGAGAACGCGGATGAACGCTTGGGCTGAATGGATCGTCTTGGATTTTTTCACCAAGCGATACCAGCTGACCCACGAGGGTCAGAAACTCTTAAAGGCCGGCCGGAAAAGTCAAATCTCCTAATTTGCATTCCCCCATGGCGGCGGAGTCATAGGAGCGGGATGCAGGAGGGCTTTGTATAAGTCAACGCCTTACACGAGGAGAGAACAAATAATTGGTGGCAAGGCCGAGGATATTGTAGAATCACATGTAGTGACTGAACCCGAAAGGAGCCATTTATGCCATCCTACTGGTTATTCTCTCCCTTTGTAATACTCATGAGGCTCCCTATTTCCACGAGCTACGCGGGCGGGCTTGCTCCGCTATCCGACGCAGACCTCGATCAAATAGGGGCCGCGGGTGAGGTAGCACCTCTTCGGCCTCAGACCGAAAGCGAGCTGTCAGGCCAGGAGTTAGAAGCCGTGGATGGTCAAGGGAGAGGGCCCCTCTCCCTGGGATGGCCCCTCGTGGTTGGGTACAATGAGGGATTGGGTCTCCCTCCGGTCGAGAATCCGGTGAGCCTTCTCCCCAGGTTTCCCAGTATTATTCGCCAAAGTAATTCTGGATCAGGTAGTGTGGCTACCCCCTATGCCCACTCTCGGTAAAATGCTTCTTCTCTTCATTGAATCCACTCGGTTTTCAATTCAAGGCATCCTCCTCCGAGCCACTTCTCTGAGTGGAGATAGCCACCGATAGGAATATATAGGATGGTTCCGAGAAAAAGTATGCGCTTTTTACAAGTGATACTGTGCGTTCTGGGATTGGCGATCCTGACCACCACTCTGGTCCTTGGAGGGACTCCCCTAAATGATGAAGAATTAGATACTGTAGGAGCTGGGGGCCTCGGAGTTTCGGTTCCTGCTGAGATGCCTACACCACTTTCCCTTACCGATCAAGAACTCGAAGAAGCTTTGGCCAGCGGCGGGATCCCCCAGTATATTTGGCCCTTTCAATATGTTCCTGATTCATTTTTAAGTAATTCGGGCCAGTGGAAGCCCACGTACCTCCTTCCTAAGGAGGTCGATAATTCCTCGCGGGTTCCGGTTCCTGGGCCCATACAGAACCCTCCTGGGGCGCCTATTCGTCCAATTTTTCGGTAGTCACCCTTCGGGATTGGCCTCTCGCGATCGGGGGCTCTTGCCCAAAATTTCAAAACAGATCACTACCCGCCCGACCGAGACGGCTGACAGCTAGGGGGTTCTCGCCGCTGGCCATATGGTATAATCAGGGTTACTTCCGATAGACGATTTTTCCCTGAGAGCTCGACTAAAACAAAGTCTCGCGCGGGTGAGGACGCGTCTCACGGACACAGATCATGGCAATGCCGCGATGGCTCCGATTTTGGAAAAATACATTCGCAATTATCCGAGTCCACAGAACGCGCTCGACCTCTTCAAAGGTGGGTGGCAGTCGAAATTACCTGACCGAGTTGGTACCGTTCAGACGGGGAAAACGGCATTGTTTGATGATCCCCGCGTGGAATGGGCTCTTGATAAGTCTGGGGGCGCCAAGGGAAAGACGATCCTCGAGTTTGGGCCGCTCGAGGCCGCGCACACCAACTTTCTGGAAAAAATGGGGCGGCTCGGACCGTGGCGATCGAAGCCAACTCGAGAGCGTATCCAAAATGTCTTATCGTGAAAGAAATCCTTGGCAAAAGTAAAGCCCGTTTTCTTTGTGGTGCCTTCCGCGAATACCTCCGCCGCCCCGACGACACCTTCGATCTCTGCCTGGCTTCGGGGGTGCTCTATCATATGGTCAACCCGGCTGAACTCATTGGATTGATCGCTCGAATTAGTGATAGTGTGGTCCTTTGGACGCATTACTACGATGCCGACAATATACGGGCACGGGGGCTTGAAAAGGAATTCTCCCGGACTGTGGACCTCGAGTACGAGGGTTTTTGCTATACGGCCTTTCCAAAGGAGTACGGTGACTTCTTGAGGGCACTGGGATTCTGCGGCGGGGGCGCAAGCTATAGCTGCTGGATGACCCGTGCAAGCATTCTTTCTTGCCTCGAGAATTTTGGGTTTCGGAATCTGCGAACAGCGTTCGAGCACCCGGACCACCCGAACGCACCCAGCTTTGCCGTCGTAGCCACCAAGACGGCGGGGAAGTAAATCAGGAGCCGCGGGCTGTGGCTCCTGCTTGAATGATCCCACATGCAGGCCCGAGCCAGAATCATCCCCACAGTCCGCCCCAAGTCATAGACGAGCCGATACTAACCGGGATCCTTCAGGGGAGCGGGCTACCGTTTCGAGATCATTGCCGGCTCCGATTTCAGCGGTTGCGTTCCAAGATGGACGATCGAGAAGTCCTCTTTGCTGTCCGTCAGGTGAACGCTGTAGTAGGGGTCGGTACTGCTGGCCACGGCCTTCCAGCGATTCCCGAAGGTCCGCTCGTCCTCCCTCGACGGCTGAGTGCTCTCGGCTCCGGATTGATAAGTAAGTTCAGCGTAGGGTGTCCACACCACCACGTACTCCTTCTGCCTCGCCTTCATGCAGAACTCGACGTCGTGAAACGAATCGTGGTAGCACTCAGCGAACCCCCCGACCTCCTCGAAGACTGCCTTCCGGGTCATAAGGCAGGCTCCGCTTACAGCACTGCAGTTCCGGATGATCTGTAGTCGTCGAGCGTACCCTTCGTCGTCGTCGTGAAAACCGCGAAACGCCTTCCTCATCGTCTTTGGTCCGCCGCCGATGATGAGCCCGGCTTCCTCGATCGTCCGATCGGCGCGCAACAATTTGGCACCTACAACCCCCACCTCTTTGCGGAGGGCGTGCTCCGCAAGTCTTTCGAGACAGTCGACAGAGTTCGCCTCAACATTGGAATGTAGAAACAGCAAGACCTCTCCCGAAGCGGTGCCTGCAGCGGCGTTCAGAACACAGGAGAGGCCCTCACCCTGAAACCGGGAAGGGACACGTTCGGTGGCGGCCCGCTGGAACCTTTTGTGGCGTCTCACCGTCCCTCGAATCGGGTCCACGACGAAGACCTCGACCCACCCCCACCGGTCCCTTCTGATGGACCGGATGCACCGCTTCAGCTGGCTCGCATCCCCGCGGTCGAGAATGACGATGGACATCAGAGGTCGCGAAGGCAAGGTATAGGTCACTCGATAACAGCCGGGGAGATCAACGATCTCTTCGACGCGCCCGCTTCGGCCCGTTCTCGCGATGTGGTCCTCGACCGCTTTTCGACCATTTTCCCATGCGTAGTCTTTCGCCTCCGAGTTCCCGGCCGTCGAGAGGTCGTGAATCCGCCAGTGGTAGAGAACTTTCGGAATGTGGACGACCCGACGAGCCAGTTCGGCGATACGGAAAACCAGATCGTAGTCCTGGCTTCCATCGTAACCCTCCCGGAATCCGCCGACGGCTTCGACAACGGATCTCCGCGCAACGCAGAAGTGCGTGATGTAGTTGGTGCTTCGCAAGAGGTCTGGACTCCATTCGGGTTTGAAGTGCGGCCATTGTCTTCTGTAGGTCGCCGCCCCACGAAGACCTTCCTTCGCCGATAGGTAGTCCTCATCCGAGTAGAATAGATCCGCGTCCGGCGTTTGCTGGATGCTCCTCACGACTTCGAAGAGCGCAAAGGGCGCGAGCACGTCGTCGTGGTCTAGCAGACCGACGTACTCTCCCGAAGCCATAGCAAGGGCGGCGTTGGAGTTCCCCGATATTCCCAGGTTGCGATCAAGGTACTTCACCTTGATCCGAGAATCGCGCACCGCGCCATTTTCGAGGATCTCCCGAATGTGACTGTCCCGACTGGCCCCGTCAACGAGACAGAGCTCCCAGTTGGCGTATGTCTGCTGTTGCACCGAGTCCAGCATCTCCACCAGGAACCCTCTCTGCGTATTGTAGACCGGAACCAATAAGCTGATCATCGGAGTCCGTTCGAACTGAGCCTCTCGCTGCCGGACCAGATCCATTACCCCCGGCTCGCTGTCCGTGATCCACTTCTGGTACAGATAATCTGCCACCCCGAAACTGGAAGCAAAAAACTGGGGATGTTTGCTCTCGAGATACTTCCAGAGCCTGGCCTGGCTAGCGGTCGTGTCCGTCTCGTTGTGCAACATTGAATCGGGATGGACCCTGTACCGGGCGAGGATCTCTGGAATGCGGACGCCCCATCCACCGATGTCCGCGATCTTGAACCAAAGGTCGTAATCTTCCCACCCGTTGAATGGCATGTCCTCTGAGTAACCTCCAACCTCCTTCCATGTCTTCTTGCGATGGAGCACCATCGCGTCAGTCATATTGCCCAGGTGAAGAAGATTCGGGTCCCAGGCCTGCAGGTTTCCCAGTTTCCGGACTCCTTCGAACTTCTCCAGGTAGCAATACGCGAACGTCGCGCCCGAGTTCTGAGCCGCGGCGAGAAGTCTCCCTAAACAGCGGGGATAAAGGAGATTGTCAGCATCAAGCACGAAGACGAATTCACTCCGAGCGAAGCAGAAAGCGTTGTTCCGGGTCCTGCCGAGCCCCTGGTTCTCGTCGTTCTTGAGCAGCACACACCTGCCGAACCGTTTCCCATTCACTTCCAGCCACTCTCGCGCTATCCGACGGGAGTCGTCGGTGGAGCAATCGTCGACGACCACCAGGTCTAGTGCCTTTAGTGTCTGGGCCCTCACTGAATCAAGAGTCCCAGCGATGAAGCCGGCGTAGTTGTAGAGCGAAATGGCTACCGTCACCTCCGCCGATTCGTCGCCAGAGAGTTCCCAGAGGATTTCAACATCGTTCATCATTTCTAATGTGTCTCCCAGCCGACAGTGCTCACCTTATGTCCTTCTGCTGTTCATGTGGTGCTCCAAGCCTGCGAGCACTGGAGAGAGGCACTGAGTCAAACTGCATTCCTCGGTCAGCGTCTTAAACGCATGCTCGGTGATAACCCTCGCTTCTTCTCTTCCTTTCTCGCTCGAGAGGAAGTACTGGATCCTCTCAGGGATCGCATCCAGTTCCTCTTCAACATAGTCCACGTTTGCTTCAAAGGGAGGCGCCTCGGTGCAGGGCTCGGTTACCACCAGGGCCTTCTGCCAAATGCCGTGCATGACGATACGATGCCACTCGAAGTACGTGTCTTTCCCGTGATGAATGTTGAGGACGATCTTCGATCGCTGCTCTAGACCTACCACTGTCTTGCTGTCCATATAGGTGGTCTCACCGGGGATCACAGGATTGTCCAGAGGGGAGAGATGGAAGTAACAGTCGTACTTCGCGAAAAAAGCGGCATGCTTCGCGAGGAACTCCTGCCTCCGTTCGGAGGCGTGTCCGACGAAGAAGATGTCGATCGGACGCTTCTCGAGCGGGGTCTCGAGTTGCGACACTGCAAGTGTTTCGGGATCTAAGAAACACGTTCCCTCGTGAACGGGAAGCGCCTGAACAGCCTCAAATAAGGGGAGATCTTTGACATAGCCAATCGGCAGGTAGGAAGCGAATCCACAGCTTTCAGCAAGCTCCGCGGCCGAAGACGCGCTGATGTCCCATATCGCGTAGGCGCGGCCAAACATGTGGTACGCCAGCGCGAACCAATCTGTCGATGGCTGTTCCGTGTTGAGAAAGACCGTGTTGAGCGGAGATTCTTCACTTTGAAGGTCGATGCCCCTCCCGAGATAGAAGAACTCGTGAGGAGCAATAATCACATGCCAGTCTACGTCGCTTGAAAACCCGTCGTTCTCGTCTCGGAGGTCAACGGTGTATCCCGAAACCTCGAACCCCGCCATGAGAACATCCCTAATCTCTTCGAAAAAGTAGTTCCCCTTGGAGCTCGCATAGAGTGCGACGCTCCCGTTCCGCCGCCATCTCTTTGCGGAGTACAGCTCCCGGTTGCGGTGTATCCGACCCTCGATTGCCTCGAGCCTTAGGACCCCCAAGAAGATGAACTCACTCGCTCCTTTCTCGAACTCGACCGAGAGAAAGGCCTTCACCTTGCCTATGACGTCCATCAGAAAGGTGTGTCCACTGAATCCGCAGTTTTGGGCATTCTTGCTGCCAAAATGCCTCCGGACATCCTCGCGCAGCAGGCCGTGCTCTATGTCGCGTCTCCAGGTACGGCCCTTCTGAACTATCACCAGTTCCACCGACGAGACCTTCTTGTTCTCGCAGAAGACCCAGCCTCGGCAGGTGATCTCGTTGTAGGTAGATTGCAGAGCGTTGACGTCATAGTGCAGGCGTGATTTTCTCACCCGGTGCGAGTACGAGCGGGCGAGCCTGAAACGGATTCTGTTGAGGCGGGTCTCCAGATCGCAAAATAAGTCGAAGCGCCTCACTCCCTTCGCACCCCGAGCGCTTTTTCCGTTGCGGAAACCATCTTGCTTCTGAGGTAGAGTTCGCTTTCGGGCGGGCTAGGCAACGCCCTGCGAAGGTGTCGTACTTCTGGATGGGGAAACACGGCTCGGCGTATTTTTATCGGTGATGTTCTTGTCAAGTCGAGATCGGGGCGGTCAAATCGCGTGGATCGGCGACCAGCCCTTTGGGCTCTTGGTGCAGCTCGAACCACCCGTGTGGACGCGGTCTATCAAAAGAAAATATAAATCCTCTTTTGAGGAAACCAAAAAGGTACCAAAGAGGCCGTGGGCTGTCAATCGCACGAACCGGCGCCCACTTGACCGCAGCCTTCTAAATGGTGACCCTGGAGGATTTTGAGAAATAAATTCGGTTTTCCGGAGCGGTGTCGGTCCTTCGGATATCCGGTTGGACCGTGATTGGTTTTGAACCGTTTCATTTAGGAGACTCCCTTGACGATGCCCATGAGTTATCAACCCCACCCCGACGCGGTGAAAGTCTTTCAACGCTGGAGTGATCTGAATCAGCCAAAGAGGAAAAAAAAGGAGTCGGGCCTTGCTATTGGCCTATGATAGGGAATATGGCAGCCAGGATGCCGTCACTTTCCCTACTCCAATCAAGAGGTCGGGCGGACAAAGTAGGTGGGTAGGGCGCGATTCGCACAGCCAGCTAAATCCTTTATTGAAAAGGTTGTACCTAGCTGAGAACCACATCCCCATCCGCCCCTGGGTGTAACTTTAAATAAAGGGTTTTAAGGATTCTGCCATACGACCGATAGGCTTTCGTCAACTTTTGGTTTGTGGTTTTCAGTTTTTCAACGACGTCGGGGCACTGGGCTCCGTCCGGACATTCGCAATACAGCTCCCAAGAAGCCCCTTTCATGATTTTGGTCTGGTCTCGAAAATCCCGATGAACGTTGATCTCTTCCGCAGAAGCCCCAATTCTCGCAAACCCCCAATCCTCCCCTTCATCCCATTCCCGATACTTGGCATAATTCCCACAATGAACCCTAGTCGCGGCCTCGAACCGGTCATTCCATCCATATTTGCCTAATAAATTCCAAATGGCTTCTCTCCGAGGACTATTTTTCTCTCATAAGGTGGCTTCTTTTTGAATATCCATATAGGTCTTCATTTGTCTACCCGCAACGTGAGTTTACTCCGGGTCTCTTTATCAATCATGGTGATTTCAAATTCCGCTTTATGTTCCCACACCCAATATGCCACCAGGGGCACCATAATGATCACCACTAATTTCAATGTCAGATTGATGGTTTCTAAGATATTCTTATACATGGAATGCCCTCCAAGTTGGTGCTTGCCTGCCAAAAGGGTGAGTAGGTCAAACTCAAACGTTAGCAGACCTTGGGGAATGAAGGCTATTGGCACCTCTATTCCGACGATACCTTCCCACCACCCTTGCGCCCCACGAACACGGCGTAGCGGGAATTCATCACCCAGACAAGCCTTGCGGAGGGGAAATCCCTCGTGGGCGGCGGAGGTAAAGTCGGTCCCGGCTCTTTCGTGTGGTAGTTCTCGTGGTTTAAATAACCCGACCAAACGTGTGAGACTTAAGGGTCAACCCGGAGAAAAGTTTTGATCTTAACCGTAGGTTTTTCCCTTGTTAGCTAACATTTTTCTTATGATACCCGGTCTAGGGAAGAGCTGAGGTTTCCACTTCATTCGTAGGACACAATGAATCGTATCATTCAGTTGCACATTAAGGCGTCATTCCTGTTCATCGGCATGGTTTTTTTATGATCGGGATTGGGCAGGCGGACTCCATTAGCGAGGGACATCGAACAGTCACCGGAGGGGTGACGCCGATTCAAGGGGAAGTCGTAACGGTGAAGACCGACACGGGTACCTTCACATTGAATCAAAAACACACGAGAGCATGGTCATGCCGAATATTAGACAGGCGATAAAGTGACGATCGTGTTAAACGAAAATAACCTAATCATTGCGGCCCACCACAAAGGTCAAGAGGGCCAACATCACTACAATACGGGGAAATTATTCTATGTGGGGAAAAAGAAGAAGGAGATAATGCTGCAAACCAGTGAGGGGGGAAAGGTGTTTCCCCATTGTCGACTTGAAGTCGAAACGAAAAATATAGATGAGGGCGAAGTCGTCACGGTGGAAGTGAATGAGGGGGGAATTGTCATTAACCTTCATCGTGGGAGTTGTCATGAGATCGAACCATAATGGGAGTCATGTGAATACATGATTTGGCTCGACCTATCGTACTGACAGGCAGTGACACTCGAGAAGAAAAAAGGAAAGGAGAACCCCAAGCCCCCTCAATCCTCCGCCCCATCGAGGGGGCGAAATGAAGGGCCTATTGACATACCGGGTCTGCACGAAATCAGATTGGCATTCGGGTATTTGCTGTGACTATTAAAAATTCCCTCTTCGGGAATACCCCGGTGAACAATCCACCTGTTGATCTTGAGGAAACCAAAGTCAATTGCGATAACAATATCTGGGTGGGGAACCAATTTGGGGCGAGCAATCATGGCTGTATTCAATAGCTAAGACAACCGTGAATGGGAGGTGGTTCGTCACTTCCGCTTTACATATTTAGAAGGTCGTTGAGGTAGAAGGGAGAACAAGGTCTCCCGCGGGATCCCCTTCTGCCAACACACGAGGTTACTCCGGAGTAGGCTTCCCTCAGTCCATCGCGGCTCCGTGTTCACATGGACCCCACAACTGAACTAATTCATCGAGCTCAAAGAGCGGTTTGTTTGGAAGGTCTTGATGGGAAGAGGGTCACAACTTCACCTGCTCGAGGGTTCGTAACCCCTTCTCGATTCCTGTTCCAGTAATTGCTGAATAGCTCGCTGATCGTTCTTCATTGCGATGGTCCCACTCACCCGCTTGGGGATGGCCATGAAATGATCCCGGACGTGCCGGCCAATTTGAAAAATGGTCTTGATGGCTTTTTGTCGGCCTATCGGATCCCCCCGCTTTTCAACGGCTTCCAATTCTCTCAACTCCACCATGGCGGATTTCTTTCTGGCTTGGAATTCGTGAATAACCGGGGATGTCAGTGTAGTTTTTAGAAACAGACACCTTCTTTTTTTCTTGGTAGCGATACGGGGCATGTTTCGTTTGATTCGTCAATTCCCACCACTTCTTGGCCTGGTGCCATTCGGTTTTGGCTTTGCCGTTTTATAAACCTGACCCTTGGATCCGACCATAAAAATTGCGGTCCTCTTTGTTCAGTCGTCTGGCCAACTCAGCTATTAAAATCCATTCGCTTTTCATTTCAAATCAGGTCTATTGGGTTTCTGGGTTACTTTTTGTAACTTAGCGCCTAGCGAATTTATGCGCTGCCCCTCGCACGGTATAAAAATAAACCAAACTTGGCTCCATTAAGGGGCAAGGCGCGCCAGGGCTTTCTTCTTGCCAAAACACCTCGCCTCCCGCAACCCTTTCAACAAAACCGTTTAGGCCTAATAAAAATAACGAATCCTTTCCATATTTCTTATCTCGTGCTGCCATACATCTCCTCTCTGTCATTTTCACGGTCGTACGAGTCGGTTTCTTGTGTCACGACTCAGCATCTTCCTACCGCGGCTTTAAAGTAGCCATCGAACGACACGTAACGCCCTTCCCGATTCGTTGACAAAAACTGGGAAGTGCAGCATATTATTGGCTGCTCACGACACTTGCTGATGGTACAGTGGCCGCATGCAGAGGTTCCCAACCCTACCTTCACAATTGGATGAAAGATTTGGAAGGACCACAGGTACCAAGGGAGGATCCGGTGTTGAAAAGCCCTTGCCCCCTAAACTTGGACCCATAATGCAGCAAAGGAGACCAGTCTATGTGTAAAGGGTATCGATTGATTTTTTTTATAATCTTTGTGGGGCTTTTCAGTAGTTTTTCCGTCGATCCGGCGCACGCAGTTTTTGGCTTTTTTGACACCTGTAAGTTCGAAGAACCCAAAAATGGGAACCTGAATCTTACCGATGACTCCTTCAAAGATATGTCAAGTGTTCTTCCGGCAGGGTCAACCTTTTCATTTTTTGGAAAGAAATATGGCCCCTCGGAAATCTTTGTGGGGGCCAATGGGTATGTCACTTTTGGACAGGGGGATACCGAGTTCAGTGAATCCCTTGAGGCTTTATGCAATATTCCCCGAATTGCCCCTCTCTTTGACGATTTTAACCCCGAACAAGGTGGGGCGGTAAAAGCGGAATTCAGAAAATTTCCTCCCAGGCTTATTGTCACATGGGATGAGGTCCCTGAATGGTTTGACGATGGCTCAAACACCTTACAACTAATTCTTTTTCTTGGAACCAATAAATATCATATGAGTTATAACGGGTTAACCACAGAGGATGGGATGACGGGTCTCTGTGAGGGATGGCCGCCTGCTCATGTCGACATCAGTGCGAGTTCCACAGTTAAAGGTAGTACCCATGGTGTTCTTTGGGAACAGTTTACTGACGATGGCAATCCTTTTGACCTCGACGGAGAGTGCCTAAAAGGAACACCGGTACCGTTTAAAAGCAGCACGCCAGTACTCAAAAGAAAGTGATAAGAAGGGTCCCTTAAAAGAAGACAAATAGAGGAGGGTATATCTCATGAGGAGGATAATAGTGGTAGGGTGTGTGACGGTGTTACTGGGTATGGGGGTCCTTCTAGATCTGGCGGCGAATGCTGATGAGAGAGAACCGAAAATGAGTGAAACCGAATTGAGTGCAGAGAAATCCATTTGTATGGAAGTGGCGAGTGAGTTTCCAGTGAGCCAGGATACCTGCGTCGTATGCGTGCATGCTGGTGAGAGTGGCGCACAATGTCTTTGCGAAAGTATCCCAGAGAAGGATATGAGAAAGGATGGGCGATTAGAAAATCATTCGCAGTGTGTCAAAATGTTTAGACATTTTCTTGAAAGGAAACTACCCACTGATTAACATTTCCGTGGCCTTCGGAAGCCCTTAACAAATGTCACTTCCCCCCCATACAGTTTTCTTTGGTTTCCAGGATTTTCCCTTTGTTCGCCTTTTGGTTTTTTTCATAAAATACCATTCATATAGACTTTTGTGATGGATTATCACATGATAAGGTTTTTCCCTCGGGAGATGCCCCTGTTCGATTTTTGTTTTTTTTACCAGGCGCAGGTAAATAGGAAAAAGGACTTTTTATAAGTCATCGCGGTTAACACGGGAGACGTGGGACCCCTTCAATGCCGCGGGGACAATTTTGGGGCGACACAATTTCTGGAATGGAGGACCAAATGACGGGTCGAAATTTCATCCGGAGCAGAGGATGGAGGCACGTGCCCTTGTTACTATTGATCTGCCTTTTCGGATTAAACGCGGGTGCCTTGGGAGTTTTATTAGCAGAGACGGGGCGAAACGAAATGTCGACATATGGTTTCCTCCGGGATACGACTGTCAAGCGGAATCCTGTCGGACGTTTGGCCCAAAAGACTCTCTCAACCACTCACCCGAATGTTTCGGCCAAGTACCCTCAGGTCCCGCTGCATTTTGAGAAAAATCAGGGCCAGGCAAACCCAAATGTCACGTTTCTAACCAGAGGGAAGGGCTATGCCCTGTTTCTCACGCCCCGAGAGGCCGTGCTGTCGTTCCAACAGTCCCCAGCATTCGACCAATCGCCGGGAAACCCCGCTTCAGTGGAAGAACATGCTGAATCTGACGTCACCGAAAAAACGCTGGGGAAGTCGTTTACTGAGAAGCCGTTCGTGGTTGTGAGAATGGTACTCATTGGTGCCAAGGGACAACCCGAGATGGTGGGCCAGGACCGGCTCCCCGGAAAGAGCCATTACTTTATTGGCAATGATCCTTCCCATTGGCGGACCAACATACCGCAGTATGGGAAGGTGGTGGCTGAACAGGTCTATCCTGGTATTGACCTGGTCTACCACGGTGATCAACGGCAACTAAAGTACGATTTCCACCTCACTCCTGGTGCCGACGCTAACATGATCACGCTTGCCTTCGAGGGCATGGACAAACTTGAGATAAACGACAACGGAGACCTTGTCCTCCACACATTGACGGGCCCGGTACTCCACCATAAGCCCTTTATCTATCAAGTCGTCGATGGGGTCAAACAAAGGGTCCAGGGGGGTTACTTATTCAAGGGTAAAAACGCAGTCGGTTTTCACCTGCAGTCGTATGATGTCACCAAGCCGCTCATCATCGATCCCGTGCTGAGTTATTCTACCTACCTTGGCGGTTCGGGCAATGACAAAGGCGCGGGAATCGCAGTAGACACCGCTGGCAATGCGTACCTCACGGGTCAGACCACATCGGCCAACTTTCCCACCCCCAATGCCCTCCAATCGAGCAGTACCGAAGTGGAGGCTTTTGTCACAAAAGTGAACCCGGCAGGTACCGCATTGGTTTACTCCACCTACCTGGGCGGAAGCGGCACCGACGAGGGCTTGTCCATTGCAGTGGATGCCGCCGGCAGCGCTTACGTTACCGGGCATACCGCTTCAAGCAACTTCCCCACCGTGAATCCGGTTCAACCCTCCCTCAGTGGGGGGGAGCTGGGGGACGCTTTTGTCACCAAGCTCAATTCCGCCGGGTCCGCACTTGAGTACTCCACATTTCTGGGTGGAAGCCTTCTTGACAGGGGTAATGGGATTGCCGTGGACGGTTCCGGAAATGCCTATGTCACGGGACAGACCAATTCTGCGGACTTCCCTAAAACCCAGGGCGCAGCCCAGACCGTCATTGGCGGGGACCATGACGCCTTTGTCACCAAGCTCAACTCTTCCGGGTCTACGCTCGACTACTCCACTTTTCTCGGCGGCCTCGATGAAGAGGTTGGCAACGGGATCGCCCTGGATGGTACCGGCAATGCCTACGTGACCGGGTCAACCGCTTCCTCGAACTTCCCGACCGCCGGCACACCCCTTCAAGGAACTATCGGCGGGAGCACCGACGCCTTCGTGACGAAGTTGGATCCTCCGGGCTCGTCTCGCGTCTATTCCACTTTCCTGGGTGGTACTGCTGATGAGGCCGGCAACGGGATCGCCCTGGATGGTACCGGCAATGCCTACGTGACCGGGTCAACCGCTTCCTCGAACTTCCCGACCGCCGGCACACCCCTTCAAGGAACTATCGGCGGAAACACCGATGCCTTCGTGGCACAACTCAATGCGACCGGAACCGCACTCAACATATCTACCTATCTTGGGGGTAGTGCTGAGGACACAGGCCACGCGATTGCCGTAGATTCGTCCAGTGACGCCTACGTAACCGGCAAGACGTTGTCCACAGACTTTCCCACGGCAAGTCCATTCCAGCCAGCTCTCCGCGGGTTTTTTGGCACGCCCATCGCGAACACTGACGCTTTTGTGGCCAAGGTCGCAACCGGTGGCTCCTCACTCATCTATTCTTCATTCCTTGGAGGAAACGGGTTGGACTTAGGCAACGCTATAGCGGTGGACTCGGCCGGTAGCGCCTATGTAACCGGTGAAACGCAAAGTTTAGAAGAAGGGGATATTTCATCGGAGTTTCCCGTGATGAACGCTATCCAGATGGACAACGCCGGTGGCTTTGACGCCTTCCTAACCAAAGTGAAATTAAATCCCAATGTCTTTTCCGATCTCTCGATAACCAAAGCCGATAGCCCCGACCCGGTCACGGCCCTTGAAGAACTGACCTATACCCTTTCCATCTCGAACGGGGGGCCCCAGAACGCGACCGAGGTGCTGGTGGCAGACTTCCTGCCTTTTGAGGTCACCTTTGTCTCCGCCACCCCCAGCCAGGGTACCTGCAGTGGCACCAGCCTCGTGACCTGCCAACTGGGAACCATGAATGTCGGGGCCAATGCGAAAGTTGATATCATCGTCACGCCCAAATCAGCCGGCACCCTTACCAACATTGCTTCTGTGACCAGCGGGGTGACGGACTCCAATAGCAGCAACAACAGGGTCATGCAAAGCACAACCGTGGAGCCAGCCGCTGACTTGGCCCTTGCCAAGGCTGACAACCCAGATCCTGTCCTCAATAATACCGAATTGACCTACACCCTCACGGTGACGAACAAGGGTCCGGATGCGGCAACCGGTGTTGTCGTCACAGATACGTTGCCGCAAGAGGTGACCTTTGTCTTATCCAATGCCAGTCAAGGAACGTGCAGCGGCAATCGCACTGTGACGTGCAACCTGGGTAGGATCAACAGCGGGGCCGAGGCAACAGTGGAGATTATCGTTGTGACCCCGAATACAGAGGCCGACATAGAAAACACGGCCAGCGTGACCAGCGGTGTGAGCGATCCGGATCTGGCCAACAACGAGGCGGAAAAAACGGTTACTTTGGTACGCATGGATGCTGCAGACCTTGATCTAATCAAATCTGCCCCATCCACGGCCCCGGTAGGCGACCCAATTCTTTATGAAATCCGGGTGACCAATAAGGGTCCGTTTGACGCAACTGATGTAGTACTTACCGATCAATTGCCCTCGAATGTGATAATCGAGTCATTCGAGGATGTCCCCCCAGGTGCCCGGTGTGTCACTACAAGCAACCCTCTGACGTGTACCCTGGACACGATAAAAAACGGTGATTCCGCTTTGTTCCGGTTCGGGGTCCTTCCGATAGAGGAGGGCCTTCTCACCAACACCGCCAGTGTGAGGAGCAGGGTGAACCCTGATCCCAATCCAACGGACAACAGCGGAACCGCAATGACGACAGTGGAATCTCAACCTACATCGCCTCTGGATGATGTATCAGATTCAAATTCCTCTTCCGATTCCGGAGGAGGAGGTGGAGGTGGTTGCTTCATTGCCACCGCAGCATTTGGATCGCCTTTGGCTTCCGAGGTCCAAATTCTTCGCCAATTTCGGGATCAGTTTTTACTGACCCACCCGCCGGGACGTCTCCTCGTCAGCACCTACTATTGGCTCAGTCCCTCGATGGCCCAAATCATTGCGACATCCCCTTCCTTGCGAATGTTCGCGCGATTTTCGCTATGGCCCCTTGTGGGGATTGCCCAGCTGGCAATCGATTTTCCGATTCTCGTGCTGATCATTTGCGGTCTTTTCGTGGCGGCACTTTTTTACCTCATGGTACTGAGAATTCAGCCTGGTCGTGGGGCCATTCAGAAAAGATCCCATTAGGATATCTATGGGTCAAAGGGATACTTGAATCTTCTCACCCGGGGATCGCAGGTTCGAATCCCGCCGGGCTGCCAGAGTTTTCCTGTAGACCCTGACATTATCCTCAATCAGGTCTCCTGCACCAATTCCAAATTGCGGTTTCTTGTCATCCCCTCCTGAATTTTGCCATTCTGTGCGCTATGCCAAATATGCTCGCTCACCTTGGCGCGCAAGGGTTTCTTACTCGAACCCTTTTGCCAAAAGCTGATCTCAAACTCATCCTTCTGGGTTGCCTTCTTCCCGATGTGCCTTGGATTCTTGCCCGTGTCATCCGGGAACTCCCTCTGGGGATAGATCCTTATGCCATACGACTTTATGCGATCGCGCAAGCGTCGCTATTCGTGACGCTGTTTTTCTGTGGGGCCATCGCCGCTATTTCCGTATATCCCCGAAGAGTCTTTGCGATCCTGGCCCTAAATGTTGTCCTTCATCTTTCCCTCGATGCGCTCCAGACGAAATGGGCCAATGGTGTTCATCTTTTTGCACCCTTTTCGTGGGAATTACTCAATTTTGAACTGTTTTGGCCGGAAAGTTTGCCAACCTTTGTGCTCACGTTCTTGGGTTTGACCTATGCCGCCTGGTTGTGGGGGCAGGCCGTGAAGGAACCGCTACCTTTCTCTCCCATATCATTCAATAAACTGATCGTGTCCATTGGACTGTTCCTGATGTATTGGGTGCTGCCAATAATTTTTTTGAATGAACCATTGCGAGGAAATAACCATTTCGTCCAAACACTTCAGTCAAAAAATGAACGTGTGGGACAACTAGTGGAATTTGATCGGGCGGAGTACAAGAAGGGAGAAAATGGGGATGTTTTGGTGTCATTTGTGGATGAAGAAATTCGGGTCCTCAACCCTCAACCTGGCGTTTCACCCCAGGTTTCTGTTCGGGGAAGGTTCGTGGATTCCCAAACCATAGAAATACTTTCCATTCACCAACACTTGTGGTGGTTCAGAGATGGCAGTTCCTATATTGGAATTTTGTTGCTTATTTCAATGTGGGGTGTGGCATGGTTTCGAAGCAAGGTATCAAGAGGGGAACATGAGACATAATCCAGGATTTTTACAACTTGCAGAACGGGCAAAGAACGCAATTACCGAATGTTCGATAGAAGACGTGAAGACCCGTCTGGAAAGGGGGGACCAAATGTATTTATTGGATATTCGAGAGGATCATGAGTTTGCGAAAGGGTACGCCAAAGGAGCCATCCACCTTGGTCGCGGCATCTTAGAGCGAGATATTGAAACCAAAATTCCTGACAAGAATGTTGAAATTATTTTGTATTGTGGAGGGGGATATCGGTCTGCTCTCGCCGCTTTGAGTCTAGGAGAAATGGGGTATACGAACGTCAAGTCTATGGCGGGAGGAATGAAGGCCTGGCGCAATGCGGGATATCCCATGGAAGGGGAAAACATCGGGTCTTAAAGGGTGGAAGGAATGGTCGGGTGACCGTCTCAGGCTTGTTAACCTGCCGGAAGAGGTTTCACCTATTTATAACGACGATCAAATTCTTTTATCACCTCACCAGTAATATTTAACCCCCGACGGTTGTAGAGGATGATTTTTATGGTTTTTTCGCTACCCTTATCGACGACTAATGAGAAACCGTGCCGTTTCGCCACCACGCTAATTACCGCTTCTATTTTTTTCTGAAATTCCTGCCCTATTGCCCTCTGTTTTTCGACCATTTCATTCTGAAACTCTTGCCCGCGCTTTTGAAAATCCTGATATTTTCGTGCGAAAATTTCCTGTTTTTCCTTGAGTTCTTTTTCCGGGATTTTTCCATCCGCTGCCTTCAATTCTTCCTGCAGGCGTTCCAACTCTTTTTGGTCACTTTTTAACACGTTTTCTCGAGCTTTAAAATGTTCGTTTAATGTGGCTAACTCCCGACTCCCGGCTTTAGATTTTTCCATGACCTCCTGAGGATCCACAACTGCCACTCTAAATGAATCTTTGGAGGCTTTGGCTGCCTCCGAGGTCACAGGGCTACCCATCAGACATCCCAATAGACCCAACAGCATCGCGATCCCTAACAAGTTCCAATGCCTACGAGGCATTGATTGTTTCATTCTCCTCATGTTTGAGTACTCCCTATTGCTTTGGAATTTGAAAAAGCTAATATTTTCGTGAGTGATGTGAGCCAGTTGGAAGCGCATAAATTACAAATTTTATTCGTGTCAATGTGAGGGTAGCGACCGGACTAAGCAGTGTCAAGGGCTAAACGGTATGAGTCAAAATGTGATTTTTTTCCTTGAAATACATCACAAATGCTGAATAATGACTATCAAATCATAGGGAGGAAGTGTCTAGGATTTTCCACATTCGGAATTCCTATTTTGATGTTCGATAATGTCTTAACTTACGTGGGTTCTCCCCATCGTGATTAGGAGATAGGCCTATATGGAGTTTCGGTCTAAATTGAAGAATCCGGATATCATTTGCTTTGGGGATAGTTTAACCGTCGGGTATCAATCTCCTACGGACGAAAACCCAGAGTATCAAGAAACGCCGTATGGGGATTATTTACAACATCAATTGGGGCAAAACCAGTGGGTTGTTATCAGTGGATTGAATGGCGAGCTGACCACTGGGATGGTGAATCGTTTCAGGCGGGATGTGCTGGAACGCTCACCGCGGTTCGTCATCATCCTCGGGGGAACGAATGATTTGGGTTGGAACCTGACCCCGTCCGCTATTTTCAAAAACCTGGCCATGATGTATGACCAAGCACAAGCTGGGAGCATTACCCCGATTGCCGTGACGGTGCCTTCCTTGCGCCCCCTTCAATTTCCAGAGTTTTCCAAAACGAGTGAGCTAAGACGATCCAACAACCCAGAATGGCAGATGATCTGGTCACATATTGAACGACGATTGGAACTCAATGGACGAATCCAGGAGTATTGCGATTCCAAGAAATTCCCCTGCGTGGATTTATTCACCGCGACCGCTGAAGCCGATTCCAAGCTTTTGGCCCTGTCATTTTCCAATGATGGGCTCCATCTTTCAACGGCGGGGTATAAACTGTTAGCCGACCTTCTGTGGAACGAAGTCTTTCAGGGATAGAAAAGGGGTAACGTCCGCCGTGTGAGGTTTTCAATATTACGATGTAACATTGAAGCAGGGGAAGACACCCCGGGGACAGAAACAGCTAACTTCGAAATGATGAGTTAGGACTTGGGGCTCGATGAAGTTCCTTTTGATGATGTGGAGGATGAGGACTCAGAGGATGAACTCTTGGCGGGCGACTCAGACTTACCCGAACCCCCATTTCCTGCTTTTTGATCATTTGCAGAACCGGCCTTGGCTGCTGTCTTATCGGCACTGGGTTTTCCTTCAGAATCGCCCTTTTTTGGCTCCTTGAACTTATCGGAATAATCGGTCACATACCAGCCTGTGCCCTTAAACATGATGGCGGGCGAAGAAATTATTTTCTCTACCGGCTCCCCCTTCGCACAGGAAAACGCGGCACAGGTGGTAATGGGCGGATCTGAAAAACTTTGTTTGATTTCAAACTGTTCTCCGCATGTTTTACAACGATATTCGTAAATAGGCACCAGTCATCCTCCAGGTTAAGGGTCATTCATCCGGCTCGGGAATACCCGTATTGAAGAATAATACCCCATTCTTCAATGTCAAGGGTCGCCACACAGGGTTCTTCTAGGATAATGCCTTTATGGCGGCTCCCATTTGATCCATGCCCCGCCTTATGGTCTCGAGGGGTGGGGTGTAAGACAGTCGAATGTGTGATTGGCTGCCAAAGGGTTCTCCAGGAACGCACGCCACTTTGGCTTCAGTCAACAGATAGTTAGCAAGATCGGTCGGACAATTGAGGGTCCCCTTCGCATGCCGCTTTCCTAAAAGAGCAGAAACATTCGGAAATGCATAAAAGGCCCCGGCCGGCATTGAACAAGAGAGTCCTTCAATCGAATTCAGTTGTTCGACAATAAAATTCCGCTGCTGATACAACGCGTCAACCATCTGTCGAATAAAACTCTGATCCCCCCGCAGGGCGGCTAAAGCGGCTTTTTGAGCAATCGAGGTAGGATTTGATGTGCTTTGGCCTTGGATATTCCCCATGGCGCTAATCAATTCCTTTGGCCCTGCAGCGTACCCGATTCGCCAACCGGTCATCGAATAAGACTTGGAAACGCCATTGACCACAACGGTGCGTTTGGCAACTTCAGGAGCGAGAGAGGCAATACTCACGTGCTGCTGATTGTCATAAAGTATTTTTTCATATATTTCATCGGAAACGATGATGAGGTCATGACGAAGCGCTAATTCAGCAATGTCTTCGAGCGTCTGCCGATCATACATGCTTCCGGTCGGATTACAGGGACTATTGAGAATAATGGCTTTGGTCCTTGGGCTAATAGAGGCTTTCAAGGCCGATGGATCAATGGCATAGTTGGCCCCTTCCCGGGTCATCACGAAGATGGGTGTGGCATCCGAAAGGACAACTTGGTCAGGATAGGAAACCCAGTAGGGGGAAGGGATAATCACTTCATCCCCCGCCTCGAACAAGGCTTGCGCAAGGTTAAACAGAGAATGTTTTGCCCCACATGACACGAGAACTTGCGATTTTTCGTATTGAAGGCCTTGGTCCTGTTGAAACTTCTCAACAATGGCTTCTTTGAGCTCATCGGTTCCTGCCACTGGAGTATATTTGGTGAATCCCGCTTTCATGCTCTGATAAGCGGCATCCTTAACGAAATCAGGAGTATCCTGTGCCGGTTCGCCGGCCCCAAAATCAAATACTTCCAGTCCCTGAGCCTTCATGGCTTTTACCGTCGCCGCCAGATGTAAGGTCGGGGAGGGGGCGATTCGTGTTGTTCGAGTGGCCAGTTTCATGATCTGGGTTGACCGATCCGATGCCTTAAGCGTTCCGCAACATCGGGATGAAGAAAATCTTGGAGCGGACCTCCTACGGAAGCAATCTCTTTGACCATACTGGAAGTCAGGTAGGAATATTCTTCGCTGGCCATCAGAAAGACGGTCTCAAGCTGTTCATCCAGTTTGCGATTTAGAAGGGCCATTTGAAACTCATGTTCAAAGTCTGAGACTGCGCGTAAACCCCGAATAATCGCACCGGCCCCTCTTTTTCGGACATATTCGACCAGAAGGCCATCGAAGGCCTCGACTTCAACCTGACCGAGATGCTGGGTGGCGATTTTGGCCAGTTCAACTCGTTCGAATAGATCAAATAGAGGTGTTTTTCTGGCATTCGGTGCCACAGCCACAATGACATGATCAACCAGCCGCAGACTGCGGGCAATGACGTTGGTATGCCCTTTGGTCAGGGGATCAAATGTCCCTGGATAGATTCCGATGCGCATGAGAATCTGAGCCGGCACGTGGTTTGAAAAACGTTAAGGTGGTATCGCCATACCGTGCTTGACGACATTGGCGAAGATTTTCTACCTCTTGAGGAAGGTCCGTATTTGACCTGTGTTCGAGAATGACCATTCCTTGCACAGTCAGCGGCACCCGGGATCCGATCATGGATAAAATCCCAGCCTCTTCTCCATGATGATAAGGAGGATCGGCAAAGACAATATCATAGGGGGCCCATTTCAGAAATTCAGAATGACCATAGACTTGGGCAACATCACAAGAAATGACAACGGCTTCGCAAGGATTATGACACCGTTTTAAATTTTCGCGGAGGAGATCCAGAGAAGCTCGCTTTTGCTCAACAAACACCACACATTCCGCCCCTCGACTCAGAGCTTCCAGTCCAACGGCCCCCGTACCCGCGTAGAGATCAAGCAACCGAACGCCATAGATAGAAGGGGAAAGGATGGAAAAGAGGGCCTCTCGAACCCGATCCGAAGTCGGACGAACGTCAAGACCAGCAGGAGGCTGAAGACGTCGCCCTTTATATGAGCCTGCAATTACGCGCATAGACGACTCTTTCGTGGAAACGATTGGACCATATCATACCGGTTTTCCCATGAACAACCAACAACCTTTTCTGCCGTATTGCTCTGACTGGGCGACATCTTGTCATTGTGAAGGGGAAAAATAGTCTGGTAAAGAGCAGAATGGAAAGGGAGCAATCTTGACTTGTTGACACAGGAAGGTAAATATATAAATTTAGATATCGGCCAATGATCGGGATCTGGTTTATCCTGGCAAAGGGGTTTTTATGTGGTTCGAGCCACATGCATGGAAGTGCCACTGACCTTTTAACCCGGCGAATACTTCCATGCCATCTTCATTTTTCACCAATTATTACCCTTGGGACCTCCTAGTCCATATCCTTCATCTTCCATCACTCCACGAATAGCTACATGCCACGAATTAAGAACTGAGGGGGTTGGATGAATCCCCATGTCGCACAACCTACTTCTCTTGTGGCCATGGCCAGCAGTCTGTGGTGTAATCGCCAGCTGATCAGCAGACTATCCAAACGAGAAGTTGTGGGTCGCTATCGGGGCTCTATCATTGGATTACTCTGGTCATTCCTCAATCCCATTTTCATGTTGGTGGTGTATACCTTCGTCTTTTCCGTTGTATTTAAGGCACGTTGGGGTGTTGGGGAAGACGAAACGAAAATTCAGTTTGCTGTCGTCCTCTTTGCCGGACTCATTGTTCATGGCCTTTTTGCCGAGGTGCTCAATCGAGCACCCAACCTGATTTTGTCTAATGTGAGTTACGTGAAGAAAATCTTGTTTCCATTGGAGATTCTCCCGGGGATTGCCATGGGGGCCGCCTTGTTCCATAGCACGATCAGCCTCACAGTCTTACTTGTTGCCTACATTCTCTTTTACGGTACCCTCCAATGGACTGCCGTATTTATTCCCTTTGTCCTACTGCCTTTGGTCATTCTCACTCTTGGTCTCGCTTGGGCGCTCGCCTCTCTAGGCGTGTTTTTTCGAGATATGGGGCAGACTACAAGTATTATTACCATGGTTATGCTTTTTCTTTCTCCTGTTTTCTATCCCTTGACGGCATTGCCAAATGAATTCCAGGCTTTGATTATGGCTAATCCTCTCACATTTATCATCGAGCAGGCGCGGGCAGTGCTTATTTGGGGGCATTTACCGAATTGGATCGGCTTAGGGATCTACATCATGGTCGCGACAGGTGTTGCCTGGTTGGGATTTGCTTGGTTTCAGAAAACGAGAAAAGGGTTTGCGGATGTCGTCTGATTGGGCCATTCACGCTAAAGATCTCGGCAAGGCTTACCAGATCTTTAAAAAACCTGAGGATCGGTTAAAACAAATGCTTTGGAGAGGTCACCGACAATTCTATGAGGAATTCTGGGCACTTCAAGGCGTCGATCTGGAGGTTGAGCGAGGTGAAACCATCGGAGTCATCGGCCGGAATGGTTCAGGTAAATCGACGTTTTTGCAGTTGGTGTGCGGGACGCTCATGCCGACGAGTGGCTGCCTGACCGTTAACGGTCGGGTGGCGGGCTTATTGGAGTTAGGGGCCGGTTTTAATCCGGAGTTTACCGGGAAAGAGAATGTATACCTGGCTGCTTCAGTGTTGGGGTTGACCGGTGCACAGATTGATGAGCGGTACGAATCCATTGCAGACTTTGCGGGCATCGGGGATTTCATGCATCACCCGGTCAAGATTTTTTCAAGTGGGATGTACGCCCGATTGGCCTTTGCTGTGGTGGCGCATGTTGACTCAGATATCCTTATCATTGATGAGATTCTCGCTGTTGGGGATGCCGCGTTCACTCAGAAATGCATGCGATATCTTCATCGATTCAAGGAAACGGGAACGCTCCTGTTTGTATCCCATGATACGGCCTCCGTGACTCACCTTTGCGATCGAGTGATGTGGCTTGATAATGGAGCTGTTCGAGAAATTGGCCCAACAAAAGAAGTCTGTCATAATTATCTTGCTGCCGTCTTCCATGAAAAAGAAAACGCCGATACCTTTCGCATTGGGGGCAGCCGAAAACTTCCTTCGAAACCCGCGCTTCCGACTCGGGACCCGCGTCACGAGTTATTAAAAAATTCTGCTTATCGAAACACTGCCGAGGTTTTCAATTTCGACCCGAATGCCCCATGGTTCGGTGAGCGTGGCGCGAGTATTCAGGAGGTTATTCTCACCGATACAGACCATTCTCGTCTCACGACCTTAGAAGGCGGCGAAGAAGTGTTTTTGAAAATTTACTGTGTAACTGAGCGAGCCCTTCGAAATCCCATAGTGGGATTTTATGTTAAGGATCGTTTGGGGCAATTTTTATTTGGCGATAACACCTATCTGAGCCACAGGCAAGATGAAATTGCCCTTCAAACCGGACAAACGTTTCAAGCCAAATTCCGCTTTCAAATGCCGTATCTGCCTACAGGAGATTTTTCTATTGTCGCGGCAGTTGCCGAAGGGACGCAAGAAGATCATCTTCAGCATCACTGGATAGATGATGCCTTGTTCTTTCGGGTCCATTCCAGTCATGTGGCACGAGGCTTGATAGGCGTCCCTATGTTGGGGATTGACTTAGAGACCACACCCCTATCCTCTGCTTTGTCATAGGTGAGTCAAGCACTAGCTCTTGAACAAACTGATTATTAGCTACACGGTAAAGGGAAAGCCATAATCATGTCCAACGCACGGGAAACGCGAAATCTTCCTTTGTCCGGAGAGCGCTATATGCCTGAATTTTCAGGGGACATAGCGTTAGAACACCTGCACCGCTATTACCTGGCACAGGAATTTGCCAAAGGGAAAAAGGTTCTCGATATTGCCTGTGGAGAGGGTTATGGGTCCGCAATCTTAGCTGAGAGCGCCCTCAACGTTACAGGAGTTGATGCCTCCGAGGAAGTGATCGATTATGCGAGTGAGCGTTATCGACGACAAAATCTCCGATTTGTCACAGGTAGCTGCAGCAGCATTCCCCTTCCGGACGCCAGCGTAGACCTCATTGTAAGCTTTGAAACGATTGAGCATCATGCCCACCATCATGAAATGATGCGCGAGTGTGTTCGGGTTCTTCGGCCCGAGGGGATATTATTAATTTCCAGTCCTGATAAGGCCGAATATTCAGATAAGCCGAAATACGTCAATCCGTTTCATGTAAAAGAACTATATCTTGATGAGTTTAAAGAGCTCATGCTGAATTATTTCAGCAACGCCCGGTTTTATGGGCAAAGAGTTCGGTATGGCTCATTTGTCGGTCCGCTTGATGAAAAGCCCACCACTGGAGCTAATTTCCGCCTTCTCAATGGGCGGGCCCATAAGTCCATTTGCGTGCCGGAGCCCCTATTTTTTCTAGCCGTCGCCTCAAACGGTACGTTAAGGGATCTTCCTAACGGGGTATTTGTCAATGAGCCGGAGGAGATTGCTACCCGCGATTCCCAAATTGCCTCGCTGACTCAACAAGTTGCTGAACGCAACGAGCAGGTGACCGTCCTGAATAAACAGGTCGTTGAACAAAGCGGGCGGCTTGCTTTGCTGAAACATCAAGTCGTTGAGCACGGTGAACAAGTTGTTCTCCGCAATCAACAGGTTACCGAGCGCGATGAGCAGGTGGCCCTGCTGACGCAACAGATCGCCGAACGCGACGGGCAGGTGGCCCTGCTGACGCAACAGATCGCCGAACGCGACGGGCAGGTGGCCCTG
>CAZGFD010000003.1:0-196821 GCA_964525045.1 uncultured Nitrospiraceae bacterium | reverse complement strand
GCTGACGCAACAGATCGCGGAGCAGGACAGGCAGGTGGCCCTGCTGACGCAACAGATCACCGAGCGCGATGGGCAGGTGGCCCTGCTGACGCAACAGATCGCGGAGCAGGACAGGCAGGTGGCCCTGCTGACGCAACAGGTCGCTGACCGCGACGGCCAGGTTGCTTTGTTGCAACAGCAAGTCGCCGAGCGTGACGGGCAGATTGCCGTGCTGGATCAACAGGTAGCAGAACGGGTTGCACTGCTCATTGAAATTGTGGCGTCAAAAAGCTGGCGAATCACGGCACCATTGAGAATCGTTGCACACCAGTGGCGACGGACCCGTCGGGTATTCAGGACTCTGCCCTCGGTCATAAGAGGGTGTGGTGGAATGGTGAATGCGGGGAAGAAGACCCTTGGAGCTTTTCAGGAGAATGGGATTTCTGGTGTCCGAGATAAATTGCGCAATAAAATTGCCGGATCAGGGGTTATTTCTTTTCAGCCAGGCGAACAGTCTGATTCGGTTTCCGTCGATAGGAATGACTATACCGAATGGGTTCACCGGTACGATACGATGAATGAGGTCACCCGCTCAGAGATTGCTCACCGCGTGAACGACATGCCTCATACACCTCTCATTTCCGTGCTCATGCCCACTTACAATACTGAGACTGAAAGTCTGATTGAAGCCATTGAGTCCGTCCGCAGGCAAATCTATCCTCATTGGGAATTGTGCATTGCCGATGATGCATCTTCGGACAAGGCCATCCGTCCTATTCTGGAAGGATATGCGAAGGAGGACCACCGCATCAAAGTGGTGTTCCGGGAGAAAAACGGCCATATCTCCGCGGCATCCAACGATGCTCTCACTCTGGTCACCGGAGAGTGGGTGGCGTTATTGGATCACGATGATCTTTTGACCGAACACGCGCTGTTCTATGTCGCCGAGGTCATCAACCAACATCCCACAATCCGTTTGATCTATTCCGACGAAGATAAAATTGATAAAAAAGGACGAAGATTTCAACCCTATTTTAAATGTGATTGGAATGAGGATTTATTCTATTCCCAAAATCTGATTTCCCACCTTGGGGTGTATCATGCAGATCTTGTTCGTGAAATCGGGGGGTTTAGAGAAGGGTTTGAGGGTTCACAGGACTATGATTTGGCCCTGCGTATGATCGAGCGAATTGAACCCGATCAGGTTCACCACATTCCCCGAGTATTGTACCACTGGAGAATCCACGACAAAAGTACCGCTCAATCCTCGAATGCCAAACCTTATGCTGAGTTGGCAGGGGAAAAGGCGTTAAATGAGTATTTTCAGCGACAACGTATGGCAGCGACCGCTGAAGGTCTTGGATACGGATATCGGGTGCGCTATGCCTTACCGAATTCAATCCCGATGGTCAGCCTCATTATTCCAACTAGAAACGGGGTACATCTTCTTCGGCAATGTATTGAAAGCCTCCTGAAAAAAACAAACTATCCGAATTACGAGATCCTTATCGTGGATAACGGGTCGGATGACCCGGAGACCCTTCACTACTTTACATTATTGGAAACCGAATCGCATGTGCGCGTTCTGCAGAATCATGGTCCGTTCAACTACTCTGCTTTAAACAATTTTGCCGTAAAAGAGGCGAGAGGTAAATTGGTAGGCCTTATCAACAATGATGTCTCGGTGATCTCGCCAGAGTGGTTATCGGAAATGGTTTCCCTTGCCGTACAACCTAAAGTCGGGGCCGTTGGGGCGAGGCTATGGTACCCCAACGATACGCTTCAACATGGTGGAGTGGTATTAGGTATTGGGGGTTGTGGATCGCATTCTCATAAAAATTTCCCAAAGGGTGCCTATGGGTATCTAGGACGAATGGTCCTCATTTCCGGGTTCTCAGCAGTAACCGGTGCCTGTTTGATTATAGAAAAAGCAATTTATGAAGAGGTTGGTGGATTAAATGAAATTGATCTTCAGGTCGCATTTAATGATATCGATTTCTGCCTTCGTGTCCGTGAAGCCGGCTATCGAAATGTTTGGACACCCTATGCGGACTTGTATCATCACGAATCAGCTTCACGGGGTTCGGAGGATTTGCCTGAAAAACAAGCCCGTTTTGATAGGGAAGTCCAGTATATGATGCACCGATGGGAAAACTCGTTGTTGCATGACCCAGCGTATAGTCCAAACCTGACATTGAACTATGAAGATTTCAGTTTGGCCTGGCCTCCACGGGTAGAACCTTTACATAAATCTTGAACGCCTAGTCCTTTTACGACCGATAGATATCGGAGGTTTTGGGGGAATAAGGGTATTTGTCTGGCCCGTAGAAATTTTACTAAGTTGGGGTTTCAGCTTGGGAAACCTGAAATACGTGCGACCCTCCAAGGTGCTATTGAATGACTGAAATCGAAAGACTCAGGAAAAAAAGGGAAAAGTTAGAGCATTTTATTTTTCCCCTCTTGAGGTGCGTAAATTGCTTTTCGGGCGATTTAAATTTATTGAGAAGAGAAATCACATGCCGCGGGTGCGGTGAAGTCTATCCTCTATTCCATGAAACGCCGATCATGATCTTACACCCAGGCCAGGCCTTTGAGTACCTTCCGAGCGAAGTCGTCATAAGAGAATACGACCTACATTGGTGCAATATCATTGAAGAGACCGGAGGCGATGCGAACATTGATTTAAGCGGTGGAACCAATCCTGACCTCATTGATAATTTGATCAAATTCGATATGTTCGCTTTCCCTCATGCGGAGGTAGTGGGTGACGCCGAAACGCTGCCCTTCAAAAAGGATTCCATTAATTTAATAATTTCGGGGGCGGGCCTAGAGCATTTCCCCAATCCTTTTCTGGTAGTGGACAACGTTCAGGAAGTTTTGATTGACAACGGGAAGATCTATATAGAAACGGGATACTTAGCTTCGCTAGATGCTTATCAAAACCGTTTCTTTAATATGACCAAGTCTGGAATCGAGGAATTATTTTCCGGTTTCGAAAAATTGGATTCAGGAATTCTATCCAAGGGAGAACTATCAGGTGGTGTCTTTTTTTTCGGGCGTAAATACCGCTCAGATTCCAGATTCCATCCTGTTCCTGTTGCAAAACGACCCTATCGAAGAGCCGTGAAATCGTCTTCGGCTCTGTCAGAAAAAGCGGCTCCCCCTTCACACCTCAGCAGATTTGATAAGGTCATGAGTTTAATTGACAAAAACGGTCTGGGTCTTGAAATCGGGCCCGGCTTCAATCCCCTGGCCCCGAAGAAGCAGGGGTTCAATGTTCATGTCCTGGATCATGTGAGCACTGAAGAATTGCGTGAGAAATTCCAAGGGCATGGGGTTAATCTTGACGATATCGAGGAAGTGGATTATGTCTGGAAAGGTGAACCGCTTCCTGTACTCGTCGGTCAAGAGGAATGCTACGATTGGATTATTGCCAGTCATGTCATAGAGCACACTCCCGATATGATTTCATTCCTCGAGGGGTGTGAAAGGTTGCTCAAACCCCACGGTGTGCTTTCACTCATCATTCCTGATAAGCGTTACTGTTTCGATCATTTTCATGCCACGACTTCAACGGGAGAGATTCTTGATGCGTTTGAGCAGAAAAGGACGCGTCCTAGCCCTGGAAAGGTGTTCGATCATTGTGCAAGACATGCGAAAACCAATGGTCAAATTGCTTGGGGTCCTGATATTCGTACCGATTTCGAGTTTGGGACTGACTTTTCTGATGCCGCCAGGCTATGGCTCCTAGCCCGAACGAATGAAACCTACTTCGATGTTCACAACTGGCGATTTACCCCTGCAAGCTTCCGCCTATTGATAGGTGATCTGCACGCCCTTGGCCTGACCGGCTTTGGAATCAAAAAGGAATTTGGAACTGCTGGCTGTGAATTTTATGTAACTCTGGGAAAAAACGTCGACGGTTTTTCTATTGAAAGTTTGAATCGCATGGAACTCTTAAAGAGGATAAGAGAGGATGACAACGCAACTGCACTCTGTATTGATGAAAGGGCCCCTGATTCGCAATGGATGATGAAAAAGGTCAAGCAATTCATTCATTTGCTTTCTCTGCCATTGCCCAGAAAAAAACTGTTCATAGATATGTTTGATACTCCATACTATCAACTTGATACCTCCAACGACCCCTTTCATGAAAATTTCAGGCTGTTTGTGGAGAAGGCCAATAAACTCGATGATAGCCGCATTCTTGAAGTCGGGTCTAGACATTCATTGGCTAAATCTCACTTTAGTCGTGGGGAATACACCGGCTTTGATATTCGTCCCGGGGAGGCCGTGGATGTGGTCGGAGATGTGCATCATCTCTCCGAGAAACTGGAACAGGGTTATTTTGACTTTGTATTCTCACTCTCCTCATTCGAACATTTCGCCATGCCGTGGAAAGCTATACTTGAAATCAATAAAGTTATGAAGGACGGGGGGATACTGTTTGTCAGTACTCATCCGGCTTGGCCACCCCATGAATTGCCCTGGGACTTTTGGAGGTATGGTAAGGGATCATTTAACGTGTTACTGAATCGAAAAACCGGATTTGAGATTATTCAATGCAGCGAGGGGCTTCCGGCTTCCATCGTTCCTTACGGTTATGAACCACCAATGATAAATATGCACAAGCACCCTGCTCATCTTGGCATAACCGCGTTAGCCAGAAAAATCGGGCCTTCGGCGAGTAACTTATCATGGGATATGAACATTACTGATATATTGGATACCACATATCCCGCTTAGATTGAGATGCCAGGCCGAGGTAATAACCCTGGAGATTGCCACTTTCTTGACAGGAAATATCTTTTTCCCTTTTCTCACATTTGTCAAAAAAAACAAGGTTCAAAGCGGGGATTTCCACGCCTGCCATTGGTCATACTATCCGGCCCCTCTTACCAGTTAGTTGCAGTAGGGGAGGAAGCGATTCGAAAGTTCCAAGAGGTGCTGGGCCATTGAATTCAAATGGCGACGTGGGTCGAACCCCAACTATTCAATTCGAAAGGTCAGGATCACAACTTTTTTGTAGCACACATGTGGATTGACCAATAGTGCCCACTTTCTCCATTACGGCACCACTTTCAAAGGCAACGGGTTCGGAGAGGGGGATAAAAGGTTTATCACCATCTTGAATAATCTGGACCTCAAGTCCAAGGTGTTCAGCCCAAATCTGAATTGCATCTTTACAGAAAAACATGTTCAGTGGGTGTGAGTTGAATTGCAGGTCATTGATATTGCACTTAAAAACATTCCAGTGAGACGGAACATTAAAGTCTAAAAAGGAAAAGACGATCTTTCCCTGGGGTTTTAACACCCGCTTGGCTTCTTGTAAATAAACATACGATTGTTCGTGGAGAAGATGTGTGAATACTGAGAAGAAGCAGACAAAGTCACCTGTTCCATCTTTTTCAGGGATGCTTAAACCTTCTGCTACCTCAAATCTCCAGTCAGGTTTCCCAACAATCTGACGGGCATAGCTGATAAGTTCGGGTACAATATCAATCCCCAAATACTTACCTTTTAGATACTGAGACAACGGTTTCGCTAATCTTCCAGAACCGCATCCAATATCAATAACATAGGAATCTTCTTTCAAACCGAAATATTTGAGTGTCTCAAGCTCCAAAATCCCGATTGCTTCAAATTCCCCTCCCACAGCTAGTTTCATGGATTGGTCGGTGTTGCATTCTTTTTTGAGAGTCTCTACCAGGTTCGAGTACATCATTTTAGAATCCAACTTATTAACCTGACTTTTCTTGGATGCCTTTAGCAATTGGTATAACGCGCGGGTCAATTTTTTCATGAGTTCTCCTATTTAAGCGAATAGACTACCACAAGCCCATAATATGGTAACAAGAGTCATGACTAGTTTAGGGCTTTTGACGTTCTCACAGAAAACCGGACCCGAGAAAGCGGGAAATTTCTGCTAGGCTGGGCTCCAAGCGAAAGGGAGTGCGGATGAAAAAATCGAAGTATTGGGAAGAACACATTGCGACAGCCTTACGGCACGTGAAGGCAGAGGCGCCCATTGCCCAAGTCACCCGCAAACTGGGGTCAGCGAGGAGACGTACTATCGGTGACGGAAGAAGTACACCAGATGGAGGTGACCGAGATTCGTCGACTGAGGCTGTTGGAGGAGGAAAATCGGAGAATGAAGCAACTGCTGGCCGATCTGTTGCTGGACAAAGTGATGTTCCATGAGGTGCTCACAACAAAGCTCTAAAGCGGGCCCGAAAACGCGCGATTCAGCTCCGCATTCTCTCCTCCATCCCCACGGAACGAGAGGACCGCTGGAGTAAGGATTTTGAGGCGGATACGTTGCTGGATGGGCGGCGGATTCGAGCGCTGACGGTCATTGGTTCCTTGACTCGGGAGTGTCTAATAATAGAGGTGGATTATACCCTCACCGGGACCAAGGTGGTGCAGGCCTTAGAGAGGGTCAGCAATCAGACGGGCTACCCGAAAATGATGACCATGGATCATGGCAGCGAATTCACCTCGATGGCCCTTGCTGCGAGGACGTACGCACATGGGGTCAAGCTGAATTTCATTCGCACCGGGAAACCCGTAGAAAATGTGGTCATTGAGAGTTTCAATGGCCAATTTCGAGGTGAATGTTTGAATGCGCACGTGTTTCTCTCGTTACATGATTCACGGAGGAAGATTGAACGGTGACGCATCGACTATTATGAACAGCGGCCGCATGGCTCCTTGGGGAACCTGCCCCACAGGGAATTTACACAAAACGAAGCAGAAAAGAGCATCTCAGCCGTGCAGAATCTTTAATGGCCGTTGGCTCGGTTGTTGGGGAGGGGTCTGAGGGGTCAACCAGTCAGAAATCTCGCTCTCCAACGGGGCTAGAAAAGGGAGAACCAGCAGGGTTTGGGAAACTACCTCCAACCTTGGAGGAACGATGGGAATAAAGGAATATTCAAAGAAAGAACGCATTTGCACAATGGGGAAGACACATTGAATAGCTTCTATTCTTTTTTTGCACATCTGGTTTGAGCAACATGAAAAATATCCTGACCTTTCATAACTCTTATACCTGGATGATTCGACTTTCTTTTGTCTTTGGGCTCTTTTTGAGCATCGGGTCTTTCATTTTCATGGTTGCCAACAAAGACATTGTACCTTTTATGGATATGATTTGGGTCATTTATTTTTTGCTTAAGGGGGTCGGTGAGACACCTCCGGTTTGGTTATCCCCTGAGGTGTTTAATTTTGTCGACAATGAACATCGACCCGTTCTCCCCATGATTATTTGGGGCTTGGATTTTAAGTTTTTTGATTCTTATGGGTTATTGCCACAATTATTGATCCTGATCTTTGCCATATTGACAGCCGTCTTCGTTACGGGCTGGAGCAAGTTGCGCTGTTGCCCTCCTTCAATGACGTCCTTGGCGATAACCATTTGTGCTAGTGCCCTAATGTTATCCCCTCTGCATTACGAAAATCTTGTCTTTCCCAAGCAGATCCACGTATACACTTCGGTACTCTTTTCTGTGCTCGCACTCTCAGCGGCAGTACTTATTCCTAAAAGAAGCAGGTCCCATCAAGTTGGACAGGCACTTCTTTGCAGTTTTTTGGGTTTCTGTGCCACATTTAGTTTTGGATACGGTCTTGTTGTCTGGCCGGTATTGTTGATTCATGGAGTCTTGTCCAGATGGCCCTGGAAAGGATATCTCACCATTCTGATTGGGAGTATTGGTACAATTGCTCTGTATTACACCCACTACACAATTCTTCCCACCCATAGTGACCCAATCGCATCACTTTCAAATCCCAAGGCATTGATCAATTATGCCTCACTTCTGATCGGGGGTGTGTTTGTCGGTGCGGGGCTTGATGTTTCCCTCGGTCGTATATTGGGATATATCATGCTGGCCGTCTTGACTTATGCCAGTTTCCAAGTTTACGTGCGCCGCCGGATCATTGATGATCAACACATTCGAAGCCTTCTGATCTGTCTGTATTGTCTTGGGGTGGGGTTGCTCACGGCATTAGGCAGAGTGACTGTTAATAGTGGGGTCGATTCAAGGTATCAAATCATTCCAACCCTTTATATCCTTGCAATCCCCGGTTTATTTCAGATTCGCCCACCAATTCAAGCTCTCGGTCAGAAGGTGGCCCTCGCCGCATTTCTGTTTAGTACCCTTGGGCTATCCGCAAGCTCATATGTTTTTAACCTCGAAGCCTTACAGTGGAGACAGTTTCTGATCAGAGAAGGTGCGATAGCCACAGCATTTGATACCAAACCCCTTCATCGCGGATTATATCCAACTACACACCCCATCAATGATTATGTTTGGCCCTATTTTATTCAGCATCACGGACATACCTCCCCCCTCAACGTCTTCAATTGGTTGGGTCAGATCTTTCCTCCTCCTGCTCTGAGTTCTCAGTCAACCGCATCTGAACCTCAATGCATCGGATATGTTGATTCTTTCGTTAATCGAGAAGGTGACATTGAGTTTGATATCCCAAAAGGTTGGGCAAGACTTGGGCCCAATAGTGAACGAAATGCTCATTGGATAATTATCACCGATTCTTCAGGGGTGGTGGTAGGACTGGCAACAACGGGTATTAAACGCCCTGATGTGGAAAAAGTTTTAAACGCAAGTTGGATTGATCGGCTACTGACTGAAACGAACCGGGCTGGCTTTATTGGGTTGGTCCGATCTCATCCGGGGGACGAGCTAGATTTTTTTGCCTATAAAGATGGTGAGGTGTGCCAGTTTGCACGCAACATTAAAGTGCCCAAGGCCTAAACATGGCGTAACAATCATTGAGTACGACAAGGATGTAGCGTTCTCCCAGAAAACCGGACCAGCGAAACGTGAATAATCTGTTACGCTGGGACCACAAAGAAAGGGGGAGCGGACGAAAAAATCCAAGTGCTCGGATGAACACATTGCGACGGCGGTGCGGCAAGTGGAGGCCGGGGCGCCCATTGCCCAAGTCCCCGGCAAATTGGGAGTCAGCGAGCAGACGTACTATCTATGGCGGGTGAAATATGGGAAAATGGCGGTGGCGCATTGATTAAAACGAGTGCCGGCCGCATGGGTCCATGGCAAATCTGAGGCCGAAGAATTTTGCAGAACAAAAGCCAGAAAACACGGTCTCAGCCGTGCCGATATTCTAACGAACGCTGGTCCAATTTGGGGGAGGGGTCATCATATATAAACCTAAAAAAGATGGTCTGAAACTAAATGAAAAAACTTCTTTATGTGTTAATTACATTTTTCCTTTGCATTTTCATCATTGAATTATTTTCTTTTACCGTTTTATCAATCAAGAATACACATTTCTCAAGAAAGGCTATCCTGGAAGATCAACAGGTCATCATAGAAAATTCTGGAAGTTTTAAGACTCAAATTGACCGGGAAATTCCAAATTTTTTAAAACTAGATATACTCCATCCATATTTGGGTTTCGTTTATAATGATCCGACTCCTGCCGACCAATTGGGTTTTAGAAATACCCTTAGTCCCATTCAAAAAAAGGGGGAAAATAAAGTTATCCTTGGTATTGTTGGCGGTTCCTTTGCTTGGGGAACCTTTGTCGCAGGTATGGGAACTTTAATTGATCGACTGAAACAAGATGAAGCTTTTAAAAATAAAGAGATTGTACCTATTCGATTGGCGGCAGGTGGTTATAAGCAACCTCAACAATTGATGACACTGAACTACTTTCTTAGCTTGGGGGCAGAGTTCGATATTCTGATTAATATCGACGGTTTTAATGAAGCTACACTGCCAGTTTTAGAAAACATTCCCAAAAATACTAATCCCTTCTTCCCCAGGTTATGGTCCATTCGCGTAGCTCCTATGTCTGATCCTGACTTTTTCAATCTGATTGTGGAGGGGAAGCATTATCGAAACAGGCGTGTTCAAATCGCCAAAATTTTTCATTCCGAAACGTTCAGCAGCAGTTTTACACTAAACTTAATATGGCAACTCATTGATAATCTGATTGAAAAAAAGATTAATGAAATTAATGACCGGGCCTTACGCACTGAGCCGACGACCAGCAGTTATGTTAGTACAGGACCGAATCTGAATCTTGAAGGTCGCGATCTTTATCAAGAATTGGCAAACATTTGGAAGAGAAGCTCGATTCAAATGAACGCTTTAAGCAAAGCCAACGATATTCAATACTATCATTTTTTGCAACCCAATCAATATTTGCCGGGGAGTAAACCTCTAACCGCAGAGGAAAGAAAAGTAGCTGTTATCTCAGAAAGTTTTAAAAGAATTGTCCAGGAGGTCTATCCGGTATTGCAGAAATCAAGTGATGATCTTAAGAAGAAGGGTATCAAATTCAAAGATCTCACCATGACGTATGCAGACCAGAATCAATCCCTATATATTGATGCCTGTTGCCATGTCAATTCGGAAGGTTATAATATTTTTGCTGATAGAATAGCCAAATTTATTCTATCTACTAAAAAATAAGAGCCATATTCATCTTCAACTTCGAACCAAACTCAGGCCGTTTGACACTGCCCAATCTCCTCCTGCGGATTTGGGGCGCAACTTTTTCACACAAATTTTGGATGGAAATTAAAAAAAGATTATCAAGGACTGAGGCTTTGAGGTATTTCGTTACTTTAATGTCCTGGCAACGGAAGTGTATTTCGCCGGTTCAAAAAACGCGGCGCTCATTATAAAGAAGTTTGTTTCTTTCTGCCCTATCTCCCTTATTAAATCCCTGGGTGTTTCCACATTCATTTTCATAAGAACCGTCCGGGTCTGAATCGGTTTAACCCCCAATGACCAAAGATTTCTGAATTTCCTTCATAAGGCAATGGAATAAGTTTTTCTGGGTACGCCTTACCTAATATGGAAATTAATCGATATGTTTGTGTTGATGGCCTGCACTTATCTGTTCTTGGTTGATGAATAGAAGGCAAGAGGTTAGCTTAGAACAAGATAATGATAGGCACCTGACACTACTCTTTCCTGATGAAACCGAATTCCCAGTCGAGACGGACCCCAACCCTCTGTTCGGTACTGAGGAAAACAGATTTTACTGAGTTCACCCAATGACGATGGCCATCGGTTTTTCCCTCGAGTAAAAAGGTACTTTCCAGAAAGTTAGAGGGATTTATGAACAATTTTGCATTTTGTGATAACCCGCTTGTCAGTCTTATAGTGGTGAATTGGAACGGGCGACCTTGGTTGGAGGACTGCTTGGCGACTCTTAGAGACCAAACCTACTCGCCTCTTGAAATCATTATTGTCGATAATGGGTCCACTGACGGCTCTTGCGATTTTCTCAAACAACAATATTCTCATATTAAACTTATTGAGCTTCCGGAAAACACCGGCTTTGCAGGCGGAAACATTAAAGGGTTGGAAATCGCTCAAGGGGAGTACATTGCCTTACTCAATAATGACACGCATGTCGACCGGAATTGGCTTGAAAACCTTATTCAACCAATGCTTCAGGATCCGGTTGTCGGAATTTGCTCCTCAAAACTTATTCTCAATGCTACGGGACAACTCGAGTCCGCAGGGGATGGCCTCACGACATGGGGGGTAGGATTTAAGCGAGGATTAAATCAAGATCCCGGTCTTTACCAAGAGCAAGAGTCAGTATTTGGAGCTTCTGCAGCAGCCTGTCTTTATCGAAGGAAGATGTTAGATGATATCGGATTTCTGGACGTCGATTTCTTTTTTAACGATGAGGATACGGATTTAAATTTTCGGGCTCAGCTCCGGGGCTGGAAATGTACTTATGTTCCAAAGGCTATTGTCTATCATCAGGTCAATGCCACTATCGGAAGAATGAGCGATCTGCATGTGTATTATCACGTGAGAAACTTGGAGTTTCTCTGGATCAAAAATATGCCAACTGGCTTAATGCTCCGATATGCTCACCATAAACTTATCCAAGAACTCGGATCATTTTGTTACCTCTGCCTTCGGCTGGGGAAATGGAAGGCTTTTTTTCTGGCAAAGAGGGATGCACTACGGTTGCTACCAAAGATGTGGAAAAAACGTCATCACGTTCAAGCAAACAAGAAGGTAACCAACAAGTATATTCAATCCCTTTTAACGCCTGCCTTTAGTAGAGAGATTATTCGACAAAAGGTCCACCAGTTTATCAAGGGGTGATGGGCTTAAGTAAAAAGAAAAACTGTATGCCTATTAAGGTGAAACCTGAAACTTGAAACGGTTTAACCAGGATCTTGCCTCAGTACGCATTTTTATGGATCATGCCCTTCCACATGGTCAACGCCATAATTTTGACGTCAAACCAAATACTCCAATGTTCAATATAATACATGTCGTAATCTAAGCGTTTTTTTAAATCAGTATTTCCTCTCCACCCATTCACCTGTGCCCATCCGGTCATCCCCGCCTTCATTTTGTGCCGCAACATATATTGCGGATACTGGTCTCGAAATTGGGCAATAAGTTCCGGTCGTTCGGGTCGAGGCCCCACAATGCTCATTTCTCCTTTAATCACATTCCAAAGCTGCGGGAGCTCATCTAAACTGGTTCTTCTGAGTAAAGCCCCAATCGCGGTCTGACGGGCATCCCCTTTTTGAGTCCAGGCCGGGCCGGATTCCTCTCTAGCATCCGAACGCATAGTACGAAATTTCAGCATATGAAACTCCCGTCCATCTAGACCCATTCGAACTTGACGGTAAAAAACGGGGCCTGGCGATTGAAGTTTGACCCCCATTGCAATAACCCCCAGCAGAGGAGAGGAAATGACAAGAGCCGCCATAGCGACAACAATATCGATGGATCGTTTTAAAGGAACATTCAATCCCTGCAAGGGGGTTCCTTGAAGCGTGATGACCGGAAGCCCTTCAAAAATTTCTGCGGAGGTGTGAATGGTCATGAATTCGTAGATAGAAGGGACAACTTTCACTTCCACCAGCGTCGTTGCCAGAAATTCCAATATTTTTTCACATTCAATGGCTTCCTCGGCGGGTAGACAGATGAACACCATATCAACCCCTGAGGAGACGAATGCTTTGATTTGCGAATACGTACCGACCACCGAAACGTCCTGCAGAACTTTTCCCACTTTTTCTGGTTTTCGGGTCAAGTATCCCCGAACACTCAATCCGAACTCAGGATGTTGCTGTAAATTCCGAACGATCTGCTCGCCAAGTTTTCCAGCCCCAACCACCAGTACGTAACGCTTGTTGTACCCTAACCGGCGGAAAACTCTGAGCGCCTCTCTGAAGATCATGCGGGAAAATCCCAGCACCACAAGATTGATTAACCAAAAATAAAAAAATACGAGACGTGAATATTCGTACCAGGAAGGTATGAGGGTGAGAGCAACCAAGACGAGCACCGATAAGGTATTGGCTTTGGCGATATCGAGAAATTCAGAAACATGTGAACTCATCCTCCGGGGCCGATAGAGATCAAAAATATGAAAACAGACTCCCCAGACCAGCAGGATCGGCACCAAAAGCCACAGATAGAGGGGAAGGGGGGGGATATCGTGTGTTACCTGAACCAGGAATCCAGAAGCTCGAGCCGCGTAGGCGACAACCCAAGAAGCAGAAATTAAAATCAGGTCAGAGATAAGAAAAAGAGTGAGGAAAAACTCTGAGTGGCGTTTTAACATTGAGAGGCGAAACGGAATTCATGAACGCATTGAGTGAAAATTTCCTGGATCCGTTGTTTAAAGTGGATTCGATCGAAAGGCGCGACATGCTGTCTTATCAATGCAGGATCGAAACAATCATGCTGACGTTCAAACAAGTGTAATGCCTCTATGAGGGAAGTCGTATTCGGTTCATAAAAGAAGACACCCGTGGGCGTTTCGGAATTTATCTCCGCCCAGGTCGCCCCCTGTTTCCTTATCGCTTCGTGTTGGGGATTCAGGGGGACGACTGTTTCCAACACGCCTCCTTTCCCAAAGGCGATCACCGGTTTCCCGCAAGCCATGGCTTCGAGAGGAACAAGGCCAAAATCCTCCTCGCCCGGAAAGATTAAGGCCTTGCAACGCGCGAAATGTTCGGATACCACAAGATCGGTTTGCCACCCCAATAGTTCGACGGAGGGACCTGCGATGGCCGCTAACCGTTTCATTTCAGGGCCTTGTCCGATTATTTTGAGCGGAATGCCCAGAATATTTGCGGCTTGTATGGCCAGATCCACACGTTTGTAGGGAACCAGGGATGTGACCATCAAGTAAAAGCCTTCATTCTCGTAGGATAGGGCATACGCCTGCCAATTGACGGGAGAATGGACCACCTTGGGCTCCCGATTCCAATACGATCGAATTCTTCCCGCAACATGTTCCGATATGGTAAGAAAGGAATTCACTTGTTTATTGGAAGATCGATCCCATTCCTGTAGCCAGGGTCGGATCACACGCATAGCGTTTCGGCGCAAGAATGACGTCACTCCACCACTCGAAAAATACACGTCAAATTGATCCCAGATATATCGCATGGGAGTAAAGATGTAAGCGATATGACAGGTCCCCGCCGGCACTTGGATTCCCTTTGCCACACAATGACTGGAACTGATCACCAGATCATAGCCTTCAAGGTCAAAGGATTTAATTGCCAACGGAAACAAGGGAAGATAGTTGCGATACCATTGGAAGGAACGAGGTAGGTGTTGAATAAAACTGGTTTGAATATGGTGCTTCTCAATCGTCGGAGAGACTGCTCCCTTCACATGGAGTAGCGTAAAAATATCGGCTGCTGGAAATATTTCACAAAAAACTTCAAGACAACGCTCCCCACCCCGCATGCCAGTGAGCCAGTCATGGACAAGGGCCACTTTCATTTCATCCTCTCCATGCCTTGATCACCCTCAACATTATTCAGGAGGTTCAAAGTCCAAGAGGATGTGCCCTTGGAACAATTAGGCTCATTTTTTCGCATGGCCTCTGATATGCAGGGAAAACCCTTCACGAATAGAAGATGGTTGCGAGCAACTCGTCATGCGCGACTTGGAACTTACCCATCACGCATCGAGAGTAGAAGATTTGGGTTCGTCAGTTGGATGAACGATAGGTACCTCAGGTGGAGGCGTCCAGACCTATTTCCTGATATTCATTGAAAATATAAGGAAGTTTGACGAGTCGGACCCTCTAAAGTCCATCCTGCCAATCACCGAAGAAAATCTACATATGAGGCGAGTGGCTGGTTTGTTGAGAATAATGTGAAGGGCTATTTTATTTTAATCCCAAATGAGCAGAAGAACAAACCTCAAATCTTATTTTCGTGCAAATTAAATGCCCAGGCGATGAACGCATAACGACCAAGTGTTAGCAAGTCTTCTCATCATCGGACACTGACGTATGGTTAAGAACATTCCACAGAAGGGGATTCGGGGATGGCCGGAAATGGAACGGCCCCGGGAACGATTGATTCGGGACGGTGTCCAATCCCTTTCAGATTCTCAATTGTTAGCCATTATCTTGCGAACCGGTCGAGCGGACGCAACGGCAGTCCAGGTATCAATGGAATTACTCCTGCGTATCAAAGGCCTCTCAGGGCTTTCGAGCCGAGGGTTTGAGGAACTCTGTGCTATTCCTGGAATTGGCCCCGCCAAAGCGGCACAGATTCAAGCCGCGATGGAACTTGGGAAACGCGTGTTGTCAGCCCCATTAACTAGTGGAACTCGCATTGGCACAAGTCGGGACCTCTTTCATCATTATTATCCTCTTCTCCGGGATCTTCGGCATGAAGTGTTTAAAGTCATATTACTTGATACGAAACACTGCATCATACGAGATTCTACCGTTTCCAAGGGGAGCTTAACCCTCAGTATTGTTCATCCTCGGGAAGTGTTCAATTTAGCAATCAGATCGTCGGCCGCTGCCGTCATTTTTTTACATAATCATCCCAGTGGGGATCCCCATCCAAGTGAGGAAGATCGGATCTTGACCAAGAGGTTAGTAGAGGCCGGAAACCTCTTGGGAATTCAGGTCTTGGATCACCTTGTTATTGGAGAGGGGAAATATGTGAGTTTTGCGGACCAAGGTTGGATTGCTTCTTGAACATACCTATAAAATGAATGGTATAGTCATTCATGGGAGCTGGCATAGTGGCTTGAATTGTGGGTGATTTCAGTAGCTTTTCTTGGGAAGTTCATGGTACAAAGAATGAGGAAGTAAAATAGGGGTTTTACCCAGTGAAATCAAGTAAGTCTGTTGCCTTCCGGAAGATTTGGTAAACGACAATGAAGATTGATAAAACAGAAGTGGAGCATGTGGCTCGATTAGCCCGTCTAGAGATTGGCGAAAGTGAAAAGGATCCGTTCAGCGAACAATTGAGTCAGATCCTGAAATACATGGACCAATTAAGCGCCCTGAATACCGAAGGAATCCCTCAAACTGCCACGGTGAGAGAACAAACCAATGTGTTTCAGGAGGATGTCCCTCATCCCTGTCTCTCTCCCGAACAAGCCACCGCTAATGCTCCACAGACGGAGGATGGATTTTTCTTGGTTCCAAGAATATTGAACGACCGCTGAAAGGATCTTTCTTAAGAGAGGGAACATATAATGCTTCGCCAACTGCTGCGAGCCAAAATACATCGTGCAAAGGTGACCGATTCTTGTCTAGAATATGAAGGCAGCTTGACCATCGATTCCGACCTCATGGATTTCGCTGGCATTTTGCCATATGAGTTGGTTATGGTTTCGAACTTGAACAATGGGGAACGGTTCACAACCTATGCTCTTCCCGGCAAACGTGGAGAGGGCGAAATGGTTCTGAACGGCCCGACTGCTCGAAAAGGGGTGATCGGGGACAAAATTATTATCTTCTGTTATGAGTACTACAATGAAGAGGAAGCCAAATTTCACGAACCCAAAATCATTCAAGTCGATGACCAAAACAAAATGATTGGGCCTACCTAACCCCCATTGCTCCATTTTTCGACATCTGATTCTGGGCATTCTTCCCCTCGTTTTCTTCTTTTTCATGAAATCGTGCGTTGACAGATGAGTATATTCAAACTGAGCTTGAAGGAACTCCAGGACCTTTTTACTCGAGGCGAGGTAACCGCGCTCGAAATTGCACGGGCTTATTTATTAAGAATGAGTCAGGTGGAATTCAAGGTTAAGGCCTTTATTACCCAAACCGATAGAGAAACGCTTTTAGCTCAGGCTGAAGCCATCGATAAAGACTTAATCTCCTGGAGAAAAACCATGCCTTTTATGGCGATGCCCTTGGCTATCAAGGATAACATTTGTACCGCGAGGGTGCGGACGACCTGCGGATCGGTCATGCTGGAACATTTCACACCTCCGTACGATTCCACAGTGAGTGGAAAATTACACACGCATCGTTTCCTTCTTTTGGGAAAGACCAACCTTGATGAATTTGCCATGGGTTCGTCTACTGAACATTCGGCGTTTGGCCCAACACGAAATCCTTGGAACCTCAAATGTATTCCCGGAGGCTCAAGCGGAGGATCAGCTGCCGCTGTGGCAGCTGATGAATGTGTGGCTGCCCTTGGTTCAGATACCGGAGGGTCCATCCGTCAGCCGGCAGCCTGTTGCGGGGTGGTGGGGCTCAAACCTACTTATGGACGCGTGTCACGATACGGATTGGTCGCGTTTGCTTCTTCATTAGACCAGATTGGCCCAATCACGAAAACGGTACATGATGCGGCTATTCTTCTCAATGTATTAGCCGGCCATGATCCCCTGGACTCGACCTCAGCTGATCAACCGGTTCCGGATTTTACCAAGGCCTTAAAAAAGAGAGACGTCAAAAAACTTAAACTGGGAGTACCCAAAGAATATTTCACGGAGGGTCTTGATTCGGAGGTCGAACAAGCCGTTCGGTCGGCTATCGAGGAGTTCAAAAACCTAGGGGGGGAAGTTCAAGAAGTCTCTTTGCCTTCGACGGAATGGGCCATCGCGACGTACTATGTGATCGCCACAGCCGAGGCAAGCTCCAATTTAGCCCGTTATGATGGGGTCAAATATGGATTTCGGGCAAAGGAAAAGCAGAATTTACTGGACATGTACCAACGCACCCGTGCGGAAGGCTTCGGTCCAGAAGTCAAGCGTCGAATCATGCTGGGAACTTATGTCTTGAGTGCAGGGTATTATGATGCGTATTATGGAAAAGCCCAGGCCGTGCGAACGCTCATACGGCGGGAGTTTGAATCCGTCTTTCAGGATGTCGATCTCCTGGTGACTCCGACGATGCCGACCCCTGCCTTTCAATTAGGGGAAAAATTGCAAGACCCCCTGCAAATGTATTTATCAGATATTTACACAATTTCTGCAAGCCTAGCGGGTATTCCGGCTATTTCACTTCCTTGTGGGTATAGTCAACTTGGGCTTCCCATCGGATTACAAATCATGGGTCGTCCATTTGAAGAGGATAAAGTTCTCAGGGCGGCATCTGCTTATGAACAGGCTACGGATTGGCGAAGAAAACGCCCTGTGATACGTTAATCGAAAGGAATGGATCCTATGGTGGAATTCGCCGCAATCATTGTCGCTGTCGCATTTGTCGTGTTGGTTGGCTATCTCATCCCAACCATTTTGCAGGTCAAACGCACCATTGGCCAATCGGAGCGCCTACTGGCTCAATTAAATGAGGAGCTCCCTATGATGCTCAATGATATCAAAGGGACAGGGGAGAATGTTCGAAACATAACCGACCAGGCCCGGGTTGGGGTCGATCGCGCCGCAATTCTCCTTAATGCGGTTGGGGAGGTCGGACAAACGGTCCAACACGTACATAGCATGGTACGGGGAAGAAGTGGGTCAATTTTGATCGGCGTTACAAGTTTGTTAGCTGGCATTAAAGCCGCTTCGAATTCGTTTAAACAACATGTACATCGAGAAGGAGGAAACACTCATGGGAAATAACCAATCCGGCGCCTCTGCGGGATCCGTCGCCTTAGCCTTTCTCAGCGGAGCACTGCTCGGAGCTGTAACGGCCTTCTTATTAGCCCCTCAACCGGGCCGAGAGTCCCGGGAGCGCTTGCTGGGCTACGCACGGCGAACGGGAGAGGATTTGCGGGAAATGCGTGACAAAGCCACCGATGCCTGGGAAGAGGTATCCTTGAAAGGCCGGGAGTTTATTGACGAGGCCTCTTCGGCTGTGAAAGAAGCCCTTGACGCCGGTCGGGATGCAATGCGTCGGGAGCGTGAACAGAGTACGCAGGATTATACTCCTTAACGCCTTTCATTGATACGCCGTTATCACTAGATCTCCGTACTTCACCGGCGAAAAGGGTTCCTAGTCCATGTCCTATGAAGTGGTGATTGGGTTGGAAGTCCATGCCCAACTCCAAACCAGAACAAAGTTGTTTTGTCGGTGCGGGACGGAATTTGGCCTTCCTCCCAATACGCAAACGTGTCCTGTGTGTCTCGGGCTGCCGGGAAGTCTGCCGGTCATTAACCGTCTAGCCGTCGAAATGGCTATTCGGACGGGGCTTGCCCTTCACTGCAACATTCGGAATGATAATCAATTTGCTCGAAAAAATTATTTCTATCCCGACCTACCCAAAGGCTATCAGATTTCCCAATATGAAGCGCCGATCTGTGAAAACGGCTGGATGGACATTCAACCCAATGGCTCAACCAAACGGGTTCGTATTCGTCGGGCTCATCTGGAAGAGGATGCCGGAAAAAATGTACATGAGGGAGGCGGATCGGACAGCCGTGTCGATCTCAACCGTGCCGGGACACCATTATTGGAAATTGTCACTGAACCTGACATGCAGACACCGGAAGAAGTCGACGCCTATTTAAAAGGACTTCGTGATGTGCTGATGTATTTGGAGGTGTGCGACGGGAATATGGAACAGGGGAGCTTACGGTGTGAGCCGAATATTTCCCTACGCCCTTCGGGGCAGACCGTCCTGGGGACAAAAGTCGAATTAAAAAATATCAATTCTTTCCGGTTTGTTCACGATGCCCTAAAATTTGAAATCGCCCGCCAAACCACTGTTTTGGAGGAGGGCGGCGTGGTGCACCAGGAAACCCGTTTGTGGGATGTGGACAAAGAACAAACCATGGTGATGCGCAGTAAAGAAGAGGCCCACGATTACCGATATTTCCCTGATCCGGATCTCCTCCCCATGAATCTTGAACAAGAATGGATTGAGGACTTACAGAACACGCTTCCGGAGTTACCCCGTGTTCGTCAGCAACGTTTTATCTCCGAATATCAACTCCCCGAATATGATGCAGGGGTTCTCACCTCCGTACGACCTCTCGCGGATTATTTTGAAACTTGCGTAGGCCTATTTCCTCACCCCAAAATTGTCAGTAATTGGGTGATGGGAGAATTACTCCGGGAATTGAACACAACTGAAACATCTGCAGAGGTGTCTCCCGTCAGTCCTGAACGCCTCGTGAACCTCCTTCAACTTGTAGAAAAAGAAACCATTAGTCTGAAGGTAGCCCGCGAGATCTTTCCGGAACTGTATGCCAGTGGAAAAGACCCGGAGCAGCTTATTCAGGAAAAGGGATTAACCCAGATTTCAGACGATGGGGCACTGATGACCATGATTCAAGAGGTGATAGCTCAGAATCCCAACCAGGTAGCTCAGTATCGGGGAGGAAAGGAAACGGTGTTGGGATTTTTTGTTGGTCAGGTCATGAAAGCCTCCAAAGGGAAAGCTAATCCGGCCAAGGTCAATGAAATGCTAAAAAAGGAATTGGCGGGGTAGAGATATAGCCTGACTTTGAAAAACTCATTTATTAAAGTTTAGCTTTAAGATTTGAAATCATGAGTGCCATTCATACTATCATTCCTCGCATGATATTAGACTCGCGAGGAACACCGACCATAGAGGTTGATGTGCTGTTGGCAAGTGGTGCTCGAGGGCGTGCGGCTGTTCCTTCCGGTGCCTCAACCGGAACCAGGGAGGCCTTAGAGCTACGAGATGGCAATAGCAAGCAATGGATGGGAAAAGGGGTATCTAAAGCCCTGAAGGGTATTTCCAAAACCATTGCCCCGAAACTTAAGGGAATGGAAGCCTTGGAGCAGACTGAGATCGATACCACCATGATCGCCTTGGATGGGACAAAGGACAAGTCCCGGCTTGGGGCTAATGCCATCCTGGGAGTTTCATTGGCGGTAGCCCAGGCCGCGGCCGCAGAGATGCAACAATCCCTGTTTCGATATCTAGGCGGGATCAATGCCAGGGAACTGCCTGTTCCGATGATGAATATTATTAATGGCGGCGCGCATGCTGACAATGGGCTGGACATTCAAGAATTTATGATTATGCCGGTCGGAGCCAACCGGTTTTGCGAAGCGCTACGCATGGGGACCGAAGTGTTTCATCATCTAAAGGCCCTCCTGAAATCAAAAAACCTCAGCACGGCCGTCGGAGACGAAGGTGGATTTGCCCCCGCGCTTCAATCGAATGAAGAAGCTCTGGACCTCATTGTCCAGGCTATCAAGAAGGCAGGGTATCAACCGGGGAGGGATATCGTGTTGGCGCTCGATGCGGCAGCGAGTGAGTTTCGTGACAAACAGGGGTATCTGCTCCGAGCCAAAGGACCCGCTTCGTTATCGTCAGCCGATTTAGTAAAGTATTACTCGATGCTAGCCGACCGCTTCCCTGTGGTCTCCATCGAAGATGGCCTCAGTGAGGACGATTGGAAGGGGTGGAAGGAACTTACTGCCCAACTCGGGAAACGCGTTCAACTTGTGGGGGACGATTTATTTGTCACCAATGTGGAGTTCTTGTCTCGTGGGGTTCGGGAGAATATTGGAAACGCCATCCTTATAAAACTGAATCAAATCGGAACTCTGACCGAAACCATGGAAACCGTGAGTTTGGCGAAACGCGCCGGCTTTGGAGTGATTGTGTCCCATCGTTCAGGCGAAACAGAAGATGCCACCATTGCCGATCTCGCCGTCGCGGTGAATGCCGGTCAGATCAAGACCGGGTCGTTGTCTCGAACCGATCGGCTGGCCAAATACAACCAATTGTTACGAATTGAAGAAGAATTAGGACCCGCGGCCGTTTACCGAGGGAAACATGCTCTAAGGACTTCACGCCGCTAAACGGGATGCGCGCCAATCAAAAACAAAAAAAACCTCGAGGATTTTGGGCTAAGACATTCCAACATTTTCCCCTTGTCGCGGGAGTCATTCTTAGCATTCTTTGTCTGGTATATGTGCTCACCAATGAAAATGGGCTGCCTCTGTACCTTCAAATGCTGGAAAAAGAAGATGAATTGAAAAGACAAACCCAACAACTTGAGTCGTCAAATCATTCTTTAGGCGAATCCATCCACCGCATACAACACGACCCATCAAATCTTGAACAATTAGCCCGGGACCAGTTAGGCATGGTCCGGGAAGGGGAAGTTGTCTATCAATTTGTCGAACCCAAATCAGAGCATTCACCATAGTTCTCATTCTTGCAGGGCATGAGCCCGATTCTTTTTCCCTGTACCACCTGCCTTTGGCCTTCTCGCATCTGCCCCTTGCGGCACCCGCGACTGACGACGCCATGAAATTCGGAACCCTGGCCATAGTGGGGAGACCCAATGTTGGAAAGTCCACACTCTTGAATGCCCTTGTCAAGCAGAAGGTCGCGATTGTTTCTGATAAACCACAAACCACACGGACCCGAGTGTTGGGGGTGGGGCACTACCCCAATGTTCAGCTCGCCTTGATTGATACTCCAGGGCTTCACAAACCAAAACATCGCCTCAACACCCGCATGGTTCAAACCGCGTTAGGAGCCCTTCAGGAAGCCGATGTAGTCTATCTCCTGGTTGACGCAGGCAAAGCTCCCGGGACCGGAGATCGATTCGCCATTGATCAACTTGACACGGTTCCACGATCTTCACCCTATCGGGGAGTGTTTCTTTTGCTGAACAAAGTCGATCAGGTTAGGAAATCAAAAATTTTGCCGTTGATCGACTCCTATCGCCAACTGAAAGACTGGAACGCCATTGTTCCGATATCAGCCAAGACCGGCGCAAACTTGGATCGGTTGATTGCGCTCACTCAAGATTGTCTTCCCGAGGAAGAGCAGATCCATTATGATGAAGATTTTCTGACTGATCAATCTATGAGACACATGGCTGGGGAAATTATTCGGGAAAAAGTTTTAGATCATACCCGGGCGGAATTGCCCTATGCCGTGGCCGTACTCATTGATGAATTCAAGGAGGAGTCTTCCCGCACTTACATCGCTGCCACGATAATGGTTGATAAGGGGAGTCAGAAAGCCATTGTTATCGGTAAGGGCGGCCAACGGTTAAAATCTATAGGGACCCAAGCACGAATAGAAATGGAATACGTTTTTAACATGAAAGTTTTCCTGGAATTATGGGTCAAAGTGCAGGAAGGCTGGAGAGATAATGATCGACTTTTGATGGAATTGGGTTATCATTAAAGGTCATAGTTATAGGAAATGTTGATTTTGTTCGTGTGGAGCGAGCTAGAAACTTTTGAGGGTTTTTTCTGCCACATAGTGAAACGATCCAAGATCCGGGTTTCGCGTTTCGAGTTTCGGGAGGGGAGACTCTTCCCCTTCTAACACGATACTTTGTGCCCCAGATAGGAAATTTCGGCTGAGACCGACTTATATGGGACTTGTGAAGACCAGAGCGGTGGTGATCAAAAGTCAGCGATATGGGGAAGCTGACCGCATCGTGACGTTTTACACCGAAAAACTAGGGAAGATTCGAGGAATCGCGAAGGGCGCCAGACGCTTGAAGAGCCGGTTGGGGGGAGGACTCGAACCATTTGGATTCATTGATCTCACCGTTTTTGAAAAGTCTCCAGAAACCTTGGTTCGCATTAACCAAGTTGATATCATCAAAACTTTCGGAAAATTACGAGAAGACCTCACTGCAATGTCAGCCGCCGCTCGAATGGTGAATATGATCAAGGCAATTACGCCTGACCGGGATCCTCATTCCACGATCTTTCACACCTTAATTGGAGGACTGCAAGCCATCCAAGATGAAGGCGACCCTGAGTTGTGCAGCTTGCTGTTTCAAGTCCAGGTTCTGGGGCAAACAGGTTTTCGGCCTCAAACTGATCACTGTGCCGGATGTGACAGGGATATTGACGTGGCCAAAGCGCAGTTTTCTCCTCAATCAGGAGGACTGGTGTGTCGTTCCTGCCGGGAAAGGATTGTCGATCGATGTTTCCCCATGTCACCGGGAAGCCTGGCATTCATTCAGCAGGCAAGACGTCTTCCATTTCCAACCGTGACCCGTCTTCGTGCTGCCGGACAAATTCGACGTGAGGTTGAAGAAATTATCGATTCGTATGTTCAATACGTCCTTGGAAAGCCTTTGCCAACCATCAGCTGGTGGGCTGCCGAACCATCGCCACCGGCGTATCCTTCATCATAGAAAGCTGAATGACCTATGACGACAAATTCCATTGAACCTCGAGACATGAATTGGCTTGACAAAGGCGTGCTGGGAATAGACTGGAGTGACGGTCACCACGGAATCTATCCCATTCGGTATTTGCGGCAACATTGCCCATGTGCTGCTTGTACTGATGAATGGACCGGGCAATTACGAATTAAGCCGGATTCGATCCCTCTCCTTATCATGCTTAAAGATATTGAACCGGTCGGTCGTTACGCTTTACGATTCAAATGGAGTGATGGCCATGACACCGGCATTTATTCTTATACGGCACTTCGAAAAATGTGCCAGTGCGACATTTGCCAACCGAATAAAGAAAAAGACAAGAAATCAAAGGTCCTACTGTGATTTTTTCTTTATCCTCCTTATATCTATTTCAGGACAGTAAACAATCTATTCGTCCCTGGAACCTTCCTTTCGAGTCTGGCTGTCGGGAATAAATCCACACCCCTGTGACCTGCCGATGAAATTCCAATTAATATAAGTTGATGTATTACATTAAACTTTAAAAAAAATAAAAAGCGAAATGAAATAAATATTTGTATAATACATCATATCGATTCATCCCCTATCCCTGACATTGATGTATGCTGTGCTAAGGCTCTTATATCCCGGAAAAGGCCCTCAAACAATCACGGCACCCTTTTTTTTTAAAGTTGACAATGAGTTCTGCTGAACAATTCTCTGAACCGCTCTCGCCCCACAAGGGAAGAAGAGAAATCACGTAAGAATTCCGGTGCTTCATACATTTCATAAGTCTTTCGGTTTTGACGTCTCCATCAGATCTTTGTGGATTTCGTGTCTGACGATATGGTTGGTTTCATTTCTAGTCCCCATGGCCTTTGGTGGTCATGGGGACCATGATACCCCGTCCCTTGAAGAACAACATTCAATATCGGACCACGGGTATTTAATTCCGGAAGCCCCATTTAAAGTCTTTTTTCACAAAGGAAACGAAACCCCTCGAGGGGATGAACTTACAAATGAGCAGGCCAAAGCTGCCATCCAAACAGTGGTTAAGGCACTAAGTACTATGACCCGACATCGGACCCAATATCAGAGATTCGATGAGGCGCTAACAAAAAATGCCCTTGAAAAAGTGATCATAGAATCACGTGTATTTAATCGTGAGGGTAAAGAATTTTCTTTCCTAGTGGCTCGAACAAAACAAGCAGGTAAAGTCAACTTGCTCATCAGCGCTTCCGCACTAGAAGAAAAGGGATTTGTCAATCAACCAGAATCACTCATTCCCGTTCTTGCAAGAGAGTTCCAATGGGTCGTCATTAAATCAGATACTACCCCCAAACGTAAATTGGTGTCTGTCCCGCGTGACCTTAAGAATGCCGCGATTAAAACGAATAGAGAAATTCGAGAAATGTCACCCGCAGAACGTGAACAGGCCCTACAGGAACTGTTTCAAACCTATCTCACCACCGTTGACGATTATCATAGCTTGAAGGGTCAGCCGGCCTATGAAGTTGGATCTTCCAAACTTATCCCACCTGCCCAACCTGATTCCACCACCAAGTTCTATGATATTCGAGTCCGAAGAGCGCTACAGTTAATTGTGCGAGATCCTTACTTTCACACACAGGCGCCCAAAGCGGTAAGAAGTCTATTAAATGGGAAAATATGGAACGTATCTTATGCGAAAATTGATGCCCGGGATTGGGCGACGCGAACCCGGGTGCTCCCCAAAGATCAGTCAGTGATCGTTGGAAAAAATAACCAGTCTATTCAACCCGCAAAAATATTAGTGAATGTTCATCGGACCGCAGCACCTGACGATCCGTTTTATTCACTCACCAAGGGACTACCGATGGGTGCCCTCTCGACAGACCAACTCGCACGGGTGATCGCCCTTGAAATTCAACATAACATCACAGACAAATCCATGAGAGGCCATGTGGCACAGGATGAGATTACCGCTCCCAAGGAGAGGAAATAAACTTACTACAACCTTCCTGAAAGACAGAACAGGCCAGGTCATCAAAACCCTTTAGACCCTGCGAATCTCTACCGCTGCACCCCCTTCTTCTTTTCCACGCGGAACCTGAAACCCGAAACTTCTTGAGAGGTGTTACTTCCTACCTCTTGGACCTAAGGTTTCCGATTCATACTTTGAGAACAGCCGTTTTGTTTCCGGATGAAAAGCATACCCGGCCCCTTGGGTGATATCCCGGGCTTTAAATAAAGGGGAAAGTTTTCCGGCGGGATGTAAGTACGCTCCCCGAAGGGGGACCGAGCGCCGTCGGTGATGGATAAGATGACAGGGTACGGGGCGAATAGAGGTTAACCAGTGGGCCAGCTCCTGTGGATTTCCAATGGAGGCCGAAAGGAGTAACAGACGGGCTTGGGTTGGGCAGAAAATAATCGTCTCTTCCCAGACGACCCCTCGTTCGGGATCAGCCAGAAATTGCGATTCGTCGAGAATAACCAGGCCTAAGGTATTAAGGCGCAAATCAATTTCACCACTTGCCGCATCATAGAGCAGGTTTCGAAGAATTTCGGTGGTCATAATGAGTAGGGGGGCTTGGGCATTATCCCGTCGATCGCCCGTCAAAATCCCGACTTGTTCCTGTCCGAATAAATGGGAAAATTCCATATATTTGGTGTTAGATAACGCTTTGAGCGGAGAAGTATAGATCACGGTCGAATCCCTGGCCATAGCTTGTTTCATAGCTTGTACCGCGACATACGTTTTTCCACTTCCCGTGGGGGCACTGACTATGACATCGGTCGTCGCCAATTGGGAGACCGCCTCTACCTGCCAGGGATCCGGAACAAAAGTGGTCGAAGGAGGAACCCCAAGGCCATCTAAAAGGTCAGCCACCGTGGTCGATGGCTCCCCTGATGATGTTCCAGGATGACGTGAGAGAGCTTGAAGTTGCCGAGAGGATTTTTTCTTGGACCGAGGTTGTAGTGCTTCAGGTGGAGAAGCCTTAATCGGTAGGGTGGTAGAACGCAATTCCTCTTCCAAGGCCAAACGAATTTGGGGAGGAAGTTTGAGGAATACGTCTATAAGCCGCTGTTTACCCATTCGGAAATGTCGATGCACTCTTCCCCGAGCTAAAACATGAAGCCGTCGAAGAGGAAGATCATCCAGAAAACTTATGAGTTCCTCGTCCGTCATACCTAAAGTTATCCTCTAAAAAATTTTATTTTAACGAAAGATCGGGCGACCGGCCTTTTCCTATTGTAGTTGCAGCATCTCATGCTGCCCCAGATCAATTCTATGGATCTTTACAGTTGTCATAGAATCCACCACTGATAGCAGCCACTCACCTGCACCTCAGGAGTTGCTGAAATTTCGAAGAGGCGCCATGAGATGGCGAATCTACACCTGCGCATTACGGTAATTCTTCCAATACCTCCCGACGGATAAGGGTGATGCCCATTTTGGCACTATCGGCCAATTCCGGGTGAGTTTCTCTTAATGATTGAATCTGTGAAAGAAACTCCAGGGTGCGTGCCAATAATCGATAGACATCACCTTCCGCCATATTCGTCATTCGAACGAGATTTTCCCACTTTAATTCGGGATTGCCAATCCACCGTTCTGCCAGGGCTGCAACATCCGAGCGAAGCAACGGCGGATCTTCATAGGAGGCAAGTGAATCGGCAACTGCCCGGACTTGATTCAACATCGAGCTTAACCCGGGGCTCATGCGTAGAAAGGAACCGGGGCGATCATCATCATGAGCAATACTGGCCAATACTCCAGCTAACAGGGAGGGTTCACTTCCCGAAAAGGCTTCCATTCTGATGAGTTCCGTGATGAGAAGGGAATGATCGATTCGGATAAGGCGACCCCATTCTCCTTCCCCCGTCAGCTGGTTGGAGGGAGTTAAATAGCCAAAGTGTTGCAGGATATCAGCCTTTTCTTGGAACCGATGCCACAGCCCTGTGCGAAGTGCTTGCACGGTCTTGGTCAATTGCTGAGATTTTTGTCTGAGCCGGAGCGCGGTTGAGTGATCTTTCCGGCACGCATGCCGGGAAGGACAGGTGGGACATGGGAATTCATCCGTTAAGACATCCGTCAGTTGAGCATCTTCCTGGCTTTCTTTATCCACAAGAATCGGCAATGATGGCAGACGAGGGGAGAGTTGCGTCATTTCCTGATTCAGCCATTCCAAGGTTCCTGGAGTACACCATGGATAGGATCGAGTACTCGTAAATTCCAGAAGACGATCGTAAATATGGGTCACCAACATGGCTGGACATTCTGCAACCGTACCGTTTGAACGAAGAACTGAGAGCATGGGATATCGTTGGCCTCGGCTCCGATATTGTCTCAAGACAATGCCGCGCCCTTTGGAGATGCCAACAACTCGTCCTGCGGTGAGAAACGGAAGTTGCGCCGCGAGGGCTGGAGTATCCCGATAGGGTAACGGGCGATGCTGAGACTTTCGTCGCCTGGCTGCATCGTAAACCTGCCATTGGGTGATCCAATCAGTGCATTCGCGGGGGCCAAAGGGCTTTAAGTGTTCCTGAACCCCGTCAAGATGCGTTTGGTGAACCTCGGCCCGTTGATTTAATTGAAACTGAGCAAAACTTTTCGCCAAAATTCCTTCGATGTGGTCCACCGGATGCGCTTTTAATAAATTGAGAACCATGGGATAGGAAATGACAAACTGGCTCTCAATCGGTTCTGGAAATCCGGTGAGTCCTTTAGCCAGGACGTGCAAGTCAATATACGGGGATGGTGTCACGATAACAAATCCCACCAAATCCTTCCCTCGACGGCCCCCTCGACCGGCTAATTGTTGAATCTCGCCTATGGTTAAATCTGAAAAGTCTCTGGCTTTTCTCACACTCGATTGAGTAATGACGACGGTTCTGGCAGGAAAATCCACCCCGGCAGCCAGGGTGGTTGTCGCAAATACTGCATCCAGGCACCCTTTTCGCATTAGCTCTTCAACCGCGATTTTCCAGGAAGGGAGATGGCCGGCATGATGAGCGGCTACGCCGAACCGTTGCACCACGGGAATCAGGGGATGATCCACGATACTGGGATAATCGGCCGCAAGGTCTTTCAGAAACACCTTGATCGTCTCACACCGATGTTGAGGAAGGCGGACCGAACTTCTTTGAAAAGCATCGAGCGCCTCATCACAGGCGCGACGAGATGTCAGAAAAATAATTGCCGGCGTCAGGTTTTTTTGACGAAGAATTTCAACTAATTCGACTGGATGAATAGCAGGAGCCATGAATTTAGGGAAAATTGTATCAACTTACGGGCGAAAGAGAAAGGAAAAGGCTTAGGGTTCACTGAACTCCAATTTCTCAGTTTCAGATTTCGGGTAAATCCGGAGGGTTTTTCCCTTCAATACGTCGAGAGGGCCATTCCTGCCTAAGGCTCAGAAGGTTTCTTTTTTTGTTCATTCTGGCCTGACTTTTTAGAGTTGAACATATATCGTTTCATCATCGCTTGGTAGAACTTCAATTGTTCATTCCATGGCTCTATTTCGGATCTGCCTTTCCCGATTTCTTCTTTCAGAGGTCCCTGGATTGCTGGAGCTTTGTTGATGGCCAAGAGTTGAGTTGGGATAGCACTGCGATGTCCGGAAATTAAAAAACTTATAGCACAAATCACGATGGCATAAGCTCCAACCGGCAATCCAAACAGTTCAATGGCGAGAAGCACGGCGGTAATGGGAGTATTAATCGCTCCCGCCAATACTCCCGCTAATCCCAAGGCGGCAAAGAGATCGGTTGGTAGATTGAATAGGGCACCGAAGAGGGCTCCTGCGGTCGTCCCCACAAAACAGATCGGGAGAATGATCCCCCCGCTCCCTCCAAAATTTAACGTGACGCTAGTCGCAAGAATTTTAACCAAAAAGATATACCAGACAACCTGATGGCCTTGAATGGTGTGTTGAATAACATCAACGCCCAGGCCGAGGACCTCCTGGGAAAATAGGAACGCGACACCCAAAAGTACGAAACCTCCCAACAGTCCTTTGATGGCCGGATGAACATGTATTCGAAGAGACACATACATGCCTAAGGTAATGCCTTCAATCAAGAGAATCGCACAGAGACCAAAAGCTATTCCTCCGCCCATGACCCATGGAAGCATTGAAAGCGAAATCGAAGGAACGGCCTCAAGAGGAACCTGCCAATATTGAAGACCACATGCGAGTGCCACTTGATGGGACACCGTAGCCGCAATCACGGATGGCAGGAGAACCTGATACGCCAGGGATCCAACGAAAAGGGCTTCTACCCCAAAAAATGCCGCCGCAATGGGGGTACCAAGGACTGATGCAAATCCAGCACTGATTCCACAAATCACCAGAGTCTTTCGATCGGAATCATCCAACTTGCAAAGGTCCGAGAATACTGAGGCCAACCCACCACCTATTTGTGCGCAGGGGCCCACACTGCCTGCCGACCCACCTGCCCCAATCGTTAGGATGGTGGCAATCAATTTGGCGGGAATGACTTGGCCATGGATTTTTCCCGACCGGTAATGGATGGCTTGAATGACTCGTTCGAGCCCTTGCCCCCCAGCTTCCGGAGCCCAGGAACTGGTGATCCATGCTGAAGCCATGAGGCCAAAGGGCAACAAGAACAAGCTGTAGGAATACACGGAGGAGAGATTAATCACGAATTCAAGGCTTTTCACAATAACGGTAGTGGACAAGCCAATGAGCAGACCGGTGACCGAGGCGAACATCACCCATTTTGCCGCATTGATAAGCAGGACCAGTATCTCGGAAATTCGTTTGTTTATGTTCATAAAAAAACTGACGGTATGTTCCGGTATAGTCGGAGAGAGTATCAGGAATTTTTATAAACTTCTTCTTGAATAATCTCAAACCCAGCGTTCACAACCAAATGTCCCACGTTGGCAATTCATCTTCTCACTTGGAAATCGTTCACATTACCTTTTGAACATTCACTTTTTTGCATTGTCGGTGGAAGCGGTCAGCTTCGGAGGGATGGGGACAGTTCCACGTAGGGGGGCAAAGTTGTCATTGATGCCTTTTGGCTTTCAACGTTAAACTTGGGATCTTTACACACCATGGCCGCATCCCGCTCATTTTTCCTTTTGTGTTCCGTCGGGTTTGGTTGTTTTATTAGTTACGACCTTGTCCGGCGGCCTGCTCTTGCCCTTTTTGTGGAGTCATTAGGGGCAGAACCCTTTGCTATTGGGATGATTGTCTCGCTTTCCACCGTGACAGGGATTTTTCTCAAACTCCCAATCGGGGCGATGTCTGACATCGTGAATCGCCGACGACTCATGATCGGAGGGCTCCTGGCCTTTGCCTTGCCTCCCTTTGCCTACCCTTTTATATCCGATTTATCCACGTTAGGCACGTTACGACTCTTTCATGGCTTAGCCACAGCCATCTTTACCCCTTTAGCCCTTGCCACGGTAGCCGAAATGTTTTCCCAGCGACGCGGAGAAGCGTTGGGGTGGTATACCTCGGCCACGCAAGCCGGTGGATTGCTCGGTCCCATGCTTGGAGGGATTTTGGTTTACTCCATTGGCTTTACCCCAACCTTTTTGACTGCCGGGGTCATTGGTACCCTCGGCGTCACCGTGTTTTTCCTTATCCCAACACCGGAATCCCCAAAACAACCCAAGACTCAGTCAGTGAAATTAATGTTTGGCGAATTCCTCAATGGATTGACAGGTGTGGTCAAACACTCCGGGATGCTTGCCACCAGTTTTGCCGAAGCGGCCAAGATGATGGCGAACGGCACACTCATGGCCTTTCTTCCACTCTATGGACTATCGATTGGTCTCAACGCCGCCGAGATAGGATTATTATTTGGCATCCAGGCTCTCACTTCGCTATTGTCCAAACCGACATTGGGACGCCTTTCCGACAGAATGGGTCGAGAACCCCTTATCCTTCTCGGACTGTGCTGTTGCGGGGGAATGATCATCTTTATGCCTCAAACGGACATGTTTTTTCTGTTACTCATCCTCGCGGCTGGGTTCGGTTTTGGGGAGGCCTTGGTGACTTCCTCATCTGCAGCCCTGATCGCCGATCTTTGCCAGGGTAAATCGATCGGGGCGGGCATGGGGTTGAGGGGAACGATTATGGATGTCGGACATGCCAGCGGCCCCCTCGTATCCGGTTTTTTGATTGGCCAAATTAGTTATTTCGGAGGATTTGCCATCATCGGCACCATTCAATTCCTCGCGGCATTGATTTTTGGCCTGATAATGATGGGGATCAAGAAACCTGCCGTGTTATAATGCGGGGACCTTGGAATCTTTAAGGATCGGTTTTCCAGATAGACGATACGATGGCGACCGGCGATATCATCATAGGTCTTCTTGCAGCCCTTGGAGTTGTGGTGTTGGTCGCGGTATTTTTCTTTGTTGTTAAATCAGTATTTTTTAGCAAGGAAAAGGAGTAGAGCCATCATTTGTTTACACCCTCCCATCCGATTCAGTCGAGGGATACCCCTCTTCTCCTTGGCGATGGGATACGGGTGGCCGATAGCCTTTTGAAAGAGAGAAGAAATGTTTAGTGGAATTGTTGAAGAAATGGGGGCCTTAAAGGCAGTGGAAAAAGGTCTAGGCGGGGCACGAATATCGATCCTGGCTTCAACCGTTCTTCAAGATATGAAAATGGGGGAAAGTGTCAGTGTGTCGGGTACCTGTCTAACAGTCACAGGAGTGGAAGATCAGGAATTTTTTGTAGACGTTTCATCCGAGACCCTCAATCGGACCACATTAGGATCTGCGACGGCCGGCACCCCCGTGAATCTGGAGCGGGCTATGAAACTCAACGAACGCATTGGTGGCCATCTCGTGACTGGACATATCGATGGGATGGGACTTGTACAAGGTAGGGTACCGGATGGGAATAGCTTCCACATAACCATTGAGGCTCCGGACGAAATTTTGCGATATTGTGTCCAAAAGGGATCAATAACTGTAGACGGTATCAGTTTGACCATTAATACGGTGTCCGAAAAGGCATTTTCAGTAGCCATTATCCCGCATACCGCCAAAGTGACCACCATGGGCTTGAAACAACCTGGCGACTCGGTCAATCTTGAAAATGACCTTATTGGAAAATACGTCGAACGACTGCTTCAACACAGCGGTCAACTTCCTGTCAGTCCGCAGCCAGTGATCGATCGGGATTATCTTCAAAAACGTGGGCTCATCTAATCCCATTTCGAATGCTCCAAGGACGCCCCCTTATTCGTCTTTTTCTCTTTGTTACCCTATTTATTATTATCATTCCGAGCATCCTTTGGGGTGTTGTCCAACTCTACGAAGTGATATGTTCCTCATGTGGCTGTTGTGAGGGAATGCCCCGACCACGAAACCCATAGCAGACGTTAGAAACCACAAGCAATGAAACATGGTGACCTTTGTGATTCAAGCAATATTGACTACCCAAAAAGGAGAACAATAGGATGGCAACAATCATTCCCTTCCGGGCTGTGAGGCCCAAGCCCGAACTCGCTGCCCAAGTCGCAGCCCCTCCATACGACGTGTTGACATTAGAAGAGACGCGAGACATGGCCAAGGGAAATCCGTATAGCTTTCTCCGCGTGAGTCGGGCCGAACTCGAACTCGCAGAGGATATTGATTCCTATTCCCCTGCGGTTTACGAGAGAGGAGCTGAAAACTTATGTCGTTTCATCAAAGATGGGGTTCTTTTCCAGGAAGCCCATCCTATTTTGGGTGCATACCGACAGCGGTGGGGAACTCATCAGCAGACGGGCTTAGTGGCACTCGCCTCTATCGACGAATACGATCGTGGCATCATAAAACGACATGAGCTCACCCGCCCCGTAAAAGAAACAGATCGGGTTCGTATTATCGAAACCCATGAATCTCAATCCGGACCAGTCCTGCTATTTTTCAACCGGAAGGCCAAGTTCGATCGCTGGCTTGAAGGGGTCACCTCCACACCGCCCGATATCAATTTTGTCGCTGACGATCAGGTGGAACACACCGTGTGGACTGTGAGGGAACCCTCCAAAATCCAAACGCTCGTGGAAGATTTTCAGGAAGTGGAATCTTTGTACATTGCGGACGGACATCACCGATGTGCGGCCGCAAGTCGAGTTCGAGGCCTGCAGACCCATACAAGCTCAACGGCAGAGGATAACCACACCGGTGGCTTTTTAGCCGTGATTTTTCCCCATGATCATCTTCGGGTTCTTCCGTATAACCGAGTGGTTCGTGGGTTAAACGGTCTGACACCGAACCGATTGTTAGATGCCTTGAGTGAACACTACGATCTGCAAGTGGCTCATCATCCTGGCGACCCGGCGCCACACGGATTTGATATGTATCTGGAAGGTCAATGGCAAAGGGCTACCCCTAAGGGAACCCAAACGCTTTCGTCTGAATTTGAAGGGGATCCGGTTCGCTCACTGGCTGTGTCAATGTTGTCAGATCGGGTGTTGGACCCACTATTGGGAATATCAGACCAACGATCTGACCCACGAATTGATTTTGTCGGAGGAGTTCGCGGTCCCGAGGAACTTGCGGCTATGGTCAATAAAGGCGATTGGTCCGTGGCATTTTGGTTGTACCCCACGACCGTGGATGAACTCATGGCCGTTTCGGATGCCGAACGCATTATGCCACCTAAAAGTACCTGGTTCGAACCCAAACTCCGAGACGGGTTGTTTATTCATATGCTGCGCGATACGTGACAAACTCACACTTTAACGCGGATTCTGCCTGAGGAGGAGGGTCTTTAATAGTGGTTATTCTTCCAGAGTCGATATATCCCCGGGATCTTGCCCAAGTTCTTTGGCTTTTAAGACACGGCGCATGATTTTGCCGGAACGGGTTTTTGGCAAGGAAGGGACGATTTCAATTTCTCTGGGAACAGCGATTTTCCCCAATTCCGTTAAGACATGATTTTTGAGACTTTTAATGAGGTCCGGGTCTTCTTGCTCCCCCTGTTTGAGGATAACAAACGCTTTAATCATTTCTCCCGCGGTTTGATGTGGTTTCCCGATCACCGCAGCCTCTACCACCGATTCGTGGCTGACTAACGCACTTTCTACTTCGGCAGTCCCAATCCGGTTTCCTGCGACCTTGACCACATCATCCGCACGGCCCATAAACCAAAGGTAGCCATCTTCATCTTTATGGCAGACATCTCCCGCCGTATATACACCGGGAATGGTATTCCAATACAACAGATACCGATCCGGATCCTTATAGATCGTTCGCATCATGGAAGGCCATGGTTTTGTAATCACCGCGAATCCTCCGCCATGATCGGTACGGTTTCCTTCCCGATCCACGACATCCGCTTCAATGCCCAGGAAGGGACGCGTCGCCGAGCCCGGCTTTAAAGGAACGGAGGGGAGGGGAGTGACCAAAATCATTCCCGTTTCGGTTTGCCACCAGGTATCCATGATTGGCTTGTTTCCACCGGTGACGCGATAGAACCATTCCCATGCTTCAGGATTGATGGGTTCGCCAACCGACCCTAACACTTTCAATCCGGACAGGTCATATTTTTGGGGCCAGTCTTCCCCGTATTTCATCAGCAACCGGATAGCTGTCGGCGTCGTATAAAAGATGGAGACCCCATACTGTTCAATCAGATCCCACCAACGACCAGGATTCGGGTAATCAGGCTTTCCTTCAGCCGTCAAAATCGTGGCCCCATTCAACAGCGGTCCGTAGACAATGTAACTATGACCGGTAACCCATCCTGGGTCAGCGACACAGAAATACACATCTTCATCTTTAAGATCAAAGATATATTTGGTGGTAATGTATGTTCCAACCATATAACCGCCGTGCACATGAACCACACCTTTAGGTTTTCCTGTGGTGCCCGATGTGTACAGGATGTAGAGAGGTGTCTCGGAATCCAACGGTAGGGCCTCACAATCAGTGGACTGTCCGTGCAGCCACTCATCCCAATCAAGTTCTTTAGGACCCGTCAGGGGGAAATGACCTTTTTCGCGCTGCACCACAATGACCTTTTCGACCAGGGGGCATTTCGATACGGCTTCGTCTACAACGGTCTTCAATGGAATTTTCTTTCCTCTGTCGTACCCCAAGTCAGCTGTGACCACTACACGGGCTTCCGAATCATGAATTCGGGATTGAAGAGCTGGTGCACTGAATCCGGAATATACCACAGAATGAATGAGCCCAATCCGGGCACAGGCCAACATCACAAAGATCTGTTCGGGGATCTTGGGAAGATAGATGGTGACTCGATCTCCCTGTTGAAGTCCTAATGATTTTAAGGCATTGGCACATTTATTCACTTCCCGATGAAGCGCGGCATAGGTAAAAATTCTCTCTTGTCCGTCTTCGCCAACCCAAATGACCGCAACTTTGTTTTTTCGCCAGGATTTGGTGTGCCGATCCAAGCAGTTATATGAAATATTGCAAGTCGCACCCACAAACCATTTGGCCCAAGGGTACTTCCATTCAAGGACATTATCCCATGCTGAAAACCAGTCCAACTCTTTGGCGATCCCATCCCAAAATTTTTCCGGATCTGCTATCGATTGTTTATACGCCTTCTCATAGTCCTTAATATAAGCATCAGACTTTATAGATTCGGAAGGCTGAATCACTCGGCTAGTTTTCTGAAGGGTTTCAATCGTCTCTGCCATGGGAAGGCACTCCTTTGGTTAAGGGATAGGGTTGCAAGTCATCAGGATGTGAGATGTTGGGGTCATTATGCTCACGTTCAAGCCTAGCTGCAAGCGCCGGATCCTCACCTTTTGAAATAAGTCCATGCCAAAAAGATTGAAAAGTCGCCATGTCGAAGAGTCGCGGAGGTCGGTAGGAAATGAATGAAGGTTTTGGTATTTGGCCGGCACTCGCGGTTTGAGATACTACCTTTCTGCAGACTTTTGGACTTTTAGCCTCTTTCAGACTCTGGAAGACTTTCCCCGGATGAAGCCGGCTGATGTTCAGGTCGAAGTAAGTCAAAAATGGTTTTAACCGGATTAAAGGTGATAGGAGGGACCTCTACAAAGAGGGTATTCCAATTCGCCATGGCCCCATTCCAAAGGCCTGGGAGTTCAAGGGCTTTCAAGTCTCGCCCCTCATGGGATTTTCGTGAAATGATTCCCGTATTCGGATCAGAAAATTTCTTTAAATTAAAGGCCTTGCCTTCAAAATCCTTTAACCCACACACCAAATCCACCGGATTAAAATGTGTAGAGGACCTCCAAATGGCTTGTTGTTCAGACGAAAGGGGATCGATTTGCGTGGATTCCACAATCTGACGTGATAGAGAACCATCCGAGTGTCTAACCCAAAACGGACCGCCTCCGGGTTCCCCGGTATTCGATACCATGCCGCAGACTCGAAGAGGGCGATTAAATTGTTGAAGAAAAAATGTCTTTTGTTGCTGTCTTGACCAATTGGTGAACTCGTCCGGAATTGCAAGGCCTAAATCGTCGTGAGCAAAGCTTCCCATCTGTCGACAATGTTCATCAGTAAATTTGTCACGAATAAGAATTTTTAAAAAAGAAAATAGTTTTTCCTGGACACAGATCAAATATCCACCCAACGTTTTTTTATATCGGGTTGTCGCATCGAGGAGTCTATCATGAACCACGTTATCGATATTTTTAATGAAGACAATATCTCCTTGCAGATTACTGAGATTGTCCAAAAGTGCCCCATGTCCTCCGGGACGAAACACAAGTCTTCCATCGTCCCCGCGAAATGGTTGATCCTGTATATCAACGGCTAGGGTATCAGATGAGGATTTTTGTTGAGAACAGCTAATTTCCACCAATCCTGTATGCGGATCAAAATCAGCACGAATGGCAGAAAGATAGTGCTCCACTAATTCTTGGTGTTCCGGAGCGACTGTAAAATGTACCCGAAGCGAGTTGCTTGAATCCTTGGCATACTGAAGGCCTTCAAATATATGTTCCTCGATAGGAGTCCGGCTGTAATGGGGATACCGATGAAATTTGATAAGCCCCTTGGGAAGTCGGGCATAATTTAATCCAGGTGAGAATAAGAGATGATCGAGAATGGGCCCATATTGACGTGACTGAAGGAGTTGGGACAGGTCAAACCCTTGCTTAGATACCTCGGCGGCAAGATCGTCAAAAAACGCGAATGCCGTAATGTTCGCAAAAAAAGGATCGCAGCCATATTTTTCAGACTCTGAAGAGACACTGGTCCCCGTATTACCTGGCATGTGAGGTGAAGCCGCATTCCAATAAGCCAGTAATGTTTTAAACATTCGGCTTGCCGCTCCGGAGGCGGGTACAAATTTTGTTACCCGACCGGATAAGGCAGCTTGGTGAAACACATTTGCATGGTGGTCAAGTTCTGAAGAAGACAGGCGGGTGATTCCGTTTCCAATGGTGCAGGGACGATCAAGAGTGGTGAAGGAGGCTCCTCGCCGAAAAATAGCAAGTTGCTCTTCAACCAATTGGGGGGGAATACCCTTATCCCGGAATTGCTTTTGATCACGCTCAGTGAACATGGGGGCAGGAGCAGTTGCGGGTTCCGAGTTTTTCGTTTCGGATTACAGAAACGCGAATTCTTTCACGGTGAAGGTTTAACCTGAAAGGCGGGGATTCATAATTCCTGTAGGTTTCTGGTGGGACTTGGAGGTTACAGAACCACGTTAGTCTTGGGCACCGCCTTTTAAATATCCCATACCTATTTTTATGGCTCGACGGGTCACTTCGGTCCATCGATTTTCCGGGTATTCAGCTAGAACTTTAGCGGCTTTGGGATCCTGGATATCAAGTTGGGTTATTTTAATAATGCCATCTTCGATTTTCACTTCCCCCATATAGTATTCTCCTTGTAGAAAAACTAAATAAAAAGAATGTGGTGCAGGCACGAACTGCCATAGGCGTGTTTGCGGTCTCATTCCTTGACAGCCTCTTAGGGCGATGTTAGCATTTTTCCTCCGAATTTCGCTAATAAAAGCCGCTCGTTCGCATACTACGGTGCGGACCATAGATAGAAAAATTAAACTAGGGAGAGGTACCATGAGGACACCACAAACACCACCTACCGTTTCAATCCTATTTGCCTTCGTCGTAGGACTGTCGGTTTCAATTTTGGCTTCTTGTGGTGGCCCACCTGACTGGGTCCAGGAGGGTTCCGGCCCTTTAAATGAGGATGAGGATAAAGCCATCTATGGAGTTGGATCTGTGACCGGTGTGAGGAACGAACCCTTGGGGTGGGAAACTGCGGAAAACCGATCACGAGCTGAATTGGCAAAATCCTTTGAAACCTATACCGCGTACCTTATGCGTGATTATGCCGCTTCCACGACTGCACAGGATTTCACGAAGTCCTCCGAAGAGCAAAATGTTGAACGGGCAGTCAAAACCTTTACCGCCACCACGCTTAACGGAATTCGACCGATCGATCGATATAAAGATGAAGATTCCCAAAGTTATTATGTCCTGACGAAACTGTCATTTAAAGAAATGCAGGAAACGTTGGCACAGGCTCAAGAGCTAAATAGTGAAGTGAGAGATTTTGTCAGAAAGAATGCCCAACGAGCGTTCGAAGAATTGGAAAAGGAAGAGGCTAAACGACGAAAAGGGTTATGATTAAACCGAGAGTCTCCAGGGAGGGTATTTGGTGCAATAGGCATTGTTCCGCCAGACAGCTCCTGGCCTTCAGCTTAGTGATGAGTTGTGCCCTCATCATGTCGGGGTGTGGGAAGGAAACCCGAGTGACACGCGTCGACAGTGATGTGGTGACAGATTTTAGTGGCCGTTGGAACGATACGGATTCGAAGCACGTCGCCGAAACGATGGTCAGGGAAATGACCTCTCAACCCTGGCTCGGCAATTTCAATCGAACTAATGGGAAACCTCCAGTCGTGATCGTAGGGACTATTCTGAACAGGAGCCATGAGCATATTAATATCGACACATTTGTGTCCGACCTCGAGCGAGAATTAACGAATTCCCAGCAAGTCACTTTTGTCGCGAACAAAGCCGAGCGGGAGGAAGTTCGGGAGGAACGTCGAGATCAAGCCGTTCATGCTCTGGAAGACACCCAAAAAGGGCCAGGGCGAGAAATAGGAGCAGACTTTATGATGAAAGGCTCCATTTCTACCATACAAGACGAAGCCGATGGGGTGAAATCGGTGTTCTATCAAGTGGACTTAGACCTGATCGATCTGGAAAATAATGTCAAGTCCTGGTATGGCCAAAAAAAGATTAAAAAGGTTATCGAACGAAAGCGCTTTCTTTTTTAGTTTCAATGATTGACTGTGAACTCTTACAAAGTCGTCGCGGACCTCATTTGGCCCCTCTGTAATTTCCGCCCCCATTCTTCTTTTTCTCACCCTCCTCATTTTCGTTTTTCATTCTCTGCCCGGCTGTTGTTCTCGGCCCTTACTGGCCTGGTGTGGTTCCTCCAGGGCTGTGGTCCCACGCTCACCCATTATCCCGACGTTGAAGAAAGTCTCCGGCAAGGGGATCCTCAAAAGGCCGTTGAGTTTGTCGAACGGGCTGAGGACTCTTATGACGAAGACAGCTATCTTCTATATTTAATGGATCTGGGCATGACCCTTCATTTAGCTGGTCAATACGAAGAGAGCAATCGGTACCTGGAGGAAGCTGATGAATTAGTCGCGGAACAGTACACCAAACGGCTTCACGATGAAGCAGCTGCGATGTTGATTAATGAGGGTCAATTACCTTATCGAGGGGACCCCTACGAACAGGTCATGATCAATGTCATTAAAGCCTTAAACTACGCGTTGTTGCAAAACTTTTCCGAAGCTCTGGTCGAGGCGAGAAAAATTGACCATCGATTAAATATTTTGAATGATTCTGTGGACCAGGATGAATATCGTGAAGATCCGTTTGCTCGTTATCTCACAGGGGTGCTGTATGAAGTCTCGGGCGATTTGAATAATGCCTTCATTGCCTATCGAAAAGCTGAAGAAGGCTACCGTCTTGCCAGCTCCTGGTCCGGGGTCGCGCTTCCTGACACCCTGAAGCGGGATTTACTTCGAGTGACGAAGGCACTTCATTTTCACACAGAGCACCAACATTACCGAAAGACCTTTCCCCAAATCCCGGACTTTGAAGGGACGTCCTCAGTTAAAGCCCAGATTTTTATGGTGAGTTATAACGGGCGGGGCCCGATCAAGGAGGATGTGTTTCTTGATGTTCCATTAAATTATGAAGCATTGCAATTAGCTGCAATTAACAAGTATGGGCTGGGTGGGGGAACACGGCGGACCCGTGGTCGTGATGCGATTTTGTATGGCTTCCAAGGTCAAATTGTCAGGGTGGCCCTTCCCCAATTGGTGACCCACCAATCCCAGGTGGCCTACAGTACCGTTCGAGCCGAACAAACTGGATCGCAATATGAAACGATGACGGAACGGGTGTATGATGTAGGGGCCACAGCTAAAAAGAATTTGGATGATCGGTTTCCCACACTCATAGTTCGAGCGGCCGCCCGAGGCGCTCTCAAATACGGGGCCGCTCAAGGCATTGGGCAGGGAGTTCGGGGCTCTATGAATGGTAATGACGCCCAATTGGTTGGAGCCCTTGCCACTGCCATTGCCACCATGATGGTCATTGCCTCGGAAGAAGCCGACATTCGAAGCTGGCAGACATTGCCTGGAGAAATCCAAATTGGTCGTCTCTGGTTGCCCCCTGGAGACTATGCTGTCACCGTAGAAACATTCGATCAGGAGGGAAAACCTTTGTCGACCTCCTCCCATGTCCTGTCCCTTTCCACTGGGGAAACTCACTTTCTCACCCAACGGATCTTAGACTAACACCCGGGATGACGTCTCACCGCCCAACGTTTCTTTCATGCCTTCTTGTTCTATTGAGCGCCAGCCTTTCAGCCTGCGCGGTTTTTCCGAGCGATGCTCCCCCTGCCTGGGTGAATGGGGAGAGTAAACATTTTCCCAAAGAAATGTATTTGCTTGGTGTGGGGGAGGGTGACTCTCGAATAGTCGCAGAGCAACAGGCCTACGCAGCTATCGCCAGAATTTTTGAAGCCCGGGTGGAGGCTCAGGCCCGCGATTCGGAGAGCTATTCCATTCAAGAACGCGAGGGAACGTCGCAGGCTTCTCGACAGGTCACATTGGACCATGTGACCAAGGTCTCTACCAAAAAAGTATTAGGAAACGTCATCATCCTGGCACGATGGGAACAATTACATCCCTATCAATATTTTGTGTTGGCGGGGATGAACCGAATTCAGTCGGAAAAAATCCTTCGGGAGGAGCTATCTGAATTGGATCAGACCATCAACACGGATGTGAAAGATAGTCGTTCGGCAAAAGATACGTTGACCAAAATTCGGAGACTCAAGCGTGCGATAAGGAATACCGAAGTTAGAAATGAAATAAATTCTGATTTGCGAATAGTTCGCTCGAGTGGATTAGGTGATCCACCGGATTATCATTTGGAAGATCTCAAAAATGAATTGGCTCACGCACTCAGGAATGAACTCAGCGTTCGCCTTGACGTCCGGGGACAACACAATTCTCTCATCCGAAGGGCCATTCTGGAGGGACTCAGTCGAGAAGGCTTCTACACCCTTGACCAGAACAAACCCTCCCCAGCCACGAATGGGAAAAAGAATTTCCCGCCAGAGGAGAGCGCCGACCTTTTGATCAAGGGAGCGGCAACGATGTGGAAGTTGGATTTACCGGACCCCCGCTTTTTCTATGTTCGATGGTGTGCCGACCTGCTTGTTCTTGAAGACAAACTTCAACGCATCATCGGGGTCGTCTCCCGTTCGGGGCGGGAAGGACATATTACAAAGGCCGAAGCTTTTGTCCGAGCAAGTAAAGCCATGCAGACCGCTGTGATCTCTGATGTGACTGAGGCCTTGTCCGATTTTATCTACGGGGAAGTAGAAGAGTTAGCCCCTCCCTCATCTACCGCTTGTCCGCGGTAGATCTCAAATTTCAAATCTCAGATATCAAATACCACCTCAATTTAGTCTTTACCTGCAGGAAAAATCAGCCTGAAGATCTTCAATAATCTGGATCCATTCCTGATGTTTGTCCAATAAGCGATCGTACAATTCTTGAGCCTCGCTGTTTGTTTCCAATGTCACGGGGCTCAATTTCCCCCTTGCGTTTGTTCCATGTTGTTCAGAAAGACTCAATAACTGGCACACGCCGGAAGGGGCGGGCAACTGCCCGCCAGCTTGTTCAAAAAGTGCGAGAGCCCGATAAGCATTTTCTTGTGTTCGAAAGAGTTCTTCCGCAGCCTGATAGATAAGTTGGTTTTGTGGATGTCTTTCATTCTTTTCCAAGATGGATGCCATAAGAGCTGCTCTGCCAATTGCGAGCGTGGCACCACTAGGGTCACCGTTGGCTATCGCTTCTTCTGCTTTGAGCTCCAAACGATCCATTTCCGCTTTTTCCCCCATGACTTGGGCAAGGGGGCCGGCTTGATCTCCTAATGGAAATAACCCTACCGCAAGCACAACTGCCAAAATGAATTTTGGGTACCAAATGGAATGTCGCTCAAAAAGGAATTGACTGGGGGGATAAGGTGGCAAAGGGCGAAAGGCCAGTCCTCAATCTTAGGGCCACGGATTTGATCGGGGCGTTACAATGTGCTTGAGATCTATGCCCGTCGCCTTCTATTGAATTTGGCCATCCAAATCGATTTGTTTAAAAGTCCAATTTGTTGCATCTCGCAATGTTTTCATTTCGGCAGAAGTATCGTAAATGAGCCAGATTTTCTTCTGGAGCTCTGTAACCGGAGCGATGGATTCTTCATTCCGTAGTTTGCCGAGCCCCCACACCACTTCGGTTAGGACCGGAAAGTCAATATCTTTGGAAGATTCCATATGTTTAAGGTTCTCTTTTAGATAACCCAAGAGAGGAGGGGTAATAGTGGGGTCTCCTGTTGTCGCGCCAATATCCCCCAACCCCTTAGCCGCTGCCGCACGAATTTTTGAGTCCTTTGAAGTATTAAACAACTCCGTGAGGTAAGGAATCGCGTCACTCCCGGTGGCAGTCATCGCAGCAATGCCTTCTTCGGCGAGTGCCGGATCTTTGATGATTTCTTTGAGGTGAGGTAATGACTCACGGGAGCTAATGCTTGTCATGACTTTTAAGATAGTCAACTTCCTTTGTTTTGATGTTTGAGGATCATCAAGCAATTTTAGGAGGCGTTCATCTTGACCCCATTCTGCTGTAATCATGATCGGGAAGTCATATTCCTCTAATTTGATCTTCAATTGACTGAGGGAATAGTCTCCGGATTTTTTTACTTTGGCTTGTTGAGCAGCCTGTATGGCATCGTCGAAATCTGTTCGGACTTCCTTATACCATCCAAGATCACGTCCATTTAGACGATACCCAAACAGGCACGCCGGACCTTTCCATAAACGTGCAGGCGCATCAACCATTTCCGCGTCCCCTCCGGCCCGGGTGGTTCCGGCCCATTTTTTCCGTTCCTCACATTTCACTCGAAACTCAACATCATGAGGTGATTTCCTATCGGTGACTACGGTATACCCCATTTCCCCTATACGTCGCTTGACGACTTCCTCTAGGGGTGCTCCGTCAGCACGCCCACGTTCGGTCAAAGCCAATACCTTGATTAAAACGGTTTGGACCCCCGCCAATTGAGCTTTTTGCTCTGGTGTAAAATGTATTCGTCGGGCAACACTTTCCGACACACTAGACAGGGCAAAAAAAACAATAAGGAATCCATACGTCCAAAATTTCATCATGGGGCCTCCCCTGAGGAAAAAGAATGAAAACTTAACTGATATGGCCATCCAAGTCCAATTGTTTGTAGGTCCAGTTCGCGGCCTCTCGCAACGAAGCCATTTCAGGAGAAGTATCATATATTAACCAAATTTTTTTCTGGAGTTCCGCCATGGGTGCAATAGAATTTTCGTCACGTAGCTTTCCCATGGACCACACCACTTCCGTCAGAACCGGAAAGTTAATATCTTCCGAGGTTTCCATCGTCGCCAAGGCCGATTTCAGATAAACAATCAACGGAGGAATTGTCCGGGGATCGCCGGTAGCCCCTCCGACATCCCCTAGAGCTTTCGCAGCCGCCGCGCGGATCGAGTCCTGTTTGGTAGTCTGAAAAATATCGATTAATAGCGGAATGGATTCTGGTCCCGTACTTGCCAGAGCAACAATCGCTTCCTGTTGAAGATCCTTATCCTCCATGATTTTTGTCAGGCGGGGCAAGGCTTTCTCGGAATTCAGCTCATCTAACACCGACAAAATTTTTACTTTCCTCAGTCTATCAATTTTCGGAGAATCCAGAAGGGCAAGCAAACGATCAACTTGTCCCCACTCCGCGGTGATCAAGACGGGGAAATCATATTCCTTAACCCTGATTTCCAAGTGACTGAGTGCATAGGCGCCGGAATCCTTACTTTGTGCCTTTTTGGCAGCCTGAATGGAATCCTCAAACTCGGTTCGTATTTCCTTGTACCACCCTAAATCCTTTCCCTTTAAATAATAGGAAAAGAGACAGGCTGGTCCCTTCCATAACCGGGAAGGCGCATCAGCCAATTCGGCATCGCCTCCGGAAGGGGTCGTACCTGTCCAGGTTTTTCGCTCTTCACATTTTACGCGAAATTCCACATCATAAGGAGCCTTTCGGTCCTTCACCACACTATATCCTATTTTCTCCATCTTGGTTTTGACGATATTTGTGATTGTGGGGAAATCGACCTGACCGTTCTCGGTCAAAGTCAGGACGTTGACAAAAACAGTTTGGACTTGTTCAAGCTGGGCCTTTTGTTCCGCTGTCAGATGGGTTCGACGGGCATCACTTGAAGTTGTCGAAAAAACGATAAGCAGGCATGCGACCAACCATGTCCACGTTTTCATATAACACCTCCTCGGCTCCAAGAGCTCGCATGAGAGAAACTCCCGTTTCAGCTTTTTTTAATATCCATGCTTATTCAAACCAACCGCTTCAAGATCCCCAAAATGTTTCATTACAGGCGCCCTGTTCCAATATACTCCCCAGCCGATAATTGCAGCAACCTTACAAAGGGCTTTGAAAGTTCAAGATCTATTGTTGCCCCTCAAAATATGAATTTCACCAATAAACCCTTACACTATGAATAGTTATTTCAATCATTCTGAGGCCATATTTCCGTTGGTTGAACCGAGGATAAGCCCAGGTTATACTCGGCGCATGTCGTTACGGAATTCAAAAATTGCCATCATTGGTGCTGGAAACATGGCAGAGGCACTTGTTTCTGGCATATTGAAAGCGGGCCTGGCAGATTCAAAGAATATTCATGTAACGGATCTAGCGCCTTCACGACTGGAACATTTCTATTCCTTGTATGATATTCGGGGTGGGTCCGATAATCTTTCTGCTACTCAATCAGCCGATATCGTTATACTTGCCGTAAAACCTCAAGTAATGGATAAAGTTCTTGATGAGATAAAGGATGCGGGAATTCCCTCAAGACTTTTCATCACCGTTGCGGCAGGGTATCCAATAGAAAGAGTGTTATCTCATCTGAATCCCCAGGCAATCGTTGTTCGGGCCATGCCTAACACCCCCTCCATTATCTTAGAGGGAGTGACGGCATTGGCTGCAGGTCCCGGAGTCTCACCAGACCAGATCCAGGTGGCCGTTGACATTTTCGGGGCAGTGGGCAAAACCGTACAGATTGAAGAAGGACTATTGGATGCGGTGACGGGACTTAGTGGCAGTGGGCCCGCATACGTATATGTAATAATTGACGCCTTGGCCGATGGTGGAGTCCGGATGGGAATCCCCCGAAAGGTCGCTCAGATTCTCGCAGCCCAAACCCTGATGGGGACAGCTAAAATGGTTCTTGAACTGGATGATCATCCAGGGGCCCTTAAAGATCGAGTCGCATCCCCCGGAGGAACAACCATCGCAGGACTGCATAAATTAGAACAGGGTCGCCTTCGAGCTACTCTCATGAATGCCGTCGAAGCTGCTACTCGACGATCTCAAGAGTTGGGTGGGTGAAAAGGTAGTTTCAGGTTTCAGGTTCAAAGTTTCAGGTGAGATCTTGTGTGAAAATGAACATGGAACAGCCTATTTCGTAAGCGGACGCGAAAGGAGGGGGTTGTGCAATACTGGGTGAAGATTGTGTTTACCGATAATAAAGAGCTAGAGATTAAAGATGCGGTGCGTCACACCATAAGTGATGACATGGAAATTTTGGAGGTCGACACACCCCGAGAAGTCACGATCATTCCCCTTAAACAAATCAAGTATTTCTCCTGCGATGCAACGGTGTTTTCAAAGAAATCCTCTCCTTCCTAACAGGCTTTTGAAAAACGCAAGATTTCAATGACTTTGAACGATTTTGATCCTTTCGGCTTATCACCAATACCCAAGTAGAACTTTTAATTAGTCCCATTCAGCAAGGCCATGCATTGCCTGGTATATCCCCCAGGGCATCGCCCTTGTTGGGGGCGCGGGGTGTACATGAAACGCCGCTGGCCTGTCAGCCGCAGCCTTGGCGAAGGCTGGCGGACTTTTTCATCCACTTCTTCTACTTCTGGCGTTATGACCTCTTTAAGGCTCGGTGATGCCGATCGGCTCGTTGGGTTGAGCTCTTTCGACAGAAATAGCCTCATCCGTGGCCAGAACCTTCGCCTTGATTTTGTCTCCAAATTTGAAATCTTCTGAGAGTTTCGTATCCGGTGTCACTTCGATCCGGATTTCTCCCCTTTCTCCCCGAACAACATAAAAATCACCATCAATCATCAGAATTTCCGCTACGATCGTTCTGGTACTGGGAGTTTTTTCTACTAGTTCGGTATTAGGAGAGGGCCCTTCGGACGACTTTGTTTGAGAAAGAGTAGTCGGCGCTTTCTCCTTTTGTGGTTGTGTGACTGATTCGGCGGTCACAACCCCAATAGGGGCATCAGGATCCGCACGTTGGATTGAAGTAGCTTTATCATTGGGAAGAACGTGGGCTTTAATTCGATCTCCAAATTTGAAGGTCTCTTCTAATTTTGTATCAGGAGTTACTTCAATTCGAATTTCTCCAAATTCACTCCGAACCACATAAAAATCTCCATCTACCATTAAGATATCCGCGACAATAATTCTCATTGTTGGGCTTACTGCGCCTTTGAGAGGAGGGGGCGCAGTTTCATCAAGATCAGAAGGACTACCGGATTGGGGCCTACTCACCGGTTCTTGTACTTCGGTAGTTGGGGCAGCGGGAACTGGGGCTGGTTGTTGTGTGGTAATTCCCAAGGTGTCCCTTTCGCCCGCTCTTTCAATAGAAATCGCCGTGTCATTCGGTAATACAACAGCCTTTATGCGATCGCCAAATTGAAAAGGTTCCGAAAGTGTTGTATCTGGGGTGACCTCAATTCGAATCTCACCACGCTCCCCCCGCACGACGTAAAAATCTCCATCAATCATAAGAATTTCAGCAACGATGGTACGGGTTCCAGGAGTCGAGGTAGGGGAGGGCTGTGCCCAGACAAAAAGCGGTATGTTGAACAGGATGATGATGGCCCAAATAATACCCTTTTTTTGATGTTTCATAACATTACCCCATGGATGTTAGTGTCAGAAACCCCAAGTAGATTATAACAGGTTACTTAGTCTTTTTACTTTATCCAAGCTTGATTTTTAATCGAAGTCCATGACCACAAACCACCATGAATCCGACTTTTTTCATGCAATTGTTTCGATTGGAAAGTAGGGGATTATACAGCGCCGGGGGTGGAAATACCTTCATAGAAGGTTCTCCCCAAGCTCAGATAAAAAAATGGTGCCGAGGGACAGAATCGAACTGTCGACACCAGCCTTTTCAGGGCTGTGCTCTGCCAACTGAGCTACCTCGGCACCGTGGAATTTTGGAATAGTGAAGACTGTGAGCAGGAATTTGGGTTGAATTGATTCCTTGTTTCTATGGCACTTTGTGTAGCAGGATCATCAGTGGAAAATCAAGCGAAACTCATTGAATTTGAATGATGCTCATTATCTCACATTTCCAAGAGTTTCCCAAATCTGATTACCATGGTACAGCTTGACGGTATCTTTTAGAGCAGGGTATTCTCAATTCCCTAACTTTTTTACGAACTGATTTACTAGGCGGGCATTCGACGACTCATGGAAGTGGAAAAAACCATAGAAATTTCAGAAGAATCAAAAGACTCCGAGCAGCCAATAGAGCTTAGTCCTTCGGAATATCTTGATTCCATATTAAGCAAGGCCCAGTCGGCCTCTCGGCCACTTGGGGCATTAACGGCGGCTGTGAAGAATCAGGCTCTAGAGGCCATGGCTATTGGGTTGGAGGAAGCTGGTGATTCCATACTCGAAGCCAACGAACAGGATTTAATCGCTTTTGAGGGTAATGCGAGCCGGGCCGCTATGGCCGACCGACTTCGACTGACCCCTGAACGAATTTCCGGCATGGCCAAACAAATTCGGGCTATTGTGGCCCTTCGAGACCCCGTGGGTGAGTCTTTGGGGTTATGGCAACGGCCAAATAGAATGAAAGTTGGACGTGTGCGGGTCCCCATTGGCGTAATTGGTATCATTTATGAATCTCGGCCAAATGTTACGGCCGATGCAGCCGCACTTTGTCTAAAATCGGGGAACGTTTGTGTCCTGCGTGGTGGCTCCGAGGCCATTCACTCGAACATGGCGATCGCCAAAGTTTTAAGCGAAGCCGCACAAATCTCAGGGGTTCCGGAGGGAGCGATTACTTTTATTGATCGACCGGATCGTGAGGTGGTCCTCGAGTTGCTACGGCGTGACCAATTCATTGATCTGATCATTCCTCGTGGCGGGGAGTCCCTGATGGAGACGGTGACTAAACATTCAACGATCCCGGTGATTAAACATGATAAAGGGATCTGCCATATTTATGTGGACGCAGATGCGGATTTACACCAAGCCCAAAAGATTTCCCTGAATGCCAAAGTCCAGCGGCCTTCCACCTGTAATGCGGTGGAGACACTATTAGTTCATGAGAAAATTGCTCGTAAATTTCTTACCAGCCTTGGCCCTCAATTACTGGAAGCCGGCGTTGAAATACGAGGGTGTCCCAAAACCTGTACGTTCATTCCACAAGCCAAGCCAGCGGAGGAGGAGGATTTTGGCAAAGAGTACCTCTCCCTAATCCTGGCCATTAAGATTGTCAAAGACATGGAACAGGCTATGGACCATATTCAGACCTTTGGGTCTCATCACACAGAATCCATTATCACCAAAGACTATAATCGAGCCCTACGATTTCTCCGTGAAGTCGATTCGAGTACCGTGATGGTGAATGCCTCCACGAGGCTAAGCGACGGTTATGAATTTGGGTTAGGAGCTGAAATTGGCATTAGCACAACCCGCATTCATGCTAGGGGGCCTATGGGCTTAGAAGATTTGACATGTTCGAAGTTCGTGGTGTTTGGTTCGGGTCAAATACGAGAATAATTCTTGATCGTCCGGGGTTCTGTCCTTTCCTGCCATCTGATTTTTCCTCTCGGTAATCCAGAGTAGGATCTCCATTACGCCTATCGACGATTTCAATCGTGGATCAACTGTCTCCCTTCATTAAGTCCATCTTAGAACAACCTGGAATTGTTGTCCTTCCCGGAAATATCCACTATGTGAAAAATATGATCGGTGCTGGGGGACGAGTTCATCGCCAACCAAGTGGGCATCTTGTGTTCTATGGCCTTCAGGACCGCCGGTTTTTAATGACCGATCCAAATGGACATCCCTTGCATGAATGCGAATGGCGCCACACCGATGATGGACAGACCCTTCTTGCGGCAGCCCGATTACATCTGGAATGGGGGCAATGGGTTGGCATTCGCCCGGAAGGTCTTGTGAATAGCACGTTATTGGATCTCTCGACCCGCCCGGGTTGGGAACGGCTGACCCGAGACGACCTTCGAATGATGGCCGCACAGGCCATGAATGTTTCTTACGAACACATTCGCTTTTTTTACAGTGACGAAGACCTGTTAATTGACCAGTCAGGACGTGCAACCATTCGGCAACGAAAAGATGCCTTTTTTGTGCTCCAGGAAGGTCGATTCGAAGGAGCCAAATTTATGTCCTGCATGAGCCGGATGCATTGGGAGCGAATCGACTATCTCCCAGTGGTGGAGTTGTTTTTGTCTTTACTGCCTGGCACGGGTAGCGCAACTTTTGAATTGATACGCGGGCTGTATGATGATCAAAACCCCAGCGATCCGCTTCCGTTGCACTATCGGGGTATTCCGGTATACCCGTCCGAAGGGGCATTTCGCTTGTTCAGCCAATTTTTTACGGGTTCGGTCCCGGCATCCTCAAAAGAACCTCTTTCCGTTTTTCTTGATCCGTCCCATTCTGAGGAAGTGTCATGGCTGCCATGCGTTGATCCGCCTTTACGCTATTTTGATCCTACAAATAATTTGTGCCTGACGGTGAAGCAGGGGGGCATTCAAAAAGCCACGCTGGCTGATGATCCGGCCGGGCTGTCTTATTTTCGCTCACTTCCCCAGGGGGTAGCGCCTTACGGACACAGTGTGATAGCCAAGGATGCCAACCTTGTGTGTTCCAATGGCCTGAAAACCAGGGAATTTCCCATTAATCCCTCTTGGGGTATTAGGTCTCAATCCCAAGCGGCTCTGTCACCCCGGACGTTTCCAACCTGGCACCAACTGTTCCCTGAGGGGCCTCCACAACTCCAGCCGCACGAGGCTTTTTCCACAGCTCTTTTATATCCCGATGACGAGACCGTTATTGGTGAAAAGGAGAGTCAACCGTTTGCTATGGATTATTTCGATGACCTCCTGGACGAGAATCCCGGCCTCAAAACGCAAATGACGTCAGCAACCCACCTTCTCATCTCTCAATGCGATGCCGCGATTGGTTCCTGCTTGCGCTTTGACCGCCAAAGAAATATCACCGTCTTATATTCCTCCCCGCATTTTGCCCAAAAACAAGCCCAAAACCTATGGAATACGCTTGCTCGCGGACAAAAATTGAACTGGATTGATACCATAGCCTTTTTGCCATTCTCCCAACATTGGCAGACTTGTCTGGGTAAATCCTACGATATGGTATTTCTATGGGTACCCTTTGACCACTTTCACGATCACCAGGCACTTGGCCGAACGGCGAATGATCTCAACAACCTGTTAGTCTCAGGAGGAATAGCCTTTGTCGTCGGCCCCTCTCATTTCTCGGAATGGGCACCACGATACCAAATGGAGCTCATTTGGAGTGAAGATGTTTGCACCCTCCCGACTTATCGGCTCCATCAGGCCATTCTTCCCAAAGCCCGGTTAACCCCAGATTTAAGGGCTTTTGTTTTTAATAAAATCCGGGAAGTCCCTTCGTGAAGGTGAAGATTCAGGTTTCAAGATTAAGAATTTTTCGTCGGTTGTCTTTTCATTTGTAGTCCGAAACAATTCATCGTTTTTTGTATTTTTATCAGGTGAAATTCCTTGACACATTCACCATCTGACGCCTAGGATGTCATAACCTTTAATACCCATCCAGTGAGGTGGGTAAGGAGAATGTAGAATGTGGCCGAACCGTTGGCCCAAAGTAAAAACTCAACCTTCTCGTTAATGGCCGGGAAGGTTTTTTTTTGCAAAATTACCTCATGAACGTAAGCCCCCATCCTTCCCCCCAGCAAGAAAAAATCATCATGGATAGTCAAGACATGGCGCGTGCCTTGACCCGGGTGAGTCATGAAATCCTAGAACGCAACAAAGGAACCCATAATTTGGCATTGGTAGGGATCCGGACCGGAGGCGTCTATTTGGCTCAACGGTTGGTGTCTCGAATCCGTGCAATTGAACACGTGAATGTCCCGGTGGGTGAATTGGATATCACGCTCTATCGCGATGATCTGTCCATCCGTCAGGACCAACCGGAAGTTAAAAAAACACTCATTCCATTTGATATTTCCGAGATGGCTATTGTCTTAATCGATGATGTGTTATTTACGGGCAGGACGATTCGATCAGCCATGGACGCCCTCATCGACTTAGGTCGGCCAGCGGAGATCCAGCTGGCCGTGTTAATCGACCGAGGGCACCGTCAACTCCCGATCAGAGCCAACTATATTGGGAAAAGTGTTCCAACCGCCAGGGACGAGGTGGTACGCGTTTTTTTGGAGGAGTTAGGACAAGAAGATCGCGTTGCGATAATTGCTGACTAGTAAGAAAGTCAGCGGGCGAGAAATCAAAAAGGTCCCCGCTTCAGGGGAGAAAACGGTCGTCAATTTAATTTTCGAACCCAGTACCCGAACCCGAACCTCTATAGCATGGGCCTCAAGCACAAAGATCTTCTCAATTTATCCTCACTGTCGGCTGATGAAATTCGGCTCATTCTGGATACGTCCGAGTCGTTCAAGGAAGTCAGTGGCCGAGAAATCAAAAAGGTCCCAGCGTTGAGGGGGAAAACCGTCGTCAATTTATTTTTCGAACCCAGTACCCGAACCCGAACCTCCTTCGAACTTGCAGCGAAACGACTGAGCGCCGACGTCATTAATTTTTCTCCAACGACGAGCAGTATTATCAAGGGGGAAACGCTGCTTGATACAGCCCGGAACATTGAATCGATGCAGGCCGATATCATTGTGTTGCGTCATTCTTCACCGGGCGCCGCTGATACCCTATCCCGGGGAGTGCGATCCTCTGTCATCAACGCCGGTGATGGCTGGCATGAACACCCCACCCAAGGATTGCTGGATTTATTCACTATAAAAGAAAGAAAACCAATCCTGAAAGGATTGAAAGTGGCCATCATCGGGGACATCGCGCACAGTCGCGTCGCCCGATCAAATATTTATGCCTTGACCAAGGTTGGAGCGGAAGTACGGGTGGTGGCACCGCCAACAATGATCCCCCGGTTTTTGGAGAAGCTTGGTGTTCAGATTTTTTTTAATTGTGATGAAGGTCTCATTGATGTTGATGTGATTATCATGCTGCGACTCCAGCTGGAAAGGGCTGGACGCGCCCTGTTTCCTAGTATTCGAGAATACGCACGTCTATACAGCTTAACGCAGGAACGAATGGAGCGAGCCAAATCAGACGTCATCGTCATGCACCCTGGCCCGTTAAATCGAGGAGTTGAAATAGCCCCGGAAGTTGCCGATAGTCCTGCTGCCGTGATCCTGGATCAAGTGTCCAATGGTGTGGCCGTGCGAATGGGACTTATGTATTTACTTTCTGGTGCGGGGTAAGAAAAAATCCCACATGCCACGAGTTTCACTTTAGCCTGAGGAAATTGCTTTTATGACTCTTCTCATTCGAGGTGGGCAAATTCTGGATCCGGGTCGATACCAGGGTCAGGGAGATGTTTTGATTGAAAACGGCATTATTCATTCCGTAGGCCAAGATCTTGTCAAAAACGGGAAGGACACTCAATCACTGACCGTTCTGGACGCAAGGGGTCTATTCGTTGTTCCCGGATTCGTCGACCTGCACGTGCATTTACGGGAACCCGGCTTTGAATATAAAGAAACCATTGCCACAGGAACAGCCTCTGCGGTCGCCGGAGGATTTACCTCCATTTGTTGTATGCCCAATACTCATCCTGTCAATGATAATCAAGCGGTTACCGAGTTTATTCTGTCAAAAGCCGCCTTGGCCAAAAAAGCCAATGTATTTCCTATTGGGGCCATTACCAAAGGATCTGAGGGCCAGGAGCTCGCTGAAATCGGGGAGTTGTCGGCCGCAGGCTGCGTCGCTATTTCAGATGATGGACGACCGGTCATGAATAGTCTTGTCATGCGCCGCGCCATGGAATATGCCCAAGCTTTTGGGATGCCGGTAATTGATCATTGCGAAGACCTACATCTCGCAGCTGGAGGATGTATGAACGAAGGTCTGGTATCGACAGAATTAGGGGTTCCCGGAATACCTGGTGCCTCGGAGGAGGTGATGGTCGCCCGAAACCTCTCTCTCGCGGAGTTGACTGGTGCACAGGTGCATTTAGCTCATCTCAGTACAGCGGGTTCGGTTCGACTGACTCGAGAAGCCAAAGATCGGGGTATTGCGGTGACCGCAGAGGTCTGTCCCCATCATTTTTCGCTCACCGAAGAAGCCACGCGGACGTATGATTCCAATACTAAAATGAATCCGCCTCTCAGAACCATGGAGGATATCGAAGCCCTGAAGCAGGGCCTGACCGATGGAACCATTGATGCGATTGCGACAGATCACGCGCCCCATGCTGTTCAAGAAAAACAACTGGAATTTGATACGGCTCCCTTCGGCATTGTCGGGTTCGAAACGGCGCTACCTCTCACTCTCGCATTGGTTCAAGAAGGCGTGTTGACGTTAGAAACCGCGATCTCAAAACTGACGGTGGAGCCGGCACGGGCCTTTGGGCTGAACAAAGGAACCCTTGCTCCTGGCGCGGATGCGGATGTGACGCTCATTAATCCGGACGCTGTTTGGGTAGTCGATCCGAACAAGTTTCATTCCAAAAGCCGGAATACTCCTTTTGCCGGTTGGAACGTCCGGGGCAAGGTGGTAGCGACTGTCGTCGGCGGGAAAGTGGTCTATGAATCGCGCTGAAGACTGACGGATCGTGTCTAAGCCGAAATTTCAGTGGCCATGGATGGTCTACTATTGTGAACTCTTGGGGCTTGCCCTGGTCATTGGTGGACTCTTGATGATTATTGCCGCCGTAATCCCGGCGGTGTTTAATTCTTTTGGCATGGAACCGGCCGGACGGTTTTTGCGTCGCGTGTTTGACGGATACACCCAAATAAGTATGGGCGTGGTGATCTTTTTATTTGGGATGGCTGCCGTGCGAATTTGGCGGAATCAATTTTCCACCGGAATCGAGTTTCCTTTGAGGACTGTTGAGGCGATCCTCCTTGGGTCCATGGGATGTCTCACCGTTCTTATTATGTGGGTGTTGGGTCCTCATGCCGTGGCCTTGCAGGAACTCGCCTTTGAAGCGACAACAGAGTTAGAGAAAAAAGCTGCCTACGATGACTTCTTTCGAATTCATATGATTGTGCGAGCCTTACATCTTGCAAACGTGGGTGTGGCGATTGGATTATTTATCTATAAACTTCGGCAAGGGCTGACGGGACGAATTTCCTTTTGTTAATGTGACCATGACCTTCATCCTTGGACGTTGTCCGGTTCGCTCCCAATTCTGGTTAGCCACCAAATAAGTTTCCGACAGGTATCCAAGATCGTCATGCACAAGCTTCCTAAAATAGTAGGTTTAATTATCTCTGTAAGGATCTATCTGTGAACAAAGCCCTGCTTGTACTTGAAGATGGAACGGTTTTTGAGGGACAGCCTTTGGGGTACGGAGGCGAAACTATCGGGGAGGTGGTCTTTAATACCGCCATGACCGGTTACCAGGAAATTCTGACCGATCCTTCTTATAAAGGCCAAATGGTCCTCATGACCTGTCCACAGATCGGGAACTATGGCATCAATCCGGAAGATGCAGAGTCAACCCGTCTTTGGGCCGAAGGGTTTATTGTCAAGGAATCGGCTCCCATTTCAAGCAATTGGCGCTCAAGACAGCCTCTTCAGGAATATTTAACGCAACACCAGGTGGTAGGGATTCAAGCTATAGATACCAGAGCGTTGACCAGGCATCTTCGAGATTTCGGATCGCAACAAGGAATCATCTCTCATAGGAACTTTGACCCTGAACGATTGCTTCAACAAGTTCGACGGGCCCCTTCCATTGTTGGCCGGGATTTGGTATCTCAGGTGACCTGCCAACAACCCTATGAATGGAAGCAGGGAAGCGGAAATTGGAAACCGACCCTCTCCTTTCCTCAACCAGAAATTAACGGGAAATCTGACCGGGATGCCTATCGAGCCGTGGTTGTGGATTTCGGAGTCAAACAGAATATATTAAGGCGTTTGATCGATATTGGTTTTCATGTTCAAGTGATTCCCGCTTCTACATCTATGGAAGAAGTGCAAGCGCTGGATCCACATGCTATTATACTTTCTAATGGTCCCGGCGATCCGGAAGGGGTGCCCTATGCCATTGAAACCGTTCGTCGCCTTATTGGATGGCGACCGATATTCGGGATCTGTTTAGGACACCAGATTCTTGGATTGGCATTGAGTATGAAAGCTCATAAACTGAAATTTGGCCATCATGGCGCGAACCATCCCGTTCTTGACCTGAGGACTCGAAGCGTCGAGATTACCTCCCAAAATCACAATTTCGCGGTGGGGTTGGAAGATACCAGCGATTCAGAGAGCCTTGAACCTCAAATATTTTCCACCAAGTGGGGGCGGGTGCAGATTACCCACCGAAGCTTAAACGATGGCTGTTGTGAAGGCATTATTGGCCTTGATACCCCGATCCTTTCGGTTCAGTATCATCCTGAGGCTTCTCCGGGCCCGCATGATTCTGCCTCCCTATTTCATGAATTTTTTAAAATGGTGAAGACCTATCATGAGTAAATTATTTTTCTCGATGGTGCTTTTTGTTTTTCTCCCCGGTTGTCTGAGTCAACCATCTTTGTTTCCTTCGGTCGGCCCATTGGAGGAAACCAAGCTGGCCGGATCAGGTGATGAAAAAATCCTGATCATTGAAATCTCAGGCCTTTTGAGTTCAGCGAAACCGTCAGGGTTTTTCGATCAATTGGTCGATCGGCCCAGTTTAACGACTCGAATCAAAGAGGAACTGACCAAAGCTGAAAAGGACGAAGACCTCAAAGCCATGGTCCTTCGGATTAACAGTCCCGGAGGGACAGTGACGGCCTCGGATATTGTGTACCATGAAATCAGGCGGTTTAAAAAGAAACGCGATATTCCCATTGTGGCTTCCATTATGGACCTTGGGACCTCCGGGGGGTACTATGTGGCAGTTGCCGCAGACAAAATCGTGGCCCATCCATCTACGGTAACCGGTAGCGTCGGAGTGATCATGGTATCCTTGAACGGCGAGGGCCTTTTAGAAAAAATTGGGGTCGAAGCCAATACCATTGCCTCAGGACCCAAGAAGTCCATGGGATCGCCGTTTCGAACCATGACGGACGAAGAACGAGCCATTTTTCAAAACATCATCGATGGGATGTATGACCAATTTGTCACCGTCGTTGATGATGGACGTCCAAATTTGGATAAGGCAGAAATCCGTCGCCTGGCCGACGGTCGGATCTATTCGGCTCTCCAGGCTGAACAGGTCGGGTTAATCGATCAAGTGGGATATTTGGAGGAGGCCATCGAATTAGCCAAAAAAGAGGCTGAAATCGAATCAGCCACCGTCGTCACCTATCATCGGGCTGGAGGATACAAGCCCAACATTTATTCGAGCTTTGCCTCAGATCCGGCATACCTCAAAGGGCTACCGTCATTTGATCCGCCATCGTTAATGACCTTGTTAAACGGGGGAACGCCTCAATTCATGTATTTGTGGATGCCGTAATATAGGGCATTTTTTATATGAGCCGCTGGTTTCCGCCATATCGTGTGGAAAGAACAAGGGGAAAAGTTTTCAGTAGTCTCCTCACGATTCTTTTGCTGTCTATCATTGGGGGGTGCGTCAAAGCCCCCGGAACGGCCAGAGATCAACTTGTTTTTATTTCAGAAGAGAAAGAAATCACTCTGGGATTAACCGCATTTAGGGAGGTTCTCAAATATTCACGATTAAGTTCTGACCCGGAACTGACAATGATGGTGAATCGGGTCGGTCGGCGAATTGCCAAAGCAGCTCAGAAACCCGAATACAATTGGGAATTTGCTCTTATCCAAGCTGATGACCAAATAAACGCCTTCGCCTTACCCGGCGGAAAAGTTGCGGTCTATACCGGTATCTTGAAAGTGACGAAAACCGAAGCAGGATTGGCCACGGTGATGGCACACGAGGTTGCTCATGCCCTTCAACGGCATGGAGCCGAGCGATACAGTCGTGGCATTCTTGAACAAATTGGCCAATTAGGAGCCATGGCAGGGGCGGCGGCAGGTGGGATCGATCCGGGGGTCGCGGTGGGAGCCATGAGTGCCTATGGCGTCGGGGTGTCCCTTCCGAACTCACGAGCTCAGGAGTCGGAAGCCGATTATATCGGCCTCCAGTTAATGGCGAAAGCCGGCTATGATCCCCGGGAGGCGGTAGATTTTTGGGAACGAATGAGCGGGTGTCCGAGAAAAATGATTGGGAAATTTTGTTTTCGTACGAAAAATTCTATACCCGAGTTCCTTTCCACTCACCCGTCAGATATTACCCGTATTAAAAATATTGAAGCATGGGTGCCCGGCGCTATGAAATATTATGATCCGAATTCTCTGCCTTCTGAACCAACCGTATTTCCCTCAGCTCAAAACCGGCCTGCCTCATAACCCGCTGACATGCCTCGACGAACCGATATCGAAAAAATTTTTCTGATCGGATCGGGCCCAATTGTCATCGGGCAGGCCTGTGAGTTCGATTATTCGGGTACGCAAGCCTGTAAAGCCCTCAAGGAAGAAGGGTTTCAGGTCATATTGTTGAATAGCAATCCGGCCACGATTATGACCGATCCCGATTTGGCCGATCGGACTTATGTGGAACCCATTACGAGCGAGGTCGTAGAGCGAATTTTCGAACGTGATCGCCCAGATTCCCTCTTGCCCACCATGGGAGGGCAGACCGCCCTCAATTTAACGGTGGAATTGTCTCAAAAGGGGATTCTGGACAAATATGGAGTTCAGACGATTGGGGCATCCTATGAGGCGATCCACAAAGCTGAAGATCGCGGAGCTTTTAAAAAGGCTATGCAACAGATTGGCCTGAAAGTCCCTGCCAGTGGGTCCATCCGCACTCGCGAGGAAGCCTTCCAACTCTTGGAACCGATCGGCTTTCCGGCCATTGTCCGGCCTTCATTTACCTTGGGTGGAGCCGGAGGAAATATCGCCTACAACCGTGAAGAATTCGAGAATTTTATAGATTGGGCTTTGGCCACCAGCCCGGTCGGACAAGCATTAGTCGAACAATCGCTCATCGGATGGAAAGAATTCGAACTGGAGGTGATGCGAGACCTTAAAGACAATGTGGTCATTGTGTGTCCCATTGAGAATGTAGACCCCATGGGGGTTCATACCGGGGATAGTATCACGGTCGCACCGGCCATGACCTTGAGTGATAAAGAATACCAACGAATGCGGGATGCGGCGGTCATGATCATTCGTGAGATTGGCGTTGACACCGGTGGATCAAACATCCAATTTGCCGTTCACCCTGAGACCGGTGAGATGATGGTAATTGAGATGAATCCACGGGTTTCACGAAGTTCCGCTTTAGCTTCGAAAGCGACAGGATTTCCTATCGCCAAAATTGCGGCAAAACTTGCCGTTGGGTATACGCTTGATGAGATTACCAATGATATCACCAAAGTCACCAAGGCTTCCTTTGAACCAACGATTGATTATGTCGTTGTTAAGATTCCTCGGTTTACCTTTGAGAAATTTGTGGGTAGCGATCCGACCTTAACCACCCACATGAAATCCGTGGGAGAGGCCATGGCTTTGGGCGCGACATTTAAAGAAGCTCTTCAAAAAGCCCTTCGTTCATTGGAGATTGATCGTTTTGGGTTGCAATCTCTTCACGGATTAGATGGGCAATTTTCATCTGGCCCACACGACCAGAACCTCGTGGCAGACATCACCTCCTCCCTCCAAACTCCTACGGCCGATAGACTTTGGCATATTGCCGATGGATTTCGGGCTGGTCTTTCTATAGATGACCTTAACACCATCACCTCAATTGATCCGTGGTTTCTAGAGCAAATTCGGTACCTTGTGGAATTTGAAAGGACTCTGGCAACGATGGGCACAATTCCGGTCTCCCATTCAACTTCCGGCCCTCACGAGGCAGGTAGCCCCCAGGCTCGTTCACAGGATCTCCTCAAGCAGGCCAAGGAATTGGGATTTTCTGATAAACGTATAGTCCAACTGCTTGCCCAAGATCCTACAAGCAGCCAACCCCGGGATTCCACACCTATTTCACATCACAAAGTCACCTATAAGCGTGTTGATACCTGTGCAGCAGAATTTGAGGCTCAGACTCCCTATTTGTATTCAACCTATGGCCTTCAGTGTGAAGCTCGTCCGACCGACCGTCAAAAAGTCATCATCTTGGGCGGAGGTCCGAATCGAATCGGACAAGGCATTGAGTTTGACTATTGCTGCGTTCACGCGGCCATGGCCCTCCGGGAAGTGGGTATTGAAAGTATTATGGTCAACTGCAATCCAGAAACCGTCAGCACTGATTATGATATCTCCGACCGGTTATATTTTGAACCCTTAACCAAAGAAGATGTCTCTCACATCGTCGAGACAGAGCGACCGCTCGGAGTGGTCGTGCAGTTTGGAGGGCAAACGCCTTTAAAGTTGACGTTACCCCTGGAGAGAGAAGGTGTCCCAATCTTGGGGACAAGCCCCGATTCAATAGATCGGGCAGAAGACCGAAAGCGTTTTAGCGAATTACTCAATGAGGCAGGACTTCGGCAAACCAGAAACGGCAGTGCACATTCACTTCATGAAGCTCATCAGATTGCTGCCAATGTGGGCTATCCTATCATGGTCCGACCTTCTTATGTCCTCGGAGGACGGGCCATGCAGATCATCTATGATTCAGACTCTCTAGACCGATATATGCAAACCACCCTCGTCGATACCTCACAGTTTCCATTATTAATTGATCATTATCTTGAAGATGCCATTGAAGTTGACGTTGATGCGATTGCTGATCGGCAGGACGTGGTCGTGGCAGGAATAATGGAACATGTGGAGATGGCCGGGATCCACTCCGGTGATTCCGCATGTTCATTACCGCCCCATTCATTAAGTCAAATTCTTATCGATGAGATACGCAGCCAAACGGTGGCTTTGGCAAAGGCTTTGGGGGTTGTCGGCCTCATGAACATTCAATTCGCTGTCCAACATAACCGTGTATACGTGCTCGAGGTGAATCCCCGCGCTTCACGCACGGTACCATTTGTCAGTAAGAGCATTGGGGTGCCCTTAGCCAAATTGGCCATGAAGGTCATGGTCGGAAAGACTTTACAGGAATTGAATTTTACTCAATCTCCCTCGTTCAAGCACATGTCTGTTAAAGAGGCGGTTTTCCCATTTACCAAACTGGGAGCTGTGGATATTTTATTGGGCCCGGAAATGCGTTCAACCGGTGAGGTGATGGGCATTGATAAGGATTTTGGCTGGGCTTTTGCGAAATCCCAGGCAGCCGCAGGGCTAGCTCTTCCAGCACAAGGGACTGTGCTTCTTACGGTAAAAGATGCAGACAAAAAGGCGACAATTTCCTTGGCTCAACGATTAACCAATTTAGGTTTTGCGCTCCATGCCACCAGGGGAACCGCCACGTTCCTTGAAGAACAGGGTCTGACAGTCCAACCGGTCAATAAGGTCAAAGAAGGCCGCCCTCACATTGTGGATTTCATCAAAAATCGAGAATTCTGCATGGTGGTGAATACCGTTGGAAGCACCTCCTCACAGGAAGATTCTGCACCCATTCGAAAGGAAGCGCTCTATCAAAACATTCCCTACTTTACGACTATTCAGGGAGCCTTGGCTGGGGTGATGGGGATCGAGGCCATGATTCAGAAAAGCCTCACGGTTCGATCCCTTCAGGAATATCAGGAAGCCTCAAAATAGGGAAGACCGTTCATCAATAAGATTTGAGTAGTGTGGACACCAAAGGCCGTGAATGAAGGAGAATTCTGGTAGTCAAATTGTTTCGAGTTTCGGGTTTCGCGTGAACGGCTCAAAATTTTAGTTTTATCTGGGCCCACCTTTTTTTAGAATATTAAACATATCTAAGAACCGATCGGCCAATAACCTTCTAAATATAATCTTATGAAAATTCCAATGACTAAAAAAGGATATGAAGCGTTACGGGCTGAATTGGATCGACTCTATAAACAGGATCGCCCGCAAGTGATTCAAGCCATTGCCGAGGCCCGAGAACATGGGGATTTGCGGGAAAATGCTGAATACTCAGCTGCCAAGGAGCGACAGGGATTTATCGAGGCTCGAATCGCCGAGATCAAACACAAACTCCAGGAAGCTCAAATTATTGAGACCCCTGAAGGTTCCAGCGAAACCGTCATCTTTGGCTCAACCGTACGAATCGTGGATCTCCAAACGGGTGAAGAAAAACAATATACTCTGGTCGGTCAGGAGGAAGCGGATATCAAAAAGGGATTGATCTCCGTCCAATCTCCCATTGGACGAGCGTTAATCGGGCACAAAGTTGGAGAAACCGTCGAAGTTCACCGTCCAGCCGGTCAGGTCGAATACGAAATTCAACAAATTTCCGTCGAAGGATCCTAATATGGCAACCCCTATTTCTTTAGTCACGCTACTCACGGACTTTGGCGACCGCGATTATTTTGTGCCCAGTATGAAAGGGGTGATGCTCGGCATCAACCCGCAACTTCGAATTCTTGATCTATCACATCATATTGCTGCTCAAAATGTCGAACAGGCAGCCTTTGTACTCAAGTCCTGCTACAGATATTTTCCTGATGGAACGGTCCATGTTGTCGTTGTGGATCCAGGCGTCGGAAGTTCGCGTCGACCGTTGCTGGTTTCAACCTCCAGATATTTTTTCATTGCTCCGGACAATGGCGTTCTCAATGATATTTTTGATGAGGAAGCCTCGGTCGAAGTTCGGGTCATTGAAAACAAGCAATACCGACTGGATGCGGAAGGCGCCACTTTTGATGGCCGGGATTTGTTTGCTCCAGCTGCGGCCTGGCTCACCAAAGGGCAGACTCCAGGTTCCTATGGACCGTTAATCCGGAATGCGGTCAGATTACCAAAAGACGAGCCCCAGATGGATGGAGATAAGTTGGTAGGAAAAATTGTGTACATTGATCACTTTGGGAATCTGATCTCCAATATTACTCCAACAGATCTCCAGACCTTTCGTTCAGTGACCAAGCGGGAAATCCAAGCCGTTCAACTCGGAGAGATCATCATTAATGGAATGAAATCTCACTATGCCGAAGGGGCACTTGGATTACCGGAAGCCTTGATCAATAGTAATGGGCAATTGGAGATTTTCATTAAACAAGGGTCTGCGGTTGATCGATGTGAGGCGATGATAGGGCAACGAATTGAACTCCGGTAACCAACAATGGACAATGGAACAAACGCTCAACAGTAAACCTCATATTCACACCAAGGTTCAAAATCCTAGCGTTTGGGATTGATATTTTTTCTCATTGGTTTTGGTTTCGACATTGTTTTTTGGGAATTTGGAATTTCAGACAAGTGACTTTTCTCAATAAATTGGATCGATGCTCTCAATATTTTGGTCATACGTGAAAGATGGCCGACCTCAACACATAAGGGAGGCATGAGTACGAGGACGTTACCGATAGGCCTGATTAATAACCCTCGACGGCGTGCTTCCATTGAGACATGGTGGCCTATTCGGTCGGTGAAAGAAAAAGGAGTTTGGTTTTGCCGATCCTTGACCAGTTCAATGCCCACCATATAGCCACATTGTCTCACGTCGCCCACGATTGACTCTTGAGCGACATCTCTGAGTAATCGACCCAGGGCAGCAGCGTTTTTTCTCACTTTTCGGAGCGTCCGTTCTTTCCTGAAAAGTGATAGATTTGCCAGAGCGGCAGCACACCCCAAGGGATTTCCGGTATAACTATGCCCATGAAAGAAGGTTTTGCATTCTGCATAGTCACCCCAAAAAGCCTGAAAAATTTCCTCGGTCGCCAGCGTGGCGGCCAGAGGTACATACCCTCCGGTTAATCCTTTGGCGACAGCCATGAGATCAGGAGTCACGGCTTCATGCTCACAAGCAAACATTTTTCCGGTTCGTCCAAAACCGGTCGCGACTTCATCGGCAATCAGTAAGACATCATAGGTCGTACATAATTCCCTAATCCGTCTCAAATAGCCGGGCGGGGAGGGAATCATACCGGCTACAGCCTGGACGAGGGGCTCGATGACCACTGCGGCGATGTGATGATGGTCTTTTTTGAGTAACTGTTCCAAGGGGTCGATGCAGGCCATCTGACAACTTGGGAAGGTAAGGCGAAGGGGACAACGATAGCAATAGGGAGGATCGATCTGCTGGGTTGAAAAAAGGATAGACCGGAAAGGCTTGTGAAATAATTCCATTCCACTAAGGCTCATCCCTCCTACGGTGTCTCCATGGTAGGCTAAGGACAAATGGACAAATTTTTTCTTCTTTGGCCGGGGAGTTCGACGTTGGCGCCAATATTGGAGTGCCATTTTAAGGGCGACTTCCATTGCAGTCGATCCATCATCAGAATAAAAGACGCGAGAGAGCCCGGCAGGAGCCAGGCGAATCAATTCACGGGCAAGGAGGATCGCCGGAGGGTTCGAAAGCCCGAGAAAGGTACTATGGGCAACCTGATTGAGCTGTTGTCGAATGGCCCGATTGATCTCACTATTTCGATGCCCATGAATATTTACCCAAATCGAGGATGTACCATCTAAATAACGACGCCCGTCGATATCATAAAGATAAGGCCCTTGCCCTCGGGTAATGATAAGGGGGGAGGCTTGCCCCCATTCCTTCATCGGAGTGAAGGGATGCCAAACAAATTGATGGTCGAAACGGGCCAGGTGTTTTGCAGAATTTGAATATTTCATCAACAACCGTGATTAAGCCAGGCGAGTATAGAGATCCTAAGTTTTTTTGACAACCTGATAAAGGCTTACTACAATCAACCTTTTGAGAACGATGCACCAATCAGAGTCCTCCCGAATCCGCAACTTCTCCATCATCGCTCACATCGATCACGGGAAATCCACCCTCGCTGATAGAGTTCTTGAGCTCACCGGAGCTATTACTCAACGTGAGGCCCGCGAACAGATTCTCGATGCCATGGATCTTGAGCGGGAGCGTGGCATTACGATTAAAGCCCATGCGGTCAGTACGTCGTATCAGGCCAAGGATGGGAAAAAGTATTTGTTTAACCTGATCGATACTCCTGGACATGTCGACTTCACCTATGAAGTCTCGCGAAGTCTCGCAGCCTGTGAAGGAGCCCTTCTATTGGTGGATGCCACCCAAGGGGTAGAAGCCCAAACGATTGCCAATGCGTATCTCGCTATTGCCAACGATCTTCACATCATTCCCGTTATCAATAAAATTGACCTTCCCAGTGCCGATGTTGAGCGGGTTAAGCATCAGATCAAAGACGTTCTGGGCCTTCCGGTTCAAGACTCGTTTTTAGTGAGCGCCAAAGGGGGCCAGGGGGTCCCAGAGGTTCTTGAAGCTATTGTTCATTCCATTCCTCCCCCAAAGGGGGAGCCCAAACAACCCCTAAAAGCGCTCATTTTCGATTCCTGGTTCGATAGTTATCAAGGTGCGGTCGTATTACTTCGGGTTTTTGACGGAACAATCGTTCCCGGCATGAAAATCCAAATGATGTCGAATAAGCGGACTTTTGAAGTAGCGGAAGTTGGGGTTTTTACCCCTAAGAAAATGAAGGTTCCTCAAATGGGACCAGGTGATGTCGGGTACCTTTGTGCAGGAATGAAAGACTTGGCTGATACCAAAATAGGAGACACCATCACCGAAGCCGGTCAACCGGCGGATGCGCCACTTCCGGGGTATCGCGAGGTGAAACCTGTGGTCTTTTGTGGCTTGTATACGACTGATAATGCCAAATTCGAGGATCTCCGTGACTCATTGGAAAAACTGCGTCTTAATGATTCATCATTTGGGTATGAGCCTGAAACCTCATTGGCTTTGGGATTTGGGTTTCGGTGCGGATTTCTTGGCCTTCTCCATATGGAAATTATTCGGGAACGTTTGGAGCGGGAGTATGGCCTTGATCTCATTAGTACGGCCCCGACGGTCATCTATCGGGTCACTACGAATAAGGGAGAGGTTCTGGATATTGAAAACCCATCGAAATTTCCTGATCCCTCTATCATTGAACGAACAGAAGAACCCTTTATCCAGGCGACGATTATTACCCCGGAACAATTTGTCGGAAATATTCTTCAACTTTGTCAGGAGCGGCGGGGTGTCCAACAATCCCTCCAGTTTTTGGATCCCACTCGCGCGATGTTGACCTATGAATTGCCCTTGAATGAAATGGTATTGGACTTTTATGACCGATTAAAATCCCGTACCCAAGGATATGCCTCGTTGGATTACGAATTAGTGGGATACCGCGAATCTGACCTTGTAAAGTTGGATCTGCTGTTAAACGGAGAAACCGTCGATGCTTTGTCTTTCATCACCCATCGGGAGAAGGCCCAGCAACGGGGACGCCAGCTGGCGGAAAAAATGAAGGAACTGATTCCCAAACAGATGTTTGAGGTGGCGATTCAGGCGGCAATTGGCAAACGAGTGATTGCACGGGAAACCGTCGGTGCTATCAAGAAGAATGTGACGGCGAAATGTTATGGTGGGGATATTACTCGAAAGCGCAAGTTATGGGAAAAACAGAAAGAAGGGAAAAAACGAATGAAACGGTTAGGGCGGGTCGAAGTTCCTCAGGAGGCTTTCCTGGCGATTTTAAAAACCGAGAATGATTGATATGGCTCCTGAAGATCAGCAAAATCAACAACCCGAGGACGTCACCATTGAATCGTCGTCCTCTTCGCCGACTTCCCAGGAACAACAGAGTGCGACCTCGAAAAAATCTCTCATACGAGAATATTCCGAAGCCATTATCATCGCCATTATTCTTGCGTTCACCATTCGGGTTTTTGTCGTCCAAGCTTTTAAAATTCCATCTGGCTCAATGATTCCTACGTTATTGATTGGGGATCATATTCTGGTCAGTAAACTGGCCTATGGCCTCCAATGGCCCACTGATTGTGAATTCAAGCTGCATTTCCCTCCCATGACCTGCTATTCCTCGGAGATGATTATTGATTTTGGATCTCCTCAGCGGGAGGATATCATCGTATTTCGATATCCGGAAGATGAGGAAAAGGATTTCATTAAACGGATCATTGGACTCCCCGGAGACAAGATTACCATTCGGAATAAAAGGGTTTTCATCAATGACGTCCCCCTACATGATCAAAACTATACTCAACGCATCGATCCAGGGATGATCGATGGACAGATTTCCCACCGTGATAATTTTGGTCCCATCACGGTTCCCCAGGATTCATACTTTGTCATGGGTGACAATCGGGATCAAAGTTTGGATAGCCGGTTCTGGGGCTTTGTTAAATTCAATAAAATTAAAGGGAAAGCCTTTCTCAGTTATTGGTCGTGGAATGGAAAAGGTTCGTGGGCCGAATGGGTGCGTTGGGAACGCATTGGAAAAGTGATTAGATGAAATGGGAATTTCGAACACCGAAAATCGAATGTCGAAAATAAGTATGACCGATCAACCCCGTAATTAACAAACCTTCGTTCTTCGACATGATATCCAATGACTCCCAAAAAGCTGGAACGATATCTTAAGCGTTTTTCGAGGGCCAACGTTCTCGTCGTCGGTGATGTGATCCTCGACCATTATATTTGGGGGCAGGTCCATCGCGTCTCGCCGGAAGCGCCTGTCCCGGTGGTCCATGTACAATCAGAGACTCTTAGTTTAGGTGGAGCGGCCAATGTCTTTAAAAATCTCAAATCCCTGGGAGGTCAAGCCGACCTGTGCGGAGTGATTGGAACCGACGAGAGCGGTCGATCCTTCCTCAAAGAACTTTCCACCTATCGTCGAAACCGGGGTGGGATCGTGATGGATGCAGAACGTCCAACCACCCGAAAGACTCGTATCATCGCCCACAACCAACAAATCGTTCGATATGATATTGAAGAACCTGAACTCTTATCGCCATTAATTGAACGAAAAATTCTGCGATATGTCGGGTCCCGCCTTTCTGAAGTGACATGTCTGGTCATTTCGGATTATGATAAAGGGGTTGTCACCCCTTCACTGATGACTCACCTTCGGGCGTTAGCCGTCAGGCACGGGGTCCCTGTTGTCGTTGATCCCAAAGTGAAACATTTTGAATATTATTCTGATGTGACGGTGGTCACCCCAAACCATGTCGAAGCCTATCAAGCTGCTGGGTTGAGGGCTAACAGCAATCATCCAATAAATGAGGTAGGCCCATTACTGAGAAAAAGGCTGAACTGTAAAGCCGTTCTGGTTACCCGAGGGGAACAGGGGATGAGTCTCTATGAAGAAAATCAGGCCCATTGGCATATTCCGGCTATGGCAAGGCAAGTGTATGATGTGACTGGAGCCGGAGATACGGTAGTGAGCACTCTTGCACTCGCCCTCAGTGTCGGGGCCAGCATCAGGGAGGCAGCCGTACTGGCCAATCGTGCCGCTGGTGTGGTCGTGGGAATGTTGGGAACCGCAGGCGTGACTCGACCTCAACTGAAGGAAGCGCTTACTCATGACTAGCTCACGCCCGGCGGTAACGGTGTTGATTCCTGCACGTTTTGGATCCTCACGATTTCCGGGAAAACCTCTTGCTGAGCTGGCCGAAAAACCATTGATTCAGCATGTTTATGAAGCGGTTAAAGGGAGTACTCATATTAGCGACATTCAGGTGGTTACGGATGACACCCGAATTTTGCAGGCCGTCGAAGGGTTTGGGGGACACGCCTGTCTTATTGAGAGTCCCTGCCGTACCGGGACTGATCGCATTGCCAAGGCGGCCTCTCAAATCGATTGCGATGTAATCGTCAATCTCCAAGGCGATGAAATCCCTTTGCATCCCGGCCTCTTAAGCGACTTAATTGAACCGTTTGTCAATAGTAATGCTCAAATGGGAACTCTGAAACGTTCTGTAAAGAGTATGGAGCAAGTTAACATTCCTTCGGTTGTCAAAGTGGTGACCAATCAAGCGGGAGAGGCTCTCTACTTTTCCAGATCTCCAATCCCATGCGTGCGGGACGGCAATCACCTGACGTCGATCCCCACATTCTATATGCACCTGGGCATTTACATCTTTCGTCGAGAAACGCTCTTACGGTTTGCTGAGTTGCCTACCGGCATATTGGAAGAGGCCGAAAAGCTTGAGCAATTGCGGGCGTTAGAGTATGGCATTCCCATTCAGGTTTGGGAAACCACGCATGCGTCACTTCGAATCGACCAGGTTGAGGATTTACATGAGGCGGGTGAATTATTATCTAATAAGGAACGTTTCAGGTTTCAGGTCTCAAGTCTTAAATAAAGAGATCCGAAGATTTTACCTTTGAACACTTCTCCAAAGAGTATGTCGAATGAGTAAATTCATTTTCATCACGGGCGGAGTCGTCTCTTCCCTGGGAAAAGGCCTTTCCTCCGCATCAATCGGCCAACTTCTGGAAAGTCGGGGGTTGAAGGTAACATTTTTGAAGCTCGACCCCTATATCAATGTCGATCCGGGAACCATGAATCCTTACCAGCATGGTGAGGTCTATGTGACCGATGATGGGGCGGAAACCGACCTCGATCTTGGCCATTACGAGCGGTTTACCTCCGTTCACCTGAACAGAGAAAATAATTGTACAACAGGTCGAATTTACGATTCAGTCATCAGAAAAGAACGGCGTGGTGAATACCTGGGAGCCACGGTTCAGGTGGTTCCGCACATTACGGATGAGATTAAGCAGACAATCTTGAGGGTTGGGCATGAAGTCGATGTTGTCATCGTCGAAATTGGGGGAACGGTCGGCGATATCGAAAGTCTTCCCTTCCTAGAATCCATCCGTCAAATGCCCTATGACGTCGGAAGAGAAAATGTATTGTACATTCATCTCACGTTGGTTCCCTTTATCGGAACCGCTGGCGAACTGAAAACCAAACCCACCCAACATTCGGTCAATAAGTTACGGGAAATTGGTATTCAACCCAATATCCTTCTCTGTCGAACCGATCGGTACCTTCCTCCCTCGGTCAAAGAGAAAATTGCGTTATTTTGCAATGTGGACAAAGAATCCGTCATTACAGCCAAAGACGTTGAAACGGTATACGAAGTGCCCGTTGTCCTGCGTAAAGAAGGGTTGGATGAGTTAATTGTCCGATCGCTTCGCCTGGACACCGGCCCCCCTAATTTACGGGATTGGGACGCGCTGGTTCAAAAAATCAAACGCCCGAAACACGAAGTCACGATCGCACTGGTTGGAAAATATGCTGAATCGAAAGAATCATATAAAAGCCTCTCCGAGGCATTAATTCATGGAGGACTTCACGATGAAGCGGGAGTTCGAATTCACTGGATTGAGTCCGGTGAAATTGAAAAGGTTGGTCCGGACCGCCTCCTCCGTGAGGCCGATGGGATCTTAATCCCGGGTGGATTTGGCATACGGGGAATTGAAGGGAAGGTCGATGCGATCCGATATGCGCGTGAGCGGCGCATTCCCTATTTAGGCCTCTGTTTAGGGATGCAATGCGCCGTCATAGAATTCGCACGAAATGTCGCCGGACTATCGAACGCCAATAGTGCTGAATTTGATGCCCATACGCCTCATCCGGTCATTGATCTTCTCCCTGAACAGCAAGCCGTCCAAGACATGGGGGGGACCATGCGACTGGGGGCATTTCCTTGTCAATTAGAGGAAGGCTCCCTCGCGCAAAAAGTATATGGACAAAAGGAAATTGCTGAACGTCACCGCCATCGATATGAGTTCAATAATGCCTACCGTGAAAGACTCGTAGCCAAAGGGCTGATCGTCAGTGGATCCTCTCCGAACGGTCACCTCGTCGAGATTATCGAACTTCGGGATCATCCCTGGTTCGTCGGCACTCAGTTTCATCCGGAATTCCATTCGCGCTTCCATGCTCCGCATCCACTTTTTACGTCCTTCATTGGGGCCGCGTTACAAAAAAAATTCGGTCGATAGGGAAGCCACGCCAAAGAGGAAACTTCCATGTCCGTGTCTCATGTCGTTGACATAGGGTCCTTCAAAGTCGGAAATGGCCATCTACCATTTCTCATTGCCGGCCCTTGTGTTATTGAAAATGAAAAGGTGGTCCTAGAAACCGCCACGAGTCTTGCTGCCATCACTCGAGAGCTCGGAATTCCTTATGTCTTTAAATCTTCTTACGATAAAGCCAATCGGAGTTCCATCAGTTCATTTCGCGGCCTGGGGATGAAGGAAGGTCTCGCCATTCTGAAAAAAGTCAAAGAGGATATTGGGGTTCCGGTTCTAACGGATATTCATGACATGCATGACGTTCCACATGTGGCAGAAATGGTCGATGTCTTGCAAATTCCGGCGTTTTTGTGCCGGCAAACCGATCTTCTCGTGGAAGCCGCCAAAACGGGGAAAGTGGTGAATGTCAAGAAAGGACAGTTCCTCTCACCCTGGGAAATGGGAAATGCGGTCAAGAAACTTGAAGAGAGCGGAACAAACAAAATTCTGGTAACCGAACGCGGGACCACATTCGGATACAATAATCTCGTCGTGGATATGCGTTCATTTCCCATTTTGCGTGAATTTGGATATCCAGTCGTATTTGATGCTACCCACAGCGTCCAGCTGCCAGGTGGGGGAGGGACCCATTCATCCGGACAGCGCCAATATATTGCTCCGTTAGCTCGTTCTGCCGCCGCTGCCGGGTGTGATGGATTTTTTATGGAAGTCCACCCAACCCCAGAAACCGCACTCTCTGATGGTCCCAATATGGTACACTTAAAAGATGTCAAAGAGCTCTTGGAGCAAATCCTTCGAATTTGCCAGGTAGCCGAAAAAAGTACACCCTAGATGGTCTGAGAGCGGTGCCCCTATAAAGTCCTCAAGACCTTCCTCGGGTCTAATTTTTCGTCACCAGGCAGTAAACCTTCTTCCGACCTCTCATATTTAGCATGTCAAATCAGAGCGCCTATAAATTTAAACCTTCCCTTTCGGAATGTGACGGGCGGGAAACCTATTTGAACCTACCCAATACCTTAACGGTTTCGCGAATCCTGGTCATTCCCATATTTGTTTTTTTGTTTTCGTCCCCCACGCCTGAAAGGTCTGTCGCCGCGGGCTTTGTTTTCCTCGTGGCAGCCCTCACGGATCTATTGGATGGCTACTTGGCCCGGCGAAGAGGGCAAATCACCAATCTCGGAAAGTTATTAGATCCGGTAGCTGACAAATTGTTGGTCGCGTCAGCATTGATTCTTCTTGTTCAATTTCAGCGGGTGGAAGTCTGGTTGGCCATTGTCATGATTGCTCGGGAACTTATCGTGACTGGAGCCAGGGCTGTTGCGGCCAAAGAAGGGTTTGTGGTTCCGGCAGATTCATATGGAAAACTTAAAGTCGTTTGTCAAATTTCCGGCACCCTCTGTCTCATTCTGGAAGAAGTCATACGGATCCCATATTTTGATCTTCATATCATCGGAACCCTGGTTTTATATATTGCCCTGGCTGTGGCCTTAATATCCGGCGGCCGGTACCTTTTTGAAATACTCAAGAAAATCAGTCCACAATTTCTTTAAAGCCCTTTTCGATTGTCCCCAGACCTATGGAATGGCCATTGCTTTCCTTTCTCCTCGGAGCCTATCTCCTCGGCTCTATTCCATTCGGTTTGTTAGCTTCCAAATTATTTCACACGAAAGATCCCCGAGGCTCCGGAAGTGGAAATATTGGGTTCACGAATGTTCTCAGGGTATCTGGGAAAAAGGCCGGGATATTGACCCTCTTGGGAGATTTCGGGAAGGGTGCGGCCGTGGCCTTGCTGGCAGAGAGTTTTGTTAAGCAAGAACCTTGGGTGTTAGCTATTACATTTGCTGCGATTCTAGGCCATATATTTTCCGTGTTTTTGCGCTTCAAGGGGGGAAAAGGCGTGGCCACGGCCTTGGGGGCCATTCTGGGGCTAAATTTTCCTTTAGGACTGACTATGATTGGAATTTGGGCCGTGACAGTAGGTATCTTTAAATATTCCTCAGGGGGAGCTTTGGTCTCGTTTGGTGTTCTGCCAATTATTGTGTTTTTTACTTCGAATTCCGGGTCATTGTTAATATTTTCGGTTCTTGTCACGATTTGTATTTTTTGGCGGCATCAAAGTAATATTATGAATATATGGCAGGGAACCGAATCCAAAGTGAGCAATTTATCTAGTTGACATAATATATCTTATCCGACATTTACAAATACGAACCGGCCTAGAGAGAATTCCCATGAAATCCACTCTCCCCAGACTCTGCCCCTTGATCCTCATTGTCTTTAATTTGATGACCATTCCTGCCTTTTCAGCGGTAAATTTGGAGAATTCAAAAGGACTTCAAGTATTAGAAGAGATTCAGAATTCTTTGACCCAGTTAGCTGAACATGTAACCCCGACCGTCGTGAATATCTCCCCCATCCGCTCAATGACCTCATCTAAGGGATTTCCGCAGCCAAAAGGGCCCCGGGTTCCAGGAAGCGGCTCAGGCGTCATTATTCATGAGGATGGCTATGTTGTCACAAATAACCACGTTATTGGTGCTGAAACCACTGAGGCGGAGGTCCGGCTATCCGATGAATCGAAGTTTATTGCCCAGGTGATCGGCCGGGATCAGGATACGGATCTGGCCCTTCTTAAAATACACACCGATCGACAATTACCTGCAGCGGAGTTTGGAGATTCGGCTAGCCTGAAGGTTGGTCAATGGGTTCTTGCAGTGGGCAATCCCATGGGATTGGATCGGACCGTCACCCTTGGTGTCGTAAGTGGTATTGGACGAGAGCAGCTGAATTTATCCCGCTATGAAAATTTTATCCAGACAGACGCGGCGATCAATCCTGGAAATTCTGGTGGTCCCTTATTTAACCTACGAGGAGAAGTCGTTGGCATCAATACGGCTATCATTCATATGGCCCAGGGCATCGGGTTTTCCATCCCGTCCAACATGGTCAAAAAAATTGTGGGGCAATTGCGAAAACAGGGAAGAGTTGTCCGCGGGTGGCTGGGCGTGGGCATTCAACCTCTGACCCCCGAACTCGCGGCCAAGTTTGGCGTGGAGGAAGGGAAAGGCGTTCTGGTAAATGAAGTCTTCGAAAACGATCCTGCTCACTTAGCGGGAATTCAACCAGGCGATATTATCATCAAGGTGCAAAACCAACCAGTGGAAACCCCAAACCAGCTCTCTCGACGCGTGGCCTTTATTGGACCGGGAGAAACGGCAACCTTGGACATCATTCGAGATGGAAAACCTCTTATCGTCAAGGTGGCTATGGGAGAACGGCAGGAGAAGGCCATCGTAGCCTCCCTCCCCCATGAAAAGTCTGAGATCACGCTGGGCATTGACGTGCAAAGCCTCACTGCTGCCTTAGCCGAAAAATTTGGGTTGAATGAACGGTTTGGAGTCCTCGTCTCCAAAGTCGAACGAGGAAGCCTGGCTCATAACGAAGGGATTAAGGAGGGAGACTTGATTAGAGAAGTCAACCGGCAAGAGGTGCGGTCGGTGAGTGATTTTTCAGCAGCTATGGAAAAGGCTCATCCCGGTGATACGATTCTTTTGCGGGTCGTCCGTGGTTCACGGGCGTTTTTCGTAGTTTTGAAAACACAGGGGTAAAAGAATTTTTCCCCTTTCTTTACTCCTGACACGTGAACCCCGAAACTAAAAACTTCTTCAAGAAGAAACCGCTTCCTTCTCCTTTTTATGTTCTTCCACAATCCGGTTAATCGCATCACGGGGAACTTCCTCGTAACCTGAAAATTCCATCACATAGCTCCCCTTGCCTGCAGTCATGGAGGTTAGGGTTGGAGCATATTTGAGCATTTCTGCAAGGGGGACGATGGCTTTGACGATTTGATTGTGTCCCTTGGCAGACATCCCTTGAATTCGACCCCGCCTGCCATTCAGATCTCCGATCACCGTTCCGATCATGTCATCGGGACAGGTGACTTCGACATTCATGATTGGCTCGAGCAGGGTCGCTTGGGCCGATTCCATGGCTTTTTTGAATCCCATCGAACCGGCAACTTTGAAAGCCATTTCTGAGGAATCCACAGGATGGTGAGATCCGTCATACACCGTGACTCGTAAATCTACGACTTGGAAGCCTGCGATGATCCCCTGGTGCATCGCCTCCACGACACCCTTTTCCACCGCGGGAATGAAGTTTCGTGGAATGACGCCTCCGACGATTTTATTCACGAACTCAAATCCTGCTCCCCTCGGGAGAGGATCCACTTGGAGCCAGCAGTCACCATATTGCCCATGCCCACCTGTCTGTTTCTTATATTTACCCTGGGCTTGAGCCATACGATGAATGGTTTCCTTATAGGGGACTTTGGGGGTATGTAAATTCACGTCGACACCGTATTTTCGACGGAGTTTCTCCAGAGTGACATCGATATGGGACTGCCCGACTCCACTCAAAAGCATTTCTTTCGTTTCTTCGTTGCGCTGGAACTCCAAGGACGGATCTTCTTCGACCAATTTATGAAGGCCCAAACTGACTTTATCAATGTCCGCTTTGGTTTTGGGTTCAAGCGCAAACGACATGACAGGACGGGTATACTGAATGGGAGAATATAAAATGGGATGTTTATCTTCGCAAATGGTATCGCCGGTTTGAGTTTCCTTCAATTTTCCAATCGCGGCAATATCTCCAGCTGAAACCTTATCGGTTTGATTATATTTTTTCCCCAATGGCAAAAAAAGATGGCCGCCCTTTTCTTTTGTATTTCTACTAGAATTAAAAAATCCTGAATCGGCCTGTAAGGACCCGGAACACACTCGGATATACGTCATCCGCCCCATAAAGGGATCAATGGTCGTTTTAAAGACACGCGCAGAAAACGGTGCTTGAGGACTTACCTCCCTTTGACACTCCTCGTCGGTGTTGGGTTTTTTACCCACCAAAGGATGGGTCTTTCCCCTATCCAAGGGAGATGGAAGAAATTGGATGGCTGCATCGAGCAGAGAAGAGGTTCCGATATTATGAATTGCGGATCCGCATAAGACCGGAACGATTTTCCGCTCCCGTGTCCCAACCGTCAATCCATCCACAATCTCTTCCGACGTGAGTTCCCCTTCCGCTAAATATTTTTCGACCAATTCGTCCTTTGACTCAGCGGCGTTCTCAATCAATTGTTTTCGCGCTTCCTCAACTTTTCCAGCGAGCTCCGACGGTACTTCACTGTTTTGAATCTTATGACTGTTCGGCGCTGGAACCAGAGCGCTTCCTTGAATTAAGTCAAGGCAGCCCGTTAATTGGGCTTCCTGTCCAAGGGGAATGGTCAATGGAACTCCTTTCAATTCCAAAACCTTGGCACAGTCATCCAACACGGTTTCAAAATTGGTCCGTTCTTTGTCGAGCTCATTAATGAACAGGAGGCATGGCAATTCCAACTCCTGAGCCTGGTCCCACACCCGTTCGAGTTCCGTTCGTACTCCCGTGCTGGCTCCAAGAACCAGGATCACAGCATCCACGGCACGCAGGACCGATTTGACTTCGGCAAAAAAGTCCAGAGATCCAGCGGTATCAATGATATTGAAACGGGTTTCTTTCCAGGAAAAATGAAGAACTGAGGCACTACTGGAATGATGGCGATGAATTTCTTCGGGTTCAAAGTCGGAGATCGTGTTACCCTTCAAAATTGATCCCATGGCCGGAATGGCTCCCGCAGTAAAAGCCAATGCTTCGGCGAGAGATGATTTGCCTGCTCCGGGTGAAGAGGCAAGAGCGATGTTTCGAATGGATTGAATGCCGTTGCCCTCGTTCATAATGAAGCCTCCTTAAGATTTTTCCGAAAGGTAGATTCTAGGCTCGCTTCAAGAAGGAGTCAACGGATTCGGCAGACAAAGTGACAATATTTTATAAGGAAGGACGCACAACCCGAAATTCGAAACCCGAAACCGCAACTAAGGTTTTTGGGCCTGGATCAGGATACCGTCCCAATCCCCTGTCCCTTTTTTGAGGACGAGCGGTTTGGGTTTCTTAAAACCGGCAAGCCGTAACCACTTTTGGACCTCTTTGGATTTGTACGTATTTCCATTATCAGTAAACAACAGCATCGTGACGGCAAACAGGTTGGCTTCAGGCGGCTTAAGCCCCATACGATCCAGGAGAAAGGTGTCTTGAATCAAAACGCGGCCTCTGGGATTGAGCGCGGAGAAGATTTTTTTGAATAAGGCCGTGTTTTCGGATGGTGAATAGATGTGGATAATATTGGACAGCCAGACCACGTCATATTTGCCCTGAATTTTTTCTTGAAAAAAATCAATAGAACGAAAAGACAACCGAGACGCATGTTTAGACCCGGCGGCAATTTCTTTGGCGACATCAAGGGCAGCGGGCCGGTCCATCACCGTCGCCCGTAAATTAGGATTTTGTGCCAAAAATGCCAAGGCGTATGTGCCTGGACCTCCGCCGAGGTCTAAAAAGGACCGGGCTTGCTTGATCCCGACTTGACGCGCGACCTGCTTGGCCGGTTTCATGGATCGCTGATGCATGGCCCAGGAAAAGGAACGTCGATATTCAGGGGATTCTGATTCTTTTTCTTCAACAGGTTTTCCCGTACGAATCGAGTTGGTCAGTTCCGACCAATTATCCCATTGTCGTCGCATTAAATCTAAGTAAGCCCCCCGATACTGGGAACTAGTGGCGTTCAGAACGGTCCGTCCAAGTTTCCCATTCTGATAGCGGTCCCCTTTTTTCTTGAGCAGACCGGCACTGGCCAAATTTCGACATAGTATGGCAACTCCCCGTTCATCAGCCTGAAGGGTCTTGGATAATGCCCCAATCGTCCATGATGCCTTTCCCATGACCGTAAAGAGATCAAGATCGAGCCCGGCTAATATTATTTTCGGCAATCGGAAAGCAAACACCGTGTCTTTAAGTTCTTCAAAGGACCGAATGGAAGGAAGTTTAGTCATGGTGAAAGGAAACAGCTACTTACCGTGCCGTGGAAAAAAATGCCTGGTATCGTCGGATGGTTTGTTCCAGTTCGTCCAAGCGGTCAAAATTGATCTCCCGTTCAAACATGACCGCCACGTATTCGTCATTCATTTCGGTTCGTTCCGTGAATCCATCCTGCTTTAAACGGCTTCGGTATTTCGATACGGTTTGCTGGAGATAAAACTTAGCTTGTTTCGCCAGTTCGTCTGACCCAAGATCTTCAGCAGTTCCATCTGAAAGGATGCTTTTCATATCATCAAGGTCATAACCCGATTGACAGACGAGCGTACCATTTGAAGAAATTTCAAGCGCCCATTCCTCATTATCCAGATCGAACATGAGGGAGCCGGATTGATCCAATTGATGACAATTCGGGAATTTTTTTGTCAAAAACAGGCGGGCTTCATTCCATTTGAATGTCTCTCGTTCTTCACTCATTCACAGGTAACCTTTTGGTGAGGACCTGAGCGTTCTCGAAGAGTTTGTAGTCGCTGAGTATTTTCTTCTAGCTTGGGGAGGTGATATTTTTGATCAATTCGAACCACGTGCTCGAGAAATCGAATGGCGTCATCCAATTGCCCTTTGGCCTCATAGCAACCGGCAATAACATACCAGGCCCCACCCATCCGTAATTCATCACAAAGACGTTCGGCAATCGCCAGACTGGTTTGGGTGCAGGCCAGGGCCTCATCATACTGATTTTGCGCAATATACAATCGCGCCATCATCCGATACACGTCCGCTTGACCCGCCTCATTGCCAACCCGGCGCATGAGCGTCAGTGATTCCTGATAGTGCATCATGGCCTGGTCAAATTGACAGGTTTCTCGAGCCACGAGTCCTAAATCGGAAAGGAGAACGGCCTTGGCTGCATGATCGGCTACTTGATTCATCAGATCCAACGCTTCCAGGTAATAGGCACGGGCCCGGTCCCATTCTCCTGCGTCGGCGTAAAGATTTCCAAGATTTGCCAAGGTGGTACTGATGCCCCGTTCATCTCCCAGGATTTTTTGAAGCTCTAACACTTCCGAATAATAATCCTGAGCTTGTTCCCGACGTCCACTTACGGCACAAATATTTCCCAAATTTCCCAGTGTGGCCGCCAGCGCTCGCCGGTCCCCGGATTGGCGATCGGCCTCGAGAGCCCTGGCATAGCAATAGTAGGCATCCGTATAAAATCCTCTTGAAAAATGCTGATTGCCAAGACGATTCAGGTGAGCGGATCGGGATTCGCGCATTGGTTTGGACTCAGAGGAGGCTCAGGCTGGAAAACGGTTTTGAGAGTTTCCCCCCACCTCCTTATATTTTTTGAAGCGCATCTTCCACCGCGGTTTTGGCCCCAGTCAGAATTGATACCCCGTCTCCAACCAGGAGGCTGTCGAAATTGTATTTCAGCAAACGCTGCAACCCTTCCTTGGCTTTTGAGATATCCGCATATTTTTCAGGAGGAAGAAGTGAAACCGCTTTTGGAGGTTTACCAATCAGGGCATCTCCGACGATGACAATCCCCTTTCCCTGTTGCAGGAATAAGGCGCATTCCCCTGGCGATTTTTGATCGGCAAGGTGAACGACCCAAATCCCTCCGGGCAATAACTCCCCATCGGCATAGGTCTTAGAGGATTGAACATTCATTTCCATTGCATCAAGTTCGGGAACAAGCACCTGACAGTGAAAATCTTTTTGGAAATTTTTGACCTCACGTTCATGATCGCGATTGGTAATGATGATGTAATCAATCTGGCCGCCTTGGCGGACTTGTGCTTGGTCGGTGGACTCCATAGGAGGAGGGTCAACCAAAATGCGGTGTTCCCCAACTGCCAGAAGGTGCCCATTAAAGTCGAGTTGTTTTTCCGGAGAAAACCAGGACCATTGCCAAATTCGTGGAAGTACTTGTTTCATAAAGACCCAATCGCCTCTTTGAGCATCGTCGCGGTTTTACTCAAAATATCCGGTTCATGAGGTAAATCCAAAATGTCATCCTCTGGAACTGTAATGAATTTCCGATTCGCACCTTTTGTTAAGGAAATGAGAAATAGACTGTTCGAGGGAGTGGTTGGAATGACCACCTCCACCGCGGCATCCAATCCTTTGACAATTTCTAAAAACTTCTGTTTGCCTTCTTCCAGTTCATCCATGGTTAATCCGTTTCACGTTCAGGGTTTAACTCATACTCCCTCTCCCTCAAAGGGAGAGGGCTGGGGTGAGGGTGCCGCACACCAGAGCTCGCGGTAACGCCATTCCAGGCAACCTAAAAACCGGGAGAAATAAACCATTTCTCAAGCCCCATTGCCCCAAAATCCTAATCTTTCCTCAGCTATCTCGTGTTTCCCCCCCCCACCCTCACCCTCTCCCCAAAGGGGCGAGGGGACAAGAAGACCTCAATAAAAGGAAGGAGGAGAGAATAAAACCGCCGGTTGCATTCTACCTCTACAATGGACTACTTCCCGAAGAGGACCCGGCCGCTAAGAGCTTTTCGACTTCTTCGACGATCACCGTATAATCAGCGAGATCCATATTTCCCACCCGTTGCCAGCGAATCACGCCCTGCTGGTCAATGATATACACATTCGGAATAAATCGTCCTCCGCCATATAAGCGGTCGGTTTCCTGTTGAGGATCAATTAAATACGGATAGGTCACCGTAACAGGAAAACTTTGAAGAAATTCCATGATATCCGCCTTTGAATCTCCTGACGAATTAACCCCGACGACCGCCACATTTTTCCCTTGGGTCGCTTCATGGACTTTTTGAAGATTCGTGCCTTGAATCAAACAGGGTTCACAAATATGGAAAAGACCAAGCACAATGACTTTACCCTGGAGATCGGACAGGGCCACCGATTCCCCTTTAATAGAGGTCAGAGAAAATGAAGGTGCAGGCTCTCCGATTTTAAAAAACCCCGCTGTAAACGCGCTTGTGCTGGTAATCACGAGAAGAAGGCAAAGACCCAAGCCTATAGTCAAATATCGATTTTTCATGGTTTCCTCCTATAAGTGACAGTTCGGAAATCTCTGATTCTCAGTTATGCACCTACCTTAAAATCGGGAAATGGGTCAAAGTCCAACACTCATCTCTCTCTCTGAAACGTGAAACCTGAAACTCGGAAATACTTCATTAGGATTTTGGTCCACAGCCTGTTTTGGGAAAATCAGTAGGCCGAGACCCATCAAAACCCCAGATTCCAATGTTAGCACAGGAATTTTTTTTCGGGCAATAAAGTAGGGGGAATGAAAGGCCGCTATTTGCGGGGAAATTGAGGAGGTTCGAACAAACCAAGCTGAAGTTGTTCTGCTTTGGTGAAGGAAATAGGATACTGTTCGGTGAAACAAGCATTACAATACTGATCCGCCTGACCGGGAGCCATTTCCAACATTCCTTTCAAACTCAGATACGCCAGACTATCGGCAGTAATGTATTTTCGAATTTCTTCAATACTTTGCCTGAAGCCAATGAGTTCCTTTTGTGTCGGGGTATCAATACCGTAAAAACAAGGCGCAATCACCGGAGGCGAACTGATGCGCATGTGAATTTTCCGTGCCCCGGCTTGACGTATCATTTTGACAATTTTGCGACTGGTCGTTCCACGAACCAGGGAATCATCCACCACCACCACCCGTTTGCCTTCCAAAATGTCAGGCACGGTGTTGAGCTTCAATTTCACACCAAAATGACGAATCGCTTGCTTAGGTTCAATAAAGGTTCGACCGACATAGTGATTACGAGTAAGCCCCATTTCATATGGGAGACCCATACCTTCGGCAAATCCCAGCGCGGCCGGGACTCCGGAATCCGGAACCGGAATAACCAAATCGGCTTCCGCCGGACATTCTTTGGCCAATTGCCGTCCTAAGGCTTTTCGTATGGGATACACTGAATTTCCACCAAAAATTTTGGAGTCGGGTCTGGAAAAATACACATACTCAAAAATACATTGGGCGGGTTTCCGTTCAATAAATGGGAAGTACGACTGGATTCCGGTATCATCAACAACGACCATTTCCCCTGGGGCAATTTCTCTCAAAAACTCAGCCCCGATCAGGTCAAAGGCACAGGTTTCAGAAGCCACGACCCAACTACCCTTAAGCCGGCCCAGGCAAAGAGGTCTGAGTCCGTAGGGGTCGCGAGCGGCAATCAATTGTTTGTCGGTCAAGACCAGGACAGAAAATGCTCCTCGGACCAGGTTCAAGGCATCGATCACCCGACTGAGCAAGGTATCGCCTTGTGAATGTGCCACTAAATGAACAATGACTTCACTGTCTGAATCCGATTGAAATATTGCGCCATAGGCTTCAAGTTCGCTGCGAAGGACGGAAGAGTTGATCAGGTTGCCGTTATGGGCTAACGCCAGGTTCCCGAAGGCGAAATTCACGGTCAAGGGTTGGACGTTTTTGAGATCGGTATCTCCCGCGGTCGAATACCGATTATGGCCAATCGCCTTTGAGCCAGGCAGGCCCTTTAACAATTTTCTTGAAAAGATATCCGCAACCAGCCCCATTCCCTTTTGTTGGTGGATTCGCTCCCCGTCCGAAGAGACGATGCCGGATCCTTCCTGGCCGCGATGTTGAAGGGCATACAATCCGAGATAGGTCAGATTCGCGGCCTCGCGGTGGCCATAGATACCAAATACCGCACATTCCTCGCGAAATTTATCCGGGTGAATGAGCATGGGTTACCCTCCACGAACCTGAAGAAAAGAGAGCATGCTAAAGAAAAGAGGTCTCATAGATTTCATTGATTAAAAAGGAGGGCCCGGAAATTTGGTGGCTCAGGTTGACGGTTCTGTATAGAGAACCCCTTCGTCTTTGAACCTGAATATTTAACTTATGACATCACCCTTCCGAATGAAGGGCACGCTCCAAGGATTTCCCCCAGACTTCAGAGAGCCTTTCAACAGAAAGGGAAAGAGAAGAATTTTCAGATCCTGAATCAGAAAGCACGGCAACGGTCAACCGGTCTCCTCCGACTTCTCCAATTGAGACACCCGAAATGGAAAACTCACGCGCTTGAATCAACGCCTGTTCAACGTCTTGCGCCGCAACGGTGAGCACCACACGGGAAGGACTTTCCCCAAACAACAAGGCATCTAATCGCAACCCCTTTTGATGAAGACGGATGGAAGCCCCAATGGGCTCCCTGGGGTGTGAAACACAACATTCTGATAGTGTAACGGCCAAGCCACCATCTGAGCAATCATGGGCGGACTTGACCAATCCCTTCTTGATTAGAGTCAGGACGCATTGTTGGACGGCTTTTTCTTGATCAAGATCCAACCACGGTGGGGTTCCTTGTTCCTTGTGATGAATACGCTTGAGGTACTCCGTTCCGCCGAGATCCTCTTTGGTATCCCCTAGTAAGATAATATGATCCCCCACGTCTTTGAACCATTGCGTGGTCATTTGCCCGACCGGCTCAACTAATCCGACCATGCCAAGTATAGGGGTAGGATAAATTGACAGCTCGTTGGTTTCATTATACAGGCTCACATTGCCGCTCACGACGGGAATATTCATTGAACGGCATCCATCAGCGATCCCCTCGATGGCCACGACCAATTGCCACATGATATCCGGTCGTTCGGGATTCCCAAAATTCAGACAGTCTGTGACTCCGATGGGTTCAGCCCCCGAACACACAAGATTCCGTGCCGCCTCTGCCACGGCTAACATGCCTCCGACATAGGGATTTAACAGACAATACCGGCTATTGCCGTCAGTGGTCAGCGCAAGCGCCTTATCTGTTCCTTTAATACGAACTACGGCCGCATCTGATCCAGGAAGGACCAGCGTATTGATGCCCACCATATGGTCGTACTGACGAAAGATCCAACGCTTGCTGGCAATGGTCGGGGACTGAAGCAGTGTAATTAAGACCTCATCTGGATGTTTCACATCAGGAAGGTTTTCAATCATCAGGGATTGCAGCATCTCCTGATATTGAGGAGGAACCGCCGGCCGGTCGTATCGTGGCCCTTCCTCCGCCAAGGCTTTTGCCGGAATCTCAGCAACCGTCTGCCCATGTTCTTTAACCCGAAGCATGCCATCATCAGTGACCTTTCCCACCACTGCCGCATCAATTCCCCATTTACGGCATATCGCCATAACCTCGTCCTGTTTCTCAGGTTTCGCGACAAGTAACATCCGTTCTTGTGACTCAGAAAGAAGAATTTCATAGGGAGTCATATTGGGTTCACGTCGTGGGACATTGGCCATTTCTAATTCAATGCCGGTTCCCGCCCGAGAAGCCATTTCGCAAGAGGAACTCGTCAGGCCCGCGGCTCCCATATCCTGAATGCCCACAAGCAGATCTTTTTCCAAAAATTCCAAACAAGCCTCCAGGAGCAATTTTTCCAGGAACGGATCCCCGACTTGCACATTCGGACGTTTGGCGCTCGACTGGTCATCAAAACTATCGGAGGCCATAGTCGCACCATGAATACCATCCCTCCCCGTCTTGGCCCCAATGTACAGAACCGAGTTGCCCGCGCCGCGAGCTAAACCTCTGAGTAGCCGATCCTTCTTCACAATGCCCAGGCAAAATACATTCACAAGCGGATTCTTGGAGTAAATGTCATTAAAGGAGACTTCGCCTCCGATAGTCGGAACCCCAATACAATTACCATACCACGCGATGCCGGAGACGACCCCTTTGAGTAGATGTCGGTTTTGAGGCAAATCCAATTCCCCAAACCGCAGGGAATCCAATAAAGCAATGGGCCGGGCGCCCATCGTGAAAATGTCTCTCAATATCCCACCAACCCCCGTGGCCGCCCCTTGAAATGGCTCAATAAAGGATGGGTGATTATGGGATTCCATTTTAAACACGGCAGCCAATCCATCCCCAATATCGACCGCCCCGGCATTCTCGCCCGGGCCCTGAACCACTCGCTCACCATCCGTGGGCAACCGCTTCAAATGCACGCGGGAGCTCTTGTAACTACAATGCTCGCTCCACATGACGGAAAAGACGCCTAATTCGGTCAGATTGGGCTCTCGCCCGAGATGGGTCAGAATTTGCTGGTATTCGTCTTCAGACAGACCATGTTGGGCAATGAGGTCTTTGGTAATGGGACTGGTAGGTGAGGACATAAAGGGTTAAGCGAAATCTTAAACTGTTACTTTAAGCCCAAAAACTCTCGCACCCAATTAATCCCCTCTCCCTTTAAGGGAGAGGGTAAGGGTGAGGGTAGCAAAGGTCAATCGGTCTATGAATGATATTAGAAAAGCACAGATGCAAATACTCTGTCTTAATACCTCAATGACTCATCTGCAATCAAATGTGAGGAAAAGACTTCAACTGATTAAACAAAAAGGCATTCTGAAAACTATAAGGAAAATGCGCGTAGAAACCCTGAAAAATATTCGTCACTCTAATTTTAAATGCAAAAACTGAGTGGCTTAAATTAAAATTTTTTCAGTACTTTCGTGTGGGGTAAAAAAGAGTGTGGGTCTGCCCCCCTAAAGCCCCGCCGCGTGCACCGGTGCAGGCCTCCGCGCCCTTTCAAACGGCCTGAGCCCAACCAAGACTCGATTCCCTCCGCCTCCATTCGGTTCCATTCCGGAGCCAACACTCCCCCTTGCCCTTCGCACCCCTCACCGCTCCCCTGGGTGTCGGATTTCTTGGGAATATCCTGGGGGCAAGGAGTGCACAAAGGGCGGGAAGGCTCTTCTCGCAACCTGCCCCTCTCATTCTTGAAATCGCTGGAGGGCCTAATTACCAACCCCCGGCCTCTTCGGTACGTTTCCCATTGCCCCCAAAATAGCGTTTAAAATCTCTATATTTTACGACAAATTACGAATACAATATCGGAAAGTGTTGGCATTTTTTGTCACGAGCCATTGTCACTGCCCCCAGGCTCACGGGCCAATTGTGCGCCAACGCCTCGCGTTCAGCAAATTAGGACAAATCAGTATGGATCGTATTTTTCATATCTGGAAACATTCCTTGCGAGACTTACTGGATTTTTACGAGCACAACCGTGGATCCATTAAAAATTTTTTCCCAAAGCTGTTTGTCTTTTTTATTGTCGTGAACGTCGTGTGTTATTGGTTTGCCATGACGACGGCGTTTCCTGAATTGTTGAGAGGTGATAAGGGGGCTTATTATTTTAAGATTCAGTTTCCGGTTGGAATCTTAGGGGCCTTGTTCGATAGTTTATCTTTTTTTGTCACCATTATCATCATTCGTCGGGCACTCGTCTGCCGCAAAAATACCGAGTATGTCGCCCATCTTTCTTTAGATTTCGTCATCGCGGTGATTGCCACATTTTGGGTATTGTTCGTCTTTTCCTTCTCCGGATGGGTCATTAATCTGTTCGAAGCCTCACGCCGAACCCTCTCCGCGCGAAACGAAGTTTACGAACAAATGCTCGTCTCCGCCGTATCCAATCCCACAGATAATCTCAGGAACATTTATTTTGGAATCCTCATTGGTATCTCAGCCATGATCCCTACCACCACGCATATCGTTCTATTTATTCGAGCAAGTATCCTTCATACCTTTAAGAAAACCCGAATTATTTAGAAAGAACTCTTTGAAAACCGATTCATCACAAAAAATCTTCTAATGTGAGAATCTAGGATGCCAATGCTTTGGCACTCCTTTGTAAGGTGGGGCTCGGAAGCTATGTGCGCGGAATTCCGATCAAATCGAGGTTGAAAGGGTTGCTCTTACCAAAAATATGAAATGGCTTATGACTTGGCGGCGGGGTGGTCCAGGGTTTTCAGAATCGATTGGAAAATTAAGAGGCCATCTTTGTTGTTAAGCATTTCTTCGGCACACCGTTCCGGATGGGGCATCAGTCCAAGCACATTTCCCCCCGCATTCCGAATGCCGGCGATATTGTCGATCGAGCCATTAGGGTTTGAATCCGGGGTGACATTCCCCTCCCGATCGCAATATCGAAAAACAATTTGGGCATTGGCTTGTAAAGCCGATAGCGTCACAGGATCGGTGTAATAATTCCCTTCGGCATGGGCAATGGGCAGTTTGAGAACTTGGCCCGACTCACATTGGCCGGTAAAAGGAGTAGAGGCGTTTTCCACTTTGACGTAGACATCCTCGCAGATGAACGACAGGTTTTGATTCCGATGCATGGCTCCTGGCAACAGGCCGGCTTCCAACAAAATTTGAAATCCGTTGCAGATACCTAAAACGAGTCCGCCCCCAGCGGCATACCTCTTGACAGATTCCATAATCGGAGAAAAGCGGGCTATGGAACCGGTCCGAAGATAATCCCCGTAAGAAAACCCGCCAGGAAGGATGACGGCATCCACTTCGCGAAGTGAAGTTTCTTGATGCCAGATAAGGTGTGCCTGTTGTCCTAACACTTCCTGACACACATGGTAACAATCTCGGTCACAATTGGAGCCGGGGAAAACAATGACCCCAATATTCATGGACGTGCCATCCTTAGGACCCGAGAAGTTCGTACCGGAAATCTTCAATGACAGGATTTGCCAGGAGTTTTTGGCACATGGATTTGACAATGGTTTCGGCTTTTTCCTGATCGGTCTCTTTGAGGTCGATCTCTAGCAACTTCCCCATCCGGACATCAGCTACATTCTGAAACCCTAAGGTTGTCAAAGACTGATGAATGGCTTGGCCTTGAGGATCATGAATACCATGCTTGAGGGTCACAAAAATTTTGGCTTTCATTGATATACTCTATGTTCTGTCATGTTTCGCCTACGCACTGACCCGCTTTAACACTTCCTGGTAGGTTTCTTCGAGACGCCCTAAATCTTTCCGAAAACGGTCCTTATCCAAAATCTCTCCGCTTGTGATATCCCACAATCGACAAGTGTCGGGAGAGATCTCATCGGCCAGGATGAGCTGATCCTTATAAAACCCGAATTCTAATTTAAAGTCTACTAACAGCATGCCTCTAGACTTAAAAAATGGGGTGAGCACATCGTTGATGTTGAAGGCCAGCCTTTTCATTTGGGCCAAGCAGGATTCATCAGCCAATTTGAGTAGCCGAATGTGATCTTCCGTTACCAAAGGATCATCTAATTCATCCTTCTTATAGAAAAATTCAAGAAGAGGAGGATCAAGCACCTTCCCATCCTCAAGTCCTAACCGTTTTACCAAACTTCCCGTGGCCCGATTTCGAACCACAACTTCTAAAAGGACGATAGACACGTGTTTGGCCAGCATTTCCCGATCACTGAGCTCTTCAAGGAAATGTGTTGGGATGCCGGCTTCATTTAATAGGTTAAATAACCGAGTCGATATCTTATTATTGACGATCCCTTTTTCAAAAATGGTTCCGCGTTTCTGCGCATTAAAGGCTGTCGCGTCATCTTTGAAATACTGAATAACCTGGTCAGGATTGGTGGTAGCAAATACTTTTTTTGCTTTTCCTTCATACAACAATGATCCGCGTTCCATTCGTTCCCTACTCCTTCATGATTTGGATTTGGTTTTGGGTTTGTTGGTTGATGGTTTGGAGTGTTTCGTTGAAGGCTGTTTCCCAAAGATCCGCGCGTAGATCTGATTTTGGTGCTTGAGATACAGTTTAGGGTCGAAGCACGAGGCAATTTCTTTTCGACTTAAATGTTTTGCAATGAAAGCATCCTTTTCCACTAAACTCTGAAAATCTCCCTGCCCTTTCCAGGCAGCCATGGCATGACCCTGGACGGCTTCATACGCCTCAGTCCGAACCGCCCCTTTGTCGACCAAAGCCAGAAGCAGTCTTTGAGAATACACCAGTCCTCCGGTGAGGTTCAGGTTCGTCATCATCCTTTTGGGATAGACCACTAATGTTTTGAGAATCCTGTTCAACCTGACGAGCATATAATCCAGAAGAATCGTACTGTCCGGCAAAATGATTCTTTCGACCGAAGAATGACTAATATCCCGCTCATGCCAGAGCGCCACGTTTTCCAAGGCCGCGAGACCATGGCCGCGTATCACTCTGGCCAAACCGCTCAGATTCTCGGAACCTACGGGATTGCGTTTGTGCGGCATCGCTGAGGACCCCTTTTGTCCGACATCGAAATATTCTTCAGCTTCCAACACTTCAGTGCGTTGCAAATGCCGGATTTCGACCGCCACCTTTTCAATGCTGGCCGCCGTCAGTGAGAGGACGGATACAAACGCTGCATGCCGATCCCGTTGAACAACTTGGTTGGAAATGGGGGCGGGCTTCAGTCCAAGTTTTTTGCAGACCCTCTGTTCGATGGAAGGAGAGAGATGGGCGAAGGTGCCCATCGCGCCGGATAGTTTCCCAACCGCGATATCCTTTTTGGCTGCCTCCAGCCGTTGGCGCTGCCGTTCAAACTCTTCATACCAAATGGCAAGTTTCCACCCGAAGGTAATCGGTTCTCCATGGATTCCGTGGGAGCGTCCGACCATGAGAGTTTCACGGTGTTCAATCGCCCGTTGCCGCAAAGTGTCGAGGAGAAGAGCCAGATCCTGAAGGATCAGATCGGCTGCCTCGACCATCTGAAGAGCCAACGAAGTATCGAGGATATCTGAAGAGGTCAGCCCGAGGTGGAGATGCCGAGCATCTTTTCCCACCTGTTCGGCGATCGATTCGAGAAACGCAATGACATCATGCTTGACTTTCTGTTCAATCCTGTCAATTCGCTTGGGATCGATGGAAAACTTTCGCTTTATACGAGCGGCAACTCCACCGGGCACTTTTCCTACTTGCTCCATCACCTCACAAACGGCCAATTCGACGTCGAGCCACCGTTGATACTTCCGGGTTTGAGTCCAGACCGACGCCATACCCGGAAGGGAATAACGATTAATCATATGATGAACAAGGAGATGCTAAACGATTTGAAAGACACCGACACGAATCCCGTTTTTTGTAGAATAATATCCAATATCCAACAAGGAATAAAGAAGATCGAAGTAACAAAAACCGTGGAGCAATCCCGGGATTTTTCCTTATCCTTAGGAAACTACCTATGAAATAATCTTCACCAAATAATGATCTCCGGCTTTCGGCAATGACTATTCCTTGCTCTATATTAAACACAATCTTTGGTTAGTTCTGTTTCAGACTGCATGAACCATGACAAAAGTAGTTAATCAACTCATTAAATTTTTAGGACCTGTATTTTCCTTTGAAGTCAGTTCTGAACGTTTCAATTCAAGGCGAGGCTCCACACGAAGAAGATGGTCCAACATACCATTGATAAATCGCCTGGCTTCATCATCCGCAAACCGTTTGGCCAATTCCATCGCCTCATTGAGGGTCACCCTTGCCGGGATGTTAGGGATCCAGAGCAATTCGAAGATCGCCCATCGTAAAATATTCCGATCGACGACAGGCATGCGGTCCACGGTCCATTCCACCGCAAATTGATTGATGAGTTGATCCAATTCTCCATAATTGGACAAAACCCCCTGAACGATTTGATTCGCAAACTCTCGTATTTCAGGAGAAATCGATCGACCAGCCCTGACGACTTCACTTTCGTGATTTTGGCTTTTATCAAACTCCCATCGAAATAATTGCTGGAGAGCCAATTGACGCGCTCGCCGCCGGGAGGAACCAATTTTAGGGGTCTTCATTGATATCGGTTTATGCGGAATAGTCAAGGCCATATTGCTTTGTACGTGATAGAAATCTTGAAAAACTGAGAACCCGGAAGATAGGGGACTAGACCCCCAATGTACGTATTTGTTTCATTAAGGACGCCATTTCCATAGCGGCCTGGGCAGCATGTATTCCACGATTCCGCTGAGGAGATCCGGATCGCTCCAAGGCTTGATCAACCGTTTCGGTCGTCAATACTCCAAAGATAATTGGTACCCCTGTATCCAACGCAGCCCGAGCAATGCCACGACTGGTTTCAGTACAGATATAATCAAAGTGAGCGGTTTCGCCACGGATTACAGACCCGAGGCAAACAATGGCATCGAATTGATGAGTTTCAGCCAATTGGCGGGCCACAAGAGGTATTTCAAACGCCCCAGGGACTTTGACAATTCGAAAGTCCTGATCTGACGCACCACCTTTTTTGAATGTTTCCAGAGCACTGTCTAATAACCGAGTGGAAATGAACTCATTGAATTGGCTTACAACAATGCCGAATCGGGAGTCTTGAACCTCTTGTCTGCCTTCAAGAATTTTCAAGATGGTAACGTATGCTCTAGAACAATGAGGACCGTCGCGAAGCCGGGGCATCGCATCGGCAAGGCATGGAACACTGGCTTGCCAGCCGAAGCTTTAGCGCAGGCTGGGGGAATTTTTCAACATCCTGTCACACATTATTCAAGATATGACCCAGTTTGGCTTTTTTTGTTCGGAGATAATGGACATTGGATTCTTGCGGAACCACCTCAACAGGAATTCGTTCCACCACGGTTAATCCGTACCCTTCAATTCCGACTATTTTCCGGGGATTATTGGTAATCAATTTGATTTTTTTTAAGCCAAGGTTCACTAAAATCTGGGCGCCCACCCCATAATCCCTCAGGTCGGGTTTAAACCCAAGTCGAAGATTGGCTTCAACGGTATCACTTCCCTGATCCTGAAGATCATAGGCCCGAATTTTGTTCAAAAGACCAATTCCCCGCCCTTCCTGATTGAGATACAGAAGCACCCCTTTCCCCTCTTTTTCAATAATCTCCATCGCGCGATGAAGTTGATCCCGACAATCGCACCGAAGTGACCCCAACACATCCGAAGTCACACAACCGGAATGGACGCGCACGAGGGTTGGTGTTTTATCAATCTCTCCCTTCGTCAGGGCGAGGTGGGTCCCATTATCCAGCTGATTCTCAAAAACGACGACTTCAAATTGCCCGAAAATAGTCGGTAATTTCGCCCGAGCCATTTGTCTCACAAAGGTTTCTTTTTGAAGGCGATATTGAATGAGATCCTTAATGGTGACGATTTTCAGTTTGTGGTGCTTAGCGAATTGGAGAAGTTCGGGAACGCGGGCCATCGTGCCGTCATCATTCATGATTTCGCAAATGACCGCAGACGGGGTCAGGCCGGCCAGTCTGGCCAAATCAACCGACCCCTCTGTTTGGCCGGCCCGTTTGAGGACACCCCCTTTATGAGCCCTTAGGGGGAAAACATGGCCGGGCCTGGCAAAGTCAGAAGCCTTACAAGATGGATCCACGGCCATTCGAATAGTCATGGCCCGATCGGCAGCAGAAATTCCGGTGGAAATATTCCGTCCGGCATCGATAGAGACAGTAAAGGCGGTACCGAAAGGAGCCGTGTTTTCTGTGGCTTGGGGGGGGAGCTCCAGTTCCTCCACCCGTTCCGGAGTGAGAGCCAGACAGATTAAACCCCTCCCAAATTTGGCCATAAAATTGACATCAGCCGGCGAGATTTTTTCAGCGGCCATCACAAGATCGCCTTCGTTTTCACGGTCTTCGTCGTCCACTAAAATCACAAACTTTCCAGCTCGGATTTCGTGCAATGCTTCTTGGATGGTATGAAATTGGGTGGCTTGAGACTTCTTCATAATCTAAACCGGTTTATCAGTAAGACTATACAGACCGCCTGCCTCTCCCTGCAATCTCAAAAGCCAAAGCCCCTCCATTTACTCGGCAGGTTGAACGGATAATCGCAACGAACGTTGTGCAACCAGGACACTAATTCCCGCTATCATGGAAATGACAGCCAGGAGCCAAAATCCACCTGCAAAAGTCCCAGTCATATCCTTTAGAAATCCAAAGCAAGCTGGGAACAAAAACCCTCCAAGACCACCGGCCGCCCCAATCAGACCTGACGCCGTTCCCATCATGGACCTGAATCGAAGAGAGGCCACCTGGAAAACGACCCCATTACCAAATCCCAGAAGCAAGAGAGTCGTCACCATCATGGGAAAGGCCCATACGGGTTCCAGTAATTGGCCTAACCCTACTCCAAGCACCACAAGCATTGGGAAGATCGCCTGTAACAAGATCGCCCCCCCTAACCGGTCCGCTAAATGGCCGCCAATAGGCCTGGCTAAGCTACCGGCTAATCCACAAAAAGCCGTCATCGTCCCGGCGGTAATCATGTCAATGCGGTATTGGTCGTGCAAAAAAATCGGGAAATAACTGGCCAAACCGACAAACCCCCCAAATGTTAAAGAATACAAAAAACATAACCAATACATAAATTTTTGGCGAATGACACTTTTCACAAAAGAAATGGGTGCCCTTCGAAGAAGGTCCTTCTTAGGGATTGACGGTTTGACAATAAGCCAAAAAATAATGGAGACCAGAAAAACCGGAATGATCATGACCCCGAAGGTATTCTGCCAGCCGAATGATTGAGCAAGCCTCGGAGCGAAAAACGTCGCTAAAAGCACCCCGCTATTTCCTATTGCGGCCACCCCCATCGCTAGCCCCTGGTGAGTGGACGGATAGGCTGCACTTGCAATCGGTAGGGCGATGGCAAAACTTGCGCCAGCACATCCCAATAACAATCCAATCCCTAACATTGAATAATAACTTGCTCCCCAGTGCCACCCCAAAACCAATGCGATCATTTGTAGTCCGCACAGATAGAGCCCGACGGATTTCGCCCCAATATGATCAGCAAGAGGCCCAACAAAGATCCGGAGAATGGCTCCCCCAAGCAATGGCACGGCAACCAACACTCCCTTTTGAGTTGCCGATAAAGAGAATTCAGAGGAAATGGCGACTCCGAGTGCTCCGATTAAGAGCCAGACCATAAAACTCACTTCAAAGTGAAGCCAGGCCCCCAAAAGCGATGGCCAATGCCCAGCTCGCAATCCTTGAATAGTGTTTTTTAGCATGGTGTTGAAGAAATTATCGTTTCGGGTTTCGTTTTCCTGGTTTCGGGTTCAAAGATGGCCTTTACCAGCCCTTACATCCTATTTCAATCTCTCACCTTTCCCGATAACGGTAAAAACGAAGAATTTCATAATCCTTTCAATTAAAACCAGAACAGGGAAAATAAAACTCGAACCTTCTTTTTGTTGCTCGAATCACGAAACCCGGAACCCGAAACTTCCTATTTCACCACTATAGTGCAGGGAAAATTGGACAGGCAAATCTTTCCCTACCCCATAAATAGACAGAAAAAGGTAGCAATCTTCATAATTCATCCCTTAGGGCGGCCCTGACCCTGTGTTACCTATTGAGTTTCATGTACAATCATTGAAGGTTCTAAACCCAAGTGTCTTCTTGATGATGTGACCAAGACCTATGCCCAACCCTCAACCAGACGAGCGCGAATTGGATTCTTCTGAGGAAATAATCCCAGACGAAGAACTTGAAATCCTGGGTTCCGCCCAGGAATTAGCAGAAGCTCCTCCCACATCTTCTTCTCACGAGACTTCTGAGCAACGTTGGGGTTCGGTCTCCTCCGCACTGGTCCCGACTACCACGTTTGATCGGTACCTTGTGGAAATTCGACGGTATCCCTTTCTCACAAAAGAAGAAGAAATTCGGTTGTTTTACGAATATCGGGAAAAAGGTCGAAATGATGCCGCCGTGAAATTGATTCTGGCTAATTTGCGTGTTTCTGTAGCCATTGCATCAGAATATGGGCATGTAGGAATTGATCAAATGGATTTAATTCAGGAAGGCAATGTCGGGCTCCTGCAAGCGATAAAAAAGTTTGATCCAACCAGAAACGTAAGATTTTACGCCTATGCAGCATGGTGGGTAAGGGCTTTTATCTTACGCTATCTCTTAAACAATTTTCGCCTGGTTAAAATCGGGACCACCCAGGAACAACGCAAGTTATTTTTTAATTTACGGAAAGAAAAGGCCAAACTCCAACAAGAGGGATTCATTCCCGATCCCAAACTGCTTGCTGATCGGCTTAATGTTCGGGAACGGGATGTGGTCGAAATGGACCAACGTTTGGGAAGCTGGGAACTTTCTCTCGACCAACCCATGACCGACGAGGGAGAGGGCACGTTTCACGACTTACTCCCGTCTCCCCAGATAGGCGTGGATGAGCAACTGGCTAAAAACCAACTCCGGGTAGTATTTCGGAAAAAACTGGCAGAATTCGCCGAAACCCTTAATGAACGGGAAGAGGATATTTTGCGCAATCGCCTCCTTTCTGAAACACCCCTCACCCTTGAGGATTTAGGGAAAAAATATTCGATTACCAAAGAAAGAGCCCGCCAGCTAGAAGCTAAAATAATCAAGCGCTTACGGGCGTTTATGAAAAATGAGCTCAAGGATTTTGAACGTCTCCGCCTATAATGGGCGCGTTCCGTCTTCAATAGGTTTCCTAACCCACTAATTTTTCACCTATTTTGCTCAATCCCGCCTTCGTCCCCTTCCAAAAGAAAATCTTAAACAATCTTTAACCGAGGCACTTGACTTCATAAAGAAAAGTATTATCTCCCCTCACCAGAGTGATCAATATATGTAGTTCTTTCCCTAAAATAGGGCATTTCCCAAAAAACCGTAAAAAGCCGTTAAACAAAGGAGGAGATTAGCGCATGGCCACACAACTCAAAGAGAAGAAAGAGGAAAAAACAGGATCGAGTGCCAAAGGGTTTCGTCCCCTCGGAGATCGAGTGTTTGTCACATACACCGAAGAATTAGAGCGGACATCAGGTGGGATTTATGTCCCCGACTCTGCACGGGAAAAACCCCAACGTGGAACCGTCGAAGCCAGTGGGCCGGACGTGAAGAATCTGAAAATTGGTGATCAGGTGTTGTTTGATAAATATTCAGGGACCAAAATCAGAATTGAAAATGACGACTGTTTGATTCTCAAAGAAGAAGACATCCTGGGCGTATTCGAAAATTAATAAGACCAACCATCCTAAAAACTCTGGACAATAATCCGGTTTTTTAATTGATCTGAAGGAGGAATATATGGCAAAGCAGCTCCAATACAGTGAGCAAGCGCGTAGTGCAATTTTAAAAGGCGTTAATCAATTAGCTGACGCCGTCAAAGCGACTCTCGGCCCCAAGGGTCGGAACGCTATCTTAGATAAGAAATTCGGCGCCCCAACCATCACCAAAGACGGTGTGACGGTGGCTAAAGAAATTGAGTTAAAAAACCCCTATGAAAATATGGGAGCACAATTGGTACGGGAAGTGGCCAGCAAAACCAGTGATGTGGCCGGTGACGGAACCACCACGGCAACGGTGTTAGCCCAGGCCATCTATCGCGAGGGCGTGAAAAATATCACGGCTGGTGGTAATCCGATGGAAATCAAACGTGGAATCGACAAGGCCGTTGAAGCCGCCATTGAAGGACTCAAGAAAATCAGTAAGCCCTGTCAATCCAAAAAAGAAATTTCCCAGATTGGTTCAATTTCCGCCAATAATGACCAAACCATCGGAGACTTGATCGCCGAGGCCATGGACAAAGTCGGGAAAGACGGTGTGATCACGGTGGAAGAGGCGAAATCCATGACCACCGCTCTGGATGTGGTTGAAGGTATGCAATTTGATCGTGGGTATATTTCCCCATACTTCGTCACCAACGCTGAGCGAATGGAAGCCTCTCTTGAAGATGCCTTTTTGCTCATCAATGAAAAGAAAATCAGTGCAATGAAAGATCTGCTCCCCTTGCTGGAACAAGTTGCCAAGATGGGGAAACCGCTGGTCATCATTGCCGAAGATGTGGAAGGGGAAGCCTTGGCAACCTTGGTAGTCAATAAGTTGCGTGGCACTCTTAACGTGGCCGCGGTCAAAGCTCCGGGCTTTGGTGATCGCCGAAAAGCCATGCTTGAGGATATTGCCACACTCACCGGTGGTCAGGTCATTTCCGAAGAAGTGGGCTTGAAGTTGGAGAATGTCAAACTGACAGACTTGGGACGTGCCAAGCGGGTGAATATTGACAAAGAGAACACCACGATCGTTGAAGGAGCGGGCGACCCTAAGCGGATCGAAGGTCGGGTTAAACAAATTAAGACCCAGGTTGAGGAAACGACCTCCGATTATGATCGGGAAAAACTTCAGGAACGGTTGGCGAAAATGGTTGGGGGTGTGGCTGTCATTAATGTCGGCGCCGCCACAGAGACAGAAATGAAGGAGAAAAAGGCCCGCGTGGAAGACGCCCTTCATGCGACAAAAGCTGCCGTGGAAGAAGGGATCGTCCCGGGTGGAGGTGTGGCTCTCCTTCGATGCATTTCAGCATTGGACAAACTCAAACTTTCTCATGATCAACAAGTTGGAGTGAATATTGTGAAACGGGCCCTGGAAGAACCCTTGCGCCAAATTGCGTCAAATGCAGGATCTGAGGGGTCCATCATTGTTGAAAAAGTGAAGGGCGAATCGACCAACCGTGGATTCAATGCTGCAACCGATGAATATGTGGATATGGTCGATGCCGGAGTGATTGATCCCACAAAGGTTGCGCGGTGTGCACTGCAAAACGCTTCTAGCGTTGCAGGTCTTATGCTCACCACGGAAGTCATGGTTACGGACATTCCGGAACAGAAGGCTGAAGCCCCAATGCCCGGTGGCCATGACCACGGCATGGGTGGTATGGGTGGAATGGGCGGAATGTACTAAGTATTCTCATTCCAATTTCGTGCTTGAAAAAGGCCTGGAGGCTAGTGCTCCAGGCCTTTTTTTTTACGAGACGGAAATTGGGAATTCTCCTCGTCCACAGTTTCCAGTGTAGAGTCTACCATTCGACATGATTAAGATTGCTGATCGTGGGCGTCACACGTTAGACTTTGTCCCTTGAAAATGAAACTGGACATTTCCGGACTCTTGAAACCTTTTTCCGGCCTTCCCTCTTGGATTCTTCTTTTATGTCTCGCCCTTAGCGTCGGTGGCTGCAGTCGGTCCTTGCATTGGATCCATGAAGGGGAAGAAGGCCCATCCTGCATCCCCGACCGGTTGCCGACGTGGGAGGATTATTCGCGTCAAGACCGGCTTGGTAAAGAGTCGGCTATAACCGCTGTCCTCTTCTATCCAAAGCATTCTCCCCCCAAAATTGAAATGCGGTTCGACTATCAACGCTCTTGGGTCAAAGCGTCTATCGTTGACCCCTGGAATCCCGAATTGGTCGGTGAGTCTAAGAGGATCCTTCTACATGAACAGCTTCATTTTATGATTAGCTGTCTCTTAACCCGTCAGGCCAACCAAACATTGCAAAATAGTGGAGACCCGTTAGAGATGGTTCAGTTGGTGAAAGCTGCGGCTAAACGTCTCAACCTTCAATATGATAAAGACACAAATCATGGGCTCCACACCGAAGCCCAATTGGACTGGGAACGGGAAATTCAGGAACAACTCCTAAAGTTATCCATTATTCAGGGACGTGGGTTTTAACTCCCTTAGTGCAGAGTTCGTGTGAGGCCGTACAGACTGGTTTACAGAATGGTTCTATGGTATAAGCGAGCCACCACAGATTAGGTAGGGAGGGGCACCATCTTATGGTGTTTCTTCTGGAAACCACGTGCCAATCGTGATATGGGTCATGAACCAATACCACATACCCAATTGGATTCACTTCCTGAAATCGGCACCGGGGACTGTGAACGTCACCCATGACCTACAGGGGGAAAACATGAAATCCTGCGACCGGAGCCCTATATGTCCCTTCATGTAAAAGACCTTCTTCTGGTGAGCCTTGTTTCTTTCCTATTGTTGACATTCTTGGGCGCCGCAGGAGCCGACCCTGTGCCACGAACGGAGTCAATTTGTAATTTGGGAATGGTAAAAGGCGAGGCACAAAAGAGTTGTCGTGTGCCTATTCCCGCCGATTGTTCAGTGGCCAATTTCCCCGGATATGATGAGCCTTGGGTGGATGTGTCCAAAGCCGGTCGAACCTCCTGCCAAATTGATACCCAACAAACCGATTGGAAAACCACAATCGTCGGAACCTGCGGTGAATGTACATCAGACCAGTGCTCCGGTCGGTTCAGCGTCATGTTGAATTGTACTCATAATATTCCACCGGCCAGTCCCGAACCAGCGCCTCGATAAATCCTATCTGGTTGATCTCTTCCCTTTCTTCGGTACATGCCTACCTTTACAGAAACCATTAAACAAAAGGCCGTTGAGATAGGATTCGATGCGGTAGGCGTGACACGAGTTCCTCCTGACCTTCCTCGTTCCACACCGAATTCAGACTCTCCCAATTCGGAAAATAGCTTGCCTGGACGGTTGTATACCCGCCTTCTGGAATGGCTCAGTCACGGATTTCATGGAACGATGGAATGGATGGCTCACAAACCCGAACGGCGAAGCAACCCCCAAACGATCCTCCCTGGATGTACATCTCTCATATCGCTTGGAATGAATTACTACTGCCCACAATTTCCTAACGAAGCGGTTGGATATGGTCGCATTGCCCGGTATGCCTGGGGCGAAGATTACCACCGCATTTTCAATCGCAAGCTCAAACTTCTGGAGGGTGTAATCTTCGACCTAGAGCCTCAATCTCAAACCCGTCGGTATGCCGACACGGGACCCGTAATGGAAAAAGCCTGGGCGCAACAAGCCGGACTCGGTTGGATAGGGAAACATTCGAATCTGGTCTCTACGGAGTTTGGATCCTGGCTTTTGCTGGGTGAAATCTTGACCACCCTCGAGTTGGACCCTGATGAACCGGCTACCGATCTCTGTGGATCCTGTTCACTTTGTATTCAAGCCTGTCCAACTGGCGCGATTACAGATCCCTACGTGGTCGATGCAGAAAAATGTATTTCCTACTTGACTATCGAATTTCGAGGAAAGGCAGAGGAGATTTCTGAAGAACGTCAGGGCCAAATGGGGAATCATATTTTTGGATGTGACGATTGTTTGGATATCTGCCCTTTTAATGTCCATGCTCAATCCGCCAAGGAACCAGCCTTTCAACCTTCCTCCCTGACCCTGAACCCACATCTCAACAGCCTTTTGGCTCTAGACGAACAATCCTTTCAGGAACGCTTTCAACATAGTCCAATCCGCCGGCCCAAGTATTCAGGCTTTATCCGTAATATGAGAATCGCCCAACAAAATTCACAACGGAAACCGCCACTCACTTCAATTCGACGATTGTAACGCCATCTCCTCCTTCTTCTTTCTCCCCGGCCCGAAATTGAGAGACGTAAGGCGAGTCCATACAGTAGTGTCGGACCAGATTCTTTAGCTTGCCGGAACCATGTCCATGAATCACCCGAATAGCGGTGATTCCCTCAAGCATCGATCGGTCCAGGGCGGCAATCATCATCTCTTGGGCTTCATCAATGGAGGTTCCCCGAAGGTCGATGGCTTTAGAGGCGGGAAGTGCTTGCTCTGCGATGCCTTGAGAAGGTTGAAGGTGTGGCGTTGGGATTGTGGATTGTTTTCCTGTCGTGGCTGGTGCCGAAGGTTGGGGGGCCCCTTGAAGCAAAGAGACATCGACCGAAATGACCTTTTTACCGATGCTGAGTCTGACCCGCTTTTTCCCTTGGGGAGATTCCAAAAGAACCCCAGTGCTCCCTAGAGTTTTCAGTTCCACCCAATCCCCTTCTCCCAAAGAATCCAGCGGTCGGGAATGCGAAGGCATCCCTAAGCGGGTGGCTTCGGCCTGAACCTCCGAAAGACGACGAAGGACCGTCTTCGCCTTTACAAGGGTTTTATCCTTTTTGAAGTCTTCCATAATTCCGTGAACCGCCTGTTTCGCCCTATTCAATTCCTGCTGCAGGGTTCTTCGAAATTTGTGTCGTTCTTCGAGCTCTCTCGTTCGCAGTCGTTCCTCAATCTCCTGTGCCCTTTGAAACAGGTCATCGGCTTCAGTCCGAAGACATTTGGCTTGTTCCAATTCCTGTTGTAACCGGCCTTGGGTGTCCTGAAGATGATGAAAGACCTGGTCGAGATCTCGGTTTTGATGTTCAATTAAAGAAACCGCCTGTTTCAGGATTGCCGGATCAAGGCCTAAACGCCCGGCAATATCAAGCGCAGATGACCCTCCAGGGAGACCAATTAAGAGCCGATACGTGGGGGATAAACTTTGAAGATCAAATTCATGGCTCGCATTCAAAAATCCTTCTTTTTTCAAGGCCATGGCCTTGAGCGAATGGTAATGCGTCGTCACCACCACCTTGCACCCCATTGCAAACAATCGGGACAGTAACGCCTCAGCGAGAGCAGCGCCTTCTGTCGGATCAGTCGAACTTCCAATTTCATCTAATAGGATTAACGAGTCGGGTAACGGCCTATCCTCCTTTCCGGCCATTTCGTTCAGAAATTGAATCATTTGGGACATATGAGCAGAAAAACTGGAAAGATCTTTCCTTAAATCCTGAGCATCACCAATATCTGCATACACGGTTGGAAACACCGCCATGGACGAGCCCTCAGCACAAGGTGGATGAAGACCTGATCGGACCATCAGAGACACCAAACCGATCAATTTGAGCGTCACTGTTTTCCCGCCCGTGTTGGGTCCGGAAATGACAAGGACCTGTGTCTGTTCATCGATTAGGATATCGTTAGGAACTACTTGCTCTTTGTTTAACATCAATAGCGGATGTCTGGCCTTGAGAAGGTGAATTCGTTTCTGATCATTCAAAACGATGGGATGTCCGTCCATTTGCTGGCTGAGACGGGCTTTGGCCGCCAAACAATCCAAGGCCACCAAAATCTCGAGATTTCTTTTTAAGGTATCGGCATGATCAGCAATCATGCTTGAAAGATCCTGAAGAATGCGACGGACCTCTTGGGCCACGTGCAGGTCTCCGACCTTGATAGCATTATTGAGATCAATCAACTCTCGAGGCTCTATAAATACGGTGGCGCCACTGCTGGAAATATCGTGCACGATTCCGGGAACTTCTTGCTGCCGCTCTGCTTTGACTGGGATGACATAGCGTTCCTCCCGCTGAGCAAAATACTGACCTTGAAGAATTTCCTCATAGCGCGTGGAGGACAGGATCGCTTCGAGACGATGACGCATTTTGCGTCGAAGATGCTGGGTCTCTCGGATAAGGTCGTGCAGCTCAGGTGTCGCAGAATCCCGGATGTGCCCTTCCTGATCAATGCATCGATCAATGGCCTGTTTCACCCACGCCTGTTCATCTAAAGGTAAAACGATGGCCCACACCGACCGGAACTGTTCTTTAGTGGTGTGCAGGCACCGCTTCGCTTCCTGACCTAATCCAATGACTGTCGAGATATCCCGAAGATCCTGTCCTTCCAGCAACGCGCCCTTCATTGAGCGCGCCAGAACCCCATGAATATTTTGAAAAGTTAGCAATGGAAAAGGAACGGCTCCTTCTAGCACGTCTCGCATTTCAGAGGTTTCTTGCTGGCGGGCTTGAGCCATTTCAAGAAAATCTTCCAGGGGCAAAGCCAGGCACTGTTCTTCCCCAAGGGAAGAACAGGCATGTGTCGCGAGAATTCTGAGGAGGTCCTGCCACTCCAAGACCCTTTCGCTTTGACTTCGCAGAGATAAAGAGAGGGGACTAGTTTTATTGATGGTCATGACACAAAGTGACCTGAATACGTGGAAATGGAAAAGAGCAACGGCGAAGGGTTTTCTTCATAATAGAGAATGTTGATAAAGAACGCCAACGAAATCAAGTTCAACGGTTTAGGGTCACCATTCAAAGAAAAGGGGTCTCTACCCGAGACTTTGAACCTTCCATATCTATCTTTCCACCCGGTTAACCTCGGACATTGGACTTTGAACTTTGGAAATTTTACAATGCCAACCTTTTGAAGGGAAAAGATGACTGAACAAGAAGCACGTTCCTATATCAATTATCTTCTTACTCTGAATCTTCGGAGAGAAGAGGCCTTCGGCCCGTTGGCCATGAGCTTTATCAAGGAACAGGATCTCTCTCAGCTTGGGCTGTTGCCTGACGAACAATTCACCATCATCATGGCCACGGCCCAAGCTTTTGCCGAAGAACCCAAACGTTATACTCTCAAACTCGAGCTGCTTCAGAAGGCCCGTCACCTCCTTCCTCAGACCCGATATCATGATCCGGAACTTGTCCAAGAATTAGATTTTTCCATTCAAAAGACTCAGGCTGACCTGGGTATTTATAACGAGGCGATGAAAACACCGCGTCCTCAGGGATTGGATCGACAACGCCTCATTGTGGAAACCGACATTCCTGACTATTTTCTGGACATCGCGCAAAAACGAGCCTCAGCCTATTATCAAAATAAATTTCGGCTCTCCAAGGAAGCCAAAACTGCCCAGCATTTCGGCGGAACCCCCAAAAAATTCGAACCGGACAACAGTACGGTCCACAAAGAGTTTCCTGGCGCCTGTGCCCCCTTCATGAGTGTGCGAACAAATGGTTTTCACATGATGCTGCCGTTTGATTTAAAAATCAGCAAAAACCCGGGCGAGCCTTTGGATGCCGGGGTGAGAATTTTCTATGGAAAAATGGGCTATTCGTTTCCCCTTCGATATGAAATGGGCAAACTCTGTAGTTACCACGACGGACAGGTTTTGGATATCCCGTTAGACGATCCCAATCTGATTTTTGTCTCAGTATCCGGAATTAAAGATCCCGAATTCAATGCCCAATCGTCTCAAACCGATCCATCGATTCCCCCTGAATTCGCTTATCCCCTCGCCGTGTTGGAACATACCGGCAGCCTAGGGCCCTACATACAGATCAGTTGCAATTTTAAGGTTTGGTTTGATGCCTCCCTGGTCTCCTTACTCATCCAAGGAGCACCTGACCTCTATGAATATGGCCTCCAAGGTGGTGCCGGGCTCATGACAAGAAGCTACGCGTCCGATAAGGTGGCCACCTATGGACAATCATTTAACCAACCCTGGCAACAGGGCCTCAGTTTTAATTTTGTCAACTTACATTTACAGCTTCCCCCCGGAACCGAGACTGGTTTCATTCCTCACAGCACACCGATTTTTACCGTTTTCCCCGTTCTCAACCGCCAAGGTTATCGCTTCGAGAAACGAACAGACCTCGATAGGCCGTAGCCCCACAGGCATCGTTTACATAATACGAATCATAGGCGAAAATAAAAGTGCTCAGAATCTAAAGGTAACAAATCCCCCTTTCGGGCCCAATCGGGAAAGTAACAATTTGAACATGAATTCGAAACACGTTGGTATCCCCTTCGCTCTTTTGGCAGCCGTTTTGATCCTTACCAACTGCGCAACTCCTTTACCAAAACCTATTAACCCGAAAATCGGATATACCGAAGAAGGCATCGCCTCCTGGTATGGTCCAGGATTTCATGGAAAACTCACGGCGAGCGGAGAAGAGTATGATATGTATCAAATGACCGCAGCCCACAAGAGGCTACCCCTGGGAACCACCGTGAGAGTTCAAAGTCTGGCCACGGGCCGATCCGTCACCGTCAAGATCAACGATCGAGGACCGTTTATCCGTGGGCGCATCATTGATTTATCTTATGCCGCTGCCCGTTCGTTGAGAATGATCGGGAAAGGAATCGAACGGATTCGACTGAAGGTCCTGAAGAAACCTCGTTCTTCAGGTCCCTTTTGGGTCCAGGTTTCCGCATTTGATGACCTTCAAGAGGCGCGATCCCTTCGTAATGAGCTCCAGGGGGAATTTGCTCAGGTGCGTGTCGTACCTGTCAAGTTATCCACAGGCAGATGGTACCGTGTCCAAGTCGGCGAATTTCATACGAAAAGCCTGGCCTGGGATGCCGTCAAAAAGCTTAAGACTAGCTGGGGAGTCACCCCATTGGTGCTGGGGCCCTAAACTGGCCAAAGGACCCTAAAAACTATTATTGCTATACCCTGTCTCCCTATGGTAGCCTTTTTGCTACATGGACGACGATGGGCCTAGACGGCTTTCCCCAACGTATGTTCTTGTTCTGCTTAATAATCCCCCTGTAATTTCACTGGATACGTTTCCTCCCATAACAGCTCGAAACCGCCAAGGGTCGGTCTGGGTTGGACCTCCTTTCCCTGCAGCTGTGATCTTCATCAGCAAAGGAGTGCAACCCTTTTTGCACTTTTTTGCTCAAAAATTCCTGCTTTTTTAGCCGATTGCAAACATTATAGGTGCAAGAACTTTTCGACTCCTCGATAGTTTAATATATGGAAATAGCTGCTGTTATTATCTGCCTGTTACTATCTGCTTTTTTCTCGGGTGCCGAGATTGCCTTTTTCTCTATCTCGGAAAGCAAACTTCGCACATTGGCCGAGGAAGGGCACAAGGCAGCAAAACTCGCACTGCATTTACGATTAAAACCCCACAGGTTACTTTCCACCATCCTCATTGGGAACAACCTGGTCAATATTCTGGCCGCCACGCTCACCACCCTTATTGCCAACCAAATGTTCGGCATAGAAGCCGTAGCCATCGCCACAGGGGTCTTAACGTTTTTGGTGCTGATGTTCGGCGAAATTGTGCCCAAAACCATTTGCCAAAAACACGCCGAAACAGCGGTACAACTCATAGCCTATCCTATCTATTGGTTCGAAAAACTATTCACCCCTGCCCTGTACCTCCTCGATCCGTTTATTCTGAAAATGACCGGTGGGCGATCGATTACTCTGCATTATGCGTCAGAGGAAGAGCTTAAGCTTATGCTTGACGCCGGGGATAAAGCCGGGGTCCTTGAAACCGAAGAAGTTAAAATGATCAAAGCGGTCTTTGAATTTACCGATCTCACGGCTGAAGACGTCATGACCCCACGCATTTACATGTTCGGGCTTGATGGAAATGTTTCGTTGGAAGATGCGAGAGAGGATTTATTTAAATCAAAATTTTCACGGATTCCTGTCTATGATAACAATCTGGATAATATCATTGGGATCCTGTACCGCAGTCATGCCTTAATGGAATTAGCCCAGAATCACACCAGGCACCTCATAAGAGAAATTGCGAAGCCCGCACTGTTCGTCCCAGCCAGCAAACCGGCTGATGACCTCCTCAAGCAATTCCAACAAGAAAAACGACATATCGCCATTGTCGTCAATGAATTTGGTGGTGTGATAGGATTAGTGACCGCAGAAGACCTGCTTGAGGAAGTCGTTGGAGAAATACTCGACGAAGGGGATATTACCGAAGAACTCATTAAGCGAACCGGGAAAAATCAGATCCTCGTCGATGGGCGAACCGAAGTACGACGAATCAACGAATTTCTTAAGGTGGAACTTGACGAAGAGCAAAACACTATCAGTGGCCTGATCCTCGAAGAGCTCGGACACATTCCTTCAATCGGTGAACGGGTTTTCGTGAACCACTGTCATCTGATCGTGCGTGACGCAGATGCAAAAAGTATTAAAAGCGTCCAAATCATAAAAGAAGAAGTTGTTCCCGAACCACCAGCCGAAGAGCCTTCGCCGGTTGGGCCTCCAACGTGATAAACAGCTTGCCTTTTCCACGTGCCCAGGCTTTTGGGTAACCCACATGAAACGTTTCGGATCACCCCTTCGATAAAAACATTTTAGGTATGGAGGCGGCACCGTTTTTTTTTGCAGAAACCGATCCGGAAACGAAATCATCTTTTCTACCAAGATCTCTGAGAACACCGGACAATTCCTAAGAAGGCGTTTTCTTTCAAAAAGACTTATTTTAATTCTGCCGGGCTGGCTTCCCTCAAAAATATTTTAAATTCTTCCTCATCCAACACCGTAACCTTTAATTGCTCGGCCTTAGTGAGTTTCGATCCCGCCTCTCTTCCGGCCACCACATAATCGGTTTGCATACTGACACTGGACGTCACCCGACCTCCGAGAGATTCGATTGTATGTTTGGCTTCCTGGCGGGTAAAACCGTCGAGCGTGCCGGTCAACACAAAAATTTTTCCTGCGAGTGGTTGCTTGGAACCGGTCGTCAGGCGCTCAACGGTCTCGACCCGTACGCCCAAATCTTCCATTCGCTTTAACACAGCAAGATTCCTTGGTTCTTGAAAAAAGCTAACGACACTCGAGGCGATCTCCGGTCCGATTTCATGTAACGCTTGGAGATCTTCCTTGTTCGAGATCATGAGCCCCTCAAGTGAACCAATATGTCTGGCTAAGACCTTAGCAATATGGGCGCCCACATGGCGTATACCCAACCCAAAGAGAAACCTTGGCAAGGGTGCCTGTTTACTTTTCCCGATGGCTTCAACCAGTTGCGTTGCCGACTTTTCTGCAAATCCCTCCAGGGTCAACAATTGTTCCTTGTTGACCGTAAAGAGGTCAGATAAATCCTTAACCAATCCCTGGTCCACGAATTGGGCAACGGTTTTTCTGCCAAGACCGTCAATATTCATTGCACCTTTTGAAGCAAAATGCTCAAGTGATCCTTTTAATTGTGCGGGACAGACCGTTTGGCCGGTGCAATAGATAATAGGACCTTCCTGCAAAGTTGCCGAGCGGCAGACCGGACATTCCCCGGGAAACACAAAGGGATCGCTTCGAATTTCCCCTTCAATAGGGACCCGTTCAACGATATCGGGAATCACATCCCCGGCCCTTTCAACTTTGATCGTATCTCCAGGTCGAATATCCTTCCGCACCACTTCTTCTACATTGTGAAGCGTGGCTCTGCTGACCGTCACACCACCGATCTCAACAGGATTGAGCAGTGCGATGGGGGTGAGCGCACCGGTTCGTCCAACGGAAACGATGATTTGGTGGACTTTGGTTATTTCCTTGCGTGGAGGAAATTTAAATGCAATGGCCCATCGCGGACTTCGAGATTTTTCCCCTAATGCTTCTTGCCATTTCTGCCCATTGACTTTGACCACAATCCCGTCAATTTCAAAAGGGAGTTGGTCTCGTTGTTCAGCCATTTCATTATGAAAGGCAATGACCTCCTCAATCGTTTGACAGCGTCGTCGATGTTGGGGAATTGGAAGTCCCAATTGTTCAAGCAGGGAAATTGAGTCCCAATGGGTTTTGCAACCTTGGGATATGATGCCTTTGAGGTCATAACAGGTTAAGGCCAAAGGTCGGTCGGCGGTAATGCGGGAGTTCAATTGTCGTAAAGAGCCGGCTGCTCCGTTTCTTGGATTGGCAAATGGTTCTTCCTGGTTTTGCGTTAAGCGACGATTGAGTTCATGAAAATCCTCGAGTCTCATGTACACTTCCCCGCGTACGACCAATTTGTGGGACGGGACCACCCCGTCCTGTAATTGAAGGGGGAGTGAACGGATGGTTCTGAGATTGAGAGTGATATCCTCTCCTAAAAGCCCATCTCCCCTTGTCGATCCTCGAACGAATGCACCATTTTCGTAAATCAACTCTACGGACAGCCCGTCAAATTTTAGTTCGACCGCATATTCTACGGCGTCCACATCCAATTCTCGGCGGACACGTTTGTCAAAGGCCTTCACATCCTCAATGTTGAGATGCGAATCCAGACTCAGCATCGGATACTCATGAGGAACCTTCTTGAATTGCTCAAGGGGTGGCGCTCCCACACGCTGGGTCGGGGAATCGGGGGTAATCCATTCAGGAAATTGAGCCTCAAGCGCTTGCAGGGAACGAAATAGACGGTCGTATTCGGAATCGGAAATCTCAGGCCGGTTGATGACATAGTACAGATGGTCATGTCGGCGAATGGTCGCGCGAAGTGCTTCAAGTTTTTTTTGCACATCTTCGGAAGTTGTCGGAGACACAGTGATCTTCTCTTTTAGAAGGTAACTAGAAGCGCAGAGAGCATGAGTACCTAACACCTATATCGGAAATTCCCATTACCAACTTCCAACCACCAAAATCCCCAATTTCAAATCTATCACTTGATGGACTTGGTCTCTTATGTTTGTTATTGAGGCCCTTCCCCTTTTGAAATCTTCATCCTTGCCCATCCAAACTTTATTTTTAATTTGAGATTTGAGATTACCCCATCAGGGGTACCCTATTCCCGAATAAATTGGGCAGCATAGCTGCGGATATTATGACCATTCAGCACATGAAAATGTCGAAGCCGGTGAATAGTCTGCCCCGAAAACCGTTTAAGTGGAATGGGAATGATTTTCCGATTGTAACGTCTCGCAATTTGGCGCCACGCCCCTTTTGGTGGAATAGGAGACACAAGAGCCACATGCACCTCTTGGGAGTGAACACATGCTCCGGCCAGCAATCGCTCTTCCAGGGTTTGGGCGAATTGAAACCGGGGATCTTCCCAAATATCGGGGATCGTCCTGGGGGGAAATAAAAACATGGCTCCCCCATAGGAGGATTGCCCGATTCCAGGACCAATCATATTCTCTAAAAACGGGGTAGCATAGAAACACAAGGTCGACTCTTGTTCATGCTCGGCATACCAGGTGGCCCGCCAGGAATATTTTTCCGGATCACTGGGCACCTGAAATAAAAAGACTATGACTTCCAGGGATCCGCGCGCAGGAGGAATCTCTTTGATATAAATATCCTGAACGTTTCCTCTCTTTTGGGATTTCCAATGCCGTAATGTTTCCCGCATATCAATGCCATCCCGAAATGAAGTCGTAAACTTTTCAATTCTGCCTACATCCGCGCCTAGTAAGGTTCGGGCCTGATTGCAGACATGTGCTCTGAATGCTTCGATTTTTGTGTCTTCGGGGGGCCATGAGCATTGCTGGTACGGATTCCACTCGTAGGCCCAGTTCTGTTTTTTTGGTTTAGGTGGAGTTGGGCGAAGGGACAATGAACGCCAGACAACAGGTTGACCTTCTAAACGATTTTTTCCTTTTGAGACGGCGCCATCCGGAAAAGCCAACTCACCCAATCCCATCGTTAAGTCAGGAGTTCCCCAGGATGGCGTGTCCCTATCTTGGTAAGCGTAAGTCTTTGCGGTTTCTAATAGAGTCAAGGCAAATTCATCACCCGCCATTTGTTTGGCTGCTAAAACCAGAGTATAGAGGTCTGGAGTAAAGCGACGTTCTAATAACGCAAGATTTCGGACATACTGCAAATAGGTTTGTACCAAGTGGGGGGTGACCCAATTGAGTTCTTGTTCCACCTCCCTCGAGCGATTCATCAACCATCTCGTTCGACTGTCCAATAATAATTCCTTAATACCATCAATCGATAAGTGCGTGTCAGCCCGAGCCTCTTCACGTCGCCGTTCATACAAGGCTGTGAGATACGGCAATTCTCCAAGCATGAAATACAGAGAGTCCGGAGCAACTGAGAAGAGGGCCGGTCTGGCCTCGAGAACCTCCGGTGGATGGTAGGAGGCCCGATCCTGATAGGCCATTCTGAGCCACGGCCAATTTTCTATTGTACAAAGACACAATATTGACTCATAGTCAATTTCGAGTTCATGGAGGCGAAAGGCCATCCAAGCGATTCGCCGCCACTGTTGGGAATGGGGTTGAGGGGCCGGCAGAAAGGGAAGTATGGCCGACGCATAGGCCGCCAGTGAGACTTTTTTCAGTGCGTAGGGATCAGGAGTGAAATGGGGAGCCGGCTCGAAGACCGTAACCTCCCGGTCGATATAGGCCCGCGTCACGCCTTCGCCTATCGCAACACGAACGCCCATTATGACCGCTTGACATGGATCGATCGGGATGAAGGAATGGCTGAGGGTGTCGTCCTGGTTCGGTTCCGGCACCATCACGACACTAATGAAGGGAAGCTGAGCAATTCCCCGTTCGACGGCCTCCTCGGAGGACGGAGGTAAGGGAACGGCAAGACAATCTATGCGATGCCCCAGAATGGTTTCACGAACCTCTTGGGCCATATCTCCACTACCGTGACGGACAGGGACCACACGAATCCGGGGGGATAATTGGAAAACGGGATCGAGAGCCGAATGATCTGACATGGGTCAGGAAAAAAATTTCGGGTTTCGGGTTTCGGGTTTCGGGTTTCGGGTTTCGAATAGAAAAAATAGCATTTTTAAAGCAAGACCTGCATTAACATTTCCTCTGTTTTCTGGGAATTGTCAAATCGTTTTTCCTAGCAAGGCGGGAAACCACCTTTTAGGAAATCATTTGGCAAAAGGGGCGTAGGAGAAACCGAAAGTGGTCGACAGCCTTCCTTCGCAAGAGGCCAACCGGGGGGACAGTCTGCCTGTCATAATAACCAGGTTCACGAAACAGGAGAGAACGTCTCCTCTCGCGAAACCCGAAACTCGAAATTTTTTTTATTTCCTCACCGATCCGGATGTAATGGATGCCCTTCGTCGAAAAAGAAATCTCCCAGTCCTCGGGGAAGGGACTGGTCCCCTAAGGTGCGGGATCGGTGTCGGGCGAGTTGATCGAGATCCAACGCTTCTTCTCCCAGCACTTTAATGAGTGCATCGCACCAGACCTCATCACGACTGAGGGGGTGGGAAGGTTTTTGAGCTAAACGCTTCAGGGCATATTGGACAATATGAATACCGTCTCGAACAGAAAATTCTAAATCTAATTGATGAGCTTTTTGTAAAAACTCTACCATCAGTTCCAGAATCTCTTCAGGGGCAAAGGGGAGGTGATACCGTAATATGGCAAGTTCGTGGTCTCGCTGGGGAAAATCAACCTTTAAAGTCGGTTGCAGACGTGACAGAATATAGTCCGGAACTTCATAGGTGGAGGCATCCTCATTCATCGTCACACAACACCGGAAGTTTTTATCTGCAGGAATTTGAATGCCGGCAACAATTGATTCTACGCAGCGACGGTGATCCAAAAGTGAGGCCAGAGAGGCCCAACTTTTTTCATTCATCCGGTTTCCTTCATCAAGAAGACAAATTCCTCCTGTGAGCATAGCGGTGACCAGAGGTGAGGCTTGGTAGATGATCGCACCCGATTCTGAAATAACCGGTGAAACTAAAAGGTCTTCGGGCCTGGTGTCTGCAGTACATTGGTAAATAAAAAGTTCTTGTTTGCGTCCTCTTGCTCCAGACATCGCCAGTGTAGTTTTTCCTACGCCAGGCTGGCCGATGATGCGAGGGGCAAGCGGAAAATCACGTTCATCAAGAACGAGCCAACATGCCAGAAGCTGGTGGATAAGATCCTGGTCGCCTATCCAATCCTGATCAGATTGGGATGGTTGCGCCAACCGAAGCGTGACCTGGTCAACAACAGCCGTTCGTGAATTAGGAAGGTGGGCAGGAGCCTGATTCATGGCAGGACCTTTATTGATTCTGCATTGCAGTGTGGACTATGATCTTTATCTTGTCCATGTTCCAGACGCTAGCACACCATTTTGTAAAGGGTCAAACGCCACCCACAACCCTCACTTTGAATCAAAATGTGCATGAAAATTTGACATGATTTAATTTGCGCACTATCCTTAAAAGTCCAGATTGACTTAGACAGATTCCCGTAGTATCGTTACACATCGCCCGCACGGGAAACCCCACGAAGATTTCCATTTTGGAGGAATGCACTCTATGCAACCATCAATCGTCGGTAAGGAGAAGCTTGCCGTTTTCCCCTTTACATTACGCGGTCTGATTTTGCTCTGCCTCATATTTGCCTTTGAAGGAGGGGTATTAGGTGGTTGCGTCAGCAGTGAGAAATATGAGGCGGAAAAAGCTCGTTCTCTTAATTTTCAACGCCTATTGGCCCAAGAGGAAAAACGGACCGGTGAGTTAAATGTCAAATATCAAGAAGCCCAACGGAAAGTTTCCGATTTAGAATCCCAAAACCGTGACCTAACCACAGAAATGGATGCCCTGCGGGAACAATTAGACCGGACTCAATCCGAGTTAACCCGTGTTCGTGAAGGAGACGTAGGGGATCAGCCCTCACCTGAAGATGATCTCACGCTTGATGACCCTTCTATTAGCGAATTTGGTCTTGGCGACCTCGAATTTCAAGATAGCGACCTTGGTGACATGGGCGGTGACATGGGGGGTGATATGGGAGCTGACCTGGGATCAGATTTGGGAGGCGAACCGGCTGCTGAGATGGAGCCTGACTTTGGAGGAGACTTTGGGAGCGATCTGGATATGGACCTCGGCATGGAACCCGCGGTGGGCACAGCCGTTGAAGCTCCCGGCTTTCATACCGTGACAAGGGGCGACACTCTTTATTCCCTTTCAAAACAATATGGTGTCACCGTTGACGATTTGAAAAACTGGAATGGTCTGAACAGTAACTTAATTACCATTGGGCAACAACTTAGAGTCAGCCCCTAACTCAATTTCATTCATTTAACTTCTTTCGTCCTATCATTTAGGGGGCAGTTGAGATTCATTCATCTCCCCCTCAAAACCCTCTCCGAAAAATTCTTTTTCCTTCTTTTCTTCCTCCACCAACACAGTTCGTTGACTTTAAAAAAAATCGTGTGATAGGGTCGATGAATGAAAAAGCCTTATTATTCAGTGGGTTTTGAAGAATTTTCCCGACTGGCCACACAAGGCAACCTCATCCCAATTTACCAGGAAATCCTCGCTGATTTTGAGACTCCTGTTTCGGCTTTTTCCAAAATCAACACCGGGCCCACGGCTTTTTTATTCGAGAGTGTTGAGGGTGGAGAAAACTGGGCACGATATTCCTTTTTAGGAAGTGATGCGACTCTTCTCATGTGGGAGGAGCAAGAACAACTTGTCATTCAACAGGGGAGGAAGACGAGCCGGCAACCATTAGCTGGGAATCCTCTGGATCACATTCGCGATGCCCTGAAACCCTACCACCCTGTATTTGTGCCAGGATTACCGCGATTTGTCGGGGGAGCGGTGGGATACCTGGGATATGATGTGGTTCGACATTTTGAACCCATTCACCAGCATCCAAAAGAGGATGCCCGACTCCCCAAACTGGCCTTCCTGATCACCGACACCTTACTCATTTTTGACAATGTTTCCCATACCATTAAAGTTGTCGCGAACGCTCATATTCAAAGTCAAAAGAAGAGCCATCTCAAACAAGCCTATGGAGAGGCGATTGCTCGAATCGATCGCATGATTGCACGACTCAGAAAATCTCCTGTCCGTTCCAAAATTCAACCACGACGGCAACCTATTCGATTTACATCAAACATGAGCCAAGCCGAATACGAGAAAATGGTGATGAGGACCAAAGAATATATCCAAGCCGGAGATATCGTCCAGGGGGTCGTTTCACAACGGTGGCACACGAGGATCCGCACTCCATCTTTTGAAATTTATCGGGCTTTACGAGTGATTAATCCTTCGCCGTATTTGTACTATTTACGCATTGCCGGAGTGGAGTTGGTCGGGTCCTCCCCGGAAATTCTGGTGCGGTGTGAGGACCAATCCATTGTCGTCAGGCCTATTGCCGGAACACGCCGTCGGGGAGAAACCGAAGAGGCGGATCGCGCCTTGGGCGAAGAATTGCTGGCAGATGAAAAAGAACGGGCAGAACATGTAATGCTGGTCGATTTAGGGCGCAACGATATCGGTCGGGTCGCCAAGGCGGGGACGGTCATCCTGGACCCTTTTATGACCATTGAACGCTATTCTCACGTCATGCATATTGTGTCGCAGGTCACGGGCGAATTAAAAGAGGACTGCACCGTTTATGATGTCATGAAAGCCTGCTTCCCAGCTGGGACCGTTTCTGGGGCCCCCAAAATTCGGGCCATGCAAATTATTGAGGAGCTGGAACCCACCAGGCGTGGACCCTATGCCGGGGCGGTAGGATATTTCAGTTTTTCAGGCAATATGGATACCTGCATCAATATTCGAACGATTGTGATTAAAGATGAGTGCGCCTATATCCAGGCCGGCGCCGGGATCGTGGCCGATTCTGATCCCACACGGGAATATGAAGAAACATGCAGTAAAGCCGGAGCGATGATGCGTGGCATTGAAATGGCCGAACGGGGATTGGATTGATACCGGCTATGATTCTGCTCATCGACAACTACGACTCCTTTACCTATAACCTTGTTCAATATCTGGGTGAACTCGGTGCAGATATCTGTGTGTATCGAAACGACTCTATTTCAATAGAGGAGATTGAGCGATTAGCCCCCCAACGGTTACTTATCTCTCCGGGACCCTGTACACCAAAAGAAGCAGGAATTTCAGTGGAAGCCCTCCGTCATTTTGCAGGCCAATTGCCAGTCTTGGGTGTCTGTTTAGGACACCAATCCTTAGCCTTCGCGTTTGGGGGTGAAATCATCCGAGCTGATCGACTCATGCACGGAAAAACCTCCATGATTCACCATGATGGCAAAACAATTTTTGAGGGATTGCCCAATCCGTTTGAAGCCACTCGGTATCATTCACTCATTGTCAGTCGAAATTCCCTGCCGGCCGACTTTGAGATCTCCGCGGAAACGGTCGAAGGTGAAATCATGGGAATTCGGCACACACCATCCGGTGCAGAAGGCGTTCAGTTTCATCCCGAATCAATTCTGACAACGGCCGGAAAGGATCTCCTGAACAATTTTCTCAATCTCCCACAATCCGTTGGGTTATTAACCTAAAGAGACCTTTTCCCCCTACTCACTGAAGGCTCCGTCAGCATGATTAAAGAAGCCATTTCGAAAATTGCGGAAGGCGTCGATCTTTCGGAGAAAGAAGCTGGCGCGGTCATGTTAGAAATCATGCAGGGCAACGCTTCCGACGCACAAATTGCCGCATACTTGATGGGGCTCAGAATAAAGGGTGAGACCGTTGAGGAAATCACCGGTTCCGTGCAAACGATGCGGAGCCTGGCCCAACGCGTGCCGGTCTCGGATCCAATGGTGGTGGATACGTGCGGAACCGGTGGTGATCGCGCCAACACCTTTAATATTTCTACGGCCGCGGCCTTCGTCGTCGCGGGTGCGGGAATCACCGTGGCCAAGCATGGAAATCGTTCAGTCTCTTCCCGATCCGGCAGTGCCGACGTCCTTTCGGCCCTTGGCGTTAATATAAACCTATCTCCTGATCGGATCAGTGACTGCATCAACGAAATTGGAATCGGATTTCTCTTTGCTCCTCTTTTCCATGGAGCGATGAAACATTGCGCGAAACCGAGAACCGATATGGGTATCCGTACCATGATGAATATCATGGGTCCGCTTTCAAATCCGGCTGGCGCCACTATGCAAATTCTTGGTGTCTATGACAAGCTCTTAACCGAAAAAATCGCACAGGTGCTCATTCGGCTCGGCACCCAACATTGCTTTGTCATTCACGGCCTTGATGGTCTCGATGAAATTACCCTCACGACTAATACCTATGTGTCAGAAGGCAAAATGGGGCTGGTCTCCAGTTACACGATTGGCCCACAAGATTTCGAATTGAATCCTGTTCATCCCAAAGAACTGAAAGGTGGGGATCCCAAAGAGAATGCGACGATTATTCAGGACATTTTACGGGGGAAACGGAACACGAAACGTGAAATGGCGTTAATAAATGCCGCGCCGGCGTTTGTAGCGTGCAAACGGGCCAGGAACTTAAAGGAAGGATATGAAGGTGCTCAACAATCGGTTGACAGCGGGGCCGCTCAGGACAAACTGGAAAAATTGATTCAATACACCAAACAATTTACTCCATGATCCTCCAACGTATTCTCGAACACAAAAAAGCCGAACTGCGAAGAAAGCAGAGCCGTGGTTACTTGACTGAATTGAAGAATCGCATTGCCAATGGCCGTCCCCCAATCGGATTTGTCGAGGCTCTGGAATCGGGCCGGAGTGCTGACTCCCCTGCTCTCATTGCCGAAGTGAAAAAATCTTCCCCGAGCCAAGGCTTGATGCGGCCAGAATTTGCGGATCAATTTGATCCTCTTAAAATTGCCCGAATGTATGAACACTATGGCGCCTCCGCCCTCTCTGTGTTAACGGATCAGGAGTTTTTCCAAGGAAGCCTGGATTATCTTGCTGCCATTAAAGATCAGGTTGCTCTCCCCGCTTTAAATAAAGAATTCATGATTGAAGAAGTCCAGTTTTATGAGGCCCGGGCCTATGGCGCCGATTGTGTGTTGCTGATTGTCGCCGCTCTGGACCGAATCCAACTTGTGGATCTCTATGCCATTGCTCAGGGATTGGGTTTGAATGTGTTGATCGAAACTCATCATGAACAAGAGGTGGATACGGTCCTTGAGCGTATCCCAGACGTTCAGCTCTTAGGAATCAACAATCGTGATTTGAAAACCTTTTCCACTGACCTCTCCGTTACCCAACGTTTGTCCAATCGCATCCCCTCAGATAAACTCATTGTTAGCGAAAGTGGCATCCACACACGTAATGATGTCGTTCGAATCCAGGAATTCGGCGCGAAAGCCATGCTGATAGGAGAATCCCTCATACAGGCAGACGATATCGGCTCAAAAATAAAGGTCCTGCTCGGCAAATCAGACGAAAAGGAGCCAGAGGAATCCAAGGATCAAACCCGCTGGACCTAACCCACCGCCTCTCAATTACGAACATCCCTCGTCCTGGCAGAGAGAGGGTGAGGGTGGAGGCTAACAAAAACCAATCAAGGCACATCACGCGCTATCATGTCGAATTTATAGAAATTCATGAATCTCCCAATCAAAGTCAAAATCTGTGGTATAACCAACGCACCCGACGCTCGGGTCGCCGTTGACGCCGGTGCGGATGCCCTCGGGTTCATTTTCTATCCCAATAGCCCCCGATTCATCGAGCCAATGGTTGCGAAACAAATCATTTTAGATCTTCCTCCGTTTGTGTTACCCATAGGCGTATTCGTGAATGAAGAGCCCAAAAGAGTGAGAGATGTCATGAAAGAATGCGGGCTCGCTTTAGCGCAGCTCCATGGAGATGAAACGCCAGCCTATTGTGAATCCCTGGAACGCCCCGTACTTCGCGGTATTCGGTTAAGGGATCGTGGTTCATTTTTGGCCATGGCTGAATATAAGGGCAGAGCCGGCGTGCGAGGATTTGTCGTTGATGCGTATTCAGAATTGGCCTATGGTGGTACCGGAGAAACAACAGATTGGAATTTAGCTTCCGAAGCCGCTAAGGCCGCGCCCATTTTATTGGCAGGTGGTCTGGTTCCGGAAAACGTTCAAGAAGCTATCCAAAAAGTTCACCCCTATGGCGTCGATGTGAGCAGTGGTGTCGAAGCCAGTCCAGGCAAAAAAGACTCCACCAAAGTGCAGGCTTTTGTTCACGCAGCCAAACTTGTCACGCAATAGGCCGACGGCTATACTCATTCTTATTCAAAGGCTCCGACAACCAAATTCTTAGACCCAGGACTTTTTCACTTTCACTTAGTTGAAATATTTGGTGACGTAAAAACAGAAAGTAAAACTTTAGTTTTTTAACCGTTAAATTAATTTATAACCAATGGCAACCATACCAGACAAAAGAGGCCGATTCGGGAAATACGGTGGCCAGTATGTCCCCGAAACCCTTATGCCTGCCATGCTCGAGCTGGAGAAGGCCTATTTGGCTGCCAAGCGTGACAAAAAATTTCAGGCAGAGGTACAGACCTGCCTGAAACAATATGTCGGCCGCCCGACCCCACTTTATTTTGCCCAACGCCTCACCAAAACCCTGGGTGGAGCTAAAGTCTATTTAAAACGTGAAGACTTGTGTCATACCGGCGCCCATAAGATCAACAATACGGTCGGGCAAGCCTTGCTCACTCGACGGATGAAGAAGCACCGGATCATCGCTGAGACAGGTGCCGGACAACATGGTGTTGCTGTCGCGACGGTCGCCGCCATGTTTGGCCTGGAGGCCGAAATTTATATGGGAACGGAAGACATGGAGCGTCAGGCACTCAATGTGTTTCGAATGCGGCTCCTGGGGTCAACAGTCACCGGGGTGGATGCAGGAAGCAGAACGCTGAAAGACGCCATCAGCGAAGCGATGCGCGATTGGACGACCAACGTCGGAACCACGCATTATTTGCTGGGTTCGGTGCTCGGTGCCCATCCCTACCCCATGATGATTCGAGACTTTCAAGCGGTCATTGGCCGGGAATCCCGAAAACAAATTCTCTCGGCTGAAGGCAGATTGCCGGACTACCTAGTCGCCTGTGTAGGCGGGGGTAGTAATTCGATTGGGCTTTTCTATCCGTTCATCAAAGATTCAAACGTAGGGATGGTGGGTGTTGAGGCCGGAGGCCTAGGTCTGACAAGTGGCAAACACGCCGCGCGATTTGCCGGGGGCAAGCCAGGTGTCCTGCACGGCACCATGACGTATTTGCTTCAAGACCGACATGGGCAAGTCAGCCTCACACATTCCGTATCGGCCGGATTGGATTATCCCGCGGTGGGACCTGAGCACAGCCTTCATCATGATGCCGGACGAATTCGATATACCTCCGCAACGGATGAAGAAGCCCTCGCAGCCTTTGACCTTTTGTCGCAAGAAGAAGGCATTATCCCAGCACTTGAAAGCGCCCATGCCATAGCGGAAATTACCAAACTGGCCCCCACCCTGAAAAAGAACCAAGTCATTATTGTGAACCTCTCCGGCCGCGGAGACAAAGACGTCCAGCAAATCGCCCGCATGCGCGGCATCCCGCTTTGAATTACGCATCTAGTTCCTCTCCTTTGTAAGGAGAGGCTAAGTGAGGTAAAGTCGCCAATAATTGAAAAACTGCGATTAAAGACAAATCATGTCAAACCGAATCCAAACGACATTTGAAGAATTGCGAAGAAAAGGTCAGAAAGCTCTCATCCCCTACATCATGGCCGGAGACCCTTCCCTAACGGAAACTGAACCTCTTGTGTTAGCACTTGAGGAGGCCGGGGCCGACCTCATCGAGTTGGGAGTACCATTCTCCGATCCCATTGCCGACGGTCCGGTGATTCAAAAAGCCGCCGAAAGAGCTTTGCGGTCAGGCACTTCGCTCAAACGTATTCTTTCTACCGTCAAAACCCTTCGTACAAAAACCCAAATTCCTCTGATTTTAATGGCGTATTACAACACCATCATGGCCATGGGCGAATCCGATTTTTGTCACCAAGCGGCTGAAGCTGGGGTGGATGGAGTGATTGTCCCAGACATGCCTCCGGAGGAAGCTGATGCTCTCTGCAAGGCCGCGACAGACGCCAAAGGCCCGGTCGTCATATTCCTTCTGGCCCCCACCAGTACCAAATCACGTCAAGCCGAAGTCATTCACCGGACCAAAGGTTTTATTTACTATATCTCCCTTACCGGGATAACCGGAGCAAATCTGGTTAATTTGGAAAACGTTCGCCAAAACGTGAATTCCATTCGGAAAGCCTCGAAAAAACCCATTGCGGTTGGTTTCGGCATCTCGACTCCCGACGATGCCAAAGCCATCGCGCATTTTGCTGATGGAGTCATTGTGGGAAGCGCCATTGTTCGTCAAATTGCCGACTACCAACAGGACTCCACACTCCTTGCGCGAATTAGCCAATTCACGCAAGACTTAAAAGGCGCAATCCTCAACGGCCGATAACCAACCTCCCTTAAGACACCGCGGTGTCAAGAGACATTTCCGTATAGCCTTATACTTGAGAAAGGGGGATCGCGCTAGGGACCTCTTTCCCCACCATTTACCCCCTTGCCCTTTTTTATGGCTTTGGGTGCTCCAGAGCATGTCTCATCACCTCACGTAGATCGGAACTCGGGATATCATCGGAATCCCGAAAATTAATACATCCCTTGCCCGTCATAATCTTCGGGTATTTCAATTTGAACGCCTCGATATGGTGGGACCCGCAAGTATAGACAGAAATATAATTTTTCTGATTAGCCAAGGCGATCCACCCACCACCGACCCGATAGGTAGGCATGTTATAGGACATATCTACGACTGCATCAGGGTAGAGATCAAGAATCATGTCATTGATCTTGTTTATTCGCGTTTTTCTCTCTGCTGGAACAGTTTGCAGGTATTTTTCCACTTCAACGTTCACAAAGACTTATATTCCTATCGATATTCTTCGTTCAATGAAGACAGGCATTAGGGAAAAGTTGGCAGTTATTGATTTGGCTCATACCTACTCCCTTAGGATGTCATGAGCCATCATCCACATAGACTCAATGGACGATGAGAGTAAGATTTTTATTTTTTTGCAATATCCTCACCAGCTACCAATAACATTTCGGTTGATCCTCCTTCCTTCCGGGCCTTGAGGTGCGGTTGATATTCCGCGCTCGAGTAAAATGTCATCGCTGCTTCTTTAGAGGGAAATTCAATTAGGATAAAAATCTGTGGGACCTGGCGATCCCCTTCAATTTTTTCGATTTTGGGCGTCCGAACCAAATACCGGCCACCATATTGTTCCACCATTCTCGTGACCTCTTCAAGATAGGAAGGCACCCATTTATTATCTGAAACATTCAGTTCTGCTACAACGTAATGTGTCATTATTTTTTCCCATTAACTGGTTTTGGCTTATCCCTCAATAGAAAGATCAAAAACGAAATTCTTTGTCCAAAACATACAACTTCACGGTTTCTCGCTTTACCCCATCAAAGGCCATCGCCTCAACAGTAGCAGGAGATTTAAAAACCTCAAAGAACTTGTCTAAATTTACAGGCTCCGCATAGATAGCAATTTCATTTTCATTGGTCGTTGTATAATAGGCCGCCGGCATGGTCATACTTTTCAACAACTCACCATGAGTGCGGTACCCATTTTCCCATTTGGCCGAATCTTCAACCTGAGCTGTAAAAATGACACGTGGCATTTTGACCTCCTAAATTAATTTGAATGGTAAAAAAAGGTAGAGTAGTTGCTGACACGGACTATGGTACACTTGTCAAATATTGTCAATGAGTTTGAATCACCCTTGACCTTCCTCAATTGGATTTAAAATAAATTGGCTTGAACAATAAAACCAGATTGATGTATTGCGCCTAAAAACAGTTACTACCCCTACTCTTTCAAACCAATGCCCTCTTGCTATGAATATCACAGATCTCGAAGCGGTTCTTAAGGAATTGCGTGCCAAATGTGTCGGTGGCTGGATTCAAAAGATATATCAGCCGCTGCCGAATACTCTGACCTTTGACCTTCGAGTGCCTGGAAAAACGTTAAATGTCCTTGTTTGTGTAAACCCCCCATTTTCTCGTATTCATCTGGCTTCAAAAAAGCTAGAGAATCCCCCCACTCCTCCTCCCTTTTGTCAATTTCTTCGAGCCCATCTGGAAGGCGGACACATTGAGGAGATTTCCCAAGAGCCTGAAGATCGGGTGATGTATTTTACGGTTGGAACTCATGCCGGTCGGAAAATTCTTGTTGTGGCGCTAACTGGAAACCAGTCGAACATGTATCTCATGAACCAATCCAGGCAAATCATGCAAGCATTGAGGGTTTCATGGCTGAAGATTGGAGATCGGTTTGCACCGCCATCTCAAGGGAGACGAGTTCGTCGCCCCTTAACCCCAAAACCTGAACCCCTTATTCAGCATGATGTCGGAGGGAAAGATTCCTGGATAGGTAGTATTCGAGAGTCTTGCCCCTCACCCCAGCCCTCTCCCCTGAGGGGAGAGGGAGCATTGGAAGAAAAAGGGACCGGAGATTTCGCTGTTCTGTACCCTGTTTCTGCTGAAATAGAAAGACGGTATTGGCAGGAAGAGCAGGATCATATCCTTTTACAAGAGCGGAGCGCCCACCTTTCAAGTATTAAGAAAGCTCTCAAACAGGCCAATAAGAAAATTAAAGTTTTACAGGAAGATTTAAAAAAGGTTGAGAAATATAGAGAATTTGGTCGATATGGGGAACTCCTCAAAGGTAATCTTCACTCTATAGCGAAGGGGGAGGAGTCGGTGACGGTAGTCGATTATTATGATCCTTCCCTACCCCAACTAACCCTCCCGCTGGATTCATCCAAGGATCCTGTTTGGAATATGGAAGATTATTTTAAAAAGCATCACAAGCTTTTGTCAGCAGAAAAACACTTGCGACCACGTCTTGAAACAGCAAAACGGGAGGTTGTGCGGTTAAAGGAAGAAATGACACAACTCGAATCCGGTGGGGAATTTCCAATGCAGGGAATTATCCTGCCATCTCGGGAAAAAGGGAAAAGAATACCGATGTTAGCTGAAAAACAAAAAAAATCTCATCAGGCTCGAGCAACCGGATATCGCCAGTTTGTTTCCGCTGACGGGCTGCCGCTTTTAGTCGGAAAAACCGCTAAGGAGAATGATACTCTGACATTTAAGGTTGCGGGGGCAGATGATTTGTGGCTCCATGCGCGGGGAACTCCGGGATCCCATGTGGTGGTCCGACTCGAAAAAGGGGTTGAGCCTCCCCATGAAACATTGAAGGATGCAGCAACCTTGGCCTTGTGGTTTAGTGATCTACGGAAGAGCGGAAAGGGTGAAGTGATTTATACCCACCGAAAGTTTGTGAAAAAGGCCAAGGGGCAGAAATCCGGAACGGTGACGGTTAGCCGGGAAAAGAGTATTTTGATTGAATGCAAGAAGGAACGATTGGAGCGGTTGAAGGGAACAGCTCATTAGGTAAGGCGGGCACAGTTTGGTGTTGTGCCCCTCACCCTGCCCTCTCCCAAGGGGGCGAGGGTATTCATTTTAGACAGCACAAAAAATAAAAAACCTTACTCACCTACTCTGACGAGCATGCCGCGTTCCTTACAGATGCTGAACGTGTGATAAAACCACATGATCATCACCACCAGGTACACGGCATTCAGGCCGGTGGCCCAAATCACATGGACGGTAGGAATTTCTTCGTGGAGGAGAACCGCTCGCATACCTTCAAAAATGTGGGAAGGCGGCACCATCCAAGCAATCTTTTGGAGAATACCCGGCAAGACCTCCATTGGGTAAAACACACACGAAAGGGGTTGAAACAGAAAAACCATGCCCCAAGCCAGAACCTCAGCTTGTTGCCCGAATCGCATAATAATTGACGTGGTCAGCACGCCTATGATCCACCCGGAAACCAACAAATTAAATATGAATGGCACGAGCGATAGGCCCAGGACAAAAATGTCGTAAGAATAAAACAAAAGAGCGAATAGAATCATCAGGGATCCAACTGCGGTCACTTTAAAGATACTCATTGCCATTGTGGCTACAAGATACTCCCCCACCGTGAGCGGACTGGCGAAGAGATTCATCAGATTTCTCGCCCACATTTCTTCAAGGAACGAGAGCGCAATCCCTTGTTGGGCTCGAAACAACACGTCCCATAAAATTAGGGCCCCAAGAAAAAATGTCACAGCACCATGCAGTTGGTTGCCCTGTTGAGCCAGATAAATCGTAATGAACCCCCAGACGACTAAATCCAAAAAAGGCCAGTAAAAGATTTCAAGAAGCCGCGCAAAACTTCGTTTGTACAGATACAGATGGCGAGACAATAGAGCTCCGATACGACCGACACTCATATTCTTCGCTCCTCCCGGGCCAATTTCAAAAAAACTTCTTCCAGGTCACGCTGGCCAAAACGTTCTACAATCTGCTGGGCCGTACCTTCAGCCACAATACTTCCTCGTTGGAGAAAAATAATTCGATCTGACATTTCTTCCATTTCCCGCATGTTATGAGAGGTATACAAAATGCTGAGATTTTCTGATCGGCGATGTTCTTTAAGGAAAACTTTAATTTTTTGGGTAATGTCAGGATCCAGACTGGCAGTTGGCTCATCAAGGAGCAACACTTTAGGTCGAGTCATAACCGCTTTCGCCAGGGTGAGTCGAGACATTTGGCCTGACGACAACTTCCTGGTCAATTTTCCACGGAACTCCTGCATATCCAGTTTTTTGACCACATCATCGATGTGTTGAGTGATGTTCGATAGGCCATACAGTCTGGCCACGACTCGAAGATTTTCTTCTACCGTTAAGGAATACGGCATGGAAATATACGTTGAAGAAAAGTTGACCTGTTTCAGGATGGTTTCCCGGTGCTCAGCCAAATCCAGGCCAAATATTCGAATGGTGCCGGCGGTGGGTGTAATAAGACCTAACAACATGTGAATAGTGGTGGTCTTACCAGCACCGTTGGGGCCAAGCAAACCCAGGATTTCCCCTTCACGAATGTCAAAGGAGATATTATCGACTGCCACAAAGTCGCCAAATCGCTTGGTCAGATTCCGAACTTCGACAAGAGGAGGTGACATGGTGCCCTGTAACGTTCCTAAAATAGGAAGTCGCCGATTTTATCAGGAAGGTGGCAGGTCTCGCAGCGTTTACTGAGAACCTTACCTTCGTGGGTAGATTTGCCGTCATGACAACGGAGACAGTCGGCCATGGCGGAATTCCATAATTTTGAGCCTTTCGGCTCCTCAGGTTCATGCGGTTGATCATCCAGACTGACGTGACCACGGGGAATAATAATCGGATACCCTTTGATGGCCGTCCCATGAACCACTCGCGAATGGCATGTCGTGCATCCTTCCCCTTTATTCCTCTTGCTGAAGGCTTCCATATGCTTTCGGTGGCTCATGATCAACCCCACATTTTTCACGGGATTGGGGAGATCCCGAACGGAAACCTCAGAGACTCGAAGCACCGCGCGGTGACAGCTCACACACACGGAGGAATGCACATGGGACTCCAAATCGTGAGGTTCCGATGGAGTACCAAAGAAGGTAATTACCACGTCTTCGATTCCAGCAAAGATTTTATCTTCGATGAATCCTCTCAGCCCCGGCCGAACGTGGCAATCGACACAGGTCACGTCACGGTGACTCGATTTCACCCAGGAATCATACGACGGCTGAATGGTATGACAACTAGCGCAGAACTCAGGATGATTGGTCAGAGGAATGGCAACGGTCCCCCCCACAGCCATCACCGCTACGATAGCTGCGATGAGAGTGAACACCTTGCCTTTTTTAGTCATCAAGAGGAACGATTGGGAAAGTGCTTAATAATGATTTGAGCTAAGCCATGAATATCATTTCGATCAAGACAGGGGACCGGTAGTTCCATTGGTTTCATAGCTACCACAGCCAGCAAACCATCAGGGGAATATTGAACCTCATGAAGACTTTCCCTGACGACTACCACCTTAGGGTACCCTTCGCTTTTCCATCCTTCGGCAATGATCAAGTCGATGTCAGAATCTACGAAGCGATCTCGAACTTCCTCCACTTTCATCTCTTCCGGAACATCCGCAAACATGGCCATGCTGCCTTTGGAGAGCACAATGACATTACTGGCCCCGGCCCGTTTGTGACGCCAACTGTCTTTGCCCTCCGTATCAAGTTCAAATCCGTGGCCCGCGTGTTTGATCGTGGCGATACGATATCCGGTCAGCACTAATTCCTGGATCAGCCGCTCAATAAGGGTAGTCTTGCCACTGTTAGACCGACCGACGAAAGAGAGAAGAGGAGGAGCCATAATTACTACGCGATCATCAGCATGAGTTTATCCGGGAGGTCAAGAACCGTCTGAGATTTGGGGACGTAGGGCTCTTTCAAAAATTTCGGGTTAGGACCTGAACGTTGACGACATCCCCGGGGTTTAACTTTTCCACTTCTTCCGGGACATCAATGAGACCATTGGCTTTGACCATGGACGTTAAAATTCCAGACCCCTGTCCACCTGTGGTTCGAACTGTCAGCCTGCCATTTTCTTGTTGAAGAATCCCCCGGAGAAAATGGCGCCGATCCGGATGTTTCGAGAATTTTTCCTGAAAGACCGCCTGAACCACCGGGCGTCGAAACGTACGATGACCTCCCATTTTCAATATGGCGACACGCACAAGTTGATCAAAGGTCACCATGGACGAAACCGGATTCCCCGGCAATCCGAACGCCAATTTGCCTTGAATTTTTCCAAAGGCCACCGGCTGGCCTGGACGTATAGCCAATTTCCAAAAGTTCATATCTGCCCCCAATTCGGCAAAGACGGGCTTGGTAAAATCATAATCTCCCATCGAGACGCCCCCAGAGAGGACGACAATGTCACTCGTCAACCCTTGAAGAATTTTTTCCTTCAACGAATCAGGGTCATCTTTTGCTATCCCTAAAAGGATGGGAACTCCACCAGCCTCTTGCACCCCAGCGGCAATGCCATAGCTATTAGAGTTGATGATTTTGTTCTCATCGAATCGTTCATCCAAATCGGCTAATTCATCCCCCGTTGACAAGATTGCGACCCGAGGACGCTGATGAACTAACACAAAGGACTTTGCCAAGATAGCCAGCATGCCGATCTCTGCTGGGCGAAGCTGAGTGCCCTTGACAATGATGGAATCACCTTGCCTGACATCCTCACCTTGAGGACGAATGTTGGCACCGAGTCCAACTTCCGGTTTCATGATTCGAACCCGATCGTGTGAGGGCTCTGTAAATTCAATGCGGATGACCGTATCCGCCCCTGAAGGAACGGGAGCGCCAGTCATGATCCGGATCGCTTCCCCAGACCCGACCGTCCTTTCAGCGACCTTACCCGCCGGAACATCCTCAATCACCCGAAGTTCAGGAATTTTTGTAATCGCGTGTTCTTGTTTAATGTCTTCCCATCGAACGGCAAATCCGTCCATAGCTGAATTATTCCATGGCGGGTTATCTCGAGGCGCAACGATGTCTTCGGCCAAGACTCTACCCTGGGCATCTAATAATCCGATTTTTTCGGAACCTAATGGATGAGCGGCAGCCAGAACCGTTTCCTGCGCCTTATTGAGAGGAGTCAACCCATTCATTGGGGGGTCATCAGTGTGTTTCATCCTCAGCGTCCCATCTATTTCTTCTTAAAAGGTGGCTGCCGGGTGGCAGCTTGAACCAAGGAACCTTTATGTTTACAGAAATCATCAACTTTGTTGGCAATCGAATGAATCGCATCAGCGGTTGGAAGATCTGAATGGAAGAGGGCATAGGGCTCCCCAAAGTCACTTTGCAACACCAACTCGGGATCGAGGGGGACCCGTCCAAGAAAGGGCACACCCATATCGGCGGCCGAGGCTTCTCCTCCCCCCTTTCGGAAGACTTCAATATGTTCATGGCAGTGCGGACAATCCAAGCCACTCATATTTTCGACAATCCCGATAATGGGAATTTCGCTGTCTTTCGCAAAGGTGACAGACTTTCTTGAGTCAAGTAAGGCCACTTCTTGAGGGGTCGACACGATCACGCAACCGCTGACATCCCCGACGAGATCTATCGTCGTCACTGATTCATTCCCAGTTCCCGGAGGAAGATCGATGAAAAGAAAGTTCAGATCTTGCCACTCTACCCCCCCCAACAGCTGATTAATAAATTCATATTTATACGCGTCGCGCCAAATAATCGGATCGTCCGAGTTTTGAAGCAAAAAAGACATCGACGCGATTTTCAGGTTGTAGACCTGATAAGGGATAATCCCTCCCCCGGTGCTAATTTTCAGCTTTTGGCCTTCCGCTCCAACCATTTTGGGGATATTGGGTCCATGAATATCCAGGTCACAGATCCCCACTTCGTACCCTTTTAAGGCCAAACTGATGGCTAAATTGGTGGTCATCGTGCTTTTGCCAACGCCACCCTTATTACTCATGACGAGAACTTTATAGTCAATTCTCTCCATGCGCTTATTCACCAGCCACCGACTGTGCCCCTCTTTATCCTTTTGGCAGGTCTCGTTTTCATCGCATATCGCACAAGCCCACATGTAGGTGCAGGCATCTCCATTCCCTGAATGGGAAGGTTGGATCATATTCAATTCAGTTGGCATGAATTCCTCCAAGGCAACAACGTAACGACAATGGGCGCTTCTTCAAAATGGGTAGATGTTCCCACCGATCCATCCACATATTAAAGCTCACGCCATTCCAATTCCATGTTTAAATCTGTTTCATTACTCTATTTGTTCATCTTATCGACCGTGTGATCCAAAATTGGAAGGAGCACATGAAAATTCTCCCGGGCTCCCTTGACGCTACCGGGGAGGTTGACGATTAACGTCTTCCCTCGAATACCGGCAATACCTCTGGAAAGCATCGCGGTTCGAACTTTTTTAAGACTTTCGGCTCTCATCGCTTCGCCAATCCCCGGGACTTCTTTGTCAATGACATCCCTTGTCGCTTCCGGAGCCCAGTCGCTTGGTCGAACACCCGTGCCACCTACTGTTAACACCACCTGAGAGGTTCCTGCATCACACAAATTCGTCAACTCTTCCCGAATCGTCTCTCGTTCATCCGCAATGACTTGATAGGCGGTCAGGTGCATCTGGTGTTCCTGACAAATCGCTTCAAATTCGGATTTCCCTTTGTCAGGCTCCAGACCTTTAAGGATTTTATTACTCACCACCAACACAGCGACATTCACTCTCCAATTCCTCTTTTAGCGAGGCTCAGAGTCAGAAACACTAACGTACTCATCATCCCCTCCTCTTGTACCTCCGGCCGTTTGGGTGGCGGGTCTCATCCGCGAAGGCTGGGCAACGGTCGAAGGGGACTCAGACGCTTCTTCTGCCTTTTTTCTTCCAAAAATTTTGGCGCTGATAATGCCAACTTCATAAAAGAAATACATGGGCAGTGCCATAATACATTGATTAAACGGATCGGGAGTGGGCGTCAAAATCGCGGCAAATAAAAAGGCTCCGAGAAAGGCCCATTTCCGATAACGCTTTAACGTCGGCGCATCGACCCAACCGAGCTTCGCCATAAGCGTCAAGGCCAGGGGTACCTCAAAAACCAGTCCAAACACCAACATAAACCATAAGGTAAAGCCGACATAGTTTGCGATGGAAATTTGTGGGATGAACCCCGAATTCAATCCATAGGAAATCAAAAAATGCAAGGCGAACGGCAGCACGATGAAATAACAAAAGGACAATCCAATGTAGAACGCCGCGATGGTGATGGCACTAAACGGTCCCACGAATCGTCGCTCCTGTGCATGCAAACCCGGTACAACGAATTGCCAGGTTTCCCACAGTATATACGGAGTCGTTAACACCACGGCTGATAAGGCCGCCACCTTTAAGTTTTGCCAAAGCGCTTCAGCAGGGGAAAGAAAGACAAAAGGAATTTTCGGCAGGTCAGAAGGAATCCATTCAAACGCATCAGGGATAAAAAAATTTTGCAACGGCACTTTCAGCCAATGCACCAAGGTGTCAGCATAAAAAAAGGTGCCTATGAAAAAACATGCAATCACAATGACCGTTCGGGTCAGCCGAATTTGGAGCTCATGGAGATGCTCCATAATTGGCATTTTTTTATCTTCCAACGGCTTGAAAATTTTCTCATCAAGCCATTTTGTTATTCTTGCCTGTTCAGCCATGTTGAAATATTTTCCTACCTATGACCTCCAAAGACCCGTCACATTCACCGGCCTCCCCGTTCCCCCAGTTTTCGAAAAGTCCGGTCGGTACCAATTCCGTTTTTCCCACAATATCATGCATTGTCAAACAGGCAGCGGAAGGATCTGACATCCGTACGCAAGATCAGGGCCGACACAACCTTTTTGTGAGATCAACAAAAACAACACATCAGACAAGATTCGTTAAAATGAAACGTAAGGTGTGTCGAATACCTTAAGCTATGGGTTTACCGCGACGAAAAGATTGTTTCCCCGTCGGTTCAATAACAAGACCACCACTTCTTCTTTGCTGATTTTTGAGGCAATCCGTTGATAATCATCCAAACTCTTGATCACTTCCCGACTCACTTCTTGAATGAGATCGCCTTCTTGAAGCCCTGCGGCTTCGGCCGCACTTCCGGGGTCAACCTTCGACACCAAGACACCCTGCACCTCTTCAGACAGATTCAGCTGACGGCGTTTTTCTGTAGAAAGCGGTTCGACCATGATTCCTGCCAGGACGTTGTCCGGTGGTTCCATGGAAGGTGGGGCTCCTGGTTGGCCGCCCCTGGCTAAGACCTCATCTGAAGGTCGTTCTCCTAGTTCAATCACCAAGTTCGTATTATCCCCATTTCGAAGGACGACAATATCCATCTGTTTCCCTACCGGGGTCCGTGCCACAATGTTTCGTAAGTGATTGACATCCCGTACATCTTTTCCTCCATAGTGGAGAATTACATCACCTCGTTGAAGACCGGCCTTGGCCGCGGGGCCACCCTCGTGCACTTCACTGATCAGCACGCCACCTTTTTGATCCTCAGGCAATTGAAAAGATTGTGCCAAGGCCGGGGTGAGCTCCTGAATAGCCACTCCCATCCATCCTCGAACCACCTTTCCGGACTTGATTAAACTTTCAGCAATACTTTTGGCGATACTCACAGCAATAGCAAAACCTACGCCCTCTGATCCCCCGGTTCGAGAAAAAATGGCTGTATTGATGCCGATTAATTCGCCATGCATATTAACCAGGGCTCCTCCAGAATTGCCCGGATTAATCGCGGCATCGGTTTGAATAAAATCCTCGTACTCTGTAATCCCAACACTTCCCCGCCCTAAGGCACTCACAATTCCCAAGGAGACTGAAGACTTGAGACCAAAGGGGCTTCCCAACGCCAATACCACGTCCCCGACTCGAATCTTGTCGTAGGTCCCCCATGGGACCGTGGTTAGATTGTGTCCTTCTCCCTCCAGCTTTATCACAGCCAAGTCCGTCTTGGGGTCAGTGCCCACAATCGTAGCTTGCAATTCATTCCCATCACTGAACGTCACAGTAATCTGGGAAGCATCCTCCACAACGTGATTATTGGTCAAAATGTACCCACGCGAATCAATAATGACCCCAGAGCCGGCACTCATACCGGGAGGACCAGGGGGACGGCCAGGAGGCCCCGGAGGCTGGCCCGGAGGCCCAAATGGGCCCGGGGGCAATTGTGGTCCACCTCCCCCTGTCACGGCCACATTCACGACCGCAGGCCTGACCTTTTCGACAATATCAGCAAACCCTTCAACAAACGCACCAGGGATGCTGGCCATACTGTGTTGAGGGAAGACCATACTCAGGAGAAGTATGAATCCAAAAATTCTCCAATTTTCTGTAAAGTTCCTGTTGAGACCCGATGGTTTGCCAAGGAACACTCCTAACATTCGGTAATTCATGTTACGAATCATCATGTAGATCTCTCCATCCTTAAGCAACGATTATTAATGGTTTTGCTTGTCAGGCTTGTTTTCGTCCCTTCCTAATCCATACCCCATAAGGGTGAATGGGATAATTTTTGATTCTACACTAATTCTTTCCCCACCTTCAAAGCTTTATCCACACCCTTTGACCCATCCCATTTTTCAATCTCCTTTCAGGGATTAATGGCCTTTCTCCGATATTTGGTAATAGCACCCAACGGTCAAGGAAACTGTTCCATGGAGACTCGCAATTCATGTTGATACAGATGATCTTTGACTACCAAAATTACTTTCAGCATTGTTCAAATGCTGTTAGGAAACATTTCTGCTACATTACTACACAAGACGGACCAGCAACTATTAAAAACAGGTACCTAAAATGCGTGCATTGGTCCTGAAAAATGAACTACAACTGAGTCGAGAGTATCCGAACCCGGACCCACGACCGGGAGAGGCACTCGTCCAGGTAACCCAGGCAGGAATTTGTACCACAGATCTGGAAATCGTTCGAGGTTACATGGGCTTCCACGGGGTACTTGGGCACGAGTTTATCGGAATAGTCAAACATGCCAACGATCGGCCGGATCTCGTGGGTTGTCGAGTGGCGGGGGAAATCAATGCAGCCTGTCGGCAATGCGAAACCTGTCAGGCTGGGCGGCCGACTCACTGTCCTTTTCGCACTGTCCTCGGTATCAGCGGCCGCGACGGGGCTTTTGCCGACTATCTCCGTCTTCCCTACCAAAACCTGCATCCCCTGCCGCATTCTCTGCCCGATGACCAGGCGGTCTTCATCGAACCTTTGGCCGCTGCTTGTGAAATCACGCAACAGATTACCGTCAAACCAACGGATCGAGTCGTGGTGATAGGGGATGGAAAGTTGGGCTTCCTTTGTGCCCAGGTCTTGTTTTTGACCGGGTGTTCCGTGACCTTACTGGGCCGCCATCCGGAAAAAGGGCATTGGCTCCAAGCACGTGGGATTCCCTTCACCACCTCAATTTCCGACATCCCGGCGGGGGTCGATCTAGTGGTAGAAGCCACCGGCCAACCTGATGGATTCACCCTGGCTCACCAGCTTGTTCGACCTCGGGGGACCATTGCGCTCAAATCCACTTATCACGGCAATCTCAGCCTCAACATGTCAAAACTGGTGGTCGACGAAATTTCCCTCGTCGGGTCCCGGTGTGGACCATTTTCACCAGCCATCAGGTTGTTGGAGCAAAGCTTAGTGCAGGTAGGGCCACTCGTCCAGGCGCAATATTCGATTAATGATGGGCTTAAGGCTTTTGAGCATGCAGCGACAAAAGGGGTACTCAAAGTTCTCATCCATATGGATTGAGTTTGAAGATCATACCAATCCCGCAGAATGGAAAGTAAGAATGGTATCGGAAGGAAAAGGGAAGGAGGTAATCAGGCTATGACTTTTCCCGGAAAATTAGATTAAGGGCGGCTCAACGTAGTTTCTTGAAACATTGGCTTTTGCCCTTCGTCAGAGATTTGATCAGGGCGCAATCCATAATTCTTGTTGACCCCCTGGGATCATTTTCAATGAGAATGACATAGGAATTTCCATTACCACATGTGACATTCCAAAGTGCCCCACCCTCAGGCTCAAGCCCCTGAAAAAAATTCCTTACGACAAAGTCACAATCCTCTTCGGATTGAAGAAACAACACGGTCAGTGCCTCATTTCTAGCCTGGTTGGATTTATCTGAAAGGATTCGATGGGCCTCATTGGCCTTGAGCACCTCTGCGATGAGGAAAATGCTCAGGATAAGGGAAAGCACGACATACAAACTTTTAGGCAACCTCAAAGGTCCACTCTTACAGGGTCTTCGTACCATTGCTCTTTGGTCTTTGTAAGGGTATCAAGAAATAATGGGATTCCACCATGACACAAGGACGAAGGGAATAAAACGAGATTTGCGGAAACCTGTACGATGTGGTAGGTATCGGCGAAAGTCAATGCTTGCCGCTATAAACCATCGGGTTATGTATTTAAAGTCGGCTCGCGCCAACGGATAGGCCATGCTATCACCCGTTGAAATATGGTAATCTTAGGGTCACTCTCCGACAGATTAAACAATGCATGAGCTGGCGTAGCTCAATCGGCAGAGCAGTGGTTTTGTAAACCACCGGTTGGAGGTTCGATTCCTCTCGCCAGCTCCAGTCCTTTTCCCAATTTTTCAAGCAGGTAGAATATCTATGGCGCACTGGCCCAGCTTATAGGCAGGGTTTCTACAAAAATGAGAGGCGTGCCAACCCCCCCTAACTTCAGAACCTTGCCAAGTTTGTTTAGCCGTCCGTTCTATTAATTTGCCTACCATGAATCACATACGTAAAAAAAGGTTCTCATTTAACTTGTTACTCTTGGCTTTCAGTACAATTTTTATTTTGTTTACCATAGAGATTGTATTGAGGTCTTTAGGATATAAGCCTTGGGGGTGGCATTCAGGGGACAACCATATGCCTTTAATGTCTATTGTTGACGATAAGTTAGGATGGAGGAACAGGCCGGGCATATACCAATATCGTCATTACGATAGACCCATCACGATAACTATTCAGCAAGACGGTTCCCGTGGAGTGGGGTCGGAACAAACTAATAAAGAAAACGGGGAAATCTGGTTTATTGGCTGTTCTCATACTTTTGGCTGGGGTTTGACGGACGGAGAGGAGTTGTCCGCAAGGGTTGCCGACAGGCTTGATAAATTTACCGTAAAAAACTTTGGAGTCATTGGCTATTCAACCCTTCAGGCATCAATGCTGTATCAAGATTTGAAGAAACAATCAAAACAAAATCCCAAACTGATAATTTACGGATTTTCACACCATCACTTTGCAAGGAACGTAGCTGCAAAACACTGGCTTTTCTCTTTGAAACGTGACGCGATTCGACACAATTGGATTAAAACCCCCTACGCGAGATTGAACGAAGCAGGGACTCACACGGTCTTTCCGCCGATAGAGTACACGAAATGGCCCCTGAGCGAATATTCGGTAATATTGCAGCTACTTCAAACTACCCTTGCCTCCTTTACTTATGGAGAATTCCGCCATCTGAAATCAGAGGCAGTAACTTTCAGCATATTATCCCAATTGAATGCAGAGATTGTCGCCGACGACAATGAATTTCTTGTTTTGGTTATGCAGACTCGACCCGAGGCCCGACAACGGTATCTGAATAAATTTGAGTCCTCGAATATCAAGTATATTAATTGTCCTGAAGCCAATTATCCAAGCGAAGAGACCATATTATCTTCTATAGACCGGCACCCTAATAAAATTGCAACACAACGGTGGGCTGACTGCGTTGTAAAAGAAGTCAAAAAGAGGCAATAGCCTAACTCCTATGTGGCCGGAGTGCTCCCCATCTCACTAAAGAGCACTTTCCCAAGCCGAGCGGGCAGAGGCTCAAGGCATTAAGGAGATGGAGATCACTAAATAAATATCGAGAAATGAAGACATCTTATCTGTAACCTCCAAATAAGTCATCGTTAAAAGGCTCGATTCATCTTCCCAGCCTCCATCCCAGTCATTCTGTTTCAATCGGACTTCTCAATGGAGGACTTAAGGCTTTATACGTAGGTATTAGCCTCTTGATTTAAGGGGCAACATAGGGTACCCTTTTTTCACTAGTCTTTTTCTCGTGACTGCTTCCCTTTCATTCGCTTTTTTTCAGAAATCGTAGGAAATTGAATACTATGCCTCACCGTGCGTACGTCCTGATCAATGTCGTCCCAGGCCTGACTTCTCAGGTCATTAAACAGCTATCGGAAATTAATGAAATTAAAACCATTGATGCCTGTTGGGGAAAACCTGACATTGTGGCTCTTGCAGAGGGATCAGACCAGGAATCTCTTACCAAACTAGTCCTTACGCAAATCCATGCGATAGAAGGGGTTTCTCAAACCGACACCCACCTCGTTTATAAGTTTATCCGGTAGAAACCGTTAAGATCTCAAACTCCAAGTTCCAACAAACAAAAGGAATTCGTTTTCGTGTTGGGAATTTATGTAGCTGCACCATCTCATGGTGCCTCTTCGCACAATTCCAGAAGGGCTCCCTCGTTAAAAGAAGATGGGGACGGATATATCCCAGACGGACCTCAACTCCCGGCCTGTAGCATCTCCACCTCATTTTGTGCATGCAAAGGGCAGCATAAGATGCTGCAGCTACAAAAAGATAAATGGGAAAGGGGGTAGTCCAGTTTTACGAACGAGACTATTCGTGAAAGGAAGGATTTGATAAGAAAGCTGTCTCAGAAGATTCCTGCTTGTCGTTGCATCCATCGTACATATTGGATTATTTCAGTGACATCCTCTGGCGTCACACCATCAATTTTGGGCATGTTGCCAAACTTCCAATGATGGGCACGAACGCCTTGCGCGGCCGCACGCTGAAAAGCAAAGTCTCCATGATGGTTGGGTTCATATATTTTATGAACTAATGGAGGGCCATTGTTTGTTCCTTTCCCGTGCAGCCCATGACACCTTGAACAAAAGGCATTGAATTTTTTCTCACCCAGTTTTATTTCTTCGGGCACTGGTTCAGAACTGATATCCTCTGCCGCGCCGACCATTCCCGTTCGGTTTGAGTGGTCTGAGTCCTGAGAGGCCTCAGAACAACTTAAGAGCATGAGTACCATCAAGCTCAGCAATACCACAGATGAAAGGGTCTTTCCCATCAGCCATCATTTATCAAGAGTCGCGGACAAAGCCGGATCCGGAATGCCCGCTGTCTCGAAGCCTTCTTGTCGAATGTGACAACTATCGCATCTCCCACAGACATGTCCGTCTCTTTGGGGCGCGTAACAACTGTGAGTGAGGTGAAAGGGAACATTTAACGCGACTCCTCTTTGGATAATTTCGGCTTTCGTCATCAAAATCAGGGGTGTAAGGACTTCGATCTCTTTCCCATTCACCCCAAGTTTCGTTCCTCTTCGCGCCACTTCCATAAAGGCCTGAACAAATTCTGGCCGGCAATCAGGGTAGCCGGAATAGTCACGAATATTGGCACCGAAAAAAATTTTTGTGGTTTGAAGCACTTCGGCATAGGCCAAGGCCAGACTCAGAAAAATGGTATTCCGGGCCGGGACATACGTGACCGGAATGTCCGAATCCCGGTCTTGGGTTAATCGATCGGCGGGCACTTCCACATTTCCTGTCAAGGCCGACCCCCCAAAAGTTCGAAGATCCAGTTCGAGAATTTTATGCTCTCTTGCTTCAAGCCATTTGGCAATTTGACGAGCATGGGTGACTTCAATGCTATGCCGTTGGCCATAAGAAATCGTCAGAAGGTACAAGTCATGGCCCTCCGATTTGGCCAGTGCGGCCGTGACTGTGGAATCTAGTCCGCCGCTAAACAAAATTACAGCCTTTTTCATGATTGTTGTGGATGGCAAGGCGGTTGGAAAAGAGTAGATTGTCAACCTCGGGCAAGTAAAGAAGACTTTTGGAGGATCAGAAAATTGAAAATGGGGCAGGAAGAACCAAAAGCATATTCGCTCCTAGGATCGCTGTTCGGCTCTTTCAATTTTTTCCATCAGCTCACGTTTCGACTGGCAAGCCACGCACAGTCGCGCAAATGGGAGAGCCTCTAAGCGTTTCTCACTAATCTCTTCACCACATTCCGCACATGCCCCATAACTCCCTTCCTCCAAGCTAATCAGGGCCTCCTCCACCAGTTGTCGTTCCTTATTCCGCATCTCTTGCAAAGAGATTCCCATTTCTCGCTCAAGATCCACCAACGCTTGATCACCACTATCCATAGCCGCTTCCAGACGACGCTGTTGTTCATCAGTCAGGGACTGCCCAAGTTGTTGCCTCATGGCTTGTGTTAACGCGTCACGCTTGGCAAGTAAGTTTTGTTTTAACACAATTTTTCGATCCCCTATCGTGCCCCCCACCCCGCGTTTCTGAGGTGTGTTGTCAGTCTTTTTTTTTGTCTGGCTGCGACCCTTCGCAGGTGCTTTCGGGGCCGACCGAGAGGAACGAACAGGTTTTTTCTCTTTGCCTTTGGCAGGTTTCGCTTCCTTCTTAACCCGTTTTATGGCCATACCAAAAATCCCTTTCTTCCTTAACTGTCACCACGACTTCAATGTAAATTAATAACATGAGCATAACATAGATTTGATGCTCATGATAGAAACTTTCCTCCTCACATCCTTCGATCAGGGGATCATGAGTAAGTAATGAGCGAAAATACTTCACAGCCATTGAGTTTTTCACGACCGGATAAAAATGATAGTTCGACTAAAAACACAACTGAGGCAATATCCCCACCGAGCTGACGTATCAAATGAACTGTGGCTGCCGCTGTTCCGCCCGTCGCAAGCAAATCGTCCACTATCAACACCCGTTCTCCCATACCAATGGCATCCCGGTGTATCGCAAGGGAATTTGAGCCATATTCCAAATTGTATTTCACTTCATACACATCGGCCGGAAGTTTCCCGGGTTTCCTGACCGGAACAAAACCGGCGTTCAGGTGATACGCCAGAGGGCTTCCGACAATAAATCCACGCGATTCGATTCCGACAACCTTATCGATTTTAGCCTCTTTATATTTCTCTGTGAAGTCATCAAGAATTCTTCGAAAGGTTTGTGGATCCTTAAGAAGTGGGGTAATGTCATAAAAAAGAATGCCGGGCTTTGGGAAATCAGGAACTTCCCGAATGAGTGTTTTGTATTCCATATCGGTCACTATAGTACTTTCTTGAACATCTCACAACTCACAGATTGTCACTGTGACATGTTCGAATTTACAGAAAACAGTCGTCCTTCACCATGGGACAACAACTTGAAAATCATCACTGTCTTCTTTGAGGTTCAGCCAATTCACATGAAGCTGATCAACTCGAGCAAGGGGCGGGCCTTTCTTGAAAGTGGCCAGAAGGGGCTCAATTTTCTCTCTCGGGCCCTGAACTTCGATTTCGACCCGCCCATCCACCAGATTTTGGACCCATCCCGACAACCCTTCACTGATCGCGATTCGATGAACAAACGCTCGATATCCAACGCCCTGAACCCTGCCCTCAATCAGAATATGAGCACGAACGATATGATCCACAGCCCAAAGTGTCGCAGCCTTTTGAAAATCTAACCTACCCTACCTCTTGAACAACTTGAAACCGATTTCATTACAACTGGGTACCTTTCATCCGATTTGACCCACCCGAAACTCGAAACCAGAAACCCGAAACGATTCTTCATCCTTCACGCAAACGATTCAGCCATTTCCTTCCCAATGCGCGTGCCTTCCCGGATACAGTCAGGAATCCCAATTCCCTCATAGGCCGCGCCCGTCAGGTACAACCCCTTGAATTCTTGTTCGCTTTCCCGAATTTGTTGAAGGCGAGCAAGATGGCCACACGTGTACTGAGGCATGCTCCGCTCCCACCGAAAGACCTTGGTGTAAATTGGAGCTTGGGTCTGGCCGACAATTGTGCAAAGTTCCCCCCGAACATAGTTCACTATGGCCTTATCGTCGTTGTCCAGAACGGTCTCCCGTCCTGCCCCACCGACATAACAGCGAACCAGGGTCTGACTTGGCTGGGTACGACTTGGCCATTTTAACGACGTCCAGGTCGCCGCAATGAGAGATTTGCCTTCTTTCCGGGGGATCACAAATCCAAAACCCTGTACAGAATTGCTCACGTCTTCCGTTCGGTAGGCGAGCGAAACCGTGGCCGTTGAGGTGTAAGGGATTTGTTCGAGCAAGTGGGAAAGAGACTCGTGATGAGGCTTCATCAACCTTGAAGAAACATAGGCTGGAGTGGCTAACACCACCCTATCGGCCTTCAGCAATTCACCATTCTGAAGGACCACGGTATACCCATTTGAAGAGGTATTGGTCATCTGGAGGCCAATCACTTGTTTTCCCAATCGTAAGTCGGCCCCGTTTGATTTCACTCGATGGATCAGAGCGTCGATCAAAGTTCCCAGTCCCCCCCGAAGTGTGACAAACATGGAAGGGGTGGGGCCAGAAGGTGAAGATTTTGGTTGGGAGCGTTGGGCCAGAACTCCTTTGATCAACCCTCCATATTTCAGCTCAATTTCACGAAAGCGCGGGAAGGTTGCCTTGAGACTCAATTCCCGAGCATCTCCCGCATAAATACCCGCAACTAAGGGTTCAATGAGCCGATCAAAAGCTTCTTGTCCCACACGGCGGCAAAAAAAAGAGGCTAAGGATTCGTCATAATCCGGCTGACGGAGTGGGGGGATAAACCAATCTGCTCCCATTCGAAGGATCCCACCCCAGGATATTAATCCGCTGAGGAAGAGGGAACTGACCCGTGTAGGGATAAAGGAGACTAAGCCCTGAGGAATTTCTCGCAGTTTCCCTCGGGTAAAACAAAACGTCCTGTTATGTTCTGCATTCGTATTCATCAATTGATTACTCAGTCCTAATTGTTCACAGAGGTCACGCGCCCACGGTTTTATGGATAAAAACGAATCGGGCCCACCTTCAATAATCAATCCCTGAATATGGTGTGTGAGTATTTTGCCCCCCCACTGCTCCTGACTGTCAATCACTGTGCAGTCGATCGACCGGTCGACCTGCTGACAGGCCTCTTGAAAGGCGAATGCCGTTGAGAGCCCGGAAATACCGCCACCGATAATCACCACGTGAGGCAAGTGCGTGTCCTTCGAAACACAGGAGTTGGATCGGGATATCTTCGATAGGTTAGATTCTGAAGTTTTTCACGTAAACTGTGAACATTGAATCCCGATCTCCCCGAGGCCTATCGGAACCCCGCAAGAGCCGGATGTCAGTTGGGGAACCGCCGAACACATTCAATGGTGGCGTCCACCCCTTCAAGCGGAGTATGGGGAAGAATCCCATGTCCGAGGTTGAATATGTGGCCGGGCCGGCCTCCCGCACGTTGCAAAATGTCCCGCACCCGGCGTTGGATTTCAGGAATGGGAGCCCCCAGGACTATGGGATCCAGGTTTCCCTGCACGGCGACATCATACCCAATAGTCTGCCAGGCATCATCAAGGTGGACACGCCAATCGAGACCAACGACCTCACACCCCGTTTTTCTGATAAGCGGTAATAAGGTGCCCGTTCCCGTCCCGAAATAAATCAGTGGAACTCCTTCAGGTTTCAAGGATTGAACAATTACCTGTATGTGAGGGAGAACATACTCTTCATAATCACTCGGATTCAGGCAACCGACCCAACTATCAAATAATTGGATCGCGTCGACCCCGGCGCGAATTTGTACACGCAAATATTCAACCACAACCTTGGCAAATTTTGCTAACAATCTATGCCAGGACTTTTCCTGGGAATACATCATCTGCTTGGTCCGGACATAATCCCGGGAACTCCCACCTTCAATCGCGTAACTCGCCAGCGTAAAGGGAGCCCCGGCAAATCCAATCAAGGGAACCCGATCATCGAGAGCGATCTTCGTTTGACGTACGGCCTCTAAGGCATAGTCAAAGACTTCCCCACCAATCTCGGGAAGTCGCTCCACGTCCTCGTCAGAACGAAGGGGATGATGGAGAACGGGTCCCTTACTTTCAATAAATTCCAATCCCAATCCCATGGCATCAAGAGGAAGGAGAATATCCGCAAAGATAATCGCCGCATCCACATCAAACCGTGTAATGGGTTGAAGCGTCACCTCGGCAGCCAATTCCGGGGTTTTACAAATTTCCAATATCGAATGTCGACGGCGAATAGCCTGATATTCGGCCATATAGCGACCGGCCTGTCGCATAAACCAAACGGGGGTCCGATCAACAGATTCACGTCGACAGGCTTTTAGAAATCGATCATTTATCATGACACACCTTTAAAACCACTCTTGTTGAGGCTCGGAAGGTGTGGGGGCGAGTTTCAGTAAGGGCAGAAGATTCTTTCGAAGGGTCTGGCATTCCGGGTCAAGGTCTTGAGTTTGGTCCTCAGGTACGATACAGGCATCCTCCGCCGCCAATTCGATGCGATAATGCTGATCGTTAAACGAGAACCACTCAATATAAGGGTGTGGTGGCAACAACGGATGAGGATCAAATGAAATAAGGCTGACCTTTCCGATCTGTGGAACATCAAAGTCAATTAACACTTCCGCAGCCCGTGGATCCTCCAGATATTTGGAGTTGGAAAATTGAATAACCCGACCGGCAATTTCCCCGGTCATGCTCCCCTTCAAACACATATCAACTAAGCCTAACCCAGCAATGGTCATGCGTCCAACCACAATTCCATTGACGCGACCATCCAGGAATCCCTCTTTGATCCATCGGAAGTTTCCAAATTTTTGTGCCATAAGGTCGACGAAGGAGTAAACTCGAGAAGCCTATGAAAGAAAGGAGGGGAATCAGCCCTTAGCCCCGTTTATACTTCAGGGCTTGCAAAGGGGACATCGGTCCTGTCGGCTCGCTCCACAATTTTCCATGGCATCCAGAGCGGTCTCTTTATCAGGATATTCAAACCACCCACCTTCCCAAAAATCCGCACGGTGCGGAGTGGAAGGGACTTCCAGGCAACGTTCTTTATGAAGCATGGCTTCGTCAAGCGATCGTTTCAAATGGATCCAGTAGCCCATCAAAGAGACCTGAACGTCCGGACGAGGGATGAAGAGGAGAAGTTTTGTCCAAGAGGGGTGAAAAAACAGATGATCTTAATCCTCAAGAAGTTGCCATTCATCCTTTTCGATAAACACCTTCTGGCCGGCATCAAGCTTTTTCAAGTCATCTCGACTAAAGAGACGCCGATACCGATCGATCCGTTCTGGATCGTCAATTCGTTCTTCTTTTACCAATCCACTGGCCAACTTATACTTTCGAAGTAATACGGACATCAACATCCTCCAAGGTGAAAGAATCTTCAGCTATTTTAAAGGGCAGAGCATACCGAAGTCTTTTAAAAAGCGTCAAGCACTTCCTTCCTTATCATGAAAAGGGTCCAATAACCGTAGCAACCGGATTATCACCTTTAGTATAATGGGATGACCATTGAGTCATTTCAAGATCATTTTGTAAGGAGGATTCACCATGCCGACCTACGAATACCTTTGTGAAGGATGCGACCATCGATTCGAAATTATGCAATCACTCAGTGCCAAAGCTGACGAAACGGTCTGCCCCCGCTGCAATACCATGAAAAGCCGGCGCCTGATGTCTTCATTTGCTTCTAAAGTGGTTGGTACCAAGAAACCCGGATTTTCAGAAATGAAGTCTTATGACATGCTCGGCGAACGAATGAACAAGTTTTCTAAGCTTCCGCCTATTATGGGTCAACGAGCCGCCCCTTCGATTAGCAACTCTGAACCCCAGAAATCCGGAGGGAGTGAGGGAAATGAGTAAAACCTGAAACCCTCTCGCCTACGCCACTACCGGCTGATTCTAAGAAAAGATCCTCATTATTCCCTCAACACGAAGGTCGACTCTCTTGACTTTCGCATCACAACCAGGAATGATTCCGCGGCTTTACCTGTTTTTTGAAGTGAGAGGGAAAGCCTCGACCTCTTGAAAAATACTTGCATCGTAGCTTGTGGAGGTTGTTGAGAATGACGAAATCGATAATCCGATTCATCGCAATTGCATTGACCGTTGCCTTAGGCACACCCTATTCCGCAATAGGGTCGAATAGTGAGTCCAAACTATCGGGCACCCTTCTTGTCGCCGGCAATGGTCCGGAACGGCATCTTCTGGTTCTCTTGGCCCAAGAATTTGAAAAACTCCATCCTTCGGTTTCCATCGATTTGTTCTGGCATCCCAATGCCAAACCTATTAGAACCATTCAGCTGGACGAAGCCGATATTGGTGTCGTTGGAGAAGAAGTTCCCGGGCTTCGGGCCACTCAGGTGGGCCGTGATGGTATTGCCATCCTGACAAATTTTGCCAATCCGATTAAAGAATTGACAACACAGCAAGTTGCCGATGTCTTCTCAGGGAAAATTCGGTTTTGGTCTCAAATTGATGAAGAAGCTCAAGAGTCAAAGATCGTACTTATAAACCGGGCCACCAATCAAAATATCCGGCAAGGATTTCAGAAAACGTTGGGCATCAAACGCATTGTACGAACGGCCCGCGTGGAAGGACCTGAAAGCGATGCTATCAACGCCGTCACTGGCGAACTTGAAGCGATCACCTTTGTCGAGATGGCTCCAGCACTTCGTGCTAAAGATGATGGAATCAGTGTCAATTTGGTATTTGTTGATGGAATTGAGCCTGAATATCAAACTGTCCTGGATGGGCGATACCCCCTTCAACGTCCAATTGTCTTTATTTCAAAGCCGAATCCATCTGACTTGGCCATAGCTTTTGAACAATTTGTTTTATCTCCGGCTGGACAAAAGCTGATAAAAAAAATGAAATATTATCCCCTGGGCCACAAATAACAAAATTTAATACCTTATTCTGATTTTTTTTGTGTCGTAATGGATCGAAAATATGAGAATATCGAGTTTCCAACTGGGGATAAGGCTTAACCCAAAATGATCAAAAAAATTCTCGTTGCGAACCGCGGAGAAATCGCCATGCGGGTTATTCGTGCTTGTCGCGAACTCGGCATTGCGACCGCAGCTATTTATGCTGAAAGCGATGCCACCGCAATTTATGTCAAAAAAGCCAACGAGGCGTATTTGGTTGGCCCGGGGCCTGTCCAGGGCTATTTAGATGCCCGTCAAATTGTGGGTTTGGCTAGGCGCATTCGAGCTGATGCCATCCACCCCGGTTACGGGTTTCTGGCAGAAAATGGTGAATTCGCCAGTCTGTGCGCCGAAGCCGGCATTACGTTCATTGGACCCTCCCCTACCGCCTTAGCGTTGCTGGGGGACAAGGTTAAAGCTCGCGAGTTAGCTATGAAAGTGGGTGTTCCCGTTGTCCCCGGTACCAGTGGAAGTGTTTCTACTCTTGATGAAGCCCTGGGCTTCTGCCAGCAAACCGGATATCCCGTCATGGTCAAAGCCAGTGCGGGTGGAGGAGGGCGCGGGCTGCGAGTGGTTCGATCTGACGATGAACTAAAAGAAGCGATGGATGCCGGCTCTCGAGAGGCCCTTGCGGCATTTGGGAATGGCGACCTGTTTTTAGAAAAGTATATTGAACGCCCGCACCACATTGAGTTTCAGTTATTGGCCGACAAAAACGGATATATTATTCATCTTGGAGAACGGGATTGTTCTATTCAGCGTCGACATCAAAAACTCATTGAGATCGCTCCCTCGCTTGTGCTGACTCCAAAACTTCGTGCGGAAATGGGAGAAGCCGCCATCGCATTGGCTCGGGCCGCCCAGTTCCACAATACAGGGACCATCGAGTTTTTGCTCGATCAGGATGGTAACTATTATTTCATGGAAATGAATCCTCGCATTCAAGTTGAACACACCGTGACCGAGCAAATTACCGCCGTGGATATTGTCCAATCACAGATCTGGATCGCATCCGGCATGCCGCTGGTCTTTGGACAACATGAGGTGAGCCTCCAAGGGTATGCCATTCAATGTCGCATCAATGCCGAGGATCCACAAAACGGATTTCGTCCATCGACAGGAAAAATTACCGCGTATTTTTCCCCTGGTGGCATAGGCGTACGAATCGACGGACAGGTCTATAAAGATTTTTCTGTCCCTCCCTATTACGATGCCCTGCTGGCCAAACTTACCGTCCATGGAAGAACCTGGGACGAAACCGTGCGTCGCACTCATCGATCTCTAGAAGAATTTGTATTACGGGGCGTGAAAACGACCATTCCCTTTATGACGAAAATTATGGAAGAACCTGATTTTCGTGCAGGACGCTTTGATACTTCATATCTGGATAGCCATCCAATGTTATATGACTACGAAGAAATGGTCGAACCGGTGGATCTGGTCGTCGCCCTCTCGGCCGCTATCGCGGCCTATGAAGGTCTTTGAAGGGAAAACATGATATACCATGACCGAAGGAAAAGGGTGAGCAGTTGGGACGATGGCGTCACCGAAAAAATTCCCGCTTGGAAGGAAAGGGTGTCCTATGTCTAGCAAAGGCGGAAAACCAAAGAAGAACAAAGCTAACACTCCCACACCCGCCAAAAGCAAAACTCCTGCGAAGCAAGCCGGTCCGGATATTGAAGTTTCGGAAGGCCGACGTCTGCATATTACGGATGTGGCCCTTCGTGACGGACATCAATCTTTGCTTGCGACCCGTATGCGAACGGAAGATCTCCTGCCTATCGCCTCTCAGTTGGATAACGTAGGATTCTGGTCGCTTGAGGTCTGGGGAGGGGCCACGTTTGATGCCTGTTTGCGATTTCTTAAAGAAGACCCATGGGAACGGCTCCGCGCTTTTCGGGCCGCGGCCCCCAATACACGTTTGCAAATGTTGCTCAGGGGACAAAATTTAGTCGGGTATCGCCATTATGCCGATGACGTACTCGAAAAATTCATTGAACTGTCCGCAGCCAATGGCATTGATGTGTTTCGGATTTTTGATGCGCTCAATGACATACGGAACATTCGGTATGCCATGGAAGTCGCGAAAAGTTGTGACAAACATGTTGAGGCAACGATTTGTTATACGGTCAGTCCTGTGCATAGCTTGAATCATTTTGTCGAACAGGCCAAACAACTGGAGGATCTTGGAACCGATTCCATTTGTATCAAGGATATGGCCGGCCTTCTCCCTCCATTCGAAGCGTATGAACTGGTCAGTCGACTGAAATCAGCCGTACGTGTTCCGATTCATCTTCACACGCATTACACTTCAGGGATGGCGTCGATGTCGGCGCTCATGGCCATTATTGGGGGATTGGATATTTTAGATACGGCCATGTCCCCTCTTGCAGGCGGGACCTCGCATCCACCAACCGAATCGTTCATCGCAGCCCTGCAGGATACTCCCTACGACACAGGCTTAAACCTCCAGGATCTCACTCCAGCCGCCGAACAACTTCGGAAGGCTCGGAAACGATATCGGCAATTTGAAAGTGATTTTACAGGAGTTGATACCGACATTTTACTTTCTCAAGTGCCGGGTGGGATGCTTTCAAACCTAGCGGCTCAATTGGCCGAACAAAATGCACTGGATAAAATGAAAGAAGTACTTGAAGAAATACCACGGGTTCGCAAAGATATGGGCTATCCCCCTCTTGTGACGCCCTCCAGCCAAATTGTTGGCACTCAGGCTACCCTTAACGTTCTAACGGGCGAACGGTATAAGGTCATTACCAACGAAACCAAGAATTACTTTCGGGGGCTCTATGGAAAGTCCCCCGGAACCCTAAATTCTAAGATTCGGAAGCAATCGTTGGAAGACGAGCGTCCGGTCAAAGGACGGCCGGCCGATAACTTGGACCCGGAACTTGAAGATGCCAAACAGGAATTGGCCGAGATTGAAACTTCCCCTGAGGATTTGGTGTCTTACGCACTCCTTCCCTCTGTCGCTTTACAATTTTTTGATGAACGCGAGCGCGGAGAACTCAAACCTGAACCACTCGACCCAACATCAGAAGGTGGCCCCGTCGTCGCCCATGAACTCCATTTAGCCCCGGTGGAATTCAAAGTCACCGTACATGGCGAGTCGTATCATATTCGAGTTTCCGGATCGGGACGGACAACGGAAGGAGTCAAACCGTACTATATTAAAGTGGATGATAAACTTGAAGAGGTCTATCTGGAACCTCTTCAAGAGGTCCTGGCCGGCGGCCCAGAGACCCCAGAACCGACCGAGCATCAAACGAACGGGCGACCAAAGCCGACCAAGCCAGGAGATGTCGCCACGCCCATGCCTGGCCGGGTGGTGAAGGTATTTGTCGCCGTACAGAGCCAGGTGGCCGTCGGAGATCCCCTATTGATCGTGGAAGCGATGAAGATGGAAAACCGTATCCAAGCACCAATTGCAGGAACAGTTTCGGCCATTTATGTCAAAGAAGGCGATGAAGTCAATCCCGATGAAACATTGATCCAACTGGAGTAATGGGTGTCTTTTTGTGTCAATAACAAACTGTTGATAGTCGCTGTATTCGTATTTGGAATTGTCTCCTGCCAGTCCACCCCCAACGAACACTCGCCTTTGCTTGAAACCATCCACCGTTCTTCCCCCCAGTTCATCGATGTTGCTGGAAATAACATTGCCTATATTGAGGACGGGCAAGGCGACCCTCTCATATTTATCCATGGATTCGGCGGGTCCATGTGGAATTGGGAATATCAATATAAAGAATTGTCGGGTTCCTATCATGTCACTGTTCTGGATTTATTGGGATCGGGCATGTCCGACAAGCCGGATATACCCTACACACCCCAACGTTTAGTGAAATTTTTTGAAGGATTCCTGGACTCACTGAATATCCAGCACGCCACGTTGATTGGGAATTCCATGGGAGCCGGGTTAGCCATGGCTATGGCCCTGACCATTCCCGATCGGGTCAACAACCTTGTCCTCATTTCAGGGTTTCCACAGAATCCTCGGGCCAGTGTCGCCTCTCCCCACTATCAACAGTTTATCAATCGACGTCCTCCTCTCTGGTTGGCCAAATTTGGCAATTGGATTTCCGGTCGTTGGGCGACCAAAGCCCTTCTGGAGGAAATTATTTACGATCAAACCTTGATCACCCCAGTCGTCGTCGAAAGGTCTTACCAAAACCGTCATCGTGCTGATTTTCTACCCCCCCTATACTCTCTCATGGAGAACATGGAACAATGGGAGGAGGAATACGGAGCTCGTCTCAATACGATTCAACACCCTACTCTGATCATCTGGGGTGCGGAGGATCGGGTGTTTCCTCCGGGAGTAGGCCAACAGTTACAGGTGACAATCCCTCACGCCAGATTTCAGGTCATTCCTGAAGCAGGTCATATCCCTCAATGGGAAAAGCCAGAGCAGGTCAACGCAGTCATTACTGAATTTTTAAACCAGAATTCGTCTTAACATCTAGGGTTACAATCCATTCGCAGTGGAAAGGTAGTGGGCTTGGTTTCAGGTTTTATGGCAATTTTATGGCAATAATGATGGGGAGGTGGTTATGAAAAATTTTTCTACAATATTGGGTATGAGCGTGATTTTGCTGGTGATCATTGGGATCGGTGGGTGCTCAAAACCTGCTTTAAAAGGCGAGAATAATTTTACCTACAATGAGCTTCCAGTCGCCAAGGGATCAGCCAAAGCCGGAGAAGGCGAGACCATCAAATTTCGAGGCAACGATTTGGTATTAAACGGAAACGGCATCCACGTTGGCGAGCCCCTGCGATCCGTGAAGCTCACGAAAACGGATTTATCACAAATTGACCTCGTGGAGACAAAAGGGAAAGTCCGAATAATAAGTATCGTGCCGTCCCTGGACACAAAAGTCTGCGAGCAACAAACTCACTACCTGAGTGAAAAAAGCAGCGGGCTGGATCAGAAGGTCACCTTCATCACGATTAGCGTGGATACGCCATTTGCCCAGGATCGTTTCTCAAAAGAGGCTCATATCAACAACGTGCTCTTTTTATCTGATTATCGAGGCGGGGATTTTGGCAAGGCCAACGGATTGTTGCTGGAAGGCCCTCATCTACTGACCCGGGCCATCATGGTGGTCGATCGAAACAATGTTATTCAATATCTGCAAATTTCGCCGGATCTCGGACATCTCCCGGATATGGAATCGGCCTTTCAAAAGGCTCGAACATTGGCGGAATCGGCCTGAATTCGAGAAATGATGAATCCCCAAGGAAAAATTGTAGTGGCAGCATCTTATGCTGCTCTTAATACAGGCGCCATTAGATGGCGCAACTACACCAATGACCTTTACTGACCACCTCAGAAAACTCGCCAACCCTATTTGGGAAGCCCAGCTTCGTCATCCTTTTGTCGTGGCCCTGGGTAAGGGCACACTCCCATCGCGCAAATTCAAATATTATATCCTGCAGGATGCTCGATATCTCGAGGAACTTGCCCGCGTATTTGCTGCCGGGGTCAAACGCGCCACCGAAGCTGACACCGCCCTGCACTTTGCAAAACTTGTCGAGGAGACCATTACCGTCGAACGTGGGCTTCATGAACAATATGGCCGCCGCTGGAAGCTTTCGGCCGCGGATATGCGGAACACCCCCATGGCCCCCACCAACTATGCGTATTGCCGTCATATGCGAAGTGTGGCGCAAGAAGGGACGCTTGGTGAAATCACGGTCGTGGCACTACCCTGCGCCTGGGTCTATTGCGAGGTCGGCCAACATCTTCTCAAAAATGGCCCACCTCCAAAAAACCACCCCTACCGCGATTGGCTGTTGATGTATGGGTCGCCTGAATTCGCCGAAGTGGCCCAATGGATGCGAGAAATCGTCAACCGGTGCGCCCGGAGTGCCGGCCGGGCCGAAAAATCCCGCATGGAAGACGCGTTTTTTCTCAGCTCCCGATACGAATGGATGTTCTGGGATATGGCTTGGCGGGAAGAAACCTGGCCTGTTTAGACTTGCCCTCTCCCACAGCCAAATCATCCGTTACTCCCTAGGGAACCGCCCGACTTCATTCTTGAATCGGGCGGTCATTGAACTTCCTCGCCTCAAGTGGGAAAATGATGAGATGTTTAGGATTCGAATGTCCCCCGGGTCCAATCAGCAGGGCTTTGCCTACATCATGGCCATGTTTTTTGTAGTGCTGATCGGCATTTCTCTGATGATGATTGGCCAACAATGGTCGGTAACCATGAAGCGCGATCGGGAAGCCGAGCTGCTTTTTCGAGGCAATCGGATAAAAGAAGCTATTGAAGTCTATGTCGCCGACTTTGAGGTGCAGAAGGGGACACGAACTAATCGTTTTCCCCTCACTTTAAAAGACCTTACCAAAAAGAATCCTAAGCGCTACCTTCAGGCCATATATAAAGACCCTATAACCGGTAAAGATTTTGTGCTCATTAAAGAAGGCCTGGAAATCAAAGGGGTGAGAAGCTCCAGCAAAGAAGTCCCCTACGACCAGGTCAATTTTAAGGGTGCAGGAACCTATGAGGCAATCAGATTTGAAGCCGAGGCCGCCTCGACAGGCTGTACCCCCAATCCTGTGAACCCCCTTCTTCCAGCTAATTGTCCACAAGGGGCACCTCCCAAGGAAAGCACCCCTACTCCTGGGCCGAAATCCGGTAAATCCGTCCCAGAGGCGGAAACGGAGGAGATGGAGAAATAATAGATTTTTGACCGGATAGGCTCATTTATTTGGGCAGACTATCCGATAAACTCCTTGATCAGGAATCGGAAGGATCCCGCTGGCGAAAGGCAGGGAAGTGTGTTACCCTATTTAGAATACAAATATTCTCTGATTTTTCAGTGAGATATCTCTTTCGAGCCTTTAAATTGTAGAGAACGATTATGGGCAATCACTCCCGATGCACCTTACCGATTGTTACCTATACCGTAGGCCTTCTCTGTCTGCTCATGACCTCCTGCACGATCGCGGAAATCGACAAAGGAGATGAATTCGCGGACCAAGGTAATTGGGACGGGGCTGCAGCTCTTTACAATGAAGGGCTAAAGCAAGATCCCTTTAACGAAGAACTCATTGAGAAATTGGATAATGCCAAGGAACATGCAGCTCACCAGCACTATCAAAAAGGACAACAATGGCTTAAAGCCAATAAAACTCCCGAAGCCTTGCAAGAATTTCAATTGGCTTCTGGCTTGGATCCTTACAAACCGGAGTACCAGGCAGGTTTGCTTGATGCTTTACGGCTCAAGGATGCCAACCAGGCTCTCACCGATGGGAAAAAACTTCACGCTCTAGGACGATTAGACGAAGCCCTCACAAACTACGAACGGGCCATTCAACTGAATCCAGATTTGGCCGAAGCATTAGATCAAATCACCGCCATCGCTCAATACCAACAGTCTTACCAGGCTATGGGTCAGTCTACTGAGCCCGTGACCATGCGTTTTCAAAATACGCGCCTAAAACAAGTTTTTGAGATTCTCGCACGAACGGCCGACATTGATATCTTATTTGACAAAGATGTTCGGGACGATTTGGTAACCATATTTACCAGAGATACCCCATTTCCCGATGCTCTGAATCTTATCCTCACGACCAATCACTTATTTGCGAAGCGGGTGGCACCAGACACCCTTCTTATCATACCGGACACCAAACAAAAACGTGAACAATATGAAGACCTTAAAGTTCGGACCTTTTATCTGTCCAATGCCAAAGCCAAGGACATGGCGAATTTACTGCGGACAATTTTAGAAACCAAACGGGTGTATGTAAACGAGAATTTAAATACCGTAGTAGTCCGGGACGCCCCTGCCAAAGTGATGTTGGCTGAGCAGATTCTGCTGGCCAATGACCGGTCTGATTCTGAAGTCTTGTTGGACGTCGAGGTCCTAGAAGTCGTCCGGACAAGAGATGAACAATATGGTTTAGATTTTGTCAAATCATTTGGAATTGGCGCCTTCCCCCCAGGGGGAAATTTCGGCACCAACCCTCTGTCTGCATCTACCCAGATATTCACCTTTCATGACCTTGCTAATTTGGGCACAGGATCCTACCTCATCTCGTTTCCCAGCAACGTGGTCGTGAATTTTTTTAAAAACGTATCTAATACAAGAACCTTAGCATCTCCGAAACTTCGTGTACGTAACAGGGAAAAAGCGACCATTAATGTGGGGGACAAACGACCCATCCTCCTTTCCACCACCAATGTGCTTCCTGGACAGGCGAGCACCGGAGTGACTCCAACAACCTCTACGGTGACGTCAATTGAATTTAAAGATATAGGGATTAAGGTCACCGTGGAACCGACGATCAATCTCAATAATGCTGTCTCTTTAAGGATGCAAGTGGAAGTAGTCAGCCTTGGCCCATTAGTCGTTCTCCAAGACGAACCTGAGATAGCCGTTAATCAATTCGGTCAACGCACGGCTGATACAGCCCTTCTCGTTAAAGATGGTGAGACGGTGGTGTTAGGAGGTCTAATGCGTGAGGATGATATAAAACGACGTCAATCAATTTGGTGGGTCGATGATCATCTTCCTTGGTTGGGCGAGTTTTTTAGCGCAACAGAAACACAAAAAGTGAGAACGGAGATCCTTTTTGTCATTACCCCACACATCGTCAAAAACGTCATTCCTGTAGAGGTAACAAAACAGTCCATTTGGTCAGGAACGGCTAAGAAGTTTTCGACCTACCCTTTGTTTGACGAAAAGGAAACACCGATGACGTTGGTGAACGGGAACGGTCAGCCCTTTGGGGAAAATGGAGGTCTTCCCAAATTAATGGACCCTCAATCGGTCCCGGTGCCTGAACCTGGCCCTGAGTCAGCCCCTGAACAGGCTCCGTTGGATTCTTCTCTCGCACCACCAACACTCCCAGATCCCAAGAATAAGGATACCCAGGCCAGCTTAAATCCCGCGGCGGCCAAACTCACGCTTAACCCTGCCTCCCTCTCTACAAAGGTGGGCGATGAAATCCGGGTGGATCTCACAGGGCAAGATATTCCGTCTATTGAAAAATCACAGGTCACAATTTCTTTTGACCCTGAAATCCTTCAATTTACTCAGGCCCTGGAAGGCACCTTCTGGAAACAGAAGAACCTCCCTCCCAGCCTGAACGTCTCTGCCAACCCTCAAAAGGGTCAGATTGTGATTCAAATGGGTCGGAGCGGACAATCCGCCAAAGGGAGTGGCCAACTGGCTACGCTTATTTTTCAAGCCAAATCAACAGGGGATGCACGATTAGAAATCCAACGTCCCTCGTTCCTTCAACCCGGTAATAAGCCGGTACCGGTGATTACTCAACATGGGAGGATTTCGGTTCAATAAATCTCAGGGATCCCGCGGCGTCACGTTAATTGAACTGTTGGTCACCTTGACCATTATTTTTATTCTTGCGTCGGTCGCCCTCCCCATTGGAAAAGTGAGTATTAAGCGGACGAAAGAATTAGAACTCAGGCAAAGCCTGAGGTTGGTTCGGGTCGCCATTGATAACTTTCGGCGGGATTGGGCTCGAGACGGTAACACCCTGTTGGGTCCGTTATGCGTCAAGAATCAGCTTTCCTGCAAAGAACAGACGGGGCTAACCGGATATCCCAAGGATATTGAAGCCTTATTGAAAATTGAACTGACCGGTGCTGAAGCTCAAACGGAAGACACGTACAGCATCCGCCGGTATTTGCGTCGGGTTCCAATTGACCCCATGACCGGCACCACTGAATGGGGACGGCGATGTTACCAAGATGAACAGGATGAGGATCGATGGTGTGGAGAAGACGTCTTCGATATCTTTTCGACAAGCGAAAAGACGGCTTTGAATGGAACCAGATATCGGAACTGGTAGCGGAAAAAGGTCTAATTTTCAGGGCATGCGGATTTACGCTTATAGAACTGATGATCGTCGTGGCCATCGCGGGGATACTCGTGACATTGGCCATCCCTTCGTTCCAATTATCTTCCATTAAGGCAAAGGAAGCAGCTTTGAAACAAAATTTATTTACCCTCCGTGCGGTGCTTGATCAATTTTATGCAGATCGGGGAGCTTACCCTTCCAGTTTAGAGACATTGGTTGATTCACAATACCTTCGAGAGATACCTGTTGACCCATTTACGAAATCATCAACCACCTGGGAGGTCATCTATGAAGAAACCGACGAAAATGATGATTCGGAACCAGGGGTATACGACCTGCACAGCGGAAGCGAGGAAACGGCTTTGAATGGAACTCCCTACAAGGAATGGTAAAACCATGATGCAAAATTTTTCCTTTACCGACAAAACCATGTTACTCAGTCTACTCCTCATTTTTGCCGCCTCCGGCGGGTGTGCGCTTTTCCAAGAGCCCGAAGATGTGGAGATCAAGATTCCTCAGGAGAACAATAATATCAACTATGAAGTTCTGGTGAAGGAATCCCGAGCCGAAGCCGATCGGCTTCGGTCAGAACTCGCGACCATGAGGATCGCCGCGGCCAAGCAGAACGGGAACTTCCAGTTTTCTGAGAATGAAAAGAATAATCTCAGACTGAGAGACCTGGAAACTGAATTAGCGTCCGAAGTCCAAACGCTCAAAGCCAATAACTTGAAATTGCAGGAGGAACGCGACCAACTTCGCCATCAAAACGTCCAGCTCCAAGCCCGTTCCGAAGCCCTTCCTGGAATGCGGCAACTCGTGATGGATATCAAGGCCCTTCAAACGTCAGTCCATCAATTAGTCCAAAAAATGGAAACCTTGTCCGGCGAAATCCTCCAAGTCAAACAGGATATGGCCATTCAAGAACACACACTTCAGACCGTCCCTCCCAAACTGACGAAACTTCCCAAAATCGAACCTCCTAAGGCTCCTCACGAACGCACCACCATAACTGTTGAATATGGGGATACACTCTGGGATATCGCCCGAACACATGATATTTCGGTGGAGACTTTAAAGACGATGAACGGTTTGGGGTCTGATTCCATTTTTGAAGGCCAACAATTAGAGGTACCACTTTCTCAATCACGGCCCTCCGAAAGAAGCCCGCAAGCAGAATTGGCCGCGAAAAAGGGCGAACAGAAGTCAAATGGGGTAACCGACCACGAGGAGGCTCCGAACGCTCAAGAGGGTCCCTAGTGCCTCACTTTCACTATCGTGCCGCTCGTCCTGATGGTTCCATTATTGAGAATACGACTGAGGGAGACAGCGAACATTCCATCCGGACGAATTTAGAGGCACAAGGGCTCCTTATTCTTGAATTAGGGATCCCCAAAGGAGCCGGTTCTCTTTTTTCCCCGCTTCAACGAAAGCGAAAACCACTCTCACTTCGGGAATTCCTGGTTTTCAATCAAGAATTTCTCGCCTTGATTAAGTCCGGCCTTCCCATGCTACGCAGTATTGATATTCTCACCGAGCGAGCCAAGGGGGGTGGATTTCAACAATCCCTGCAAGCAATCCGCGAGGGTATTCGGGGGGGAGCCTCGATTTCTGAAGCCATGGCCAACCAACCGGGATATTTTCCAGAATTGTACCGGGCGTCCATCCAATCGGGTGAACATGCCGGGAATCTTCCAGAAGTGTTGCAACGCTATATCAGCTACTTGAAATTGCTGATCGGGGTGCGGGAGAAAGTCGTCAATGCGTTAATCTACCCTTCCTTTCTAGTGGTTTTCGGTGTGGCAACAGGCGGATTTTTACTGGCATTTGTTATGCCTACATTTGCTGACGTCTATGCAGAAAGTAATACCGAATTGCCGTTTGCCACGCAACTGATGCTCAATTTCGTTAATGGAATCGGCTTGTGGATTCCCTGGCTTCTGTCGGCATCGGCGCTGATTGCTGGCGGGTTCTATTGGTGGTCTCGTACCCCACAGGGAAAATGGACTATCCACAAAACCTTATTACGTCTCCCCCTTCTGGGGGATGTGATATTGAAAAATCAGGTGATTCGGCTCACGCGAACCCTAGCCACCGTCTTGGCGGGCGGGATTCCCGTACTTTCGGCCCTTCAGGTCACCGCCAAGGCTATGACCAATAAAGTATTTGCCTATTCCCTCAACTCCGCCATGAGCCATGTCAGGGAAGGAATGAGCCTTTCTCAATCGCTCAAACAGGAAGGATTTCTTCCTCGTATGACCATTGAAATGATTGAAGTGGGCGAAACCACCGGGGCTTTAGAAGCCATGCTCTTGGAAGTCTCGGAATTTCATGAGGGTGAATTAGACCTACAATTGTCTCGATTAACCACCTGGATCGAACCCGTGCTTCTTATTGGCATGGGAGCGTTCGTGGGCGGTATAGTGATTATTATGTATCTACCCATATTCCAATTGGCCGGTGCGGTGTAATTGTTTCGATTTGTGTCCTGACATCACTTCATCCGAGCTAACCCATGACCACTCCACTCAAACGAATTGCCCTTGAAGATGTGTTGATCAAACATGGCCTGATTTTAGAATCTGAAAAAGATCAATGGCTTCAAGAGGCCCAATCTGCGCAAAAATCTCTCCACTCCCTTCTGTTGGAGAAAGGGGCGGTGGCTGAACCCCTGATGGCACAAGCCCTAGCCGATCAATACAACCTGCCCTGGAACCCCCTGGAAGATTATCGAGTGGATTCTTCGTTTTACGAAACGATTCCCGTCGAATGGATGCACCGCTATCCTTTTGTCCCGATGTCTCAGGACAACGGGTCACTGACCATCGCGATTGCCAATCCTCAAGACGTGCGAGCCATTGACGAATTAGAACTTCTATTGGGCTGTGAGTTAAATCTGGTAGTGTCTACGACGACCGCTATTCACGAAGCCTTGGCCGATAGTGAAGGGAATAAACAAGTACTCTCACGGATCCAGGCAGAACTCGATCCTGTTCTCGTCAAAGAAGATGACAAAGGGGAGGAGGTCCTCTCCGTCGAGCAGATCACGAAGGACCAAAGCCCGGTCGTCAAACTGGTCAATACCATTATTTTGAGCGCTCTTCAAAAACAGGCCAGTGACATCCATGTCGAAGCCACCGAACAAAGCATGGAGGTCAAGTATCGAATTGACGGCGTACTGTATCCTGCCATGGAACCCTTATCCCACTCCTTACATTCCTCGTTTATTTCACGACTCAAGATTATGTCGGAATTGGATATTGCGGAACGGCGCGTCCCTCAAGATGGGCGCTTTAAATTGCGTGTCGACAAACGGACGGTCGATTTTCGTGTTTCCATTCTCCCAAGTGTGTTTGGGGAGGCCGTCGTCATACGTATTCTCGACAAACAGAATATTGCGTCCGGTGTGCAAGGACTTCGACTTGACGTCCTGGGGTATGATTCTGAGGATCTTCGCCGGTTTCGGCGGGCCATTACCAGGCCCTATGGCATGGTGTTGGTGACGGGACCCACCGGCAGTGGGAAGACAACCACACTCTACGGCGCCCTCAATGAGGTTCACACGGTCGAGGATAAGATAATAACGATTGAAGATCCCGTCGAATACCAATTAAAAGGCATAGTCCAAATCCCGGTGAACGAAAAAAAGGGGCTGACTTTTGCCCGGGGGTTACGCTCCATCCTTCGGCATGATCCTGACAAGATCATGGTTGGAGAGATTCGGGATGTTGAAACCGCTCAAATCGCCATTCAATCCGCGCTCACCGGTCATTTGGTTTTTACGACGGTCCATGCCAACAATGCCTTCGATGTCATTAGCCGTTTTGTCAATATGGGGATTGAACCGTATAACTTTGTGGCCTCTCTCAGTTGCATCCTGGCTCAACGATTAGTTCGCACCCTCTGCCCATTATGCAAAATTTCAGTGGAGGTCAGTCCCCAATTCTGCGAGGAATCGGGGCTGGAATACGAAAAAGTCAAACATCAGGTCTTTTATGAGAGCCAAGGCTGCCACGAATGTCATGGCCTCGGATATCGAGGCCGAAAAGCCATCACAGAATTTCTGGATATGACTGATTCGATGAAAGAAATGGTGTTAGGTGGGAAAACCTCGGCTGAAATGCGTGCGGCCGCATTAGCTCAAGGAATGACAACCCTGAGGCAAGCGGCTATACGAAAGGTCTTTCAAGGGGAAACAACCTTAAAGGAGATCAACCGGGTTACACCCGTTGAAGAAGAGGAATGACCCTGTTTCCTATTGTTCAGCCCCGCCTGGGACTTTCCATCACAACAGATTCTGTTTGTCTTGTTGAAATCAAGCGAACATTGCGAGGACGGGTATTTCGCCAACTCGCACATCAAACGCTCCCAGAAGGCCTGGTTCAACTTTCATCAACCAAACCAAATATTTCTGATCCGAATGCCCTGAGTGAGGTGCTCAAAGCTCTGACGAAAGGATACCGGAAACCGCAACCTATTGTATTGAGTTTGCCGGACGCGGTTGGCCGCACCGCCCTATTTGAATTCAAGGATTTTCCCAAAAATTTTTCTGATCGAGAAGCTATACTCATTTGGCGTTTCCAACAAGATATTAATCTGTCTACTAAGAATGCCCGAATTGGTTTTCGCCTTTATGAACCTCACAAACAGAGAAAGATGAAAGCGGCCCAGTCTTCCATTCTTCGCAGGGTGTTGGCGACAGCCGTTCCCAACACCATTCTTGAACAATATGAAATGGCCTGCCTCAAGGCCGGGCTGCTCCCACTGGGAGTCGGACTTTCAAGCCTCGATGTGTTGGATCTCTTCAGAGCCATGATTCAAGAAACCTCCCAAACAGCTTCCCGTCGCAGTCAACAGTCGGGACGCGAGTCCCTTTTTCTGTATCTTGCCGGTTGGGGATTTTCCTTTATTGCCCTCAGGGAAGGAATTCCGGCCTTTGTCAGAGTCAAATCTCTCCGACTGGCTCGCCCCCAGGAAATCCCCACTCAAGCAATCGACGCTCCTTTGCCGCTTGAGAAGCCAACAAACCATTTGGAATCTCAACCGTTCAGCGATCCCATGGGTTCCTCTAACAAGCTCGAGAATAAATCAGGGAACGCGTCTTCTGCATCAGGAAATACTCGGATACTCACGAATGAATTAGTGGCGACGTTGCAATATTATTTGGAATCTATTCATTCAACCTCCCGGGAAGGTCAGACCCTTCCCCTGTATATAGCTGAAGGCATGGAACAAGGCAGTACGTTCCTTCCTGCCATTCAGGACATCGATTCCATTCTGAAGGCCAGCATGTTGGACTCCCCCCCAATCAATCTCCTCACCTTTTCTGAACATTTGAAGGCGACCCTCCCTGCAGGCAACCAACAGACACCTTACACATACCAGAAAGCGCTGCCGGCCTATGCCAGCGTCATGGTTTCCTCATGACTCCCCGCTTTCACATCTCCCTCATCGCACCGGGATTAAAAATGCTCTCCCCCGCCCAGCGGACCTTAACCTACCTCACCTTAATGTGTTTGGGATTGACCGGAGGCCTGTGGTGGTATGGTCAGGAGCTTGACCGACAAACCGTTAGCCTTCAAACCCAAATGGGAATTCTGAACCTGACCAACCAGCAATTGATGGTCAAAGCCGATTCATTAGGGTTTGACTTATCCGACAATCGAAGACAGGAACTTCCCAAAGAAGTGACGTTTGTCAACACGATACGGACACACCAAAATTTTTCCTGGACTCAATTTCTCAATGATTTAGAATCCACCGTTCCAGATAAGATCTCTATGGATTCGGTAACATTGAATTTTAAGGACGCCACCATTGCCTTACAGGGATCGGCTGCCAGCCTCAAGGATTTGAACCTGTTCGTGGATGAGATGGAAAACCATCCTGCCTTTCACCATGTCGTGCTTTCGAGGCATTCCCAGAAAAGTAAAAAGAAGAACAAAAAACACACCTATGTGGTCTTCACCATGAAGGTGTCCTATGAGCCAATCCGCACCTAACGGCAGTACACCGCTACCCGGAGAATAACCAAGGTCGAACGATGATTCCGTTGCCTCTGTTTAATAAGTCTCAAACGACGATGCAAATCGCGCAATATTTATGGCCCCTTGCCATAGCAACCGGAATTGCCTGCCTTTTGGCTATTGGGAGTTATTTCGCCATATTGGTGCCTGCCCAATCTCGATTGACAGAAACCGCAATGGCGTATGAGGGAGTTCAACTCTCTTTACAACAAAATAGAATGACGTGGAAAACCCAGCTGACCCTCCGGAGGGCCTGGGACCAATTGCCTGCCCGAAAGGGCTTCACGGGACTCGGGGTGGCCATTTCAGACCTCGCCAAATCACACAAGGTCCGCATTCCTGAAATAGGTTATAATATTAAGGATTTCCGGCATAAACTGGCGACCAAAGGGACGATGTCCTTTAAAGCCGCGGGCCGATATGAGGCCATTCGAAAATTCATTTACGAATTAGAATCAAAATGGCCTCAATTGTTTATTGAAAAACTCACGGCTGAACGGGCCAAAAAGGGTAATGAGGTCGCTTTTTCCATCGATGTCTCAACCTTTCTAAGGGAAAAGACGGGAGAAGATTCACTTTCCCTGGGCTCAGCTCTATGACGAAACAAAAAAAAGGGTTCCTTCTTGTGGGATTACTGGTCCTTTGGGGCATCCTCATGTTCACTCAGTTTTCTGGGGAATCCCCACCACCAGGCATCTCGTTCAGTCCGGTGGAATTGTCTCTCCAGCAGGTTCAAACCTCAGAAGATTCAATGGACCCGGCTCAAATTCTTGAACCCGGACGTCAGAACGTGTCTTTTTCCCACTCACGAAATATTTTTGCACCTCTGACTTTCAAAAAGCCCCCACCGCCGCCAAAATCCAATTCAAAGCCAGTCATGGCGAAACCTCCCAGCCACGGCGTTAAAAAACCGCCCCCACCTCCCGGCCCATCACCTGGAGACTTAGCCGCCCAAAGGGCACGCCAGCAACTCAACGCCTATCAGTTCCTGGGATACCTCAAAAAAGGAGGAAAAAGCCAAGCCTTCCTGACTAATGGAAAGGACATATATATTGTCCGACAAGGAGAAATCATGGATGGTCGAATTCATGTCAATCGAATCGACCCAACGAATATTGTTCTCTCCACGAAGGTCAAAGAAACGGGTGCTCACATTGAAGCTACCATTCCCCTGACAAAAGAAAAACAAGGATAAATTCCTTTTCAGCAGTTCACCAATACCACCTCATGATTCAAGATGCGCACACGTGAATACCCAAATCCGTTGTTAAGGTTCAGCTTCCATTTGAGTCTTATCACTCTCTTGAGTTTTCCCTTGGTAGATCGGACTTGGCCGAATACCTATCGATGTCAGGACTCTTCCGGCCATATGGTCCTTACTGATAGCCCCGCCCAGCTCGAAAATTGCGAACAGTTATTGAATGAAACAGCACCGGCTCAACAGCCTGCCTTTTCTCAACCACCGACTCCCCGCCCCGCTACCCCTCCCTTACCTCATACAGAACCTGAAAGGGAAAAACTCGAGGAAACAGATTTTGAGGGGGAGTTGGCTTTTGGGGAAAATGAGAATTCGGAAAAAGAGGACACCGGGACCGTCACGGTTCCCGTCCAACGATATGGCGGGTCCCTAATTGTACCGGTGAATCTCAATAATCAGAAGAATGTCCGTCTCATTCTTGACACCGGAGCGACCATGACAGTCCTTTCAACCGATGTAGCTATTGAATTGGGACTGACTTCTGATTCCGAGAGTCAGGTGGCCACCGTCAATACCGCCGGTGGGCCAGTTCAAGTCAACTTGACCAGAGTGGAATCAATGGGGATCAATGGCGCAAAGGCGAAAAATGTTGTCGTCGCCATTCATGATTTACCGGATGTTCAACCAGGAATTGATGGTCTCCTCGGCATGTCTTTTCTTAATAATTTTCTTGTCACCCTAGACGCGAACCAAGGTCAGTTGCAACTTCGTCATCCCCGTTAGCCGGGAAGCATTTCAGATCTCAGATTTCAAATCTCAGATTTTGGGCTAATTGGCCCTTACCGGTGGCAGGGCTCCGAGGTAGGCAAACCCACCCAGATTGACAAGGGGGGTTTCGGATGAAAGACGAAAGTCATCATTCTCAGGATTCACAAATGCCGGGGACAGATGCACATCCGTCTTTCCGCCACGTTTCAAGGCTCTAGAAGCTGAAGATCCGTCAATTTGGTAATTGACTGAATTCGCATGCAGGACATTGAAGGACAACGTGGTGCGACTGTTTGGAGAAAAAAGAAAGCCGACTTGACTATGAGTCAAAATGTTCCCCTCGGCTTCCCCTTCCGAAAAATCACGAAAGGCCACGCCGCCACTGTTATTGACGAGAGTATTTCGAACTACGGTAATCTGACTTTTATCAGAAACCACCACCGCCTCGAATAAACTCCTTGTAATAACATTTTGCTCCAAGATTACCCGGGAAGTCCCTCCAACCACCACGCCATGGTCATTATCATGAATAAAATTATTGATCAGGTTCCCTGTTGATTCCGAGAACGCAATGCCCGTGGTTTCGCTTTCCCCGACGATACAGTTTTCGATCCGAACGTTTTCAACCTGTTGGGCAAAGATCATTCCTTTCACATGGACATTTTTTAGCACGATGCCACCTCCATTAAAAATGCCCAAACCCAACCCACCGTGTTGAATGACGGTTAACCCATGGATTTCCACATTGCGGGCCCCATACGGCCACTTCCCGATATGTAACGTTCCAACTCGTTTCAGACCCGACACCACCACCAGATCCATTCCCTCGCCGATAATTTTCAGTTGATCTTTCCCATGGACCGTCACGTCTTCCGAATAGTGACCAGCCTTGATCCAAATGGTGTCGCCAGGCTCGGCCGCATCAATCGCCTCTTGCACTGATGTATAGAGCCCTGTTTCATCCTGTGCGACCGTCCATTGAGAGAGTTCAGCGGGAAGAGAATTTCTGACAGAATTGACAGGACCGCTCCAACAGGCATCAGTGCCTATTCCCCACATGGAAAATACTAATCCGAACATGACCCATTTTTTCAATAAACACTTCAAGGTAAACCTTGTCCCCTTCTCTGATGATTGTAACAACAGTAGCCAATACCCTACTGAACCTACGAGGGTCAAGCCTCTTTATCAAATAAGAATCGAACCAGTAATTTGAAATTTGAAATCCATATGGTAAGGTTCCTTATGTTATTGGTGGGGTTGACGGGAGGGTTAGGCTCTGGAAAAACGACCATCGCGCGGATGTTTGAACAGCGTGGCGCTCACATCATCGACGCGGACGCTTTGGCACGAGAGGTCGTGAAGGCCGGAAAACCGGCCTTAAAAATGATCGCAAAGGAGTTCGGGAACTCGATTTTAACCCCCCAACACACCTTAAATCGGGAGGTTTTAGCAAAAATCGTCTTTCAATCCCCAGGCAAACTAAAACGGTTAACCGATATTCTGTATCCACATATCGCACGAGCCCAAACTCGCCGAACTCGGGAAATCCGCCTCAAAGATCCCAATGCGGTTATCGTCTATGATGCTGCCATGTTAATCGAAGCTCAGGCACATCAACGAATGGATATGGTCATAGTAGTCCGTACGGACCGTGACACCCAAATTGCCCGAGCCAGCCAAAGGGACGGATTAACAAAAGCCGAAACCGTACGCCGCTTACGACAACAAATGCCCTTGCGTGACAAACTGCGCTATGCTGACATTGTGATTGATGGGACGGCGTCCTTAAATCAATTACGAGCAGTCGTGCGCGTCCTCTATGAAGATTTTCGCAAGCGAGCCTGCCAATCCAAAAGGGCACAAGTTAAGAGGCTTGCCCTTTAAGGAAAGGCATAACCAAAAGAAAATGACGTATTCACGAAATCTCTTGTCCTAAAGGAGTGTCATATTTATGCACAAGGTTGTCATCATTGGATCTGGGCCCGCTGGACTCACAGCTGCTTTGTATACCGCCAGAGCGAATTTATCACCCATTCTGATTGACGGATCGGAACCTGGCGGACAATTGACTCTCACCACAGATGTTGAAAATTATCCCGGCTTTCCCAAGGGAATATTGGGACCGCAACTGATTCAAGATATGCGTGCCCAAGCCGAACGATTTGGCACCACCTTTCGTTCAGGCCACATCACCCAAGTCGATTTGAGCAAGCGCCCTTTTCAATTAACGATGGATGGTGAGGAGACCATTTCAGCAATGACCCTGATTATTGCTACTGGTGCTTCAGCAAATCTCCTAGGGTTACCTTCGGAAACACGACTCCTGGGTCATGGAGTGTCTACCTGCGCCACCTGCGATGGCTTTTTCTTCCGGGGGAAAGAGATCGCCGTTGTCGGCGGGGGTGATAGTGCCCTGGAAGAGGCCATGTTCCTAACCAAATTTGCCACCAACGTGAAGCTGGTCCATAGACGGGATGCCCTAAGGGCTTCAAAAATAATGCAGGATCGAGCATTCAAGAATGAAAAGGTCACGTTTCAATGGAATTCCGTCGTTGAAGACATATTAGGAGATGAGGTGGTCACGGGTATTCGACTTCGAGATGTCAAAACCAATGAGACGAATGATCTCCCTCTTGCTGGCGTTTTTGTCGCCATCGGGCATACTCCAAATACGGTCTTGTTCAAGGGTCAGATTGACATGGATGGAAATGGATATATTCTGACGAAATCCCGGAGTACGGCGACCAATATTCCAGGGGTGTTTGCTGCAGGCGACGTACAGGATTCTCATTATCGGCAAGCGGTCACCGCTGCAGGCACTGGATGCATGGCAGCACTTGACGCCGAACGATTCCTTGAATCGAATCCCTGACAGGCTATGGAAAAAATATAACACTTCTTAATTTCTACATTTTGAAGATCAATCTCTTAATGACCAATAGCCTCACAGGATATTCAACAAGCCCCGCTCCCCTGCGCGCAAGAGCTTCGGCACAGCCAGTGCCAGTCTGGCCGCAACCCCGTCGGCACGCGGACCGGACCCCGGATTTTTTGAGCACCCCAACGGGCCGACCTGTCTTCGCGAAATCGCAATGGCGGGCAGGGAACGCATGCCGCCCTGTCCTCCGTAGCCTTGGTGAAGGCGGGCGAGCTTTTTCAACATCCTGCTGATGCGGTACGCTCTAGTCCATTATCATGAGGTAGCCTTGAAGGGCCGAAATCGAGGGTTTTTTGAACAACGCCTTGTTCAACACCTCCGTTCCTCCCTCAAAGATTTACGCCATACCCAGGTAGAGGCGTTACCGGGACGAATTCGGGTCACATTCCCTGAAGAACACAGCGTGGAAACCATTCGAGGCAAACTTTCGCGGGCCTTCGGGATTGTCAATTTTTCTTTTGCTCGATCGGTTTCTGTCGATCCTTTTAGCCCGGATTTGACAAGACTGAAAGAAGCGATAGGTCGTGAAATTCCCTCCCTCCCTTTTCAGACCTTTCGGGTGACCACGAAACGAGCCGAAAAGCGATTTTCCAAAACCTCTGTCGACGTTGACCGGGAGATTGGAACGTACGTATGTGAACAAACCGGAAAACGGGTTAATCTCTCTCACCCTGATCTTACGATCTTTATCGAGATACTCGAAAAAGAATTCTATTATGCCTTTAAACGAGAACACGGCCCTGGAGGACTTCCAACGGGCACGGGCGGGAAAGTCATGTGTTTGCTTTCTGGAGGAATTGATTCACCGGTTGCGGCTTATCGAATGATGAAACGAGGGTGCAAAGTCGCCTTTGTGCATTTTCATGGCCGCCCCTACCTTTCTCGGGCATCCGAGGAAAAAGTGCGGGATCTAGCCGCCCTCCTCACCCCTTACCAACTGTTTTCACGATTGTACCTGGTCTCATTTGGTGAAATTCAGCGTCAAATTGTCCTGAAAGCTCCCGCCCCAATTCGCGTGGTTCTCTACCGCCGTATGATGATGAGAATTTCCGAAGCTTTGGCTAAAAAAGAAAACGCCTGGGCCTTGGTGACCGGTGATAGCCTGGGTCAGGTCGCTTCGCAAACACCTGAGAACTTAGGGGTCGTGACGGAAGTGACTTCTTTACCCATCCTCCGCCCATTAATCGGGATGGACAAAATCGAAATTACCAAAGATGCTCAAACTATCGGAACCTTTGAAACGTCAATAGAACCGGACGAGGATTGCTGTACGCTTTTTGTCCCTCCCCATCCAAACACGCGGTGCCAATTAGAGCAAATACAACAGTATGAGCGCCTGCTGGATCTTCAGGTAATGATCGACCAGGCTGTCGACCAAGTTGAGCTGGCAGAATGTGCCTATCCGGAAGCTAGCAGGATTCAAGTTTAAAATCTCCCGTCAAAAATTTTGACCTTGAGTTATTACCCAAGAACGTCACAGCATCCCCCATGCTCAGAATACTCAAATTCCTATGCCTCATCTCCCTACTAGTTGGAACTCCATTGTTGGGAATGTGGTTGAGTGGCTCCCCCCTTGAGCCATATCTCTCATTCCCTCCAACTACCACCTACGCCGAACCTCAGTCATTTTCGTGGGTGTGGTTTGCAATATTGTCCTTGTTGCTGGCTGGGTTGTTTCTTCCCTTCTTGTACCGATTCTTCACCTTTTCAAACTTGAAGGGAAAGGCACCCGCCAACCTGTCTTACCCCTGGTGGGGTTGGGGCGGACTGGGATTCCTCCTTTTATCCTGGACCCTGGCATGGACACGATTGAATTGGTTTCAGCCATTTCAGGATCATACCTTTACTCCGCTTTGGATCGGATACATTCTGATCATCAACGCCTTATCCGTTAAACGAACCGGCCAATGCGTGCTGACAGAGAAACCATTTTTTTACCTGAGCCTATTCCCCGTCAGCGCCGCCTTTTGGTGGACTTTCGAGTTTCTTAATAGATTTGTACAAAATTGGTATTACCTGGGAAGTCACGAACTCACCGCAACAACCTACTTTTTTTCTGCAACAATTCCTTTTTCGACGGTCCTGCCCGCTGTGATAGGGACAAGCGAATACCTCAGGTCCTTTCCTCGGTTGCGCGGGGCATATGACAATTGGTGGAAGTTTCCGATTCCTGAAGGAAGGGGGGTTGGAGTGGCAATTCTTCTTGTGGCCTGTATCGGATTAATGGGAATCGGGTTATGGCCGAATTTATTATATCCCTTTTTATGGATATCGCCATTATGCATTTTGGTCGGACTCCAGCGAATTTTTGACGAGAGAAGTTTACTAGACGATATGAGGGAGGGAGACTGGAGCCGGGCGGTCATTCCCGGATTGGCGGGGATCATCTGCGGTTTTTTCTGGGAAATGTGGAATTACCAGAGCCTGGCGCACTGGAAATATGTTATCCCCTTTGTCCAAGGGTTTCACATTTTTGAAATGCCATTCCTGGGATATTTTGGTTATCTGCCCTTCGGCATCACCTGTCTTGTCTGTGTTCAATTTCTTTTAGGGGAATCTACAAAAGTAAAACTTCCGTATCACTTCAGCAGTGGCATAACAGACTGGAAAATTCCATATTCAACGTCCAAGGTTGAAAGCTAGCTACACAAGTTTTTGCAGGCCGTGAACCCTGACCCTGCAAACCAAACCGTTGAAGTATCCTAGCAAAGGGTCAATAAGATGTTTTAAGAACTGCAGGAATTTAAATCTAAACTAATACTTAAAGTTCTGAGTTTTTGGGGGAGTTTTTTGTGGATTTTTGTTGAAGATGGTGCTCCAAGAGGATTCGATACGCTCGTATACGTTTCACATAGTGAACGGGTTCCCACCCACGGGCATATCGGTGAGGGAGTGTTCGGTAATACTTCTTTTTAGAGAGGAGGGGCAAAACAGTTTTGAGATCATTCCATTTATTGGGGTCTTTTTTTAGTCGCCTAGCCAAAGTACGAGCATCTTTCACATGCCCAAACCCCACATTGTAAGCGGCCAATGCGAGAAAGGTACGGTCAGGTTCAGCAACCTGCAGGGGAATACGACTATATAACCAAGCAAAATATTGTGCACCACCCGCTATACTTTTCTTTGGATCAAGGCGATTTTTTACCCCAAGATCTGCAGCGGTGGCCCGGGTCAGCATCATAAGCCCACGAACGCCTGTCGGACTCATGGCATTCCGATTCCACCGAGATTCCTGATACGCCTGGGCGGCCAGAAGAGTCCATGGAATTCCTTGAGTTTCTGCCGCGCGTTTAAATTCCTCCTTATAGCGAGGGAACCGGGTTTTCACATGACGAAGGAATATTTGAGTGTCAAAGGTTGGCAGATCAACGGTCACTGGCTTGGGAATGACTTGACGTGCAACGGCCTTTTGCTCCCATTTTGGAAGTTCCCACAAAACCGTCAGCACCCCCAAAAGCAATGCAAGGAACACAAAGGATTTCATTACATCATTAGCCACTGACATCGAATGTTTTCCCTCATGGAAATTTTGCTATAAACCGACTAGTCAGCCCTCTCAATCCCGAATCCCACGTTGGCTCCCACTCAAATAGACCGGCTATGTTCTCACATCTCAAATTAAGGAGGCAAGCAAAAGTTTTTCCTTTTCCCGTTACCTCATCAATACCCACCAAATGTCGTTTTTTTGTCAAGATAGGGCCATTTCTTATGTTCTCTCACTCAACATAATCGCAAACCTGCATCTCCTTAATTCCTGTGAGCCGCCCGCTTTCACAGTATTATTTACCACCAACTCGGGCATGGACTGGCTTCTTAGGCTGGAACTCTGACTCATTTATTTCATGAGTGCCAGCCAATCAGGAACCGAGTTCAAGTCAAGGTTGCCCATTTTCCCGCTTCTCCCGTCCTGTGCGCCCATACCCCGGGCGCATGAGGCTGACTGGTTTTTTGTGTTTTTGCCACAAATATGACATTATAGTCAATTTAGGGCATGATAATGGCACCCATGGAAAATCTCAATCCAATCTCATCCAAAATTAATGTAATAAAGATCCGCGTAAAGGCTGGGGAATGGGAATTTGAGGCCGAAGGAGAGGTAAAAACGGTCATTCAGCAATTCGAGAAATTTCAGGACCTTGCCAATGAATGGTTCAAAGCCTTTCCGGGAAAGGAAAGATTCCAGGAACACCCCCAAACAAGTCAGGTCCTTCAATCAACCCCAAAGCACACCGTGCCCCTCCCCTCTTTGGATGGAATATTAGAAACGGACCCGCATTCCTCCATTCTCCTCTGCCGGATCCCACTTCCCGGAAAAGAGTCCGAGGCCAAATTAGTTCTTTTATTGCTTCTTGGGTACCTTGAAATACGGGGTGTCACAGAAGTTTCCGTTTTGGCCCTCAAACAGGCCATCAAACAATCGATACATCCGGTGTTACGACTTGATCGAGTATTACACAATTACATCAGGGACCGTTTTGTTACTAAGATTGGGCGGGGAAAAGGAGGGAGGTATCGATTGACACCGTTAGGTGTCAAAAAAGCCATTTCCATAGCAGAGGAGCTGAAAAAGGAGTGGAGTCATACGTGATATGATCAATTTCAGGTTCAAGGTGAAAAAGAAGGGTGAGCCTTTTCATTTCTTCTGATTGTGCAGCCTTCGTCCAATTCACTATACTGACTGTCAGGTCGATGGCAGTCAGTATAGTGATTATCCAAGGAGGAATGGAAAGGAGATCTGTTTATGGAAATGTATACCCGTCAAGAAACGGGATCAGATGTGCAGAATGACCCCAAAGCGCAGGATTTGCTAAGGGGGGCATTCGAGAAGACAGCGCGGTGGCAGTCTGATTTCCAGGGCTTTCAAGCGGAATTGCGAATTAATGTTAACGGAACCGAAACCAAAGGGACGGTGACGGTCAAAGGGCCCCGAGAGGTCTCCGTACAGATTCAGGATGAAGAACTTCAAAAATGGGCTCAGGATCAAATCGGCATGATTGCCGTTCATCGAGGCCCAAGAACATTTGAGACTTCTGACGGCAAATATGCCCTGACTTTAGGCGGAGATGAAAATCATCCCCTTGGGCAGCGTGTGAACATACACGGAGATGGCATGGAATCTTGGTACCGTGTCAAAGACAACAGAATCTGCCAGATTAATCGTAAAATGCCTCATATGGCTTTCACCATTAATGTGGAAGAAAGTGCCCTCACCCAAGATCAGAAGTACCTTACGACCCGGTATACGGTCTATTATTTTTCTCCCAAAGATGGCACCCTTCGGAATGTCGATAGTTTCACCGACACCCATACTCGCATTTCCTCTTCCGACCTACCGGCAACCAGACGAATCATATCCTATGAAAATGGGGCGGTTTCCACCCGGACACTCGTGTTCGAAAACCATAAAATGCTATAAAGACCCTTCACAATACGGGGTGGTGAATCATGATAGGTTTCACCACCCCGCATCCCCTGCCCTCCACTTCTCTACCAACTCTTACCCCACTTCGGGTTTTTAAATCCCCGGGTAGAGCCTTGGCCTCTTATACCTTGAAACCTGAAACTTTTTTATCCGATGACCTACCCAAGCCCCTGCCCGCCCATACCTCCACCAAATCCTCCAAAGTTACCTCCAAACCCCCCCTGACCGGTTCCCCAATATTCACCCCGTCGCCAACGTTGAAAGGGATGGCGCCGCTCAGGACGAGTAAACCGCCAGAGAATGAAAAGCATCAGGATGACCACGCCGAGATTCATCCAGAACCCGGCAGATCTAGGGGTGCCCTTCTTTTCAGAAGACAAGGGCGTTTCCCCGGCTGCGGTAGCCAAGATGACTGCACTCCGGTACAGATCTTCTCCATAGGTTGCGGTGCGAAACATTGGCACCAAATGCTGTTCAGAAATTTGATCAAGCGTTTGCCGCGAAACAACTGACAAGAGCGTTCTTCCCAATACGACGACCGCCTGCCGTTCTTTCATTGACGTGAGCAAGAGAATTCCACGTTCCTGTTGTGCCGTCCCAATACGCCACCCTTCATAGAGTTTCGAGGCATAGTTTTGAGCACCGGTTAAGGGTTCAACAGTGGGAAGCGTCACCACAATCATTTCCACACCCGTGCGGGTTTCTAAATCTTTACACACTGAACGAATTTGGGTTTTCCACTGAGGTGACAGAATGTTCGCATAATCACTGACATACCCCAGCGGAGTGGGCAAAACCACCTTCGCCGTAGGCGTCGCCATTAACGAGGACGGGGTGATGAAGCCCACCAAGAGAGCAAGACCGAGCCACTTCATAATCGACCGTCCGCTTTCAGTTCGTTGACCCGCCTGATCAAACCCTCCAGCCCCTGAACATAGCGTTCGTAGAGCCGCGGGAATTCCTTCTTCCCTGGGCTGCTCAGCCCTCGTTTCAAAGCTAAGACCTCTTGAAAAACTACGGACTCGACTTGGAGTGTCAGGGGAAGACGCTCCAGGATAGCCGCGGAGCTTCCACTCGACGACTGATCCAATAACCGAAAAAGGCCACGAAGGCAGGGGATTAACGAAGTGAGCGAAAGCGGAAGTAAAGCAAAAATCGCTTCAGCTTTTCCTTCTCCCTCGACAAATCGTTGCCGGAGTCGAAACAAGTTCCCGATGAGTTCCTGCTGACATTGGATTATCAGATTGTTATGGGTCAGATGAATTTCGGAAAATGGATCCCGCCCTTCGAGGAGGATGTGAGAGTCTTTCATTTCAAGGAATTCTAACGGGAAGAGCTGGGAAGCGGTCACAAGCTCCTCCTGTACCATCATGAGGGGGGCAATGACACCCTCTTTTCCCCATCTCCGATGAAGCCCTCCGCACCGTTGACCAATGTCGAGAGAGAATTGTCGAATCATAAGTAAAAGATTGATATTGGATCGACCCTGAATATACTCGCCGCGCACCAAACTGCCATACATGATCACGGCCTCTAGGTGTTCACCGATTTGTTTTCGCAGCTGCCCGAGATAGGGTTGGAGAGTGTGTCGAGCCTCTTCGGGCATATCCGGCCAATTGCTGGACCATGCAGACATTACAAAAGGTATCTCCTCTTAATCTGTCAAACTAGGCATATCATCATACATAAATGACTATCAGATGGGCTGAGGGTTGGAAGGAATCTGATCAGCCCGCGGATCCGGCCAGAATCCTCCGGCTTGGAGCCGATCGAACCATCCAAAAGGCGGGCTTTCTCGCAACCCGGCCGTGGCCGTCAAGACTTGGTACTGCAAACGACGATTTCGATCCATCGTTTGAAATACCCGATTGCGCAGGGCCGACAATACTGGATTACCTGTATTCCAAAAGAACACTTCCTCGTCTGCCAACCGTTGAAGCATCGTGACCTGGGGCCGCCGACAATCTTCAAAGGCCTGTAATGCCGTAAATGACCAATCCTCTTCCATCCGGCATGTTTCGATAATGTCCGCCAGCGTTACCGCATCGACCATGGCTTGCATTCGACCTTGTGAAGCATGCGGATTCATCCCATGGGCTGCATCGCCAATCAGCACCGCTCCATCGGTGCCCCATACTTTGGCCTTGACTCGTCCTGTCCCCATGTAAGCGGTTTGATTCCAATCTCTTAAGGTATCAAATGTGGATTGGAATACCGGGTAGATGGCTGTCCACTTTTCTCGAAGCGCTTGAAGCCCCTCTGATTTCATCTGTGCCAGGCCATCGGAAGGCACCATATAGAAAACGTACGCCTTGTTTCCCGCAGCCGGAAACACACCTAAAATCGTTCGTTTACCGACAAAATATTGGGACTCGGTAATATTATCTGGACTATCAAGCATCGCGATAAGATAGCTTTCTTTATATCGATGAAGTTTGGCAGGAATGGCCAGAGCTTCCCGAACCTTGGAGAATGGACCGTCTGCCCCGACGACGAGTTTGGCTTGGATCTTAAAGATCTTTCCTTGACTTTCTACCTCAATTCCCTCTACCTGAGACCCGTCTTTGATAAGAGACTTGAAGGTCGTGCCATAGAAGAGTCCTTGAGGATTTTCGGCCTGCAACACCTCAAGAATAGTTTGGTGCACGACATTCGGCCACATGACCAAGGCACGATTATAGGGTGGTGGCAGCATATCGTAATCAATGGTACAAAGCCGTTTTCCACCCACCGACCGAAAATGAAAAAACCGAACCGGAAGGACTCCTGCCGGAGGAAGTCGCTGCAAAAGTCCTAAACGATCAAGCACTTGCTGTCCGTTGGGTTGGAGAATTTCCCCCCGCACCCCGGACGGAGGACCTGAGGCCTTCTCAATGACCAGGGTATCAATACCCTTCCGATTCAAGGCAAGGCCCAGTATCGCTCCCCCTCCCCCAGCGCCAACGACAACCACATCTTTTTTAATGTCCATTGACCGAACTCACCAGTGCAAAGCTCATTCAAGTAGATTTATCATACCGATCAGGTCCCCGCATCAAGGCAGGGGAGGCTGAATGGCGTCCCCAGATTTTTTCGACAATCGAAACTCGGCATTCGATATTCTCCTCCAACACAACCCAACACTACGCTTCATTTCCTGATTACATAGCAACAACACACATCTTAATCTTGAAATTGCGAACGACCAATTCTCTATTCCAACAAGAAGGGCAACACCAATAGGCAAGATTTCGGGAGAGTGACGGTGAAGGGGAAATTAGTCGTCTTCAAAAATAACATGAAAATGATCTTCGGCATTTTCCCAAGCCGACGGAAATGTCTTGGCCAACCAATCCCGTAGAAAAGCTTTTTGGGCGGGTGTCAGCATCATCTTAATCTGGTGAGTGCGTCCTTGAAGGGGTTGAAGAAATCCAACTCGTTTTTCGGGGTCCAAAGTGGCTGTTCGAACGTAGACATTGGTATAAACAGAAGGAGCCTGATCCTCTCCTTCTCCTTGAAGCCATACCGAGAGGTATTTGTCCATATTCAAACCCGAACTATCCAAGGCCGGGTCGGTCTCATGAAACAGTTCGTTTTCCGTTTGATCAAGCGGCTCTTGACCATCAGCACGGAACACAAAGTTGCGTTTCCACATGACTTTCGTAAGATCAAGGAGAAAATAAAACCAGATCATACTGTCAGGGGTTTCACGAAAAAGTCAAGGCATTGAATTAGGCAATACCTTGAAGTTTTGTCCGTGACTCTTATCAAAAAATGCATCATTCTCCCAATTGTTCGGCTGAAAAGAATAATCTCCCAAGACGGTTGTTGAAAAATTTGACACCTGAAACATTTTGAATAATTTGAAATAAGGCCCCTCACTAATACCAGGACTGAGTGCCTTTCCACCTGAAACTTAAAACGGTTTGAACGGATACTTTTTCAATATCCTGGTTGAAGGGCTAGCAAAAAGCCCCCAAATGCTTTACCCTAGAGGAGAGGTTCGAAAAAGAACATTGGGGGAAATGGCTCAAAGTGAAGTTTGAAGAATCAATAATTTGAAACTTTGAATATTGAACATTCCCTTGGAAAGAAGAAAGTCGAATTATTGGAATCTTGAATCCTTTGAAACGTAAACGTCAGCTTTACCCTGCAGGGCCATACCGAGTGTTTTTGACCGCCACCAATAGGTTTTTCATTTATCCAAATTCACATCTTTTCCATTCTGTAAGGGAGGAATGTCCCGTGTCACTTCGACTGTTATTCGCTTACGTTTTGATTGTTGGTTTACTCCTGCCAGGTTGCATGGGGACCGGAGAAGTCATTAATTTTGAAGTTAAACCACTTCGCACCCCGCCTGTTGAACACACCGACCCTATGAATGAGTCTCTCGTGATTGCCGTTGACACCTTCAAGGATGGGCGACCGGACACCAAGCGAATTGGGGTTCGAACGCATTTTTGGGGTGGAATCACCAATTTCAACGCCTGGAACGGTGAGATTGGCGACGGCATGGCCAACCTGTCGGTTGCCTACCTCAAACAACACAATTGGAATGCCTCTCGACTCGGCGGCTCCTCCGGGAGTGGTTCACCAGACGCCACACTTTCCGGCAAAGTTTTAACCTGGGACAGTCGGGCGAAGAGTGGGTTTGGATTCACGGAGATCGATGTTACCATGAAAGTTCTTTTTGAAGTCACGAACGAAAAGGATGGGAGCACTGTTCGAATGGTACTCGGCTCCAATGGATCCGACACCGTCGTGTTTTTCAATTCCGAGGACGTGCGTACACTCACCAATCAAGTCGCGAAGCAATTGTTTGAACAGTTGTTTCGAGACCTAAACGTCAAGAATGGGGTGTTTCGTTTAGGCTCGTAAAAGGTCTCGTTTTTGCCAGGAATGATTCAGCCTTCAGGTTGCAAGTGAGATTCTTGAGGGTGTTCATACTTGCCTGATACTTTGTATCATCAGTGGTCAGTTGGGGTAAGGGCTACAATGTCAACAGTCCCCATCTGACCGAAAGTGATCTGCCAGCTCCTCGGGTCGAAAGACACCCCGTTCGGTAATAATCCCAGTTACGTAGTCTGCTGGGGTAACATCAAAGGCTGGGTTGAGGATTTCAATGCCGTCAGGTGCGATGGAGGGACCCCCATAAAGAGACGTAACTTCCTGAGTCGAACGTTGCTCAATCTGAATCTCTTGCCCCGTCGGGGTGTGGAGATCAATCGTCGAAGAAGGTGCCGCCACGTAAAACGGGATCCCATGAACCTTCGCTAATACAGCCACTGTATACGTCCCAATTTTATTAGCCACATCACCGTTGGCCGCAATCCGATCCGCCCCGACCGTACAGAGATCAATAAGGCCCTGACGCATGAAAGCTCCGGCAGCATTGTCAGTAATCAGGGTGACCGGAATCCCATCCTGTTGAAGTTCCCAAGCGGTTAAACGTGCACCTTGAAGCACAGGACGCGTTTCATCAGCCAGGACGCGAATATTTTTACCCTGTTTCCATGCCGATCGAATGACACCAAGCGCCGTTCCATATCCTGCTGTGGCTAATGCACCAGCGTTACAATGAGTGAGAATGCACTGCCCAGATTGAATCAGGGCGGCACCGTAATCCCCGAGGGCCTGGTTTATTGAAATATCTTCTTCTACCATGGCCTGCGCTTCTTTGATTAACTGTTGTTTCAGATCTTCAATTGGTTGGCTTTCTCCCTGCTGGACAACCCGTTTCATGCGCCTAATCGCCCAAAACAAATTGACAGCCGTCGGCCTGGTCGCCGCCATGTGCTCACAAACGGAAAAAAATTGTCGCTGAAATTCCTCAAAAGGCTGTTCTGAAATGGATTTCGCTCCCAAGGCAATACCTAGGGCTGCTGTGACACCAATCGCCGGTGCACCACGAACGCGAAGATCCCGAATAGCCTGGGCGACGGTTTGGTAATCCCGACATTCCAAAATTTCAACTTTTCCGGGCAAAACACTTTGGTCAAGTAATCTTACCACTCCATTTTTCCATTCAACCGTTGGAATCATAGCCCTCCCCACCCTTTCGACTTTTCGACACTTCGACCCTTTAGTTCCTTTTTTTGTTAAACCTGAAACCTGAAACCCCAAACCTGAAACACATTCTTATGCTCTATCCCTTGATATTCCCAATAGGTTTCAACGCTGCGACCCGAGTCGTCAGGCCAGCTTCATGCACCGTTTCCACCACCTGAGAAATATTCTTATAGGCAAACCCGGCTTCTTCAGCAAGACCGGACATGGAGACAGCTTTGACAATTATTCCTCGTTGGGCCATTTCTCGTTGGAGTTTGTCCCCCCGGACCTGACGTTTGGCTTTGACTCTCGACATCGTTCGACCTGACCCGTGCATCGTCGATCCAAAGGTCTCGTCATTGGCACGTTGCGTGCCGACCAGGAGATAGGAACCGGTTTCCATGGACCCACCACAAATCACAGGTTGGCCGACCGCCCGATAGGGTTCAGCCAGCTCTGGGGAGCCTGGACCAAAGGCTCGTGTCGCGCCCTTTCGATGAACAAGAAGTTCCCCCTCAGGGTACCGTTCAACTTTGGCGATGTTATGCGTCACATCATACACAACTTGCATGCCCAGCGTTTCGGCAGATTGGCCAAACACCTGTGTAAATGCTTGGCGAATGGCATGGGTGATAACTTGTCTGTTGGCAAATGCCGTATTCGCTGCACAATTCATGGCACCAAAATAATCCTGACCTTCTGTGGAGTGAAACGGCGCACAAGCCAGTTGCGGATCCTTCACCACAATTCCATACTTTTTCATCGCTTTTTCAAATACCTTTAGGTAGTCGGTCCCTACCTGGTGCCCAAAGCCTCGAGATCCACAGTGAACCATCACAACAATCTGATCTTGCCCGGTAATCCCAAATGCTTCTGCCGCTTCTGGATCAAACACGCCCTCTGGGGCCACAACTTGAACTTCAAGATAATGATTACCCGACCCCAACGTCCCCAACTGGTGGATCCCACGCTCAATGGCTTTCTCACTGACCGTTTCTGGATTTGCGCCCCCCAGACATCCATGCTCCTCCATGCGGGTCAAATCCTCTCCCCATCCGTAACCATTTTCGATACACCACCGTGCACCATTTTTCAAAATTGATTCAAAATCCGGCCGTTTCAGACGTACCATACCCTTCGAGCCCACTCCGGCCGGAATGCCGCGAAACAGCTCAGTCATGAGTTCTTCCAGACGAGGACGAACGTCTTGTAATGTCAAATTTGTCCGGATGAGCCGCATGCCGCAGTTAATATCGTATCCGACCCCTCCGGGGGAAATAATGCCCTCATGAGTATTAAACGCTGCCACTCCACCAATCGGAAAACCATATCCCCAATGTCCGTCTGGCATACATAAGGCATACCGCCGAATTCCAGGCAGACACGCCACATTGGTCACTTGTTCAAATACTCCTTCATCCATACTTTGCAAAATGGGCTTTGTGGCATAAATCCGCGCAGGAACCAACATTCCAGCTTTTTGACTAGGAGGTATTTCCCAAATGACTCCAGAGACTCGGTTCACTTTCATATGGGTCGACAGCTGCATAAATTATTTTCCCCTTTGTTTCAAAGATCAAGGACGACCCGTGCTACCCATGTTCCTTCGTTTTCTGTGAAGGCATATTGATGCTTGGTAACTGCTTTAATATCAGAACGCAAGGCCTGGCTGGATGGTTTAATACGTTCCCCGACGATCGTCCCATGAACCATCCATCGTTTTTTCTCCTGGTCATACCATACCTCCTGGGGAGCCTTCTGGAACACTACCCCATGGGCATCTTTTAAAAACACCAAATGGGATAACCACTCGAATAATAATGATGAGACATCCTCTTCGTAGATTTCGACTTCATGAGTCCAATCTGAGAATACGGTTTCGGGATCCGCCATCGTTTCAATGACCGCTTCGGTCGCGGCCTCAAAGGCCTCCTCCAGTGTATCGCCAGAGGCTTCAAACGCCGCATCAGCCAGAACGATATCTTCTAAAAAACGGAATCCCTTGGACAAGAAGCTTTCCTCACTATAAAAAAACTACGAGAGGTAGAAGAGGTATAACCCTGAAAATTTTCCTTACCCAAGAACCTCGATACTCGAAACCCTTTCACGGGGTAATCACTTGTTCGGATTCCACAGAAATGCTTCCAGGGGCTTCTCCGGATCCGTTGGGGGAAGAGGAGGGTCCAGTGTCACCACCTAGGAGCTCCACCGGCAAGGCGAATGTATTTTTTAGAATATCAAGAGCTAGTTGGGCGAACCCGCCTAACCCCGTGGTCAGCGACGACACCGGCATATACAATACATGAGGTCCTTGGATGGATCCGGTGACACTGAATAGTGCTGTCGCCAGTCCTTTCCGGTCTCCCGCAATAATTTTTCCAAACAGAGGAATTTGTTTCATCGCGTCTGAATAACGGCCGAATGGACTCACCGCCGTCACCGTATCCAAATGATCACGTTTGATATTGTATGTACCCGCGGCCGTTAATTTCATGATTGGGCTATCCACAACCACATCCTCAGAGTTCGCTATGCCGTCTTTGATGATCAGGGTACTCGTGACTTTGTCAAAGGGAAAACCATCCCGGTCAAAATCAACCTGGTCTTGCAACAAAGCAGGAAGATTAAGAATTTTTAAAATCTTTGGAAGAATAGTGCCACGCCGCACACGTCCATTTTCGATCAAGACTTCGAGTTCCCCATTTAAGGTAGGCAAAACGCCTTGCACATTCCGACCATGCCCCTGAATCTTTCCACGCAAGGACAAATTTCCCGTCACCAACCGTTCTTCACTCCCGACTGATTGATGAATCTGTTCAAAAGGGAGTCTTTTGATATGAAAAGAACCCCGTACCGCCGCCGGTTTAGCAGGTGGAAGATGAACAAGAACCCGACCCGCAACGGGGCCGCCATCCGACTCTGCTCGAATTCTATCCAGAATCACCAAATTATCATGAATGCGCAACAGGGCTGTCAGGTTTTTAAGCGGGACATCCTTGTATCTGGGCCCATCAATAGTCACAGTCCCTTCCAATGTTCCTTGGGCTGCTACATATTCGAGAAAATCTCTCAGCGGGGTTCGGCCCTCCTTTGGAATCACTAAATCAATGTCAAATTTTGTGGACTCGAGGATGACATTGATGTCCGGTTTGGTCTTCCAGTTCGTGACGGATCCGCGTAATCGAGCATCACTATCCAACATGCGGAATTCCACTCGTTGAAGGGCTGCTTCATTTGAATCAAATTTGAGTCGAAGAAAAATATTGGTCATAGGCGTTTCCAGCCCTTTGACCTCCATGACACCCTCAGTCAGGGCCACCCATCCATTGGTACGCCATCGCTGCCAATCGGTATCCTTTCCCTGGACATCGAACGCGATTTCCAAAATTCCGGAACGCAAGACTCCATTTCCTACCGTCACTCCCTCCGGCAGCAGGCCAAGGTATACCGGATCCGTATTAAACTTGCCCTGAATCGTCAGAACCGGCTTCAGCCCTATGGTCCCTTTACCGGCTAACCGGAAATTCTCCACCTGAAATTCTATTCGATCAAATTCTAGTTCCCTGTTGGATCGGACGGTCCCCTCAAATTCCAGGGAACCGGGGATACCATCAGCTTTCTTCACGACATAAGGAATTTGCAAACGCGAATCCACCATATTAATCGTTCCTTTGACGTGAGGGGTTTCTACGGGCCCGGAAAGCACCACATTCAAGGGTAATAACCCCTCCATGATCAATCCCCGGGTTTGTGAGTCGGACAACCATGAGTCAAGAAAGCGCCTTCCCTCCATCGTCACTTGGAGAGTAAACCGCTCAAATCTGACCTTTTTGTGAGTGTGTACATTTCCGTTCATGGTAAAGGGGTAATCGCCAATCCATCCCTGAACATTTTCCAAAGCGATTTCGGTAGGGGAAAACTTAAACCGACCGCGTCCTTTGGAAACAGGATTCTCAAATTCCGGAATTGCAATCTGAAGATCTTTGGCCACATACTCACCCTGTTCGAAGGAAAGCCCGCGCTCATCCTGAATTAATCCTGCAAAGCGCAAAGTCAACAGACCTGTTCCACCCTCAACCTTCCACGTCGACAGGCGACGAAACGTTTGATCCACCGACGAAATTTCGTGAAGGACTTGTAGGACTCGCTGGCCAGGGACCATGCCCTGTACCTCAACTTCCATCCAAGGACCCGTTTCCTTAAATAAGAGACGACCTTTAGCGGCCCGTACCGGAAGAGAATCATACACACCGGTAAAATCAGAAAACTTAATCCGATCCGGCTGTACAACAATCGTCCCCCTGATGTTCGCAATATCAGGCCATGTCTGTTTCCTTTTCAGAAATCCATTTTCTAATCGAAAGGTGCCAACAACTGACAGTCCCACATCCAACCGACTGGACCCCGTCACCGTAGCTTGAACCACCTCAACCATTCCCCCAAATCTTGACTCATCCAAAACCCGGGAGAATTCCGGAGGGAGCCACTGGCGGGGAATGGTCCTATACACCGTTTCAAGCGAAACCGGAGACGCACTAAATGTGACAGAAATGGTTGGATCCTGCGCAGTCAATCCGGCAATATTGGCATTCCCCACAAATAAAGCCAGGGAATTTTGTGCTGAAAAATCTGACAAAATGAGATCATATCCGGTCGGGCCGGCAATAATTCTCAGATTGCTTCGAAGGCTCGTCGTTGCCAATAATCGAGAAGGCTTGAAGTCTAAGTGGAATAAATTCGCGATTTCCCCCATATCTAATTTCGAAACATCGATGTTGCCGGCAAAGTGCCATCGCGGAGTTCGTGGTTGGGAGGCAAGCGACGGGGATCCCACTTCTAGGGACTTTGGTTCTAATCGGCCTCCAATATTAAAAGTCGAACCTTTTTCAGGACGGTGAATACGTCCTGAAATTTGAAGGTCAGCAAAGGGATCCGCCCCTTGTTGCGATAAGACAGTGAAGAAGACGCTGTCCAACATGAGACCACGAACTCCCTCGGTCGGCGACTCGTCAATAATGGTGATTTTTCCGTTTGTAATCGAAACTTTTTCTATCATTAAAAGGCTGCCGAACAATTCCGTATCCGACTGCGCCCAAGGGGTATTAAATAAGTGCCACTGCCCTGTCCGATCCCGTTTGACTTCAATTTCCGGTTGATCGACCCGTAACTCTTTCACCACCAATTCTTGTCTGAGCAGAGGTCCGATCTTAAGTACGAGTTTGACAAACTTCGTTCGGAAAAACGCATGGGCATCCGGTCGTTCCTTCACGACCAATTCGGTGACTTCGATACGTGGATGGGGAAACAACGCAAGGCTTGTCCGTCCAATACTAATATGAGGACCGAACGTCTGTTGAATCTGATCGAGGGCCAACTGTTTCAAATAGTCGGGCTTAATAAGAAACGGAATAAGAATGAGCGTGATACTGATCACCAATAAGGCAAAAAACAGACCCCAGATCAGCTTTTTTTGTAAGCCTTTCATTTGATGCTCAATACGTAATTGACTGGAATTTTCCTAAAAAAACGTCACCATTCAGGTGTCATGCTGATGAGTCCTTGCCCCCTCTTCCGTTGGAATGAAACCTGAACCCCATTGGTTCTTTCCAAATCGGGCATGGATAAACAAGTTTGGATGGATATAGGAATGTCCCCTCTTTTGTAAGGGGGAGGACTAGGAGGCTGTTGAATACTCAATATTTAAAAAAAACTTTTTTGCTTGGGAACATCTAATCTTGCCACTAGGAGCCCGGCAGGTTCAAACATTCTCTCCTCAGAGGCTGAAAAATTTCTGGGAGTGGCACTTCAGGCAAGCAATTTTCCCTCCGATATCTTCCTTCTGTAAAGTGGAGACCCGGAACACAATACCTTGGAAAGATCCATGTAACAAATTTTACACCATACAAAGCCTTTAAAATCAGCATCTTAATGCCGCAGGGGTCTTATTCATGGTACCACTCCAAAAACTCTTAGAATAGGGTATCATACACCAGCCCCAGAATTCTTGAGAAATAACGAGGAACAGAAATCCATTGGCGCCCCCTTACAACCCTTCCTTTAGAGTATTGGTTGACTTGACACCCCAGGAATAGCGCCGATATTCTCAAATCTGAAACTGTTCTTCATAAGGTCCACCACATTCCCAAGCGATCGCTATTGGAAACAAGAGCCGTACGCCGATCATCCCGCCACCCCAGAACCTCCTCCTCTCTTTGTATCACACGATCCCTAGCCCGATCACTCCTTCAATTGTATGACTACCCTCACCCCCTCAAACCCGGCTTAATCATTAAGGGTTACGATAGACCCCATGCTTTCCGGACAGCCCAAATGTGTGCCTTCGTGGCTGCTCAACTCGGGCATCCGCAATCACGAATCCGACAATATCAAATTGCCTGTCTCCTCCATGATCTCGGCCGAGCCGGACTCGACCAGAGGCTGTTTGGGAAAATCTGGTCTTGGGCAAAACAGCAACACATTCCCACACGTCCACGTGAATGGCGGGCCCTTCACCCTCAAACACCCTATGGACGTGAAACGGCAGCCTTTCTTCGGCTCTACAAGAAAGACCTGCTTCGCCAGGGGATCCCTATTGATCATTGGACGCGAGAGCAAATTGAAATGCGACTCGGTTTTGCCAGACGTCTCCGTAGACAATTGCAAAGAGTGAAACCACAATTACAAAGGCTGGGGATTCGGTGGGCGTCCTGGATGGAACTGGTCATGCTCTATTATTACTATCCGGAAAAGCTCGTGAAGGCACCCTCCTGGGTGAAACAATTGGGTGAAATTTTGGTGGCGTGTGAGCAGTTGGAAGCGTATAGCAACAATCGCCGGGGGCGTGACTACTACGCCCGTTCGAGGGAAAAATTTTCTGAGGCCTTTCAGTATCTGGCCGGGTTACACTCACAAGGAGTGATCGGTCAAGAGGTCTGGCGGACCATCCGACGACTAACCGCTCAGGGAACCTTCGACCATATTTTGAGCGCAGCTCGTGGCCAGCCCCTCACCCACCATGAGCGTCGGTATTTTCAAACCCTGTATACGGAGTAACCGGCATGTCGGTCATCAGCCGCCAAATCAGTCTGCCCATGAAGGGAGACACCGAAATTGAAAATATGACCAGTACGGTTCAAGAAGCGGTATCCAGTTCAGGCTTTCAAGCCGGAATTATTACCATTTTCGTCAAACATACCACGGCCTCGGTCATGATCATTGAAGACGAGCCGGGCATCCGTGCCGATACCAAACATATTTGGGCACGACTCGTCCCCGCGGATAGCGCCTGGCAACATAATACGCAAAACCCCGGCGAAGACAACGGACATAGTCATCTCCGCGGCCAGATGCAGGGGGCATCTCTCACCGTCCCTTTTGTGAACGGAGCCCTTACCCTCGGTACGTGGCAACAAATCGTCCTCATTGACTTCGATACCAGAGCCCGGACACGAGAGATCATGCTTCAATTAATTGGGGAATAATCACCGGAAATTTCCGTTAAGCACCATTTATTTACTGTGGGATTTTCAAGAGTAAAAGGGATGGCCCGTTTCCTTGTTTTCAGCTGCATACTGCTGTCCTTTCCTGGCTTTCCCTGTTCGACGTTGATTCCTGTCCATGCCGAGGGTCAACCGTCTTATCTCATAGGTAATACCACAGGGTTAACACCGGGTGAACAGGCCACGATATCGGTCTTTAAAAAGGCCACCCGCTCGGTTGTTTACATCACCAACAACGCGATTCGTCAAGATTTATGGTCACTCAACACATTTGAGGTCCCTCAGGGTTCAGGATCAGGTTTCATTTGGGATACGCAGGGGCATATCGTCACCAACTTCCATGTCGTTTACGGTGCTGATGCCATTCAAATTGTTCTAGATGATCAAACGTCATATGACGCAAAAATCGTGGGGGTTGATCCCGACCATGACCTCGCGGTGCTAAAAATTAATGCACCAAAACACAAGTTGGTACCCCTAGCGTTAGGAAACTCTCAGCATTTACAGGTTGGGCAGCAGGTATTAGCTATTGGCAATCCCTTTGGCTTGGATCACACCCTCACCACCGGTGTCGTCAGTGCCCTGGGGCGATCCATCAAATCGGTGACGAATCGGACCATCGAGGGGGTCATTCAAACCGATGCCGCCATCAATCCAGGGAACTCCGGAGGGCCTTTGCTCGATAGTGCGGGTCGACTCATTGGAGTCAATACGCAAATCATCAGTCCTAGCGGAGCCTTCGCGGGAATCGGATTCGCCGTTCCGGTCCAAATGGTGAATCGAATCGTCCCTCAAATTGTCAAAAACGGAAAAGTGATTCGGCCGGGGTTCGGAATCAGTCTCATCCCGGAGCGAATCTCAGCACGGTGGGGCATAAAGGGCCTGGCGATCGCCAAAATAAAAAAAGGAAGCTCTGCCCACCACGCTGGACTGAAACCCGCCAGGAAAACCTCCCGGGGGCGAATTCTCCTGGGGGACATTATCCAAACCGTTGATGGCGAACCGGTTCGGTCCTTTGATGATCTTGCCAGAATCCTTGATCGGCATCAGGTGGGAGACACGGTACCGATTGAAATCCGGCGAAACAAACGCACTCACTCTCTCACCATTAAACTTCAAGCCATAAATTAGGAAACCCCACCACCAGTCTTCGCCGGGGACCACACCTTAATTTCCCTATCACTGGCTCGGAAACTAGTTTAAGAGGTGGACCATATCGATGAGGAACGGTCACTCTTTCATAAAACAAACTTGACCCTTCTCAATCTTCTGAAAAGCGGAATACATCAAGGCCAGCAGTCAGGGGTCACGCAAACAGGTTGGATACAGAGGGCAAACCTTTTTCGCTGTGTTCGACGATTCCTCCTTGCTTTCTCATGAGCATCCATACAGTACAATACTCACCCTGAATGCCGATTGGAGGGTGCAATCGGCCCAAGCATGAACCAGGACCAGTGGGAAGGAACAAACCTTGAAACAACGAGCTAGACGAGAACACGATCGTCGCGATCTGCATTACTTAACAGAAGACGGTAGGGTCGCGCGCAACCCACGTGACCGCGAGGCGGTACACCCCGCCGAAGTAGAGGTCCTCGCCACCGAAAATCCCAGAGGGGTGACTTGCAAGAAGTGCCGGAACCTTTTACATCAAAGATGGGGAGCCAGGGGACCCCACTTTAGTATAGTACCCTCGCAGTACTCTTTCGATGCAATCGACGCCTGATGAATTAAGTCAAGAAACGACCCCCTTATTTGCCGGTAATAGAGTATCTTTGGGGGCCGGTTTCGAATGCTCCAGATTGACAATCAGGGCGTTGAAGACTGGATCAAGTCTATGCTTTTGAACCGAATGATGAACTTAGGACCGCAATGGTCAGAGAGAATCCATTTAACCTGGGAAGGCCCCTGCCATACTGGTTGTCTTTGTAAATGTTGCAACAGGGCTCTCTTATCCTTTTGGGACCACAACCACCTGTCCGCCTTGTAAATCTACCGAAACCGTATCGCCATCCTTCGCCTCGCCCTTGACCAACAAACGGGAGAGAGGGTTTTCAATATCATGTTGAATAAGACGCTTTAACGGACGGGCACCAAAAACAGGGTCATACCCTCTCGAAGCGAGATTTCCAACGGCTGCGGGGGTCACGTCCAAGGTAATACGACGATCAGAAAGTCTATCCTGAACCCGGGCTAACTGAAGGCCCACAATTTTCCCTAATTCTTTTTCAGTTAAGGGATGAAAAACAACAATTTCATCAACCCGATTTAAAAATTCCGGACGAAAATGATGTCGCACCTCGTTCATCACCAACGATTGAATCTCCTCGTAGGTTAACCCACGTTCTTGAGCATCGAGAATGTTCTGGCTGCCCAAATTGGACGTCATAATGAGGACGGTGTTTTTGAAGTCGACCGTACGGCCCTGAGAATCGGTCAACCGGCCATCATCTAAAACTTGAAGTAAAACATTAAATACGTCATTATGCGCTTTTTCGACTTCATCAAACAGAATCACCGAGAAGGGCCGTCTCCTGACCGCCTCGGTAAGTTGGCCCCCTTCTTCATATCCGATATATCCTGGAGGAGCCCCAATAAGGCGCGCCACCGTATGCTTTTCCATGTATTCTGACATATCGATACGAACCATGTTGGCCTCATCATCAAACAAGGTACTGGCTAAGGCTCGTGCCAATTCCGTTTTCCCCACACCTGTTGGTCCAAGAAAGAGGAACGAACCAATAGGCCGATTGGGATCTTTTATTCCCGACCGCGCGCGAAGGACAGCTTCGGCCACCGCTTGAACCCCTTCCTCCTGTCCAATTACTCGCTGATGAATCAAATCCCCAAGTTGAAGTAACTTTTCAATTTCTCCTTGAATAAGCCGACTGACCGGAATACCAGTCCATCGACTGACCACTGCCGCAATATCTTCTTCATCCACCTCTTCTTTCAAGAGCCGGTCCTCTCCCTGCTTATCGGCCCAATGTTGTTCTTCCGCCTTTATCTCCCCTTCCAACCGGGGTAGCGTCCCGTAGCGAAGTTCCGCAACACGATTGAGATCATATTCACGCTCAGCCTGTTCGATCTGGCGCTTGATTTCCTCGATTTGTTGACGGAGATCTCCCAACCGGCCGACCGAAGCCTTTTCAGAATCCCATTGGACCTTGAGATCTTGAAGCCGTTGTTGCTTCTCAGTTAACTCCTGCTCTAGTGTTTCCAGGCGGGATCGACTGCCCGGGTCCGTTTCTTTTTTCAAAGCCTCACGTTCAATTTCCAATTGCAGCACCTTGCGAGAAACCTCATCCATTTCAGCAGGCATGCTGTCAATTTCGGTGCGTAAACCCGCGGCGGCTTCGTCAATCAGGTCAATCGCCTTATCGGGAAGAAATCGATCACCTATATATCGGTGCGATAATCTGGCAGCGGCTACCAAAGCGGCATCTTTGATGCGAATCCCATGATGCACTTCATAGCGCTCCTTTAATCCCCGCAGAATAGAGATGGTATCCTCAACAGAAGGCTGATCAACAAAAACCGGCTGGAACCGTCTCTCCAAGGCGGCGTCTTTTTCCACATGTTTTCGATATTCATCGAGGGTCGTCGCGCCAATGAGGTGGAGCTCACCCCTAGCCAACATTGGCTTGAGGAGATTCGCCGCATCCATGGCCCCCTCAGCGGCTCCGGCTCCGACCACAGTATGAAGCTCATCGATGAATAACAGGACCTGCCCTTGGGAAGCCTGAATTTCTTTCAGAACGGCTTTCAGGCGCTCTTCGAATTCTCCACGAAACTTGGCCCCGGCTACCAAGGCTCCCATATCCAACACCACCACCCGTTTTTTCTTTAAGCCTTCAGGAACATCTCCTTTAATAATTCTCTGAGCCAGCCCCTCAACGATGGCTGTTTTTCCAACACCCGGCTCCCCTATTAGGACCGGGTTATTCTTGGTTCGTCGTGATAAAATTTGAATAACGCGCCGAATTTCTTCGTCCCGCCCAACGACCGGATCAAGTTTTCCTTGTCCAGCCAACCGCGTCAGATCCCGACCGTACTTCTCTAAAGCCTGATAGGTACCTTCGGGGTCCTGACTCGTGACACGTTGATTGCCCCGAACCTGTTGTAAGCCAGCCAGCAGCTTGTCCCGCTTTAACCCCAATGACCGGAAGACACCTCCCTCCTCAGCCATAGCCAGAAGAACATGTTCCACACTCAGGAATTCATCATGCAATCCCTTCATTTCCCCTTCGGCACCGGTCAGCACCGTCGCCAAACGTGGAGTTAAATGAATCTGACCGGGTCCCCCTCCCGTGATTTGAACTTGCGGGAGTTTTTGTAACACCTTCTCTGCAGCTTTTTGGATGGCCGCGGGGGAAACCCCGGCTTGTTCAAGGATAGGAGTGGTGAGGCCGTCAGTTTGCTCCAATAAGGCCACCAACAAGTGTTCAACATCGATGCCTTGATGGCTTCGACGCATGGCTACTCCCGAAGCGGCTTGGAGCGCTTCTTGAAGTTTAATTGTCATTCGGTTCATGTCCATATCAATCTTCCTCCCCACACCCGTTATTTGAGATACCCCTTATTGAGATTCCTTATGTAGATAATCATATTCAAAGGAATTTCAACCCTTCCCCAGAGATTGGAAGACCACGTATCCATGAGAATATCCAATATTGAACGTCGAGTACTGAACAGCGAATGGATAGATTAAGTCGTGGACCAACACAGTGAGTGCATAGCCACCCAGAAAGTTTTTCTGGGTTTGAAACTCTGCCCCCCAGTCAATTCCTTCTCCGGAACACTTCGTGGTTCGACATTCCTTGTTCGATATTGGATATATTTTTTCAAAGAAATAGAACCATCCCTAAAACCAAAAGGGTCTTATTCAGGACAAGAACTACCATTGATACAGAATCTCATCCAATGATCTGATTGTAAAAACGGTGAACCTTGGAGGCATGATGCCGATAATCCTCAAGAAAGTGGGTGGCCGTCTCTTGAGTTGTAGATTTTCTGGGATACCCTAATCGAATGGCACATTTGGCCACTTCGGTCGTATCCTGAGGAATGAGGTGGGTTTGGAGCTCATTTTCCATTTGAAGCTTATGCTCGACATCGCGCAGAAAGATATAGGATTGCGCCAATTGGTCAGCCGTCTTTTTGGATAGGACCCTGACCTGATTTAAATATGAAAGAGCCTCCAGCGTGTTCCGTTTCATCACCCCGGGGAATTGCCGAACATGGAGAAGCTGAAGGGCTTGGACAATAAATTCGATCTCCCGAATTCCGCCTGTGCCCAATTTCACATGACGATCATTTTCTCCACGGCGAATCATTTTATCCTGAATTTGCCCTTTGAGCGATCGAATGGTTTCAAGTACTCGCTGGGGAGGATCGGCTTTGTCCCCCTGGACAAACGTTTTGAGCCGTCGCAGAAATTTTTGCCCAACATGCTTTTGCCCGGCAATGGGCCGGGCTTTGATAAAAGCCAATCGCTCCCAATTACGGCCACGAGATTCATAATAGCGAATAGCTTCATCCAACGAACGAGCCAAGGGTCCTAACGAGCCCTCAGGACGTAGCCGCAAATCTACCCGAAAGACCGTTCCTTCCTGCGTGATATCCGCCAAGGCTCCTGTAAGTTCCCGGGAGAGGGTTTCAAAATATGTCTCATTTGATACGCTTCGCTGGCCCGGCTTAGCGCGGGTTTCTCCTTCACTGGACTCATACAGGTAAACCAAGTCAACATCTGAACTGTAATTGAGTTCCCCTCCCCCCAGTTTCCCCATTCCCAATACGACAAACCCCGTCTCATATTCATACCCTCGTTGATTTCGATGGAATGGTGGACCATGTTTTCTTCGAAGATCAGATTCAACTATTTGATAGGCAGATTGAATCACCACGCCCGCCAATTCAGACAGAGAAACGACGGTCTCGACCACGTTCGCGTGACGAAGCAAATCACGGATTCCAATCCGCAACATTTCTCTCCGCATAAACCGGCGGAGGGCATCAAGCTTCGATGCCGTTGTGGTAAAGGTATGCAGGGAATCGTCCAACAGATGACCTAAATGAGTGGCCCTTGGGGCACGAGAAATGGTTGATTCTTCTCCCAACCAATAGACGAGCAAAGGATCACGAATGAGGGTTTGAGCCATCGCAGGGCTATTCCCAAAAATGTTACATAATAGGTGTAACAATCTGGGCCCCTGGGCCAAAAATTGAAACAGCTGGGCACGATTGATGCCGGATTGGAGATACCGCTCCCATTCGTTCAGGGCCTGGTCCGGATCAGCTGATTGACTCACAGCGGCCAGTAAATCCCTTAATATCGTTGCAAGCCCTTGTCGCTCTTGCGGAGCTCCTGCCATCGATTGCAAATTGGCATCAGCCTTGGACGGGTTTTGAAACCCATACGGTTCCAAAATCTTAAATACCTCTTCAGGCTGTAAGTGAGCCGCCAGTAAAAGGGGAGCAGGATCAGCCCGTTTGGAGCGTTTTGGTAAGATAGGACGATACAACCCTTTTGAAGGTCGACGGGTCATGGTACATCTGATTATACGTTGAGGGTACGGGCCTTACAATCTTCGATTGATTCAGTATACTGAGATTCAAATGAATCGATTATCGCAAATCGAAAAGCTCCTGGGTCGGGATTCTGACATAAAGACGGAGGTCATTCAGGACTTTGTCAGCCGCATGGATCCGGATTACTTTGAACAATTTAGCGGTCAGCAGGTCATTGGGCATCTCAAATTGGCGAATCAGTTATCTCCTGACCGGCCCTGTGCCATTCACATAGAGAAGAGAAAGGCCGGATCGTACCAACTCACCATTGTCGCCTATGATTATTTTTCAGAATTCGCCACTATTTGTGGAAGCCTCTCGGCATTTGGACTTGATATCCGGGAAGCCTTCATTTTTACCTTTACGGATTCCGCTTCGCCCGCACAGAAATCCCCGGGACAGAAATTACGTTTTCCCGGGGCTCAAGCCACTCACTTTAAAAAACCCATTCGCCCATCATCCCGTTCCAGCCTTCCAGGTCTCTCGCGTAAGAAGGTCGTCGATGTTTTCCTACTCCAGGTTTTACCGGGGTTTGACTTTGATCAATCACACCAAGACCAATTGCAGGCGGAACTCCTGGACATGCTCCAACTTCTCGATGCCAACCATATTCGACAAGCCCGCAGTCAGGTCAACCGGCATCTGGTGGAAACCCTGGGAAAGATTCAAGCAAGGGAAACAGATTTCATCCATCCTGTTCAAATCAGATTCAATAACACCCTGGCCCCTAAGGAAACGGTTATGGACATTCGATCCACCGACACACCCGCCTTTCTTTACACATTTGCCAACGCCTTGACGATGCGAGGCATCTACCTGGCTAAAGCTTTCATCGAGGTAGAGGGGAACAAGGTCCGAAACCGGTTCTTTGTTCATGGGCGTCATGGACAAAAGATCGAAGAGAAAAATGAACAACAAGAACTGACTGCGGCGGCCGCCTTCATTAAGGAATTTACCCATTTTCTCACCTGGGCACCTGATCCGGCTAAAGCCTTAGAACATTTTGATCAATTACTGGATGAGCTCTTCCACGAAGACCAGACAGGCGCCGAACTGTCCATATTGACCCAAAAACCCTTATTGGCTCATCTGGCACAGTTATTCGGAACTAGCGATTATCTTTGGGAGGACTTTCTAAGACGACAACATGCCAACCTGCTGCCGGTTATGCAAAATCTTTTGGAAGGCCCGCTGATTCGTAGCAAAGGCGACCTGGCAAGAAGCCTCCGGTCAGCAATAGGAAAAGGTAAAGATATCGAAACCCGAAAAACGCGATTTAACCAGTTCAAAGATCAGGAATTATTTCGGATAGATATGAAACACCTGGTAGAAAACACTCCCATACCTGAATTTTCCAAGGCCCTGACTCTTTTAGCAGAGGTGATCCTTCAACAGGCCTACATTGAAGCTCAAACGGTAGTTGATCGCGAACTCAAAGCACCAAGGTTGGCCAATGGTCACCCGGTCTCATTCACCATTTGCGGATTGGGGAAACTGGGTGGACAGGAGTTGGGCTATGCGTCCGACATCGAAGTTCTGTTCGTTTACGGAATCGACAATACATCTACCACAAAATCCAACATGAATACCGGGGAATATTTTGAACGACTGGTGCAAGAAATCTTACGATGGATTGAAGCGAAACAAGAAGGGATCTTTCATATCGATACCCGGCTGCGCCCACATGGGGATCAGGGGCTTTTGGCAACCTCCTTAAAAGAATTTCAGGATTATTACGCGCCCTCGGGGGCCGCGGCTCCGTTTGAACGTCAAGCCCTGATCAAACTACGATATGTGGCGGGAGATACCACTCTCGGGAAAAAAGTCGAAGAACACCGAAACCAGTTTGTGTTTGATGAAAGGCCTTGGCCATTGGATACGGCTTTGCACATGCGAAACCGACAGACCAAGGAACTCGTCGCGCAGGGCTCCACTCACGTCAAATACAGTCCTGGTGGCCTCGTTGATGTCGAATATACCATCCAATATCTTCAACTCATGCATGGGCATACCGTACCGGCCCTTCGAACTTCAAATACCCTGCAAGCTCTTGACGCACTCCTCGATGCCGAATTATTGGACAACCAGGAAGCCAAGATCCTTCAGGAGGACTATCTGTTTCTCCGCCAATTGATTGATGCCCTGCGAATCGTCCGAGGTAATGCACAGGATTTAGTGCTTCCTCCATCCAACTCGGACGGCATGATTTTTTTAGCCAGACGGCTTGGTTTTATCACTGAAGATTGGCATGAGGGGGCCCAAGCCTTGGAAAAAGAAATCCATCGTCGCATGAAGCGGACCAATGGAATCTTTAAAAAGCGGTTCGCTCAGCGAAACAATAACCCCCGCTGATTACTTTATCCCAATGATCATCGAGTCTGGGCCGACAAGGTGCTCGACCCGGGTCTCCCGGAATCCTGCTTCACGCATCCAGCCCGAACAATCGGCACCGGTATAGTCAAACCCTCCCGGCAATTCAATGAGCATGTTAAGGCTCATCAACAAGCCGAAGGTATTGGTACGCCGTTCGTCGTCAATTAATGACTCGAAAACAATCAAGGCGCCCCCCGATGGGATGGCTTCATACGCTTTCCCAATCAAGAGTTTCTTTTCTTCTAAATTCCAGTCATGCAAGATATGTCCCATACTCAAGACATCTGCTTTCGGCAAGGAATCCTTGAAAAAATCCCCCGAGATGAAACGAAGTCGTTCACCCAGTCCATTCGAATTGATGTATTCCTCAAATATGCTCTGGGTAACCGGTAAATCAAACCCCCCACCGGTAAGGTGAGAATGAGCGAGAGCGACCTGTACGGGTAACCCACCCTGTGCTGTCCCAATGTCGATGAAGGTCTGATAGTTTTGCCAGGGAAATTTTTCGGCAATGGCCTTATTCCCGCCCATGCTTAGCCCTGTCATTGCTTGAAGAAATACTTTAAGTTTTTCGGGATTTTCATATAAGGTTTTAAAAAAGTCTTTCTCTTCCTTCAGCTCATTTTGGGGTTGGCCGGTTCGTAACCCTTGAGTCAGCAATCCCCAGTTAGGATACAAACGTGCATTGGCCATTTCTAAGAAACCCCCAATATAGGACGGTTTGCCTTTGTCCAAATACAGGTTCGTTTCAGGTGTATTGAGGTATAGCCCTCCTTTTCGATCTAGCATGCCCATTGAAACAAGGGCATCAAAGAAATCCAGCGCGCTCCGAGGGTGTAGTCCTAATCGTGCTCGAAGCGCCTCCGCATCAAGGGGATTTTGAGCCAGTAGGGTGAAGACTTCTAGCTCAACAGCGCTCATGAGGGTTTTTGATTCCCAAAAGGCCATGCCAATTTTCATAATCGTTTCAGGTGTAGGGTGATCACTCATCAGGGTTCCTCCAGTTCTATTGATGTGAGGGTCTATTCTTTTTTAAGAATTTCAACCGGTCTCAGAAAATACAATACGATGAAGGCTAAGGGGTTGGACGAGGGGTGTCAAAACCCAGGGCCGGCCTTGCCGTTAAAAGGAACTGAAGCCATTAATGATTCAGAGCCAGACAGAGGACGGGAACAGAATTGAGAGACCATTCTTCAACAAATTTTTTTGCAGAGTGGAAAGTTTTTCACACAATATCACATCGACGGCTCAATCATGATAATCCGTTCCATACCCAAATCCTTCAATGATGTCCCTGGCTGGTTTCCCCTTCATATAAATCAAAAACAACTTGGCCGTTGGGTTGGACTGCCCTCTGGTAAGGAGGACCGCTTGCTGAGTTAGCGGATCATAGAGATGGAGAGGCACATCCCACCGAGAACCCGTGTTTTGGAATTTGGGATCCAGGGCTTGGGAAAGAGCGATAAAGCCCAATTGCGCATTATGGGTGAAAACAAATTGGAAAACCTGTCCGATATTTTCCCCAAATACCAATCGATCCTGTAACTGGCTCCATAACCGCAACCGTTTCAAAATTTGAACTGCTGCTTGCCCATAAGGGGCGGTTTTAGGGTTGGCTATCGCTAAATACTCAAAATCTCCTTGATGCAAGACCTTCTTTCCGTCGTTGTTGATGAACAATGGTTCGGGACTCCACAAGGTCACCCGCCCCACTGCATAGGTAAATCGACTCCCCCGAATTGCATATCCCTCTTGCTCAAGGAGTTCGGGACGTCGGGCATCTGCGGAGAAAAAAAGATCAAAGGGAGCATCGTGTTGAATTTGCACATATAACTTTCCGCTTGACCCCGGACTCACCAAGATTTTATGGCTCGTCTCATCTTCAAACTGTTTGGCAATCACATTGAAGGTCGTGAGAAAGTTGGCCGCCACAGCTACCCGAACCTCCTCCCCAAGAGCAGAAATGGGATAAACCCCAAAAATGAAGAGGAAAACGCAAATCAGGGATCGGAAGTCCCTTTGAAATTGTTTCATGATCATGATGAAAAACTTCACTTGACTAAAACGAATTTACCCTTTTGGAACGCCAACATAGAAGGATGGATCAAAATAGTAATATTTAAATGACTTTTTGTCAATTTTACTTGTCTTTATTATTCGCCCACATTCGGAAGCGAATCAGGAACGCCATCACACCATCAAACTTCTGATAATCTGATTCACGGAAAATAGCCCGTATGAGCAAGGAAGGATAAAAAAAGGGAAATGGACCAATTTCTCCGGGCGATAGTCAAATAATTTTCGTGTTGGTCGCGTGCTTGGCCTTCTCATGTCTATTGGATTTGAGCGGTCAACAAAAGGTTGCCGTACTTCAAACAATTAATATTGGGGCTCCCTTGGGCGGTCTCGATAGGATTGATAGGTCAGCACCAGTAAAGTGATCACGGTCAAGGGAATGACGAATGCCATCATGACCCAGCTAAAGGTAGGCAAACCCTGGTGTTCCGTAGAGTTCAGAAACAGGTAGAGGATGTAGGCCATATAATAACCCAGAAATAACAATCCTTCCCAGCGGGAGATGGTATAGCCCGTAAAGAAGATCGGCAAGCAGGCAATGGCCACGGCAATCATGACGACCATATCAAACCGGATTGCCGAGGATGGAACCGGAATCCCTGTATGGGCCATGATACTGGAAAATCCCAAAACAAACACGAGGTTCATAATGTTGCTCCCTACCACATTGCCCACTGCAATATCTCGCTCACCTCGAATACTGGCAACCACCGATGTCGCTATCTCCGGCAACGAAGTTCCCACTGCCAGGATGGTGAGGCCAATCACAAGTTCACTCATCCCCCATGATCGGGCCATAATGCCGGCTCCCGATACGAACCACCGTGAGCCCCATACCAACAAGATGCCCCCAACGATCACAAAGCCCAGGCGAAAAAGCCAATCCTTCCATTTTTTCACGAGCACCGGACCTAGCTTTTTTCTATACATTTCCTGAACCGTTTCGCTTTCCTTTCGACTTTGGAAAATGAGAAAGCCAGTATAGACGGTTCCAATTAGAATTAGCAGGATTCCATCTCCTCGCCTCAAGCGACCATCGACGCTCAATGCCCACGCGAATACTGATAAGCCAATTAAAATTGGTACATCCAAGCGGATGAGTTGTTGAGATACCATCAAGGGGGTGATGGCGGCGGAAACTCCGATGACCAACAATACGTTAATAATATTGCTGCCCACAGCATTGCCAAGCGCCATCTCGCCTTTACCTAATGGTATGGACGCTCCTGTTATAGTGCTGCGGCGTTATATTAGCTGTGACAGC
>CAZGFD010000002.1:0-284222 GCA_964525045.1 uncultured Nitrospiraceae bacterium | reverse complement strand
CATCATTTCCATTTTTAGTTTGGTTTTTACATAATTCATGGGGCACGCTACGCCACGGAGATCATATACCTCTGCTTGCGAGTGAGGCACGGAAGTCTCCTTGGGCGGTTCAGCTTTCGGACCTTCTTGTCCGGAAGACCCGATTTCAGCCGGAGCGAGTTTAAGATCTTGCCCAATCTTTTCGGTTGCGATCCGGCAGGCCTCCACAAATTCGCGAGCAAAGTTAATCTTGCCCTTCGTAAATTCGGCGGACGCACTCTTGGTTCCCAGATCATCAATCTTCAGGGCTAAATCGCGGTAGTCCGAAGACAGCAAGCCCTTCGCCATTATCAGCTGGTCAAATTCCTTCAAGGTCTCGGCGTCAGTATTGGGATCAATTCCCTCTGTAATCAACAGGGCCTTCGCTCCAGCCACAACAGCCCGATAGGCTTTATTGACGGCAACCCCCTGCTGGTGTTTTTCTGCCAGAATTTTTGCTTGATACAACTCCTGTTCGGCTTCGAGGATACGGTTGTCAATCATTTCCAGGGCCCCCCCGGCACATTCCCCTGGGCCAAGATCTTCGACGGAAAATTCTTCTTCCCCTTCCCAGTCGTAATAATAATCTGCATTTTCTTCAAATGAGGGAAGGAAGGTGAACGGAATCAGTTCCTCTTTGAGCTTGGCCTTGCCCAATCGTGTGATAAAGGCCTGCAGGTTTTCACCTTCCCGTCGATCCCGTCGATAGACCTCGAGCAATTGGCTGATTGCATTCGGGACATTCTTGGCTGGGACCTTCACAATCAACTGGGCGATCTTGGCGGTGCCATTCACTTGCCCGCCAAGATGCAGTTCATACACGGGAGCAATATGCTCTCCGATTCGTTTGCCGACACCATGCAAGCCAATGGTGGCGATATGATGTTGCGCGCAGGAATTATGGCACCCGCTGATTTTGATATTGACGCCTTTAAGATCCTCCGGGGTATCTCCTGGCGGGAACAACTCGGCCAACGATCGCGCCAATCCTTTGGACGATGTGATGCCGAGCCCGCAGGTATCGGTGCCGGGGCAGGCCACAATGTCTTCTACTAAATCGGCCCCAGGGGTTCCTAGCCCTTCTGCGGCCAATTCGTCAAAAAATTCATGGAGACGAAAGTCCGGAATCCACCGAATAATCAAGTTCTGATCGATCGTGGTTCGGATATTCCCATTTGAATATTTTTCGGCCAGGTCGGCTAGGGCAAACATTTGTTCGGATGTAATGTCCCCCGAAGGCAATTTGATCACGGCAGCCGCGAATCCAAGCTGACGTTGATTCACCACGTTACTTTTGCGCCAGACTTCAAAATTGGAATGGGATGCAGGAGAGCCGTTGGAGCCCTGACCATTGGAGGAGGATCCATTGCCGGATTTGGTTGGCATGATGAGAGGGGCTTCATCTTGATGTGATAACAGGGCAAGAGTTGATGGCTCGGCATCGGTCTTGTGCAGTGTCTGATAGGCTTCCTTCCACCGCTTGGAAAATTCCTGGAATCCAAGTTTGTCGATGACAAATTTCATCCGGGCTTTGCTGCGGTTTTTCCGGTTACCGAGGTTGTCGAACACTTTTATCACCGCTTCAATCGATGGGATCAGTTCCTCCATCGGAACAAATTCCCGAAGCGTCTTGGCGATGCGGGGGGTGGAACCTAATCCCCCACCCACGACCATTTTAAAACCGATAGCACCATGTTCGTTGCGAGTGGCCAGAAGTCCCACGTCATGAATCGGGGTGAGCGCACAATCCCGCTGGCACCCTGAGAATGCAATTTTGAATTTCCGCGGGAGGCTTTGAGTTAACGGGTTCCGTAATAAATGATAGGCCACCGTCTTGGCATAGGGGGTGACGTCAAAGACTTCTCCCGGGCAGATGCCAGCCAGGGCACAGGCGGTGACATTGCGGACGGTGTTCGCACAGGCTTCCCGGGTCGTGACATCCACTTCAGCGAGTTTTCGCATCACGGTTCCGACCTGTGGGAGTGGTACAAAATGCAGTTGAATATCTTGCCTTGTCGTGATATGCCCCACCCCTGTTGCGTACGTATCAGCCAGCTCAGCAATTCGGCGCATTTGATTGGCGGTGAGTCCTCCAAATGGGATTTTAATCCGGACCATTTGCACGTCCGGCTGCCGTTGGCCATAAATGCCATGTTGCAGCCGGAACGGCTTGAACACCTCCAAGGCGGTCTCGCCCGACTGAAGGCGTTTCACCTCATCTTCGAAGGTTTCAATCTCCTCCAGGATTTCTTGGGGAATGGGTATGGTTTGGATATCAGGTCGGGTTAGGGTCCTGGACATGCTCATTGTTGACCTCCGGTTGCCGTTCGATCGGTATGAATTTGATGAATCAGAGGAATACCCATTGCCATTCTTTTTTCAGATTGCCAGAAAATCAAATATGATACATCAAGCTGTGTTGGTGTTCGAGTCTTTGATACTGATCCACAAGTGTTTGTAGCGAGACCGAGCTCAGGATGGCAAGCTCGGACGACTGAATTTTATTCCAAATATCAATAAGCAACATTTCCTGAATTTTTCGAGGGGTTCCATGACCATTAGATGAGCCATTGGTAGAAGCGACCGCCGATGAGCCATTCATGGCTTGCACAATATCGGCCAGGGAAATATCTGTAGGATCCTGGCTCAACGTGTACCCTCCCTGTGCCCCACGGAGGCTACTGACAATCCCGGCTTGTTTAAGTGCCTGCAGGATCTGTTCAATAAATCGAGCGGGAATTTCCTGTCGCTGGGCGATCAACTTGGCTTGAAGGGGCGTATTCTCTTTATTTAAAGCCAATTCCAAGAGAGCAACGATGCCGTAGGTGATCTTAATAGGGAATTTGGTCATTTCAATACATACTTTTCCGATAGGAATTAAGGTAATATAAATGAGCTTGTAGCTGTTGTCAATACCCCAAGAAATTTTGTTATGTGGGCGAAGCCGAGACATTCCTCGGTTTTTGGCCTGATTGCTTAAGCGGTTCAATGGGAAACTTTCAGAGTCTCGCTTAATCTATTCTGAACCCTAACCCCTCGACCACTCGCTGTAATTCTGTATGCCCGTTTAACAATCTAACCTTCGTATTATGGAATTCACGTCGAATGGGGTAGTGTTTTCGGAGACTATCGAACGCTAATGGTCGGTTGTCCTGGGGAAGTTTGAGCAATGCAGCCATCCGGGTATGGTCGCCTTCTAGGTCATAGACACCTTTGGTGAGAATTCCTTGGATTACCTCTACGGTTTTTTCTTTTGTCTCGATTTCCACCCGAGGCACGGCTGGCGAGGGGAGCGAGTGGGATGGCCTCCAAGAAGGCGTCAAGCCAAGGTGTTGACACAGGGCTTGGTAGATCAAAAACGTCCCTTCCGCCTTTCCATCCAGTGAGTATCCTGCGATATGCGGGGTACCGAGGGTAACCTGTTGAAATAATTCCCAATCAATATTGGGTTCGGATTCCCACACGTCAAGCACGGTCTTCCCTGCTGTTGTCTTTTTGTATCGATTCAACAGGGCTAGGGAATCTACCACCTCTCCTCGCGAGGTATTGATGAAAATGGCTGAGGGCTTGAGTTGCGCGAGCGTGGCACCGTTGAAAAGATGGAAGGTCTTGAAAGGGCCCTCATAGGTGAGCGGGACATGGAGGGTGACGACCTCGCAATTCAATACCTCCTTCAGGGGGCGGTATTTTTTGTCTCCCGTTTGTTGTTCTAGGGGTGGATCGTTCAGAACAATGGTCATTCCCAAAGATTCTGCTTTCTCCTTGACTAAGTGACCGATATTTCCCACTCCAACGATACCAATGGATTTGCCTGCAAGCCTTTGGCCCTCTTGGTTGGCTATGATCAACATGGCCGTCACAACATATTCCGCGACCGAATTCGCATTGCCGCCTTGTGCTGAAGCGAAAGCCAGTCCACACGAGTGGAGATATTCCGAATCAATGTGGTCGAGGCCGGCGGTTGCGGATCCGACGAATTGGATTTGACTGTTTTCCAATAAATCCCGGTTTACTTTGGTTACGGAACGGACGAGAAGCACCTGCGCATCTTTAACAGTTGCTGCAGTCATGGTTCGGCCGGGGACGAGTCTGACTGTCCCGACCGTTTTAAAGGCTTCCTGGACGTAGGGGATATTTTCGTCAGCCACGATATTGAGATCGTTAGGAGTCATTTTGTCATCCTTGTGCATTGGTGCATGTCATGTCAGATCATTCTATAATATGGGCTCTTCTAGAGGTTGCTTGGATACCGTTAAGTGGAAATTAAGTCCGTCACCCTCACTCAACCCTCTCCCTTCAAGGGAAAGGGACATTCGAAAAGCAAGAGATCCGAGAGACGTAACTTTGGGACCTTATGATTTTCGGATTTGATTATGAATCAGATATAGATTGTTATTCTTTTTTACCCATTAAAATCAATCAAGGGTATATCCAATATTGAGCAACGGCTTTTCGAAGGAGGATATAATGAAAAAAACAACTTCACGGTCAACGTCAACGAAGAAAAGTCCGAAGTCAAAAACAAAGGGTTCGAAATTCATGAAAGCAACGTCAACCGAGTCAAACGTCATCGATGGCAGTGACCTGAAGGTTGGTCAAAAAGCTCCCCCGTTCACCCTGCTCGACGACAATGGTCAGAAAGTCAGACTGTCAGAATTTAAAGGGAAAAAAGTGGTGTTATATTTTTACCCCAAAGATGATACGCCCGGCTGTACAAAAGAAGCCTGTGCTTTTCGTGATGGAATTGATGATCTTCGGGAGAGCGGTGCCGTGGTGTTGGGTGTCAGTGCCGATTCGGTGGAATCACACAAAAAGTTTTCGACAAAATACGATTTAAACTTTCCTTTGCTGAGCGATGGGGACAAAAAGGCCCTTCGGGCCTATGGGGTGTGGAAAGAAAAATCCCTCTATGGTCGAAAATTTATGGGGATTGAACGGACAACCTTCGTTATTGATGAGGCGGGAAAGATCAGTTACATTTTTCCGAAAGTCAAAGTCGACGGTCATTTGGAAGATGTGTTGGGGGAGTTAGAGCTCTTATCCTAGATGGCTCATTCCCCCTCAGGGAGGTCGCCCACGGCTGAGAAATCCCGTTCTCCAAAAATGGCCGATGGGTGAATATAGAATTTAAATTCTAAAAGATTATGTGAAGGATCTTCTAAGAAAAAGGTGCGATGCTCGACTCGCGTCCCTTCATACCGGCGGGAAGGTTCCCGATAAAATTTTAGGTTTTTGGCCTTTGCCCGATCAGCCAACCTCTGCCATTCCTTTTCAGATTCCAGAACTAACCCGAAATGTCGAGGATAAATGCTTTGTGGTTGGTCTGTGGGGTGTGTACTGAGGTGTGCAATGATTTGGTTGCCTCCGAGCTCCAAAGTCACAGCGGTGCGTGATTCTCGTCCAAGGGAACATCCGAGTCCCTCAACGTAGAACGTCTTGGTTTCTTCCAAATCCCTTACAGGGAAGGCGAGATGAAATATGGCGTGCGGCATGGGATTTTTTTGTGAGGGTTGTCCTGTGATGGCTTGTTCAGAATTTGTCTTTCACCGTGGGGTGGCCTTCCCCGTTCCAGTAACCGGCACTCATATACGGGGTAACGTGCCGAATGGCAAATCGCCCGTCCCGGGCCAATATGAGACACCCAGCTTGCCCCTGAACCCGTTTTACCAAGGCATTCAGTGATTGGTGGGCAGCTTGAACAGGGCTCCTCCCTCTCTCCATAGCGCAGGCGATTTCCTTGGCCAAGGCCAACCGCATGATCCCTTCTCCTAACCCGGTCATTGAAATCGCCCCTATCTTATTATCCGCATAAATCCCCGACCCGATCAATGGGGAGTCTCCAACTCGACCGGGCAACATGATGGGAACCCCTCCCGTCGAGGCACCTGCTGCTACACGACCAAATTGATCCAGGGCCACGGCCCCTACCGTGCCGTATTGGGCTATTTTTTTGTAAAGGGCCAATGTTTTCTTATGTGGGCTGCCTGTTTGTTTGACAAAGGGTTGCTTCAGCCGCCCTCCTACAGAGGGAATTCTGGGCAATCCGAAATATCTCGAAAGGTGTTTGGCTTGTTGGCCGACAACCAGCACATGATCAGTTTTCTCCATCACCAGTCTGGCCGCCACAATCGGATTCCGAATGTATTCAAGGTTTGCCACACCGCCAGCACGTAACCCTGTCCCTTCCATGATCGAGGCGTCCATCCGTTGAACGCCATCTAATTGCCGTCGTGACCCCAACCCCGCGTTGAAAAGGCCTGAGTCTTCTAAGTTCCGGATCATGGCCTCAACGGTGTCCAACGCGGACTGTCCGACTTTGAGGATCTCGGCTCCGAGAATGAGTGTTTCGGCAAGGCAGGTGCGTTGTGCGGCGGTTGACCGGCTGGCCCCGGCTCCCCCATGGGCAAGGACTTTCCAAGTGGTTTGCGTTACGCGAAGAGATTTCAATGAAGGAGTATATTTTTTGCCTTACGGTAGGCTGGATTCTGCATGCGGTCAAGATCCAGGCGCACGAACCCTAAGCCGGCCACACAGAGCTCGAAATTGCTTGATAATCTTTGGAAGAGGGTTGATGGATTCTTCTCATTAGGTTCCTGATAGGTGGCCACGATGCCGTAAGATCGTTTCCCGGCCTTCACATAGTCGACCAGAAAATCTTTATGGTGAATCAGGCCTGAACACTTAATACGACTTAGATACTCGGGGAACAGTCCGGCCATAAATAAGGTGAGGTCCCCTATGTGGCGGTGGACTTCCCGTTCTTTCTCCACCTCATTATTCTGACTGGAGGACTCGGCCTCATACAGCAATTCGACCACCGCTTCCACGGGTTCTCCTTGTTGATCCTTTATTTTTGTGAGTTGATCGACGTGAGCGAATTCAATCAATAAATTCGAAACATAATCCGTGACATGAAAGTCAGGCCACCCCAGGGCTTCAGTAAAATTTCTTTCGGTTAAGGCCCCGAATAGTTGTCTCAGGGGATGGTGCTCCGGAATATGAGTTTCCATAATACCCCTCCCTTCAACGAGGATAATCGCGTAAACCGACCGGCATTATCAAGACCTGTTGCTGAACTCTTGGCCGGTCTTACTTCCTTTTTACCTGTTCGTCCTTGCGAGAGTCCAGAATCAGAGTCACCGGACCGTCGTTTTCAAGGGAAACAACCATGGATGCACCAAAAATGCCCGATTCAATATGAAGCCCTCGAACTCGCAACCGGTCCATCAAAAGTTGGTACAGGGTATTGGCTTGTTCAGAGGGAGCAGCTTGTTCAAAACTTGGTCTTCGCCCCCGGTCGGTGTCAGCCATGAGTGTGAATTGAGAAATGATCAGCCCTGCACCCCCGATGTCCTCCAGTGATTTATTCATTTTCCCAAATTCATCAGAAAATATTCGAAGGGTGGGAACTTTTTCCACGAAAAATTCCACATCGGTTTCACCATCTCCTTGGGCCACACCTAGCAGAATAAGGAGTCCGCGACTAATTTGTCCGACAATCCGACCTTCTGTTTCCACCGAAGCCTTCCGTACACGTTGAATGACCGCCTTCATTGTTTCCCACGTATAGACATTCCAAATTAGTTTAACCGAAGCTTCTTCTTCATGATACTCCAGCTTCTCTCCAGTTCTTCTGATCGCAACAGAGCATGAACGCCAAAGTAACCGGTGGCGCTCAACCCGATTCCTACAAATAGCATAACAGATTTGGCTATCCATTCTGCTTCACGATGCCAAACCGCCAATTCAGCAACCCAATAGGAGGCGAAGGCTACAGGTACCAGTGCCAACACATTTCTAGCGAGCGATAAGACAAGAGCCCTCCCGTTCAGACCGCCAAGGCGGCGGGTCAGAATAGCCAGGAGTGTCCCGAAATTCACCATTGCCGAGAGTGCTGCGGCTAACGCCAATCCTCTGTATTCGAGGGGCTGCATTAACAACAACGCGAATGCCAGATTGGTTCCCATACCTAGGATGGCAGCCATGGTGGGAGTTTTTGTGTCCTGTAGGGAATAAAAGCAGGTGGCTAAAATTCGGTACCCGGCAAAAGCCCAGAGGCCAAGCGCGAATGCAAGGAGGACACCGGCGGTCGAAGCGGTATCCTGGGCGGAAAAGGCTCCATGTTCAAAAAAGAGATGAATAATAGGTTCACGCAAGAATATCAGTCCGGTCATTGCCGGCAAAATGATAAAGAAAATCATGCGAAGGCTGTAGTTTATCGTCAGGCGTAAATCCTCCAAGTCTTTTCGTGCGGCCTGGGCTGAAAGAGTAGGAAGAATCGCGGTGGCTAACGCGACACTAAAAATCCCTAATGGAAATTGCATGAGTCGTAGGCCATAAAATAAATATGTGGGCCCGCCTGAAAAGTAAGAGGCCAGGATTGTATTGACGGTAATGTTGACTTGATTGACGGACAGACCCGCTAATGTGGGAAGGAGGAGCAGGCCCATTTGGCGGACTCCGGGATGCCCCGGTTGAAACCGCCAGGAAAAAAGCATTCCACGTTTGTGAATGGCTGGCAGTTGGACAAGGAATTGTGCCAAACCTCCCACCACCACTCCCGTGGCAACGGCGATAATGGGTTCCTGGAACAAGGGGGAGACCCCCAGCGCAAAGAAGATGATGCAAAGATTGAAAAAGACTGGAGACAATGCTGGCCAGGCAAATGCTCGGAAAGAATTGAGTATTCCCATTGCAAAGGCGGCTAAGCTGACAAAAAACAAATAGGGGAACATGATTTGAGTCAGCAATGTCGTTGTCGCCAGCTTGGCGGCCTCTTCATGAAATCCTGGTGCAAGGAGCCAGACAAGTCCTGGGGCTGAGATTATTCCCAGAAGGGTAACGACGGTGATAAGTGTCACGAGGGTTGTAAAGGCGGCACTGGCAAGCTCCCAAGTCTCTTTTTTCGAACGAAGCGTATGGTATTCTGTGAATACCGGAATGAAGGCTGACGACATTGACCCTTCTGCCAATAATTCCCTTAGGAGGTTAGGAATTCGATACGCTATATAAAAGGCGTCGGCTGAGGCACTCGCACCAAAAAGTTGGGCCAGGACAATATCTCGAATAAAACCAAGGATCCGGCTTGTGAAGGTCGCGGCGCCAATGAGGCCTGCTGCGCCAGCGATAGAATGAGGACCCTGGGCGGCTGGAATCGATGGGGGAGATGACTTAGGTGGGTCGGGCATTCAACAGGATTGTAGCTAAACCCTAGGCAGGAATCTATAAACGACAAAATCTTCCAGGGTTGAAATCCTAGGGCTTTGCGTCGCGCTCGACATTCGGCCAGGTTACTAAGTCCTTACTTTTTCTGTTTATCCATATCCTCCGAATTGACACCCACTGATCGTTGCTTTAGCATCCTTTCCCTTTGCCTCCTGGACAAATCCGTATGAAAACTTCCTCAACTCAACGGGCTCCCTCACGTGTGTGGTTCTTTGGGACGGCCTTCACCACGGGGGCTGTAGTCATGGCACTTGAAATCCTGGGCAGCCGACTCCTCGCTCCGGTCTTTGGAAGCTCGTTATTTGTCTGGGGAGCGCTGATTGGGGTCGTTTTAGCCGCCATGAGCACCGGATATGCTGCGGGCGGCTGGTTAGCCGACCGGCGTTCGCCTTATGTTGTCCTGACGGTATTGCTGCTGGGGTCCGGGGCTTGGACACTTTTGTTAGCATGGGCCGGGCAGTCTGTGGTGTTTACCGTCTCTCAATGGACCCAAGATCCTCGTTGGGGACCTTGCCTCGCAGCCAGTGTCTTATTGGGGGTGCCGGCGTTTGGATTAAGTGGGGTTCTCCCAGCGTTGTTGCGCCTGGCGATTGCCGATATGGGGCATCTTGGACGGCATACGGGGGGGATGATCGCTATATCGACAATCGGAAGTTTGTTTGGGACTTGGGGGACGTCTTTTTACCTGTTAACTTGGTTGGGAAGTGGAACCTTGGTCGCTATATTGGGTCTGGTTCTTTCTGGGTTGGGTTTCTTGTGGGCATGGTGGATGGCCGGCCTGCGATCAGGGTATCTCGTCCCCCTTTTTGCTGGACTGGTTTTTCTGGGTTGGACGAGTTTTCATCCAGTGGTAGCTCTTCCGCCAGCCATTCATCAAGAAGATAGCCCTTACCAACAGTTACGAGTGAGAGATATGGAAGAACTTCGGTTTCTTATTTTAAACAATACTTTCCATGCCGTCATGTGGAAAGTCGCGCCCACATATTTGGCCCTTCCCTATAGTCAAGTCATGATGGCCGCTCTCCCCTTGCCGGAGCAGACGCATCGGGGATTGATTCTTGGTCATGGAGGTGGGTCTTTGGCCAAATGGTTAGCCGAATTCTGGCCAAGGTTAGAACTTGATGTGGTTGAGATGGATCCCTCGGTGGTGAAGGCGGCTGAAGCGTACTTCGACTACAAAGCTCCCTCAACCCACCACGTGTATGTGCAGGATGCTCGCACCTTCCTTAGCACCACATCGGAACAGTATGACTTGATTTGGGTCGACGTCTTCGCTCGCCATCTTATTCCTTTTCATTTGACGACCCAGGAATTCTATCGTGAACTTGAATCGCATCTCACCCCCTCGGGGGTGGTGGCGGTGAATCTTGCGTCGTCTGGTGCGCCTCCTGATGTCCGCCGCGCTCAAGCAATTGTCTCAACCATGAGTACCAGTTTCCCGGAGATCAAAGCCTTTAACGTTCCAGGACCATCCTGGCTGAGGACCGCATCCGGTTCGGTGAACACGATTTTCTTTGCCGGGCCTGGGGTAATCAAAATGCGTGACAGGGAAGCATTTCAGGAATTACTGAACACCCTTGTCCAACAAAACCGTTTGCCAGTTGAAACGTTGACGTTTTTTCAAGCGCATCACCCTGTCTCTTTCGAACCTGGAATCACTTTGACAGATGATTTCTCTCCCATGGATGTTCTTCAAGGACAGGGATGATAAATCAAAAAAAAGATTCAAGTTTCAGGTTTCAAGTGACAGGAAAAACCCAGCCTCGAACCTATTGAATTTTAGACTCGCAACTCTCAGCCGGCTTTTTTCCCTTGTACCTCGAGCCATGAGAGGTTCGGGGGAGGGGGATTGTAACTACGTTGGAAGGAGATTTGGGACAGACGGGTAAACTACCCTTCTGTGAGGGTGAGACTGTGTTTACTTGGCCATATGAGGTGAAAGAAAAATAGAGAGAAATTGGGTCAAGCGGATTCTGGCCAGAACTTATATCTGATTTGTGGCAATTGTGCCCCATCAAAATTGGGAATATCATAGAGGCAACGATCAATTGTGGCGATTTCTTCTGGCGTGAATTCAAACACCATTCGTTTTTTCCAAAACTTATCTAAGGTGAAGTAATCCACTCCCGTTGGTTTTTCCGCAAGGGCGGCTTGCATTTTCTTAATAACTTCAGTATCCACCCCGGGAATCCGACCGTTATTTTTTGTGATACACCACTTTAGAATTTCGGCGACCCCGAACATGGTGAGTTCAATCTTGCGCTTTTCCTTGTCAGACATTTGTGCCTCCTCTGAAAATAGAGAGGATTCTATAACACATTCTTTTCCCTGTCTTCCAGTAGGGGCCGTTTTTCTTGTGCGAGAATTGGAAATGATGTCAGGACAATCAGTCGGCAAAAGGGTTTCCTGGCAGCTTTTGGGGATTTGAGGTGGGAGTCTATCCCTTGACCAAACCGCGGGAAACCGTTTACTTGCCCATCATTTCTTGCTAAAACCAGCACTTCCTAGTGCAGGAGACCTACGTTTCTCAATTGCCTGGGCCAAAAGTCGTCCTTCTGTTTAAAATCTGGTATAGCGCAACCATTTCACAGGATCCATGATTTCTCTCAGAATGTTCCCCCTCTTCTTTGCCCTTCTCTTGGGTTGTCCTAACCAGGAATCTTATGTTCCTCCAGACGTCTTGTATTTGTACAAGACCTACCAAGTTGGGAAAAATCCAACCTCCATCAATTCACAGGACTTCAACGCGGACGGGTTTGCAGATTTGATTACCAGCAATATTCGCGGAAATTCCTTATCTATTCTTTTTGGGAAAGGTGATGGAAGTTTTGAAGAACATGTTACTTTTCCTGCTTGCCAAGAACCGAGAAATTTGGTGATTGAGGATTTCAATTTAGACCAGCATTTCGATTTGGCTGTGGCGTGTTCGGGTGACAATCATGTGTTGATCTTTCTTGGAGAAGGCAATGGGGTGTTTACCCGTGGGAGTCGGTATACGGTTCACCGGACTCCCGTTGCCATTGCCAATGGTGACTACAATGAAGATCAATTGTCGGATTTGGTTGTGGCGTTACGCAATGACAAATTGCAAGTATTTTTGGGTTTGGGCAATGGCCGATTTCGGCTTGGGCCTCTGTATGAATACGGGGATACGCCGACCTCTATTGTCACGAAGGATCTGAATCAAGATGGTCACCTGGATTTGGCAGTGACCAATGGTGGTCCAATGAGTAGTGCTGTGTCCATTTGGTTGGGCGTGGGGGACGGATCGTTCGGATCGCCAACTGATTATCGGACCGGGAAACGACCCCTCACCGTCTCCTTTGCTGATTTCAATAGTGACCGGATTCTTGATCTCCTCGTCGTGAACGGGCAAATGAATACGATTACCGTCTTCTTGGGGAATGGGGACGGAACGTTTCAAGAAGGGCAAGATTCCGGAGGCGATGCGGGGCCGAATCATGCCATCGCTCAGGACTTTGATGGCGATAAGGTATTGGATGTCGCGATCGTGAATATCCAATCCGGCAGTATTTCCCTACTTTTCGGAAAAGGGGATGGGACCTTTCAATACCCTCCTAGGCATTATCCCACCCCACATGGCCCGTTTGCTCTGACTTCGCTGACCGTCGCTGCAGAAAGAGGCGAACAGCCTGGTATTGCGGTTGCGAACAACGCCGCCAGTAGTGTGTCAATTTTTTTACATCATGGGTTGAGAACGCGAGCCACGACTGACGCATCTTCTGAGTCATAATGCGGGCAGACTCAACGTCAAAGAGTCAAAGGGGCTCAAAGGGCAAAGGAGTCGGAGAAATCAACGAAAACTTTGACCTACGTGTCACTGGGATCCGCCCATTGTGTAGTTGAATTTTTCGTGGCTCTTGGACCCTTTCGACCTTAAAATCCCTTACCTTACCTGTTCTTGACAGGTCTTAGGCCCTCCGCTAGAGTCTCAACCCTATATAATGTGCGATTGCCAGTCTGGTTTGATCAGGCCTTAAATCGACGAAAAAGTCCGTGCGCACTTTTGCTTGGTGGTTTGGCATGGGAGCTCTCACCACCCTTTCGGTCCTCATGGTTCAGGGGGGGGTGCGAGACCTCATTTATGATTCGTATTCATCTGGTTCCACGCCAGGGATTCTGAGCGTAGGACTCACCATTCTCGGTGGTGGGCTCCTGGCAGGCTGTTTAGCGGTAATACTCGACCGTTTTCGCTAATGTGATTGATTGGTGGAATGGAAGAGGGTGGCACAAAGGATTCATTCACTACTTTCTTGATCTGGATTATGACTTGTCTCAAATGCCAGGGCCGGATGTTGGTCGAACGTCATTATTCTGTTTGGACACAACGCCTCCATGCGAGGTGTATTAACTGTGGATTTTGGCTGGATCTTGCAGACGTCCTTCGATTTTTTAAAAGAATTTTGGAAAGCGGTTACAAAGGTTTGAAGATTCGGGAAAGCCTGTAATTGTAGTAAATTTTCGGGTTTCGAGTTTCAGGTTTCCATTTAGACGATTCGGGCCTCACCATCCACGCCTGGACTATTTGCCCCCTTCGGTTTCTTCCTCCCCAAGTCACCCTTTAGCCAGTTCTTTCAGCGATTCCCTGATTAGATTCTCCAGACTCCACTCTTCCTGGTGGTTTTGGAGACTGCGCTGTATGGCTTTTTTTACCTCAGTGGATCGATATCCGAGGTTGAGTAGAGCTGACGCGGCATCCTCCTCCAGCTCATTGGACAAGATATTATTGGGAGGTTCTCCCGGTGGCATGTCCACCGCTTGAAGCCGGGTAATCTTGTCCTTCAATTCGAGTGTGATTCGACTTGCGGATTTTCGTCCAATTCCAGGAACCGAAGACAATCTGTCAATATCATTGGATTGAATGGAGGAAAGAAGGTCGTTCACACTCAAGGTTGAGAGAATGCTGAGAGCGAGTTTTGGTCCAATGCCGGTGATGCCGGTTAATAGGGTAAAGGTATCCTTTTCCTGCAGGGTCAGGAACCCAAATAATTGAATGGATTCATTCCGTAATTGGGTGGAAATTTGGAGTGTGGCGAATTCCTGAAGTTTCGGCAGCTGAAAATAGGTGCTGAGAGAAATATGGATGTCATAAGCCACGCCATTGACATCCAGAATGGCTTGAGAAGGAGACTTCCTAATAAGGCGACCTTTTAGTCCCGCGATCATGAGATAATGGCAAGGCGGCGCAACCGATCGGTTAAAAATCGAAGATTGCTTTGAATCTTAAGGATGGAGGGGGTGGAGGTTGGGTTTAGAGGAAACGTCATGAGCCTCAGGGGGCCCTATTAGAGTTTGGATTGGCCCTCATCTACCCTACGGATGCCATTTTGTTCATGATTTCCTCAGGGATGTCGAAATTCGCATGAACTTTTTGGATATCATCGTGATCATCAAGGATTTCCAAGAGTTTCAGGGTTTGCTCCGCAGCCTTTTCCTCGAGTTTGACTAGATTCTGCGGCAGAAAGGTGATTTCGGACAGGTCCGGTTCGATTTTTGCGTCTTCCAGAGCTTTTTTCACGGCTTCAAAGTCGGTGGGAGACGTGATCACTTCAAATGACGTCTGACTATGTTTCACATCCTCGGCTCCAGCCTCCAGAGTCAGTGAAAGCAGTTGGTCCTCATCAACTTTTTCATTATTGATCACGAGTAAACCCTTTTTATGGAACTGCCAAGCCACCGCACCGGCCTCAGCCATCGACCCGTGATTTTTCGTGAGCAGGCTTCGGATTTCCGCGACAGTCCGATTTCGATTGTCCGTCACGACTTCTAACAAAATGGCCGTCCCACCCGGTCCATATCCTTCCAGGGTAAATTCCTCCACGTGGACTCCAGGCAATTCCCCGGTGCCCCTTTGAATGGCACGCTTGACGGTATCGGCAGGCATGTTCACTTCCTTGGCCTTGGCGATGGCCTGTCTTAGAGTCGGGTTGCCATCTGGATCGCCTCCGCCTCGCGCTGCAATCGAAATCTCACGGATGACTCGCGTAAAGATCTTCCCGCGCTTGGCATCCTGCGCCCCTTTATGCCGCTTAATTGTCGACCAATGACTATGACCGCCCATACAACGAGATTCCTATCCTATGAAGTGCTGGTCGGTTGGCTTTTGTCTGTCTGAAGATTCTTCTCACCAAGAAACTTTTGTAGCATAGGCATTCGGAGTGAGTCAATTTGAAGGATAAATGAATATACGTATATCCGGGGTTCGTTGTGCGAGCGATCCGGTTGAGAAATCTACTGAATAAAAAGGAAACTTCTGGAAAGCGTGTATTGATTCGAGTCAAGGAAGGTGGTAAGGGAAATGTCATGCAGATCGTATTTATGGGGACTCCTACTTTTTCGGTGCCGACGCTGGAGGCCTTGTTGGATTCTGAGTTTCCTGTCATTGGAGTGGTGACCCAGCCGGACCGACCTCGAGGGCGTGGACAATCTCTCAGCGCCTCCCCGGTCAAGGAATTGGCTCATTCTCATGGTCTGCCAATACTTCAGCCCGAAAAAATGAAACAGCCAGCGTTCTTAAAGGAGTTGGAGCATTGGAACCCCGATGTGATTGTGGTGACCGCCTTTGGGAGAATTTTGCCCAAGATCATTCTTGATCTGCCTCCGCGTGGGTGTCTCAACGTCCATGCGTCTCTGTTGCCCCGCTACCGGGGTGCGGCTCCGATCCAATGGGCGATCATCAATGGAGAATCGAAAACGGGAATTACGACCATGCTCATGGATGAAGGCATGGATACAGGCGCCATCTTATTGCAGGAGGCTGTCCCGATCGATCCTGACGAGACGGCCGGGGAATTGTCCCTTCGTCTGGCGCATATTGGAGGACGGTTACTAATCGAAACACTGCGGGGGTGGACCTCCCAGAAGATTACGCCAATTGCTCAGGACGGTTCGAAAGCTACTATGGCCCCGTTGTTGAAAAAAGAGGACGGAAATCTTCCTTGGGATCGCAACGCCATTGAAATCGCCAATCGAATTCGTGGACTGTCGCCTTGGCCTGGTGCCTACACCTTTTGCCAGCAAGAACGTCTGACCATATGGAAAGGATCCCCTTTAGTCGATCCTGAGGAGACTGGTTCACCCGACGAGACTCCCGGAACCATTGTAAAAGTTGGGAAGGAGAGCCTAGTGGTGAGGACTGGGGATGGTCTCTTATCAGTGGAAGAAATTCAACCGGCGAATCGAAAACGAATGCCAGTTGCGCAATTTGTGTCCGGCCACCGGTTGATACCGGGAATGAAATTGACTGGTCAACCTCATTTGGAGTGATATAATGACCGAACGTACGCAATCCGCATTGGATTTTTTACACCAACAACTTCAATCCCTCGACAACATTCACCAGGAGGCGCTGAACGCCCTGAACGCGGTTCAAGGGAACGAACGTCTTCAGAAATGGAAAAAGCAGGTGGTCCTGGCGGTTACGGAACGCATTGGCCAGGAACAGGGAAAGCGTTTGTCCAAAGACTGGCTCGAAACGTCCTATGTAGCCGGTGACCTTTTTGATGAACTCTCAGACGATGTTGAGATGTGCCGTCGCCATCTGAAAAAATTGGTTAAAGAAATTCAAACCAACGGCCTACCTCCGGGGCCTTCTACCTGAGAATTCCTAGTTTCATTGGTCTTATGAAGAAATATCCAATATCCAACAAGGAATGTCGAATGATGAAGTAGGGAGAGGATTGCTCACTGTTCCGCTTGCCTTTTCACCTTCAATATTCATTATTCCTTGTTCGAAATTGGATATTCTCTTGATTCGAAACCATGATATCTCCCGTCCCTCCCCCTCCCCGAAAACGGCTGGGGCAACATTTCTTAATCGACCCAAACATCATTAAGAAAATCATTACCCTTGCGGACCTTCACCCTCACGAGACAGTAATGGAAATTGGGCCTGGCCGGGGAATATTAACGGCCGCACTGTGCCAGAAAGTCGCAAAGGTTTGGGCGATCGAAAGGGACAAAAGAATGGTCGACTATTTAACGCATGCTTTGGCTCACAGTTCAAACCTCGAAGTCATACATGGAGATGCGTTAAAATTTCCCTATGCGACCTTGCCACCGGGGACGGTGATAGTCGCGAACCTTCCCTATAACATTTCAACTCCTCTTCTTTTTCAATTCCTCGAGGCCAGAAATCACATCCGGCGAATGGTTCTGACCCTTCAATTAGAGGTCGCCAGAAGATTAGTCGCGCCGGTCGGAACTCGTGACTATGGAGTGCTGTCGGTTTTACTCCAATACATAGCTGATGTGCGTCTGGCGTTTCAGGTGCCCAACTCGTGCTTCAGGCCTTCTCCAAAAGTCGATTCTGCGGTGGTACGAATAGATGTGAGGAGATGTGAAGCGATTGCTGATACCGAAGCGAAATTGTTTGGTCAAATTGTGCGGGCGGCGTTTTCTCACAGAAGAAAAATCCTCTCGAACTCGATGCGTGATGCAGGGTTCCCCCTTCATGAAATTCAATGCGCATTTACCCAAGCGAACATCGATGCCAAGCGTCGTGCGGAGACTCTCACCGTAAAAGAATTCATCACCGTGACCCACGCAATCTTGAGAGTCCGAGGATCCTGCTAAGCCTAATTAGTCGGGACAAGGCGAACTCGGCATTTTTGTGGTAACTGCCCTGAACCGGACATAAGTAAAACAATAAAGAATTTTCTTTGGTAGAATCTAAGACCTGAAATCTGAAATTGGAAATCTGAAGTCGGCCCAGGGCCGATCGCTCGTTTGCTAAAGAGAAACCCCTATGTTAGGATTTACGCTATGAGTATCTTCCCTAGTGCCGGTCGTGATAGCCAAAAGAGCAGAAAAGGCCATACTTCAACAACTTCTGGCCAAGTGGTTGGCATTGTCTTGTTGACATTCGGGGTTATGATGTTTCTGAGCGTGGTATCATTTGCGCCCGAAGACCCCGTTCTCTTTTTTAATCAGGTTGGGGACGATGGAACCCCCCAAGGCCACATTTCCCCAAAGAATTTGATAGGAGTCGTAGGGTCCACCTTAGCTTTCCTCCTCTTTGCCATGATTGGGGGGGCTGCTTACGTGGTTCCCTTCTTTTTAATTGCCTCAGGTGTCCAAGCTTTGTTGGGTGAAGCGATTCCTCTCAAATACCGTCATGTCTTTGGTTCGATCCTGGCTGTTCTTTCTCTGAGTGCCCTCTTCCAGTTTCAATTTTCGTCCGTACCCATTTTGGGAGACGGAATAGTGGCCCCAGAATTGGCCGGTGGAATAGGTGGGCAATGGATTGCTCAGATCTTAGAAGCGTACCTCGCGAATTTTGGAAGTCACCTTGTTTTATTATCCGGACTGCTGGTTTCTCTTCTTCTTCTTTCTCCAACCATGCTAGCCGGCATGATCAGACAGATTCCTCACATCGTTGCTGTCAGTCTCACCGCCACCCGGTCTATTTTTCCCAAACGCGACCTGGATGAGGAGGCCAGTAGAACAATTAAACCCAATAAATCAGTCAAAATTAACCGGTCCGTTTCAATCCGAGGGGGTATTGGAGATGTGGCCTCCTCTTCTTCGGAAAATCACAAGGCTTCCGAAAACCGGAGAGTGAAGGGTGGGGAGGAGGATTCATTTGAAGGGGAAGAGGATCTTTCGAATCCTCACGACCAGACCATCCCTCCGGTCAAAGGAGCGGTGTCGAAAACGTATCGCCTTCCTTCTCCAATTGATCTTTTGACGACCTCTTCTCAACGACCTACCCATCAAACGGATTCCATTTTGGAAACGCAGTCCCAAATCCTTACCCAGACCCTCTTGAATTTTGGGATTGAAGGGAAAGTCACTGAAGTACATCCAGGTCCGGTCATTACCATGTATGAATTTGCCCCAGGTCCCGGAATCAAAGTGGCTCGTATTGTCAGTTTGGCTGATGATTTGGCTATGGCCCTGAAGGCATTGCGAGTACGGGTTGTGGCCCCGTTGCCCGGAAAGTCGACGGTGGGAGTTGAAGTTCCAAACCCAAGCCGGGAAACCGTTTCCTTAAAAGACATTCTGACCAGTGAAGCCTTTACCCGATCCCGATCCAAACTTGCTCTGGCGTTGGGAAAGGATATCTATGGCCGGCCAGTTGTTGCCGATCTGCGAACCATGCCGCACCTGCTGGTGGCGGGAGCCACCGGAGCGGGGAAAAGTGTGGGATTAAATTGCATGTTATTGAACATCTTGTTTGCCGCCCATCCCGACGAAGTCAAACTATTATTGATCGATCCGAAAGTATTGGAGTTGCAAGTGTATGATGGCATTCCACATTTGATCCGACCGGTGGTGACCGATCCCAAAGCGGCCGCCCGTGGGTTAACCTGGGCCGTCCAAGAAATGGAACGTCGTTATCGGTTATTGGCCGAATACGGCGTCAGAAGCATCGATGCCTTCAATCGGAAGATCGGTGAACGACTGGGGGACTCGGAACACAGTCAGGGCCCTCACTCCTCTCATCAGCCTTCGCTTCCTTCCAAGGCTTCGAAAAAGCCAGACCGCTCATCGAAAGACGATGATCTCTCGGAAGATGAATCCCTCAGCGGGTCGAACGATGAATCATTAACCTATCTGCCCTACATTGTCATCGTCATTGATGAATTTGCCGATTTGATGATGGTGGCCCCCAAAGAGGTTGAGGACCGAATCGCACGATTAGCCCAGATGGCCAGAGCTGCGGGTATTCACTTAATCTTGGCGACTCAACGACCATCAGTCGATGTGGTCACGGGTTTGATTAAAGCCAACTTCCCTGCGAGGGTCGCGTATCAGGTTTCTTCCAAGATTGATTCGAGGACCATTCTTGATGCCAATGGAGCTGAAGCGCTATTAGGAAAAGGTGATATGTTGTATATGGCATCAGGTACAGGGAGGATTGCCCGACTCCATGGTCCATTTGTGTCTGATGATGAAGTCAGAGGTGTGGTGGAGTGGGTGAAACAGCAGGCCGGGCCGGCGTACTCCGAAGATGATTTTCTTTCGGGCCAGGACGTCTCTCAGGAAGACTCGGAGCGGGACGACACGTATGAGCGAGCGCGGGAATTGATCATTGAGTCTGGGCAAGCCTCTGCGTCGCTGATTCAACGGCGCCTCCGCGTCGGATATCCGCGGGCAGCCAGGATGATCGAACAAATGGAGCAGGAGGGGTTAGTCAGTGCTCCCGGACGAGATGGAAGACGCGAGGTGTTGTCGGGTCAAGCTGTTATAGGAGACGTGGGATGAACGGATGCGGTCGAGTGTGGCTGAGTGTGCTGATTGTCTTGGGGACTCTATCCCTGGGATACGCTTCTCCGATGAAGCAAGTCCTTGATTTGGTGAGCAAAGTGGACTCTCGTTATGAGCAGACCCAAGATCTACAAGCTGATTTCTCCCAGGAAACAAAAATTGAGGGATTTGAAACTCGCCTTTCCTCAACAGGGCGCGTGTTATTGAAAAAACCCGGGATGCTTCGTTGGGATTATGTGGAGCCTTCGGTGGAACAGATATTTGTAGATGGAGATCAAGTGATGGTCTACACCCCTGAACATAAGCAGGTGGTGAAAGCAAATTTAACACAAATTGCCGCCTCAAAGGCACCCTTGGCATTGCTGCAGGGAGCTGGAAAACTTGCCGAACACTTTGATGTCCTTCCACCCGATCAGGAGGAATCTCGCCAAGAAGCTCTCCCTCTGATTACCCTCGTGCCCAAACCGGAAGAAAAAGACCGGTCGGCCGTGACCCGTGTGGTTTTAGAAATCGACCCTTCGTCGTATTTGATCATGAAAATGGACCTTCACGAAATCAGTGGGAATATTTCGACCCTTCGCTTTTCGAATTTCAAGGTAAATCAGGGGATCGATACGGTTCAGCTGAAACTGAATGTACCGGAAGATGTCATTGTGGTTGATGCCCCCGTCGTCCAATGATGAATCCAACAGTGGTACAAGAGAGATTTCCGGATAACAGGTTCCTGGGAGTTCGTTCCCTTTTTGGGTAGCTGAAGGACCTCCTCATCAGGAAAACGGGGACATTGAAGGTGGAGCGAATATTAATTGTCGATGATGACAAGGTGATCCGGGAGGCGTTAGCGAAAAATTTGGGTTCTCTCCAATACGCGGTCGAGACAGCGGAGGACGGACAGGATGCCCTCAATAAGTATCGAAAAGACGACTTTGAAGTCATTCTGGCTGATATGTTCATGCCCAATATTGATGGGATTGAGTTGCTGAGACGGATTCGTGAGGTCAGTGACGAGGTCGTCTTTTTGATGATGACCGACCATCCGTCGATAGGGACGGCGGTCGAGTCTGTAAAACGGGGCGCAGATGATTTTATTACCAAGCCATTTCACCTGGAGGATGTCAAGATACGAATTTTGAAGGCGATTGAAGGTCGCACCGTTAAGGGCCGGTTAAAGACAGCCCAGGGACTGGTTTGGGGGTTAATGCTTTCTATTCCTTTTTGGCTTCTTCTCGGGATTGTTCTGGTGATTTTTCTAAAAGGGTAGTTCCACGTTACCGCCTCGTTCCTCCCATTTTCTTTCATACTGGGATCTTTCTGCTCAATTCGTCGTTTGCCCTTCGTCTAGGTTTCTGTGCATCATCCCGGGCGTGAGGAACTCAATATTTTCATAATTGTTACAGTGAGTAACCCGACAATCTCAGCCACACTATTCAAGACTCTGACCTGTTTCACGAGAAACATGAAAGCTGGAAACCGAATCGGGTTGACCGCCGTCTTTTTCAACATCCTTTTAGGCCTGATGATACTCGTGTCCCCCCGGCCCACTTCGGCTTTGATGGGAGACATTACCAATGATCCAAGTAAGATTGTCGAAAAGTACCTTTCTTTGGATTCGCGGGGAGCTCGCCTGAATGCCCGTTCATTCGAAGCGCTTCGTCCATACATTAATTGGAAGGAAGAACCCGCTTGGGGAAGTGTCGTGGTCATTTCCCAATATGAAGTCATCCAGGACGTCACACAATGGACAATAATTAATAAACTGGAGGCGCTCATTCCTGTCACATACCAGGTCGTGGGATACATGAATTGGGAAACCGCAAGCTTTTATGCAGAATCTCATCACGAAATCCAGCAATTTCATATCAAGGAATTTCAAAACCAATGGAAGATTGTCGCACCGCTCATTCGGCCACATGTGGGCAAAAATAGGCTACTTGATTTCGTTCGACTGGAAAGATTGAATGAAGTTTCTGAGGTCAAGAAAGCTGCCCTGCGAAGACTTGAGGAGCAATTAGGAAAGGTTAAATGATGTCCCCTATATTTGAAGACCGTTCTTTAGAATTGTTGTTGTTCGACTTTGACGGAACCCTGATCGATTCCAAAGTAGATATCGCGACCTCCGTCAATCTCACTTTACGGGATTTAGGATTGCCCGAAAGAACGCCGGACGAAATCTTCGGGTTCGTGGGAGATGGGGTGAAGCGTCTTCTCCGACTGTCAGTGGGTGAGGAAAACCTGGCACAATATGAGGAAGCCCTACAAATCTTCCGTTTGCATTACTTGACGCATTGTTTGGATACGACCCGTTTCTATCCAGGTATTGGGGCGGTCCTTCAACATTTTCACTCCGTGCGAAAAGCGGTGGTGACCAATAAATCCTTGGAGTACACCCTCAAAATAATAGAAGGATTGCAAGTTGCGGAATTATTTACGGCCATAGAAAGTCCTGAGGATAGTTCAGAGTTGAAACCCGATCCTGGGATGCTTCTGAGGGCCCTGGACAAAGTGGGTGTCTCCCCTGATCGAGCCATTATGGTGGGGGATAGTACCAATGATGTACGGGCAGCCAAAGCCGCCAATATGAAGGTTTGTGCTGTGGGATATGGGTACGGTCATCGGGAGAAGGTCATGGCGTTGGACCCAGATTATTATTGTGAAAAACCTGAAGATCTCATCGATGCCTTGGGAACCAACTCTTTTTTTCATCGCTCGGATGCCAATACTCCATAGCGGAAGGGCAGGGGCTCTTATCTTTTCGTATGGTTGAACCCCCGCACGAATGTTGATTGCTCTCGGCTGGACTTTTTATTATGATCCGGTTTCCCCGGAGTGGTCCTTAACGGTTGACCATTCACTCCCAGACTAAGAACGACAAGAACTTTATGTCCCAGCCCATCTTGACCTGTTTAGATATGGAAGGGGTCCTCACCCCCGAGATTTGGCTTGCGGTGGCTGATAAAACAGCCATTCAGGAGCTTCGAGTGACGACCCGTGAAATACCTGACTACGATCAACTCATGCTCAAGCGGCTTGAAATTCTCCAAAAGCACGAAGTGAAACTGGCTGATATCCAAAACGTGGCGGATGAATTATCGCCCCTAGAGGGCGCTGCGGAATTCTTGGCCTGGCTGAGGGAACGATCTCAAGTCGTCATTTTGTCCGATACGTTTTACGAATTTATTTCTTCCTTTATGAAACAGCTGGCCCGTCCCACGGTTTTTTGCCATACCTTGGAAGTTGACAGGGAGGGATTCATTATCAATTATCACCTGCGGAAGCGCGATCAGAAGCGAGAAGCGGTTAGGGCGTTTAAGAATATTGGATTTCGAGTTCTCGCAGCTGGTGATTCCTACAACGACATCTCCATGTTGCAAGAGGCGGATGGTGGCATATTATTTCGACCTCCTTCATCCATTCAAGATGAATTCTCACAGTTTCCGGTTACCCACACCTATGCCGAATTGAAAGAAAATTTGTCCCGGCTTGGAAGATTCGTCCCATAACACAAGAAGAAAGTCTAAACCTCAATCGGGTAGGGTCAAAGTTGCGAGTGACAATCTTGAACATTGAAATCCTTTGAACCCCATTACCTCTTAAACATGCCCACTACTAACGGGGCATGAAAAAAAATTATCTGGTTTTTTCCAAAGTCCTCGTTCATTAACTCATTAAAGAGTTTTCTGCCAAACGGACATTTAGGGTTCTATGATTCCGAGTTCCGGACATTTTTTATTTTTGCATTGCCTTTTTGCTCTCTTCTTGATAGATGTCCCTGTGTTCCGAAGCCCTTATGGCGAGAGAGAAGGTGGATTCATGACGTTCGGGAACAGACCGATGGACAAAGTTATTAGGAATTTTTCAGAAAAAAGGCGCATCGGTACGATACAACGTTCCATGCGCTGACCCTTGAAAAGGGATTCGCGATTGATGAACACATAAGAAACGAGAAAGGAGATCTTGAATGAACCACTCTCTTGCCAGGACGCTTCCCCTTCTGGGTGCAACGATATTACTTATCATTGTCAGTGGATGCTTAGGGAGCCGGGATTGGCATTACCCGCCGGAATCTAGTGGGTCCTTTATCGATGCGAAGGCTGGCAAAGCCATTCCAGCCCGAGTTGTCGTTTTGCCTTTCGAAGATCTTCGCGGAAATACAGTAAAAGATGAATATTGGAAAGCCGCCATCCCCTTCGTGCTTTTTGGAGAACTTGAATACGATCGTCCGGAAGAAGTCGAAAAGCCTGAGGAGGTGGATGAGGTGAAGTTTGATCCGCCTAAAGATTTTGCTAAAGCCACAACCTTGGAACTGCGAGAGTCAGGGGTATTCTCCTCTGTGGAATATGGTGAAGATGGGAAGGCACCCACTTCGGATTTGGTCTTTCGCGGTTCCATTCGGTCAACGAATTGGGAACGCCGCCTGTATACCTACCTCCTGGGACCTCTTGGAACCATTTTTTGGGTTGTTGGCATTCCCATGGGACAGCATACCACTACGGTGGAGTTAGATTTACGCCTGACACCAGCTTCCAATCCAACCATCTCGGTGTGGGAAATGTCTATGGAATTTAAAGGGAAAAAATGGGACAGTCCTTATTACAATCTTGAGGAGGCGGTGCAGACCTACCCATTGGCCCTACAAGAAGCTTTGAGGCCTGCAGTTCTTGATCTTGTTGAGTTAGCCGAAGAAGATCCTGAACGACTATACGTTCCCAGGTAATTCAAAAGCCGACTCCCTAAGTCGTGTAAGGCCCAGGAGGCTGTTTCCACACTCAACATGTCATCCATGTTGAAGGACTTGGAGCAAACCTCCCGAGTGAAATAAACGTTCAAAGTCCAACTTTCAACGTTGAGGGTGTGCTTAATGGGGACCCGGATCTTTCACATATCATAAAGACGCGGACCCTCCGCCTACGGGCCTCTAAGTTTTTGCGATATTCTGCTAGGACTAAAGAACCATTGACAATTCTAGGTGTTTAATGGCTTTACTAACCGCAAAAAATAATCAGCGATCCTGGTCAGGAGAACAAGGGAAATCGCTCGTGTTTGGCTAGGAAGACTAAGAAAACCGGTAAGCGGTTGTATAACCGTGTGAGAGGTCTTATTGCGATCATTCCTTCTGATGATGTGACCCTATGGGTGAAGTTGTTGTTCTGATAACGACGGCCTCTGATGAAGAAGCACAAAAAATTGCTCGCATTCTTATTGGGGAAGGATTGGTCGCCTGTGCCAACATCATCCCCGCTGTGCGATCGATTTTTCGCTGGGAAGGGCAGGTCACTGAAGAACAAGAGGCCCTGTTAGTTTTGAAATCTGTCAGCGAGGCTTTTGATTCTATAGAAGCCAAGGTCAAAGCCCATCACAGTTACAGCGTTCCTGAAATTATTGCTTTGCCAATACAAAAAGGTTCCGAGCCCTACATGGATTGGTTACGGGAAATGTCTCGACCTGCGAATGGGCCAAGGAAGTAATTGAGGTTGGGGTAAGGGTTTGGTACAGTGCCTGGCTCAGAAAAAGGACCTCACCCTCATGAAACGAACCACCCGGTTGTGATGGACCTATCATGAAAAACTCTGAAGACAGCTATACAATTTTTCTTTTTCGCGGGGCGAGAGCCAATCCCCTACGCGTAAGACTGCGTAAATCGCTCGTACGCTATTCCCTCATGGGAGGGGTGTGTTTGTTATTACTCCAGGGCGGGTTTTTTGCCCATTATGTGTTTCAATGGAGCCAATTGAGTGACCTGGAGAACATCAGAAAGGAACTTTCAGCCTCTCGTGAGCAGACGAGTACCTTCGCTGTTGAAATTGACGGCATGAAAAAGCGAATGGTCTCGTTAGAGGACTTGAATCGCCAGCTCCAAACCATGTTTGGATTAGAAGCCGACGAGAGTATGGATTCCCAGGATTTCTCCGCCGCTCAAGGGGGAGTTGAATTCCCATATGAAAATGTGGGGTCCGGCACGGAAATGTCTTCCCCTTCCTCCTCTCCACCTCCCTCTGCCGAAATAGATGCCCCTTCCTCAAATCACGCCCAACAAATTGCCGAGATTGCGAATGGACTTCGGTGGCTCAATAATCGTGCAGAAATCGAGCAATTACTACTTGATGAATTGGCCAGCACGGCAACCAAGCGAGCCAAACAACTGGCCTCAACCCCCTCAATTTGGCCGGTGAGGGGTGCAATTACGTCAAAATTCGGTCCTCGAATATCGCCTTTTACTGGCAAAAAAGCCCTTCATGCCGGAATTGACATAGGTGCCCCCAAAGGGACAAAAATTTTTGCTCCGGCGGCCGGAAAGGTGGCGGTGGCAGCCTTTGATGCCCGAATGGGGAAATTCGTTCGAATTGACCATGGATTCGGGATGGAAACCACCTATGGGCACCTGTCAAAAATATTTGTCACATACGGGACTAAAGTTCAACGTGGCGATATCATTGGCTTGGTGGGCAGCACAGGCAAATTTTCGACCGGGCCTCATCTTCATTACCAGGTCGCTGTCAACGACCGAGTCGTTAATCCCGTCCAGTACATTCTGGACTAGCCATCCTCGTGCGCTCTCTAAGAACTGCCTGCGTCAATTCCACGTTCCAACTTTGCTTCCTAAAATCTGGAAACCCCTAGGGTGATGCATGGGGCCAAAGGCCTAAAGGAAAAGAGTCTTGGTTGGGTCTTCTTTTGTGTAAACTGGGCCTTCTTTTAAGTTGAAGAAACAGGTCTATAAGGCGTAGGATATGAAACTCATATAAAAATTGACAATGTGAAAGAACCTTTGCTACCTTTTGGTAGTTATGGGTGAATTTACCTATATGTAGAATTGCTAGACATTTTTACAAAAAAATCAAATAGAATAAATAGTTTGGTCCTTCCAAATAACAAATAAGGAGGAGATGAGATATGAGTCTAGATTATGTAAAATTTACGCCTGGCTTTGGAAAGTTTATGCCAAAAGAATATAGAGATATGGTAGAGCATGGACCTTTGGGCAAAAAGGTGAGTGTGTCCCAGGTCGGCACCTTTAAAGAAATATTGGAAGAACATCCAATGTGTGCGGGATGTGCGATGACTTTGTTTATTCGTTTAGCCTTTGTTGCCTTCCCAAATCCAGAAGATACCATTACGGTAGGAACGGCCGGTTGTGGACGGTTGGCGATTTCCCAAGCTGCTGTTCCTTTCGTCTATGGAAATTATGGTGACCAAAATGGAGTAGCGAGTGGGCTATCTCGCGGGCTCCGGCTTCGTTTCGGTGACCAACCGAAAGACGTGGTCGTGATGGCTGGTGATGGCGGAATGGCCGATATCGGGTTTGCGCAAACACTGCATTCCTGGTTCCGAAAAGAAAAATTTACGACCATCATGTTAGACAACGAAGTCTATGGAAACACGGGTGGCCAAGAGAGTGGAATGACGAATAAAGGGCAAGTACTCAAAATGGCCCCGCTTGGGAAAAAGTTTGAAAAAATGGACATGATAGGGATGGCCAAAGTGGCTGGATGTGCGTATGTGGCGACTGTGGTTCCCAACAATCCACGAAGAGTAGAAAGTGTCATTAAGAAAGCCGTGTTAATTGCACGAGAAGTGGGCCCCACCTACATCCAAGCCTATACGTCCTGTAACATCGAATATGCCATTCCGACAGATAAAGTGATGCAAGATGCCAAAGATGTGGAAAACGATCGATATAAGTTCTCCGAATATATCAGCGATGAAGCCAAGCAATATTTGGGTGAATTGTATGGGTACAAAGAATATCTCCCGAAGCCAGCAGCGGCGCTCACAAAAGGATAATTCCCTGCCGGCAGGAAATCCTTGGTTTTAGAGGCTCAAGATATGATTATGGAGGTTAATGATGGCTATTCGGTTTAACATTCGTATGGCAGGTGTGGGCGGCCAAGGTGTGGTGACCGCATCTCACATTTTTAGCACGGCAGTCATTAATGCGGGAGGGGAGAGCACCATCGTTCCTTTCTATGGGTCTGAAAAGCGAATGGCTCCGGTAGAAAGTTATGTGCGGGTCTCGAATGAGCCAATTTATGAAATTGGAGAAATAACCTTCCCTCATATCCTCATGGTCTTTCATCCGCAGTGCATCACCCATGGGAAGAGTTACACGAATCCTTTTTATTATGGTTTAAAAAAGGAGGGAGTCGTTCTTATCAACAGCAATACCCCCATGACGCTTGAGCCCGATCAAACGGCTGAACTGGAAGAATTAAATGCAAAAATTTATTACCTTCCAGCAACCCAAATGTCGTTAGACGTGGCAGGAATTGATTTGGCCACGAATATGGCTATGGTTGGGGCCATCGGCGCAATTACGGGTCTTTCAAATTTAGAGGCCACGGGTACGGCTGTAAAAGATCGATTTCTAGGGAAAGGCTTTGTTGTTTCTGGAGGAACCGCTGCATTGGATAGTGTGGTGGAGAGAAAGTTTAAGAAAAAGGCAGAGCTGATTGATAAAAATTTAGCGGTAGTCAAAGCTGGTTGGGATTATTGTGTTGAACATGGTTGGGCGAATGTACCAGATGCAACCGCTGCAAAGGCTAGCGCAAGCGCGTAGTGTTTGTATAGTGAAAGGGGATTGTCGATGTATTTAGTTGCCCATATTGATACCGAGATCTGTGCAGCGACGAGCTGTAAGTTGTGCACCCAATATTGTCCTGAGGCCAATACGATTCAATATGATACCGAGGCTGGAAAAGACAAAGGACTAAAATACGGGTCTGCGTATGTGGCTGTTGACCGTTGTAAAGGCTGCGCCCAATGTGTGTGGGTCTGCGATAACATGGCCAAACATCATGCCATTAAGATGGAAATGATTGATCAAATCGGGGATCAGGCCCTCACTCCAAACATTTCGTACCAGGAAAAAACCACCAAAGCGGTTTTAGCTCCTCCGTGGCAGAGTTAAACTCGATCATGGCCTGGCTGATTTCATATTCAATGTGAATTGGAGTTCAACGTGGAATTAACGAAAGACCTAGAAGAAGCAATCGTCGCTCCCGGACCACAAGGTTTCCATCCACCATCGGCTGCAGAACTTGGAGTTCTGACTCCGGACAAAGGGCATGGTCTGAAATTTGGCCATGTTGTTGACGAAGAGCTGGCTATGGAAGCCATGGCGCGTACGATGTTCACCCGCAAGAATGCCACGATTTTCCCTGGCCCGTTGGTTTTGTGGAATTGGAATGATCATGCTGCCGATAAGGCCAAGGCTGTATTAGAGCTTGCAGCGCAAATACCCGATGTGCTGGTTATTCCTATGCCGGATTATCGTCCCAAGTACCCTAAGGTTGAACCGGAGGAAGTGATCAATCCGAATCATCCAAACCTGACGATATGGGGGAATAAAATTGAAGCCTGTATTTTTATTGGGGTGCATTGTCATTACGCGAATTTGACACTCAAGATGATTCGAGCTGGAACGAATTGTTGGACTTCGGCCATCTGTGCGGAACAAGGCCATGAAGATGCCATGTTCACAGTCAGAGATTCTGATGCCGCAAAGATTCGGAGGGTTGTAGGGGTCTTTAAAAGGGTGCGCGAAGAAATGGGAATTAAATTGCCGGAAAATGGAGAGAATGTACGTTTTACAGGACTACAGTCCAGGGTTCATGGTGGTTTAACGCATACCAATCCCTTAAATTTTGATCTTTCAGTTGATCCTGCAAGTGGAAATGCGGCGGCTTTTGGTCATAAAGCAGAACATATGCAGAGTGAAGCATAGGATGTGTTTAAGAATTCCACCTTTCTAATAGGGGAGAAGAAGCCATGAGTGAAGGTCTAGAAACAGAAGTCAAAACCAATCCCCAGGGTGATCCTATTACGAGTGCTCCTGCGGCACCTTCTACCAAGGATGGAAGAAAAGACCCTCATGGGGAAGCCAAACTCCAGAAAGAAGTTTCCGCGGAATATATGTTTTTTGAGGCCCCTCGGGAGCGGGAATTTATTACGGGTAGTGAATGTGCGAAAGAAGCCGTGAGGCGATCAAACGTAGATTTATCTGTAGCCTATCCCATTACACCCCAGAGTGAAACATTGCAATTAATTGGGGTCTTGTATGGGGAAGGGTATGTGAAGGAATTCTATCGAGGCGAAGAAGAATATGGAGTCATGTCGGCAATTGCCGGGGCCTCCCGTGCAGGTGTGCGAGCCTTTACCGCGACCGCTGGTCCTGGAACCTTACGAGGGCTTGAGCCCATCGTCTCGTGGGCTGGGCACCGTCTTCCTGCCGTTTGCATGTTTACCTGCAGAGTCGTCAATGCCCCTTTGGCTATTCAGCCAGACAATATTGAAATCGCCTACCTTTTAAACAGCGGAATGCTCGTGTTTCATGCTGAAAATCAGCAGGACCTATTCGATTTTATTATGAAGGGCTTTATCATTGCTGAAAAAAATGATGTGACGCTCCCTGTCGGGGTCTGCTGTGATGGTTTTTTTGTGACGCATGCCCGAGGGTATTGTGCGATGCCAGACCGGGGATTCAAACTTCCAGCCCGAGATACTTACCGCGGGGCTGTGCCGGTTTTAGATGCGGAGAACCCCCCGGCGCGATTGTCTCGTGACGCCCCTGTCCAAAAATCTAATTTTATGGCCTACAATATTCACGCGGTGTGGCAACAAGAAGTATGGGCTGGTGTTGAGCGGTCAAGGAAATATATCAATCACTATATGGATGGATTGTGTGAAGCACAGGATGTGGATGAAGCAGATGTTCTTCTTATTGCTTCGGGCAGTGCAGCGGCCCAATCCCGTGAAGCGGTTCGGCAATGTAAGGAAAAAGGGATTAAGGCGGGATTGATCAAGATTCGTTCCCTGCGACCTTTTCCAACAAACGAACTGAGGGAACTGTGTTCTAAAGCCAAACTTATTGTTGTCCCCGAGTTTAATTATGTCGGATGGTTGGCTAAAGATGTGGCGACGGCCATCTATGGATTCTCCGATGCAAAAATTGTGGCTGGTCCACATGTCTATGGAGGCATGTCCATGCCCGTTGAAATGATTACCGATGAAGTGGAATGTGGCTTGACCGGGAAAAAATCCAATACGGTGCCTCCTTCAGCCATTATGGGGAATGTTGATCCAGCTGAGGTATCCCACTTTATGCAGAATATATAGGGTCAATCTCAAATATTTTTCTCGATTTAACAAAGATTACCAGGAAAGCCCGCCTCAAAAGATTTGGGGCGGGCTTTTTTTTGTGTTATTGGGGTGTATTCCACGTTCAAGATTAAATTCATATTCTAGAGACGCCGTTTTGGATTTGGGGGAGGGGTAGGTACCCATGGTGAAGAAAAAAAAAGATGTCACCATTCTTGTGACAAATGATGATGGGGTGGGAGCTCCGGGAATCAAAACCGTGGCCACGGCGTTGAGGGCGTTAGGAAATGTCTGGGTAGTCGCTCCCGACCGTCCTCAAAGTGCTGTTGGCCGCGCGATGACCCTTCATAAACCTCTTCGGTTGATGCAACAGGGAAAACAAACTTTTTCGGTAAATGGAACGCCGTCCGATTGTATTAATCTGGGCCTTGGTAAACTGCTTCAAGGTCAGCGTCCGGCCTTGGTCGTATCAGGTATCAACAAAGGATTAAACCTGGGAGATGACGTCACGAATTCTGGAACCGTTTCGGGTGCCATGGAAGGAGTCCTGCATGGGATTCCTTCTATCGCCGTTTCTCAAGATGATATAGAACCATGCCGATATCGTGTGGCAGCCGACTATACGGTGGACCTGGTCACCATGATACTGAGGCATGGCCTTCCCGGGGATACGCTGCTCAATGTTAATGTTCCAAATTGCCCTTTTCATCAAATTCAAGGGGTAAAATTCACCTCCTTGAGTCGGCGCCAATATAAAAATCCGGTGATCGAAAAGGTTGATCCGAGAGGACTCTACTACTACTGGATAGCCGGTGAACGGATTTCCTTGCAGAGACAAAAACCTTCGGACTTTGAAGCTGTTTCGAATCGTATGGTGTCCATTACGCCGCTTCATCTCGATATGACGCAGTATCACGCTCTGAAAACGTTACGGGCATGGGAATCTGTTCTTAATCGAAATCAGAAAGTTTCGGTTCGAAAAGGTCGTCCCCGATCAAAGCTAAAAAGGGCCCCGAAGAAAAAAATACAATGAAAAAAGATTATGGGAATGTTCCCGGTGGTTTCTAATTCTCAATCACCGCTATCACGTTTTCGTCCCGGGATCATCTTTCGTTCCCTCTATCAATGGGTGATTCATTGGTCTGATACTCCCCACGCCAAAACCGCATTGGTATTGATTGCCTTCGCCGAATCTTCATTTTTCCCTGTTCCCCCTGACATTCTGCTTATTGCCATGGGGGTTGGAGCCCCACATCGGGCCTTAGGGTTTGCGGCATTATGCCTGGTCGGGTCGGTAGCTGGCGGAATGGCCGGGTATGTTATCGGCTTAGCCCTGTGGAGTGGGGTTTCCGGATGGTTTTATGCCTATATTCCAGGCTTCACCCCCGATGTCTTTGAGAAGGTTTCAAGGTTGTATCACGAGAATGCCTTTTGGGCCGTTTTTGCCGCAGGCTTTTCTCCCATTCCTTATAAAGTGTTCACCTTGGCGGCAGGAGTCGCGCAGATTCATTTCCCCACCTTTGTGGCAGCCTCCATTCTCAGTCGGGGGCTTCGGTTTTTCTTAATTGGGGGGGCTTTGAGAATTTTTGGTCCATCAATCAAACAAATCTTGGAAAAATATTTTGACCTGTTTTCTATCCTGTTTTTGGTGTTATTAATCGGGGGGTTTGTCCTGATCAAGCTATTGTTGTAATCCTTGATCGTTCGCCCTATTCTAATACGAGATCCATTTGAGGACGTTTTGTCAGAAATAGGTGGCCAACCCCCATGACTGATTCTGGTGCATCGGGAAATCATGTATTTATTTAATACCCTCACGAAAACGAAAGAGCTGTTTGCCCCCCTCGAAGATAAACTGGTCCGGATGTATGTGTGTGGTGTCACGGTCTATGATGACGGGCACTTGGGACATGCCCGCAGTGCCGTCGTCTTTGATGTCCTCCGTCGGTATCTTGCCTATAAGGGATTTCGGGTGATCTATGTGAAAAATTTTACCGATATTGACGATAAGATAATCAACCGAGCCAAACAGGAAAACAGGCCCTGGACTGAGATTATCAAGCAATATATCGAAGCCTATTCCCGTGATATGAATCGTCTCAACGTTTCCCGGCCGGATGTGGAACCCCGGGCGACTGAACATATGCCCGAGATCATAGACATGATTGCCAAATTGCTGGAAAACGGCTTTGCCTATCAGGTCAATGGTGATGTGTACTATGGTGTGAGGGCGTATAAAGACTATGGCCGACTGTCAGGTCGGAGAGAAGAGGAACTCTTGGCCGGAGCGCGCGTGGAGGTGGACGAACGAAAAAAAAATCCTATGGATTTTGCGTTATGGAAATCTTCCAAACCTGGTGAGCCAGGATGGGAGAGTCCCTGGGGAAATGGGCGACCTGGTTGGCATATTGAATGCTCTGCCATGTCGATTCGGCATTTAGGCAGGACATTCGACATTCATGGAGGCGGCAGGGATCTCGTGTTTCCTCATCATGAGAATGAAATGGCTCAGTCCTGTGCCTATACCGGGCAGGAGTTTGCCCGTTATTGGGTGCATAATGGTTTTGTCACGATTGACGACGAAAAAATGTCAAAATCATTGGGAAACTTTTTCACCATTAAGGAAATTTTTGAAAAATCCAACTGGAAGGAATCAGTGACCGGGGAGACCCTCAGATATTTTCTTCTTTCCACCCATTATCGGAGTGATCTGAATTTTTCGGATAAGGCGCTTTCCGAGGCCAAATCCGCCGTTGATAATCTCTATGACCTTTTTATTCGATTGGAGGAGTCTGAGTTAATTGGGAAAGTAGAAAATGACCCAGCTCTTGAAAAGTACTTAGGTGAATTTGAAAAACATTTCCACGAAGCCATGGATGATGATTTGAATACTCCCAGGGCACTATCGGGGTTTCAACACTTGCGAGGTGAAGTGAATAAATTGCTTTCTGTTGGCTTATCCGAAAAGGCCAGAAGCAAGGTGATGAAGAATTTTCGAATGTTTGGAGAACCACTTGGCCTTTTCCAAGTCCCAACAAAGGATTGGGTGTTTAGCCCACTTGTTATTACCCCCGAACCTGGAGTTGCTAAGTTTGAAACCGCAGGCCCGGAAGTTGTTACCGGACCGTCAGTTGAGTGGATCAATTCGCAAATTGAAAATCGGAAAAAAGCTAGGGAAAGGAAAGACTTTGCCGAGGCGGATAAAATACGGAAAGACCTGGCCTCAAAAGGGATCATCCTTGAGGACAGGCCCGACGGTACAACCCGATGGAAGCGGTGATCAACCGGAGGTCGTTTATGGGTTGCATACCCTTCGGGAAATTCTTCGTGCTAACACCCGACCACTTTTGCGGATTCATGTCGTTCGTCCCGATCGTCAATTTTCGGACCTGGTTCAACTGGCTCGAGCCAAGCGAATTCCGATTCACATTGACCCACCCGCACGATTAGACCGGTTCGTCCCACAGGGACGGCATCAAGGGATTGTCGGTCTGGTTGGAGCCAAAGCCTATGCCGAGGAACAAGATCTCCTTGACCATGCCGTTCAGCATACGAGTCCTGCCCTTTTGGTGGTTTTCGACAGTATCCAAGACCCTCAAAACCTTGGGGCGGTCTTAAGAACCGCTGATGCCGCTGGTGTCCACGGAGTATTTATCCCTGAGCGTCGCTCGGTTGGATTGACGGCCGGGGTAGCCAAAGCCTCTGCCGGGGCCATCGAATATGTTCAGGTCGCCCGATCCCGTAATACCAGCCGGCTTATCGAAAAACTCAAAGATTGTGGGGTGAAGACCTATGCCTTGGACCCCTCGGCCTCCACTCCCTATACTGCGATGGATCTACAAGAGCCTGTGGCATTGGTGTTTGGAGCCGAAGGAGGAGGAATTCGACCCGGTGTCAAGAAAAAGTGTGATGAACGAGTCACGATCCCGATGATGGGCCAAATTGAATCGCTGAATCTATCCGTGACGGTAGGGATTGTGTTATTCGAAGCAGTTCGGCAACGGCGAGAAAATAAGGGAACGGGAGGAGGTACTATCTAATTTGAATGAGACCTTCCTGAATTGCTGCGTTCAAGAGCTGGGCGGCGTTGGAGACACGAACCTTTTTCATCATATTCGCTCGATGCGCTTCCACCGTTTTCACGCTGATTTTTAATCGGTGGGCGATTTCTTTATTTTTTAAGCCGGACCAAATCAGTTGCAAGATTTCCTGTTCACGATCTGTCAGAGCTTCGGGGCGTTTACGCCTGATCGGCGGTAACTCTCGCTTTTTAGACTTGGTTCGGGTAGCCATGACGTAATATGCCTCCTCAAATCTTTTACTACAGCTTAACTATTTAAGGGATAGTAGCAGGCTGCAACCTCCAATGTAAACACAGAATTCTACGTAATCCTTGAGATTAGGGTTGTGCAAGAAGAAAGCCTCATGCTGTCTTTCGGGATCATGGAGTTGGGGGTGTTTGTATTCGGGACCCTTATCGGAAGCTTTCTGACGGTCTGCATCTACCGGATGCCACGGGAGCAATCCATTGTCACGCCTCGATCAGCATGTCCTAAATGCGGACGGCATATTGGATGGTATGACAATGTTCCTGTATTGAGTTTCATATTTCTGGGGGGACGTTGCCGAAATTGTCGTGATTCCATTCCGCCTCGCTATCCTATCGTCGAACTGGTGAATGGAGTGGGATATGTCGCTATTCTGTGGCGCTTTGGATGGGGATGGCCTGCCCTTGTGTATGGTGTATTTTTTTCGGCCCTTCTCATCGTTTCCTGGATCGACTGGGACTATCTCACGATCTCTGACGCGATTACTCTCCCCGGTATTATTTTGGGGGTGCTGTGTTCTACGTGGATTCTCTCTGTTGGATTTTTCAATTCCCTCGTCGGGGTCATTGTTGGTGGAGGGGTCCTCTTAGCGATGGCGTGGATTAGTCCGTTCTTGTTCGGAAAAGAAGGTCTTGGGGGAGGCGACATTAAACTTTTGGCAATGGTTGGAGCTTTTCTCGGTTGGCAACTTGCCATGGTCACTCTCATGATTGCCTCGATTCTTGGAGCGTTGGTGGGGGTGGTCCTCATGGCCGTGAGTGCCCTGAAGCGCGGGCAATATATGCCCTTTGGCCCGTTTCTGGCCCTAGGAGCAGTGATCTCATTACTGTTTGGCCCCGAGATTTTGGCATGGTATCTCGGTGTGATTCAATAATTGGCAGTTCAATTCAGAGGAGTTGGCATTTGAGGAAATGAAGTCCGAGTTGTCCAATGGAAGCATTCGCTCAGGATCAGTCTAAAGGTCAAACAGATTCCGACCGAGGATATACATTGATAGAGTTGGTGATCGTGATGAGTATTTTGCTCATGGTCACCTTGCTCGGGCAATACTGGCTCTCATCTCAAATGCCAAAATGGCGTTTGAATGGGGCGACCAGGCAAGTGGTTTCGGATTTCATGGGAGCAAAGATGCAAGCGGTTACCCAGGGAAACAAGCATCGAGTGACATTTGTAGATGATCGGTTTTATACCATTCTGGATGACGACAATAGTAATGGAAAACCGGATCCTGGAGAACTCCTGGTCACGCGAGATATCCAGACCGATTATCCCGACGTCACACTGATCTCGACGAACAATCCGATTTTTCATCCTCGCGGAACTGCCTCCAACCTTGGGACAATAACGTTGAAGAATTCCGCCGGTTCCACAAGCATCTCTATTGGCATTACGGGTCGAGTTAAAGTGCAACCATTGGTCGATCATTCATGATGGGCTTGCGACGGAATGATAGAAAGACTATCGGAAATAACCAAGGAATCAGTCTCCTCGAAGTGCTGGTGGCAATGACGTTGGTGTCAATCGCGGCCCTGGGAATGGCCGGTTTTAGTACCGTGGCTATTAAAGGATCAGCCTTAAGCCAGAAAATGACCAAGGCCGTGACTCTGGCTCAGGATTCGCTGGAAGAGATTCGTCGAATAGGCTACCGCCCTGCAATGTTGGACCAACGCTCCCACCTCGAGACATACGGCACCATTCCTGGTGAACCGTTATTTGAAAGGATCGTCACAACAAAGCCTAATACTCCCGCTCCCAGGTTGCAGACCATAATTGTGAAGGTCGCCTGGGATTCAGGCCGGCATTCCGTTTCCTTTTCCACCATCCTATCCGAATAAGCCTGAAAAAAATGAACAATGGTGACGTTGGTGGCTTTACCCTTGTGGAAGTCATTTTGGCACTTGCGCTAAGCACCCTCACGATAGGTGTGATCTACCACCTCTATCTCTCGCAGGTCAAAAATCAGGTCGTTCGGGAAAATATCCTTGATATGCAGCAACAAGCCAGGGCTGCTCTGGACCTGATCATCCGTGAACTCAATATGGCGGGCTTTGATCCTCGGGGGGTCAATCGGGATACTCTTACGGGAAATGACTTTTACGGGGTGACCTTTGATAAAGATAAACTAATTGTTAAATCAGACCTCAATGGAAATGGTGTTCCGACCGATTCCAACGAATCCATTGTCTATTCGCATGATCACGATTCCCTGACGCTTCGCCGAAATACGGGAGGAGGTCGACAGCCGCTGGGAGAAAACATCGAAGCTTTTTCAGTGAAGTATTTCGATAGCGAGGGAAACGTGACGGCCTATTCGGAAAATATTCGTCAGGTTGAAGTGTCGATAACGGCACGAACGGAGAAAGCCGATCCTCATTTCTCTAAAAATGATGGTTACCGCAAGTTCACCCTTCAGACGCGAGTGACTCCCAGGAATTTAGGTCTTTGAAAGATAAAAGGAGGTGCGACTTGGTTTATGGGGAAACAACCTTCCTGATGCCAAAGGACAAGCCATTGAGGCTTTTAACCTGAAACCTGAAGCTCGAAATCGGTGTAGCCTGGCCCTTTTCAACTTCCTGCCAAAGGGGCAGAACGGTCTAGCCTTAGTTACAGCCTTAGTGTTGATAACAATGGTTGGCCTAATGGGAACTTCCATTTTAATAGCCACCTCGACGGAAATGACAATCAGCGGCAATTACCGTCGTGGAATCAAAGCCTTCTATCTGGCTGAAGCCGGTATCGAAGAAGCCCGAGCCCGATTGAGGGGGCCTTCTTCTGGAACGGCAGGATTTATTAGAGACCCGGGTTCTGAATACAACCCACAATGGTCAGCCTATGTCCTAACGTCCTCCGATTGGAAGCCGACCGATGACAAAAATTATTCAGAGAATTTTTCCAATTACGTCCCCACTCACGGCTCACAGGCGAACACGGCGATCGTGGAGAACAGCCTTCAAGCGGATTTGCCCTACTGGGTCAAGATACGACACAAAACTGAGTACGATGCCGAAAGAAATGGACATCGCTCCGAGACTCCTCATTACTTTGATTATGATGGAAGTCTTGAGAAACATACGAAGGGAAATCGGGGTCATGCCATTTTCTATGGGTATCCTGCAAGCCACTGGACCAAGCCGATCGAATTTTCAACAACCGGCACTACAGATGCGTTTCCTGTTGAAGTCGTGACAGCTCACGGGACGATGAAATGTGGAGCGTCGGTTCTCGAAGTAGAGGTTATACATCACCCGGGTCCAAGAGCCCTCGGCGCGCTTTATGCCAGGAGCGGCGTTTCTTTGACAGGAACGTCCAGTACGATTAGCGGAGTCGACAATTGCGGGGCCCTCCCTTCCAAGGCCCCTGTGTATACCCTGACTCCTTCGGTCACCAGCGGGAATGCGAATTTCCAGGGAAATCCCTCGGTTCCGGCTCAAGGCCCTTTGGATATTGATTTGCCTTATACAATTGCAACATTAAGACAAGGGGCACGACTTCTCACATCTGATCTGAATGGTGTTCCCCTGGGAAGCTCGACTGACTCATGGACGCTTTATGCAGATGCGGGGGGGGCTGAGGGTACAGGCCTTTTCACAATTCAAAATGCTATCGGATTTGGCATTTTGTTAGTCGACGGCCATGTGCAGATCAAAGGCCCTTTCAATTGGCAGGGGCTTATTGTGAATACCGGCACGCTGACCATCGATGGCTCAACCGGTTCCGTCCAGATTTGGGGCGGGGTGTGGAGTGATGACATTCAACATCTCGATGGCGAGGTCACCATTGCCTATAATAGCTGCGCAATAAAAACCAGCCTCTTGAGCCGGCCTCTGACCGTAACCAAATGGCGACAAGTCATGTGACCCATAAAAGCATCCTCTTGCCGCCTATGAGGCCTTCTTAAATGGGAGGAAGAATTAAGGGCTTTCCTATTCGAAGTACGATTGATTGTGTAATAGGACAAATTGCCATGGACCATCGCCTCCCCATTTTCCACAACGATCGGGTCTTTTCCCAAATGGCAAGGCCATTCCCGACTTGAAACGTGCCCAGCCTGTTTTGGCGTGAACCATGAGGTCCCCTTTGACTCCCTCGCCCCTGGGAAGAGGGCGGGGGTGCGGGGAACTTCATAAGAACGGAAACTGACGGAATTTTATGAATTGATTTTGGAAGACCGAAGAGTCCATCCGAGGACTATTAGGAGAATGAGAATGAATAAGGGGACAGGGACGGCTCCCATCTCTCCGGCCCTAAGATGAGTAGCCGCAGCGCCCACCATGGTCGCCATCAACACGAGGGTAGAATAGAACCTTGTTGTTGGAATCAAAAGGCCAATTGCACCCCCCGCCTCGATAAACCCCGTTACGTAAAGGAACCACTGGGGGTACCCCCAGTGGGCAAAATCCTGAGCATGCGCGGCAGGATCCAGAAGCTTAGCCCCACCGGCCATAAGAAAAAAAATGGCCAAAACAAACACCAAGCTGGTTTTCAATGTCTGTTTCATGGTTGTTGGGTGGTCTAGCCGGGCTAGGGGGATACCTGCGATAAACCGTTCGGAAGAAGTCAAATGGGGAGAGATAGGGCTTTAAGCTGAGCCCGTAAATACAAATCAGTTCTGAACTTCTTGAGCAAGGGAGAAAATGAGAGGATCTCACATGAACGCCCATGAGATCCTCTCATCTGTAATCAAGCCGCTGATGCCAAACTGTCCAAGATTTTGTTGAGTGTCGCGCTTGGACGCATGGCGGCTTTTACCTTTTCCGGATCGGGATGGTAATACCCACCGATGTCGATTGGCTTGCCTTTGGCGGCTTTCAGCTCTTCAAGAATCTTATCGAGGTTTGCCTCAAGTTCTTTTGCGATAGGGGTGAACTTTTGCTTCAGGGCTGGATCGTCATTCTGCGCGGCTAATTCTTGAGCCCAATACAAGGCCTCATACACATGGCTGCCGGCATTATCCAACTCACCCATTACACGACCTGGATTCTTTTGGTTTTCCATTAATTTCCCAGTGGCACGATCAAGGGTATCCGCCAGCACTTGTGCCTTTTTGTTTCCGCGAGTTCGACTTAAATGAGAAAATGATTCTGCTAGCGCCAAGAATTCGCCAAGCGAATCCCAACGTAAATGCCCTTCTTTGAGGAACTGTTGGACATGTTTGGGAGCTGAGCCCCCGGCTCCCGTCTCAAATAAACCGCCTCCGTTAATCAAGGGAACGATAGAAAGCATTTTGGCGCTGGTCCCCAATTCCAGAATCGGGAAAAGATCGGTGAGATAATCCCGAAGGACGTTCCCGGTGGCGGCAATAGTGTCCTTTCCTTCTTTGGCGCGTTTGAGCGAGTGCTTCATGGCATCCACGGGGGGCATGATCTGAATATCCAGACCTTTGGTGTCGTGATCCTTTAAATAGCGATTCAATTTTTCAATGATCTGGGCATCATGGGCTCTGGTTTTATCCAACCAGAAGACCACGGGAGTGGATGAAGCTCTGGCACGATTAATGGCCAATTTCACCCAGTCTTGGATTGGGATATCTTTAACGGTGCACATGCGCCAGATATCCCCTTTTTCAACTTCGTGTTGATGTAAGACATTTCCGGCTCCATCAATGACGCGAATGGTCCCGTGGCCTGGGGATTCAAATGTTTTATCGTGGGAACCATATTCCTGGGCCTTTTGTGCCATGAGGCCCACGTTGGGAACACTGCCCATCGTCGCTGGATTGAATTCGCCATTCTCTCGACAGAAATCGATGACGGCCTGATAAATTCCGGCATAACTGTGGTCCGGAATCATGGCCTTGGTATCATGCTCTTTTCCGTCCGGACCCCACATTTTTCCTGAGGTCCGGATCGACGCGGCCATTGAGGCGTCAATGATAATGTCGCTCGGAACATGGAGGTTCGTAATCCCTCTGTCTGAATCCACCATAGCCAGATCGGGGCCATTCTTCAGCGCGGCTTGAATGTCCGCTTTGATTTCTTCCTGTTGAGCTTCTGGTAATTTGCCGATCTTCGCGTAGACGTCACCAATCCCGTTATTTGGATTCACACCCAGTTCAGTAAAGACTTTTTCATGTTTCTTAAAGACGTCTTCAAAATACACCTTCACGGCATGGCCAAAAATGATGGGATCGGACACTTTCATCATGGTGGCCTTCATGTGTAGGGACAATAAAATATTATTCTTTTTGGCGTCGGTGATTTGCTCCCTGAAAAATTGATTTAAGGCCTTGGCGCTCATCCTTGTGGCGTCCGCCACATCTCCCTTATCCACTGTCACGTTATCTTTCAATACCGTGGTATTCCCGTCCCTTCCAACAAACTCAATCCTGAATTTTCCAGCATTCTTCTCCGTGATCGTAGCTGACTTTTCATTTGATCGGAAATCTCCACTCGTCATGTGGGCCACGTGGGTTCGGGAGTCTTTGGTCCATTTGCCCATTTTATGGGGATTTTTTTTGGCGTATTCTTTAACTGACGTCGATGCCCGACGGTCCGAGTTTCCCTGTCTCAAGACGGGGTTGACCGCACTCCCCTTCACCTTATCAAACCTGGCTTTAATTTCCTTCTCTTTATCAGTCTTAGGATCTTCCGGATAGTCCGGAATGTCGTACCCTTGGGATTGCAATTCTTTGACCGCAGCCTGTATTTGTGGGATGGAGGCACTGATATTGGGAAGCTTGATGACGTTGGCATCCGGGGTCTCAACCATTTCTCCCAAAAGAGCCAGATCATCAGGTTGCTGTTGCTCCGGCTTGAGTCTTTCCGGAAATTGGGAAATAATTCTACCGGCGAGCGATATATCTTTTCTGCCGACGTTCACCCCGGCTGTACTAGCAAAGGCTTGAATGATGGGGACAAATGAACCACTCGCTAACTCTGGCGCTTCATCGACTTTAGTGTAGATAATGTCAGGTTGTATGGACATGGCTTTTCCTCATTAAGATTGGCTAAATGAATGTTTTGGTTTGTAAACGAAAAACTATTTGGCAACGGAAAATTCTAATTATTTTATTTCTGTCTGGCAATCAATCAAAAGACCCATTTTGAGTTAAGATACTTAAGACCCAAAGAAGGCAAGATCTTTAAGGACGTTTGGGTCTTTCCCCAGCAATACAACGCAAAAATGAAGCTCAACCGTCATTGAGTCTCAACATCAACCCTCTAAATGGTTTTTCCCCTTAGAATAATTGCCCAAACTAACCCAGGGTCCAAGTTCTTTTTTCTGATACATGCGTTCTCAATTCAGGAGCGCGGAGGTAATAAAAATTCATAACCGATTAATTTAATTGAAATTTTTTTAAAAACCAATCCAGATCTTACAAAATCGGCCTCCTTCCCATTTTTTTTCTGGGGCTTTAGGTCTGAGAATTGGGTCTTTTGATTGATTGCAAGGGCTGTCGTATCACCGTAAAATCCCCTTTCCCACGTTTTCGTGGAGCACTCAAATCTTGTCTTAATAAAGGAAGGTCCGTTATGGCAAAAGTTCTTGAAGGCCCGGGAATGGGCTTACTGAGAAAATGGGGATTGCACACTCCCAATTACCTCGTCGTCAGTTCGTCTGAAGAATTTGACCGATTAGCTCAGGCCAACGACTGGCTCCAGACTGGCAAATTAGTGGCCAAAGCCCATGAAGCATTAGGGTCGCGGTTTAAGCTTGGTCTGGTGAAGGTCGGCTTGGATTTGGCCGGAGCCAAAGCTGCGGTCCGAGAGATGCTTGGGAAAAAGGTCGAATCAATCACGATCGGCCAGGTGATAGTTTCCGAAATGATTGACCATACCGATGAGTATTATGCCAGTGCCAAGTCCACACGTGACGGAGTGGAAATCATGGTCGCGAATTGCGGGGGAATTGAAGTAGAGGAGAACTGGGAAAAGGTGAAACGAATCCTGGTCGATATTGGAGAAACGCCGACGGACGCGGCCCTATCCTCATTGGCAAAAGAGGCAGGGTTTTCGGGAGACACGGCGGCTAAGATGGCAGAATTTCTAAAGAAACTTTTTGCGTGTTTTGATAATGAAGATGCACAATATTTGGAAATCAATCCGGTGGTAAAAAATGCGGCGGGGGACCTCGTGGCCTTGGACGCGGTTACACTCCTCGATGGGGATGCCAAGTTCCGCCATAAGGATTGGGATTTCCACTTTGCCGCGGAATTTGGACGTGCTTATACCAAAAATGAAGAAGACGTCATGTCGGTCGATTCAAAAGTGAAAGGCTCCGTCAAGCTCATTGAAATTCCCGGAGGCACCATCGCCATGCTTCCGGCAGGGGGTGGCGCCAGTGTGTATTATTCTGATGCCGTTGTGGCACGGGGTGGGAAATTAGCCAATTATGCTGAATATTCAGGGGATCCGCCTGACTGGGCGGTTGAGGTCCTCACTGAAAAAGTCTGTTCGCTGCCGAAAATTAAGCACATCATTGTCGGCGGGGCGATTGCCAACTTTACCGATGTGAAAAAGACCTTTGGTGGGATCATCAATGCCTTTCGGAACGCCAAGAGCGAGGGCAAACTGGATGGTGTGAAGATTTGGGTCCGGCGTGGTGGCCCCAATGAGAAAGAAGGATTGGCGGCCATGCGAGCCCTGAAGAACGAAGGTTTTGATATCGAAGTCTTCGATCGCTACACACCGTTGACTGACATCGTGGATATGGCTCTGGCAAATAAATAATTTACTGAACTAATGAATTGGGAGATTGATCGATGAGCATCCTGGCAACAAAAGATACCCATGTTGTGATTCAAGGAGGAGCGGCTGGTGTCAACGCAGCCCGAAGGATGGCTGAATTTCGGTACATGATTAAACAGCCGCTGAATGTGTCGGCTTTTGTGTATCCACCGGATGCGGGAAAAACCAACGAAGTGATTTGTGGGACGGACTTAGTCACCATCCCGGTCTATAAAACCGTCGCAGAGGCGACGGCGCATCACCCTGAAATCAACACGAGTCTCGTCTACATCGGAGCCGACCGGGCTTATGCGGGCGCAATGGAAGCTTTGGATGATGCAAAAATCCAGACTGTTTCCATGATCACCGAGGGTGTTCCGGAAAAGGATTCGAAGTTGTTGGGGAAACATGCGCGAAAGCTCGGTAAAATTTTTAACGGTCCTTCATCGATTGGTGTGATATCTGCCGGAGAATGTCGTCTGGGCGTCATCGGTGGCGCTTTTGATAATTTGGTCGCTTGTAAACTCTATCGTCCTGGTTCATTTGGGGTGATCACCAAATCCGGAGGCCTGTCCAACGAAATTATCTGGATCTGTTCCCAGTTTGCGGATGGCATCACGACCGCAATCGGGATCGGCGGCGATGCCTATCCGGGAACGGATTATGTGTCGTATCTTGAAATGTTTGAAAAGGATCCCCAAACCAAAGCGGTGGTGATTGTGGGGGAGATGGGTGGAGATCTGGAAGAGCGGGCTGCAGAATGGTTCGGGGCCAAAAAACGACGGATTAAACTGCTCGCCGTGGTCTCAGGTTTTTGTCAGGAAAGTCTGCCCAAGGGAATGAAGTTTGGTCATGCCGGCGCCAAAGAAGGGTTAAAAGGCGAAGGATCGGCTCGTGCGAAATCCGAGGCGCTCAAAAAATCCGGGGCAACGGTTCCGGAAACCTTTGGCGCCCTTGGCCCGGCCATCAAGAAAACCTACGAAGACTTAGTGAAGAGCGGAGAGGTCAAGCCTATTCCTGATCTCAGTCCTGATCGGGTCCCGGCACTCCCCAAAACAGTTGAACAAAGCATGGTCGCGGGCGAGGTGTTGGTGGCCCCCCTTATTAAATCAACCATTAGCGACGATCGAGGTGACGAGCCGCTTTATGATGGTTATCCGGCCTCGGAATTGATCAATAAAGGGTATGATATTCCCCATATTATCGGCTTGCTCTGGGATAAACGACTCATTTCCAAACATGAAGCGGAAGTCATTAAACGAATTCTCATTCTCTCGGCGGATCATGGCCCCTGTGTCAGTGGTGCGTTGACAACGATTATTGCGGCTTGCGCCGGGATCGGGTTGTCTCAAGCGGTTGCGGCTGGGCTCATCATGATCGGCCCCCGGTTTGGAGGAGCGGTGACGGACGCAGGTAACTATTTCAAGTATGCAATCGATCACAAGATGTCGGTCGATGAATTCTTAGGCTATATGAAGAAAAACGTTGGCCCTGTTCCGGGTATTGGACATCGAGTGAAAAGTTTACGCAATCCGGACAAACGGGTTCAGGAGTTGGTGAAATACGTGAAAAGTCTTGGAATCCCGACCCCACACCTCGACTTTGCTTTAGAAGTCGAAAAGGTGACAGCGGCCAAGAAAGATAATCTGATCTTAAATGTGGATGGAACCATGGCGGCGGTATTAGTCGACCTTGGATTCCCCGTTGACAGTTTGAACGGGTTTTTCATTTTGGCCCGGACTATTGGCTTAATTGGCCATTGGGCTGACCAAAAACGGCAAGGAAGTCGCTTGATCCGGTTGTTTAATTATTTAGTCAATTATGCGGCGCCGAAGCGCCGGGAAGTGCCACCCCTCAAATAGGTTTTCATTTATAGATCCTGAACGGCGTAGGTGTTCCGCTTCGCCGAAAACAGATGGAGAGATCGATATGTCACTAGAACTCGTGAAAAAGCTCTATAACTCAATGCCTTCAGTTGTGGAGAAGGCTCGCAAGAAATTTGGCAGACCCCTCACGCTGGCTGAAAAAATTCTGGTTTCCCACGCGGATAATTTTGACACCCAAGTCTGGGAGCGGGGGAAGGCGATGCTGGCTCTGCGGCCCGACCGGGTGGCGATGCAGGATGCCACTGCCCAAATGGCCATGCTACAATTTATGCAGGCAGGAAAAAAGCAGGCCGCCGTTCCCAGCACGATTCACTGTGATCACCTGATTCGCGCTGAAGTGGGATCCGAAAAAGATCTCCTGCGCGCCTGCGATGAAAATAAAGAAGTCTATAATTTCCTGGCTTCTGCAGCGAAAAAATATGGAATCGGATTTTGGAAACCGGGGGCCGGTATCATCCACCAAGTCGTGTTGGAAAATTATGCCTTCCCAGGTGGTTTGATAATTGGGACCGATTCGCACACGCCGAATGGGGGAGGGCTCGGGATGCTGGCCATCGGGGTTGGCGGAGCTGATGCGGGGGAAGTGATGGCGGGTCTCCCGTGGGAGGTCCTTCACCCTAAACTGATTGGAGTGAAGCTCACTGGACAATTAAATGGCTGGGCCTCACCAAAGGACGTCATTCTTTACCTGTGTGGTCTTCTCACGGTCAAAGGCGGTACCAATAAAATCGTTGAATACTTTGGCCCTGGAGCCGAGACGATTAGCGCGACGGGAAAAGGCACCATTACGAATATGGGAGCTGAATTAGGCGCCACCACATCCGTATTTCCCTTCGATCAAAAAATGGTCGATTATCTGAACATCACCGATCGAGATGACATTGCCAAATTGGCTGAAGCCAATCGGGAGCTTCTGGTGGCTGATCCTGAAGTCTACCAGTCGCCGGAAAAATATTATGATCAAATCGTCGAAATAGACCTGTCGACTCTTGAGCCTCATGTCGTCGGGCCGCATACCCCCGACTTAGCTCGGCCGATTTCTAAGATGGCGGCTGAAGCCAAGGAGAAGGGGTACCCAGTTCAATTAAAAGCGACTCTGGTTGGAAGCTGTACGAACTCCTCCTATGAGGATATCGGACGTGCGGCACATATCGCCCAACAAGGCTTGAAAGCCGGCCTCAAAGCCAGGACGGCTTTCTTGGTCAGCCCCGGCTCCGAGCGGATTTTCCATACCATGAAGCGCGATGGATTCATGGAGACCTTCGAGGCCATGGGCGCAACGGTATTAGCCAATGCCTGTGGTCCGTGTATTGGTCAATGGAAGCGGGCCGATGGGGTGAAAGGCAAGGCCGATTCGATCGTCAGCACATTTAATCGGAATTTCCCTGGAAGAAATGACGGTATCGCGGAGACCTTATCATTCCTGGCAAGCCCTGAAATTGTGACCGCCTATGCCTTTTCGGGTGATTTAACCTTTGATCCCATGCATGGAAGTCTGAAAACGGCTGAGGGAAAGGAACTCAAGTTTGAGCCACCTCAAGGGGATGAATTGCCGTCCAAGGGTTTTGCGAAAGGGGAAGAGGGGTTTGTCCCTCCCGCAGAAAATGGCGAGGGTCTTCAAGTCGACATTCCCCCGACGAGCGAGCGACTGCAAATTTTGAAGCCCTTCCCGAGATGGGATGGAAAGGACTTTGAAAAGCTGCCGATGTTGATCAAAACCAAGGGCAAGACCACAACTGATCATATTTCTCCAGCCGGTCCTTGGCTCAAATTCCGAGGACATCTTGATAAAATCAGCGACAATATGTTTTTAGGGGCCAATAATGCGTTTTCCACGGAAGCCGGCAAGGGAAACAATGTGTTGACGGGTGAATCAGGCCTTAACATCGCCCAGATTGCGCGTGATTATCAATCCAAAGGCATCGGTTCCTTTGTGGTTGGTGATGAGAATTATGGAGAGGGGAGTAGCCGGGAACATGCAGCCATGTCCCCCCGGTTTTTAGGGGTCAAGGCGGTGCTGACGAAGAGTTTCGCCAGAATCCATGAAACCAACCTCAAAAAGCAAGGCATTCTTCCGATGACATTTGCGAATGCCAGTGATTACGATCACATTGAACAAGAAGATCGTATTTCTGTTAAGGGGCTGAATGGTCTAGCTCCTGGGAAGCCGGTCGATATCATCATACATAAAAAAGACGGAAAAGAGATCAAGATTCAGGCAAACCATAGTATGACCGAGCAACAGCTCACATGGTTCAAAGCCGGCTCAGCCCTAAATGCCTTAAACTAAATTCCAACAAAGCCGAGCTGAGGTAAACGCGCGCGGGTAATCCGATTTAAGCTCAGCAAGCGCGGGAAACGAGACGTGACATCGTAACCAAGGTATGGCCGGCTCTTGGGGTAATATCCTTGGGTCGGCCAAATTATTCTTATGGATTCTGACACATTTGATAAAGAAGAAGCCTTAACGGCAGAAGAGGGTCTCCAACCGAAAATGGTGACGGTGGAGATCGCTGGAAAAATGCATCAGGTTCCGGCTGGTATTACGCTAATGAAAGCCTTGTGGTATACCGGCCATGATGTGGTTCGGGGAGCCGGTTGTCTGGGAGGTTTTTGCGGAGCTTGTGGAACCTATTACCGGACCAAAGATGACCCCAAGGTCAAAACCTGCTTAGCCTGTTCCTTTGCTGTTGAAGATGGGATGTCCTTTTCGTTTATGCCCCCCTTCCCGGCCCGCAAAGCCATCTATGACCTTACTGAGCTCAAGGACCCCAAACAGGATCTGTTTAGTCTCTATCCTGAAGCTCCCCTTTGCCGAAACTGCAACGCGTGCACCGAAGCCTGTCCTCAGACCATTGATGTCAGGGAAGGAGTCTGGCGGGCAGTGTTTGGGGACTTTAAAGCGGTCTCGGAAATGTTTATGAATTGCGTGATGTGCGGGATGTGTGCCCCGGTGTGTATTGCCGATATCGCGCCAAATCTTGTCGCCGTGTATGCCAGCCGGGCGCACGGCGTCCACTTCACCGAAAACCCGCAGGGCCTGACAAAACGAATTAACTCCATTGAAGAAGGGCAGTACCGGGCAGATTGGGAACGGGTGTTGAAAATGAATGATGAGGAACTCCAAAACGCTTCGGCGACCATTCCCTAGCCCGCTGAAAAAGAGGAATGGTTTTGTTAACCTGTGAGTGACTGAGACTCCCCTTCATGGATATTGCTGCTCTCCATGACATCGTGCATAAGTCCCGTGACGCCCGTCGGTCCCAAACCCTTCCCAAAATTTCACCTGCTGATCGCGAAACCCTCATAAAAAAATATCATCCAGATCATCGTGAGCAAGCCTACCGGCCAATCAAGTTTGGACCGAATGCCGGAGATCTTACAGTTCGTGAATTGGCCTCGGTTTTGGAGGGGGAGAGTCCTGTTCCAAAGGATCTCCTTTTAACCCCGGATTATACGGTTGATGTGCTGGTCGTGGGTGGAGGAGGCGCAGGCTGTGCTGCGGCCTTGCATGCCCATGCAGAAGGGGCCAGGGTGATTCTCGCGACGAAGCTCCGCCTGGCTGATTCCAATTCCGTCATGGCCCAAGGTGGCATGCAAATCGCGGTGGCCCCGAATGATTCTCCCGTCCAGCACTTTTTAGACACGCTCAAGGGTGGCCATATGAAAAATGACCACCAACTTCTGAAAGTCATGGTGGAGGAAGGGCCGTCCATCGCGCAATGGCTGCTCAAACTCGGGGTTCTGTTTGATCGTGATGCTGATGGAAATCTCCATGTCAAAAAGGGTGGCGGAAGTTCCAAGGAACGTCTGGTAACCTGTTCTGACTACACGGGACTCGAACTGATGCGAGTTTTGAAAGATGAGGTGCTGAATCAAAAAATCCCTTTGTTTGAGTTCTCTGCCGCTGTGGAACTTCTTAGTGATGAAGAGGGAACCTGCACGGGGGCGGTGTTGCGAGATTTGGACAACCACCGCTTGATCGTCATTGCGGCAAAAACCGTTGTGTTGGCCACTGGGGGTATTGGCCGTTTACACATTCAAGGGTTTCCGACCAGTAATCATTATGGAGCTACTGGTGATGGAATGGTCCTTGCCTATCGCATGGGGGCGCCTTTGGTGCAAATCGATACCTTTCAATATCATCCCTCGGGGGGTATTTATCCTGAACAATTAGTGGGGGCCTTGGTCACGGAAGGCATTCGGTCTGAAGGTGGCCATCTGGTAAACGCCAAGGGGGAACGATTCGTCAATGAATTAGATACAAGAGATGTGGTCTCTTCCTCGATCATACGCGAATGCGAAGAGGGGCGTGGGGTGCGAACCGCCAGTGGCCGGGTGGGGGTATGGCTCGATACCCCCTTACTGGAAGTAGAACATGGCCCCGGAACTCTTGATAAACACTTCCCGGCCATGGTCCGTCAATACGAACGATATGGCGTCGATATTCGAAAAGATCCGGTGCTGATTTATCCGACTCTTCATTATCAAAACGGCGGTGTAAAAATAGATGAAAACAGTGAAACTCCGGTCAAGAATTTATTTGTGGCCGGCGAAACGTCGGGGGGGCTTCATGGGCGAAACCGATTAATGGGGAATTCCTTATTGGATATCATGGTGTTTGGAAAGCGAGCGGGATTAACCGCATCACATCGCGCCAAATCCTGCTCCCAGGGAAAGTTGACACTTACCCATTTGGAACGATTTCGAGCCGATGCCCAAAAACATGGTGTGTCTGATCAAGTGAGTTCCCCGATGATATTGCCCGCATACACAAGACGAACATAGAAGGATGTTGAAAAAGCCCGCCAACGGCGTTCTCGGTCTTTTGTCGTGCTCACGTACTCCCGTGTACGCTCCGCGCGCCAACAAGGGTGACGTCCTGCGGAACGTAGCAAGCAAGGTGCGGCCTTGTTGGACGAACTTTTTGAACATCCTTCAAGATAGGTCGTAGCTGAGGACAGGCTCTCAACCCAAAAAGGACGATCATGAACATTCACGAATTTCAGGCCAAACAATTATTTGCTCAATTTGGGGTGCCAGTTCCCAAGGGCAAGGAAATCAAAAATGCCAGGGCCGCGGAGAAATGGGCGGCGGCCCTCAATGCCGACGTCTTTGTGGTCAAAGCTCAGATTCATGCCGGGGGACGCGGAAAAGCCGGCGGGGTAAAATTAACGAAAAACAAAGAGGAAGTTTCGACACTGGCCAAGGAGATCTTGGGCAAAACGTTGGTTACCCATCAGACGGGTCCCAAAGGAAGAAAAGTTCGACGGGTCCTCATTGAGGAAGGTGCCAACATCGTCAAAGAACTGTATTTGAGTATATTGATCGATCGGGACTCCGGATTTCCCACGTTTATTGCCAGTACCGAGGGGGGGATGGAAATCGAAGAGGTTGCCGCTCAGACCCCAGAAAAGGTTCTCAAGGAATTGATCGATCCGTCGGTCGGGTTTCAAGGGTATAACGGTCGGAACTTGACATTTGGCTTGGGGTTGCCGGCGCTAGAGCCAGCTGTGGTGAAACCGTTTCTCCAGATGTTGGAAAATTTGTACCATCTTTTTATGGAGAAAAATGCTTCGTTGGTCGAAATCAATCCACTGGTCATCACCGCAGACAAACGTCTGATTGCCTTGGATGGAAAGGTCTCGATTGATGACAATAGTCTGTTTAAACATGCCGATGTTCAAAAGTTTAGGGATCTGCATGAAGAGGAACCATTGGAGATCGAGGCCACCAACAACAACCTGAACTATGTCAAGTTGGATGGGGACATTGGGTGTATGGTCAATGGAGCTGGGCTGGCCATGGCCACCATGGACCTTATTAAGTTAGCCGGGACTGAACCTGCGAATTTCCTTGATGTCGGTGGTGGGGCTACCAAAGAGACCGTGGCGGCAGGATTTCGAATTCTTTTAAAGGATAAGAAGGTCAAGGGCATCTTCATCAATATCTTTGGCGGCATCGTTCGGTGTGAGCGCATCGCCCACGGGGTGATCGATGCGGCTAAAGAAGTGAAAATCAAACTTCCCGTTGTTGTACGACTGCAAGGGACCAATGCGGAAGAGGGTCGTCAATTATTATTGAACTCAGGGCTGAAGGTAGACGTTGCGACTGATTTATGGGAGGCCGCTCAAAAGATCGTCGCTATGCGGGGCAAAAAGGTTAAAAAGTAATACTGGAATTAACGGGGACATCGAAAGGTCAAAGGTATGAGTATCTTAGTCAACAAGTCAACGCGAGTTGTTGTCCAGGGAATTACCGGCAAGGAAGGTTCGTTCCACGCGACACAGTGTCAGGCGTATGGGACGCAGATTGTGGCAGGAGTGACGCCTGGAAAGGCAGGCCAACAAGTCGAAGGTATTCCCGTTTTTAATACGGTACGGGAGGCCGTTAGAAAAACGGAAGCCACAACCTCTCTCATTTTCGTACCTCCACCTTTCGCCGCGGATGCTGTTCTGGAAGCAGCCGATGCGGGGATTTGGTTAATTATTTGCATAACTGAAGGCATCCCCGTCAACGACATGGTTCGTGTGAAGCGGGCGTTAGAGGGTCGAGTGTGCCGCCTCATTGGTCCGAATTGCCCGGGAATCATTACGGCCGATGAATGCAAAATTGGGATCATGCCTGGGTTCATTCATAAAAAGGGGCGAGTCGGAGTAATTTCCCGTAGTGGGACCCTTACCTACGAAGCGGTGAATCAGCTCACCAACCTTGGGTTAGGAGAAACCACCTGCATTGGAATCGGCGGGGACCCGATCATTGGAACGGGGTACATTGACCTCCTGCACATGTTTGAGGAAGATGACGAAACGGAAGCTGTGGTGATGATTGGCGAAATTGGGGGCGACGCCGAAGAAAAAGCTGCTGCCTATATCAAGGAGCACGTGACCAAGCCTGTCGTTAGCTTTATCGCCGGCATCACCGCTCCGCCTGGCCGTCGGATGGGTCATGCCGGTGCGATCATTACGGGGGGGAAGGGGACTGCAGCCGAAAAGATGGCGACGCTTGAAGCGGCCGGGGTTCGCGTCGTCCGAAACCCGGCGGAAATCGGTGAGTCCGTCAAAGTAGCCTTAGGAGCGTAATGCCCCTGTAAGTCCGTGAAGACCGATGTACTCCATCAGGGCTTGAACATATTCCATAACACCCCTACCTTCTTTCACCCGTCTGGCTTTACAAATCAAAGAACCTCGCTGGGGAGGGCAAGTTTACCTCTCCCTGTTGGACAGTCCCGCCGAGCCTTCACTTATCAGTTCAAAAAAACAATACTTTGAAAATCCAAAAATTAAGAGCTTCGATAAAGATAGCTTTCTGTAATCAACGTTTACACTGCTTCCTAAACCGTCCAGAACCCCCAAATGAGCCACCGGTGACATTTAACGTGCCTCCAATAATGCCAGAACCCTAAGGGTTAAAGGAGGGTTCAGAAGACATTGTTTTTGGTATTAATTCATGGACGAAATCGCAGCTCACCCTCATGCGGTCTTCTCTGCAGGAATGATAAATTTGCAACAGGTGATTGGGGAAATACCGACCGGTTGAAAATTCTTTCCATTTGGGTTTGATAGAAAGACAAAACCACCGCGTGATTAAAAAAAGTCAAATTATTTTTCAACGGCATGCATCTTTTATGGATCATGATTCATGATATACTTAGACAATATGCTGGAAACCTTACGAGCCCCACTTTCATTAAAATGGACATCATCATAGAAAACCGAGGTGTCTTTTTCTAGCATAGAAGATAAATCAATGCATTCCACCTCTCTCTGATGGCAGATCTGACGAAGGACATTATTGTATGCCTCCATCCCTTCTAGCAGTGCTTCTACTGAATAGTAGGGCTTGCCACTTTCCTTCTGAAAGTCTCCTATTCCGCCAAGCCATAAAAGAGCAGCCAGGTTTTTAGGCAAATCGGACCGCCACAGCGTTGGTTGAGTCACAAAAATTAAGCGGATAGATTGTTCTTCAGCCATATCAATCATCTTGTTGATATTGGCTGCATATTCCTCCAGGGCAGATGATAAGTCTGGCAACTCATTCCGTATTTCAATGGCATTCCGACGGTGTTCTCGCCAAGTAAGATAAATTTTTCCAGCTTTATCCTGAACCTTTTCTTTAACGACTTTCTCAAAGAGTGCCTTTTCGGCTCTTTCAAAGAGCAGCCAAAGAGCCGTTTTTTTGAAAAACGGCCAATTTGGGTGAATAGCGTTGCTAAAGGTGTTATTTAATAAAATTTTTTCGGCCGTAGATTTCGAAAGCCAATTTGGATTGTATCGCTTGTCCCGAGAGAGGCGGATATGAAGATCATTGATTCCTATAAGGAGAATAACCGCATCAATCTTCATTTCCTTTAGTGGTAAATATTTCATTGCCACCAGATGGCTCCTTGTGGTCATCCCATCTTTTCCTGCATTGCCAACCCAGACGTTATTATTCAAGGTATTTTCATTGAGAGTTTTCTCCAATAGAAAAGGCCACGTCTCAGATTGATCCAAAAAGTTACATATTGTTGTACTACCCCCAATGGCCAGGATTCGATATGTATGTGCAGGATTCAACTCATCTGCTCGGAGGCCCAGTGAATTGGTTATAAATACTGATTCTCCTGATATGCCAGGCATGACATTTTGATAGGGAATAAAAATATGTTTGAGGTGAGGCGGATAGATGTAATAGCCGGGTGGGAAGGCAAAGCGCAACACCGTTTCGCTAATCAAAAGAGTAATTACGATAGAAAGGCAAAGCAGCAGGACATTGAAAAGATGTGGTCTTCGAAATCGGGTCTTGTAAGTTTTCATTAAAAATTTTTAGGTATTTAATGCTAAGATTTAATTATTAATTTACAAATCTAGTTGTATTAATCTCAGAGCTGTTGCAATTGGCGTCTTGGACTGAGCGGGTTTCAAAATGGCGTATGCAACTGCTTGCACTGGGGTCGTGCTTCAACCCGAACCGCTGCGCGATTTCCCGTCATGTCATGTCCCTCTCACGTTGATACACATACGGCGCCATGCCTCTTGCCGGGCTGTGAGCGGCTTGTCCATTTCTCGACGTCCATACACTGGTTTTTCCCGCCCCCAAACCGCTGACAGACCACCTCCACGATCGGCCCGACCGTTGGCTTCACCCTAGCCTGCCGTAGCCCAGGCACATCAATGTTGCTCCTCCCCAGTTTGAGTCCTTCCGTAAACGGGGCACTACCCAGAATCGGAGTTTTTTCTTTTGCTCTTAGAGTTCCTGAATTTCTTCATCGATGCCCTTTGCGAAGTTGGCCTCGTAGGCTTTCGCCACGTGACGCGTGGCGAGCGACTTCTGGGTGTACGCGCAGATGAGCCTTTGGGAACGTGTGGCACGACCGATGTAGGCAGGGTAACTGGACCACCGATATCGATCAAGGTGCCTTACCACTCCCGCTTCCACCGAATTTCGGTGATTATAGCGGGAGAATTGGATTCAATACGCCTGGGCTTCTACCAGAATGGGCTTGTAGCGGCCTCGAAATAAAAGGCCGTCCTGCCCGGTGGTCCGATTATAGGACCGGGTATACAGCCCATTGAGATGCCGCATGATCCGGTGCAGTTTGGCTTCGGGCCTCCCCACCAACAAATGATCATGATTGTCCCCTTGGGGCATAGCCTTCCTCTAATTTAGAATCCATCCAGGGGTGCCGGGTGACCCATATGTGTACATACGAACAGGGGGCATCCAGTCCAGATAACGTAGCGTTTTAAATCCCGCAGGCAGTTAAATGAGGATTGCGCGGTGCACAAGCCAATATTGTCGTAGACTTTTTGAAGAAGTCAGTCAATGATGGGCGAGAAGCTGTTGTGAGGCTGGGCACCGGATCCTTGCCTTGCCTGGATCGATTTACCGTCCTTTACCCGACCGATTAAAAAAAATTGGTGTTCCGCAAGCACCGATGCTCTTCCCATTGGCGACTGAATCCTCCACGGTTTTTGCCTGAAAGAGGTCATTCAGACAAGAAAAAACTGATGTTCATTAGGATTCTCCTTCGCTGCTCCATCCATTGAGAGACCGACTCCCAGACGACCCTGACTGACCAATACCTGGTTACGCAGGAACCATTACGCTCTCTGTTCACGAACACAATTAACAACAATAGCAGCACCTGCGGCTCCTTTGTGAAAGCCCGAGGGTAAATCCCTAACCACGGACTCTATTTTCCCTTTAGATATGTAGTCGTCTTTTGGCTTCCCAAACGTTTCTCCGTGGTTATCAGTGTGCATATATGGTATGTATAATAAATAATTTTGCGGGTCTGTCTTGGTTAAAATATATACAATTATGACAACGGTTTTTAGGAGTATATTTGACTCCTGAAGGCCGAGATTCAAGAGCATGACCACAAACTATTCAGTGACGGACAAAGATGGCATCCTGATCTCCGTTGTGGTAGCCCTGTTCAATGAACAGGGCAATGTGCAATGCTTGGTTAAACGGTTGGGTAAGGTGTTGGACCAGATTGGGGAGGCATACGAAATCCTGCTAGTCGACGATGGCAGTGTTGATTCCACATGGAGCGATATTTGTGCGGTCTCGAAAGAAAACCTTAACGTCAGGGGCTTGAAGTTATCAAGAAACTTTGGTCATCAGCACGCATTGGTGGCCGGCCTGTCCAGCGCTCGGGGGCAAGCCGTTGTTACAATGGATGGGGATCTTCAACACCCCCCTGAACTTATCCCAGAACTGCTTTCCGCCTGGAAGAAAGGTAACAAAATTATCAATACCAGGCGAATCGAAAGCCAAACAAATGGAGTGTTTAAACGGGTTACCTCAAAATATTTCTACAAGCTTTTTTCTACGTTGTCAGAGGTCCATGTTTCGGAAGGTAGTTCGGATTTCAGGCTCTTGGATCGTGTGGCGGTGAACTATCTCCTGAGTTTTAAAGATGCAGATATTTTTTTACGGGGTGCGGTGGAGTGGATCGGTTTTCCCTTAGTGTACATCGATTTTGAAGCTGGAGAACGATTTGCCAATAAAAGTAAATATAATCTGCGACGGATGATCCAGTTTGCATTAGGCGCAATGGTATCATTTTCTACCAAGCCCTTGAGATTGGGAATTTGGTTGGGTGTGTTAACCAGTTCTTTTGCGTTTCTCGAGCTCATCTACATTCTGTACAAAACCCTTCAGGGCAATACGGTTCCCGGTTGGGCGTCGACCGTTGGAATTTTGTCCCTCCTGTTCGGGATTCTCTTTATCATCTTAGGCGTCATTGGTATTTACATTGCCAGAATACATACGGTCTTGCAGGAGAGACCCAAATTTATCATTGCGGAAAAAACGGTGGATGGCGCTAACAATGAGATGCCTCAATAATTATGAAAGTGCCCATAGTCGGTCATATGGGTAGGGGGAATTGACCTTTGCCACATTAATTTTATTTTAGAAGATTGTGGGGCTATTGGGATTATCAAAAAAGGAGCTTCTCCCCGGCTTGATTGGGGTTGGTATTCGGTTTTGTGATGTAGGGAAATGGTTTTATTGTGTGGTTGTCATCAGGCACGTCTTGGTCATTTGGCTGTTAAAAGAGACGCCCAGCGGTTTTGGCCTGGCCGGTTTCTATTGGAATTGGAGGGGTTGGGCCGGAAGGTTGGCGAGAGGGAAGTCATGGAAGATAAATCCGAACGCCAGCGCAAGCATTTTAATCAGATTGCTCATAAATATTATTTAGCGCGGCGGCACCGTAATCATCTCCTGTTGAAGGATTTGATGTGGCATGAGATTCTCGATGACAAAAAATTTTTGTGTAAGAAGGGATTACGGGTGCTTGAGCCCATGTGCGGATTTGCCGACGGTAAGGCGATTTTGGAAAATGTTCTCGGCGTATCTACGGTCTATACAGGATTCGATTATAGTGAATCAGTGATAACGGCACTAAAGGAAAAACAGCGCGGGCTGAATGTGAGCCAGGCAAATATTGAGCATTATCAAACAGATGAACTATTTGATGTCATCATTCTCCTGGGAGGACTTCACCATGTCCCCCATATTGCCAAAAAAGTTGTAAGTCAGCTAGCAGGAAATTTGGCTCCGGGAGGGATATTTATAAACCTGGAGCCCACAAGTGGAAATAGAATTTTTTCCAAAGTTAGAGATATTATTTATCGTCGAAACCCTCTATTCGATGAACAGACCGAGCGCGCATTTTTGGTCGAGGAATTGTTCGAAATGTTTCGAGGAGCCGGGTTAGAAAAGATTGATGTCATTTATCCGGGGCTTCTTTCTTATGTGTTGTATTACAATCCAGATGCGTTCCCCTACTTAAACATTGGTAGTGAACGAATGGTTCGGATAACATTTTTTCTTGATCGTCTTTTTCTGCGTAGTTGGCCGGGGGAAGTGTTTTCATTTGCCACATTGAGTATGTGGAAGAAACCTACCTTATAATATCTTCGAAAAGGGAGTTACGGCCGGAGTTGTTGTGCATCCCTTTGTGCAAAAATTTCGACTTCCGCCAGGGACAGGGGGCCCGGCTGTGTCCGGGCGAGTCTGACGATTCGTGCTCGGGTTCTCGGTAGGGTGATGCGTACTGGGAATATCTTTGAGGGAATGTCGATCGTGGTGATGAGCTGGTAATTCTTGCCATTTTCGGAACTATACACATGAAGCGGAAAATTGTCGGCGCCATTAATTCCCGCGTGAATAGCTATTTCACCAATAAGGCGAGTTTTTCCTAAATTCACTTCCCACCATGAACGGGAGTCATGTTTGTTTGTGGCAAAGCCGGCTGTTTGGGAGTCGCCATCAACAGCCCTTCCGGCATAAAAAATATAGGGCACCTCGTCTGACCAGATGGAGCTCATTCTGGTAGGGCGACCGTATGACAGGTTGTCATTTGGAGGAAATTCTATTGAGCTCCATTGGTATTCAGTGGAAAGGTTTTCCCCATTATACAGGCTGAGGTGCCAGGTTAGGAAAGCGCCGAGAGAGAGGAAGATCGAAATGGTAAGTGTTATCCATCGCCGGTTTCCACTAAGGGTATAGAGTGAAAAATATATTCCTATCAACCATAATGTCAGGCAACTGACAATGACTCCGAATAACATGGCTTTACTGTAGAATTGAAAGGTGACGGTATGATTCCCTTTGTCGACATAGGTTGCGATCAGATTGCCATTTGCTCTGTACATATCAGATGGTTCCCCATCAATTTGACTGCTCCATTGGCTTGAAAATGGATACGAAATAACCATATACCCTGCCTTACCCGCCTCTAGGTTGAATGTCAATTTGTTAAATGAGCTGTATATAAGTCGGATGTGATCATCCCCTGGGTCTTGAGCTTCAATTTCGAAACCATCATGTCCTTCAATGACAACCGTACTTGGTGTTCGGTCAGTTGCCATGAGCTCGTAGGCGTTGTCCTGGTCTGTGGCAAGGAGGGCATTTCGATAGAATTTCGCCAGTCGAGTTTCGAGAAAAGAATTTTCTATCTGTTTGGTTATTTCACTTGACTCCAAGCCATGGCCTTGCCTTCCCTGAAAAGAAAGAGAAGCCTTTTTTTGGGCGTCCATTTCTTCTAAAGTCCAAGTAGGGTGTTTTTCCCAGATCCACGTGCCATGCCGAATCTGCAGGGTTCCTTGAAGAATAATCATGATACATAAAATAACTCCGAAAAATATGGATGCGTGAGAGGAGAAGCGATTCATGCCAAATTGATGAATGGCTGCAAAGAGAAGAGTAATGGTACCTATCCATAATAAGGATTGGTCAAGCCAATTTGGATAGCCACCGCCTAAAAGGAGAGCTGGATTCACGGGTGCGGCGGGAGGTGTTAATTCAGTTAAAAACAAGTTGAACACAATGAATAGGAATAGGGTACCTGTGGCAAAGATGAAGGTGGCATGATCAGCAATTTTTTTAGGAACGATCGAGTTCATTCTGTTTTCGTTTTGCTGTGTTGCGGTCTGATAAAACCAGGCTAAGATTAATAGCAGTAAAAACGGCAATATCATGGTTATTCGTCCAGGAGTTCTGAAGGTCTGGGCGAGGGGGAAGTATTTCCAAAATAAGTAATGAATAGTGGAGTCGGCGATGCTGCCAAGAAATACGAGAATCACGATGGTCCAAACTATGAAAATAACGGGGGGTATACGTTTCCCCAGGGTAAATAACAGGGGGACTAATGGAACAAAAAGAATGATGGGACTGCTACCAAATGCGCCATGGACATCAGATTTTAATGGGGCAAAAAAGCTTTCCAGTGCGCCACCCCAGGTGTCGCTCCAGCGAAGGGACCATTGGTAGTTTTGTCCTACACGCACAGCCGCATCGGTGACAAAGTCAAAATAGAAAGGAATAGTGTACGCCGAAGCCAGTAGTACTCCGATGAAGGAAAAAGTGCCAACCCGGGAATAAAATGAGAAAAGGTCGTGTTTAGAAAATTCAATGTTCCCCTTAATGGCGCGAAAGGCAAACGGAATGACGAGTGCGGCGATCATCGCCCCAAGCAGACCATAAAACATCATCTGTGGGTGGCCTCCACAAATGAGAAGATAGGTCGCGATCACAATGCAGAGCGGTCCCAAAATTTTTGATGGTTTAAGGAAGTAAAATCCAATAGCTGTGCATAAGAATATATAGCCCGTATAGTTTTCGAGCGATGCTCCATAACGAAACAGGTCAAGCATTCTGAGGTTATATATGGTAATGAAGGAAAGGAATAAAGCGACAGGCCATGTAATTCTCAATCGAGTTAATAATAAAAATACAAGGAGCTGAGCGAAACCAAGTTGAAGCAGGCGAAAAAAGGTGTTCCATTCAAGTGCCAACCCCTCCCAATACCCCGGCATAAAGGCTGATAAGTGAGAAGCGGGATGGAAAATTTGGCCTAATGTCAGGGCTGCAGATGACCTTCCTCCTGCGAAGCCGGGAGCATAAAGCGGAAAAGAGCCATGCTCAAGAGAATATTGGAGTTCTAGTTGATATTGTATTGAATAACGGGCATAGTCATTGCCGATCGTGAGGCTTCCTATGAAGGGAACTAACCAATAAAACACCAAATAAGGTAAGAAAAGAAAAAATACTCCGTAGGCTCCTCGAATAGATAATTGTTGCTTTTTGAAACCAGCAAGGAATTTTTTTTGCATGATCTAAGAAAAAAGGAAGCGTTTAAGAATGGGTTTTGGCGGCCTCTGTGCTTTTCGGGATTGTCCTATATGTGGACAGGTACCACCTGAGTTTGGGGTCATTCACTCTGAATATCATCCTAAAAGGTAGCTGTTGGATTGCGGATAGAGTCAATCCCATCAACGATGTATCTTGAAGAACCCGGTTCCGCCTGGAGAGTTAGAGTTGATCGAACTAAGTATTATCAATTCCCTTTGGGGGCACCCAGAAACGTACCAAAGACGCAAGGAGAGGGCAATGCTACCAAGCCTCGGTCTCAAAAAGAGGGGGGGCATGGGGCGAGGAGGCTTCCCTGGCCTTGTGACCAGCATGATGCAAAGCATTGAGAAACTTTGGGGGGAGGTGGGTGAGGGTCAAAGAGGGATTGTTGGCTCAGGGATTGAAACGGAGGGAAGGGGGTTCAATCCATTCAGATAGCCGAGGATCTAAAATTGTTAATTCGATAAGGCCGGCGACCACCCCCAATCCCTCGAACTGGAACACAGTGACGGAATACAATCAAAGAATCATTGATTGGTGTCGGTTGACGTGGATGCCAGAAATCCGACGTTTTGCCATATGGTTTCTAGGCCATCTTGATGAGTTCTTTGATGGCGCCGCTGACCCCTTCGAAAATTTGATGGGGCTTGGCACTTCCGTCCATATAAGCCGGTGTGGTGATGATTTTATTTGCAGTATCCACGATAAAACGCTCAACGGCACAATTAGAGTGCTTGGCACCGGTCTTTTCTAACTCGGAGGCGGTGCCTTGATCATCGCCGATGGTGATATTCACCCCTTTGTCACCAAAGGCTAACGCCATGATTGCGGGAGAGATACAGATGGCGGCGATGGGTTTGCCGTTGTCGTGAAATTCCTTCACCACCCGTTGAACCTGGGGGTCGATTTTTCCCGAACTTCCCTTTTCCGCAAAGTTACAGAGATGAAGTGCGGCGCCGAATCCTCCAGGAAAGGCCAGCGCGTCAAAATCATTGGATTGAAGATTTTCCAGCGGTTGAATGTCCCCTCGCGCAATCCGGGCCGCTTCCTGCATCACATTCCGGGTCTTCCCCGTCGATTTGTTCGTCAGATGATTAGTTTCGGGAACATCCTTGTTCGGGGCAAAGACCTTGTACTCGGCTCCGTTTTGACCAATTGCCACTAAAGTACTGATGGCTTCCGTAATTTCAGCGCCATCTAAGTAACCACAGCCTGAGAGTATGACCGCCACGTTTTTCATGTTGCCCTCCTAAAATAGCTCAAAAATGAACGAGAGAATTACGATTCCATATGTTTCTGGTGTTTCTGGTTCCACGTCTTGACGAGGTGTTCGGCTTGGGCAATTTGCTCAGGGCTCATGTGTTTTTTTAATTCTTCAAGATCAGCCGGGGCCATCCGATCCCCTTGTTGTATCGCGAGGGTTAACCATTTGTAGGCGATGAGAAAGTCTTCGGGGATCTTATTTTCCCTCTTGGCATACAAATATCCGAGGTCAGCCTGGGCCTCTAACAGACCCTGGTCTGCTGCCCGCGTATACCATCTAACGGCCTCTTGAACATCTTGCTTCACCCCTTCCCCTTTAAGATACATTTGTCCGAGGGCATATTGGGCCGGAGCCACTCCCTGATTAGCAGCCTTCAGAAACCAGACAACTGCCTGCGCTTCATCCTTTTTGCCCCCTCTTCCCTGGCGATACAGTACGGCCAAGTTGTTTTGCGCTCCCGGGTGTCCTTGCTCGGCTGCTAAGCGAAACCACTTGATGGCCTCATCAAATTCTTGAGGAACTCCCGTGCCAGCGTTATACATCCATCCGAGCGTCACCTGCGCGTCTACATTCCCTTGCTTGGCGGCCAGCTTGTACCACTTTGCCGCTTCCTGGGCATTGCGTGGGGTTCCCCTACCCTGAAAATAAAGTTCTGCCAGAGCCGCTTGGGCTCCAGGGTGGCCCGCCTTGGCAGCGGAGCGAAACTTTTTCAGGGCTGTTTCGTAGTCCTCCGCTTGGAAGGCTGCTACCCCTTCCTCATATTCGGTTTCCACATTTTGGCAGCCAACGGATCCGGTGCCCAGTGCCAAACAAAAACCCAGAATGTATATGGACAAGGCGGTTTTGATAGACTTGGTCATCATAATGTGAAGTGGTATCCTGGTTTTGGTCGATGTTAGGCAATTGATGGTACCAGGATTGTATCTCGAAATAGACCACAATTTCACCTATTGGTTACCGGTGAACCCTATGGGTATCCTCTGCCTGGCGAAAAAGCCTGACGTAGCGTGAAATTCGTTGAACTTGTTGAATCCTCCGAAAAAGTGGAAAGACGCGAGTGAGGCCGAATTCTTACGATCTTTTAACTTTTCTAAACCCGCTCACCTCTCCCGCTTAAAGTGAGGGCAAGGTGAGGGTGAAGCCTGCGATGGGAGGAAAAACCACAATTGCAAAAAGGACGGTCGATAATTTATTAAATGAGAGAATTAGGTCTGTTGGATCGATACCATAAAACTAAGGAGTATTCGGTGTTAAAAACTCAAAAAATCCGAATCACTGTCCGGGATTTCTGGGAAGTCTACGGAGGAAGGAATGAGTGATTCGCAGCAAGAAAAAAATGACAGCCTTTGGAAACTGTATTGGGAGAGGGAATATTCCACGGCTTTTGCCCCTGAACGGTTAAAACTGGATTTTTGTCCTCACCGGCCCATGATGACCAATATGACGCTACAAGAACAGCGTAAACTGGCAGCGGAGGGGTATAAGGTCCTTCCCGATGATTGTGGCCCGGTCCGAATGGCGGGCCAGTATGGATTCCTCATCCGGTCGCCGGCTAATGTCCGGATGCGTCGATCCGGGGATGGCTTTGAATGGCAATCTCCCGAAATCCGTCCCGAGGAGCGATTGTTGGGCTATAAATCCTTTTCCGGCATGTATGTGGATACCATTCTCAACAGTGGCTTTCCCAAATTGTGTTGTGGAATCCGGTTTTATTACCCGCACCAAATCGGCATCATGCTAAAGGACATTCCCAACCATTTCTATCATTTTCCCAAGCGAGGGTTTTCAGTATGGGAAGGCATTAAATCGCAGGAATATAAACTCACGCCCAACCTCTACGACTTTCTTCCAGGCTATGATGCATTTGTCTCAAATGTGCTCCTCCGTCTCGAAGAAGACATGATCACCATCCAACGCGGGGATCCTATTGCCCTCGTAATCCCGGTCATGCTGCCGAAAAGTTTCTCCCTCGAGGAATTGAAAGGCCATCGGTAAAGGAGCTTGTGATTCAACTATATGAAGTACTTTTCCCCAATACATCAAGAGGGAGATCCCAAGCTTTTTACTTGAAACCTGAAACCCGAAACAGTCTTTCCCCCTTCTGCTTGTTTCCCATTGACATTGCGGCGGCTTATTTGGCTTTCTCGATACCCTTAAGCCTTTGTCCATCGAGTAAACATGGAAACGATCTCCTTCAGCATTGCCTGCGAATTTTCCATGCAATCATGACCTGCCTGAGGGATCTCAATCACCTTCACCTGCTGGTTGTTGGCTTTGCTTGCGATCCGAGCCAATGCCGGCGCTTCCCAATTCTCGATGAGCGGATCGTTCTCGCCGCGAATGAGTAGCATGGGAACCTTCACCTTTCCTATGTGTTTGTAAGCCATAGCCGCGTGGGCTTCCGGGCCCATCATGTGCCACCAGGTTTTGTAAGTGAAAATCTCATCATGGAGTGGCTTTCGGCTTGGGCCTCGCGCCCGGTAGATCACAAAGGTCTCATCATGGGGACTGTGGTACGGGTCATCCCCAAGCACCGCTTGGGCCTGTTGGTACAGGTCCTCATAGGTCGGAGAGCTTCCCCAATTGGCCAACCGTTTTTTTTGGGAGTCGGGAATAGAATAATGAACACCTTCCAGTATTAATCCTTTGATATTCGCATCCGTACGGGTTCCCGCCCAATACAACACCATACTGGCTCCCAGGCTATAGCCAAGGATGAAAATATTCCTGAATCCTTCTTGGGTCAGGAAATTTACCGCGGCGTCTATATCGTAGAACGTATCATTGAAAATCCCTCTTTCATTCATTTGCCCCGCAAACGCGAGTCGGGTATTGATGGAAAACGAACAATATCCTCGCTCCAACAGGGCAGGAGGAAGAATGCGTGGAGTTCCTCTGGCGAGGAAATTTCCCAGTAGTCCATGTACCTCAATGAGAATAGGAACTTCGCGTATTGCATCAGTAGTGCCGGATTCCCCGGTTATCAGATGGGAAGTAATGAGAAACCCATCCGTGGCGCGAAAACGTATAAGTCTTTGTTCGGGGTGGATGTTCTGAGGCATCATCGGGAATGATCATCCAACTATCAAGAGAGGTATGTTCAGGATCATTCAAATCGTTCTTGGAGCCAACTCACGATATGTTGTCCAAGCTCCTGATGTTTCCCTTCAAGAGTATGACCAGCCTCCAATTCCAGCATGGTCACGTCGTTGTTGCCGGCATCCCGTCCTATTTGACCAAGAGCGTGAAACTCATGTTGATCGATCATGGTATCGTGAAGCCCATGGACCAAGAGAATGGGAACTTTGACCTTTTCAATGTGACGATAGGTTTTCGGGCCCTCAGCTTCTGGACCAGCCAAGGCCCACCACGTTTTTACCGTATAGATTTCGGTATCAACTGGTCGCGTTGTGGTGCCATGGGCCCTTTTGATCACTATGGTTTCATCATCAGCAGGGTCCCCCCCTGGACCAGGAGTTAAGATTTGGCTGGCTCTCTCGAAGACCTCTTCGTAGGAAGGCACACTCCCAAACTGCTCCCACCGCCTGCGAATCGTATCGGGTAAAGAGTATGGAGTTGCGATGGCCATAACGCCTCGAATTTCCGGATAGTGGAAACGATTGCTTCGCAAAGCCCCATAACGAATTGCCAAACATCCGCCTAACCCATGTCCGGCAATGACGATGTTTTTAAAGCCAGCCTCCTTGAGGAAATGATAGGCGGCATCGATTTGAGGCATGGTGTCTTCAAAGATCCCAAAACCGAAAAACAACCCCAAATTGGCTAACAGCGTATTCATGGTCAGGGAAGGATAATCGTGCTGGGCGAGATGGTGAGGAAGGAGATGTTCGGTTTCGTCCAGGAGATTCCCCAAAAGCCCATGGAGTCGAAGGATCACCGGTTTGTTTTGTTCATGTTCCGCATGAGTCACGACACGATAATACAGAGCATCGATTTTGTGTTGTTCGAAAGGAAAAGTGATAATGCTACCCGAAGAAAATTCAATATCCATTTACATACCCAGAAAGTGTTTCACGTGTCTCCGTCGCGACCCGAAAGGATCAGCCGAGCGTATGGAACACCATCATGAATCTCTCGCCAACAGACAATACGATGGAGTGTCACCCCTCCCTATCATGGCCTGCCTTGCTTTGGAGATCTGGAACTCATCGTGGCATCCCTGATTCCGGCAAACGGGGATGACCATCAAGCATGCGGTCAAGCCGGGTGGGGCCGGATCGACTCGAACCGATGAGGAAAGCGGGCTAGCGGCGCTGCTCAAGGTATGTGAGTCGAATTATTCGGCAGCCCCTTTCTTGAACAATTGGTTTTATATCAAATCGACTTTCCGTGGTGGAATCACACGACCACTGACTCGGATGATGACTTTGACGGTCCCACCAAAAACCATATTCCACCAGTTGCTAGAACAGGCAAGTTAATCAGGTAGGTCCACACGGAGACAGTCAATGCCAAAGCCGGATCGACACCGACCTGGCTATAAAAGAACACACAGGCTCCCTCCCTGACTCCGACTCCAAAAAAGGAGACTGGCAACAATGTGAGAATCATAATGATGGGAACAAATACGATGTGATAAATAGACGAAACCTGTGCACCACAGGCGAGGAAAAGAAAAGCGAACAGCAATATCCGTGCAGCCTGAACCAGGCCGTTTAAAAGGAAGGCCGAAAGAAATACCGGAGGGTTGCCCAGCAACTCTCGAAGTTCCGCATGAATGAATATGGTTTTTTCTGTGACAAGGCGAAACATGCGGGTGCCGGGTGAAATCGTTTCTCCCTCGTTCTGGCGCGAAAGGAATTTGGAATCTGGATTCCAACGACCTTTGAACCAATGAACGGTTCGGAGGGCGGTCTTTGACAGGAATAGAGCGAGGATGACCATGATACACACATTGAGGGCGACAACGGTCCAAAGTGTGTGCCTGAGATTCGGAGTTCCAGGCAGAGCGATCAGGGCGGCTATCGATGAGCAGAGGATCATCGTGATGATCGCCATCATTCGGTCTGCGATGGTCGAAATGGCCGATACAGTGAACCCCGTTCGACGTCCTACTTCAACCGTGCGGATGACATCCACACCAACTCCGGCAGGAAGAAAAAATCCCATAAACCCACTGACGAAAATTATTCTTAGAAGGTAAAGAAATGGTTGGCTAAAGCCGGAGAAGTGAAGGAGAAACTGCCACTTCCAGGCCATCAAAACCCGTGTTAAAAATATGACGAGTATCGCCGCCAATAGGTACCAGAGGTCGACATCGCTCAGCAACGGTGGCACGGCTGCTACATCCACTGTTTGCAGAATTACGGAGATGGCAAGGCAAGAGATCGTGAGTCTTAACAGGGTGTTCCATATCCGCCTTATCCGATGAGCTGAAAAACTCCGAGTCTCAACAACTTTATTGTGATCATTCGTGCTCAAGGGGGAGGTCCTATCATTCAAAGAGAAACCAAAAGACAAGCACAAGGAAGGTTATCGAGTTAGGGAGCGGCAGGCTCGTGGAGGCCGCCGACTGTCGCATGTCTCTCCGAACCGCAGCTTGTGCAAGAAAACCCGGTCCTTCGATTTTAATGAGCCTGCGCCTCGTATCGCTTCGGGTATCTTCGTTGGCATGATGGCTTCGTGCACTGACTTTACTTTACCCTCCCAGCCTGAGGAATTGCAGACTCCTTGGGTAGGAACCCGATGCCAACAGTCGGAACGGATAGAGGAAACTTCATCACGGTGGTTGGGCAATCGGAACCGTAGCGAAGAGGCTAGGAGATGTCAATGATGCCAGTCGGCCTTTCCAATAGCATGGGGAGTGAGCCTGCGAGAAGGGTCCCCCGGGTTGTGCTGCCAAGGAAATTGACAAGCATGACGACCGTGGAATGATTGGGATACAATGGGGCTTGTGGTTCGCAGAAGCGGCAATAAGGGAATCACCGCGGAGTCTCTTTAATTACTTGGTTGACTGAACTGGGGGGCGAATCGACATATTGCGAGGTGGAACATCATGGATCGAAGAGAGTATTGCACAAGGGAGCTGATATTACAGGGAGTGAAAAGGGGACGAACGTTAGTGGTCGTGACCGGGGTCCTCTGGATTTTTGGTTGGGTACCCCATTCCTGGGCAGCTCATCCGGCTCCCCATAAGATAATCTTTGATAACCAATCGGGCCAAAATGCCCTCATCAAGTTGATCGGTTCCACGAAGTTGGTGGTCAAGGTCCCTAAACAGCGAAAAAAAACGGTGCATGCCGCAGAGGGGGATTATTACATCCTTGTGCGTTACGGAGATAGTGTAAAGGATTATACTTACACAAAGAGTGATTTATTTTCCGTGACGCAATCTGGAAACCAGTTCTCGATTATCACGTTTACGCTGTATAGAACGAGGGGAGGAGATTTTAATGTGAAACCGGTATCTCCGGAGGAGTTTGAAAATGCAGGGCTCTCGGCAAAAGATCTAAGCCCCTAATCATCAAAAGCAACGTCATATTCTTGGGTGGATGTCTGCGGAACCGCCGTTTAACTCCTTACCGGATCCTGGTTTTGATCTTCTTAGAACCGAAGCCGTGTTGAAATTGCTAAATCCGTTCGGGAAAAAGTCCTTAATGCTCGTGCCTTGGGCAAAAGCCGCCAGCCGGCTTATCGAAGCCGGAACCAAGGGCTACCCCAAAAAAACAAAGCGCCGCTTGCTGATTGTCAATGTGGCGGCCTATCTCATTGTTTTGGCATCGCTCAACTATGCCGTCCTCTATTCCGTAACCGATTTCAATAAATATCAGCTGATTGTCTACGCCAATATTTTTTTAATGGTGCTCGCGATGCTCGTGCCGCTCGCTCATCGGTACAATGATAGTTTAGGTGGCGTCATCGTCGCCTTCTCTGAAATTGTCATGTTGTTTTATCTCATCTCCGTTTTAGGACGGGATTCGGGAATTCAGCTGAACTATATCATCGCCGCCGCCGTCCCATTCCTCATCTTCGATCTTTCTAGAATTAAGCTCATTTTGACGATTGCCTTGAGCGCTCTGGTGTTTCATATTGCCGCCTGGTTCATGTTTCCGGCAGATTCCGTGACGTTGATCCCCGAGCCATTTCTGTTGGCGAACCTTTATGTAAACTCGGCGCTGACGGCGTTTTGCATTGTTGCCGTTGTGGCTTATTACGCCATGACCCTGGTCCGTAGGGCTGAAGCACAGACGGATGCGCTGCTCAAGAATATTCTACCCGAATCGGTTGCCGATAAGCTGATGATAGAACCTGACCGTGCGATAGCGGATAGTTTCAAGCAAGCCACGGTCCTGTTTGCGGATCTCGTGGGCTTTACACCGTTGAGCAAAGGTCTCGGCGCCGAACAAACGGTCAAACTGTTAAACGACATCTTCACCGAATTCGACCACCTCGCCCTCAAATATGAACTCGAAAAAATCAAAACCATCGGGGATGCGTATATGGTCGCCGCAGGCATTCCGGAGCCGACCGACAATCACGAGGGGAAAATGGCCCTTTTTGCCCTTGACATGCTGACCAAGATACAGGAAATCTCGCAATCCTATGATGCCGATATCAACCTACGAATCGGTATCCAAACGGGCCCGGTGACGGCCGGGGTAATCGGGCGCCGGAAGTTTGCCTATGATGTCTGGGGCGATACCGTCAATCTGGCCTCGAGGATGGAATCCCATGGCGTGGTCGGGAAAATTCATGTAACGGCCGATTTTAAAGCTCGCCTCGACAGCTCATTTAAATTTGAGCCGCGAGGTGTTATTCAGGTAAAAGGCATTGGCGAGGTCGAAACATGGTTTCTCACGGGCACCCTTGACCGACCCTCCACTAGACATTCTTGATCGAATGGCCACATTGAGTATGAAAATTTTTCCCTTTCTTCATAAAATTATTCATCCAATATCCTCCACACCCTTTTGAAGCTCAATAACCATCTCATTCAAATCGCGGGGGTCATTGACGAAGGGGAAGCCGAAATGCTCTTCCATTGTGGTGTCCAGTATCTAGGTTTCCCTCTTCGGTTGCCTGTCCATCAGGAGGATCTCACGGAAGAGGCCGCTTCAAAAATTTTCAGAGAATTGACACCTCCTCACTACGGGTCCTCATTACCTATCTTGATGATGCGGTGGAAATTTCCGCTTACTGCCGGTCGCTTGGCGCCTCCAGGGTTCAACTTCACGGTGATGTGGCTGTTGACGAATTAAAGAAGTTAAAAGAATTGGATCCAACATTGACCGTTGTGAAGAGCCTGGTTATCGGACTTTACACGATGAAAATTCTTGAGAGGATGGTGGGTAAAATGTCTGCTTTTGTCGATGATTATATTACCGATACTTACGATCCAATCAGAAAGACATCGGGAGATACGGGAAAGACACACGATTGGGGTATCAGCCAGAGGTTGGTCCAACTTTCCAATAGGCCGGTCATTCTTGCCGGCGGTCTCACCCCGGATAATGTCAGAATGGCAATTCTCCAGGTAAAACCCGCCGGTGTGGATTGTCACACAGGCGTCGAGGATGCTTCTGGACGAAAAAGCCGGGAAAAGGTTGAAAGATTTGTCGCGGAGGCAGAAACTGGTTTCAATCACATTGAGCTCTTGCCCTGGCGATAGAAAGGCGTATGAAAGGGGAATTTCCTGCCAGCCATTATCTGCCGTATCCTTACAAAGGTCACGCGCGTGTTGCCACCACTTCGAGATACTCGGACTCCACGTCAGTCCTCCCGTCAGTAGCGCGGTTGTGTTTCGCCCAATGGTCCTCAAGGTCGCGACGCAAGGCGGGCTGCTTGTCTGCGGGCAAGGCCGCAAACGCACGCTGCGTCGGGCCATAGTACATTCGGTAAAACTCGACAGTTTCTGAGGTCGAAAAGGGGTATCGGAAGGGGACTTGAACCGGCGTCAAAGTTAGGTCAGCAATGCCGTCGAGAAACCGTTGACGTATGGTGGTTTCCTCTCCCCATAAAAGGGGGGAGGGCATGCCTGGAGGCGGGGGGACATGAGCGGAGGTGACCTTGAACATCTGGCCGATAAAGCCCCGGGGGGTCCAATTTGCCATGGCAATCGACCCTCCGGCCCGACACACCCGCACAAGTTCCGCAGCGACTCGCTCCGCACGCGGAGCGAACATGGCTCCATACATGCTCACAACCAAGTCAAAACTGGCATCGGGATAGGGAAGTTCTTCGGCATCCCCTTCGTCAAACTGAATCACCACCCCTTCACTTGAAGCACGTGCCCGACCCTGCTTAAGCAAATTGGTCGCGATATCCACTCCCGTTACGCTCGCCCCAGCTTTGGCAGCGGGAATGGCGGTATTGCCGGTCCCGCATGCGACATCGAGAACGCGCATGCCGGGCTTAATGGAACGGCGCAGGATGAAATCTTCTGCGTGAGACTCCAGGGATTTGGCAATCTCTCCAAAGTCCCCCGCCATCCAGGTAGATTTCAACCGTGCTTTAAGCTCTTCAAGGTCACCCATAGGTTTCGTCATTCTCTCCTCCTATAATACATTACCAAGCCGTTGTTGTAAGGTGTCACTATCCCGGTCGTCCGGAACTTGTTGTGCGAGGCTGAGTCCGGCGCGGATGAGACGTTCTGAGACTGTATCAATGTCCAACAAAATGGCACCGCGATCATTTGAGAGTTGTCTCCCGTACAGTGACTTCCCTGATCCAGGGCTTCCACATACAATGAACGCTTTTTTCACCGTTCATTCCTGTGCCAGATCGCCGAAATCTGACAACAAAAAATCGGCGACCTTTTGGCTCCCTTTCTCATTTAGATGACCATCGAGTGGAAAGAAAAAGGGCCCAGGGTCAGGCAGGAACAGGTGCGCCGTTGAGTGAATGGTTTTCGGTGAAATAGATCGTATGCTAGAAATTGTATCGTGGTAAGAACCTCTCAAAATATCCTGGACCGGATGGATAAGAAAAATATGGGTTGTGAAACCAAATTGTGCTGCTAATCGCTCGAATCGACTCAACTGTTCTTTCATGAGAGAAAGCGCATGATTCAAGGTTTCTTTTCCCGCGGAAGGAGCAAGGAGTTCTTTGAGTTGTGGGCCAAAATAAAACTTCAATACGCGAGCAAAATTCGAGTGCTTGAGAAGGGTCTTTCTGAAATCCAAAAGAACATACAACAACTCTGAAAAAATATCGGCATTCATAATGACATTAGATGGCGAGGAAAGATTCTCGGGGGAATAAGAAATCTTTTTCATTTTTTTTGCCTGTTCAAAGACCTTAATATTATCGTAGAGATCATTGCCTGCCCCCAAAAATTTGGTCATCCCAAAGATGAATAACAACACATGTTGAGGACTCCATTCTTCACTTGTCAGGAATTCTTCCAACCGATCTAACTCCGAAATCGTACTCGCGCCCGGAACACCTAAATTGGCACAAGATATTGGGAGTGATTTGCAGAACAGAAAGGGAAACGTCTGTTCATCACTCAACCCTTGGCCAAAGGTGAAAGAATCACCAAGAAAAATAATTTGAGGATTGTCCACGGCTTCAGGAATTCTATAACCTTTTTTGGTGATCGTCGTGACCACATCATATTCCTCAGAATATTGCCGGTAAATGGCCCCGGGTTGCACGCTATCAATGTTGAGGACTTCTCCGTTCAAATCTAATTTCATCGCGCCTGGAAACATGGGGATAAATACTCTCGAAATGATTTCGGCAAATATGAGGGCAGCTAATATTCCCAAACATACAGCGGCCGAGTTTCCCCAATAGGCTTGTATAGTTTTTTTCAATTGGTCTTTACCTTTAGTTGAACATTACCATCACGTTGAGGCAGTCACTTGCGAATAAGATATTAGGATAGGATTCAATCTGAAGTCCATAAGCGGAGGTTGAGAAAAATTGTTGGGGTCGGCCTAAAGGGGAAAGAGCGTCAGGTTGCACAGCTGGATGATCATGTGAAGCATGGCATTCACAATGGGCAATCCTTTCCGTGTGGTGAAACGAGGAGAAGGGGGCAACACATCCGATAATGGGAAAGGAGCCAACAAAACATGGACTCCCAACCTCTTGCATCATGGGATGTGGAAAGGCACAATTTGGCTCTTAGCCGCAATATGCGATTTTTGCAATTTTGGGAAAGATGTGGGAGGAGGTGACATGCTTCATTATCATTGCGGACAACGGGTTTTTCTGATGAGGATCGCATACATCGGCTTTCTGTTGGCCACCTGGGCATGGCTGGCGGGCTGCTCGAGTATCGCCGAGGGGGTCACGACTGCCCTGCTTAAGTCAGACGGCGAAGAAGGACCTAAGGTACAATGTGAAGTCGTCGGCCCGGCATTCGAAGGTATGGCGGCCTCTATTCGTCCCGATTCCGAGCAGGATTCAACGTCCGGGAACGGGCGGTACGCCAGGAAGACCAAAGTCATGGTTGTTCACGGAATCGGGCCGGCGGAACCGGATTATTCCGTTCGACTTCAGAGAAACTTGACGCGAGAACTGGGTCTGACGGTACGAAGCCGGCGCTCAAAGCGAATTACATTGCGGCATTCTGAGTTCGAAGGGAAAAATCTTGGAACCTTGACTATTTCGCGTTATTTGGACAGGGAAGGGACGCAGGAGATTTTGTTTTACGAATTGGTATGGGCTGAAATCACGGCAAGTGAGAAACGCGTTCTTAACTTCGACACTTCCGGTCGATATCAGTCCCGTCGGGCAAGTGTCAATCATACAGCGAAGGGATTCTTAAACGATCGAATTTCTGACCCCCTCATCTATGTCGGAGAGAGCCACCTCAAAATTCTGAGGTCGGTTGACCAGGCGATGTGCTGGACGCTGTATGCGAATTGGAGGGATTTGCCGGATGGAACGGCACAGGTCTGCAATCGACATGAGGTGGCATCGGTGGACGATTTGAAAGGCTATCAATGGGTGGTTATCACTCACAGTTTGGGTAGCCGCATCCTGATCGATACCATGGAGTATCAAGCCCGAGTCGTGTTGAAAAGGTTTCAAACGGAATCGGATGCGATAAAGCGAAAAAAAGCACTGAATCTCTTACGGGCATGGAAAAACGAAACGATTCAGGTCTATATGTTGGCCAATCAACTACCCCTGCTCCAACTCGGACGTGGAGAGCCCGAAGTGGTTGGTCTAATCGATACCTACTGCAGACCCGGGGGAAGCCACTACGATCAGCGAATTGTCAAAGAGCTCCAAATTGTTGCCTTTAGTGACCCGAATGACCTCCTCAGCTATGCTATCCCACCTGCGTACGCGGACGAATACATGGATTCTCGGCTATGCCCGACGATCGTCAATGTCAGCGTGAATGTCGTACCCACTTTCGACTTATTCAAAGTGGGCCAGATTGCAGATCCACTGGCAGCGCATACGGAATATGATAACAATCACCGTGTGATTGGATTGATAACTCGGGGAGTTGGAAATAGCCAAGGAGATCAAGCCGAGGCCTTGGGATGTGAATGGATGAATACGGTCGAGGACTAAACCGAGCATTCTCAGATGTTTGAAAAAAGACGGAATCGGTAAGCTCTTTATTGGTCGAAAGGGCTGATGTGTGTTCGTAAACTTAGCCCAGTCCAAATCAAACCGAGTCCAAAAAGAACCGAACCCAGACGTAAAATAAGCATGGGAACCATTCCACTAAGACCTACACTAAAAATTAAAGTCCCTACCATCAACAGAACAGCAGATTCCTTGGAAACGCATTGTCTTTTACCCTACTCATAACTGAAAAGTGAATGCCCCACCAGGAAAAAGACGCCCGAAAGAGGAAAGGCCAAAGCGACGGATGGCAAGAGGGTCCCATCTCCATATTTCAAAATAACTTCTGGGAATTCAACCGCAAGTGTCGAAAAGATGAAAATCTCGGCGTAGTCGAGCCCAAATATGGAAATCAGGCTTATTACAGCCATGGTGCACGCAAGAACGCCTGTTAGCCCGCCCCCACTCCTGAGATAGGCTCCCAGAAAGGCGAACAAAGCAAACACGCCACCAAACAGAGACAACATGAATCCAACATGGACAATAATCCACAACTGGCTCGCGACGACCGTAGGAGGCGCATCCGGCGGATGAAAAACATATGCGAAGGCCACGAAAATGCCACCAAACACATTTGCTATTCCCCCCAACCAATAAGCCTATGAACGATCGGATTGTCTTCTATCTGAGTCATCATGAATTTCTGCCTTGAAGAGCGTGACAGCGCGTTGGTGTTTGTCAGGAACCAAGCACTTTACTAATAGGGGAACCTTCTGCAGCACGGGCCAGGAATATGCTGGACTCTTCAATGCGTGGTCGATGAGTTTCGAAAATCGGGAAGGGATTGCACGACATGCGGCTCCAAGATTTCCCAAGGCACCTTATTGTGGAAAATTTTTTCCATGAACAGCTCGGAACAGTCTAAGCTGATCATAATCACAAAGATCGCCGACTAATTCTTTGGCGCCAGCCAAATTCGTAAATCCCGTTCGTCCAAACGCTGCGGCAATTTGGGTATGTTGGTCCGGTGTCATGAGTCGGCTGATATCGACGGACTCGCCGGCTCGAATGGCTTGTTCAAGATGGCCATAGATGGTACTACGCACGACCCCCCGTTCTTTTGCAATCTGACTAATGGAATTTCCCTTACGAAACAAATGCAAGGTATCCTGGGCGGTTCTACTCAGTTGGGTTTTCTCAGGTTGGGAAGAGGTTGAAAGAGATTGATACGATTCTTTCCTCCGATCCTGTCTTGGGTTGGCCTCGATGTGCTCGGCAATGGCGTTCAGAAACCTGGTTCCAAATTCATGTAATTTTCTGCTGCCCACCCCGCTGACCTGTAAGAATTCCTGTTCGTTGGTGGGATACGTTCTCGCCATCTGGCGCAGTGAAACATCGGAGAAGATGACGTAGGCCGGGACGTCACGCTGATCAGCCAGGTTTTTTCGCAGTTGCCGTAAGGTGTGAAATAGCACTTCATCATAGGAGTCATCGGGTCGCTCATTGGACATGACGGATGGACGGTCAGGTGCGCTAAAAGGTTTGGTCAGTATGAGAGCATGGGGTTCTTGAAGGAAACGCAGGCCTTGCTTTGTCACCTCGAGGACGGTGAAGGGTTCGCTTATCTGCTTAAGATACCCAAGTCGAACCAGTTCACGGGTGATGGCTGACCATTCGGCACGACTGTGCGACTTCCCTTTCCCATAAGTGTCTAACCGTTCATGCCCCCACCGGCGAATTTTTTCCGTGTTTCCTCCTGTCAGGATCCCAATGACATGATTCATTCCGACACTAAACCCGCTTGTGACACGAATCTCCGTGACACAAGAAAGAAGGGCTTGGGTCGCTGGAGTGCCGTCGAAGGTGTCTCTGGGTGAGAGACAGTTGTCGCACGAACCACAGTTGGCGATTCCAAGGTCCTCACCAAAATACTGCAATAAGTGAGCACGCCGACACGAAGCACATTCGGCATACTCCACCATTTGCTGCAATTGTCTTCGTGCAATCTGCTGCTCAGCGAGATCAGGCTTTTCATTGATGAAGTGCTGCTGCTTGACCGTATCGCCGGCACTGAAGAGCAGCAGGCACTCACCCGGCAGGCTATCACGCCCGGCGCGTCCGGTCTCTTGATAATAGCTTTCAAGGTTTTTAGGGAGGTCATAGTGAATGACAAAACGAACGTTTGGTTTGTTGATTCCCATTCCGAAGGCGATAGTGGCGCAGATGACCTGGATCTCATCCCGCAGAAACAGTTCCTGATGACGGGATCGTTCTCCCCCTGACAGGCCGGCATGGTAAGGCTTGGCGGCCAGGCCATGGGCCTGTAATCGTTCCGCAAGCCGTTCTGTTGTCTTCCGACTTTGGCAGTACAAAACTCCATTGTCCTTGGGTCGCGTTTGGAGGAAAGCTAAGACTTGATCGAATGGTTTGAGTTTGGCCTGAACCCGATAGGTGAGGTTGGGTCGATTGAAGCTGGCGACGTAGGTAGCTGGATCACGCAGTTCAAGAAGCTTCACGATATCGTCTCGTACTCGCTCCGTGGCTGTGGCGGTCAATGCCATGATCGGGAGAAAAGGAAGTCGTTCTCGCACTTCTACCAGTTGGCGATATTCAGGCCGGAAGTCATGCCCCCATTCACTAATGCAATGGGCTTCGTCTATCGCTAACAAGTTGACCTGCCACCCTGGAAGGTCCCTGAAGCAACCAGGGAGCATCAGGCGCTCCGGGGCAATGAACAATAACCGGTACTCACCGCGGTGGAGTCCTCGTAATCTGGCCCGCGATTCTTCAGGGGCCAAGGATGAGTTGAGAAAGGTTGCGGCAATGCCATTGGCACGGAGCCCATCAACCTGATCTTTCATCAGGGCGATAAGAGGGGAGACGACCACCGTCAACCCCGGGCGAACCAGCGCTGGCAGCTGAAAACAAAGCGACTTCCCCCCCCCTGTCGGCAATAACGCCAATACATCACGACCGGCCAATGCATCTCGAATGATTTTCTCCTGGAATGGCCGAAAGGAGGTGAACCCGAAATGCTCTTTTAATAGGGGGAGAAGAGGTTCTGGAGAACTTGCCGTTTGGTGATTGAATTGACGGTTCATCATCCTAATTTTATTGGGGATTGGGGTAGCTTGAATGACGAGACTAAAAAGAGTTTCGGGTTTCAGGTTTCGAGTTTCACGTGAAAGACGTAAGAGTTATACTACTTTTTTGGAACTAGGAACCCAAAACATTTTGAGTTTTTCAGTAGTCGGGGTAAAGAGCGGCATGAATTTTTCCTCGGTACCTCTCACGTAAATCTTTAACAAATAGTTTTTTCTCAAAAAATGAAGTTGGAAAAACCTTGAAAAAGGCTAAGCCCGTTATCAGCGAATGCTCCCGCGGGACCTTGATTCGATAACGGTAGGCGATTCATTATCTTTAAAGTTTGGCCAAATGGGACAGACTTTTAGGTGGCTCCGAAGGTTGGCGGTCGGATAATTTGAGTTTGGATACCCTTCCCGTCTTTCCTTTGGGCAGCTTCACCCGATAACGAATCCCAATTTTTTCTATTACCATGACGGCCTCTCCTCGGGTTAGGACCTCCACAATTTCCTTGGTCGGGTCTTTCTCTTTGGTGACTTTGCCTGTATCCGATTGGGAATACAGAACCTTAGGAAGGTCTTGGCTTAATTCTGGGGAAGGTTCCTTGGGTCCCTCACTCAAGGCCTATGCAAGTAAAATAGTTAGAAAGATTGGATATTGCAAGGTGGGAATATTCCATTTTGGCCCGAGAATTTTGCTACAATTCAAGGAGAATAAAGAAGACGGTCCTCACGAAATCGTCACAGCGTTGCCCTTTATCAGATATTGAGAATCATGAACGAGCTGAAGAACCATCTGGGGAAAAAAGAACGCGTGGTCGCGCTTCGGAAACATCTCCTTCAGCAAGGGCTGGACGGATTTATTATTCCACATGCGGACGAATATCAAAATGAGTATATTCCAGCCTGCGCGGAACGGTTAGCCTGGCTGACCGGATTTACGGGATCTGCGGGAACGGCAGTAGTTTTGCAAGATGAGGCCGCCATCTTTGTGGATGGGCGCTATGTTATTCAGGTGCAACATCAGGTGGATTCGTCGGTATGGGTGCCCCATCATTTAACGGAATGGCCGGTTCATGAGTGGCTGACCTCAGGGCTGAAGCCTGGACAGAAGTTGGGATTCGACCCCTGGCTCCATACGCCCAATGAGGTTGAAAAATTTCAAGCTGCCTGTGAACGTGCGGGGGCTTACTTGATGCCCTGTGCGTCGAATCCTGTAGATGCCATATGGTCGGACCGACCTGAAAGTCCCGTGAATCCCGTCCTACCCCATTCGATCCAATTCTCCGGAAAGGACTCCAGCCAGAAACGCGAGGAACTGGCGAGAACACTCAAAGGCGACCGGATTGATGCAGTCGTGTTGACGGCTCCAGACTCGATTGCCTGGTTATTGAATATTCGGGGGACAGATGTTCAACATACCCCACTACCCTTATCGTGGGCGATTCTTTATAGTGACTCCTCGGTGAAATTATTTCTTGATCAGCAGAAGGTAACGGCGGCCCTTGTCGATCATTTGAGGCCAGGAGTGAGTCTGTCTTCTCCAAAAGAGTTTGGCCCAGGGTTGGAGGAGTTGGGGAAGCAAGGATTTCGCGTTCTGTGTGATAGCGGGACATCACCATATTGGGTTTGGGATCGGTTGAGGCAAGCCGGGGTCACTCTCGTGAAAGGGGAAGATCCATGCGTCCTTCCCAAGGCCTGTAAAAATGAAGTTGAAATCCATGGAGCACGGCTGGCCCACATCCGAGATGGGGCGGCGGTCTGTCGCTTTTTGGCGTGGTTGGCAAAAGAAAGTCCGAAAGGTCGGATGACCGAGCTAATGGCCGCCGATTACTTGGAGTCTTCCCGACGAAACAATGAGTTGTTTCAGGATCTCAGTTTCCCGACAATTTCCGGCGCAGGGTCCAATGGAGCCATTGTCCACTATCATTCCACGGAAAAGACGAATCGACGTCTTGAACCCGGAATGTTGTTTTTAGTGGATTCAGGAGCTCAGTATATTGATGGTACCACCGATATCACACGGACCGTCGCAATCGGGACTCCCACGGCCGAACATCGGGATCGATATACACGGGTCTTAAAAGGTCATATTGCCCTGGCAGCAGCGCGGTTTCCAAAGGGAACGACGGGAAGTCAGCTTGATGCGCTGGCTCGCCAACCTTTATGGGAAATGGGCATGGATTATGACCATGGGACCGGCCATGGAGTCGGGAGTTACCTGGGGGTGCACGAGGGACCTCAACGCATCTCTAAATCTCCGAATTCCGTTGCCCTAAAACCTGGCATGATCCTATCAAATGAACCCGGATACTATAAAACTGGTGAATATGGAATTCGTCTTGAAAACCTTGTCGTCGTGACCGATTGTCCAGAAATTAGCGCAGAGCGATCGTGGTTAACCTTGGACACTCTTACTGTCGCGCCGTTTGATCATCATCTCATTGACGCGTCTATTTTGACTTCCAAAGAATGTGATTGGCTTAATTCTTATCATACTCGAGTCTATGAGACGCTGAGACCCCTTCTTGATCAGGAAACAACCTCTTGGCTGCGCTCTGTCACCGCCCCTATTTAATCTTTGAATGGTTCTGATTGGTTCAGGTTATACTAAGGAAATCGCTCTTTTTTCTCCAAAATCCGGGGTAATTCCATGAATCCGAAAGACAATAATACAGACGAAGAAATAGCCCAACAGATTCGAACACAACTGGGCTCAAATACCGAAGTGGAACAATTATTCGTGAAGGGGCGTCTCCTTCAAATGCATGTGACGGAAAGCTTCTATAATCGGTTGGCGGTTGATCGGGAACGGGGACGAAAGATTGTGTTAGCTCTCATGCAACGAATGAAAACGCTGAGAGGTTCTCCGGATGTGTCGGTGTGGATTTATTGCAACAACGAGAAAATGATTGAGGGGCAGGTCAAAGAATGGGGTGGAGATAATGTACGATATCTTTACGATTTGTAAAACCAGATACTGGAAAATGCGTACCAAGTTTCAAGGTGAAATCTGTTGACGCTAAACTTTTCTTTATTTCGGTTCAAACCATTCGGGTAACGGACCCAGGCCGGGGGGGAATCCGGGCTCCCATCCGCTAAGTCTTTTGCCGCCCAGGCCAATGGGACAGTGCCAAAAACCTTCTCGGGTTTTTGCGAGCTGCCAGCGAGTCCCATCGGCGCTAAACCAAACCCAGAAACGTTGAGCGGTGACTTTTTTACTCATATCGGTTTTTTTGCTTTTTCGTTGTCATCACACCCGTATCGTTTCTCTGAAGCCACGAAAAAGTTGAGGTATTTTACCATGGAGTTGATGGTCCTGACTTCAAAAAAACAGTGGACTTGACAAGACGCTGTCGCCATATGCCAAGGTGTGTTTATGCAGCATAACTCCCCTGAAAACCCTCCCTCTCAGGATGCGCCTGCACTCCCGCTTCAGGGAGACTATTCGGCGGACGTCCAAGTCGTTCAGATTCGGGGAAAGTCCGTAATTTTGGTTGGGACCGCACATATTTCCCAAGAGTCAGCCGATTTAGTTCGGACGGTCATAGACCAGGAGCAACCGGATGGGGTCTGTGTCGAACTTGATCCCCGCCGGTTCGAAGCGCTTTCCCAACCCAGGCGGTGGGAATCCTTGGATCTCAAAGAAATTATCCGGAAGAAACAATTGAGTACCTTGATGGTGAACCTCTTGCTAGCCTCGTATCAGAAGCGTTTGGGCGATCAATTGGGTGTGTTGCCTGGGACCGAAATGCTGGAAGCGATTCGAACGGCCGATAAGTTTGGCATTCCAGTCTCTCTTTGTGACCGCGATGTTCGTGTGACGATGAGACGAGCGTGGCGAACCACACCTTTTTGGCGCAAAAGTATGCTGGTTTCCTCAATAATCTTAAGTCTGTTTGATACGACCCAGATTTCGGAGGAAGAGATTCGGGATTTGAAAAAGCAGGATGTGCTCTCGGATATGATGCAAGAATTGGGGAAGGAAGTGCCAACCTTAAAATCGGTGCTGATTGATGAGCGAGATCAATATTTGGCGGCGAAAATTTGTGAGGCCAAAGGCACCAAGGTGGTGGCGGTAATTGGGGCAGGCCATATGCAAGGGGTCAAGCGAACCCTGGCGGCTCAGGAGTCAGTGGATCTCGAAAAGTTGGATGTCATTCCTCCGGTGTCCCCCTTATGGAAAATTGTTGGCTGGAGCATTCCTGCCATTGTGGTTGGATCCATTCTCGTCATCGGGTTTCAAAAGGGCGCTGTCGCGGCGGGGGAAAACGCAATTTTTTGGGTTTTAGCCAATGGAATCCCCAGCGCGATTGGTGGTGCTCTGGCAATGGCTCATCCCTTTACGATTGTCGCGGCGTTCGGTGCGGCACCATTTACGAGTTTGACGCCGGTCATTGGGGTGGGTTATGTGACGGCGTTCGTCCAGGCCTATGTACAGCCGCCGGTCGTTCGGGAATTTCAAAAGGTTGCGGAAGATATTGCTATTCCCCGTCGATGGTGGTCCAGTCGTTTGTTACGTATTTTTTTAGTTTTTTTACTGACAACCATTGGGAGTATTATTGGAACCTGGGTCGGAGGAACGAGAATTGTCTCGAATCTTTTTTGAAGTCGTGGAAAGTAAAGGCGTGAAGGTTAGGAATGACTCAGTCTAATCTCCGACAAGCGCCTAGGATGAGGAGGGGGGCTGTTTCGAGGTATGTTGGAAAATGCATGACGGGCACGTATAGTGAATAAAGCGACCTTCACCGACTAATCGTTTCAGCATAGGAATTTTGCACCAGGTGCAATATCGCACTGGGATTGAATTTGAAGATCCGGCCTCTTGGTTGTTCTGGTTCACGAGTCAACTTCCTGGTGTCATTTTCTTTAACTATCCGGAGGGTTGTCAATGATTGATTGCTCACGAAATCGATGGTCATGTTTTGTCGTGGCCTTTGTCGCCTGTGCGCTCTGGCCTGTTGCATGCTGGAGTGATGAGAATCCTCCCTTGCCCCCGACACTGACGGTCTCGGCCGAAGGGAAATTTCGAGTTTCCCCTGATAAAGCGCTCATCAGATTGGCGGTCGAAACGGCAGGAGAATCTTTGGAGACCGTACAGGAACGCAATCGGAAAAAGATGCGTCAGATTCTCGATCGGTTACAGGATTTGGGAATTAAAGAGAAGCACATGCAAACCTCTTCTTTAAATGTCACTCCCCATTACCCACCTCGTCCCCGACGACAAGCCGGGGAACCTTCATTGCCCGAAGTTCCTACCATCATTGGATATACGGTCAATCATTCTCTAACGGTAGAAGTTCATCAATTGGACAGTATTGGCCGGGTTGTGGATGCTGCCTTAAAAGCAGGAGCAAACCGATTTTCTCAGATTACCTGGGCGTTGAAGGATGAACGACCGGCCCAACTAGAGGCCTTACAAGTTGCCGCCCAGGATGCGCGTGGAAAAGCCAAAGCTCTCGCCCAGGCCTTAGGGATAAAGCTGGATCGGCTTTTGGAGGTCGTGGAAGGTCGTGCCCCGGTACTTCCCCGTCGTCACCAATTGGCCACCGCGAGAATGAGTATGGCCATGGCAGAATCTTCAGATGTCCCTCTGTCTCCTGGGGAACTGGCTGTTGGGGCGACTGTGACGCTGGTATATGAAATCGATGACGATTAAACCTCCAGCTGGATTATACCGTTGTCGGGATCTCCAAGCAGTCGAATGAAAGGAAGTTCTCAGGTGGCGTCTCTAGGCATTCCGGCACTCGTGGTGTCCGGATTTTTAGGTGCTGGGAAAACCACTCTCATTCGGCACATCCTTAAAGAAGCCCAACAACAAGGTTTGCGCCTGGCGGTGGTTTCCAATGAGTTTGGCGAATTGGGAATCGATCAAGCCCTTCTCAGCAGCGAAGGTGGAGAGGACTATATTGAGCTCGAAGGAGGGTGTGTTTGCTGCAAGCTGTCTGACGAGTTGCTCTCCTCACTTCAAGGACTTTGGGAACGTGTCCGGCCAGATCGGGTCATTGTTGAAACGTCGGGGGTGGCTCTGCCCTTCGAAACATTAATGACGTTTTGGCGAGAGCCGGTGTCCCAATGGGCGGGCGAAAGCCTTGCTGTGGTGGTGGTCAATGCCGAACAAGTCGATGAGGGGCGAGATTTGGAAGGAACGTTTGAGCAACAAGTCTCTTCGGCTGATCTCTTAGTCTTGAACAAGGTTGATTTGGTATCGGGTCGAAAATTGAGTCATGTGGAATCCGTGCTTGATGAAATGGCTCCGGGGACGCCCGTGGTTCGCAGTCTCAATGGATTGGTTGATACCGCCATCCTTTTTCCTCCCAACCCCGAAGAGAGACAAGAAAGTCGCTCGTTTAAAACGCAAATGTCTAGCCGCCATATTCATGAAAATTTTCAAGCACACGTTCTCAAGTTTGAGGCTGGGATCGAACCTGAGGTCCTCATTCAGCGCCTGAAACAACACGAATCTTTACGTATCAAAGGAGCCGTTCAAACCTCATCGGGACTTCGGGTCATTCAAGGCGTGGGTCCCCGCATTGATCTGGTCCCTCCTCCTACCGACATGCCTCCTCACCTCATCGGCCAGGTTGTCATCATATCTCGAAGCCGGTAATTTGACATTCCCAACCTGCGAATTCAGGCCGTTCTCATTACAAAAACGCAAACTCTATACACTCGATTGAGCCAGGATTCTGCTATTGTAAAGCAACGGATCCCTCTCCCTGTTAGGGAAAGGGCAAGGGGGTGAGAGTGAAAGGTTCCGTAGGCGGTGAGATGACAGGTGAGCTAGCGAATGATGAATACCCAAAAGGGGGTAATTAATCTGTTACTGCGGAGGAGTATCAAATAGAGCCGGGCACTCAGCCAATACCTGTTCTTTGATAGCCGGGTCGAAGTGGGTCTGATATAAAGTCTTCGCTTTGCTTAGAAGGGGGATCATCACCTGTTGGGCGCCTATCAAATTTGCCTCAGAAAGATCAGCCCCTGTTAAAGAAGTCTCCTGAAGAGAAGCCCCTTGCAAATTGGCATGTCTCAGGATGGCTTCCCGAAGATCGGTCATGTGTAATTTGGCCCGAGAAAGATTGGCGTTGGACAGATTCACCCATGGTAAAGACGACTTGGTCAGATTGGCATCGCAAAGATTGGCGTTTTCCATGGTGGCTCTGATCAATCCGGAGCCTGTGAGGTCAACCTGTACCATGGTGGCGTTGTTGAGGTTGGCCCTGATCAGGTTGGCTTCAATCACATCGGCTTCCGTCAAATTTGCACCGCTCAAATTGGCTTCTGTGAAATCAGCTCTGACGAGATAAGCATCGGATAGATCGGCCTCCGAAAGATCGGTTTGATGAAGATCAATTCGAGTAAAATCGTAACCAGACAAATCAGCTTGACGGAGATCGGGTTGGATCGTTGGATTGGTTCTTCTGAATTTATTCCACCCCTCCACCCCCTGGTCTAGAAGAATGGAAAGGTGTTCGGGGTTGGCCATGGATGGAAAAAGGAAGGGGGAATCCGGGAATGCCGAAAGTCTGGAGTTTGAGAGTCGAAAAGATTTAAATGTCTAAGGGGTCCAAGAATCTAAAAGGTCCCTCCCTCTTGGCAGAAAGGACACCATCCTATCTTGTGATCTCTTTAAATGTTTCCAACCGGTAACCTGAAACTCGGAACTTGAAACTCCCCAGCAAAGCCGGAGCTACCGTTTCCTCAGATATTTGAGAAATTCCGAATCGGGGGTCAGGACCATGGTCGTACCTGTTGTAAAGGTTTTTTTATAGGCTTCCATGGACCGTAGAAATTCGAAGAATTTGGGGCCCTGTTGATAAGCCTGCGCATAAATCTTAAAGGCTTGCGCATCGCCATCACCACGAAGTTCTTGTGATGTTTTATAGGCATCGGCCAGAATAATCTCCTTATCCCTGTCAGCCTCTGAACGGATTTTTCGAGCTTCTTCGTCTCCTTCCGCCCGGTATTGTTTGGCTTGGCGTTCCCGCTCAGCCTGCATTCGCGCAAAAATCGCTTTTTCATTTTGCTCGGGGAGATCGGCCCGCTTAATCCTGACATCGAGAACCTCTAACCCATAGGCCGAGGCTTTTTCATTTGCTCGATCTGACACCACTTTCATAATCTGTATTCGATTGGCAGAAACGATCTCGGAGAGTTCATGACGTCCGAGTTCCACGCGAAGCTCAGAATAAATAATGTCGTCCAACCGTTGAAGGGCCCCTCGCTGAGTCTGAAAAGCTTGGTACACTCGCAAAGGATCCACTATCTTCCATTTGGCGAAATTGTCAATTAAAATCGTCTTTTTATCAGACGTGATGACATCCCTGGCCGGGACGTCATAATCGAGGAGGCGTTTGTCGAAATAGGTGACATCTTGAATGAAAGGAACTTTAAACTTCAGCCCCGGCTCAGTGACCGTCCGGACGGGCTTCCCCAATTGCACCACAATGGCCGTTTCTCTCAAATCGACAGTGTAGAATGGGGAGATACCCATTATCAGCAGGAGGACCACGACGACGATAAGGCCGATCAGAAGGTTTTGTTTACTCATTGTCCCGCCCTCCTTTCCGTGCCCCCACCCCCGGTTTGCCCTGAGCGAGGAAGGCGGTCGAGTGGGAGATATGGGAGGATATTGCCGGCGGCGGATGAATCCAAAATGATTTTGTCCGTGTTCGAGAGCACTTCTTCCATCGTTTCAATATACACTCGTTTACTGATGACATCTTTGGCCTGTTTATATTCCTTCAATGTTTTGAGAAAGTGATTGGCTTCGCCTTCGGCTCGGGTGATTCGGGCTTGAGCAAAGCCCGTGGCTTTGTTGATTTCCTGGGCGGCTTCCCCCTTGGCTTTCGGAATGAGATCGTTCCGATACCCATGGGCCTGGTTAATGAGTTTCTCCCGGTCTTCTTTCGCGCTGGCTACATCCTTAAAGGCCGCAGCGACGGCTTCTGGCGGATTCACGTCCTGTAATTGAACCGTTTGGACTTGAACCCCAGCCTGATACTGATCAAGAATTCCTTGCAACAGGACCTGCGTGTTTTGTTGGATTTCGGCCTTTCCAACCGTTAACGCTTCGTCAATTTTACTTTTCCCGATCACCTCGCGCATGGCGGCTTCGGCAGAGTTGTGAATGGTTCCCGTGACGTCGTCAACGTTGTAAAGATAGTCTCGAGCATCCCTGATTTTGTATTGCACGATGAATTCGACTGACAAAATATTCATATCGCCGGTGAGCATAAGGGCTTCTCGTGGAACCGAACGGGTCCGCCCACGCGGATCGGTCCGAAAACCTATTTCAACACGATGAAGTTTTTCAACTTTTGGAGTCTCGACGGTTTCCAAAAGAGGAACTTTGAAGTGGGGGCCTGGTTCAACGTTTCTGACAATATCCCCAAATCGTTTCACCAATCCTTGTTCGTCAGGAGCCACGATAAAGACCGATTGCCAGAGCACCAGAATGGCCACCACAATCCAGATGACCGATTTGAATCCTCTGCCAGGGACAAGACGGCCTAATTGTTCCTGAGCCTTTTTTAAAGCCTCATCGAGAGGGTCTTCCCCGGACCGTCCCCATGGATCTTTCGGTTCCCACGCCATGTATGACTCCTTACCGGTGTATGTGCATTCCAGCTTAAAAGGTACGAGTTTCACAGTAACAAAGTTCTGCTAAGGGGAGCAATAAAGATCTCAGATCTCAGATTTCATATCTCAGATTCTTAAGAGAGTGGACCGTTTTCCCTTGCCTTGATCATTGGCGAGCTGATGGGTACAATAAGCGGTTTTTTTTTATCATTTCACATAAATGCCCTCTGTTTCCGGCACCTGACCCCCGTCCGCACCAAAAAGGCCATGAATAGGGCCAGGTGGATGAATGAGGGAAGGGCCGTCCATCGGGTCTTCCACAATACAATGGAGAACAATTTAACATGGCGATAACTCTTATTCTGGCCCTTTCACTTTTCGGACTGCTCGTTGCGTTTTACTATGCGTCATCGATAAAAAAAATACCCATCGATAAAGGAATTGAAGATACAGATATTAAAAAACGCCTGGCGAAGATCCATTCGGCGATCGCTGGCGGCGCCATGGCCTTCTTAAAGCAGGAGTATAAGTTCATGGCCATCTTCATGGTAGTCTTTGCCCTGATCATTGCGGTGTTGATTGATGACCATCACACCGATTATGTGAATGAAGGATTCTATACGGCCATTGCGTTCCTTTTTGGTGCCATAATTTCAATCGCCTCCGGGTTTATCGGTATGAAGATTGCGACACAGGGGAATGTGCGGACCACGGTTTCGGCGAATAAATCTCTCTCGGAGGCGTTTAATGTCGCGCTGCATTCAGGTTCGGTCATGGGCTTTGGGTTGGTAAGCCTGGCCTCATTAGGACTCCTCGTGATTTACCTGGGACTGGTTGCGCTCATGCCGGAGCAACTCCCGACGCACATATTGATGGAAGTGATTGCCGGCTTTGGTTTGGGTGGTTCGTCCATAGCGTTATTCGCCCGCGTGGGTGGAGGCATCTTTACTAAAGCCGCTGATGTGGGAGCTGACCTGGTCGGAAAGGTTGAAGCGGGTATTCCTGAGGACGATCCGCGTAACCCTGCGGTGATTGCCGACAATGTCGGCGACAATGTTGGTGATGTGGCCGGCATGGGGGCAGACTTATTTGGTTCTTGTGCGGAAAGTACATGTGCGGCCATGGTGATTAGCGCGGTAGCCTTTTCCGGTATGGTCGATGCCTTGTTGTATCCGATTCTCATCTCTGCCATTGGAATCCCTGTGAGTTTTTTGACAATGTTGATGATTAGGGTCAACTCCGAAGACCAGGTGGGTCCGGCGTTGAAAAAAATGCTGATTATCTCCAGTGCGTTGATGGCCATTGTCATGTTGGTCGTGACGAAGGTGATGATTCCCGCGACATTTCAAATCGGTGGCGAAGATTACACGGATCTGGGGGTATACTTTTGTTTCCTTGCCGGCTTGATTGCGGGGCTGGTGGTCGGCCTGATGACCGAGTACTACACCTCCCATGATTATCAACCGGTGCGGGAGGTGGCAAAATCGTGTGAAACCGGTTCGGCTACAAATATCATCTTTGGGCTGGCCCTGGGGTATAAGAGTGCCGTCGGTCCCTATCTGGCGATTGGTCTGGCTATTTATATCCCCTGGATGTTAGCGGGGATGTATGGGGTAGCGATCGCTTCCTTAGGAATGTTGGGAACCCTCGTGATCGCTCTGACCATCGATGCGTACGGTCCAGTTTCGGATAATGCCGGTGGTATTGCAGAAATGGCCGGGATGGAAGAGCATGTCCGTAAACGTACCGATGTGCTTGATGCGGCTGGAAATACCACCGCGGCCATAGGGAAAGGCTTTGCCATTGGTGCCGCGATTCTCACGTCCTTAGCGTTGTTCGCCGCATTTCTGACTCGCGCCGATTTGTTGCTGAAAGAGCAACATGGACAGGACTATGATCTCTTAGGCAGTATTAATTTGCTTGATCCTCTGGTCTATACCGGCCTGTTTATCGGTGCCGTCTTACCGGCCTATTTTTCCGCCATGACGATGAAATCCGTCGGATCTGCCGCCTATAAGATGATCGAAGAAGTCAGACGTCAGTTTCGCTCCATCCCTGGTCTTATGGAAGGGAAAGCCGATGCGGATTATGAGCAATGTGTGGCCATATCGACTCAGGCGGCTCTGAAGGAAATGATTGCGCCAGGCATTCTGATAATGGGTACCCCGTTACTTGTTGGCTTTCTCTTTGGCATTCAAGCCGTGGCGGGAGTTCTGGCTGGGTCCCTCGTCGCAGGAGGAGTCATAGCTATTGCCTCATCCAACAGTGGGGGTGCTTGGGATAATGCGAAGAAATTTATTGAAGCCGGAAACCTCGGAGGCAAGGGAACGGACATTCACAAAGCCGCCGTTGTGGGGGATACCGTTGGAGATCCGTTAAAAGATACCTCAGGCCCTTCCCTGAATATCCTGATTAAACTCTCCGCCATTCTGTCGCTTGTATTTGTGCCTTTTTTCGTACAATACGGTGGCTTGCTCATCCAATGATTCTTCAAGGATCCTGGGGCCCAATCACTCATAGACATTTCCAACCCTTAGGAATGAGTCCAGCGCATCCATGCCGTTTTTAGACCCGGCACTGGCGGGGGGAGGAATTCAGTAATTCTCTCTGTCTTGAAAAGGGGAAGCCCTGGGATAGGGGGAACCGTTTATCAAAGGGACCCCAAAAAAGACACGGAAATTCCTGCAGTATCTATGATAGGGAATTCTCTTGTCGTCCCGTTTGAAGATACTGGGAAGTCAGCCATCAACTAACCTGGATCGCAAATTTTGAAACAGGGCCGGGATGGCTCGACAGGCGAGATTCATCTATCTTCGACGATTCTTCCTCGACCGCTTTGCCTTTGCAGAAGGTTTACGGGCTCTTCGATCCTGCCAATCTAAGGTCCGTAGAATCCGGCTAACATGATCGGGATGGTAGCGTACACGAAAAAGACGGCGAATGACCGTGCCTACATGCCGACATGTCCAACGCTCCGCTTTTATTTTTGAGGCTTTGGGCCCTTGTTTTAAGACTCGGATGAGTTGCTGACGCTGGGCGATGGAGAGGCGAGCTGGCCGTCCGGTGTGTGGCTTCGACTTCAGAGCCTCTGTTCCACCCTCCTCAACCGCGTCTTTCCACCGCTTTACCGATGAAGGGGCGGCCCCCACACGACGAGCGACTTCTCGAATTCCCTGGCCTTTCGAAAGCATTTTGGCCGCCTTCCGACGCCTGGCTTCTAATTTTGCAGCGTTTCCTTTTGGTCTCATTTTGCCATTTCCTTTCTCTTATGAAGATCGGTAGGAGAGTTTAAATAATTTAATGATTTTTTTTGAATCGGCCATGGTAAAATGAACAACGAGCCGTTCTTGTTGAATATAAAAGGGTTTTAGAGAAAGCTATTCGTAAAGACACTCCAACACTGGAGATGAAGGGCAGGTTCTTTATTTTACCCCCTCATGAATTAATATTGCAATGAATATGCAGAATATGTGTAATTTTTCATGGTAAATTTTATGGCACAGAGGCGGAATGGGGACAAATTCCTGTAAAATCAAGAGGTCTGCCATGTTCATCGTCGGTGGGGATAGGCCAATAGGGCCAATTTTATATCCCTTGACAAGGTACTGACCAGATGACGCATCCATGGGTCACAGGGGCTTTGGCCATTGGGCTGTTCATCCTCCCAGGAAATTTGCTAATTTCGACGGTCTCCCCTTTAATGTCAGGAGTATCGCCCAATCTTCATTCGACCAAGTTTGACATTCGAAAAGGGGTGTTCTTAGTTGCTACCCCCTCTCTCCTGGATCCAAGTTTCCGTGAAACGGTCGTTTTGATTTGCGATCATGGGGAAGAAGGCACGCTTGGGCTCATCGTGAATAGACCAACCCAATATCCTCTCGCCGACGTGTTCCCCGACATTCCAGGGTTAAGAGGGTTTTCCCATACCTTGTTTGACGGAGGTCCCGTTCAACGCCAGAGTCTCCTCATGCTTTTTCGGTCCGAAACTGGCTCTGAGAAAACCAAATTGCTGATGGATGGGGTCTTTTGGGGAGGTGATCCCAACATGATCGCTTCTATTGTTGGGAAACCCCATCCGGAACGACACTTTCGAGTATTTTTTGGATATGCAGGCTGGGGCCGTGGCCAACTGGAGAACGAAATCAATGGAGAGTTTTGGACGACAGCTCCAGCAAGTGCTGAGATCATCTTTGAGCATGATCCGACAACCCTCTGGGAGGAATTGATGGCGAAGTCCACTCGTCCCCGGCTTTTAGTATCGTATCCCCCAAGTTCATCTTTCTAAAACGGGAACGCTCTCATGAGGTTCCTGATCGGAACCGAACATTCTTTTGACCTACCGCCATTCAAGATCATATGTCAAAATGCCAAGTCTAAGAAATCAAAGCCAGGTTCTTCTAGGGTTGTCTCGATTGTTGTACATCGTTCAAACCACAGAAAGGTGACGGATGGCACCCCTGCTGGAACCCAATTTATTAGCGAGCCACTATAATCCAAGTCTGGTGGTCCTGTCAGTCCTCATTGCCATTCTGGCCTCCTATGTGGCCCTGGATTTGGCCGGCCGAATGGCGGCGGCTCAAGGCCAGGGTCGCCGTTGGTGGTTGGTGGGGGGGGCCCTGGCCATGGGGACTGGCATTTGGTCCATGCATTTTATCGGCATGTTAGCGTTTTCCTTGCCGGTGGCCATTCGTTACCATATTCCCACCGTTATGATTTCACATACCGCTGCTGTGCTCGCCTCTGGAGTGGCGTTGTATGTTGTGAGCCGTCATGCGCTTGACGTGGTACCTTTCCTTTCCGGTGGGGCGCTAATGGGAATGGGCATCACCGCGATGCATTATATCGGTATGGCCGCGATGCGAGTATCCGTCAGAGTCCACTACGATCTGTGGTTAGTGGGTCTTTCCATCATGATCGCGATTGGAGCATCCTTAATCGGGTTGTGGATTGTCTTCCATTTACGTTCCGATATGACCAAGGAAGGGGTGGGGAAGAAAGTGATGGGGGCCATCGTCCTGGGAAGTGCGATACCGGCTATGCATTACACCGGAATGGCGGCCGCCTCCTTTTCTGCAGTCCCTTCCGTTGTGGGAGAGTTCCCTCATGCGATTGATATCTCATCCCTAGGTGGTGCCGCCATTATTGTCGGAACATTTTTTATTTTGGGTTTTACCCTGTGGACTTCCATGGTTGATAGAAGGTTTTCGGGACAGGCGGCTGAGCTTTTTCTGACTAATACGCGGTTGCAGTTGGAAATCAAGGAACGGGACCGGGTTGAAAATGAACTGCGGGCAATCCGTGGGGAACTGGAGGAGCGGGTCATTGAACGGACGGCTGAACTCTCCGAAGCCAATGCGCAACTAAAAAAGGAAATGTCGGCGCGGGAGCAAGCTCAAGCTGAAATTGCGAGCCTGGCTAAATTCCCGGATGAAAATCCCCATCCCATTTTTCGAATGACGCCGGATGGGCGAATTCTCTATAAGAACAACGCCAGCCTCTCGCTATTGAATCAAGGACAATGTTGGGAAGATCAAAAGATAGGGGGTTGGGCGTATGAGGCGGCACAACAAGCCTTACACAGTCATCAACCGGTTCAAATTGAAGTGGAATGTGGGGACCGAGTTTTTTCCGTGACCTTTGCGCCAATTTGGGAGTCCGATTACATCAACGTGTATGCCTTTGATATTACGGAGAGGAGACTGGCCGAGGAAGAAAGTCATGTGTTGATGAACAACCTGGGAGAGCGGGTGACAGAGCTGACGGCCCTTCATCAAACGGCGCGACTGGTTCAAGATCCCAACGCCACTCCCCGAGAAATTGTGGAGCGTTTTGTTGAATTGATCCCAGCAGCGTGGCGATATCCTGAAATTACCGGCGCGCATGTTCTTTATGATTCGATAGAGGTGGCCACACCAAATTTTGCTTTGACGCCTTGGATTCAAAGATCTGAATTTAAGACAGGCGATGGAAAACAGGGGATATTAGAAGTTTGTTATTTGGCCGAGAAACCAACGTTGGACGAGGGCCCATTCCTTATTGAAGAACGCAACCTTCTCAATTCGCTGACTGAAATGTTGAGGACCTATTTTGAAGCGAAGCGAGTGACAAGGGACCTTGAGGTACGATTTCAGTTTAGAAATCTCCTTACCTCAATTTCGACCAAATTCATCAATCTTCCGGTTGCTGAGTTTGATACCGGGATTATTGAAGCCCTTGGGGAAATTGGGACCTTCGCCAACGTTGATAGAAGTTATATCTATCAGTTTTCAGAGGATGGCGGGTGGGCGTATCTCACTCATGAATGGTATGCGGACGGTATCACCCCGGCCCGAGAACAATTCGGTGCCCTTCCGACTGATCAATTCCCTTGGAGTATACAGCAGCTCATGAAGGGGAAAGCCGTTCATATCCCGCGAATGTCTGAGTTGCCTCCAGAGGCGATCGGCGAAAAGGAGGTTGGTCGGGTTGGGGAGATCAAGTCACTGATTTTTGTTCCGATGATTCGACGTAAATCCTTAGTCGGACTCATGGGATTCAGTTCGCTTCGCCAAGAGAAGTATTGGGAAGAGGATCATGTCGCCCTCCTCCGGATTGTGGGTGAAATCTTTACGAATGCTCTGGATCGCAAACAAACGGATGAAAAACAAGAACGGATGCGGGATCGCGTGATTCGTCAACAAGAAGCTCTCCTGTCATTAGTGCGGGAACCACTTGAGACCTTGGAGAGCACCTTACAGCATGTGACGGAAGTTGTTGCCAAGACTCTTGAAGTCGAACGGGTCAGTATCTGGATCTATGATGAAGACCGTACCGGAATTCGATGCTTGGATTTGTTCCAACTTGAAATGAGGACCCATGAGCAGGATGCCTTTCTTTCCGCATCTCAGTATCCGGAATATTTCAAGGCTTTGGAAACGAGCCTCACCCTTGCCGCGCATGATGCCCGTGTTGACTCGCGGACCAAAGAATTCTCAATGGGGTATTTGGATGTCCTCGGGATTTCTGCCATGTTGGATGCGCCCATACGTCATCGGGGACAGACGATGGGCGTGGTTTGTCACGAACATGTTGGCCCCAGCAGAGAATGGACACTCGATGAGCAGAATTTTGCCAAATCCGTCGCAGATTTTGTTTCGTTGACATTTGAAACCATGGAACGGAAACGGGCGGAGGAAGCTCTTCGAAAAATCAATGATGAATTAGAGCAAAGGGTGTCTGACCGAACCCTCCAGCTGTCCAAAGCCAATACCCAGCTGACCCAAGAAATTGCCGAGCGTCAGCGCGGGGAAGAGGCTCTGAGGAAAGCCGAGGAAAAATATCATAGTATTGTGGAGAATGCCGTCGAAGGGATTTATCAGAGCACCCCTGATGGCCGGTTCATTAGCGTCAACCCTTCGTTGGCAAGAATGTACGGGTACAACACTCCCGAAGATTTAATTTCCGCTGTCTCGGATATTGAGCACCAGGTCTATGTGGATCCAAACCAACGAAAAGAATTTATCAAGCTCTTAAGTGAGCGGGGGATGGTAGAGGGTTTTGATTGTCAAATCTACCATAAAGATGGCGGCGTATTTTGGATATCGGAAAATGCCCGAGCCGTGAAGGATGAACAGGGGCATTTGCAGTATTACGAAGGGACTATTCAGGATATTAGCTCGAGAAAACAAGCTGAAGCGGCCTTGCAACGAGCGAAGGAGGCCGCGGAAACTGCCAGCAGAGCGAAGACAGAATTTTTGGCCAATATGAGTCATGAGCTCCGGACTCCTCTCAATGGGATTTTGGGATATGCCCAAATTTTGAAGCGAGATCACACCCTCACGGATGCACAGCGGTCAGGTGTCGATATCATGCAGCGCAGCGGGGAACATTTATTAATGTTGATTAACGACATCCTTGATCTGTCAAAAATCGAAGCGCAAAAACTTGAAATCCAACCGACCACGTTTTTCCTTCGAGATTTTTTGAACACGATCTCCGACATTATATCCATCCGGGCTGAACAGGCCGGTCTCACTTTTCACTATGTACCAGCTGGAGAACTTCCCCACGCCGTATTTGGAGACGAAAAACGTCTACGGCAGATCCTCCTCAATTTGTTGGGAAATGCAGTCAAATTTACGGAGCAGGGTCGTGTGACCTTGAAGGTCGAATACGATCGTTCAACAGCTACGAACCCGATATTGAACGTCCAGGTGGAAGATACTGGCATTGGGATTCCATCTGAACATCTCGAGGAAATATTCATGCCCTTCCGTCAGGTCAGCATTCGGAGCCGTCAGGAAGAAGGAACGGGGTTGGGATTGGCGATCACGAAGAGATTAGTGGCTTTATTGGAAGGAAGCTTGAAGGTCAGAAGTACTCCGGCTCAGGGCAGTAGCTTTTCCATCTCCTTACCCCTTCCAGAAAAAGAACCAGATTCCCTCCCCCCCAAACAGGACCCTCGACGGATTATTGGCATAAAGGGTGATGCCAGGCATGTGCTGGTTGTCGATGATAAATGGGAAAATCGGGCAGTGGTTGCTAACATTTTGGCTCCTTTGGGATTTCGGGTAAGCGAGGCGACGAATGGGCGTGAAGGGTTGGCGAAGGCGATGGAAAATCGTCCTGATATGATTCTGATGGATTTGGTCATGCCGATAATGGATGGCTTTGAATCCGCCAGAAGAATTCGAAAGACTTATGATCTGAACGATGTCATCATTATTGCACTCTCTGCCAGTGTTTTTGAGGAGAACCGGTGGAAAAGTCGGCAGGCAGGATGTAACGACTTTCTCCCCAAACCCTTGCAAGCGGAAAACCTCCTTGAAAAAATTCAAGACTACCTGGCTCTTGAATGGGAATACGAAAGGGAAAGCACGGTAGATTTCAAAAAAGAAGATCGAAATAAAACATTGATCTCTCCGCCCTCTGAAGAATTGGCCCCCTTGCTTGAAGTTGTCAAAAAAGGTCGGATTATGGCTATCCGTGAGCATATCGACCGAATTGAACAACTTGGACCCTCATATTTCCATTTCGCTGCTGAACTCCGCCGCTTGACCAAAGGGTACCAATTAAAGCAACTCACCGAATTTCTAAGCAAATACGTGGAAGTGTCCTCTTCCCAACGGGATTAAAAGGACGGCGGAAAGTTTTTGGTTTCTCGTTCCTTCTTGCAAGTAAGAAGGAAGCTCTTAGGATTTTCACGTGAAACCTGAAACCCGACATTTCTTATTCGTGGCCCTTGTGAGGCGATTGAGCATCCCAACATTGAAGATCATTTTACGGAATCTCCAACTTCCGATTGAGTAATCTATGAAGCTCCTTCAAGAAGGGAAACATATTCTGTGGATGGTTTGGGCCGTCGTTGCGGTCGGGGTTATGGGTGGAATTGTCACGATTGTCTTGATCGGCTGGAATATGTCGGCCATTCAATTACAGAGAGCCCAATTAGCAACATACGAGCGAGAATTAATGCAATTATCAGAAGAGGTAAGAAAACATGCCATAGCAGGTGAAGCCGAGGTCAGAGCTCTCGTGGAAGGAAAATTCCGGGAGAAACGAATTCCGGAATCGGTACATGCCATTAAGAATTTGATTGCAGAGTATCGAGAATCCAATTCCAATAAAACAATTTTATCGGAAGTTCTAATAGAATTGGAGACCTATGGCGCGGACATCGCACAGATGTGGGCAAAAGCATATACATGGAAAAAACAATATGAGAATGTGGAGGATGATGCCAATGAGCAGCGGACCCTGAATAGGGTTCGAAAGAGTATCAATGAATTAAAGAGGGCGATTGAAAAGATCGAAGGGAAGAGACGATTGAAGGAAGTCCTTGAGTTAAGGCGCTGGCAAAATGCTAGTGGGGAAGAAGCTAATCATGTGGCAAGGTCGTACCTTACACAAAAAATGATCGAGCAAAACAAACCTATTGCAGATCTCAACGGGGAAATAGCGGAACTCGCAAAGTTAATAGAGCGATTAGCTGGCGAGGATCAATCCGATCTCTTGGTTGATCTGAAAGATAACAAGCTCAAACCAACATTGGATAAGCTCACCCGAAGCCTCGTCGTTCTCGCCGAAACCGGGGATATCTCAAAAGAGCTCGCCTCGGATAAGATTGTCACCCTGAAGAATGCAATCTTTGGAAGGGGATTCAAGATTGATAAAGATCATCAAACCGTACAAATTGGGGAAGGAGGACTGTATGCTCTGAGAAGCGATGAATTACGATTGCGGAAGGAACATCGCCATTGGGAGAAAGAACTCCAGCGCCTTTTGATTCAAATTGAGCGTACTGACGATGACCTGAAGGGCGTTATACAAAAGCGCACCAAAGCGGTCACGGAACAAGTCGAGGCCAACCTGACGACCTCCAGGAATCATCTGCTTATTCTCATAGGCCTGGCATTCGTGGGCTTTTTGGTGTTGGCTTGGGTTATTTCAAGAGGTATTCGTCGGCAAGTCGGGGCTCTTGTCCAAGCCAGGGCCGATGCCGATGCCAACCACCAAAAAGCCGAATCCTTATTGGTAGAACAACAAAAAACTGCTGAAGCGTTTAAAAAATTAAGTCGACACAATGAATTGATATTAAATTCGGCTGGAGAAGGGATTTTTGGCTTAGATGCGGAGGGCAACACCTCATTTATCAATCTGGCTGGGGCTCGAATGGTTGGATGGAGGGTCGACGAATTGGTGGGAAAGCCTCAACATACTACCCTTCATCATACCCGTGCGGATGGGACTCCTTGTAGCATGGATACCTGCCCGATTTTTGCGACGATGAGGGAAGAGGGTAGCCACGGAGGGGAAAACGAAATATTGTGGAGAAAGGATGGGACTCACTTCCCCATTGAATGGATGAGCAACCCCATTCGCGATGAACAGGGGCAATTTCTGGGTTCCGTTGTCACGTTTGGAGATATTACCGAACGCAAAAAAACACAGAAAGAGATGGCCCATGCTAAAGAGGAAGCTGAGACTGCCAATCGAGCCAAGAGTGAATTCTTGGCCAACATGAGCCATGAATTGCGAACCCCGCTCAATGGAATCCTGGGCTATGCTCAAATCTTAAAGCGAGATCCCAATCTGGCTGAACACTATAAATCGGGGGTCGACGTCATTCAACAGAGCGGCGAACACCTCCTGACCCTGATTAATGATATCCTTGATCTTTCGAAGATCGAAGCCCGGAAATTGGAATTACAATTCACGGCCTTTCATTTGCCTGGTTGTATTCAGACTATTGCCGATATTATTCGTATCCGGGCTGAGGAGGCCTGCCTCTCTTTTGTCTATGAGCCGGTCATGCCTCTTCCCACCGGGGTCCTTGGTGATGAAAAACGGATACGACAAGTGCTCCTGAATCTCTTGAGCAATGCCGTAAAGTTTACGGATAAGGGGGGGGTGATTTTGAAGGTCGGAGCGGAAAGGCCCCCGGATCACCAACGTCATACCCTTCGTTTTCAGGTTGAGGACACGGGTATCGGGATTTCCCAAAATAAGCTGGAAGAAATTTTTTTACCCTTTCAACAGGTCGGGACGCGTAGTCAACAAATCGAAGGAACCGGGCTGGGTCTGGCCATTTCCAAGAGATTGGTCTCTTTAATGGGTAGTTCTCTGAACGTGACGAGTACGCCGGGGAAGGGGACCACGTTTTGGTTTGTGCTTGAATTATCTGAAGCCCAAGTATCCACTCCCGATGTCGAGCAAAACGATCGAAGGATTATCGGATTCAAAGGTGTTCCCAAACGGATTCTGGTGGTTGATGACAAAAGGGAAAACCGATCGATTCTGGTGAGCATCCTTGCCCCGTTGGGGTTTGAAATTTCTGAATCCCAGGATGGCCGTGAAGCTGTGGACCAGACCCTTGAATGGAGACCGGATGTGATCTTCATGGATTTGGTCATGCCGGTCATGGATGGATTTGAAGCCACTCGACAAATTCGGCAAGTCCCTGATTTGAAGGATGTGGTGGTGATTGCCTCTTCCGCTAGTGTATTTGAAGAAAACCGACAAAACAGTTTAGCGGCCGGTTGTAATGACTTCCTTCCCAAACCCATACGAACCGAGAGCCTTTTTGCCTTATTACAGAAACATGCCGGTATAGATTGGGAATATGAAGGTGCCCCATTTTCGGAGCCCTCCACTCCACAGACCACTTCAGAATTCATTTCACCCCCGGCAGGCGAGTTGCAAGAACTCTATAATTCGGCTAAGAAGGGACAAATCATGGGTGTGCGGGAACACATTGCGAGGTTGGAACAACTTGGGATGAAGTATCACCCGTTTACGGCCACGCTTCGTCACTATGCCAAGGGGTTCAATTTGAGAAAACTCTGCGAGTTTCTAAGACCGTATTTGGAGGAACAGTCGTGAAGGAAGAACAGAACAAACCCGGCTCTCTTTTAATCGTTGATGATACTCCCACCAATTTGGAAATTTTAGTTGATTTCTTTTCTGAGCAGGGCTTTGATGTCTTTGTTGCCATGGATGGAGAGAGTGCTATAGAACAAATTCCCCATGCCAGGCCCGAATTGATTCTGTTGGATGTCATGATGCCAGGTATTGATGGCTTTGAAACATGCCGTCGTTTGAAAGCCGATGAGGAAACGGCAGATATACCGATCATCTTCATGACCGCACTGACCGATACCGTTGACAAAGTCAAAGGATTTTCCGCTGGTGCGGTGGACTATGTCACCAAACCCATTCAACACGAAGAGGTGTTGGCGCGTGTCACGACGCATCTCAAGCTTCGCCGGTTGCAACAGCACCTGGAAGAAAAGGAACGTGAGGCGGACCGCCTGCTGCTCAATGTGTTGCCTCAATCAATCGTCAATCAGTTGAAACAGGAAGGGACCGTCGCCGCGGAAAGTTTTTCCGACGTCTCGGTCTTGTTCGCGGATATCGTTGGGTTTACGGGTTTTTCCGCCAATCAGGACCCAAAGATTCTTATTGAAGTCTTGAATGCCTTATTTTCAAGTTTTGATAATCTGGTAGAAGCGTTGAAGTTGGAAAAAATTAAAACCATCGGGGATTGCTATATGGTCGTTGGAGGCGCGCCGACCCATCGATCAGATCATTCTCGGGCGATTGCGGAATTAGCATTGGGCATAAAGGAGGAAGTGCTGAAATACAATGATAAACATCAGATGACATTTGCGGTGAGGATCGGGATCAATTCAGGTCCGGTCGTCGCAGGGGTAATCGGAACAAAGAAGTTTAGTTACGATTTATGGGGCGATACCGTGAATGTAGCCAGTCGAATGGAGTCGTATGGCTTGCCCAATGAAATCCAGGTGACCGACAAATCCTATGAGCAGCTTCGGGATACGTATGCCTTTGAAGATCGAGGCGAAATTGAGGTGAAAGGCAAAGGGAAAATCAAGACTTATTTATTAAAAGGTAGGCGGGACCTCACATGAATGCTTGATAGCCAAAGGGATAATCGTCGAAAAGGTCGAAGGGTAAAAGTAAGCGCGAATGTTGAAGGTTGTGGTAAAAGAGATTTGTGGTCTTCCCGGATTTGAATTGTGAACCGTATGAGTGTTGAAAATTCAAAAAAAGAATCCATTCTTCTGGTTGATGACACCGCGTCCAATTTAGAGATCCTGGTAAATTTTTTTAACGAACAAGGCTTTCAAGTGTCGGTCGCCGTGGATGGGGAAAGCGCCTTAGAACAGATCGATCATGACCTTCCAGACCTCATTCTCTTGGATGTCATGATGCCCGGCATTGATGGGTTTGAAACGTGCCGACAGCTAAAGGCCAAAGAGAAGACCGCGGATATTCCCGTCATCTTCATGACGGCCCTTTCAGAAACTATGGATAAAGTCAAAGGTTTTTCGGTCGGGGGGGTCGACTATGTCACCAAGCCAATCCAACATGAAGAGGTGTTGGCTAGAGTCAACACACATTTGATGCTTCGGTCATTACAGAAAAAGTTACAAGAAGTTAATCAGTCTTTGGAACGACGGGTGGCTGAGCGCACCGCCGAACTGAGCTCGGCTCTTTCGGAGGTGGAACAACTTAAACAACGACTTCAAGCTGAAAACGTTTACTTACAAGAAGAAATACAACTCACTCACAATTTCCAGGACATTATTAGTCAGAGTCAGGTGATGACAGAGATACTCCACAAAGTGGAACAGGTCGCCAAAACTGATGCGACGGTTTTGATCCTCGGGGAATCCGGAACAGGGAAGGAGTTGCTGGCTCGTGCCGTTCATTTTTCCAGTGGCCGAGCCGATCGACCATTGGTCAAGGTCAACTGTGCTGCGTTGCCCACGAATCTCATTGAATCCGAATTGTTCGGCCATGAAAAGGGAGCGTTTACGGGAGCCCTTGCTAAGAAAATCGGCCGCTTTGAATTGGCTGATAAAGGGACCATTTTTCTCGATGAAATTGGGGACTTGCCATTGGAACTCCAAGCCAAACTTCTTCGAATTCTTCAGGAAGGAGAATTTGAGAGACTTGGTAATCCTTCGACCGTCAGGGTCAATGTCAGAATTATTGCGGCCACAAATCGTCACCTCGAGCAGGCAGTCAAAGCCGGGGAGTTTCGGGAAGATTTATATTATCGATTAAATGTCTTCCCAATAGAAGGTCCCCCCCTTCGAGATCGAAAAGAGGACATCCCTTTGCTGGTGAATCATTTTCTACAAAAGTTTACGGGCAAAACCGGCAAAGCCATCAAAAGCGTTTCAAGGGAAGCGATGATGAAATTACAATCCTATCATTGGCCCGGCAACGTGCGAGAATTAGAAAATATCATTGAACGAGGAGTAATTTTAGCTCATGGCTCTGTTTTGGGGAGACAGGATATTCCTGAACTGGGAGACGCTTTTCAGCATCCCGGCGATCCGGGTGAGTCGGAGAATGCAGCATCTGCCACCCTCGAAGACGTTGAACGAACCCATATTCTTCGCGTTCTTCATGAGACCAACAATGTCATTGAAGGTCCCAAAGGTGCTGCTACGATTTTAGGGCTCCGCCCAAGTACCTTACGTTCCCGCCTGCAAAAATTGGGGATCAAAATCACCCGGACGACGGCCTAACCTTTCTGTTTTACATCGCACAAGAGAGAAGTTGCGGTTTTCATGTTTCAGGTTTGGCGCTGCCGCCTCTTTTCGGCTTCCGCCGGGCCTTCTTCGCCGAAGTGGCTACGAAGGCTGAAGGCGGCCTCGCGCAGGCAGGTGCTGCCCGTGACCAAGCAAATCTTCCAGAGGGGCCCTACCCTTATTTACAAAACCCCGACACACAAATTTTTCCAATTCAAACGGCGTCAGTATCCAAATAAGGCGCCATTGGATGGCGCCACGACCCTCTAATGTGAAACCGGATCCCCCCGGTATTATTCGTCTGCCTTTTTTTTAAACAAATCTCCCCAATCATCCCTTATCTCTAAATCGCCACGGGATACCGAGGCCCTGTGAAATAAGGTGGATCGAAAGTGGTTTTTATAATGATTTCCCCAATTCTTTTCATTATTTCAAGTTATTGAAATTAAAGGAAAATTTAAGAATTTACAGTGAAAAACCCGTCTGGCATCTTCTTTGCCATATTAACCTACCAAGCAGGAAATTTCAGGTCGGAGGTATATAAAGCAATTGGAGGGAAGAATGGTGGATAGAACAGAAAATTTAAAGGAAGGGCCAGGGGAAGACAATTCTCCATTAATTCTAAGGGCTCAGACATATGCGGATATGCGCCAAATAGCAAAAAAAAATTTGGAAGAAGCACAACGAGTGTTAGCAGAATCCGGCTGTCAACTTTTTCAACATTCGAAAGGGGACTCTAATCTTCAGGGTCAAAGTGTCGAAGAAACCTCTCCGGAATCCAAGGATGAGAAATGAGCAGACGCAACACTCAACAAAGTTTAGCGTGAATTCAAATTCCACTCTGATTATTTATATAAGGAGGCCGCCATGACCGTACCAGATATGACACCGATCGAGGAGGTTTTATTCGGAACACTCCTCATAGCTGGAATGCTGTATTTTCCCCTGTCTATAAGAAAATGGGTGGCGTCAAAGTCTACCGATGGAGGGGAGGGAATTCGATTAGCTTCGGGATTCTCGTTTATCACGGTAGGGATCGGGCTGTTGTTTTTAGGCTTAACCTCTGGACCCGTTCCCGCGAAAGAGATTTTTTCGATTCCCTCAAACGGGAGTTATGACTACTATCAGGTAGAGGGTGCGATTCAGAATGATGATCTGGGAAGAGTTGCTTCCAATTCCAGGGCTTGGCCAGGCCTGGATTCGAATCAAAGCAAAAGTGAATTCTCCTTTATAGATTCCAAAGTTAAGGATAGCTCCCTCATTTTAGATCCCGGCTTTCGCATGTCCTTGACCAATCGCATCATAACAGTCGCCGGTCGAATAGTTTGGCTTCCGAATGTTGATGAATTCGATCTCTTTAAAACGATACATGGACAGGGAAGCTCTGACATAGGGAGGTTGAATATGGAAAGACTGACTGGGGTGTATGAGTTGGCATGGATCTCCGCATATGAATCACCAATGAGGTAGGATAAACAGTCAACCTATTGGTTAAGGAGAGATTCGAAGGATAGCCACATGATGAGTTGGAGCAGTGTGCTCTAGAATGGAATGGTAATCGTGGAAACAAGACATATAATGATCGTGGATGATGAAGAAGATCACCAACTGATACTTGCCGATCTCCTGGAATCAAAAGGATATTCCATTTCAACCGCGAATAATGCAAAACAGGCTTTGGCCGGGATTTCATCGCGTACCGTGGATTTAGTGATCACGGATTTTATGATGCCGGAAATGAATGGATTAGAGCTTATTAGAGCATTGGCAAGGAAAGAATGGCTGAAGGAGATTCCCGTGATCCTCTTAACGGCCGATCAGAGTAAAGATTTGGAAGGCCTTGCAAGGATTGCAGGGGCGTATTCGACGGTCTTCAAACCATTAAACTTCGATAGACTTTTAACATTGATCCACTCGGCGATTGAGCAACCTCAACCCGTTCGCTCATCATGTTCGTAAGTTCTGTTTTGTGGAATAGGTCGCTAACGTCGTGAGCCACGGATCTCTATATTTTTCCGGTTACCCCTTGCTCTATCTAATCGATGACGTAGCTTTTTAGCCCAATAATCGAAGATCTCAATAATAGGGCCTAAGTTGTGCCGGTTATCGGTATAGGTCTTGGAACTTTCTCTTTTTTCGATATATCCGACCAGACGTTCGCCGGTTTGGGAGTCCAGAAGTTCTGCTTCAAGAGTCGCTTTCCCTTCAAGAATGTTAGTGCTGAAAAGAGTTTCCGTGGACCGCATAAGGAGGTCACCTGTTGCACCCAGAAGCCGGCTTTGGGAATATGATTTAGCCTTGTCCTCCGCTACGTCCGTGAGAGCAGCCCTAATGCGCAGAACCTGTGGCCCGGGACGATCAGCCACGGAATAGGCATCGCCAAGGGCCTTGACGATTCTGTCTCGGAAGGTAAGTTGCAGTTTCCAGGCATCAACGTCATTGATTCCCCCTTTTTTGGGATCCGGGTTATTCCAAATGACAAGGGGGTCAACCATAACCGTTTGGTAAGGTCTGAGATCGAGCCCAGGTTTTTCATAGGCCCAACTTCCGGGTTCATCCGGCGAAGGCCTAAATCCGGTGTAATAACCAAGAAATCCGGAAAATTGGATTGGCTGTTCTTTTGGCGCAGAGGTACAGCTTAAACAAAACAACACCAGGATCCCAGCAATGCCCTCCCACATATGTGGTCTTAGTGCCCTCATCTTCCAATGCCTTTCTATGAAAAAATCAAATGTACTTTCTCATAATTGTGAGCATGATGCAAAGAATTCAAGTGAATAACGCCCGATTCCTCATGGTCGCTCACCGGGTTAAGCTGACGGGTAAACCGCGGAGTGGGTTTGTTCTGGCTATGGGCTAAAACAATCAGTTAAGATCAATGAAGTATTGCGGTGTGGGGGCTACGAAGTTGGTGAATCCTTTTTGTATGCTCCCATCTTTAAAAACGAAAAAAGGAGAATACGATGTTGTTTGGGACTCGAGATGTCACGTACCTGATTCTGATTGTGGTTTGCATGGCGGCAGTGTCCTGTGCTGAGGTTCCCCCTTCCGAATCTCTCAACTGGCAAGAAGAAAAAATATTAAATTTCCATAGGGTGGCAGGGAATTGGGAAGGAATGACCTGGATGGAACCCAAAATGGTCCGGGAACAGAATTGGGCCAAGGTCACCATAAGAAAGGACGGAACATTCAAGTTCTCCGCCATTCGAACGATTGGCGCATGGACAGGAGAGGGGATTCTTCACATAGAGGACGGAAAGCTGGTTTCACCCAGATCGGACCAAGAAGGGACGATTACGATGACCCTCTTTAAAAGTGACGGGAAGCGAATGTTAAAGGTTGATGCGACGGATGAGAAAGGACGTATCCAAAGGGCGGAGTTGACCCCCTCACCCAAAAAGGCAAAACCGGATTAATCAAGACCCTCCGGGCCTTTGGGAAGCTCAGCCTGTCAAACATCTTGTCCCTGGATTCAACGGTCATAATATCCCGAAGTCCGGACATACCCTGAATACATTCCCGTCCCCAAACTCCCGTTATCAAATAAATTTAAAAGGCAATTACCAAGGGCAAGTCCGATAAAAGGCGAAGCAGATATGCTCCTGGGTTTTTGGCGGAAGAAGTCTTACTGTCATTGCGGCATGTACCGCTCCCGTTTCGTGATTTTGAGTAGTTGTCCATCATTCAGGGCCGCATTGGTTGGGATTCCATTGGCCGCTGCAACCTGCTCAACTGTCCAAATACAATCAGTCCGCGAGATGAAACTCTGAATGGATTCTCCCTGGCTGGCCCGGGCGAGCCGAAGTCGGGAAATCGTGAAGTTCGAACGCTCAGTCTGGGTGAGAGGGCGAAAACTATTCACCGTTTGCCGAAAAATGGGTTCCAACGTTTTGAATTTCTTTTCCGGGCTTAGTCCCACGATCTGATAAATCACGCCCTGATAAGCGATCCAATTCAAGTCAACTCCCATGACGCCCTGCTTGGTTTTTGCCTGGAACACCAAGCGGGACCCAGGTAACCCTCCGACTTCAAAACGTTCAACTTTATCCAAAACCTTTCCGCCACTTTTCTTATCAAGCTCTCTCGGGATAGCCATAGGATCGTTTCCTTCCCCAGCAACCTGAAGGAATACCAGAGTCAATTGCTCTTTATCACCAGCCAATGCCATTTGCCGGCTGATTTGTGTTTCCCAGCCAGTGGGAAACCTAAGGGCAAAGTCAAGGTGTGGATGAAGGAAGAGATTATCATTAAATACACCTTCGGCCGGGTGGGGGCCAATTACAACACCGTCGAGCTTTTTGAGAAATGCTTCATGATCAGCAGCGATGGGTCTCGCTGGCCCTCGCGTCGCGGTTTTAGCGTAGTTAGCCGTATCCTTCACTCGTTCAGGTGTGGCCGGATGGGAATCGAAGAAGCTGGGAGACTTTGGTTTTTCTTTCCGGAGGGTATCTTGAACTTCTAATGCTTGCAGGAATCTCGACAGTCCCTTAGGGTCATACCCACTTGCAGCGGCCAGATCCACGCCGACGGTATCGGCCTCCCGTTCCTGGCTCCGGCTATACGGGGCGAGAAAGACACTGCCGGCCAATCCCGTGATTCCCATTACGGCATCACTGAGATTATCGCTGACAATTCCCGTGACGGCGCCAGTCACGCCTCCGACGATGGCAAAAGGAGCGGCGGCAGACAAGCGTTGAACGGAGTGACGTGCTGCGACATGCCCAATTTCATGCCCGACAACCCCGGCCAGTTCATCCTCGGAGTTGACAATGGGGAGAAGGCCGCGAGATACGTACACAAATCCGCCAGGAAGCGCAAAAGCGTTCGGCTCAACCATTTCCACTACATAGAATTGGTACGGAACATCCTGACGAGGGGAATGCGCAGCCAATCGTTGGCCCAGTGATTCGACATACGCCCCAAGGCTAGGGTTATCAGTGAGGCCAATTTGTTGTTCAACTTTTTTTGCTTCTTTAGCGCCGATTTCCCGTTCACCTGCCTTTGTGGTGAGAACGAGGTCAGGACGCCCTGTTACCGGATTCACGGCGCAACCGACGAGAACACCGAACGACAATAGACCGACAAGGAATCCGAGGCCAAACAAGGGTTTTGTAAATTTCATAAATCACCACCTGCTAAAAATTTAAAAAATGAAAAACTCCGAAGTATACAAATGTTATATCGTCATGTGAAATGAATACCCCTAAATGCGAAACCTTTGAGCTCATATTCGATCCGAAAGGAGACATTCAAAACAACCAGAAAGGCTAGAGAAAAACGATTCGGGCCCATCGGTCCAGTTTCTTAGCGAGCCCTGTTTTGCCAACCCCTGCAGGGGCCCCCTCCCGTGACTGAGGAATGACAGCAACATTCTCGGCACCCAAGACATCACGTCATCCTCCCTTTCAGAAGATCCCTCTTTCTCCGGTCCTTTCAGTATTAAATATACTCAAAAAGGTACATGACTTCCTACCCCAATGTTATAGCCAATATTGGAATATGTATGGAAACGCAGGGTTTTCTGTTGATGTGAGAACCCTCCGGTGGGCTGATCTACGTCGATTAAAAAGGCATGACACCGGACGACCATTTTGAATAACCTTCTTAATTACATCAGTGAAGAGAAGTACGCTGCCTGGCTCTGCTTCATTTTCGTGATTCAATTAATGGTTTTTTGTCGGCGGTTCCACCGTTGATTGTCAATGAACAATGAGCCGTCAACGCTTTCTTTGCTATCGCCACCACAAGAAGATGGAGCCCGTTTTTTGCGTCGCGCGGGGTGGGAATTTGAACGGTCACATTTCCATTTTGGTTTAATACCGTGCTACCAATCCGTTTGTGATCAATAAAGACATTCACTGTTCGATTGGGGATAAATCCTGTGACCTTTAATTTGAGTGAGTTGCCGGCCTTAATCGTGTGGGGGATCACTCGGCATGAGGGGTATTGTGGCCTGGTCAACCGGATGAGACGGCCCTGCTCCCCTTTGTCGGGTAAGCGATCCAATTCTCCACCCATACGTTCTGTCATGGCTTGGAATCGGACCTTGACGGGGCGCGGAACGACAAGTCCATGAGGAATTTGAAGGGTGACGACATCATAGGCCACCTTTCCTGAATGCCCCAGGACGGCGGGCATGACCTCCGCCTTGATTCTTGAAGCCGCCGGAGACTTGACGAACCTACCAGATCGATAGAACCAGACGGATGTGGTGACCCGTCGTTGGGGTTCACCCACGTATCTCTTCACTAAAACTTCGGTCACAATTTCAGCGCCTTGAAAACGTGTTTTGTAATCAAGGATAGAAGGGGAACCGCCGGTGTTCGGATTCGCATCCAGGTCTGCAAATACAAGGAATCGGTGGAAGGGATATTCAGGGAGTGGACCAACAAGTCTGTAACTAAGGATCGTCACTCCCTTCATGGTGTTATAGTGGATGCCCAATGAGCGTAAATCGACCGAAGGGTCCTTCACGTCGCCCACTTGGTCGACCTCATCGTCACTGATGATAAAACCCCTCTGTGAAGCGTCCGTTTGTAGGCTTACTCCCCCCACGGTCACTCTTGCGGCGGCCCGCGCATTCGTTTTTTGGAGATCCGTCAGAAGATTGGAAACCGGATTTTGGGGTTTCATAAGAGTGAAGGGGGCAGCATTTACATTTTCATGACGATCACAATAGCCATCGAATCTTTTATTTTTTCGGGGGGGATTTCCTGCCGGATCATCCAAACCATTCCCATGCCCCAGGAATAGAACATGGCCCAATTCGTGGGCAAGTACACTGTCATAGGGGTCGGTGTGTCGAGTGAAGTGATTATCGACAACGACCACCCATCCGTCATTGCTCATCAGAGGTTGAAAGTCTTGAGGTTGAAGAGGGATTACACATTTATCGGTTCCGTATGGAACCGTATGCAAGCTGGTTCCAACGCCCAAGAGTCCGGCAGGACTCCCATCGGGTTTAACAAAACGCCGAATATTAATGCCAATGATGCCCTCAAAATTTGTTTCGAGTTGATCTTCCAATTGCTCCCAGGCCCCCTCGCACATTCCGACTGCCATAGTGAGCTCATTTCGTTTCCGATGATCAAAAGAGGGCGCGAGGATATCGCCTTCTAACCCTGGGCCGCCCGATCCGTCGGCTTTGGGAGGGTCAGGATCCTTAATAATCGGAAACCTGATTCGAGAACGAGTTTTTGGCGTCAGAGCCGATCGAAAACTGATACCCGATTGGGGCATCCAGACAAAAGTCGTTGCTCGAGTGTGACGAGCGCGGAGAATCTCATCCGTCGTTCCACCCAATGCCCTTGACCGAGTTTCTACTGCCGGGCTTCCTTGAACGGCGCACCACCGGATAGGAATTGAGAGATGGGCATTGAGATCAGGCGCTGGCTCTGCCGTCGCGCGGGGCGATAGCATTAAAATTTGTGCGGTTATGAGAACAAGAATGTAACGGGTGGTCGGATGCATTATGACTTATAGACCAAGGCGTCAATGAATTTGATTTGTGGGGGAAGGTGGCTCGTCATTGGTTGAATCTGGAACCTACTGGAGTTTGTGTTGTTCCCGCAGTTCCTTAACTAACTGTTGAAAGTATTCCTGATCCGGCCTCAGGGCGGCTAATTGTTCTGCATAGGCCACTGCGCTTTTGACATCACCCTGATCGCGATAAATCGTGACAAGCGCATAGAGGACATCAAGGTTTTCGGGAAATTTGTCGAGCGTGCGATGTAAGACCTTTAATGCTTCCGATGTTTGGCCGGTTGAATTCAATGCGATGCCGTACACGTACGCATATCGGGCAGTATCAGGATCGAGTTGGGTCGAACGCCTCAAGCTCTCGATAGCTTCCTGGGGTCTTCCTTGCCGGGTAAGCCATAGGCCATAGGCTTGATGAAGCGCAGGGTTATTGGGCGCGGAACCCAAAGCACGTTTCAGGAGTGGTTCACCTTCAGTATCGCGGCCCTGTGCCCGATAGAGATCAGCCAGATTAACAAGCGCCGGGACCCACTGAGGATCGAGCGAAAGAGCCTGTAAATAAGCCTGCTCAGCTTTGGTAAATTTTCTGGTTTGTGAATAAACCACGCCAACATTCGTATGGGCTTCGGGACGGTCCCCATTAACCATTTGTGCCCTGATGTATTCAGTGATGACACGATCCAGAATGTCCCGTTGGCCCAAATCGAGCGTTGCAGGATCAACCGGTGCCAACAATCGACCGGCTTCAATTCGTATTCCACGCAGCGGATGGGAAAGCAAGTGATGGGTGGTCTGCCAACGCAACTCAGGGCGCAGTCGTTCTGATCCACGCACCGCTCCAAGGCGAATGAGAGGATTTGTATCCCGAAGTCCTGCTTCAATAGCCTCTCTAGAGAATTCCCTATTGTAATTTTGCAATAGCGATAGAGCTGTGGCTCGTGCCATAACGGGTTGATTGTGATTCAGACTTAACTCAGAGAGGAGTTTTTCGGCGAAGAGTTCGCCGCGCTTCCCTCCATCAAGGGCTTTCGCGAAATGATCTCCCGGTTGGGTTGTATACCATTCGGCTATCCGATTGGCAGCCCAATTTGCGGATTGTTTGAAATGGCAAGCATTGCAGGCGTTCGGTACGCCAAGCTCAACCGAAAGATCCGGACGGGGAATACGGAAACTATGATCATGTCTCTCATCAATTACCATAAAGAGTTTGGAAGGCATGTGGCAAGCCGTGCAATGTATTCCGGGCGAATCTGGGGGGTGATGATGGTGTTGTGGTGAATCGTATGGTTTGGTTTTCAAGGTTGGAAAGCGGGAAGAGGGTTTAGCCTGGTGGCACGCTGTGCAAGTGGCATTTCCGGGCTTTAGTAAACGACCAGAATGCGGATTGTGACAATCTGTGCAACGGACTCCCCGATGATGCATTTTACTTTGAAGAAAGGAACCGTACACATAGACTTCCTCGAGAATTTGTCCATCGGAATAATAAAGATTGGAATCCAGAAGTGCAGGCATATAGAAATCGAGAAAAGGTTGTCCTGGGATATATTCCTCAGCAAGGATGCCTCGCCTGGAGTGACATTTTGAACAAGTGTTGATTTCACCAGCCTCGGTTGCCAAAACCGTCATTCCCTTTTTGTAAGGTGTGGAGTTGGATGGATCAGCTTTTGGCCGGCTGCCCTCGGCCCAGTGGACGTGGTGTGAGCCTGGCCCATGACAGGCCTCACAGCCAATATTGATATCAGACCAGGTGGTCTCGTACCGATCTTTTTCAAGGTTATAGCGTTTTTTCAGGTTGGTTGAATGGCAGTCGGCACACATGTAGTTCCAGGTTTGATTGGGTTTGGTCCAATGCAGACGATCGGTGTGGGTGATGTGTTCATCAGGGTAGAGGTGAAACCACCGCTGCCCTCCCACCTTTTTCGGCCGCGTATCCCATGCAATCCCCAGAGCTTGCAGTCGTCCGTCGGGAAAGGCGATCAAATATTGTTGCAAAGGTTCGATGCCGAATGTATGGGTAATCTCAAAATCGGCAAGTTTGCCGTTCGGACCATCGGTATGAACCCAAAATTTTCCTTCTTTTTTGAAGAAGGTAGAACCAATGCCGGAATAGTCGAATGTCTCGTCTTCGAAATTTCCGAGGACCGTTTCGGAGGAGGCTATCTGCATGGACTGACTATGATGCGAGGCGGTCCATAATTCGTAGGCTTGTTGATGACACCTGGCGCAAATCGTATTCCCAACATAAGTCGGTTTTTCTCGCGAGGGAGTCGGGGTGGCGGATTGGTTTTTGTCGGAAGACGGACCTGGATCTGAATCCTTGCCATCGCACCCGCTGAGGTTCAAAGCTGCCAATGTCAAAGCCAAGGCCATGGCCAATAAATTGAACATAAAACGGATTTCTGATGGAAGATGTGTGCTGGGTAAATAAATATGTATGGTTGGAGAGCAATGAGGATTGAAGGAATGACCACCTGTGATCGTTTTTGTCAAAGGCCGTCAAACTCCATCACAAATGCCGATTTCCCTTGTTTCTTACCCTAATCTACTTTTTAGTGGCTTTCATCTCTCGGGCTTTTTTATTCAATGTTTCGGATATCATTGAATACGCTACATAGTATTTATGAATGTTGGCGACGTATCGCACAGGTTCCTGGCCAATATACTTTAAAGCGGCCAGTTCGACATTGTAAAACCACTTGTTTGGATTGAGTCCCATGGTTTTGGCCTTGCGTCGAATCTTTTGAATGGCCCCCGGCCCGGCGTTGTAAGCGGCAAACGAAAAATCGACCCGGTCTTCCGGGGAAATCTCCGGGCCTGAAAAATATCGATCGCGAATCCAGGCTAAGTATTTCACGCCCGCATGAATGTTGTTTTCTATGGGTTTAATATTGGGAATATTCACCGCCTCGCTGGCCGCCGTGCTTGGAAGCATTTGCATGATCCCGACGGCTCCGGCGGAACTTTTGGCATTGGGGTTAAACTCCGATTCTTGATAGGCTTGGGCTGCGATCGCCAACCAGTCAAATTCATACCGATTCCCGTATTCTTTAAAGAGTTTAATGAAGCGATCAAGTTTTTTTCGTTCTTGTGCCTCCAGAGGATTTTTGATCCATTCGCGGTTTTGATAATACCGTTTAAATAAAATGTTTCCGATTAACGTTCCTTTTTTATTACTTTTAATGAAGCGGTTGAGGCTCTTTCGCAGGTCGGGATTATTGGGCCGGACCGCCCAGGCAATTTGCCCTCCCTGGTTGGCTTTGAGCTTGGTATGAAGGACGAGGTCGGTCAAAACCCCTGACCACAGCTCCGCAATATGTTGATCGACCACCGTGGCTTTGAGCACCCCCGCATTGACCAACTCCAACACATCTTCCGCCTCCAGGTTTTCACTAACTTGGAAAATGTTAATCGGTTTTCGCTTTTGCACACGTAATTGGGAATTCAGGGTATTGAGCGAATCGACGTAGCTGCTGGCCCGAACGACAGCTACCGTTCGGCCCGATAAATCAGTCAGATTGTTGAGCCCCCTTGCCCTTTTATGACTCACCACGATTTCATCGACTTTGGGAAGATAAGGGGTGGTAAAGGCCACTTTCTTTCGGCGATCGGGGGTATTGGTGAGGCCGGAAGCCACGATATCCCCTCTCCCCTTTAGAAGGGCTGGAATGAGTTGATCAAATGGGACGGGGATAAACACCAATTGGGTTTTGAGGGACCTTCTGCCCTTGCCCTTATTGAGAAACTTTTCATACTGCCTGAGCATTTCGTACTCAAATCCATGGGGGACACCCTTCATGAGGAAAAAATTGGTTTTGCTGTAAGTCACCAATACTCTGAGGAAACGGCGCTTCCGTATTTCGGGAAGATCACCGGTAAATGCATTGCTGGAGCTGAATACCGAAGCTGAAACGGAATCAGCAGTGACCTGGTGGGGAATTAAGGAAATGAGTAGCACTAAAAAGCCAAAGGAGGCTATTTTTGTCCTCATAGGGATCATAAAAGGTAGGAAGCTTATATTATCATAAATTCCAAGAATACTTGAAAATGTGAAAGTGTTAGGTATTTTGGAATACGAAGAGATCAATAAAAGGCTCAAATTTCAAAGGATGAAAAAATGTCCACAATTCAATGTCCTACATCAAAGATTTGACGGTTTCGATCCCTGATTTTCCCTACTTGACCATTTTTCCCTATTGCCTGCAGAAATAAGACGAGGTATGGTATGTTCCCTTTGAGAAAGTGTCGGTCTGTATACCATCATTAACTATCTTCCCAAGGAAAAATTTTGGGAAAACAACCAAAAGGAGAGGCATCAATGAAAGGAAGCATTAGGACGATTGTGATTGCAGCTTCGCTCGGCTTCGTCACCCTAGTTCCCTGTATGGCCCTGGCCGAGGAACAGCCAGCGAGTAATATGGAGATTGTACGTGAAAAACTTCGCGCAGACAAAAAGCTCCTTATTGCACAGGCTATGGGATTGACCCAATCGGAAGCTGATAAGTTCTGGCCTGTCTACGAGGAATACCAAAAGGAATTATCCAAACTTGCCGATCGTGAAATTGAGCTCATCAAGGAATATGCGCGGGTGTATAAGTCAATGACGAACGAGGAAGCGGTAAAACTCATGGAGGAGTTTCTGGACATTGAAGGTGATTATCAAATTACGCGCCGGCAATATGTGCCCAGGTTCCGGGGAATCATGTCAGATATAAAGCTTGTGCGCTATTTTCAAATTGAGAACAAGATCAAAGCTCTTGTGGACTTCGAGCTTGCCGAAAAAATTCCTCTTATCGGAGAATAATAAAAAGTAGGGTTTCAAGTTTCAGGTTTCCCGTCCAAGGTCCAAGGTTTAAATCCGGAGCTTATTGAAATTCCTGGGCCCATTGGGCTCAGTGAAGAATGGGGTTCCAAACGGTCCTTTGGACGTGAAACTTGGGACTGCCCCCTGAAGCCCTTGTCTGTTCTCCTCGACATTCCCCCGGATTCCTGCTGATTGGTTCACATTCTAGGAGGAGGGATTTTTATGTTGCGATTTCATGGATTTCTCTGTGTTGTCCTATTAAGCCTGCTGGCTGGGTGTGCGGCGACCAAACAGGCCCGGGATGTTGAGCCGTCAGGGTTCCTGGGAGATATTTATCCCAAACTCCGGAAGGGAAAAGAAGGGGAAGCCCTCCTGGTGTATAAGCCTGAAAAAATCAACACCGCTCGTTTTTCCGAGTATACCAAGATTTTGCTAGACCCCGTGACCGTTTGGCGTGGTGAGGAATCAAGAGAGGCCGGGGTTCCCCAAAAAGACATACAGGTCCTCGCAGACCATTTTTATTCCCTTCTCTATCTGACCTTCCAACAAGACTACGAAATGGTTCAGAAACCCAGTCCAAACACCCTACGGATACAAGTGGCCATCACGAAAGTAGAGGAGTCGATGGTCGTCATGGACGTGGTTTCGACCGTTGTCCCTCAAGCGCGTGCCCTGTCAAGTTTAAAGGGTTTGGCGACTGGAAAACCGGCCTTTGTCGGTGAGGCCAGTGTAGAAGCCAAGATTTCGGATGCGCAGACGGGAAGGGTGCTCGCTGCTTTGGTAGACCGGCGTGTTGGAAATAAAAAACTGGAGGCGGAGGCATTTGATACCTGGGGCGATGTCAATCAAATTCTTGAATACTGGGCCAAACAGTCGAGGTTTAGGCTATGTGAGGCCCGGGGTGGGTCCAATTGTGTTCACCCTGAAGAAGCATGAGTTCTTAGGCGAGCCCCTCGAAATTTAACGGGTACAGGGTGTGGCATCCCGTGTGTACCAGTTAATAACTCCGAAGTGGTCTGAAGCCGGTAGGTTTTTCCCATCGGTTTCCAGGCCAAACAAGTCTTGTCTGAAGCAATAATCAGGCAAGAAGGCATTGACGAAAATGTAGTCGATTCGCCTGGGTCGTTTCTGTTCTTCCCGATAAGAAGCGAGGACGGCGTCCTTGGTCTCTGGCGAGACTTCAGAAAGTTCCTTTTTCAACAAATCGGGAATCGTAGGGTCGGGTCCAAGACGTATAAGACCATTCCTGACCGGATCGGCTGTAAATTGCTCCGCATCATGCTGGGCGAGGGTAAAGGTATCGACAATGCGCAGGAGTTTGGCTTCTTCGTATTCAGGAAAATCCGGTTCGAAGTTAAAGTCTCCCCCAATGGCCATACCGGCATAGGCACCATCCTGGTTAAGCCTATAGAGTTCCCGCATCAGGGTGCTGACCTCACTAATTCTCCGTAGTCGGACTTTGTCAATCTCCCACTTGAACCAGGGATACCTATCAAAACGGCCCTGTTCATGAAATCTAGCAAGTGCTTGAAGGAATCCCTGTCCGGTCTCGAAACCGGAATGAAGGTGAAGGCTGGTGATCAGGTACTTAGTGGAGCTTTCAGGTAACGTAATCTCCCCGATAAGACCATATCTCAGTTCCCCGAGCTGCATGCCGGAGGTATCTTCGCAATTCCCAATGTCGCCGCTGAGCTTTAAGCCTTTAATCTTTTTGAGCTGAAGTTCCTTCTTTGCCAGGATAGCCAAGCCATTATTCAGTCCGGGTATCAGCGCCCGCTCTCCGCTTATCCGTATTCCACAAGCATCAACTTGATGAACATGGGTGTAGTCCAAGCCGAGTTCCTGCAAGGCCAAAACATACTCCTTGGCTCTCTGGGGAAGTGGATTGACCTCTTGAAGGAGAACCAGGTCAGCGTCTGCTTTGGCAATTTGTTGGACCTGGGAACGGAGTCGGGCCGAACTTTGTTCCGGGGTTTCGGTCGACGTGACCCAAAATTCTCCAGCATCCAGCCCATGCCAAGCGTTGTACGATACTATGGTAAAAGTTTCTGGTCCGTGGGCAGGTTGAGAGGACCCGTCCGTCGATTCAGGGACTCGTTCCCCTTGTATAGTACAGGACCACAATACAATACTGAACAGAAGCCACGCGAGAAGAATTCCCAGGTTTTTCATGGGTTCTCGAAAGCCTTTCGTTCTTGATCGAGCAGGTTTTCCTCTACAAATCGAATGATCGCCTCTAACAGCACTTCCCGCGGGAAGGCGTTTCGGTCAATAAAGGCGTCCGCCACCATGGGCATGTTCCGGGAGATCGGCATCGCAATAGCCCAGTGATCCGCGTTGACATACCCCAACAGGGTGCTACGGGGGATCAGAGCATCGTAAAAAATCACCTGGCTATCATTGCGGGGATCAATGGTAGCCAGTTTGTCATAGGCACCCTGAATCATGGAAGATATCTGCTCTCGTTCAGCAAAAGCCGCCAGCGAATAATACTGCATGGTTGTCGGGAGGGTATGTTCGGCCAACCATTTGAGGCGAGTTTTCCGGGTCAGGCTTTCAATAAAACCGGCGTCACCTTCAGGGCAGGCGGGAATGTGCATGTTTTTGACTAGCGATTCCTGAAAACCGGGCAGCGAATCCGCAAGAGGAGAACCGCCCACGACGCCTGCAAAACTGACGATGGCTGATACGTGTTCGGCGATTTCAGGATGGTTCACCGCGGCTTCTAATGCGTCGGTGGTACCTTTTGAATACCCAACTAATACAACTCGTTCTGAAGGGGAGGAATCCATATTGACCAGATAGTCACGAATCTGCGTTGCGTTGAAGGTACTACTCGTGCGACCCCCTACCATAATGAGCCCGGTCTTGTACCCATGTTCCTCAAGGTGAGCACGGGCGTAAGGTAGTGGGGAGAGGGTACCTTGGACACATTCAGCCAGAGTGCCGGGGACTACCAGGACGCGTAAGGGGAGGCGGGCTTGGCCCAAGTGAACTGGTTTGTTCGTCGGTTCCGATTCACCTGATATACGGTGCAGCACTTTTTTGCAGGGCGGGTCATCCGGGAACTCTTTCCCATGATCCTCCCGGACCGCGCAATAGATTTCCCGAAAGCGGGCTCGTCCGTCACGAATGCCGATCTTATCGGTGGGGGTGAGGATGAGTGGAGGAGTATCTAAACTATATTTCAGGACTGGGTCTGGCGGCCCACAGCTCAACATAAACAGAAATAAGAAGACTGTCACGCATAACGACATAATGGAAACAGACCGGGTAGCCCGGAGCTGTTGAAGGGAATTTTTTTGACCGGCTTGATTCATTCAGGGGTCCATTTGCCACCGCCAGCCACAGTGGCAGATTTCCGAATTCGATCTGAATACCAATTGTGGACTTTACGATCGATCAGAATGTCCTTGGGACTGACTCGTTCTCCGTAATACACCTCGTGTGCGTCCCCTCTCACCGCCACCACGGTGCCGCCCAGGGACAAATTGACCATGGCGCCCTGTGAACTGGCAAACGTTAAAAAATCGGTTGCAATCCTTGGGGAGACGCCACCGCTGATCCCTCCCCCAACCGGTCCAATGGCCACCGAAGCGCCGGTTCCCAGCAACACAGTACTACTCAACAAAGAGTCGACCCCTCGTTGGGTCATGACCAACCCGATGACTTCGGATTTCGCTGCGCCAATTTGAAATCCGAATGTTCCCCCGACCAGTCGGTAAAAAGCCGGCTCACTCCATTTCCCGGTTTTTTCGTCCTGTAGGAGCAAGACGGCATTGCCAAGTGACCCACCCACGATATATCCGGCTTCTCCCAAGCTGGGAATGATGAACACTCCCTTGGCGTGTTTCACATTGTCCTGCAACCAGGAGTGCCCAGGGTTCCGCACAAACTTTTCTAATGTGAGGCGGGCATCATCCACGAGCTTTCGCAATTCGGTAAGCTCTTGAGAGAACGTTGTGAGGGGAGTAAGGAATCCTAGTAAGCCCGAAAAGAAAAGTATGCAGAAAGATTTCCGAAACATTCTTCAAACACCGCGTAAAAGCTTCAGGTTAAAAAATGATCATCCTCTCACGGGGAATCAACGAATAACTTCATTGTATGGTACTCCAGAATGACATCTCTCGCACTTTATTTTTGCCTAAAACCTCTCCACGAAATCAATAGCAAGGTCACGATTTGGCTAAAAATCTGGTGGTCACGGGCTTGAAGTGACGGAATTCTTTTCTCCTTCTTGAAAAGTAAAACTTTCTTATGTATTTTGGCCGCTCGGTAACAAACCATCCGGAAGGAAACACACAACGCTTTTTTGAGGGCTAATTGAAGGATGACTGAAGACAATTTCCCAAAACCTCGAATGGGCTTATCAGGAAAGATTCTCCTCGGAATGGTATTAGGGGTTCCGGTAGGAATTTTTTTCGGCGAAGAAGTGGCTTTCCTGAATTTCCTAGGGGAGGCGTTTGTCGAACTCCTTCAAGTCTCAATCCTCCCATTTGTGCTTGTTTCCTTGATCGTAGGCCTGGGGAAACTCAACTATGAGCAGGCGTTAGCTCTGGCAAAGAAAAGGTGGGCTCATTTTGGGGTTACTATGGGTACTGGGTCTAGCCAAGGAGGTCAAAAGAGGGAACGTTTATCATTATTTTGTGCACTTTGATTTCTTTTCGGATTCAATTTCCTTCACGACGTTTCCTATTATTTCCACTTCTGCGCAAGCGCCAACGACGAGCGGTCCATCGTCCTCATCAAGTTTTGTGGTATTGATAACTTCGTAAGAGCGGCCGCCGATCTTCCAAGGGCCGGCCTTCTTCTCTGGACGATTTTCGATCGTTCCATAAATCTTTGTCGCCTCATATTGCCGGCATTTTGAAGTTTCTTCTGATTCAATTTCCTCTACCACAATACCTTTAAGCTCAACCTGTGCGCAGGCGCCGACCACGAGGGGCCCATCCTCTTCGTCAAGTTTGGTGGTATCGGTCACCGTGAACGTGCGGCCAGCGATCATCCAAGTGCCCTCTTTCCCTTCAGGACGGCTTTCGATCGGTCCGTAAATTTTGACCGACTCACAGCCGATTGGAGCTAACACCAGAATCCCAATAGTTAAAATGAGATAATGCCGTATTCCTAACATTTAATTCTCCATGTTTGATAAAGTCTTCTGACGGGTAACTCACTCTTCATTCAAAAATAGGGGATCGAGTCGGACCCGCATGTTTACGCTTAAATCCCTGGGCGACCACGATCGTACAGCTCCGACTGTAGATGGTCAGGATAGACAGGCGTTCGATGTCCACTTTAACGTCGTACAAGCCATAGATGTCTGGGTGCTTTCGTGCAATTTCCCAAAGGGCCTTTCTATAGCTGCCATCCCCCGCAGCCCCTGAAAGGCTCACCCGATCGGTTCCCGAGTAGGGTATGGGAATAGACAGGCCATGTTGGCAACTATCACCCATTACCTCTCCGATGGGAATCCCGTCTTTTGGCAACTCCCAGGGGGTAATCGTCTGATACGATAGCGGGCCTTCCGAGTCATAGTACACCACCAAGGTCCCCACGAATATCAGTCCAGAATTCGCTTCATAGGCCGGTCCTCCCGAACAAGCGGTGATGGCCAGAAGACCCCCAAAAAGTACCGCCATCATTTTAATCACAGTGACGCCACCTTCCCTCTAACGACTGTACATATTCGGGTGTAGACCCCAAAGGCATATACCTTGCCTTTCATATCCGTTTGCACGTCATAGAGGATAGAGCCGGGCGGCTCATCTTTCAATGCGTTCTTCGTGGCGGCGACAAAACCACCATTGCCCCAAGCTACTAAAAACAACACCGATTGGTTACAGCTTTCCCCAATTACAACTTTGTCCGTGGGCTTTGACTCGACATCAATTGGAGTGGCGGAGCGATAGGCTCGTGGGATCTCAATATCGGTGTAGATAATCCCACAGCCACCAAGAAGTACCGATGCCAAAACCAGGATAAAAACGATTTTCCTTGATGTTTTGTGTTGCATTATGAATTAACCTCCAGAAAATTCTGCTTATAAGGGTTCATAGTGAATATACCGATTGGCCAGCCCGAAGATCGCTAGGAGTCAGTGCTGCAGGTGACCGAAAAAATGAATGGATGCCCTGCGGGGGCAGGCCGCCAGGATCCGGACCCTCATCAAGGTCGTCGCGGCATTTCTTACAACGGTCATAAGTCGGGTCATCTTTGTCCAGGGGAATAACCGTCGCTACTCCAAGGGGGGCAGGAATCATTTCTTCCGGTTTGTCAGGCGTGTGTTCCATGAACCGTGCATGAATGGCGGAAGCAGAAAAAATAGACCACTTCATGTAATGGCCTCCTAATGGGAATCGCGTTGATATTTAATTTTAGATAATCAGAACGCTCTGATAAATTGTAGGACTAATCCCCTGCTGCCATATAATAATCGAAGGAAGTTGGATGAGGATAGACCTCCTATGGAAACTTTAGACAAATGTAGAGAAATAAAGCCACCCGGGGCCTCCTCGGGGATACGGGTATGATATTGCCAGCCTCTTTGTGTGGTTTTTTTTTGTGGCTCGCCAAGGTTCGAGATCGATTCAATCTGGATTTTTTCCCGCTCCCTTCCATTCATTGAGAGATTCTGCCAGAATCTTGCCCATTAAATTATTCTTTACCGAGAAATATATCCCTGTTGATCGCACGCGATTTAGAAAAAAGGACTTTTGGCCCATGAAACGGCACACTTCTCAGGGGAACAGGTTGGCTGGCTTTGGGAGCTGACTTGCTTCAAGCATACCAAAAATTCCTCATCCAACTCGTCGACTTCTCCCGGCGGGCCGCCTCCTGGATCGTCGGGGGCGCCCTTTTCTCGATCGCAATACTGCTTGTGTATATTCCTACTTATCTCACGCTTGATACCGATCCTCTCAAGTTACTTAACCCCCAACTCCCCTTCCGGCAATTGAAAAGCGAATTTCAGCGAACCTTCCCACAACTCACTAAACTCATTGTGGTTGTGATTGATGCTGGTACTTCTGAAGATGTCGATGCTGCCGGGGATCGGCTCGGGGAAAGGCTCACCCAGCGGCCGGATCTGTTTGTATCCGTCTACCAGCCGGGCCAAGATCAATTTTTTAAACGCCAAGGTCTCCTTTTTATGAACACCGAGGCCCTCTTGCAATTGGATGAGCGGCTGGCACAATGGGCGCCCTTTTTGGGGACGGTAGTCAAGGACCCGAGTCTCAGAGGGCTTTTTTCTGTGCTGGGGCCCGGTTTGGATAAAATTCGTCGGTTAGCCGAGGACCCAAGCCTTGGGGATATTTTGTCCATTGGAGAGTCCCCTTCAGAAAATACATTGAATTCGGAAAATCAGAAGCGCTTCGCGCAGGTACTCAATTGGATAAGTGAGACCATCAAGGCCCAGCTTGCGAATCAACCCAATCCTCAATTTTGGCGAGAAACCATGCTGGAGGGACTTGGCAAACCTGGGGAGACAAATCGACGCCTTCTCCTGGTCAAACCCCGATTGGATTATTCGAGTTTAGAGGCCCTTGAGGGCCCTTTAGAAACCCTCGCTCGTCTTTCAAAGTCAATCGAAAAGCAACATCGCGTGAATATACGCTTGACGGGAGATATCATTCTCCAGGAGGAAGAACGAAAGGCGGTCGGCAAAGGAGCCTGGTTGGCCGCTATCTTGTCTTTTACCCTTGTTTGCCTGATCCTTCTCCGCGGATTGGGCTCCCTTCGTTTAGCTGGAGTGATTGGAGTTACCCTTCTTATTGGGTTGGTATGGACAGCTGGATTCGCTACCGTGGCGATAGGGACATTGAACATGATTTCCGCCACCGCACCTGTTCTGTTTATTGGGCTTGGTGTGGATTTTGGAATTCAATTCGTGCTGCGATATCGGGAAGCCCGAGAAGACGGGGCGAAACATGCTTTGGCCCTGGGCCATACGGCTTCCGGGGTCAGTGGGGCCCTCACGCTGGCCGCCATTGCGGCTGCGCTCAGTTTCTTCTCATTTCTTCCAACTGACTACCGAGGTCTCGCTGAACTGGGAGTTATTTCGGGAGTGGGGATGTTTCTCGCACTTCTAGCCAATCTGACCCTTCTTCCGGCCCTCCTGACACTTTTTCCTGTTCAGTTTCCCCCGGCACGTCGTTCCCCAGATTCAGGCTCCTACCTGGTGCATGCCATCATGTCCCATCGAAGGGTAATTCTTTTTATTGTGGTTCTGGTTCTCGGCAGCGCGACGGTCTTTCTGCCGCAGGTATCGTTCGACTTTAACCCTATCCACCTCAAAGATCCCTCCACCGAAGGGGTTGCGATGTTTTTGGAACTACTTCAGGATCGAAACAGGACTCCTTACACTATTCAAATTCTGGAACCAGACCTCGATGAGGCCCAGAAATTAGCTGGACAATTAGAACTGTTAGCCGAAGTGGATAAGACGGTCACACTGGCGAGTTTTGTTCCTGGTCATCAAGAAGAAAAGTTAGCGATCGTTGAGGAAATGAAATTTTCCCTCGAAGAGATCGTATCTCCCTCAAAATTGACAACACCACCGACCCATAAAGATAACCTGAAGGCCTTTCACGCCTTTCAAAGTCGACTGGCTCAAAAATCAACCGCAAACCTGTCCCCTACGCTGATTGCGAACCTGAGGGGATTGGATGAACTGCTAGACAAACTGAAAATCACAACCGGTTGGCCGGATCTGGTTTTGGATGAATTGCAGGTACGACTGCTGGAAACATTACCGAGCGTAAAGGCCCAACTTCAGCAGCTTTTGAAAGCCAGTCGAGTTAGCCTTGAAGACTTACCCATCAGTCTGAGGGAACGGTACGTTGCTCCGGATGGGCGGGTACGTTTGGAAGTATTTCCAACCCAGGATATGACGGATAACTCTTCCATAAGACAATTTGTCAAAGCTGTCCAACCAATTGCACCCCACGCCATCGGGCCCCCTGTAGGGCTTCTGGGAGCTGGCGAGGCGGTAGTCACGGCTTGTCTCCAAGCGACAGGAATGGCGCTGCTAGGTGTCATCCTCCTGTTGTTGATAGTCCTGCGTCGCATTGGGGAAACCCTTCTCGTGTTATTGCCGTTGATCTTAACGCTCATACTGACACTTGCGGTTTGTGTGGTGGTTGACATACCCCTCAACCTGGCAAACATTGTCGCCTTGCCCCTCGTGCTTGGCCTTGGGATTGCCTTTGGCATTTATTTGGTATTGCGTGTACGTGAGGGCTTTCGTCCCAGTTATTTGTTTCAAACTAGTACGTTTCGTGCGGTGTGGTATAGTGCCCTGACGACCATCGCTTCGTTTGGTACACTCTCCATTGCTGACCACCGGGGGATGTCCAGTATGGGGCAGCTTCTCACGGTCTCCCTCTTGCTCACGTTGCTCAGTAGCCTGGTGATTTTGCCGACATTAATCGCTGAACTGGAACATCGAGGTCTGTGGCCGCCAGCCTCTCTTGATCAGGGAAGGTTGGGAAGCTTGAGAAAGGAGGGCGAGGCTTAAAGGACGGGTCTGCAGGGTCAATGCATGGAAATGTCGAGTTTAAACCGATTAATGTATGAATTGAAGTGGGAAGTAATCAATTCCGAAGTCAACCCAAATTTCTCGAGCGAATATCTGTGAACCCCCCGCTTGTCCTTCGGTTCCTCTGATAAAAATTGTTCCATCTTGCCTGCCGCCTCACGGTGAAGCGTCAGACCGAAGTGATCATAAATCCGTTGGACCTCCCCGAGAGGATTTTTCATCAAGTCGGTGTAAGAGATGTCAAGCATCTGAGTCTGCCAAGGCCCGGGAGAGTCACGAACCGACAGACTGCGCTCAAGGTGATCAGCAAAATGATAAAGGTTTTCTCGCCCAATGGCGGAGGGGTCTTGATGATCACTAAACGCATGTCTCAGGGTCGTATCGAGGCTGGCAACAGAACTAAGAACCGACTGTGGGTGACGATGTGTCCATATCACTCGGGCATCCGGATACACTTGATAAATTGCTTTTAATGCGAACATATGGGGTGGAGCCTTGAGGACCCATCGCTCCGCCGGCCAACTCGATTGGAGGTGCTGGAGAAACTGCCGGTGAAAAGAGTAAGCAGAGCCAAGATCGGTTTCATTGAGCCACTGTTGGTACGACGGAATGTGGAACATATTGCGAAAATGATAGCTGGTGAAGGTATGCCCAAGGATCCCGACGCATTCGGTTGGGAATCGTGCACCCATGGGGTGAATAGACTTAAAACCCGGAGCTAGTCGATCGAAGCCCTTCAACAGTTTATTGGTATCGGCGATCCGGGGGTCGTCATCACATTTTCCAAATACCGGCGGGGGTGTGGGAAACATGACTTCCCAGGTCAGGGGCACCCGATTTGTGGGATCTTGGCCTAGCAAGCGATGTAGCAGGGTGGAACCTGTACGGGGCAGACCGACAATGAAGACGGGCTGGTGGATCTGTTGTGAGGCAATATCAGGGTAACGTTTTCGATCTTCCACAAGCCGAAGACGATTGGTAAGAAAGCGCAGGGTGTCAGTCCGCAAGGCAAGCCGTCCTATGAGCGTGAGTCGGGCTTCCTCTTTGCAGGCTTTCAATAGGATGCGGAGCGGTTCTTGAAAAGAGTCATCTCCGAAGTCACAAAGATGGGTCTGTTTCCGGGCCTTCTCCAATAGATCCTGTGCTTCAAGGCGCACAAACGGGAACCCTGTGCGTTGAAACACGTTGCCCGCAGCGTTGAATAAATAAATGAGAGGGGAGCGATTCGTCATGTTGCTCATTGGAGACCTAATTGTTTTTGCACCATGCGGCTTGGGGGTGCTCAATAGCAATGAAAAAAACCTTTAGCGCCAGGTTATGAATGCGAGGAGAGGAATCAGGAAAAGGAAAACCCAGAGAGCGACAAGGGAGTCGAAGAAAGAGATTGCGATCGCTATTGCCGGTCCGACAGACATAGTGATTCGCTGCCGCCAGTCTTCAGGTATTAACTGCTCCCATTGTTCCGGCTTTTGCCATTCTTTTCTGGGAAGGACATATTCTCTCACCAGGGTAATCGTTACCCCACTGAACGCGATGTTTCCAAAGAATATCAGAACGGCCAGCTGATCCTGCTCGTAACGACCAGCCAAAGAGGAGGTATAAGGAATCAAGGAAACAAACAACAAATGAATGAAGTTTAAAAAAATGACGGTATTATTGCTTTTCTTCAGTGCTTGGAATATCCCATGATGGCGAAACCACAACAGGCCGATCACGAAAAAACTGATGAAATAGGCGATAAAACTTGTGCTCTGCTTTGCCAGATCCAGAAGCAGTTTTTCTTCCGTCATTCCCGGCACCTCTGGAGCCTTGAGCTCAAGCACGAGCAGAGTGATCACAATGGCATACACGCCATCGGTAAAGGCACAGATCCGTTCTGTTGAAAAGGTTTTGCTCATTGAAAGTCAAGTTTCCGATTGGCCCAATAACAGAGGGTCTCCCATCGATGCATACCTAGGCATCGCTCATGCCTACGGTAGAAGTTCCCTCCCGTTGGTTCAGGTGTCCCCACTCCCATCCGAACTCCTATGGACTCCTAAACCCCAACGCGAAATGGGAGCGTTCGGTGCTGTAGCCACAAAATTACGCAATCATGTCCGCTTTGGTTTGCACTCGCTCGGTCATTAGTAAGATCGCTATCGGGAGGGAACAAACCTCCGCTCACTCGGAAACATTCAGATTTATTCCGCTCGTACCCAGGTTTGTGTTCGTCCGATTAGCGCAAAGCCGATGAAGCCGCGGACCTCCAGTTTTTGACCACCCTCTACAACTTGGACTTTGCATTTATAGATCTTCCCGTCGTCGGGATCGAGGATCTGGCCCCCGTTCCATTCATCCCCGTCCTCCTCGAGTCCCCACATAACCGTCATCCCAATGATGGGTTTGTCCTTATTCTCACCTGAGCACTTATCGCATAGGGGATTAGGATTTTCACCGGGCTTCTGATAGAGTTTCTCAATCCGCCCAAGCAGTTCGCCCTTTTCCGTCCACACCTTGATCAAGGATCGCGCCTCGCCCGTTTTATCGTCGAGGGTTTTCCACATTCCGACCGGAGAGGTGCTCATAGCAACAGTGAATGGTTTGGCGGTTGGTTCTGCATTACCGACTTCAGGCATCAATCCCACCGCACCGCAGACAAAGACAATACTGATCAGCCCAATGGATAAATGTTTGAATTTCGGCATAGATACCTCCAATTTTAGGAAAGGTTAAGGTGTTTGAAAATGATTACTTATGACGGCTGGGGTAGTCCTTCGCGAATCCGGCTTGAGAAGTCGGAGCCCGCATAGGCCGTCTTGGCCTTTTCGGTGATCTCGCTCCGGGCTTTCATTTCGGGGAACGGTAGGCTGGTGTCGATCCATTCCCGCTCATACCCCAGCTCATCGAGCCGACCGTTTAAGAGAATCCGCCAATCAAAAGATCGTGCCTGCCCGATATTTTGGCCGTGGTGGCGGATCGTGGTTGTGCAGTTATGGATCAGGGCATTGTACCAGGTCGGGTGCTCTGCCAGACGGTTGATCTCCTTAAGATAATCCAGCAACATCGCTCGCGCAGCATCTGGGGAGGTCCGAATCCTATAGAGATAGGTACGCTCACCGCGAAAATTCGTCCGTACACCGATGACGTCGCGCTCATCGGCCACAACATAGTACAGCTCGAACTGGCGAAAGAAGCCGCGAAGCGCGTCATAGGATTCCCCCTTCTCCTTGCGGGTCTCAATCGAGATGGCAAGCGGCGGGGAATCCTCGAATTCCCAACTGGCAATGGTATGGGCGATCAGCGTGGGCCCCCAAAACGTAAGAAAAAGGTCGAAGCTGCGGACCTTATCCAGGTTGTAGGTGCGAGTTTCCCACCGCTCCGTAAAGTCCGTCTCGCTCCGGTAGTCAAAATTCCGCACGTTTTCGATGGTGATTTGATTTCCCTCGATGGTGGCGCGAGGCAGGCGAGCCACGTCGGAAGTCCAATCGCGGTCGCCTCGTGGCTCAATCTGACTCCACCAGACCACAACCAGGGAAACGCCACAAGCAACTAGCAGCACCGAACGTAGAAAGGGACGATAAAAGACAAGCAATATCAGGCAGCCGGCACTGAACGAGATAGCAAGAATTGTGGCCAGCCAGGGATTCGCTGGACCATCGATCCACAGTGCCAGCGCTGCCCAGGCAATGCCCATCAGAACAAACGGCCAGACCAGTATTTTAAGAAGCAAACGCTTACCTCAGCTATCCATTCAGAGTTTTTCTTCCGACTTTCGATACATTTCTCAATGAAGTTTGGTTAGTAGGTGGAATAGGATTGAAGTTTCGAAATCGCGCATGATATCGGCCCAAGTTCAAAATTGAAAATCAGCCGATAGTCCGTTGCCTGATTGGCAATGTCCCTTTTCAACAATGATTGTGTCTCGGCCACCATCGACACCGACTATGAAAAATGTTCATGAGTCTGTTTTGGCGGCCAACCGGCCGTTAAGTTTAGATTTTTCTCAAAGCTGGTAACAATAATTTGCTTCAATGCCAGGGTAGGAAAGTATACGTGGAGGCTATTGACTGGTCAATTGGAATGATGCACTATTGCCTTTTGTTAGATTGAAAAACTCAACTAAATCTGGTAGTCCCAGGTCCCGAACGACAATGAACTGCATGTTGAGAAGGAAAAAATGGAACCACAAACAAGTCTTGATCTTGACCCTTCCAGCATCCGTCCTCCTGAGCACCGATTAAACAGCCAAGCTGTTTGGAAAAATTCGTGGTGCACTACCCTTCAATCGGAATGGAGAGAGTTTTGTGGGTCAATCCTGCTCGTCGTCCTGATTCTGGCACTTGCCGCTTGCGCGAGTCCCTATCAAGCCAACCGGGTTCCCCCCACACAGGCTCAAGCCGATCTCGGCCGGAGCGCTGTCACCACAGGAGAGGCGAGCTGGCCGACCCGTAACGCCCTCTTTGAGCACGGCCTCTTTGACGAGTTCCGCGCGCACCCCGAAGCGGCCATCACGGAATTGCACCGGACCATGGTCGAGGAACATGGGAATCCTGATCTCCTCTTCGCCTTAGCCGAGCTTTCTTTCCTCCACGGGCAGGATACCAGAAATCCCGAGTACGACCTGGCCGCAGCCGTCTACGCCTATGCATTTCTATTTCCAGAGGGAGTGGGCCAGGCTCCAGGCCGTTTCGATCCGCGCCTACGCATTGCCGCGGACCTGTATAATTGGGCCCTGACGAGTTCATTCGAAAGCGAAGACGGATCGGAGATCATCCTAAGAGGGGGAACATTCACTCTGCCCTTTGGGTCGATGGACGTGGCTTTCGATCCTTCTTCATTGCGCACTCAGGACCGCGAACTGTATCAGTTAACCCCTACTTCGGAGTTGGAGGTAGAGGGCTTTGCGATGCGGTATCGAATGGCTGGCCTGGGTACTCCGCTTGCAGCTTCGATAAGATCCATCGATGATTCACAGCATAACGGATTCACTGTGGCCCCTCGGCTTAAGGTACCCCTGACAGCCCTGTTGCGGATTCCTAAGGCTAGAGAAAACCTTGTTCAGGAACGCTCTCTGACCGGCACCCTTGAAGTTCACCTTTTATGGGATGAGGAGTCCGTCTCCATCGCCGGGGAAGAGGTCCCTCTCGAGAATGAGCCGTCGGCGGCTTTGGCGCTCACATTTACAGGAATTCCGATTTTTGAACTTGAGCTTCTCAGATTCCTGGGCCGGATGGCCAGGATGGAAGAGCCGCCCCCGCTGGTCTCCGCCACGCCGTATCACCCAGGTCTCATCCCCGTAGTCTTTGTGCATGGGACGGGGTCTAGCCCGCTCCGCTGGGGGGAGATGTACAACCGTCTCATCGGCGATCCGCAGATCCGACGCCGCTTTCAGTTCTGGTTCTTCCAGTACAATTCCGGCAATCCCATCGTGCTATCCTCGCTTCACCTGCGTGAGGCGCTGACCGCGGCGGTGGCACAAATCGATCCCCAAGGCAAGGACTTGGCTCTGCGCCGGATGGTGCTGATCGGGCACAGCCAGGGAGGGCTATTAGTTAAAATGCAGGCCATCAGCACAGGAGATCGCCTTTGGAATGCTGTAAGTCGCAAGCCGCTCGAGGAACTCGAGTTGTCGGAAAACACCCGTCAATTGTTGAAAAAAGGCTTCTTTCTCGAACCGGTACCCGAAGTCTCCCGGGTGGTGTTTATTTCTACCCCCCATCGGGGCAGCTTCATTGCTGGGTGGAAGTTTATTGAAAATCTCGTCCAACGCCTTTTGACCCCGGCCCCCGTCTCCATGAAGGCATCTCATGAGCTATTTAAAAACCGGGATGCTTTGGTAGGTCTTCCGGTCGTCCCGACCGCCGTCGACAACATGTCCCCAAGTCACCCCTTTATCCAGGGCCTACAAAAGATCCCAGTCGCTCCTTCGATTAAGGCCAATTCGATCATCTCGGTTAATGAAGGAGACGATCCTATCGAAGAAGGAAATGACGGTGTCGTGGAATATAAAAGCGCCCACATTGATGGGGTAGAGTCGGAGTTGGTCGTGCGCTCCCCCCATTCCACTCAGGGCAACCCCCATACCATAGAGGAGGTGCGCCGTATCCTTCTACGGCAGGCGGGCCTGAAGTGACCTGCTTGGCAACGGTTGTGTCCAAGTAGGGGATCAGCGTCTAGAGAGAGACCTCAACACCGTTCCGGCGATTCTGGGCATTGCCGAAGACTTTATCCACCCACCGCTCCGTTGGGATTCCTGGACGAGTATCCTTGGAGAATCCAAAGAGGAGAACAGCATGGCCAAAATGATTGTAACAGTACCGGGTATTTTGATTGCGCTCGGGGCAATCATGTTATCAATGAACAGTACGGAAGCCCGGGCACAGGCTGCCCGGGTCGATCCAGCCGCCGTGGAAATCCTACAACGGATGACCAAATACGTCAGCACCCTGGAGAAGTTCAGCGTTCACGCGGAGAATACCTTCGAGGATGTGCTCGACTCCGGCCAACGGGTCGATTTCGACATTGCTGCAAACGTGGTTGTGCACCGGCCCAACCAACTCCGTGCTGAGCGGGTGGGCGAACTGATCAATCAGGTATTTTATTACGACGGCAAATCCCTGACGCTGTACAAGCCGTCCGACGGCGTCTACGCCACGCAACCGGCACCGGGAACGATCGAGGAACTGTTGGACTACGTGCGTGAAGGGTTAGGGATGAACATCCCTGTTTCCGACCTCGTCTACCGCAATGCGTTTGCAATACTCATTGAAAATGTGCAATCGGCGGTCGTCATTGGCAAGGCGCTGATTGGGGGAAGGACCTGTGACCATCTAGCCTTCCGCCGCCCGGACGTTGATTTTCAGGTATGGGTAGCTGATGGCAACCAGCCTTTGCCATGCAAGTACGTCGTAACTGACACCAGCACTCCAGAGTTGATCAGTACCGTCACCGTCATGAGCGATTGGAATGTGGGACCGACAGTGGCCGATTCCGAATTCAAGTTTGTCGCGCCCAGAGGAGCCAACCCTATTAAATTCATGCCGCTCGATAATACGAGCGGTTTCGGCCGCTGAGGAGGGGGTACAAAGAATCATGAAGACAATACTCAAATTTGGAATTATGGCCTTTGCGGCCACCCTGATGTTCATCGTCGACATGCCCCTTCCGCCACCCCCATCTTTACTCAGTATACAATTGATGTCCGACTCTCAGGCCTTCGCTGGAAGGGCGCGTCGAACGCGGCGGCGGGGTGTCGCCGTCGGGTATGCGGCCGGGAAAAGTGCGGCTCAACAGGAGCAGACCACAACCGCACAACCACAGAGCACGACTGCACAACAGCAACCAGCGAACGCACCGCCTCCAGAGTATGGGCCATTGCCCTTAGGCACCGTGGTTCCTCAACTCCCTTCCGGATGCACGACCATGGTTGCTGGTGACGTCCAATATTACCACTGCGGGGAAAACTACTTTCGCGCCGCGTTTCAGGGGAATAATTTGGTATACGTAACTGCCAAGCCAGGGTAATAACAACCATGCCGGACAGATCGACATGAGCGCATTTGAATATGTCTCGGTCATGGTAGGGGTGGTTCTTGCGTTGGCGGTTTCACACGTTCTGAATTTTATTGCGACCGTTATCTCGAATCCTGAGCAAGTCAAGGGCTACTGGTTGCACTACTTCTGGACTGCTCTGATTCTCGCATTGAACCTGCACGCTTGGCTCCTTCTCTGGACCCTTCACGGACTGACCGAATTTTCAGTCGGACGCCTCGCCTTTTTGCTTTTTTTAGCGGCGCTGACCTTTATTTTGGCACGAGTTCTTGTACCAGAGCTTCAGCCGGATCAACGTCTGGATCTGCGCGCTCACTTCCTCCAAATCAGGGTTCCATTTTTTGCGACCCTCAGTTTATGCTGGTTATTCCCGGTCATGGGTCTCATTGTGTTGGAGGGGGGCAGTTTCTTCGAACCCCTCGACCTCGCTCGGGGCCTCCTTCTGTTCATGGCCTTGTCAGGCTTGCTCATCAAAAACTTGAAATGGCACGCTATCCTTGGCCCTCTTTGCGGATTTCCCATTTTTGCCAGTCTGGCATTATTGCGTCCCACACTCGAATAAATTCCGACAAGACGCTTTAATCACATCGCAGATCTTTCCGAATTGAATGTACCGATTCCTATTCGTGGAACTTCTGGCAGGTGAAAAATAGAATATCTCCTTCACGTCTCATCTTCCAATGTTAGACAACCGAGGGTTAAACTTCGCCCCGCGGAAAGCAGCGATCTGCACTGTTTTCACTGAGGCAGACTATCCCTACCTATCTCATTTAAAACTTCCATCGAGCACCCACCCACCCGTCGAGATTCCTGAACCCTTGAGGCTCGAAACTTTCTTTGCGATATTGCCCCTGGAACCCGGCGACGACGGTGAGGTTTTCAGACATCTCATGCAGGAGTTCAATGTCCCCTTGGATGACGTCTTCATGCTGCCCCTTTCGTGGGTCACCGGAAATTTCAGTTGTCCAGTTATTGAGTTCATAATGTAAAGCCAATTCCAAATCCCAGTATTCTTTCAATTCAATCTCCAGCTCACTGGTCAAAAAGTGGTTGATATATGAGACATTGTCCCGCAGCGCCGGCTGATTTCGTCCATCAGCAAGACCAATCTCGTAGTGATAGCCTGCCATTAATCGAACCTTTCTGGAAAGGTCGGACCAGACATGGACCCCGATTGTCGAAAAGTCGGTATTTCGCTGTTGGAACTCCTGGTTGTACCGTCTAGTGCCGTAACGTCCATATACTCTGACCTCATGCCCTTCGAAAAATTGGTGCGAAAGTCCCCCAGCAATAAAATTGGTTGTGACAATTTCCTCTGCAAATTGCTCCTCTTCATGCTCATCCGAGGTCCGAACTTCGTTTTCTCCTATTAGAAGATCGGGGGCGAAATAATAGGCAACCTGGAATTTCGTATCCTTGGTAAGCCTATGTTGGACTAAAGCTCCAAGAGTGCCGTGATTAAACCGCGAATTGTCAGAAAAAATAAAGCTCTGTCCTTTGACCTTTATCTCCGAATCGCGTCCGAAAAGGGAAAAAGTTTTTCTTACTTGAAGGACCGGTTCGAATACCGTATCACTGCCCTGTTCAGCGAGTTCAGCGTCAATGACCGGTTGGGTCGGGTCTTGGTCTTTGGTTAAGCGACGGGTTGCTGAAAACAGCGCGGCATCTTCGGTTCCAAAAATGTAACCCTGGGTTTCAACCGTCCATTCGGCCCACGCAGGATGAATTTCCATTAAACTCACCAAAGGCCCCAGTAACATCAGTACAATTTCCAGACCGAAAGACTTCCCTTTCATGTATTTCAGAACTCGTCTCTTTTTTTTATCAACAGTAGAACTTCTTCAGGCTTTTTTCGTCCCGACAAAAAACCACAAGTATCAAAAGGGCTGATAGAGGGTCAATCAGACAAGTAAGCATATTCAACACGATTGGCGCATCCTGTGAAGAAGTTAGTTTTTTCTTGATTTGATTTTGACGCCTCGTTTAATATTCGTCGCTCATGGCCAACAATTTACATACCCTCCATCCAAACGAAATAAAAGACATAGCTGAACTCGCGTGTATCTACGGCTTCCCGATGGTGGTCGGGTACAGCGTCATGTACGAGTACGCAATCAACCAAGAGGCTACTCAGTTCAAAGCGCCCTTCAATCAAATTTTCAATACGGCGCGTGTCTACACTCCGAAGGATACGGCCGTCCCAGTCCCCAATAGCGACACGCCGTACTCATTCGTGTGGCTCGACCTGCGGGCGGAGCCCATCGTCATGCGCGTGCCGAAGGTGGATGATGATCGCTATTTCTCCATCCAATTGGTTGATCTCTATACGTTCAACTATGGGTATGTGGGCAGCCGTACCACCGGCAACGAACCTCAAACGTTCATGATTGCCGGTCCCTGCTGGAAAGGTGAAACTCCAGCCGGGATCGATTGCGTGTTCCGTTGTGAAACGGACTTTTCTTTCGTGATTTTCCGTACCCAGCTCTTCGGGCCGGGCGATCTGGAAAATGTAAAGAACATTCAAGCCGGGTATGGGCTCGAGACTCTCTCTGCGTTTCAAAAGGAATCTGCCCCGCCGCCAGCTCCTGTGATTGAATGGCTGAAGTTTGACAAGAAACGGGCCGAGGTCGATCCGTTCTCCTACCTCAGCTTCCTGTTGCAGTTCTGTCCGACCGTGGGAACAGCTGAGGTGGAAAAGCCAATACGGGAGAAATTTGGTCGAATTGGCCTCAGGGCTGGCGAGAGAAGTCCTTTTGAGGAGTTCTCGATGGCGGAGAAAGCGGCCTTGAGGGAGGGAGTGAGGGCCGGTCTCGCTATAATCGAGAAGACGGCTGAGACCGTCGGTACGTTAATCAACGGGTGGCAGGTGGGCTCGGCTGCAGGGACACGTGAGTTCTATGGCGTAAATTGGGCGTTACGTGCCGCCGCCGCCAAACTCGGCATCTACGGGAATAGCCAGGAGGAAGCTGTTTATCCGTTCACGCGCAATGATCCAAATGGCTTGGCGCTCGACGGCCGCAAGTACGTCTACCAAATGACCTTTCCCCCAGGGGCCCTGCCTCCCGTGCATGCGTTCTGGTCTATCACCATGTACGACGGGAGCACGCAGCTTCTGATCGACAATCAAATCGACCGATATCTTATCAATTCGCCGATGTTGGACCAGATGAAGAAAAACTCGGACGGATCGCTCACCATCTACATCCAGAAGGACTCACCCGGCACAGACAAAGAATCTAACTGGTTGCCCGCCCCCGACGGCCCAATGTTCGTCGTGATGCGCCTCTATTGGCCGAAGACCGAGGCGCCCTCGGTCTATCCCCTCGGCCAGGGAAGCTGGAAGCCTCCGGCGATCGTAGGGGTACGAAACTTGAACGCGCCCGGGGTGAGGCGCTTTGGCGACAAGTCGCCCGAGATCATCATTCGCACGGACGAGCGCTACGGACACGATGGCCTACTCCAGGGTCCGCGTGGCTGGGCCTACTGGAGTGGCCTGGAACAACCCCGGCCGATCCAGAACCCGAATTTATGGCCCGATTGTCAATCGACCTATTTTCTCTTCCAGTCCGAGCTTCCCGCAGGAAGCACGCTTACCTTGCGCTTTAAGTTTCCGCACGTGCGCTACTTCCAGTTTGCGCTCTATAAAGCAAAAGAGAACACCTTTGTCTCCACGGGCGAGTATTTTTCAGGTGCCCAGCTAGAACCTGACGAAGGCTCCACCAATCCATTTCGAGTGGGCGCCGATCGTCATGCGACAAACCGGGCTTGCACGATCCGGATCACCGCCAAGGACGCGCCGAAGCGCGAACCGAACACCCTCCATGCAGGTAAGAATGGAGGCATGCTTCTGATGGTGCTTCGTCTTTATCTCTCTGACATCGGGTGGGACGGTGCTGGTTTTGGACTGGCGACCGCGCCGGGAGCAGGGCCCTCGATTCAATATGAGGGAACCCTTGCGGATGGAACTCGGCTGTCGGTAGAAGACGTTGTTCGGTTATTCGCCAGGCCGATTGAAGGTGAAGTTTCTCCGCCTTTGAATGCAGAACAATGGGCCGAGATTGTGAAAGCGGAGGACAACGATCCCACTCTGGATCGGGCAACCGCACCCGCCCGCAAAGACTCGAAATGGGAGAAGTACTGGAATTTTGAGTACTCGATCCTGGGCTCGTTTAAAAAGCCCGAGGTGCGCGCGAAAATATCCTATGATACACCCATCGATGGGGGCGGAGATCCGACTACTCAGTACTTCTTTCTCCACCTCTCGCGCAAATTTGGGCCGGTATACGTCATGCGAGGTAAGATGCCAACCTTTCCCGATACCTATGCGGGAGGTCTGGCGGTTATGCCGGACGCTCAGATCCAGTACTGGTCCCTGGTCAGCTGTGAAGCTGCCCCGTCCGGTCACATCATTGACGGCATATGCGACATGCAGGTTCCTCTAGATGCCAACCGTACCTATACGATTGTTATCAGCCGTCCCAAGGACCGCCCTGTAAATGCCACTATAGAGAACGGTGTCGCCTGGCTGGAATGGCCTCCGCGCGGCGAGGGGCTCGACCATCGGCACAATCGAGAGGATTTCGCCATGTTGATGATGCGAATTATGGGCACCAACCCAAATTGGAAGGAACGCCCCGAAAACGTCACCCAACCTGGCATGGAAGAGAAGGTGATGGGGCCTTACTTCCCCCGGGGTGAATATACGGACAAGGCCAATTTCGAGTCGCGGGGAAGCGGTTTTTCAAGCTCCTAGGCGAAGGTTCTGTCCCTCGGATTCATGGCAGTCAAGCAAATTTGTAGATGCTGATAGCACCAACTAACAAAATCGCACACGAAAGTGAGGAGTGGAAAAGGAGCAAAAAAACATGAGCAAGCAAGATGCATCGAAGATTCCCCCGCCAGGTCTCACTTCTAATGAGATGGCCGCCGGTGGCCCCATTCCTGGAGACCTAAGCCTGATCGATTCGGAACTCGCCATTGCGGCGAGCCTCACCTCACCTGGGTACTATCCATCGCTTAACGCGGCGGAGATTGCCGACAGCGCACGGAGCGGCTTTTTCCCAGCCGCTTCGTTCACCGGTTCGTTCGACGGCCTCAATAATGTTTATGCTTGGAGGAGCAAAGACTCATACCAGGGACTGACCTACATCAACAACCGTCGGCCCGGAGAGCTTTATCTCGTGGGAGGGGATTACCCGCCGGCTTCTGGTCCGATGCCGCCCGGACCGTTCATCGCAAAGGCCGACGCCACGACGGGCAGGCAAATTTGGCGCACCTACGTCGACAATGCCAACGTGAGCGGCCGGTGGATCGGGAATGCCAATCTGAATATCCTGGAAAACGGAAACATCCCCTTCGCCTGGTCCAACCAGATCGTCCTGATCGACGGCGACACCGGCCAGATTTTGAAGCATAATCGCCTGCCGACAGGCGATACGAAACCTGAAGACGTTAATTACAAGCACCTCACAATCGCGCCAGATCGGACACTCATTCTAAAGTGTCAGACGCGACCAACTGGCGAGAAATCCCAAGGCACGATGGCAATATTCCAGGGTTTGATGAAAGGGTTGAAACAAGAAAATTCGCATCTAGTTGCAGTTAACCCGGATTCTCTTGAGGTGTTGGATCATATCCCGTTGCCCGAACCCTCCTCCTCCCCGCACATCGTCACGATGGTCGATGGGCGTATTGCAACCTACGTGCCGTTGAACAGTGGTCTGATGCGTTGCTTTTGGGATCCCTGGACAAAGAAGCTCTCGAAAGACGAGACCTGGGTGGTGCAGCCCATGCGGCCTGGACAGACAACGTCCACAGCCCCCACCCTCGTTGGCGAGTGGGTCGCGATCCAAACCAACGGTGCTGGCAGTGATACGGTCGCCTCGAGTATCGTCGTCGCGCACCGTGCGGATGCGAGCCGGATGCACGTGATCTTCCCCTTTGGCGATTTGAAGCCGGGCGAGTGGAGTTTCGCACCACCCAAGGCCGGGGCCGACCCCGAGAACAGTATGATCTACTCTGCCGACATGGGTGTGGGCAAGGTGGGTGGAATCAGGATCGACAAGGAGACGGGAACACTCGAGGTGGCATTCGTCGTGGATAATGCGACGACTACCTTTCAGCCTTTGATCGGGCCGAAGGAGAAGCGTGTGTTGCTACTCACCAACGCCAAGAAGAACAACCCCGCACAACCGATGAAGCAAGTCGTCTTTAGTGGACAGTACACCGAACAGCTTACGTGGCGTGACGCGGCCACCGGCCGCATCCTGGCCGAGTCCGACTTTTTCGAGCCGCTGACGATCAACTCGCTCACGACCCCCGGATTCGGTGGGCGCGTTTACTTCCCGACAGAGAAGGATCTCATAACCCTACAAGTCCTACCGAAAAAGGATTCCTAGATTCATTGAGAGTAGGTATTTAGACAAATCTGTCCGGGGATTCTACCGCGCCTTGGCAATTCGATCGAGATGCTGATCGTCGTGCTGCGGATGGTCATACTGCCTAAACAGATAGTCAAGGCTCTGCTCGGAGTAGTTGATCTAAGCCATCATTTGTTACGGCAGCACTACCCCTTCGATACCTTTTTAATTAAAGCCCATAGCCCTTGAGAGCCAAGTTCGTAAGTGATAGGTTGGTTTTGACCTATGGAGGATGATCGTGAGCTTTTCGCTGATGGGAAATTAAGGACCTTTCGCCTTGTGATGAAGGTGCTTGGCATCGGACTGCTGGTCCTGACGGCAGCACTAGCGGTATTCATTTGGACCTTTGATCTTAATGATTACCGGGAAACACTGGCAGAACGTGCAAGTCGCGCAATTGGGGCTCCAGTCACCTTTGACGGTCCCATTAATTTAGATCTCGCTTTTCAATCCCGATTTAGTGCCGAACGTATCCGTATTGCCAACCCACAATGGGCTTCACGGCGTTACCTACTGGAAGCTGAGCGGGTGGAAATTGAAATCTTGCTATTCCCTCTTCTCAAGGGGAATGTCAATTTACCCAGGGTGCAGTTCACCAACCTCGATCTCCTTTTGGAGGAAGGTCCGAACGGTTCCAAAAATTGGGTCTTTGGAGCACCTTCACTCAAGGGGGGTGTCAATGATCCCAAATCCTCCCCACCTTCCGACATTCCAAGTATTGAGGTGCTCACAATTCAAAACTCAACGATAGGGTACCGAACCTACGCATCAGATGCACCCTTCACCGTCGACATTTCTGAAGCCACCGCATCTTTAATTCCTGACGAGCCGGTTCGGCTTTTCACAGATGGGAGGATACGCGGCGAACCTCTCTCATTTGAGATCATCACAGCTACACTACAGGAGTTTGTGGCCCCAACGGGAGCCTGGCCGATCAAGGTTTCCCTCACTCACCCCGGTGCATCCCTCCAAGCCGATGGGACTGTATCAAACACGTTAGATGTGGTTGAGCTTGATTTCGATTTTTCAGGAAATCGTTTGGATACCTTGAATCCCATGTTAGAAGAGGATCTGCCTTCATTAGGTCCTTATCATTTGAGGGGTCGGATGACCAGTTCAGAAACGGATTGGCATTTAGCGGATCTGAAGCTACGAATGAACCAAACGGAGATTTCAGGGAAAGTTAAGGCGTCCAGGATTGAGCCGAGCAAGCACTTTGAGGTCGACATAGGGGCCAAGACCATTTACGTTGACGACTTCCTCCCTCCCGTAGCTCAAACTTCCGGGATGGGCCGGGGATCCGAATTTGGTGATGTTCAAATTCCAGTAACCTTTTTGAAGGAATTGGAGGCTCGTGTTGGTATCAAGGTTGAGGAGTTCCGACTGAACAATCAGAGTATCGGATCCGGATCTCTCCTGGCCAGGGCTGAGGACGGCCTTTTACACATGGAAATAAAGCGCGCGAGCGGGTTTCTTGGAAAATTGCGGTTGGACCTTAAAATCGACGCCCGAGGGAAAGAATCGACAATACGTTTTGAAGGGAGAGGTGATTCGATCAACTATGGCCGAATGCTTAAGACTTTCGAGATAACCGATGAAATTCAGGGAGAAACCGCCTTTGAATTCCTGTTTAACGGAACGGGAAACTCGTTTAATAACGTGCTTAAAGGTTCCACCCTTTCCATTCTGGCAGGTCCTTCAGTATTGATTCACACAAAACTAGACACCGGCTCCACAAGGCGGATCGATTTAAGCGTCTTAAGGGGGGCAGTATTCCCGGGGAAGGTCATTTCATTTGAGCTAGGAGGGAAGTTCCGTCGGAAGCCCCTTATTGTAAATCTAACGGCCGGTCCGATTAAAGATTTCATCGAAAGTGAGAATCCATGGCCGATCATGATATCGGGACGGGTTGTTGATGCATCACTCCTCGCGAAAGGGGTGCTCAGGCGGGGGCAAGGCGGATTGCATGCTTCTATAAAAGCTGGAATCAAGGGAGATCGAATAACGTCCTTTGATCCCGAACTTCCCCCCTTAGGCCCCTATCGGGTGACAGCCATGATAGAGGGCGAGGGTAACAAAATCGTCGTATCCGATCTGGATGCAAGATTTGCCGGCACTCGTCTGAAAGGAGCTTTGACAATTGATCATGCGAGGTCGCGAACGAGCATTAGCGGAAATGTGAGTTCTGAAAGTCTTCGATTCGAGGATGTCCTCAAACCGACGCCCGGCCCCCTTCCAGTTGAAGCCTTTCAGGGAATTGATTTGAACCTCGGCGTCGTTGCCTCGAAGGCCCTCGTCGGGCCGCTGGAATTGTCAGATTTTGCCACAGATATCACGCTCAACAACGGGTTGCTCACCGTTTCGCCGATACGCGGCGGAATCCTGCTTTCCGAAGGCAAACTCTCAAACTTCCAGGGTGGTGTTGAGCTAAATTTTTCACATCCTTCCTCAACCTTAACCGTAAAGGTAAAGGCCCGAAGTTGGCCCTATGGGGAGTTTCTCCAAAAACTCGAGTTCACTGATCGAATTCGAGGTACAGGAGATGTACAGCTGACTCTGAAAGGAAAGGGAACCACAATGGGGACCTTATTGAAAGAATCCTCAGTCAAGGTCCAATCTCATACGAAGGATTTGACGGTTCTGATAGGAGATGAGGACGAGGAGAGAATAGATAATGTTCACATAACCTTGCTGTCGGAAAAGGGCAAAAATTTGCAACTGAAAGGAAAGGGAACAATCCAAAATACTCCCCTTTCCGTAGACCTACGTAGTGGGGCCCTCAATCTCCTATTTGCAAAGAGCGGCCAGTGGCCTCTGGCTGGAACTGCAGATTTAGGGAATTTGTATTTGAAAGTCAGCGGGAAGCTTCACTTGCCGCTCGAGGAAAAAACCTTTACAGGAAATGCCTTCATCAAGGGCAAGGCTTTAAAAGATCTTAATCTCATCCTTCCCACTTCTTTACCCAACATCGGCCCTTTTGATCTTTCAACCACGGTGGCAGATTTGAAAAAAGGTTTTCACGCAACCGAGCTCAATGGGCACCTTCAAGAAAGTGAACTGAAGGGTAGGCTTACTCTGAAGCTGAAAGACCCACGTCCGCGTATTGAGGGAGTCATCACTTCTGACCGGATTGTCGTTCCAAAGTTCTATGGTGAAAAATTAAATAGCCAGGAGGATGGAATTTCAACGGGTTCAACGGAAGAGAACCCCGTGCTTCAAAAAGTGGAGTCCGGGGTTGACTTTATATTGGGCGAAACGGGTTTTCCTACTGGAGATGAGGGCGAAGAGGGTGAGGGGGAGGAATCGGCCAAAGGCGGAGAGCAGGATGAAAGCCCAAAAGCGTCAACGGGGAACGACAAGGACCGCTTAGTTCCGGATTACGTGTTTCCTGTGGAAGCGCTGAAAGTTGTAGATCTGGACATTGGATTTAAATTTAAGGAGGTGGAGCTTCCTCCACATGAAGTCGGTGATATTGACTTCCGGATTAAGCTCGAACATGGTGAATTGACAGTGGCGCCCTTGGAGGGAACCCTCTGGGATGGAGCGGTTGATGGTAGTCTTCACCTCGATGCGAGAGGAGAAATTCCTCACATTCATGTCCAAACCAAGATTCAAGACCTTGATTACGGTCGCCTGTTCAAGACTACCGGTGTGACTGAGGACGTGAAAGGGAGTGCCGATAAGATTCAGGTGGACCTTAAGGGTCAAGGCAGCACATTACGAGAATTCCTGAGTCAGGCGAATGGTGAGGTAAAGATGGTTGATGGGAAAATGGTGCTCAAAAAAAAGTACCTTGACTTATGGGCCTCGGACTTAATCACGGGTTTGCTCACTTCCGCCTGGGAGACGAAAGAGGAAACGAAACTTAACTGCGCGGTTACGAATTTTGAGGTCGAGAATGGAATGGCTAGTAGCGATGAAATACTCTTTGATACGCAAAGAGTCACCATTGCTGGCGTGGGAACCCTAGATTTAGGAACGGAACGGGTAGATGTCCTCTTGACTCCCCAGCCGAAGGATCCCACCCTCGTGAGTCTCGGTCACCCTGTCCGTATTTCGGGTCCCCTGGCCAAGCCCAAGGTATCCGGTGATAAACAGGATATCTTAAAGAGTGCAGGCTGGGTGACCCTTGGTATCGCGGTTCCGGTCCTTTTGCCCCTGGCCGTTCCACAAGTCGCGGGCACGAGTCTCGGAAGCGGTGGAAACCCCTGTGAAGCTGCCCTGGCCGGACAACCCATCAAACCGCTGAAGTCGCGTGAACAAAGCTTTTGGGATCGCATAACTGGTTTTTGGAAAGGTTCGGAAGAATCTGAAAAGGAGAGTGAAACGGTCACCGATGAAAGGAAAAATTAAATTCGAAAGACTTTACCTATCCTTTCAGAAGCAAAGGAAAAAGTTAATTCAAATCTGCCCGCGTCCCCTAGCCACCTATTGCCTGCTCGGCATGGTGTTTCTGATCGGTTGTACTAGTTATAGCCCGCCTTCCTCCATTCCAACTGAATTTCTTGCCCGGGCCCAATCCCAGAGAGAGGGGGCAATCCAGGTATCGGCGGTAATTTTGAGCGCTGAGGAGAGTGAGCAAGTCTTCGCGGCACCGCTCGCAAAGAGGGATATCCAACCAATTTGGTTAGAGATTGAAAATGGGTCCAAGCAAGAGCTGCTGCTCATGCTTCTTAGCGTTGATCGGGACTATTTCTCCCCATCGGAAGCGGCGTGGAAAAGCCGCAGGTTTGGAGAAAGACGCTCAGACGAAAAGATGCAATATTTTTATGATCAGCATATTCCACTCAGTCTTCCGCCGGGAATCACGGCTTCGGGGTATGTATATACGAATTTTGATCCCGGGGTAAAGGTCTTTGCGGTCCAGCTGCTCGGAGATCAAAAAATTTACGATTTTGACTTTGTCTTGCCGGTTCCTGGGTTTCAGGCAGATTTCATGCGAAGAAATCAAGATGCCCTGTATGAACCAGACGAAATCCAGAATCTCGATCTCGATGGGTTACGTGCCTATCTCACGACACTTCCTTGTTGTGCCTTAGGAGGTGATCGAACAACCTCTGGAGATCCCTTGAACCTTGTCATTGTGGGTGAAGGGCGGCATGTTATGGTTACGCTGGTTCGAAGAGGGTGGGATTTGACCGAAACGATCAGTGCCGAAACGACCTTACGGACTGCCATATCAACCGTCTTTGGTTCTCGTTATCGGACTTCACCCGTTTCACCATTATATCTTTTTGACCGATCCCAGGATGCCGCGTTCCAAAAAGCCAGAGCTTCCGTGGACGAACGCAATCATCTGCGCCTGTGGCGGGCTCCGGTAAATTTTGAAGGGACCCCCGTATGGGTTGGTCAGATCAGTCGCGATATCGGTGTCAAACTATCTGGTAAAACGATGGTGACGCACAAAATCGATCCAATCGTGGATGAGGCGCGGACCTATGTGGGGCTGGACCTGCTCGTATCTCAATTTTTGGAGCGAGTCGGATTCGTCGGGGGTGTGGGTATTTCAACCAAGTCGGCACCGAAGTTCAACTATACCAATGATCTCTATTATACTGACGGATTTCGAATCGTACTTTTCCTTATTGAGAACCCCATCGCCTACGACGAGATTATTTGGCTGGATTGGGAACAGCCCGCTACGAGACTGAAAAAGGAAGATCCGGAAGAATAGGGACAAGGCTTTCCTTTGTTACCCCTTTCGGGACAATCAACCTCTCTCGCCTAAGAAAATAATCCATGGGTTGCCGTCGTCCATTTCTCAAGCCCCAGCGCCCCTAACACCAGTTCAACGGAAAGAGCCGCAAGGATCATTCCCATGACCCTGATCAAAATCGCCGCGCCATTTTTCCCGATGATGCGTAAAATGGGAGTTGCGGCAAGCATAAACACATAGGTTACCCCAAGTATAATGAGCAAGATGAGGGTGGTACCTAACTGAGTGGAGACGGGAAATGTGTTATTGTCCGTTAAGACGATAATCGCCATGATGGCTCCAGGGCTGGCAATGGAAGGCACTGCCAACGGAAAAACGGCTAGATCGTGGTCTTGTTCAGGTTGAGGAGAGGATTGCCCTGCGGTTCCAAAAATCATTTGGAGTCCGAAAAGAAAAAGAATGATTCCGCCCGCAATTTGAAGGGAGACAAGTTGAATTCCCAACCCGCCCAGAAAGATCTGTCCGATCACCATTGAACCGATAAGAATGGCCGTGGCATAGAGGGTTGCCTTGAATGCAGTCTTCTTTCGGATTTCCTCTGTGAGCCCCGCCGTCAAAGCGGCAAACAAGGAGAGGGTGCCAATCGGATCAATTGTCGTCCATAGCATCAATGCGTCCCTAATATATTTTTCGATAAACATGAAAATAGCGCCTTCTGCCCTCCTATTGGTGTGGTGGCTGCCCGTCCCCCATCGTCAAGATTTCCTGAGTATTTGAGTACATCAATAACCTGGTAAGCATCATTTTTCTCAATTTCTGACCATACCACAACTTCATTCAATCCCGGTGGAAATTCACAAACCGGAATCATTGTCTTATCCGAGGGCTTTATCAGTAGGGTTTGCCCCTTGTTGTAGAAGTTTTTCTCATGCTGATCGATGAATGTAGGTGTTTGGTTATAAGAATTTTGCTTTAGCCTATGTTTCTTTCGTATAGTTGTCCGTTTTGAAATTTTTTCTCATTTTCTAGTCTTTGTATTGTTCAGTATTTCCCGCGTTGATCATTAGAAGAATCGGAGAAGCATTGAAAGGGAAACTATTCATTGGTCTACTGGCCTTACTGTTGGTTCACACGGGTAGTCTGCTTCATGCCGAAGTCCTGGGTCAATTCAAATTAAAGAATGGCAGTATGCTGTATGGAGAAATCATTGGCATGAAGGGTGGAGTCCTTAAGGCCAGAGCGGCCGCGAGTCTCAGCAATCCCATCCTTTTCAAATGGGGGCAGGTCGAAGGATTCGCCACCGAAGAACCTGTCACTATAACCCTGGGAAAGGGAGACCAGGTCACGGGAATTGCTGAAATGCATGAGCCTGGATTTCTCAAATTAAAGTCCGACATCTTGGAGACATCAAAGGTCATCGAGCTGAAGTCGATTGTGAGGGTTAATGCCGGACCGGATACCACAGTCACCGAAAAAGATCCCGATGAAATTTTTCTCAAAGATGGGTCTCATCTCACCGGAAAAATTGTTTCCATGGAGGATGAAGAACTCAAGGTCGAATCCTCACATACTGAAGGGGATGATCTCATCATTAAATGGGAAGACGTTGAGATGATCATTACGCAAGATCCTCTAACCGTAGAGGTGTGGGAAAAAGACATAGATGAAAGGGATGTACATGAATTTGAGCATACCACACGAGAGGAAATGAAAACTCTGAGAAATACCAATGATTTTTCACTGAGGAATGTCCGGAGTATCAATATTCCGGAACGTCGCTATGATAGCGCCTTTGACCTTGGAGGAAGCCGTTTAACGGGTAATACGAATACTTCGGCTCTTAACGCATCGATTCTTTTTACCGTCTGGACAAAACGTCACCGTTTCCATACCGACGGTAAATATAATTTTGCATCAGCGGATGGAGAGGAGACCGCAAACAATGCCCGGCTCAATCTTCGGTATGATTATTTCTTTAACAAGAAACTGTTTATGCCGGTCTTTAATTTTCTGGAGCAGGACCAATTTCAGGGGTTGAATGCTCGTGCGACATTAGGTGCCGGGCTTGGGTATCAATTTTTTGAACAGGACAGTCATAAATTGAAAGGCTACACGGGACCGGCCTGGGTTTATGAAGATTTTGTGGAGACGGGAGAGACAGTCACTCCTACCTGGGCATGGGGTTTGAGATGGGAAAAGGATATCTGGTCCGACAACGTCACCGTTTTTCACAATCAGCAGGGGTACCGAGACTTTGGGGACCAAGGGAGCAGCGCTATCCGGTTGGTGTTTGAACAAGGCGTCCGTGTTGAGGTGTACAGTAACTTATATTTGAAGTTAGAGTACGATTGGCGGTTCAACAGCGAGCCCGAACCGGGAAAAGCACAAACCGATGAATCCTTAATTTGGGGATTCGGGTATTCTTGGTCCAATTGATGGGCTCTTGGTCTTGGTTTTTCCTTTTCGGTACTATGGGATAGCTGAAAAGGGTTCCTAGCTAGATCGGGTCAATGCTGGTTATGGAAGAGCGAATCTTTTCAGGAAAATACAGGATCCTAGGTGAGATCGCCAGTGGCGGAATGGGGATGGTCTACCATGCCATTGATCTCAGCCTGAGACGCGAAGTCGCTATTAAGGTGCTCCATAAAAAGTATGGGGGAGATCCTTCTTTTGACCAGCGATTCCTTCAAGAAGCGAGAGGGTTAGCAAGGCTTGACCATCCGAATATCGTCCGAATTTACGCAGTGGAACAGGAGGAAGGGGGCCATTATATCGTCATGGAATACTTCCCCGCTCAGGATCTTAAACACCTTCTCCGGGAACATAGACCCCTGCCTCTCCGAAAAGCTTTGCATATTGCAAGTGAGATAACGAAGGGCCTCGCTTACGCCCATCAAAAGAATATTGTTCATCGGGATATAAAACCCGGAAATATTTTGGTGGACGATCAAGACAACATCAAAATTACGGATTTTGGCATAGTGGCTGTTTTAGATGAGCCAGGTGTGACAGCGGCAGGGACCGTCATGGGCACCCCCGAGTATATGTCACCGGAGCAAGCCAAAGGGGAGCGTGTGGACGCTGGCAGTGATCTGTATTCCTTAGGCATCGTGTTCTATGAAATGCTCACGGGGAAAACTCCCTATGAAGGTCTGACTGGGGCCTCGATAGTTGGCAAACTTGCCCATGATCAAGCCGAACTAGGTCTGGTCTTTCCATCAAGCATTCCCCTGTCGCTTCAATATTTAATACGCGGGCTTACCAGAAAGGAATCAGAAGGCCGGCCCAAGGATGCCGCCTTGGTGTTAGAAACCCTCAAAGACCACCAAGAGAAACTGAAATCTTCATCACCAACAGAGCTGGAAGATGTCCCCACGATGGTTCTTTCCCCGCTTTCAAAGGCGGCACCTACAACCCCCGGCAAGACCCCAAGTGCACCAAAAGACAAAATCGAAACACCATCTCTGCCTCAACCAGCCAAAAGTGGTAGGCCTCCTCCGAAGCAAGCTGATCATCTTCCCAAAAGACCGTTTCCCATTCGGGCTCTGGTTTTTGGATTGACAGGTTCCTTAATCCTCGTCGGCCTGATGGTTCTCGGCCTCAATCGCTGGCCTCTTATAGGAGAAAGAACGGGAGAAGATGTAGAGCCTCCTCGTCAGGAGGCGAAAGAACGACCGCAAACCGTTAAAGGGGTGATGCAAGCCCTAGAGGGGTTACAACGTGATTATACCAATGACCTCGCTAGGCAAAACACGACAAGGCAAACCCTGCTTGGCCAAACGAACACACTGTTGGCCAATATCCATACCATAGACCCCTCGCTGGATATAGAGCGCAGTCAGCAACAAATCAAAGCCGCTGAGCAACGCCTCGCCGACCTAGAGCATCAAATAGGGGAAGAACACACACGACAGCAGTCTTCCTCGGCACTACGGTCCCAGAGGGTAGGGGCAACGCTCACCGAGGCTGCACAAATCTCAAAACTGAAACTTACAGACACGCAGCATCGTTCCCTCCAAGAGATCCAGGCGGCCATTAAGGCCGCCCAACAGCGGTTGAACGAGCAGCAAACGTCATTCAATCAAGAGTCAACCCAAAAATTTAGCGCTTTGAAAGCCGCGCTCAATCGGAAGAAGGAATCTCTTGCAAAAGCCGTAGGTCAAGCTCGCGAAAGAGAACAACCCCTCATTGTCTCGCAAAGAACAAAATTAGAAAAAATATTATATAACTTTCGGGTCGCCTACGAAAATCACGATCTCTTCACCCTCCAACAAACGACGGATATGGATGAGAGGAGAATCAACCAGGTAAAACTTATGTTCAAGGTTTACTCAATCATCGAAATTGACACGGAGGTTCAAGCCATAAGTAATGAAGGCGCATCGGCAAAAATTTTGATCACAAAATTGATTGATAAAAATGGCAAGAACGTGAAGCCCAGCCCGATTATTAGAGAAACGATAGTCGAGATTCCGAAGGAAGGCGATCGATGGGGAAAAATTCAATGGTGAAGCTATGATTGAATTCAAAATATCTTTCGAATCAGCAACAATTCGAGGGATCGCCTTCTTGCGCACACCCTTCCAGGATCATTATGACTGACTCCATAAACTAGCCTTCTCGCCCCCAATTCTGGCGTTCAATCCTAGAGAGCGAATTTTCCTAACCCGATTGGGCCACCCGTAGGTATTTAGGGGAGCCTTAAAACATGAAGCCCTTCCGGGCCTATGCTTGTTTTCCAATGAAATTGGAGTATACTTTTGTCTTCTAATTCCTAGGTCAATCCCAATTTTCTAAGATTTTCTTTGATGAACGAGCGAATTTTCTCAGGGAAATATCAGATCCAACGGGAGATCGCCCGTGGCGGAATGGGCACGATCTTCCATGCTATCGATCTCACCCTGAGACGGGAAGTCGCTATTAAGGTGCTCCATGCCCACTATAGTGGGGATCCTTCTTTTGCCCAGCGATTCCTCGGCGAAGCGAGAGGGATGGCGAGGCTTGACCATCCGAATATTGTCCGAGTTTACGCTGTGGAAGAGGAGGGGGAGATCCATTACATCGTCATGGAATTCTTCCCCGGCCAGGATCTCAAGCACATTCTCCGGGAAGGTGGTCCACTTCCTCTCCCTAAAGCCCTGCACTACGCTATTGAAATAACCAAGGCCCTCACTTACGCCCATCAAAAGAATCTTATTCATCGGGATATTAAACCCGGAAATGTTTTGGTGGATGAACAAGACCACGTCAAGATTACGGATTTCGGTATAGCGGCTGCGTTAGATGAGTCCTCCGCCACATTGACAGGAACCATCATGGGCACCCCGGAGTATATGTCACCGGAGCAAGCCAAGGGGGAGCGAGTGGACGCTGGCAGTGACCTGTTCTCCTTGGGCATTGTGTTCTATGAAATGCTTACGGAGAAGACCCCCTACGAAGGCCTGGCCGGGGCCTCAATTGTTGGCAAACTTGCCTATGAACAAGCCGAAATCGAACTGAACTTTCCCTCAAGCGTCCCGCAATCGCTTCAATATTTAATACGCGGGCTCACCAAAAAAGCTTCAGGAGAACGACTTAATGATGCCACATTGGTGTTAGAAACCCTCAAAGACCACCAATTGAAACTGGGGTCTTTAGCAACAACAGACCTGGGGGGGGACTCCACGAGCGTTGTTCCTCCACCTTCAAGGGAGCCACCTACTCCCACCGGTAAGATCCCAAGTGCGCCAGAATACAAAACCGAAACACCATCCCCGCCTCACCCAGTAGGGAGTGATCCCCCCCCATCGAAGATCACTGATCAATTCCGAAGAAGATCGTATCCTATTCGGGCCCTAGCTTTCTGGTTGACAGGATCTTTGTTCCTCGTCGGAGTCATTGTCCTAATTCTTAATATCTTGCCCCCCCCAGGGGAAAAGAAAGAAGATGAAGTTGCCCTCCCTCCCGTTGAAGCACAAGAAAAACCCCAACAGGGTAAGGCTGTGATCCAAGCCCTGGCACACCTACTACGGGAATACACAAATGAAGACACCAGGCAACAGGAGACTACCCAAGCCCTTGTTGCAGATATCGATACCCTCCAAGCCCAAATAAAGAAAATTCGCTCCCAATCAGCCCAGGAGAGTAATCGACAAGAGATTGAGAGGGCTTCCAAGCGATTAGTGAACCTAGACCAAGAGGTCGAGCAAGAAAAGGCTCGCCAACAGGAAATACGGCAAATTCTCTCACAAAAGACCCAGGAGACGCTCAAACAAGCTGATACCACTATTCTGGGAGAAATCGATATCACTCAGCGTGACCAAATCCAAACGGGTCGGGCAGAGGTCATCACCGCCCAAAAGCAATTAAAGGACCAGCAAAGTTCTTTTAAAAAAAAGATAGGAGCCAAAGTAGCCACGGTGACCGCAGCCTTGGCGGAGACGAAAGGGGCGATTGAGGCAGCGAAACGGCGGGAGACCCAAGCCCGGTCCCAAGCCGAAGCCCAGCAGGAGAAAGAAGTGGCCGACCGACAGACGCAGGTCACGACGGCCATATCCAATCTGGACCGCCTCAACCATGAGCTCGAAGAGGCACGCGCTCAACACGAGGGGGCGAGGCAAACCCTCCTTGGCGAGGCCGACACGTTATTGGCTACGATCCTGGGCATGACGCCCTCACGGGATCCCGAGAACAGTCAGCACCAACTCGAAGCGGCCGAACAGCGCCTCGTGGACTTACGGCAGCAGATCCGTGACGAACAGATACGTCAGCAGGCTTCCGCTCAAACCCGCACTGCGAGGGTAGCGGTCGTCCTGACGGAGGCTTCCCAAGTTTCACAAGGGAAGCTCAAATCCGCGCAGCGTCGCGACCTCCAAGAGATCTCGGCGGCCATCAAGTCGGCCCAGCAACAGTTGGACGAGCAGCAAATGTCCTTCAAACAAGAGTTGGAAGCCAAGGTAACCACGGTGACAAACGCACTGGCTGAGGCAAAAGGGGTGATCGAAGAAGTGAAACGTCGGGAGACCGAAGCCCAAGCCCAACAGGAGAAGGAAGAGGCAGACCAACAGGCACAGGTCACCGCGTCCATATCCAATCTGGACCGCCTCAACCATGAGCTCGAAGAGGCACGCGCCCAACACCAGGCGAAGCGGCAAACCCTTCTGGGCGAAGCCGACATGCTGTTGGCTACCATCCAGGACATGACCCCCTTGATGGATTCCGCTCGCAATGAGCTTCAAATCGAAGCCGCTGAGCAGGGGATCACTGACTTACGGCACCAGATCCGCGACGAACAGACACGCCAGCAGGCTTCCGCCCAAACCCGGTCTGCGAGGGTAGCGGCCGCCCTCACCGAGGCTGCCCGACTTTCGGAAGGGAGGCTCGAAGCCGCGCAGCGTCGCGACCTCCAAGAGATCCCAGCGGCCATCAAGGCGGCCCACCAGCAGTTGGAGGAACAGCAAGCGTCCTTCAAACAAGAGTCAGACAAGAAAGTAACTGGTTTGAAAGCCGCGCTGGATCAAAAGAAAGAAGCCCTTGCGGACGTCAAAGGTCAACAGGAAGAAGCTGAGGCCGAACGGCTTGCGGCCTTAGAAGAGGGCAAGAGAAAAGAAGAGGTGGAACGTCAACGTCGCGAAAAAGAACAACAACGAGTGGCCTTGCAAATAAAAGATTTAGAAGAAAAATTAGATCACTTTCGGTCCGCGTACGAAAATCACGATCTCTCTACTCTCCAACAAACGACGAGCATGGATGGGAGGAGAATCAATCAGGTAAAATTCATGTTCAAGGCCTACCCAACCATCGAAATCGTCACGGAGATTCAAGCCATAACCGAGGATGGCGCATCGGCAATAATGGTGATCACAAAATTGATTGATCAAGAAGGCAAGACCATCCACCCCAGCCCCATCCTTAGAGAAACGAAAATCAAGATTCCCAAAGAAGGCGATGCATGGGGCAAAATTCAGTGGTGAAGCCATGATTGAATTCAAAGTGTTTTTGGAATCAGCGTTAATTCACAGAATCGTCATCTCCAAAGATCGCATCACGATAGGACGCTCAGAAGATAACGATGTCGTTCTGTCGAATCCGCACGTTTCGCGCCTTGAAGCCATCATCGAAAAACAGGGAGATCAAATACGCCTTAATGACAAGAGCAGGAATGGAATTTTAATGGATAACCGGAGGATATCCGATTCGGTTGTTCTCCCCTTTCGCTGTCGGCTTGCTATATACCCATTCGAGATCGAGTGTTTGAGTCTTAAGGAAGATGAAACCAAACCCATTCCGATTAAACCCAAACAGCCATCCGCACCTGGACCGGTTGTAGAGGCACCGGTAGGCAAACATTCAGTCACGTCTTCCCATTTCACAGGTCTCATCGGTGAAAGTCCAGGCATGCTGCAACTGTACCGGCTCATTCAAGATGTCGGCAACAGTCCAGCCACCGTGTTAATTCGTGGAGAACATGGGACGGGAAAAGAACTCGTCGCGCGGGCCTTACACGATGTCAGTCAACGGAAGGGAAAGGTATTTGTGCCGGTGAACTGCGCAGCCATTCCTTTAGATCTGATTGAGAGCGAGCTGTTTGGGTATGAGAAAGGCGCATTCACCGGGGCCCAAACGGCCAAAGCGGGAAAAATTGAAGAAGCCGCTGCAGGAACCTTATTTTTAGACGAAATTGGGGAACTCAGCATGACCGCCCAGGTCAAATTGCTTCGGTTCCTTCAAGAGAAATCAGTGATGCATCTGGGAAGTGCCCGCGAAGTCCCCGTGGATGTTCGGGTCATTGCCGCCACCAATCGAGATCTTGAAAAGGATATCAAGGAAGGAAATTTCCGGGCCGATCTTTACTACAGACTCAGAGTTGTCCAAATTCAGATCCCTCCCTTACGGGATCGGTTGGAAGATGTCCCGCTACTGGTGAAGCACTTCGTCAAAAAGATTGGCAATGAATTGGGTTTAAGCACTGAGCCAATCGTAATAGATGAAGCGATGAATCGGTTACAAACTGCCCAATGGAGTGGGAATGTTCGACAACTGGAAAACACTCTCTACAGCGCTACTCTTCGATCGCGCCCCTCCTATGTCATCAATGAGGCGGTGCTTCTGGAAGATGCCTCAATGTGGATGTCCAGTGAAAGAGGCGAGCAGGAAAACCCCCTGGACGCTCTAAGCAAACAAGCGTTTATTCAAATCCTCACCGAACATCAATGGGACACAACCAAAGTCGCAAAGGTTCTCAATGTGAGCCGAGGTACCATTTATTACAAAATGAAGAAATACGGGATTGAAGCCCCACGATCGTCCACGCGAGGGAGTCATTAGGCATACGGGGAACTTAGTTACTGAAACCACAAAAAGGCTACGTACTGGAATCTTCTTTCGATCCCCCAAGAGGATTTTCAAACTCAAATCCAAATAGCTCAGGATTTTTCGCGATCACGGCCGCAGAAAAAATATAAAACACATAATCATAGGTTTCTTTCGGAATCTTGAACTGTTTAAGAAGCTGCCAAAAATTCCGTTCTCTAGGATTCTTCGGTAGTTGGTGAATGAGCTTTCTCACGCGGGTTTGACCCCAATTATAAGAAGCGATGACCAATAAACCTGATGCCTGAGCTTCAGTGCTATAGATATCTTTCAAATACCGAGCTGCGGCACGAGTCGCCTTTTTAAAGTCATGGCGTTCATCCCGAGGGTCATACTGGGGAATATCAACCAGTGGCCCCGTCTTGAGACCATACTCCACCGCCGTAGCCGGGATAAATTGCCAGGGTCCCTTGGCAATCCCAAAACGCGTTTTGGGACCCACCGCTCGATTATCAAAATTACTCTCTTGAAGGGCCAGATAAAAAAAGTCTGGTGGCATATGCTGATCAAGCATAGCTTGAGCCACAGTCACCCCATACCCCTTGCCCTTGGCTCGCATAATGGCCTTGGGCAGGCGTTCGGTGGATTGCCATTTTTGGATATACCGTTCTACCTCCTGAAGAAACCCTTCGGGCATATCGACTTCGCATTCTCCAAACAACCGAGCCATACGCAGAATGCTGCGATCCCGGACACTCATGTCCTTGGCATAGATCCCTAATTCGTCCAAGAACCGTTCATATTCTTGCTCGGCCTTTTGTTGCGTCGCTCGAAGATCTTCCTCCCGTTTCAGCAATTGTTCGATCTGTTCTGGCGAGAGATGTTGGAGGACCGTGTCTTCAAGCTGGGCAAGTTGAAGCTCAATCGTCTTCATTGAATAAAAGATGTCCGAAGCCATGCCTTTCATTTTCTCTATCTTCACATGCTGGAACCAGGCGACGGCGCCCAACAAGATCGAAAGACCAGCTATTACCGCGACGATCATCCGATATTTCCGTAGATGCTGTTTTAAAATATTTCTGAAAGCATGCTTGATGATGATCATGGTTTCCTGACCGGCTCCTCCGGAGGAAGATCTTTCCAGAATGGGTCTGATAATTTGGGTCAGAGAACCTGAGGGTTGGGATGCTGAAGAAGAAGGCGGCGCGTCGGAAGAAATGGAGGAAGGAAGAACCGGACTCACGGGGGGGGGGTCGGCTTCCGGAGGGCCGAGACTTTCTTGGGGTAAGGAAAGAGAGGTCGCTTCGAGTCGTTGGGGAGATTTCTCTGGGATTTCCAGAGGGTAATCAATCGTCAAGTGAAGAACAGGTCCCCCAGACCCAAGCTCCACCTTGGCTTGATCAGGCAACGATGTCCGTTGGATTCGAGCACCGTTCAAAAACGTTCCATGCCGACTTCCGAGATCCTCTATCCACCACTGCGTTCCTTCGAACTGAATTTTTGCATGAGTCTTACTGACAGACCGGTCCAAAAAATGCAATTCACACTCGGGTGAACGTCCAATACGAAACGTGGAATCAAAGCGAAACTCACGTTCCTTAATAATTCCTTTCTCCACCCGCACGGTCACGGGAAAAAGTGTGGAGAGCGGGACAGTACTATCATCTGACATGAGTTCAACTCTCGAGATACGGAGTCAGCATTCATAAATTATGACGCAAAAGTCCTGAAATGTTAAGTGTGGGGAGGGGACGGTCGGAGGGGACGAATAAAGAGAAAATTTTTTGATTGATTGGATAAAGAGCGGATTTCTATGAGGAGAAGCGCGAAGGGGCGTCCCAGTGAGTAGCCCCATCGCGTGTAATTGACGCCCTGTCATGTAGTAGGCATAGGCTTTGGCTTCATTGGCATCATTGGGCCGGGTTCGTCAATTTTGGCCGGTGCCAACCCCAAAGGCCGCATAAAAATGGTACTATTTCGCACGGAGGTATAATCAGCAAACCCTCCGGCGTTCACCCGGTCGAGTTCCTCTTCCGTGAGCAATTGGGGTCCCTGTGTTCGCTTCCGTGTGGACGGTTGGGAATTTGGTTGCACCTCCATCTGAGACTGGCCCCAAGCCTGAAGCACCTCCTGGTCTGAAAGTTCTGGTCCCTCGGCGAAGGCTGGTGAGACTCCCAGCAGTAGGATTCCACCCAATAGCGCTACGAGCATGTGCTGACTCCTCACACACCCCGCACTCAAGAACAAGGCTCCGATCAGACTCGAGACTGTTCCCATGGAATTTTTGAATGGAACATTAATTTGGTGAATATTGGTGTTCATGATGACTTCCTCCTTGGTTCCTGAATGATTGTGTTAGGTTTGCTCCGGTTCATAACATCTTAGTAATAGCAAGCCTCATACCAAGCCATAGCCAACAAACCTCATGAGAAATGCTCAGCTCTAACTATATAATTTCATTCATGAAAACGAGAATATTCTTTTTGAAAATCGTTGAGGTGAAAGTGTTTGAAACTTGTAAATAACGTTAAGGCTTTTAAATCATTTTAAAACTTTGAAATGAAATTCCCTGTTGAGGGCTTCTCGAAACTAAGGGACGGAAGTCTACAGTTATTGCCGCCTGGGAGAATGGGAATCAGGGGTTGTGAAATGTGGGGCTATATCCAGGGCAATGGGATCATAGGGTCAATTCTTTACTCGTGAGTCAGTAAGGCAGCCTCCTCTTTTTGGAAAAGTGTTTTGGCCTCTTCATTCTCTTGCACCGCTCGCCTCAGCTCTCCACGCTTTCGACTGATCCGGGTATAATCCACCCCTCCTATCCCCCTGCCAATCGCACGCTCCAACCCACCTCCTTGACGACAAGGAATTTTCCTCTAAGAAGTTTGTAAAAATAAGAAAGTCTCCTTTCTTATATATACAATTCCTCACTTGAGGCGGTCTGCTCGCAATTGGGACCAGGGGAAAACTGGGACTGGATAATCGGCGGGTATAAGTGCGAAATCAGGAAAAGGGTGGGAATTTCTTGCGCGCCTGCTCCCTCCGTTCAGAGCTTAAACTCCTCACGAGAAAGTCTACTTGGCCTAATGATTGACGAAAGAGTTCCCTTTGTTCTACTGGGCTGATGCGGACCACGATGGACAATTTGATATGTAGGGGGAACAGAGAGGCGGGGGTTTCGCCTACGACATCGTGCCCTATCTGGTAGACGATAAAAACCACCAAGAAGTGCACGGGCAGTATTAGCCTAGAGTGCGCTTGAATATGAATAAAAACCATGACCAACCGGACCATACGCATCGATCTCGGAATCGGGCAGGAAATCAAAGAGATTAGATGGTTGTGTTAGCATGTCAAGGAGCGACCCTATTTTAATGTTTATTCTTCACCCTTGGGCTTCGCGCCATGCTTGCCAGCCCTCGTGGTTACTTTTAGGAGCAGGCGCCCGTCCCTTGTTTGCGCCGACTTTGGCAAGTAATACTGGGTTCCTCCGCCACGTGCAGTTACTGCTGTCGACACTACGAACTTTTTAGTCTTTTTGTCCCTGACCGCTTTGACCTTGATTTGGGACGTTTGGGGATCGTAAACCAATTCCGTCTGGGCTTTTCTTATCGTTAAACCTCCTTTACCGGCTTGCGGTCTTTCAACCCATTGTCGTTTACCGTCTATCTTTTTCTTGACAAACTCTTTATGGCCACCCACAGTGAAGGCGTCATCAATGTCGTAAGCCTTCGATATTAAGACAGACTGTGACTCCAATACTTCAAAATCCTTGACCACTCGGTTGCCGTGCGCGATAGCCATACTTTCCTCGCCAACTCCACTCCCTGCCTTAAGGAACCATTCACCGGGCTCATCTGGATTTTGCATCGCTTGTCGGATTACATCGCCTTTCTTGATACCGCCGATCTCGATGGTATTGTGCACATCCATGCCCTTGAGGGCCTCTATCATCTTTTTCTCAGGTACCCAATGGTAGATGAAGTAGTTTCTTGCAGTCTCGATGTTTCGCCAAACCAAATCCCCGACGTTTTGAAGGCTTCCGAGCCGTGCAATTACGAGGCGTTCGGTAAGAGATAAACGGCGAGCAACTTTCGCCAATCCCAGGTAACTGTCTAAGGGCCGCTTAATCTTGTTGACCATCTTCGTCAACTCTGGTGAAATGTCTGTGGGAATCGAATCAACGACTTTTTTCAGGTTTTCGAGTGCTGGCCTCACCAGCTTCGCAAACTCTGCATGGTTTCTTGCGAGTCGAATCGCATCATACAGCTTCTGCGAATAGCGGGGTAGCTTTCCAAATTTTGCCAAGTCGCCGATATATGGAATGATGCTGATCCCACTCAAGGTCGCCCCAAGCCAGTCGCCGCGGCCAATCGAAATGAGCGCATTCGTTCCGTCAGCAAACGGTGTCGGCTCAAAAATGCCCACAATGTCCAAAACGATCTGGGCAACGTCGAGCGCCAATTCCTCTTCTTCCGGCGTCAAACCTCCCTCGCGTATTGGCCCGGCTTGACAAAATGATGCATGTGGAGCTCCAACATATTTGGTGGGGCGAAGATCATGTCCGATTCCGGCTTGTGCGCCAATTGGGCCTGGTATGCGAGAGCCTGCCATTTTTAATCCTCTCTCAGTTTATGTTCTCTAATACATATCCCCATCAACCTGCCGGTTGGTAGAATCAATATGACCGAGATCCTTGAATCCAATTTCATCCTGATAAATATTTCCACCGAAGTAAATCGATCGCATGTTTGGCAATTGTCTGGTACCTGACGCCAATCTCACTCGGACTTATTGCTAAATGCATGTGACCATGACTAGCTGGACTTTATTTAAAAGGTTGATGGCATCATAAATATCTTCGAGACCTTAAGGCATTAATGACTATCCTCCCTAATCTTGCCAAAGCCCCATTTATTTTATGTACTTCCGGCAGACCAGGTGGCTGCCATACCCTGCTTGCCATGTCACCCCAAAAGTTGTTTCTGCCAGAAACCCGGCGCGCGGGTTTCGAAGAGGGGTTGCCCAGGCTGGCGCATGGACAGTTCGATGGCCGCAGCTATTCGCTGACGTTGATACCCGGTTAAGAGAACATAGTTTAGCGATTCGATGGTCATTGGTTGTCCGCACAGATAGCGGGTACCGTTTCGAAACTGAAGTTTATTGTTGCTCCACCATTTTTGATTTAACTCCTGATTGGGCCATGGCAAATCCTCGTCGGCATCCATCTCGACATTTTCGTCTTCAGGCTCCTCCGTCGGCCCCGTCTCAAATCCTTCAGGCCATTCTCCATCTAAATCGTCATACGCCAGGTCAATACCCGTGATCATGCTGAACGATTCACCTGCCACTCGGGCAACTTCGGGTATAGCCATTTGTTCAATCAACCACGGCATTGAAATCGGATCGCCGATCACGCCAACACCTTGTACAGCTAGTCGATGAAATTCTGTCCGGCTCGCCAACTCACGTTGCCAGGCATGAGCCTCGTCAAGAGCCATGCGGCGTAAAGCGAGTGCATTGGCTTGTTCTGCCAATGATCCCCCACTCACTCCCAGGTCACGCAAGATCGGAATAGCAGACTCCTCTCCGAGGATCGCTGCTGACCAGGCCGCCCAGAACCGGCACGGTACGTCTTCGCTGTTCAAATTTGTAGTCACGGACTTCTTGAGATCAATTCTGCCTAACTCTCCAACGGCTTTGAGGGCTCGGGCTCGCAAAGCCATGTCCTCATGACCAAGGGCGACGGTCAAAGGTTGGCCCGGGTCTTCCCGATGTATCGAACATGCCGCAATGCCAATCCGTTGAAGAATGGGCGATTCGGAAGATAAGAGGTTTTGGATGTGTGCAGAGCCTTGCTCAAATGGTAACCAGCCTAAAGCGGATACCACACCCCGAGAGAGTTCATAAGAAGTTGTGGCGGCCTCCAATACAGCGCTAATCCGTCCTTGTGCACCACATTCAAATGCTAAAACTGACGCAGCAAATACTTCGCCTGACTCTTCCTGGCTCAGAGCCTCCTTACAAATCTCCCATCCCGGATCTCCCGCAATCCGCAAGCCATCGAGATGAGCTTCAATCCGAGTATCATGCTTCTCTAAATCTTTCAGGGTGTAATGCGGGGCCTTAACCGCCCCTTCACGCAATAACCACAGAAAGGCTGCTTCCTCCCCATGTTGTGTCAGGATAATGTCAAGAACCATAGGTATTTTTATCTATTCCTATTTTTACACGACACGAGACCAAATTCGGCCATCAAATTCCATGACATCCTTGGCACCAATTGACCACATAATCCCATCGGCTGCGCTGAGATGGTAACAGGTTGACGGTGGGGGTTCATCACCCATATCAACCGTGGTCAAAGCATTACCTTCCAGCTCGTAAACAAAATGAAGACTAGAAACGTACAGACGGTTATTAAACCATTCTAAGCCCCACAAATCCTCCTCAGTAGCGCCGTGCTCAATGAATTCCCATTCGTCCCCCCGGCCTCGCAAAAGGGTACCCACTTGTCCGCAAGCGTACACATTTCCATCCCCACCACATCTCACTTTGTAAAGAGCAAGATTTGTTGGACTTACAATCTGCCTCCAGATGTTGCCGTCATAGTGCCAAATTTCGCCCTCCCAGCCGACTGCATAGACATCGGTTTCACTGTAACCATCAATGGATTCAAAGCTAGTATCAGTAATATCAGGCACGGGAGTTTGCGCCGTTTGGTCGATCCGCACCCAATTGTTTGGAGCATCGCGGCGGTAAGCTTGCCGACATGTCCCAACTGCGTAGGCGCGCCCCCCGGCAATTCCCCGCACCTCCCGTAATGGTCCACGAGTTGTGGGAGAATTAGATCCATCAGTAATCTGTGCTTCCTCATTAATCTGACCTCCTCCGCTTACCTGCACGTAACCCTGTTCACTTATAGCAATGAATCTTTCGTCCGGAGCTTGGCAAATCGATGCTGAACATGCGGTCCACAACAGATCAAGTGAACCCAATCGTTCGCTATCGAACTCGTAAATTCGGGTGTGTGGAACCCGTTCTTCAGCCAATTCATCCTTAGTTACCAGCAGATAGGCTAAGTCCCTATATCGAACAGCGCCGCTTGAGATGCTTAGTCCAGTGAAGTATTGATCGATTCCTTCTATTTTCATACTACTTTATTCCCCCAATTCAATCATCTGTGTAACGTATTGTTACCTGCCACCCATTGGTGATGTACTAGGAACCCCCATGTCCACACGTGCTGCCGACCGTGCACCTTCATCAGCAGTCATGCTAGCGTTGGCTTTAAGGGGCTGTTCGGGGTCGGAGCTTTTTGCCTTGTCATGATACTGATTTAGTTGCGCTTCGGTGCAAGCTTCGGAACATCCAGAAGACGGAAAAGTTTTTGCAAGAGCTTTTGCCCCAGTTTTGGCTGCGGCTTGCCGGGACCATTGTTTTTTAGCGCCTCCTTGATGAAGAGCTGACACGCCTCGCCGGACATGCAACTGTCCATGAGTGGCTGTTGTTTGGTTTGGACCCTCGGCACAAACACAGGGGGCAGCGTTCACGTCATAATTCTTCCATCCCGGTATGCGCTTCCTCTTGTTTCGGCTCTGTTTGCCGGGCTCTAGGAATGATGCTGCATCTATAAGATGATCACCTGTTTGTCCAGGGCAGCAACCACTTGATGGCTTATAGGGTACCAGCATACATTTTCGTGCGTTTATACACTTATTGGACTTGCACTTCTCAGCAAAGCCATCAAATTCAGATATGTATTGAGCATAATCAGCCTTGTATGTATCTATTGCAGCCGCACCTTTGGGCTTTCGGCCTGGATGCTTGGGTGGTGTTGGACAGTTCTTTTTCCAGTCCTTTTCAGGGTCGCAATGCTTTTGTATTTCCTCGTTTTCCTTGTGGCAGGCTCCACCCGGTGCCAATGCTTGACTATCCGTATAAGGCCAGGGTGGTGTGTCCCCTGGATCCGACGCGTGATTATTAGTTGTCAAATCTAAATGCCGATCAACATTTTCCCCCTCAAACTTTACGTCCATCGACCAGGCCTTAAAGTAAACTTTTCCCTTGTTTTTACTCGTTATAACGCCCTTTTTTGCGGCGCATCCAGCCTCATCACCTACGCTGGTTTTGAAATAGGATTTATTTTTTAACATCACCTCCTTTTTAGAAATTTTCACGGTTTTGCTACCAGAGGTGGTGTCCTTGGCAAACCCTGTATTCGGATAAGGAACGGGCACGCCGGGAGGTGTCGCAGGATTTTCGGGAGGGGAAAAACAGACGTCAGGAAACGCACAGATGGTTTTTCCGTCCGCGGCTTTACAGGAAATTTCTCGACCGTTGGCAAATACGTCGTTAGCCATCAGGCATTTCCTTTGTGATGGGACTTCAGAATCATGGTAGCTCGTGAACCGTCAGCGTTTCCCATATGTCCGAGTGCGATTTTTCCGGGGTCATATCCCTTCCGGGCGGCGCTTAACACCACCCCCAACATAGCCGGGCCCATGGCCGAACCAACTTCACCAATACAATCGGCAGGATGCCAAATATCGTATTCTTCCTTACGCGTCCGAAGAACACGAGCTAAAGCGAGGGCGGCTTCCTTGAAGTAATACTGCTCCCCACTGAGATCTGTGATACGATAATCGGTGTGCCCCATGTCCAATTTGGCATTGCTTAAAGCTGCACGAATGGCGGCCACTAACCCATCAGCTCTAAGTGGTTCTTCAGCATTCACATGTGCGGCCTCGTAACCAAAACCTAGTCCCAAACAATGTACGGTTGACTCAGGTGTTTCCCCACCCCTTGCCACTAAGACGGCTGTCCCTGCTTCGCCTGGAATAAACCCATCCGAATTTTTGCTAGTGAGCAGACGGTTTTGTGCTTCATAGGTTTTCAGGGTCTCTGCGATTAGTAACGTGTCGACACCCGCAATGAGGCAGGCCAAACATTGCTTGTCATTGATCAATTGGTTCGCTTGCTGCAATGCCACGATTCCGCCGATTTTACCTTTCGAGATAAAAGAGGAAGCCGGGTGAAATGGTTTACCCATTTCGACTTGGATTTCTGTGAGCAGGGTTTCATCCAAACCCTTTAAGCGCCCAGGGCGGTCGACCTCGGCCACACACAGAAGAAGGGGAATTTGTTCTGTGGGAAGCTCCGGAAAAGGGGCTAGGCATTCTTGAATGGCCGGCGCCACCATTTGCACCAATTTTGCTCGTCCGCGCCATGGCTGTGCGAGCGGCACATGCACGCCCATGATCCATTCCCCCCCGTCATCTATGAATCGGGTTTCTTCCGCGGTGTTGATCCCGCATCGTATGGCGGCACACGTGGCCTGAGAATTCAATCCTAATCCGGTTACCATACCTGAAGATAAAATGGAGAGAGGTTTCATGCGTCTATCCTTCTTCTTCGTCTTCTTCCGGTCCAGACTGTTTGACTGCTACGAGTTCCCCCAACGATCGATAGTAGGTCTTGCCCAGTTCCCTCGCGCGGTACCAGGCCTTAGGCATTTTCCCTGCCACTATTTGGACAACTTCGAACATGTTTTTTTTAAGGGGCAAATGACATCGCCAGGTCAGACTAAAGCGTTGGAGGTCAGGTTCGATAATTAAGGTATCGATTACGGGTTTGGATTCCTGTTTATCCCCATTTTTCAAAAAGAAGACCACTGGCATGGAAATAGTTGGGATATTAAATTGGGTTCTTCCCGCGGATGTCAGATTAGACAGAATTACTTTTTCCCTTCCTTTGAGATAAGGGATTCGTTGATCTACAGAAGCGGCTTGGTAATATTCTTCTTGAAAGTCCGTGGGTAGAAACGGAAAAACATTATCTATCCAATTTTGATCGTAGGTTCCCCCAAGTTTATAGCGGGGATCCCACCCTCGCCCCGTGGGGCCAAACGCCATAGGCCTATATTTCCCTTTTGGCTTTCTTACTGATTTGTTCAGTTCTTCCGTATTTGGTAATGGCTTGCCGTTAACGGCTTTTTCAGCGAGGTTGGAATGAAATCCTACCCCTATGGGGTTAGGCATATAAGCTTGGTGCTTGGACTCTTTCTCATGTGATTTGTCTGAACCTCCAAAGGCGTGGTCGTAGGAAATGGGCATCTTGGTAAAAGGTTGCGGCCAACTCGCCCGAGTTGAGAACCATCCTTTTTTCCATACTCGATTGCCCACTACTCTGAAGGCCTTTTCCCAAGATCCCACTTGTACTGAGACTTCTACTCGTCGGGTTGGTATACCTCCAGGTGCATAAGCGCTTCCATTGAGGAGTACGTCACACTTTGGCTTAAAGGGGGAGAAATCGGCTTCGTATACCGGGGCTGAAAAGCCTGGCTCTCCTGTAAATTCGTCCGCCATAATAAGTGGTACTTGCTTTTCCGCTAATGTTGCCTCATCCCCGACTTTTGGAATCAAAAACGTTCCCTTAACAACCACGACTAATAGTTCCCTGCCGTCGGGCTTCAAACCCATCGTGTAGCCTGCCTGCATTTTTGTGGCGTTGAGAAGTTCCATAATTATTCGAGGTTAATTGATTTGGACGGACCCCCCCTTCACACGATTGACACCGGAAGACCGGCTGAGCAGATAGGCCCCTCGGATTAGGATCTTTCCAGCTTTGGTTAACGTAATGCTGGCCTTTCCACATTTGAGGACAATTTCTTTTTTCCCTGTAAAGGTGAGCCGTTCGCAATCGATTTCAATATCCGTTGGCCGGTTTTCCTCTGACTTAGCATTCTTACTTCTCCCAGGTGGTTTGTTGTCCGAAGAGTAAAGAGCCCCAAGGATGATGGGTTTTCTGAGATCACCGTGTTCAAACATCAGAACAACTTCTTTGTCAGATGGAAATCTTTCCAAGTTTGTTGTTGTGCGAGCGGGAATCGGTTCGGTCGAAGGATTCCCTTGAAACTCAACATATGGTGTCCCGGATTGGTCTATACTAATCAGCGTGCCCACGGAAACTCCGTTCATATTTTGGGCGATAATACCCTCACCCCAACTCTCTCCCTTTGAGAGAGAGGGGGATGTGCTGCTTGCCCTGCCGTTATTGTTCACTTCGACTGACCCTTCTCCGGTTAGGACTTTGGAGAGGGACAGATAAGAATCCAACCGTTCTTCCATTCGACTTTCGTCCGAAAGGGGAGGGGAGGTTGGATCTTCAGTAACCAATTCAATGGTGGTTTCTTTTGTGTGTTTTGCCATGTTAGTTCTCCAGGATTTTCTTGCCTTTCATGATAATGTCGCCGGATGCTTTGACTTGGATTTTCTTTCCATTGATCGTAATGTCGCCATTTTTTTTCATGACAATGGATGCACTGCCGGTTTTAATGGTGATTTGGTCGGCTGCGGTCAGGGTCATATTTTTTCCTGCGGAAATGCTCACATCCTTCCCTGCCTTCTCGGAAATATTGTCTCCGGCGTTGACACTCACGTTTTTCCCTGCGCTTTCGGAAATGCTTCCCCCAGCATCGACGGATTTGTTCCCTGCGACATTTTCGCTACTTGCGGCTCCCACATTGACAGACTTGAGCCCGCCTATTTCTTCGGCTTTCAAACCACCAATGGATTCATTCATTGCTCCAGCTACGGTGACCTGGTAGCCCGCTCCAATTGTTAGGGCTTTGGCGGCCCCAATCGTTTCGGCCTTCGCAATAGTGACTGTCTGGGTCATATTGGCCCCGATGGTCTCAGTGTGGTTGGCCCCGACTTGGATAGATTTATTGGCTCCCACCGTCTCACTTTGATCCACTCCCACGCTTTTGTTTCGATTGGTGGTAATCGTGATGGTTTCATTATTTCCGACGGATCGAGTGCGGTCATTCCCAATGCTTTGGGTTTCATCGTGGCCTACTGTTTGGTTCTTATCGTTGTCGATCGCAATGGTCCAGTCTTTTGCCCCGTGCAGATACACTTCTTCCGATCCAGCTTTGTCTTCAAATCGAAGTTCATTGGAGTTGCCACCTCCCTTGGAGCTGTCCGATTTGATGGTGCTTTTGGTTTGTTCCGCCGGTAAGGGATAGGGCGCGGTCTGTTCGGCGTTATACACCCGGCCGGTGATTATCGGTCGATCGGGGTCCCCTTCTAGGAACTCCACAATGACCTCCTGCCCAATTCTTGGGATAAACATGGCTCCCCAGCTTTTGCCCGCCCAGAGTTGGGACACCCGAATCCACATCGAGCTGTTTTCATCTTTTTGGCCTTCACGATCCCAGTGAAATTGCACTTTGACACGCCCGAACTCATCACACCAGATTTCTTCACCAGCGGGTCCGACAACGACTGCTGTTTGGGGGCCTTGCACAACAGGTTTCGGCGTCACTTGCGGTGGCCGGAAGGGAACTGAGTATGGAATACAGGTAAACGTGTTGGAATAACTTTCTTCTTTGGCAGTGGCGACCTCCCTTGTAAAAGTCTCTCCAATTGAAGCGACATGTTGAACGTCCGTGAGGAGATAAGTTTCGTTGAACGCCTCCGGTTTAAAATCGAGTAGGTCGAATTTGTACCCCGACGTAAAGGCTCGACAGTTACTGCTGCCACTAATGAGGTAATGCTGAGCTTCTTCTTCCTGCATTCTAATTTTGGCTAGGGTCGACCCATCGGCTTTCTTGAGGTATTCCCCAGGAAAGTCGTAGATTTCGTACTTTCCGTTATCTCCAATATTAATGACACTGGCCTCCTCGGCCTTCAGGCTCGTGCTGGGAGTTTTGAAATTATAATCCGTATGACAAAATTTGCCCGGCCGTAATTCCTTTTCGAATTCCAAGCTGGTAATCACATCTTCTTCATCCAACCCATTCCCATCTGGGTCCCATTTCACCTGGGGTTGGGTCGGGAGGATAAGATGGGCGGTGGGTGCGTCAGCCAGAACGAGAGTATGCTTATTTTCTTCATGCTCCAAGAAATAAAAGATGCCGGTCTGTTCCATGAGGCGTGCGACGAAATTGTAATCAGTCTCTCGGTATTGAATACAAAATTCCAAGGGTTGATAGATCCCCTGGAGGTCTAGCCTATAGTCCGAAAATCCGAGATCCTTGAAAATTTGCTCAATGATGTCTGGAATCGTTTTATTTTGAAACATGCGGCAATCGGCGGTACGGGTGAGGAACCAGAGCCACGGAACCATCTCGGCCCGATAATAAATGAGTCCGGTTTCACTCCCAGTCTGGGCAAATCGTGAAATAAACCCATTAAAAAATCGTTCCGTACTGTCACTTAATTGGACCTTGATCGTGACCCGTTGTCCTATGATACTTTTGAAATCGATGGACGGTCCTTCCGTCATCAGATCCAATTCGAATCGAGGAAGTTGAGAAATTCCCTCCTGACCTGTCAATCCCCGAAGAAGGAGGACATTTTCACCCAGTGGCGTGTCGATTTTTATGATCCGATTGGCTTGTGTAATTGGCATGACCTTCTTGCCTCAAGTTAGAATTTTGAAGCGGTGGATAAAATACAGTCGGAGGACTCGGGGCAGACAGTTGGGTTTCCGACGATTTCTATTTAGGTTAAAGCAAGGGGGATGCCAGGTAGGAATTTAGGGATGGGGCAACCGGTTTACTGTTGATACACGAAAAAAGGGCTTTGATTTTTAATGATTTAGTATGTTCCCGATCATATTCCCCCTATTATCTACCTCCCTTCATCAGTTTAGTTTTTAAACACCATTCTGAATTCTTGAATTCTCCTTCACACCAGTCTCCCCTCTCCCTAGGAGCACATCCTCGCAACGATCGCTAATCTCGGACAGGCTCCCAGGGAAACGGGAGGGTTCATGTAATTTCGTACTGGAACCCCCCCGCCTCTACGGACACACGCACTCGGGAAACCTGGTCACCTGAGCCCATCCGGGACAAAAATTCCCCGGACATCTCCGGAAGCAAAGTCCGAGTAAGGATGTGGTCCACATTCCGGGCACCGCTTTCAACTTCTTTGCATCGGCCGGCAATTTCATTGATCACGGCCTCATCATAGATAAATTCGGCGCCATGGTTTTCGGCTAACCGTATCTGAATTCGACCAAGTTGCAATTTGATAATTTTTTGCATGATTTCGTCAGAAATGGGATAGTAGGGAACCACGACCATTCGACCTAAGAGGGCAGGTTTAAACACTTTGAGCAACTCAGGGCGTATGGCTTCTACCAGTCCCTCTGGTTCCGGCCGTGTCTCCGGATCGGCGCACAATTTCATGATGGTGTCGGTCCCGGTGTTTGAGGTGAGCAAAATCACAGTATTCTTAAAATCAATCTCGCGCCCTTCGCCATCCTCGAGCAGTCCTTTATCGAAGACCTGATAAAACAACTCCATGACATCGGGATGGGCCTTTTCCACTTCATCGAGCAAGACAACGGAGTAGGGCTTGCGTCTAACCGCTTCCGTCAAGACCCCGCCTTCTCCATATCCCACGTAACCCGGAGGGGATCCTTTGAGGGACGAGACGGTATGAGCTTCTTGGTACTCGCTCATGTTAATCGTGATAAGGTTCCGTTCTCCCCCGTAGAGGGTATCCGCCAACGCTAATGCCGTTTCGGTTTTTCCAACTCCACTTGGTCCTACGAGGAGAAAAACCCCTATGGGACGGCGTGGGTCCGTCAGATTGGCCCGTGCCGTTCGAATTCGTTGAGCGAGCGTTTCCAACCCATGGGACTGTCCAATGACACGTTGTTCCAATTTTTCCTTGAGGGACAACACCGTTTTGATCTCGTCAGTGAGCATTTTGCCGACAGGAATTCCGGTCCACCCTGAAATGACCTCCCCCACGGTCTGTGATGTGACACAGGCTTGCATGAGGGGCATTTCACCTTGAATGGAATCTAAATCTTTATTAAGTTTTTTCAGTTCCGAACGCAAGGACTCGACATTTATAGAAGTAGTCTCGGAGGGAGGAGTTTCGTTCTTTTTACTTCCTCCTCCCGCTTCTTCTTCAAGTTTTTTCCGAATTTCCCCTATCTTCTCGATGAGGGCTTTTTCTTGTTCCCATTGCGTGTTAAGTTGGGCCAATCGGTCTTCCTCTTTCGTCTTGGACGTTTTTAGGGCTTCAATGCGTTCTTGATGATCGGCTCCCGTCACCGCTTCCCGTTCGAGAACGCGAATTTCAACTTCCAATTGATTGATGCATCGTTGGGCGTCTTCTACCGGTGCCGGTACCGCCGCCTGCCCAATGTAAACTCTGGCGCAAGCCGTGTCTAATACGCTCACGCACTTATCCGGCAGCTGACGACCCGTAATATAGCGGTGTGAGAGTTTGACAGCATTTTCCACGGCTTCATCCAGGATTCGAACCTTATGGTGGTTTTCCAAAGTCTCCGTGAGCGCCCGCATCATGACGATGGCTTTGTCTTCTTCGGGTTCATCGACTTTCACAACTTGAAACCGCCTCGTGAGCGCAGGATCCTTTTCGAAATACTTTTTATATTCAGCCCATGTCGTGGCAGCAATCGTGCGCAGCTCCCCCCGCGCGAGAGCCGGTTTTAGCAAATTTGCGGCATCACTCTGCCCAGCCTGCCCACCAGCTCCAATCATCGTATGCGCTTCATCGATAAATAAGATAATTGGTTGGGGGGAACCTTTCACTTCTTCAATGACGGATTTTAACCGGTTTTCAAATTCACCTTTGACCCCGGCACCAGCTTGGAGTAATCCCAGGTCCAGGGTCCGCAGTGCCACGTGTTTCAATGAATCCGGCACGTCTTCCTGGGCAATCCTCAGCGCAAACCCTTCGACTACGGCAGTCTTTCCGACCCCGGCTTCGCCAGTCAGAATGGGGTTGTTTTGTCGGCGCCTGGTCAAAATATCGACAACCTGACGGATTTCAAAGTCGCGGCCCAACACCGGATCAATTTTTCCGGCCCGTGCTTGAGCTGTGAGATCTACCGTGAACTGATCAAGAGCCTGGGTTTTCCCGCCCACAGACGGACCGGTCGTTTCTCCAACGGGTTGTTCGCTCAGGCCAACGGCGGCTTTTTCTTCCCTTGATTCAGCGGTGATGACCTGAAAATTTTTCATGAGGGTTTCAACGGAGATACTGGAAAATTCTTTAGAAATATTCTGAGCCACCTGGGCTAAGCTATCATCACTCAACAGGCCCAATAGCAAATGGCCAGATCGAATTTGTGCCGATCTCATTTCGAGTGATCCAAACATCCACCCTCCTTGGATCATTTTTACCAGTTGGGAAGAAAAGGCAGGATTTCGGGAATTTCCAGTTTTTAATTGATCTAGTGATTGGGTGAGATCCCTACTCAGTCTAGATCCATTAATTTCAAATCGGCGCAAAATGCAGTCGATGTCCGTATCGGACCGTCCTAACAACTTGATAAACAGATGTTCGAAATCGACCTCATAATGGGTCCGGGTGAGGCAAAGGCCCAGGGCCCCCTCCAAGGCCGTTCGACACGTCTCATTCAATCTCCCCATAAGGGCCTTCAGACTTACGTTCATCACGTCACCATTCTGAATAAGGCCAAAATAATTTTCTCAACACCTCAGGCCACCGCTAACCTTCTGGAGTCGGCTGCTTCCCATCCCACTTCACCCACAAACACCACATCACGGGCATCTCGGGTAAATTCTTCGCACTTGAGCCACGTCGTCCATCCTAAACGGGGAGGGCATTCTCCGTCATCTTTCAATTGACAAAATGGCACTTCTTCAGCTTTTAAAATCGGTCGAACGTCAAAATTCAACTCTTGTCCTATATAAAAGCGGGTTAATTGCACCAAAGCGGAATAGGTTTCTCCGGAAGGCAACATTCTCGTGAAGCTGATCAAATTGAGTGGACCTAACTGGATTTGAATCCGGGCTTGCTGGTCCCACACTCGGGTACCAGCCACAGTTGTGGCTCCCAAGACATTGTTGTCGTCTTTTGTTGAGAGGCGGGTATGATCCCCCTCTGAGAGAGTCAGCCACTCGCCAATGAACTGTATAACTTTTACCGGCAGTTCGAAGTAATGTTGTAATATTTGTTGCAGGGAAACGGCGGAGCGGGGCTGTTGGCTTAGGAGGCCAACATATTCCAGCAGGGATGAGGCCTTGAAATCTAGATTTTCCCTTAGGCTATCGGTTCCCAGACCCAAAAGAGCGAATAAGGATTCCGACACCGGATCCTTTCCTTTGTTTCTGCCGACTGCCTGTTCAAACAAGTTCGGGAGGTAATACTTTTCCCATGCCCGATAGAAGAGAGAAACAAATCGATGAGTAAAAAGGTCGAAAAATACTAATAGGGTCCGATCGTTCTCCTTCAGTCGGTCCATCACCATTTCGGTGTAGTGTCGAGGCAGGACACCTTGAGGGCCGGTAAGCCCCATAAAGGCCACTGTCATATGAACCGGTTCATCCGGCCCTTCACCGGGTCTGATCTCATAAATGGGGCTTGGTGGGAAACCCAGAGAGGGAAAGGAACGGAAACGTGCGACTTCTTTGTCTGGGGTAACTCCCCGCCCCACAGGGTCGCGATCCGGATATAACCATTCCAACACTCGAATGGCTTGGAAGAAGTTAAACCGGTATCCTTCTGTGAAGAAGACTTCCTCTAAAGGAGGATCTGGTCGCCGGCTCTCGGGGGCCATCGTCGCAATGTTTCCCCTCTTTGAATAGTTTTGGCAACGAGCTCAACGAATGAATTCACCGAAGTATAAAGCCCTAAAAACCGTTCAAGAACCGAGGCAAAAAGAAAGACACTACTGCCGATGAATTTGTCTTCATCGAATTCTACGCTGACTTCGAGTCCGCGGCAAAACCCATTCCAGTCCATCGAGGAGGGTCGACGGACTACACGTCGGTTGGTGACATTCGTAATCCCGGCAATCTGCTGCCTGATGGCAGCAGACCCTTCAAAATCATAGAGTTTTAAAATTTCTTGGAGCGAATCGGGTCCTTCCTGGCCGAGGGATAGATAATTCAATGATAAATGGGAAATCAGCCGCCATTGATTGGCTCCCCCTAAGACAGGTCGCAAAGTTTTGGTTGGCTTCACCAGATACCGGATTCGAGACAGTGGCGCAGCGCCTTCTAACTCAAAGTATCCACCACCCTCTTCGCTCATGGGAGGTAATTTTCCAGGCAGATCCCGATTAGTACACGTCAGATGGAGAGAGAGCGTATCCGAGGCCGGTAGTCTTGGATTAAACTTCAGATCAACGAGGGAAAGATAGACTTCGCTTCCCTCATCACCTCTTTTTTCGGAGGCAGTTCTTTTTGCATACCAATACACTTCACTCGCCTCCTGGTTTCCCAAATGCTTGAGGGAGTAAAAAGGCATAACTCTTTGCGGGGTTTCACGATGTGGTGAAACACAGGTGACAGAATCAATCGAGTAGACCTCCATGGCCATCTGTCGACGAACATCAGGAATGACTCGGTATTCAAATTGGGTCTGGTCCACCCGAATGGGTTCTCCCACCATTCCAAACAGATTGATGATGGGAGTACACCCAAGACGAAACAGCCCCGCATCAATGGCGTGCTCAGGGGAAGGGGTTCGATCAAGAAAGATCAGTACTTCGATTTTTTCACTAAACCCTGCCTTGGCCACGCGATCAAGTTCACAAAGGTCAAAGAAGAGAAATTTCTGGGGGAACGAAAAATATTCTTGAAGGAGGCGATAGCCCCTATGAGAATGTGCCGGGTAGGATAACAGTCCTTCTTCATCATTGAACCCTACCGGCTGCAAGCAGGCCGGAGACAATTCGACGGATTGATGCCCGCTTTTCCCTTGGCCCCCTTGCACTCGGACCCCGGTCTCTTTGTTGTTCATGAGTCTGTTATTCAACAACATTTCATAGACGCGATGAGCGACTTGGGTTTCCCCATGGAGGTAAAAGCGAAGTCGATCAATGGGTAATTGGGCAAAGGTTAATCCACCATGACATGTGAGTTCTAAACGGAGCGTGGAGGCTGCTTTGACTCCGAGCGGGGCCCGGTCAGGCGGTTCGAATTTCGCCTCTGTCACTTCGATCGGCCAAAGGGTGGTTGAATAACAGGTGCGAAATCGACTTTGCGTCCCTCCTACCGGACGGGAATACAATTGAGTACCCCGATCGATGGTAAATCCAGAAGTTAATTTACCCTGCGTCGGATCAGGAACAAATTGGACGATGGACATGGAGGGAATAGGTGCCAAATAGTGCGGGTATAAGACCGACAAGAGGGCATCGGTAATTTCGGGGTATTCATCATCGATCTTGTGATGAATGCGTGCAGCAAGTAATGCAAACGCCTGAATAAGTCGCTCCACATGAGGATCCTCGCATTTGCCCGCTTCAAGGCTCAGTCGTCCGGCGACCTTGGGATACTCGAGGGCAAACTCCTGCCCCATTTTCCTAAAAAAGGTGAGTTCCCGTTCAAAATATTTAAGAAGACTTTCCTGCATGGCTATTCACTGTGTACGTTGTATTTAGCCGGACTCGATTGCAAAATTGCATCAAAGGCAACCGATTCCGGTTCCGGCTCAACGAGCAACAGGGCCTCGATGCGGAAATGCAAGGCTTGGTCCAAGCCGGTTGGATCAAGAACCGTTACCTTGACGGTGTTCAACCTTGGTTCGAATGTGGAAACAGTTTGTTCAATGATTCGCTGCATTTTTTTCCGTTCCCTGGGGTTCATGAGATTCATTGCCGTAAAATCAGGAAGCCCATAACAGAGGAGCGAGCTTTTCAATTCCTTATAGGCCGGGGGAAGCTCTTCCAACAGTTCCCGCCTGGTATTCAGCAACGCTTCGATATCACGAGAGACTGATTGTTTAAGCTCTCTCAGCGTATGGGGGGCTTCTTGGATTCGTCGAGTCCGTAATAATCGCGGGTAGGCATCCTCCAAAAGCCATCGATTTAAGAACATGAGGCTGCGGCCCTGGGGGGTTTTCTCAATCATTCTAATCGTCGTCTCTGCCAGAGTGATGTATTGAAACCGTTCCGGATCGTAGAGACATTCCCCATCAATTACTTTGTTGAGGCCAGCCACCATTCCTTCTTGAAGAAAACCTATTACCGGGCCTGTCCCATCCAAATCATCAACACCTTTTATAATGTCTGGATGGAGCTGTTCCCGAACATATGATGACACCGGATCTTCGGCTTGCCGAAATTTTAATGCCAATCCGGGGGGGGTCAAAAGGTCAGTGAGGGTAAAAAACGGAGAGATGGTTCGAGGGTCGTCGTCGAGTAAACGATCCAAAAGGGAAGGAGCTAACGTGGATGTCGGATCAAGCAAGGCCATAAGGTATTTGGCATAAAAGGCAAAAATGGTGAAACTTTTTAGTGATGACTCTTCAGGGGGGAAAAGGTCTTGTCCCAGTCTCTGACGGAATACCAACCCCGAACAGTCAGGTACCCTCCTGCAAACAATAGATCCCCAAAAATCAATTAGTGTCTAAGTCTGTGTTTTCCTCTTGAAAAATATTGTCAAGCGAATGAGTCTCTTTGGGCAATCATCTGTGCCATATCCCTCAAGGAAGAGTAACTGTCTAAATCCAAATATGACAACTTGTCGTTTCTAGCACCGTGCGAAGAATGCAATCTATGAGATATTGAAACTAGGAGGAGGACTCTTGCAAGCACATATTCGAGATCACCTTTTGGAAAATCTGCCATTATCTTTTTTTTTACGGATCTTTTCTCGACGTCATGGAATGGGTTTATTATCATCTCTTTCCATGTAGGAATGTTGATGGCACTTGGGTTGAGGAAACTCATGTCAAGCTCGCCCCGTCTCCGCGTGAATAGCCTATTTACTTTAAGCGGAGGCAAGGGTAATGGGTTCTGTTTTACACCTTTTGATTGGTGGCAAGATCGAATCCAGTTTTTTCTGAGCCCTTTTCCCATTGAACCCAACGGAAACTCATTGATACCGATTCTTCGGGATTGTCCTCTCCGGCCTCATAATCGGTCTCTATATTTGTGATGAGGACTTTTTTCAAAGTCATTTTTAAGGTCACCACGTCACCCGACGTCAGGGTAACGACGGCCTCATCAAATTTCTTTTTCATCGCACAGGCCTGGTACAAGGCCGGACTTGAAGTGTCAAAGTCTTTACTGAAGGTAAGGTCAGAGAAGGTCGTAACCCGTGCTGATGCTTCATCCTTTTCCGCCCAAGTCCCCGATTGGCTGTGCCCGAATGAGAGGCTATCGACCACAATTTCGTCTTCGTGTCCCTTCGACTTGGCGTTTCCTTTGAGGGCCGGGGTTAGTTTGAGAAATGCATATTCTTGTTCTGATTTAGGGCTGGTGCGCCCGGGGCGCATCGCCTGAACTGATTCAATAGCTTCATGTCCTGTCTGTGGATTTCTACCTTTCCTTGCCATGGTCAATGCCTCCTGTTTGTGAGATCGATGTTTTCTCGCTCACACTTTTTGATTGGTATCAAGATCGAATCCAGTTTTTTCTGACCCCTTTTCCCACTGGACCCATCGGAAACTTATCGAAAGATTTTCCGATGGATTGTCTTGGCCAGCACCGTAGTTGACGCCGACATTGGTGATGAGGACTTTTTTTAAGGTCATTTTTAGGGTCACCACGTCACCCGACGTCAGGGTAACGACGGCCTCATCAAATTTCTTTTTCATCGCACAGGCCTGGTACAAGGCCGGACTTGAAGTGTCAAAGTCTTTACTGAAGGTAAGGTCAGAGAAGGTCGTAACCCGTGCTGATGCTTCATCCTTTTCCGCCCAGGTCCCGGATTGGCTATGTCCGAACGAGAGGCTTTCGACGACAATTTCGTCTTCATGCCCCTTGGACCTGGCGTTGCCTTTCAAGGCTGGCGTTAGTTTGAGAAATGCATATTCTTGTTCTGCCATGTCGAACCCCCCTCCTGGTATCATAATTTTCAAGAAATCCTTTTCCCCACGCCTTTTTACGTGGATACGCTATATTAAATGCAAAAGTGATGCTAAAGACTTTGGCATCGAGGAAATTCGACGATGCGGTTAGAATATTGGAAAAAATGAGTCAAAACTCTTTGAATATTCGAACAATAATTGCTTTCGGTGGCTAAAATTCTTTTCGCTTTCCCGAGGAGGACGGGTGGAAATATTTAAAAAGGTATTTTTAATTTTTGAATGATCTAACCCTAACTTTCACCTTCCCCTTCTTGCTTGGACTGGGTCACCATGAAGGGGAACTCTTCCTTTCGAATAATCGAGTTTTCTCGCGCCTTTCACTACAGAACTTGAAGGGCCGACTAGTCGATTTTTCGGTAGGCCCATACCAAGCCCAATACCGATGTTCGATGTTAGCCCTTCGCCGGAGGAGGTAGCTCAGCCACCAGCCTGAGCGATACGGTCAATTCATCCAGTTGGAAGTGTGGCTTGAGAAAGGCCACAGCGCGATACACCCCTGGTTTGCCTGGCATTTCCGAAACATCAATTCTGGCTTCCTTCAATGGGTACTTGGCCTTGATTTCCTGCCCGGCGTCCTCCGTGCTCACCACGTAGTTACTGATCCAACGAGTGAGATAGTCCTCGCAGTCCTTCCGGGTCATGAAGCTTCCAATTTTGTCCCGCATTATGGATTTCATATAATGCGCAAACCGTGAAGTCGCCATCAGATATTGTAACTGTGTCGATAACCGCGCATTGGCATTAGCCGCATCGGTGTCATATTTCACCGCTTTTTGAGCTGATTGGGCGCCGAAGAAGGCTGCGTAATCGGTGCCTTTGCAATGAATCAGCGGAATAAACCCTAAGTCGGACAGTTCTTTTTCCCGCCGATCGGTAATCGCAATCTCGGTCGGACACTTGAGGGCGATTTCTCCCTCATCGGTATTGAAAGTATGAGTTGGCAATCCTTCAACGAGCCCTCCTCCCTCAACTCCGCGAATGGCCGCACACCATCCGTATTTCGCAAAGGCATTAGTGAGGCGTGCCCCCATGGCATAAGCAGCATTGCTCCACAGGTACTTTTTGTGATCTTTCCCGTCGACATCTTCCTTGAAATTGAAGGCTTCGACAGTAACGGTCTCTGGTCCATAGGGCAATCGCATCAGAATGTGGGGAAGAGTCAGTCCCACAAAACGCGAGTCCTCGGAGTCTCTAAAAGACTTCCACTTCGTGTATTCCACACTTTCAAAAATTTTGGCCATATCCCGAGGGTTGGGAACTTCTGTAAAGCTGTCCAGGTTGAACATGGTGGGACTGGCCGCTGCAAGGAATGGCGCATGTGCTGCCGCCGCGACATTGGAAATTTTCTCCAACAACTCCATGTCTTGAGGAGTACGACCAAATTCATAATCCCCAATCAACGCTCCGAAAGGGGCTCCGCCAAACGTCCCATATTCCTCTTCGTAGACCTTTTTAAACAGAGCACTTTGGTCAAATTCCGGAGCTTTTTGGAGATCTTTAAGCAAATCCTGTTTCGATGTGTTCAACACCCGAAGTTTTAACATCGTGCTGGTTTCACTCTGCTGAACCAAATAGTGGAGGCCCCTCCATGAACCTTCCAACTTCTGGAATTCCGGAGCATGCATGATCTCATTGAGCTGCCGAGTTAGAAGCTCATCAATATCGGCAATCCGAGCGCTAATCGTCGCCTCCACATCCTTGGAGACCGTCACCGTTCCCTTCATAACCTCCTCAATCAGCGTGGCAATTTGCTGCTTGGAGGCATCTCGTTGTTCTTGGTCTCTCCCAATCCGACCGTCATCGATAATCTGGTCAAGCAAGCTTTTTTCTTGCTGCGTTGTCGCTGCGGATTCAGCTTGTTCTGGTTTGGCTTCTTTAGCCATAGTCATCCCTCCTTTGCCGGTTCTGCCCCCTCACCGCTTTGGGCTTCAATGCCGGCATCTTTGGCAATCTGTTGTATGCTATCGGTATTACTAATAATATCTTGTAATCGCTCGCTTAACCGTTCGTTTCCATCCGTTTTACCCAGTAATTCAAACAGCTGTCTTCGCACATCCAAGAGTTTCTTCAATGGCTCCACCTGATTGATCACCTGCTCGGGTTCAAAGTCATCCATGGAGTCAAAACGTAATTCTACACCTATCTTGGAGTCATCATTTTTGAGCTTATTGTCAACATTGTAGACCAGACGAGGTTTCATCCCCTTGAGGACCGAATTAAAATTGTCACGGTCAATTTCCACAAATTTCCGGTCTTTTAACTTCGGCAGGGGGTCGTCTGGCTTACCTGATAAATCGGACAGCACTCCCATGACAAAGGGAAGTTCTTTCATTTGGATAGCCCCACCGGTTTCGACGTCATAGGTAATATGAACCCGTGGAGACCTTACTCGATCAAGTTTATGTTGTGTACTTTCTTTTGCCATAACACTCCTCCCTTCTTCTTGGTTTGAACAAACATTTATTATTTACTCTTCCGGTTTGTCATCCTTGAGACCTAATGTTTCTCGAACTGATCCAAGGACATCCTCGCTTTTGATCACCTCATTCAACCACTCCTCTAATGGCATCTCTCCCCATTTTGCGGCACGCTGGACCAAATACGCGACGGGGCTATGCGGCTCCGTTTTTCTAAAAAATTCCGCCACGGCGGCTAGTCGTCGAAGAGCATCCAGTCGGTCAACCGGTTCGATTCCCCCCGAACCCTGAACTGCAGTGACACGATTGACCGTATCCGTATCAATTTGTGCACCGATGTTTTGAGAAGCCCTGCTCTCCATATTGCTCATCCCCGCCCCCCCTTTTCTTTGGACGGTTTCATCTAAAAATAGCCGGCAACTTTCAATTTCGGCTTTCAAGTTTTCCAAACTTGGCCTGTCGGAGTTCTGTTCACCAAATTTTTCCTTTAATACCTGATCGAAAGCCTGGGCTTCATCCCAGCATTGACAGACATCCTCAAATAACGTGATGCAATGCGAAAGGGGAGTGGCCACTTCGGCCTTGTCCATCAGCTCTTTTGTGACCTTCCCTTCTGCAACCGCCTCCTCCTTAGCCTGTTGACTCTGACGTCCCAGATTTTCTACAGCTCGCGACTCCTCCCAATGGAAAAAAGAATAGGCTACACCGTCATGAGCGTGCAGGACGGGGATCTTCTTCACCGTAATTGGGAAGAACGGTGATTTCTCTTTTTCATTCAACCATTCGACTGGGGCCGCTCGAAACTCCATATCTCCACCTTCAACGACCGGATATACGGTGTCCCAAAATCGTGTATGGAGTTCTCGAAGCAACCTCAACCCGTCACGAAGTCCGGCAAATCCATTTCGTTTCACTAGGGCCTCCAGGAGCCAGGCCGCGACTTGAAGATCCTTACTTTCGGTAGATAGCACTGTTGCAGCTAATTCAATGACCTTTCCCCAATCGGCCATTTTCGGCGGCCCCTTCGGCTTCCAGTCCCCTTGGGGAAGATTCTCATCTTCTCGGCGTGCCTCTCGAATCAAATCATGCATCGTATACCGCACGTCTGTTCCTGACGGGTGCTCTTCGGAAATAGGGAGTAAGAGTGATTCAATATCCAGGATTGAGGATGAGGCCATTTCCAAAATCCTCCCTTAGGACGTTTGATGATTCCCGGTATCATCGAAATCAACTTCTTTGATCTCGAGAATTCCCCGGTCCTCACCATCAACAAGAAATAAACGTTGGCCAAATCCTAGTGCCAGATTGGCACCTGGGGAGTCCCATTGTGTCATTCGTCCCAACCGGACTTGATCATTTTCTGATTGCCACGAATCAACATATAAAACTGGAAGAAAGGCAGGACCAATGGGCCCGTTTCGTCCCTCAATTTCTGCTGGAATCCACACTAAATCCCGAAGATGTTTGGGAGATTTGATAGAAACTTTTTTGATATGTTCGAAAGGCAACCACACATATGTGGTATGAATGATGAGTTCCAAAAATGGGCCAAGACGATCATCACCGTCGAGTATTTCGGAAAATGCCTGACCGTCTAGCTGGCCCGTAATCGTTGGGCGTTCTTTTTTTGATAGCTCAAATTGAAAATGTGCCTGCTCAAATAGCTGCGCGCTCAGGCATCTCAAGGCCTCAAGATGGTTTTGCAGATAGCCAGGTTTCTCAAAAAGGCTTTCTGGCTCCAGTCCTTCGGCAAAGACTCGCCGTCGGTTCCTTTCCGCCTCAATGACGTTCTGGTAGACCGCAATCGCCATCGCCGTCGTCGTGTCTTGATGGGCGATAACTTCGAGTTGACGACCAGCTCCCTCCAGATCGCCAGAAAGACATAACAACTCAAAGAGAAAAGTGCGTAACTGGCTATCGGAAGGGTGAGCTTTCACTCCCCGCTTTACCTCAGCTAGGGCGTCAGTCAGATTGCCAGCATCAAGGATGGCTTTGGCATTCATATAAATCCTCCGCAATCCCTTGCATAAAGTTTTTCCGCTTTATTTATGCATCATTCTCAGTGAACAATCACCATTCATCGCTTGTCACACTTGAATGGATGAAGTCGCGGAATTGAGTAATGAGGCAAAAGAAAATATCGGAATCTTCCCTTCTGTGGAATCAAATGGAACCTGGTCAACGTGATCAAGTTGCTCAGAGTTCTGTGTATTCTCCGCTACCTGGACCCGGCCATCTTTTGACCGGGTGGGACATATCAAACTCAACATGACCTTGGGCGACGGATCTTGGAAAAAAAGAAACATATAGGGGGGACCGTGCTTGGGAGCCGGAACCCAGTACAAGGTTGAGCTGATTTGATCTTTTCGCAAAACTCTAGAAGCCAGTTCAGGCAAAAACACGATTTGGAAACCAGACATTCCATCTCCAAGAAGCAGAGGAACCTGGATTCCATCGTTTGCCTGAGATCCGAGAATTTGACAAGACTTCTCGAAATAATTTTTTAGCATCTTGGGGAGCTCGTCCTTGGACTCATCGGCTCGGTCTCCCAACCACATGTTGAGTAACCCAGTGGAATCCCGCGAATGCAGATAGGTTTGATATTCGTTGAGAATCATTGGAAGGTTATCGATTTCTTGCACCGGGAAAGTCTGAATTTTCACCTTGAATGATGACAAGTCAGTCTCCTTCCACTCTCTTTCAACTAGGTCCTTGGCTGTTTTCAAAAAACTATCAAATACCAAGGAAGCAAAAACCGGAGGTATCGTGAATTCAGTCTTGGAAATCAATACAAAGACAAAAAAGGGAAAAGTCCTCCCGGCCCGATCTTGATTGGGAGACGCCACTCCCACCAGAAATTCGTCTTTTCCTGGAGGGGCGAAGACAAAATTCCAGGTATCCGCTTGCAAGAAATCCTGGATCCATGTCTTGCCGCGTTTTGACCGTGCATAGTGGATGCCTTCTTGTAGCCATTGGTCAAGGACGCGGACTACGGAGCCGTTCGCATTTACCCTGATGAATTCAGGAGAAAGCGGGAGCTTACCAAAACAACCCACCAGCATGGTTCTGGATCCTTTACATTTGTGCCAAACTCGACGGACAGGAAAATCGTTTAAAAAAATCCGCGTGAAAAGGGTTCTTCGAACTCCTGGCTTTCAGATCGTATTGAATCCGCAAAGGTCGGTCATCCCTGGACTGGAATGCCCAGACCACTTTAAATGTCGAATCGTTAATCGGAATGACTCGAGCCGTTTCAAGAAGGCGGAAGAATCCCCACCATCCTTGGGCCTCTCGTGGTTCCCATGCTCCATCCAATTTGATCTGCAGTAATGCGCCAGTAGATCCGGACGAACCAGGCCAGGTCATTTCTTGCCACACTTGGGGACCCATCGAATAGAGTAAATCCTGGTCACCAATCTGTAGCCGAATTTGGCTCACGTGGGATGCGGACGGTCCCTGATCCGGATAGGGGTAAAGGTCAAATGAGACCTTCGGTCCCGACTGGCTATTTTGAAAAAGGCTTTCCGATAGGTATCGGGCATATCGGAGAGATTCGAGGATGGCTGGGTTCAGATGCAAGGATACGCCTCGCCAATTCCTGACCTGCCAACCCTGGGGTTCTTCGTGAAGGAATGGTTTTAACTGTTTGTCAAAAAAGGTCCAGAGAGTTCCATTGTGGGGATGGAAAAAGTCACTGACATCGGCAAGCGCCACATCTTCTCCATCCTGTTGAAAGGGGTACCCTGAGGCGATGGTCTGTTGGCAGGGCATATAGACTTCTGATCTCCAGCGTTCGTTGATTTTGGTCAGAGCCCCATTGGTTACTCCCTGCATGGCCAACAGGATGGGCTCTAACAAAAGGGGTTCCAAGACGCGTTTCGGTTGGAGATCAAGACGTAACGTCAGTTGTTGAACGGTAGTGAAGGCGTTGGTCAGATCGTTCGGAGCTTCCTGCGCAATGCTTTGAGCGATCTTAATAGGATCTTGAACCGCACCCCCGGTCGGTAAGGCTCCTTGAAGAGTCGCGTAAATCTGGCTTAGCTCTTTGAGGTACTGATCTAACGGCGCCAGCGCTGTTTCTTGTCCCTCAGGAGGTGTTACAAACTTATGGATTGATTGGAAATCTTGGTAGACGGGATCATTAAAGGCGACGGCGATCGGACTTCCTCCAGATGACGATTCTTCCGACAAGAGTTTTCGTTTCATCTTTTCAATAAATCCGGTATCACCTTCAATGGCTTGACCAAGCGAATTCTCGATGAGCCCTGTATTTTTTTTCACTGCGCCAAGTAAGAGTGTGAACGGTGAGGGTTTGGCGTTCAGATCTTCCAAAAGATTCAGAATGTCCGCTGCAGCCAGGTTGGATCGAATGTGAATTGACTCAAGGAAACGGAACCAATGTTGCGCAAACTCACCAAAATACCGGACTTGCACGGCTTGAATCAGCTCATCCTGTACAGGCTCCTTTTCTCCCAAGACCCAGTGTTCTTCTTCAGGATTTTCCAGAACCACCCCAAGGTTTTCGCGAAAGGCCTTTTCCCATCCTTCCTTGGTGAAAATTCCAGGTATTTGGTAATCGCTAACGAGATGAGGTTGTTGATGTCCTTGAAGGGCCACTTGGAGCGTAAACGGCTCAAGACCGTCAGATGCTTCATTCAGGACCTGATCGTACGACCGCTGCGTTAACGGAATTTGCCGGAATACTGCCCGGACATTTCGCACAAGGGTGGAATTGAGATTCAGCGCTTCTGTTCCATCTCCAGCGAGATGGTAACTGTAATAGTGTAAAAGCCGGTCAACGGCCGCTTTCACTGGATCATCCAGCACGATCTCCCCGTTATAAAATGAACCGGGAACCATATGGTCCCACATTCTTTGTAATTGCTTTGTGAGAAATAGGGGATTCAGGTGCTCCCGGTCTGCCAGCATTAAATAGGCCTTGAACAAGGAATAATAGTTTTCCTTGTCTTGGGCGTCTGAACGAAGACTGGAGAGCGTTGAAAAGCGTGAAAGTTGCGCCTCCATTCCCTGTTGGGTGGGTTGTAACACGAATGAATTGAACTCACGGTGATAGAGCGTTTTCAACGGTTCGTAGAGCCGTTCTGCTTCATAAAACCCCCAGAGTCGAACGGGAACACCTTGGTCTTCGTAGTGCCGAAGTTCATCAAGGTGAGCACGGAGACTGTCCAGCAGTTCGACATTCGCAGCGAACTGTGGAGAGGTGACTTGCGAAGCGACCTGTCCACGTATGTGCATTGCTTTCACCGAATCATCTTGCACAGATTCAATCAACAGTTTGTTGCCCAGATACGAGGACCCAAAAACAAAGATGCTCAATCCCACTGCAAGAATCGATAGGCCAAAAATTGCCACCCGAATGACGCCACGTTGACGGAAAACAGCAGATGACGGCGTCGCAAGCACGTGGTCGGGAAAGATCACTTCGGTGAACAAATTCTTGATAAAATAGCTTTTGGTTTCCACTGCCTCCCGCGTTTCCTGAATGAACCCCTGCAACCCTGAAGCGCGCCCAATATTTTCAATAATACGATCGATAGGACTTCCTTCTTGGGTGCCACTGGTAAAATAAAAACCTCGGAAAAACGGGTTTTCTTGATATGGATTCGGATGGAACAGCAGCTCCACAAATTGGCTTAAGACTGGTTGACAGGAAACGAGTTGAAGCGGGAAGCTGAAGATCTTCAGCTTGCTGGATCCCCTTGCAGAAGTCAGACGTTCCAATCTCCGGGCCTGCAGATTCTCCACCAATTGACGAAACTCCTGCTCAAATTGGACTTTAGGAGGAGGGTCCGAAGCGGTTCGACGTTTCAGTGTGCACCCCCAGATCTGTTCACGCTCGGTTTTATTGAGGTCATCAAAGAATGGGACGAAGCCTTCAATGAGATCGCATTTCGTGAAGACTAAATACACTGGGAACGTCAGTCCTAATCTGGTCATCAATTCTTCAATTCGATCCCGAATTTTTTGGGCATGCCATTCAACCTCCTGCTCCCTAGCTTGGAGCAGGTCATTGACCCCAATCGCGACAATCACCCCGTTGATGGGTTTACGTTTTCGTGCCTTTCTCAGGAGATCCAAGAACGCAAACCATTCTTCTCGATCTTCGTCCTCGCTGACATAACGGCCAGCGGTATCAAGCAACACCGCTTCACTAGTGAACCACCAATCACAGTTCCTGGTACCACCGATCCCTTGTACCCCTTTTCGGTTTTCCCCAAGATAGGGGAACTGGAGTCCTGATTCCCGAAGGGCGGTGCTCTTCCCAGACGCTGACGGACCAATGAACATATACCAGGGCAGCGCATACAAGGCCGCCCTCCCCCGATAGCCTTTCCCTAATTTCGACTGTTTCAGGGTTGTGATGGCTTTTTGAAACTGGAGACGGACAGATTCGATTTCTTCACTTGGACTTGCTTTTAGGCGATTCGCGTGGTCTTCACCTTGTTGTTGGAGCGACTCCTCTAATAGCTGAGCGCTCTGGCTGGTTTGGTACCAATCGTAGACCCGAAACAATACCCATGCGAGAATAATGCCTCCCATGAGAATCAGGCGAATTCCCACACTGGCCATACCCAAGGATGGCCCTGCAAACCAGATCAGTGCGCACAGTGAAACAATCCCAATTGCGATGAGCGTTTGGGGCCGTCTCAGCAACGCCAGCACCAGTTGGTAAGGAAGGGATATAAGTTTTTTCATGGTAACGCTCGTTCTGCTAGTTCCTGCAGAGACCGTGCCACGGTCGTGCCTTCCTGATGAATCAGTACAGACAGTGCGATATAAAAGAAAAACACTATGGTCACGCTACACACTCCGACGACCCAAGCCGGCAGATCACGTTTGACTAAGTCTAAGACTTCTTCCCGACGTTCGGCATGAGGAGAGAGGGCTGGATGTTCTCCTCGCCGGCCCTCAATGTCCCGAAAAAGATCGTGGATCAAATCCTTAAGCTTTTCTCTGCCTTGCAGCTTATATTTTCCCTCAAATCCCCAAACCAGACATATGTGGTACACCTCGAGCAGATCAGGGTTGGGAGGTAAAGCTTTGCGAAGGGAATTTAATCGATCGAAAAATTCTTCCCCCGCCACATTGGTTTCAAAAAATTGGTATTGCAAGGGGCGGCTGGTCCATTCTTGTTTATGTGTCCACCCGGAGTTCAAAATCATTTCGTCGATAAATGCTACTACCGCGAACCGCGCATCCATCAGCGTGTCACGGAAAATTCCTTGATCAACGCCCCGACGATCAGCTTCTTGAAACATCTGCTCAAGGCGAGCACGAACGGACTCAAGTTGGCCCAGGTCGCGGGCATCTTTCATTTGAAATCCCAGAACCAACAAATCGGAAAATATGTTGACGAGCTGACCGCCTGTTGGTGGAATGGCCATGGCCATGGTGTCACTCTTTCGTCGCAAGAAGTTCTACTTTGACCCCTTCCAAGTCGCCAGGCAGATACACGGCAAGTATTTGCCCTTTACAAACCCGATCCCAAAAGCTCCCATGCGACTCCAAGCTGAAATATTGATGCCCGGTTTTGGAAGGAATACTTGCTGGAGGTCGAGGGATATGGTTAAACCGGACCCCAGGCATCGCCGCATTTAAAATGAGATCCATATCCTCAACAGCGCCAATTTTGACCCGTTTCATTATCATCGACCGGACCTGATCCTCCGATTCACCACCTGTGACGGACAGGAAGAACTGGCCCTTGGTTAGCAGGGTGACATCGGCAATCTGGCCAACCCAAAGATAATCCCCCCTCTTTTCTAGCGGAATCGTGACATAGCGGGTCGGCGTAATGTGTTCGACGACGTTTCTGATTTTGATGTTCAGCTCCCGGAAAGAGCGAGTCAGGTTCGTGTGTTCATACTGAGGCAAATCCTTGGGATGGGAATCGGGAGACATGAGCGCCAATTCTCCCGCCAGCCTGGCTAGTGCGATATATAAGGCTTCAGGATGGATCTTTCCGACCTGACTATAATGATCCAAGATCGGAATATACGAATAGATGGCATGCAACATGGAAAACCGCAGGAGATCGGTCCCACCATGTTCACGGATGCCTCGTTGCTGATCCGCCAATGCGGTTCCCATAGAGACCAACAACTCTAATAAGGAACGCAGCATCATCAGCAAGGAATCAGAGCCCGAAATCCACAATAATGGGGGAATATACGATTCCCGTAACCCAATGGCCCCGCCCGGTGTCCGAACCAGTTCTGCAATTTTGATGATGCTGGCGTCAGGCATATCTTCTCCAGAGAAAAACACACGAAGATTTTTGTGGGCTACCATAATATCTTTCGGATTTTCCCCAGTATTATGGTCGGGAAGAGACACATAGGAACCGCCATACCGCGGCCGGCGAGAACTCGACCCCTCGCTTAGTTCGCAATTGGTGACTCCCACATGTTCGTTTGGTATGCCAAGAAATACATCAAGATGATCAAGAGTATCGGGAAAGAGCTCTCCAATGAGGCGGGTTTGTGGAGTCGAATCTTGGTCCGGAATTCGAATCACGAGGCCATCTGGCAACACCCCCCTAACCCCGAGCAGTGTGAAACTTCCGTTGGTTAATCCATCTTTGTCGATATCTATGCTACCGACTCCCCAACCGAAAGGAGTCATACCCTGCAAGCGTTCAGCGAGAAGGGCATCGTAATACCGATCCCAGTGCTGAAAATGGTGAGGGGTGAGTAACATCCCTTCACTCCAGACCACCTTATGGTAGGCATCCATAAGAAAAATATCCTTTCTGTTTAATCCGGGTCCATTTCCCGGAGACTGTATTGATCAACCTGAATGTAAAACTCCCGATTGCCAAACGAAAAGGAGCTAGGATTTTCAATAGGAATCACGGTCCGCCATGTGCCAGTTTGGTACTTCCGAAATAGACCCATGACCCCAAGGAAATTTTCTTCATTCTCCTTATCTACCTTAATTTCCAACACCTGCTTCGATTTGGGTTTCAAGGTGAGTTCCTTCCGATGAAGCAAATCATCTCCAAGGTATTCATAATCTCGCTTCCATAATTCTAGGAAGGTGGCCCTTTCAAAACGGCCTCTGTCCCGTAAGGTATAAATTCGAAGGACTACCGGCACTGGTTGGCCACTATCAGAAGGATTCAGCCGATTGGTGGAGTGAAGTGTAAATTTCAGCTCCTGCTTAGATGTTCCACAAGAGGTCAACATGAAAAAAAGCAGGCATAGCCCGAAAAATGGGATCCAAGTACTACGGTGATTTGGTCTGCTGATAGACACGGAGATATCCTTTGGCAAATTCAGGGCCTAGAAGGTTTTGGAAAGTTTTGACTTCTTCTTCTACAAGCATCCGATGTTTCTTCGTGAACCAATCCCATGCCATGCATTTCAAAAGGGGACCAACAGCTAAGGGGCCAAGCCGGCTGGAAGCTGTCTTTGCCTCAGCTTCTAAGATTGCTGGATCCAGCTGTTTAAGGAAGCCCCGTACACATTCTCGAAATCCGGCCATCAACCCAATTGGATGAAGGGCAAGGTCGGCCAAGGTGTTACGGAATTCTTCTACCACTTGATCGGGGGTGGCGTTTGATCGCTGCAAATCAAACAAAATTGCACCAATTTCTTGCGGGGAATTAGCCCACTTAATCTGGCCGCGTTCCCGGCCAAGAATCCGCGTGACTTCCACATCCAGCTCCTGCTCAAATTGTCGGCGGCCATGAATGGCATCAACCAGGTATTCCAGAAACGCAGCCAGCACCAGATCAACCCGTTCAGAGAGTTCTTTGAGTAATTCTGGGGATAAAGGATCAGATTGCGAAGGAAGATAATGAGAAGCGGCTCTTTTTAACCCAGGAATCGGTGACGAGAAAATCGGAGTTTCAGAGCGCTGGGGTTCAGGCCTTTGCCCGGGAGGCTCGCTCAAAATACGCTCCTGTTGAAATTCAGCGTCGGGGAATGTGGCCTCAACGTATGAAAGCAATCGATCCGCTTCAGATGGATCCAGACCCTGGATTGAGTCACGCAAAGTTTCCAAAAGCAGCGTGGGGCGTTCCTCTGGATGACGCTGCATGGTTTCCCGATGGAGCTGCCGTAAACGATTGACCACTTTTTTAAATTGCGAGACAGCGGGAACAAGGCAAATAGTCTCATCCACATCCATATCTCCATCGACACTGCCAGTTTCTTGAATACTGGGGAGAAACTCTAAAACAAATTCCCCAATACCAATCTCATCATGTTGGGTCAGGGGATACTCCTTCTTTGCTTCCAGCCATTGTCCATTCAGCGTGGTGCCGTTGGTGCTCTCAACATCAACCAAAACGTACTCGTCCAGCTGTTGGCGAATTTGAGCATGGCGGGAAGACACCAGACGTTTTGTATCTTGCAGTCGGACGTCACTGGCTTCACCGCGGCCTATATTGATGATGGACCCATCAAATTCCTTCTCTGTTCCAGGAAGGATAGTCGGTGATGGACCGGTTTTCAGCGCCAGTTTAAAGGGCACTGTTGAGCCCCTCCTTTTGGACAAGTTCATTGCGAATGACTTGACATGCACTCAGAATATCCCGATTGCGTTGACGGGAACCAAATAACTCAAGAGAGATCCATTCACCGTGTCGCATGACTTCAGTCAGTGCCTGTTCCAATGGTTGGTAAGGATTTTCCAAGTCGTAATCGCCACTGTGTCCACAAAACCCAAAATCATGAATCCTTGCCATGAATTGAAATGCAAGTTGTAAGCCATCGTACCAGAGGTCATCCGGGACTACCGTACCACCTAATGGTGGGTTGGGCGTTGGATATAAAAGAGCTTTCTGAGAAAACAGCTCCCCCTCCTCATTGAGTAGCATCCGGACTCGGTGAGAGAGAAGGTGGGGATCGGCAGACCCTACATTCTTGACGATTTTCTCTAAGTTCTGAAGTAAATTCGGCAACGCCGACTCCAATCGGGCAATGGATTCAACCCTCTGACCCACCAACGTTCGAAGCAGAATGACCCCCAAGCTATACAGATCGCAGGGGACATGGAATCCGCGGTAGAACACAGCTTTGGACTGGTTAAAGACATGTTTTTGATTTTGTTCCAACTGGTCCCATACAGCTGGGGGGATCGGTTCTGTCACTCCCCTGATAACTAATCCCCTTTCAGCGGATTCAACCTTTGAGCCCCATACTCTCACATCGGCGTTCTCTCCATGGGATACGTTCAGATGAACAGAAAACACATCTTTTTCTGAAAACGCAGCGGATAGAAGCGTATCGGTCAGAATATGGAGCTGTAAAATTGCTCTAATTTCAGCCCCTTCCACATCCTGGGTCCGAATTCGTTCCATTGACCGGATCAAGACAGTAACGGATTGGGACTTGCCAAGAGGCCAATCACGTAATTCCATGGCTTGATACAGGTTCTCCACCGAATGAGGTGGTTGAAAAAGGCCTTCCATTAAAGAGGGGGGCATCTGTTCGTGGACAAAAGGCAAGGCGCCTTCAGCATTTGAGAGGTTCACCGCAAAGTTCCAGCGGGCTGGAAGTAGAGGATCCGCAACATCTGGAATCATCACCTGGATCTGAGCGGGATGGAGACCTAGATGAGGGCGACGACGATCACGGTGGAGGGCTAAGATCCTGGCACACAACGCCGCAAACAGGCGCCATTTGAGCCAGAAAATCTCAAGTGGAAAAACAAATCCAGTTGAATCGGAAAAAAGAAATTGACGCTGATCAGTAAAGCGGGAGGCCAGGAGGGGCAATAGTTGCCGGCGCTCTGGAGTCAAATGCTCAAATGACCATTGAGCACAGGCATTAGTCCATTGGGCACCACCCAGCAAATCACAAAATTCATCCCACTGGAGGGAAAGGAATTGCGGGTTGGATGCATGTAAATGATGAGATTGGCTCACCATATGAGAGTGCCCTCGTCCTGAGTGAAACCACTCACCTGCTCCGGGGGCAGATTTGCCCCTAGACACTCACTCTCATTAGAGCAATATGAGCCTATCCTAGAAATATGAAGAATGCAAGAGTGAGGATCTTGGTGCATCATAGGCCTCCAACAATAAATCAGGAGCCCTCAAAGATGCGGGTATTTCAAAAAATTGAATGGCTTTTGAATTTTTATGAATTCCCCGCCTCGGTTGATGGGGAAGAGAGCTTCTACGAAAGAGCTGCCCCACGCGGCGCCCAAGCCCCGCTCTAGTGATGGCAGGGGATATGGATGAGGTTGGGAACAGGATTATGATCATCCAGGAATCGGTGATTCCACCCAACGCTTCTTGGATCTGTGCTCAAGACAATACAGATCTTGTCTCTGGAATTCTGATGCCTTTTGCCACAATAGAGACAAGTATGTTCGGTCATCTGAAGACGTATCCAAATAGATACAAAACGTATCCGTTTAGATATCCTAATTGATCCAATCCGATTCCGCTCAAGCTAAAGTGACTTGGTTTAGGGGGAGAGCTGCTATAAAAGACAAGGTCGGAAAAGTAAGGTGTTTGATAGGCAACCGCCCCAATTGCTGGGGGCAGATTTTTGTAGCCCAGACTGGTCATCCGCGTCTGGCAAAGGAGATCACTGCTTTAGCATCTCGTATCACGCTCCCTCGGGCACGAAAATAAAATCCCCAAGGCTTTCATGACCAGCAAGGTGGATTGGAGAGTAGGTTGGAATTTGTTCAAAATGGAGACGAATAGCTGATTTTGTCACCCGTGTACGAACTGCCAAGAAGAGACGCTCCCCTTCAAGAATACTATCATTCTCTCTCAATACTTCCAGAAAAGCATTGGCGAATATTGAGTGGCGTCCTCTACCAATATCAAGTACCGGGCGCACCCCCCCCGAGGTCAGCGCTGTACGAGTAGGTGTTTGTGCCAGAGTCTTAAGCATATTGAATCGCGCTTCCCCAATAAGGTCAGGTCGCAGCTTCGCGAGTGAGGTCCTTGTCAACTTTCCTGAATAACATGAATCGGCCACGATCATGACATGTTTCGCCTTCATTAGTGGAAGGAGGTCGGTAATGCGCGGTAAGGCTATCCATTCCGTGTTAGATTCTTTATGGGCATCTACAGGAATCCAGTACCCACGATCAATTTCAGACTCGAGATATCCATGACCAGCATAATAGATGAGCAAATTATCTTCTGGTGTTAGGGTGCCACGAAACCCATTCAAGGTCCCAAGAATATCCTTCCGGGTGGCATTTTTCAGCAGAGTGATCTGAAATCCATATTGGTCCTTTAGCACTTGAGCGACAGCCGTTGCATCCGCAACGGCGTTATTCAATTTCTCCCAATGAAGATAGTGATCATTGCCGATCACAAGCGCATAGTAATTACCAAACCCCTGGAGTTGTTGAGTAGGTTCCGGAGTGACAGCCGAAACCGAACCGACTGGGACCAGCAGAAGCCTAAGCGTCCCCTGTCTGTTCTGAGTGTCTACGGCAAGAAAATCAATGGGAATCCGATCTTGTTCTGACAGTAAGATGGGCAATTCGATAGTAAAATTTCCAACGTCATCAACGGTGACCAACTGCTCATTAATATGCAGTGAACGGAGTCCTGCTGTTGCCGACACGTGACCCGTTAGGTTGCGCTGGAGTCCAAGTGGAATTGAAAGGGATATTCTGCCTCGTTCGATACTGATTCCCCGAGTCATCATCAGGGGAGGGTCGAGAATCTCAATCGCTGGTCCTTCATCATGGAGCTTTTGGGTCTGGCCAATAGCCTCCGGATTGACCAACATCGACAGGTCGGATTCATTCAGACCAGAGGCCTGGGCATACCATTTGAACGCTTCAGATTTATTCCGTTCGACACCCAACCCCTGCTCGTACAAACGACCCAAATTTATCGCAGCACGGCTATACCCCTGATCGGCAGCTTTTCGATACCAGATTCGAGCCTGCTCGTAATTCGGTTGGCCCTTGTCGCCTTTTTCATAGATTGTCCCTACATAATATTGCGCCTCCGCATCGCCTTTCTCAGCCGTTTCCAACCAAACCTTTAAGGCGGTTCCATAGTCGGCCCGATCCATCGCGACATATTCACCTCCTCTGATGGCGCAATCTTCCGTAGTGGTTCTGATGGGTCGGCGTGCAGTCACATAGGTGGTTTGCATGCCCAGGCGGCGGATTTGGCCGGGCAGTAAACAATCTACGACCGTAAATTCATCGCCGTCTTTGTCTGTGAAAGCTTTTGGTCGGTCCGTCCCCTTTTCAGCAGGCGTTCTGTTTTCTGAGGGCCTTGAGGTACAGCTTGTGATGTGGCCAAAGGCAATGAGAAGAACCAGCGACCCTAAGAGCATGGTCTTTCGAGAGTGGGAACTCAGATAGCGCATTCGAAAAAAACCCTTTGCAACCGTGGGATATTAGGCCTATAATTCTTTATCTTTCCCATCGGTGATTCAGGAACATCCTTACCCGGAGGTTGCCGCCATGGAAGCCACGCTATCCGGAGGGTTCTCTTCACCTACCCCCCATTTTACCTCTTCCACTTTCGTCGCTGCCATACCTTGCCTCTCCATGTCTCCCTATTTAGGAGGGAAACGCAAATGACAAAATTCCTAAACAATACCGTTTCCACCTTCCGGCCTAAGATTGTATTTTTCGACATCAGGACCTGCCCAAAGGCCAGAAGGAATTCGTTGGTTGGTGTAGCATGGTCTTTGAACCTCATCACTCTGTGCTCGATCCTAAACCTGACCCTCCCAAAATTAGCACATACCCAAACCCTGGACCAGGTTACACAAGGCTTACTAGCAAATAACTGCGCGGGGCTTGGTATTGGGCCAATAAACGGGAATGGCCCTGTCAACGGGAATGGCCCTGTCAATGGAAATGGTCCTGTAGTTTTTTCCGAGGACTCTCTTGTTTCGCTCACTACTCTTCAAGAAATTCCCACTTCAGGACAAATTCCCGGTTTGGGCCCTCAATTGAATGAAATCTGCCAAAACGCCACTTCAAGTACCTTTCCTACTGGTGGGAGAGCAGGCGCAAGCCCCCAAACTTCCTATGTCTCGGTTCGCAATAGTACTGTCCTGAGCCGGTTGGAGACGGCACGCGCCAAAATTGATGAACTCCCCCCCATGATGCCAATGACGCCAAAACCAATGCCAACGGTCAGGTTGGGGAATGGCGTGAACCTTTCCTTCCTCGGAAATTTTGGACTCTTTAACACACCATCCGCCTCATCTGGAGGTGGCTCTGACTCGGGGACGGTGAACCTGGTCGCCAGCGGGGGCAATCTCCTACCGGGCTTGGGTCTCTTTGCTTCAGGTCTCATTGAAGGCTTGGACCGAGACGTCACGACCTTCCAGGAGGGGTACGACTCCACCATTTTTGGATTCACGGCAGGCGGCGACTATTATTTCACCAATAAATTCTTGGCCGGATTGGCTTTCACCTACACCAGCATGGATGCCGATTTTACCGGCGGGGGAGATTTTCACACCAAATCGTATGTTCCCACCCTGTTTGCGTCGTATCTCCCGACCCCTGAGTCTTTTATTCAAGTGGTGGGCGCTTACACACGAAACAACTTCACCGTCAATCGCTTAGCTTCCTACCGACAAGCCAACGGCACGCCCATTACCATGGGTACGGCCTCCAGTGATTCCTACGGCAATGTATGGAGCCTGGCCGCTCTCGCGGGGTATGACATGGCCATTCGTAATGTGACCCTCGGCCCGCGCCTTGGCCTGAATTGGAGTAACGTGCAGCTTCAAGATTATGCCGAGACGGGAACAACCGGGTTAGAGCTGGCCTATAATGATCAATGGGTCAACTCCCTCCAAAGTGTAGTTGGCCTCTTTGCCTCGGCGGCTTTCAGCACCCGTTCGGCCGTGTTGGTGCCGCAATTCACGGCCGACTACATTCACGAATTTGCGAATTCTCAGAGATTTGTCGAGGCCCAATTTGTCCAGGATCTCCGGACGAATCCGACGCGATTTAACTTCCAGAACGAAACACCGGTCCGGAACTTTTTCAATTTAGGCGTTGGCCTGGTGGCGGTCCTCCCCAATGGCCTCCAGCCATATGCCAATTTCCGGGCCATGGTCGGAAACGAACAGTTTAATAATTACGCCGGGATTTTGGGCCTGCGCCTTGAGCTCGGGAGTTTATAGCGAGTGGCGCCCTGGCCTTTTCGCCGGATCCTTCCATCCTCTTACTTTCATTCCTTAAGAGCTTTCCTGTGCTCCAGGACTGCATGGCTGATAGATTTGAGTAAGACTATTGAGGCTCCTGGTTGTATCCCCAGCCCGCGGAGAACTTTTAGCCCTTGATCCTGCGACTTCTTATATTTCCAACAATTTCCAACCATTTGGTTCGATTGCATGTAATCCGGAAAAGGGTTTGTGCTTGCCAACGCTTTCACGTACTCCTCTCCAAATGGTGGTTGGATTATAAAACGTTCCAGCGAATTTTCTCCTCCAAAGACGTAAGTTTCCCCTTTTTGAATAATTGTCGCCTCCCTGAACATATTCGGGACCATATGCACTACCGTGCCATCGGCCTGACAATAATCGAGTTTTAAATAGGTATCCTGTTCCGATTGGACATACACAATGAGATTCTCACCCTCTTCATACTGACGATCTTCCTTATTGACCCATATCCGTAACCCAAATGCCGAATTTGCCTTTTCTAACGGGATCCTCTTTTCTTCCTCAATCAGCTCCCTTTGATTAAGTCGCTGTGTGATTTCCTCTTGTGCCGATGTTGGATTGATTTCGGCTTCAATATCGATGCAGATCTTCCTATCCTTCTCCTCCTCTTTAATAATTTGAACATTTTGTAACAATTCGGCACTCACGGATTGAATGATATCTTCCTTTAACTGAAAATTTTCAATTTTGGTGCTATTGGTGATGAATACGCGATAACTTTCAGCAGCGCGTTCCCGTGCCAAAACCAGGGCTCGTTTCTTGGCTTGAGCCGGAGGTGTTTCATCTCCATAGGTATAACAATAATGCCCTTTGACCCTGTCGAGGGACTCAGGCTTTCCCATTGACAGTACCGGAACACCAGTGAGAACCACCGCTAGAATCGTCATTCGGCTTGCTTCCCATGCACTTTTCATTGTCTTGCTCCCAATAATGGCTCCCGACCAGAGGGTTCCATTTCGATTAGTTGGCACACGCCAATTGAGTGGTTTGTTTCATCCAAACCGACTTCGCCAACTTTCTGAGTGGAAAATCGAGAGGCTAAATATCTTACCGTCGTTTCTCCAGCTAGAACTCCGGTCGGCTGGAAAAGAGTCTTGTCCTCATTTTCTTTCCACTGTTGTATGGTCAAGGCCTTCTGCACTGTTTTACCTAAAATGATCTATTTCAATCGCTCAGCATAGCCTACGCTCCCCGCCACTGCGGGAACAGTGTACATGGCTATTCGGAGATTAAGGGACGGGTGTTTTTGATTTTTCCATCGTTTCCAAATTCACTCTGAATCCCACTACAAGCTCCAATAAATTTCTAGAGGCCACGACTTGTGCGGCACGAGACGCCGTTGCTTGAGCGACTGCGGCAGGAGTATTTCGTGGAGAGACGCCGATCCCGCTCACTGAAATTGTTCCTGTGGTCCAATTGACTGTACCTGAACCTTGTATTTCTGTGGCTTCCTTAATATTAAATGGTAATCCTTGAGCTTGCCTCTCTGCGGGTACGGAGAAAGTGACAATTCCAACACTCAGAAAATCCAGTGTGAGCAGTATTTGCCATTGCCACAACCTACGACATTCTCCTTTGAGAAGGCTCACCTCAAAACAACGAGCACTCTCGCTTTTTGTAAAAACTCTAAATGTTCAGGAACGATATGTAGCGTTTGAGCGTCCGCATCGCTGATTACGAGATCGGTCTTGCTCTCTCCCGCTAACCGAAGAGCTTCCACCACAAAGGGTTTCGCGGTCACTCTTTCATGAGATTTTGCCGCTGGAATTCCCCGAACATATCCAACAAGACCTTGATCCGTTACTGTCTCCTGACTCACCCATTCAGCTCCATAAACCACTCTACCATCCTCCATGAGGATTTTGGGACTGAGAGCTTCTTGAACGTCTAGCTCTTGGGCAATGACTATCAGGCCCGTGTAAATGAGATTCTCACTTGACCCAGGGTTTTCAAAGGGAATTGGTGAAGGCCTCGCAAGTGCATTTGGAATTACAGTCGCTTGCAACTCACCTCTCAAGGGCATTTCCACCGTCACCTGCCAGGACCCGTCTGGAAATTCCTGCTCTTTAATAATCCGAGAATTTTTAACAATTCCCTGGACCTTGTTGTTAATCACATCTTTCTCAACCATGTAATTTTTGACGGTTGTCATGGAATCCACGTGAATACCCTGTACAATTTCCATTAAATTTCGCCGCGCAACGACTGTGGCAGCTCGCTTTGCCATTTCCCGGGCATGGGTTGCATTGACGGCGTCGATAGGTGGCACACCGATACCCACGGCCCGAATGACCCCCTTATCCCCCCAATCAATGTACCCGTGAGCAGTTTTTTCCTCGACGACGCGGGACCCAGTTCCAATCTGTTCTGCCAAGGGAATTCCTAATCCTCCCAAGGTAATGCCCCACACCAAAGCAAAACTCAGTGCCATTGCCTCTTTTCTCTGTAAACTCTTATGGCGGATCATTTCATACCCTCCCTTTGCATTTGAAATTGACCCTGTTCCAAATGCTCAAGACATTTCTAAAAAAGAAAAACCTTCATCTCACATCCTATAAAACCATGGAGGCATCTCACTTTTCGCTTGAAAATTTCTCTTGGCCCAATCTCCTGGACTGGAGACCCAAATGGCCGACATTTCTATACACACTATAAGCAAATGCTATGCCGCACGAAATGTTTGAAGATCAAAAAAAACTAAGATGGAAAGATCTCAGTTTTTTCAAAGAATTAGATTCCATGATTTAGTTTTTCACCCAAGATTTCATTTGGAGATGGTGAACGAGGTTAAGAAGAGTGTGGTCGAAAAATTTAAAACCATTTTAAGAATCAAAAACCATCTTGGCTCTTGCACCAGGTGCTGTTATTGGAGCACAAACTAGATGACTCGGAAAATGAAAAGTCATTTCTCGATTCAGTAACTGGGCTCAAGGTCTTTCGATTTCGTAGCTGCTTCATCCTTCTGGCCATTTCCGCACGAGGAGTTTTCAGGATTTTTGGCTAATTCACTATTCATGGAATTACCCGAACGTAGAAACAAGATTTATTGGTACTATTATCATGCTGCACATTTAATAGTTGCTATTTTTCTAATCAAAGCAACAACTTGAAACTCAGGAAAATTTTTTTGAAATCGGTTAAATTAAATGGCTCTTGCCAAACACGAGAGGGGGACAAAGAAAGCATTGAATTCCTGGGCCTCCTCCGGGCTTTCCGACCCATCCTGTTCCTTCGGTTCGTGTGAATTCATCAGGGGAGAAGGGGAAAGGAACGTACTAAGGTTTTTATAAAGCCGGGTTAATCCGGTCATCATCTTTTAAGGATGAGAAAGTAGCTGGTCAGATCGTTCAACGGTTGATCGGACAGAGAACAATTTGGCAGGGAGGAGCCTGCCTGGGAGTTACCCTGTACAAGTGCAACCAACTGATATGGAAGAGATGAAGGTCAGTTAACGGGAGGGGAGTCTGAGAGGTGTCCGTGGTCATGCACCATGGGATTGTTAGTTCCGTAACTCGGATGGTGACTGCCGGGTGTGAGCCTGATGACGTTGTCCTGTTCATTGCCAAAGGTCTGGACCGTTCACCAACTGATCCCTTTGACAATACCCTCTTTGGAAAAATTCACGGAAAAGGATTGCGGTTCAGAATCCCCCCCCAAATGCCAAAACGCCTATCAGGGGTACATACCTAAAAGGCTGAATTACAGAGTCAGCCTTCCCATAAGACCAGGATCCCAGGGGAATCCCATCCCTCGAAATTAGTTGACGGTCGGTAGGAGGCCCCAACAGTTGTTGTTCCTCGTCCTAGGTGGTCATGCCGATTTGTACAAATTCCAGAGAAGAAGGATACGTCATAGGCTGTTTATACGAAATGTATTTCCCGAAAAATAATTGACTGGCTTCAATGCAACTAGATAACCCTATGACCAAAAGAAGTACGGGGAGCAACGCCAGCATCGTCAATATTCTCGGTTTCAAGATGTTCACATCAACAGGGGTAAAGAATCACTTTTCAGTCAAACACTCATTTTAATCCATTTTATTTAATGGAACAACGAAATGGTTTCAGACCCCTGGTTATTAACATTGACAAAATCACGATTTCTCATGATTTTTCAGACTACCATTTGGAGGAAACAATATGGGTTACATTTATTTGGCCATCGCCATTGTGTCTGAAGTTATTGCCACCACTGCGCTGAAGTCCTCCATGTCCTTCACACGCCTGGTACCGAGCCTAATCGTCGTGGTCGGTTATTCCATTGCCTTTTATACACTTTCTTTGACTCTGAAAACGATCACGGTGGGAGTGGCGTACGCCATTTGGGCCGGTCTGGGAATCGTCTTAATCGCTATTCTGGGAATGATCGTCCACCATGAGACGATTGATCTGCCAGGGGTCTTGGGGATGACCCTCATTGTAACCGGCGTGGTAGTGCTTCAAGCCTTTTCTAAGACAACGACACATTGAACCTCATTTGACTCAGACGTAATCGGTGGGGCAGTACTGAGGTTTAAGAGAATATCGAATTTCGAACAAGAAATAACGAATATCGAAGGGAGGACCGTGTTCAATTCATACCCTTCATGATTCGACATTCATGGTTCGATATTGGAAATTTATTCTTAAACCACCATGGTAGGTGTATTGTTAAAGAGTTGAAGTGAAGGCCGCGGTCTAGTTGTTAAGCCAATGAGGATCCCTTCTTACCCGCTCTTCCAGCTCAACAAGTTGGGCATACAACATTCCGGCCTGTTGATACACATGTGAGGGGAATACAAGGCCTCCGGGGTAGGGAACTGTTGTAGGGGAGTCGAGATTATTTATTTTGGCATGGAGAAGGGCCAGGTCAGAGACCAGCAATGTGGCCATGTCATAGACATCACTCGGGTGAAAGTCATAGTGATTGACCGCTTTATTCACGGCGGTTCGATCAAAATGTAAGACGGAAACATCTGAGAGTTGGGCAATAGATTCAAGACGCTCAAAGCAATCTACCAGGCGCAGAAAGGCCTCGCCCGGTTGCTTGCCGCGTTCAAATGGCGGGGTGTCGGGTATTGGGGAGGTCCCCGGGAATTGTTTAAGCAAATCGGCTGCATATTGTATAGCCAAGTTCACCTGATGAACCACGTCGCCGGGGGTGAACGGACGTTCCAGTACCAGGTTGATTTGCCGGTTGACCGCCACAATCACACCGCCGGCCTCGGTAATCGTGGTGGGCGTTTCTTTGAGCATTTCGGCGTTCGAGGTGGAAATGCCCAATTCCTGTTTAATGACAAGGATACGTTTATAGGCCTCGTTGACCATGATCCAAATATGGTAAGGGCTAATGTCCGAGGCAGGGCGGATGTCAGGTTGTCTCCCCATACTCCCTGTCAACTCGAGAGATAAGCGGTTCGCTTTGAGGAACAAATTGAGGGCCTGGAAATAGACCTCGTGCGGAGAGGCTTTCGATGCAATCCCCCCGACCCATTCATCTTTGGGTTTCCCCATTTCAATGCGAATGTCCTCGAGCTCTTTCTTGAGTAATACTGTTCGTGAAAACACATCAGACGGGAGGATCCCTGAGGCGGTGACCGGTCGACCGCTTACGGGGTTAAGAGAACCAGATGTCATTTGTGCTTGTAGGGTCAGGGGAACCAGATTCACCGTGAAGAATAACCCGAGCAGTGTCAACCAAGTGACACGCCGGCCTTTTCCTTGAAGCATCATGGCCAATGGCGTGTGTTGAAGCAGTTCCATTCTTTTGTCCCTAATCATTGAGCAGACATCCTCCTGAAAGAAATTTGAAATGAGGTGGAACACCCTTCTTTCGTATCAATGATCAAGAAGGGCCTGAAGATGGTAAAGGGATTGCGGGGTTTCGGGGGGAGGGCGTACCTCTTCATCGAGCGAATCCTGTAAGGCATCCTGGTAATCCTGCGAAGGGGTACGACGGACACCGCGCACACGTAACACCGGTGGGTAGAGACGAACCCGGTTAGGATTTTTTATTTCAATGACAATTGTTTCACTTTCACCGTAGGGCTCAAGTTCGGCATTCCCTCCCATCGGAACGTAAAAATACGCTTTCCCATCTTCCGTCTGCCCATCCGCACCCAGGATATCGATTTGACCACAAAAGAATCCACACGCACTGGGGTCGGTGACATCTCTCAATTGCGACATTGACTGAATTTTTTGGACGACGAGAATGAGAGAGTCCGCCTCAATCGGATCGCCCGATTGATTCCTCACCCGAACCAGGTATCGTAAATCACCTCGCTGAGACAAGGAACCTCCGGAAAAAAGCTCACCACCACTTGTTGTACTAGACTTTGGGTCATAGGTAACCACGGGAATGACAGCTCCCGTAATATCAGGCAATTCATCCACTGTAGGAGAGGCACCGACTCCCACCGTGAGGAAGACAACAGTAGGGAAAAAGAGAACAATAGTTCGAACTCGAGTATTCATAATGGGCCTAACCTATCAGCCTTTTCATTTAAACTGTTTCATAAACAATCGGTAGGGAGGTAAATGGGACGCGTCACTTCTCATATTTTACCACCTTGTTGGTATCAAAGGAAACGCACCGAAACAACTAAAAATAATCTTGGTGCCGATTGGAATTCTGGGAGGAAGGGGGGGGCCAGAGATGTGTTCCCGCAATAGATTCTTAGACTTTCCTAGTCTCAAACATCGAAGCTATTTGACTTTTCGACTTTTTTGGCCCTTGGATTGTCTTTGTTATCCCGTTGAATATTGGGCAGCCAGTTCCTCGATTTCTTTTCGATAGCGGGTAAAATCGGTAGATTCAGGTCGGCTGTAGTTCCAGTTTTTAAAAAGACCGGTGAGCCGGGTGAAGAAGTCACGGGCTTGGTCACGGTCTTTGAACCGGTAATCCTGGTCGATCAGCGACCTAAGGAGACCCAAACTCTCTAATTGCCTTTCAAGGGGCATGGAGACATCAACTTCGTCAAAGGCATCCTGCTGCATAAAGATCATGTCGAGTAGGGTGGCCTTTTGCCAGGTGACATAATCTTCAAGGGTAATTCCCTCTTCTCCCGTGACTTGCATCATCTTGTAGATATCATCCCCTCGTTTCAGCATGCTCAGCAATGCCTTGATCTGATCGGTCCATCCGACTTCCAATTTCTTGTCGTACCAGTCCCGCAGCTGCTCACTGTATCGGGACCAGGAGATGAGGGGATCCACCGCCGGGTAAAAACGCCGGTACGCCCGATCGGCGGAGAGCCCCAGGAAGGCTTTCACTGTTGACAGCGTCGATTGAGTGACGGGTTCCTCAAAATTTCCTCCAGCCGGAGAAACGGTCCCGATGAGGGTGAGGGTCCCGACGGATTGATCAGGACATTGGATCATTCCAGCCCTTTCGTACAGAGTTTTGATTGATGAGTCGAGGTAGGCGGGGAATGCCTCCTCGCCGGGGATTTCCTCCATACGAGCGGATGTTTCGCGAAGTGCTTGGGCCCACCGTGAGGTGGAATCCGCGATCACAAGGACGTGGTATCCCATTTGGCGGTAATATTCGCCCAAGGTCACACCGGTATAAATCGAGGCTTCCCGTGCGGCCACCGGCATGGAAGAGGTGTTGCAAATGATAATGGTCCGGTCCATGAGGGATCCCCCTGTTTGAGGATCTTTCATGTTTGGGAATTCGGTAATGGTTTCCACAACCTCTCCGGCCCGTTCTCCACATGCCACAATAATCACCACATCCGCGTTGGAGTATCGTGCGATCAATCCCTGGAGGACAGTCTTTCCAGCCCCAAAGGGACCTGGAATGCAGGCGGTTCCCCCTCGTGCAACAGGAAAAAAGCTGTCAATCAGGCGAATGGTTGTTGTCAGAGGTTCGCGAGGATAGAGCCGTTCAGCCTTCCGCTTTCTGATCATTTGATCGGGGATCGGTCGCCGGACGGGCCAATGTTGAATCATGGTGATATTGCGCTCATGGCCTTCGGCATCTTCGATTCGCGCGATCGGTGTGTTCAGGGCAAACGTGCCTTCCTGAATCCATCTGACGGTCACCGTTCCCGGCTCATTAAACGGCACCATAATCTTATGAAGAAATCTTCCCTCCTGGACGGTTCCGATCACTCCCCCCGCCTCAAGGGTCGTACCGATTTTTACAGCCGGGACGAAGGACCATTTTTTGTTCTGATCAAGGGGGTCGGCGTAAATACCCCGTGCAAGGAAAAATCCTTGATCCCGGGCAAGGATTTGTAAGGGATTTTGCAGCCCATCATAGACCTGACCGAGCAATCCTGGTCCCAGGATGACGGACAGCATTTGACCCGTCAGTTCAACACGATCTCCGACTGTCACGCCGGCCGTGTCTTCATAGACCTGCATATCGGCGGTTTGTCCATGCACCCTCAAGACCTCGGACTTAAGACGTCGATTACCCAAGCAGATATAGGCAACCTCATTTTTCATGATCTGGCCCTGGGTGAGCTCGATAGCGACCAGACTTTCCCGCACGCCAATGACGGAGGCCAGGCCAACGGGTTCTACTTGGGGAGCTTTCAATTTCTGGGAGGTGGGTTTCATCTTACGTCCTCACCGTTGTTTGAAAGATTCGGTCGTGCCCGGCAAGCAGGTCAGCGGTTAAAGTTTCAAAGCGCTCGGCGGCCTTGGATTCTTCCTGCAATAACCACTCATTCAGAAGGCTCCATTTCGCAATGTAGACCAGTAGCGCATCAACGCTGAAGTGGGAACCCATGGCCAGGAAATCGAGATAACTCCACGAAAGGTCTTTTAACCTCAGTTCCAAAGATAAAGGTTCGTTTGATTCAAGGAATCTTCGGATCTCGGGGATCCACGGAAATACCATTGTGAGGTTAAAGTCAGCATCACTCCAATGACGTTCGATATGGCCGGTCCAAGGCCCCCCTCCCCAAGAGAAGCCGGGCCTTGGTCCAGGGAGTCCTCGATACCGGCGGCGTAACCCTGCAACAATGGTTCGCTGATTCATACCAAATTCAATAATAGCCCGTAGGGTCGGCTGTGTGACTTCCCACATCATGGTGTGATACAACGCGACAATCTCCTCATCAGTTCGCTCACTGGGTTGTCGTTCAAATGCAAAATAGTTCAACATTTGATTCATCACCTTGGTGTCTTCCTCCCCCAGCATGCTGAGTCTAGTCATTAACCGCTCCCGGCTAATGGGGAGAACTTTCGCCTGGTGAAGGCGCGGCAATGCAGGGAAACTCGAGAGTAAGGTGTAATATCGGCTTGGCCAAATTTTCATTGGGTCTCTATCGGATGACCCCTTCAAGGACCGCGCGGTACCGGGGCAGCAAGTGTTTCAAGAGGAGATCCGCTACAGCGTGTTCCGTCAAATCAATCTCCACGTCTTGCCCAACCAGCCGTATCCGAATCCCCGGGGTATTCTCGGCCATCGGTTTCAATTCTATGCCTTCCCGGAGCATTGCACCGGACATTTCCATGACAAAATGGGTGAGGGTTCCCTCTCTGACCTCCTCTGGCTTTGCTCTCAGGGCCTCCACACCGACCAGCTCGGTTGGCAAGAGAATTTCGGCAGGTTGTGTCCCCAAATCCCGAGGTGTTGCCTGCCCGGCCACCTCGAGGATGAGTTTCCTGATGACTTCTTCCTCCTGGAGTTCGCGGGAAACGAGTCTTCTGACCTGGTCTTCGAAATGACTGGTGAGGGCCGATACTAACCGAAGGACGGTGTCGCGATAGGCCGATTGAAGCGCGGCTTCGGCAGCTTTTCGCTCCGCTTCCATAACCGCACGCGACTTTTTCTGTTGCTGTTCTGCCTCAGCCTTAGCCTGGGCGACTATCTGTGCAGCTTTCCGATGAGCTTCTTCCACAATGGCTTCAGCTTCTTTTTTCCCCGCGCCGACGCCTTTGTCTTTGAGTTGCTGAATCAGCTCTTGGACACCGGAAGCTTGTGGATTAGGTTCTGGCATGGTTCACCTGTTTAGAAAAGGTTGCGAGTTTCGGGTTTGAGGTTTATAAAAGTTTGCTGTTCTCCCGGAACTCTTTCCCTTAATTTTCATCGACTGATATTTTGGCATGGCGGAGCAAATATATGTGTAAGAACTTACTTCGAATAACTATCTTTCTCATTTTCGAAGCCCGAAGCCCGAAGCCCGAAGCCCGAAACCCGAAACCCGAAACCCGAAACCCGAAGCCCGAAACAATCTTACGCCGGCAACCCCGCACTGAGTAACAAGGCAAAAACAAACGCAAAGACCGCGAACCCTTCGACGACTGCCGCGGGCGCTAGCGAAATGCCAAAGATCTCCACCTTGCTTTTCGTCACGTGAATGGAGGAGGCAACGCAGTTGCCTTGGGCGATTGCGCTGATCATGAGCGCGAGTCCCGCCAACAATCCAATGCCAAAGAGACCGGCACTGTTTTCCGGGGTCACCGTTCGGTTCAATGTTAACATGACGACAATGCCATAGATCGTTTGGGACGATGGCATGGCGGATACTCCGATAAACCGGCCGTGGCCGCTTTCTGTTTCAAGGAGAGCTCCTATCGCAGCCTGCCCGGCTCGCGCACACCCAACCATGCTCCCAATGGCCCCTAAAGCCATCGGGCTATAGATACCCACCCAACCGAAAATGAGCATGAAGGTTTCCACGTTGCATCCTCCCTCTAAAGAAGTTTCAGGTTCCAGGTTTCAAGCTAGGAGAATTTATTCTTTTACTTGAAACCTAAAACTTGAAACCTGAAACTATTACAATTCCTTTTTTGCAAAGGCCCGAAAGACTGTTCCCTCTTCAGGCAAACCCCAATTAAAGAACTCAATATAATTCAAGCGCAGCCCATGTACGAATCCACTCATGATGGCCAGGACGAAATTGATCCCATGTCCTAAAATGAGGATTACCAAGGCCAGAAGCATTCCAAACCCGGAAATGCCGGCCACTTGATGTGCCAGGTCATTGAAGGCAATGGCCAAAGACGCGCTGGCCAAGCCGAGGGCGAACAGCCTGAGATAGCTGAGCACATCCCCGAAGGCTTTCGTCAAACCTGTGAGTGCAACCAGACCATCAAGCAGACGCTTCAATGGATTGGTCGTGTCGCTGGAAAAGAAAAGGACCAGGAGAAGACCGGATCCCATCACCCATGGGCCTCCATTTGCAAACATCTCCGAGGCCATCCCCTGCGTTCCCATCCACAAGGCACAGCCACCAATGATGATGACGGCCCACCCAATTGGCGCCAGGGCTCGAAGGGTTTGGCGATAGACCCATGCGGCGCCAATGTTGGCCACGATGATATGGGCAGCCCCTATCAATATTGAAAGTGGCATCATGGTGTCAGCATCCCTGATGTCAAGAATCTGCAAGGAAGCAAGCATGCTTCCTTCGGGCGGTGAAATCCCAAAATACCCACCTGTAAGGATGCCCCATAGGAGGGAGGCCCCAACCAGAACGGAAAAAAGTGTGCGTAATCGGCGGCCGGTGTCAGAATGGCCCATTCGCGTCCAGACCCCGGCCAGAACTATCCCGAGAAGCGCTGAATATCCCGCGTCGGACATGATCATCGCGAAGAACACGGCAAACGAAAAAAAGACGACAGAGGACGGGTCCCACATGCTGTAGGAAGGGGTCATGTAAAAAGATACCAAATCCTGTCCCCCGGCAACCGGCTTGGGATTTTCCAATAATGTCGGAGGTTGGTCCTCGGGTCCAGGATCTTCGATAGTGAGGGCCATTCGTTTTTTTTCGCTGTAAGAGCGAAGCTGTGGAACCATGGTCTGCTGTGCCCAACCCTGCACCGCAAAGATGGGATCGCTGTCAAACGTCTCCTGGCCAGCATTATCCCGGGCTGCTTGATCTTCCAATTGATTGACGCTTTGGATGAAAAGCGTGAGCCAACGGGTCAGAGAGACTCGTTCAGCATGAAGGTCCTCCAGCTCGACCTCGACTTCCTCAAGACGTGACTTGAGCTCGGAGAGGGACTTGTCTCCAATTGGAACTTGATGGCCCGGGATGTTTCCCGGCTCTTTTGCAGCGACTATCACGACGTACCGGAAGCGATTGTCCCGATTTATTTCCTTCCAGACCATGTCACTTTCATAAATTGTTTTCACCTGATAGTGGGGGACGATATAGAGCCAGACCTTGAATCCTCCTAAGTCCTCTGGGGAAGGAACGTAAAAATCTCCCCACGGCACCAGTTGATCAATTCGATGAATGATATGGTCCCGCTCATTTGTGAGGAGTTGCAAGCGAGTTTGAATATGTAATGCCCGGGTCTCAACTCCTAGCGCATCAAAGTTAGCCGGGTTGAGGATCTGATGTCGCCGATCTGGGCACGACAGAAGAAATTTTAAGGCCTTACGTATGGCGGGTGAAGGACCGGAAACCTCCGAGGCGTCTGAACTCTGTCTGAGCGGCAATAAATGGACGCAGCCCAATTCCTGTAAGTCGGCAAGCACCTGCTCCTTTTCGTCTAGGAGTCCAAAGAAGGTAACCTTCTTGAGTGGGGCGATGCTCATAATAAGATGTGCTTAAAGTTTAATGTTCAAGGTTTAAAGTTTGGGCTAGAATTGACATTGTTGGCGTTGAAAATCCTAACAATTTCACATCATCATCTTTCAAGTTCCGAAAGAAGGCCCTCGCAAAGGAATGGTTCCAGAGAAATATCGAATATCGAACAAGGAAAATCCAATCACGAAGTGGAATTAATATATTGTGTTGCGCATAAAAGTCCGTTCACGACGAATGTTCTGAATAAAAGGTTTTTATGACCCAATGAATAGAACGTTGGCCGACTCATTTGCCTTTTTAGCCTTCGACATTCATTATTCTTTGTTCGAAATTGGATATTCTTTTGTCTAGGTTCACCAAGTGCCTTTTTATTATGCGCCCGAAGTTGGCTCATGCCGGCCTTTGGCAATTTTAGATCTCACGACGGCCGCACGCTCCGTGTCCGCAAGAAAGATTTGAATGCGTTTAATGTGTTCTCTGGCTCCCGGGATTAGGACCTTGTCAAAGAGGTTGACACGTTGAGTTGTCCGACGAATCGCCTGATCAAGCCGAAGTACACGTTCGGACAGCACTTGGATCTGGATCTTCAGTTCCAAAATCTCCCGAAGTCTATCCCCCACCGCATCTACCCAATGTGGTTTTGCCAAGAGAGCATAGGCCTCCATTTTCGTCACCACCTTCTCCAAAACCGGCAACCTGACTCCAACCACGTTTTCTTTACCTATTTGGACAGATTCAATTTGTACCAGTGTTCCAATCTCGATGTCCTTGTTTGCCAACATGGGAATGCTTCTTCCTGTATCTGGAACAAGTGTCGCCACCTGTGCCTCAGCTTGGGACAAGGCTTCCTGTGCCCGGCTCTGTTCCGCCATTAGTTGACGCCGCTTGAGATCGAGCGAGGGCAGAAAACGTTCAAACATCTTTAGATTCTGACGCTCCCGCTGCAGGGCGCTTTTGCTCAGTGCTAGTCGTGCCATTCTGGCCCAAACTCCGTTTCAGATTTCATGTCTCAATTTCATATCTCAGAAAATAAAGTAAAGATTTTTCCGATTCTAATTTGAAACCTGAAACGTGGAATTTGAAATCTTAGCCTTTTTACTTCGGCCAATATTTATCCATTAAGGACTGTTTAATTAACGCTTCTTGAGGTTCGAAACATTCCGCAAGGGTTTGCCAGCACAAGTCCAACGCCTCCTCCAAGGGGATGGACACGCGAATATCCATGAACCGCTCCCGGAAGAGTTTGCCGAATTTTAAAAGTTTCTCATCAAATGGAGACAGGTCAAATGCCATGGCCTGCTTTTGCATGGCTTCGCGGGCGCCGGAATAGAAACGGATCATGGTATTCATAATCTGTCCGTGGTCCTCCCGGGTCACTTTCCCGATGACCCGCTGTTTGAGGCGAGAGAGTGAACCAAAGGGATCGATCACCTGGTCATGGAGATAAATTTGGCCTTCCGTGATATAGCCGGTGTTATCAGGTACCGGATGAGTGACATCATTCCCAGGCATAGTGGTCACGGTAAGAATTGTGACCGAACCCGCCCCTTTGAAGTCGCAGGCCTTTTCATATCGAATGGCAAGTTGCGTATAGAGGTCCCCAAGATAGCCCCGGTTGGAGGGAATATGTTCCATCGCGATGCCCACCTCTTTCATGGCATCCGCGTAAGCGGTCATGTCGGTCAGAAGCACCAGAACTCGCTTCCCTTCTTCTACGGCGAAGCGCTCCGCCACGGCCAGAGCCAGATCCGGAACGAGTAACCGTTCGACGATGGGATCGGATGCAAGGTTGACGAACATGGTGGTACGGTGGAAGACCCCATGGTCTTCGAAGGTCTGCCGGAAAAAGTAATAATCGTCAAATATGAGGCCGAGTCCGCCGAACACGACAACATCGGCGTCAGCCTGGAACCCAATGCGTGCAAGCAGTTGGTTATAGGGCTCTCCTGCAACGGTGAAAATAGGAATTTTTTGACTTTCGACCAGACAATTGAACAGATCGATCATGGGAATATGCGTATGAATCATGGTGCCGGGGAGAACCCGCATGGTCGGATTCACCGTGGGTCCTCCAATAGAGATTTTCGGCTCTGTTGAGAGATCGGGGCCTCCGTCCATGAGCTCGCCAGATCCTCGAAAGATGCGCCCAAGGATGCTGGAGGAATAGGTGGCTTCCATGGGATGCCCCAAAAAGCGAACGGAAGAGCCGGTCGAAAACCCTTTGCTCCCTCGAAACACTTGGAGGCTGACGATGTTGCGATCAAGCTCCACTACCCGGGCGAGTGATGATTCCCCATTGATATTCTCGACGATGGCCAAATGTCCGACGGGGACCTGCTCGGCGCGGACTTTTATAATATCTCCGACAATGCTGACAATGCGGGTATAACGGTTTAAATCTCGGATCATTGAATTCCAATCAATTTTGAATTTTCTTGCTCAAATCGAATCGGGTCAGAGCCTCCGTAAATTATGCAGTATCTTTCTTTGCCAGCTGATCCTTTGCTGCGTTCACGACATGCTCGACGGTGAAACCGAACTTCCTGGCTAATTCTTTTAAAGGGGCTGAGGCGCCAAAACTTTGCATTCCAATAATCCGGCCGCCCGGTCCGGCATAACGCTCCCACCCGAACGTGGAGGCCTGTTCAACGCAGACGCGAGCCGTCACATTCGATGGCAACACTTTTTCTCTGTAGTCCGGATGTTTATTACAATAATATTCAAAAATCTCCCATGACGGCATGCTAACGACGCGAGCATGAATCCCTTCTGCCGTGAGTTGCTCATAAGCCTGTACGCACAGCGACACCTCACTTCCGGTAGCAATGAGGATCACGTCTGGATGGCCCTCAGCCGCATCCGCTAAGACATAAGCCCCCCGGGCGACACCGGAAGCCGGTGCGAATTTTGTCCGATCAAGAGTTGGAAGGGCCTGGCGAGTTAAGACGAGGGCGACTGGCTCATGGCGAAACTGCATGATGACGCGCCAGGCTTCCACTACCTCATTGGCATCAGCGGGACGAAGGGTGATCAGCCCCGGAATTGCGCGTAAGGCAGTCACTTGAGCAATTGGCTGGTGGGTAGGGCCGTCTTCCCCCACACCGATAGAGTCGTGCGTAAAGATATAGATGACCGGGATTTCCATGAGAGCCGATAACCTGATTGGGGGTCGGACATAATCGCTGAAGACAAGAAACGTCGAGCCGAATGATCTGACTTTTGAAAGAGCTAGTCCATTCAAAATAGCTCCCATCACATGTTCCCGAACCCCGAAATGGAGGTTTCGTCCTGCGTAATGATCGGGAGAAAAATCACCCGCTCCGTCGAATATGAGACGTGTCTTGGTGGAAGGAGACAAATCAGCGGAGCCACCCAGAAGCCAGGGAACATTGCGCGCGATACTGTTTATGACCTTGCCCGATGATTCACGGCTGGCCAGACCTTTGGCATCCGCCGGGAAATTGGGTAAATCAGTATCCCATCCATCTGGGAGTTGGCGCTGCAGCATTCTGAATAGATCGTCGCCCAATTTGGGGTACTGTGTTCGGTATTCCTCGAACTGAGTAAACCAGGCCTTGCGCAACCCCAATCCCCTTTGCCCAATTCCTGATTGGAAATGCTGCGTCACCGCCGATGGAACGACAAATTTGGCATTCTCTTGCCATCCATATCTGCGCTTTGTGAGCCGAATTTCCTCTTCCCCCAACGGTTCACCATGGGCTGCGCTTGTATCTTGTTTGTGCGGCGCTCCATAACCAATGTGACTGTCCACGATAATCAATGTCGGGCGGGTTTGTGTGGCATGGAAAGTCTCAATCGCACGGGAGAGCATGTCCAGGTCGTTCGCGTCTCCGACTCGAGTGACGTTCCATCCGTACCCGATGAACCGCGTTGCGATATCATCGCTAATAGCTAAACCGGTGGAGCCCTCAATGGTGATTCGGTTGTTATCGTAAATCCAGCACAAATTGGAAAGCTTGAGGTGACCGGCCAACGACGCTGCTTCGTGGGCGATCCCCTCCATCATGTCTCCATCACCACAAAGGGCATAAACATTATAATTGAATAGTTCAAAGTCAGGGCGGTTGAAATAGGAGGCCATCCATCGCTCGGCAATGGCCATGCCGACGCTTGATCCGACCCCTTGGCCCAAGGGACCGGTAGTCATTTCCACACCCGAAGTCCACCGGTATTCGGGATGGCCCGGACATTTGCTCTCGAGCTGACGGAACCGCTTAATATCTTCAAGGGTCACCGAAAGCTCGCCTAGTGTTTCGTATTTGGCATTGACACTTTTGACGCTGCAGAGGTGCAATAGCGAATAGAGCAACATGGAAGCATGGCCAATGGATAATACGAAACGGTCCCGGTTGGGCCAAATTGGATCTTCGGGATCAAATCTCAAAAAGCGGTTCCAGAGACAATACGCGACGGGCGCCATAGCCATAGGTGTGCCGGGGTGCCCGGAGTTCGCTTGCTGGACCGCATCCATGGATAAGGTGCGGATCGTGTTAATGCAGAGTTGGTCGATATTCGTCTGTTGATTTTCTGTCATAAATATGACCTTCTTTGTGGTAGTTGCGCCATCTAATGGCGCCTCTTGGGATACACCGATAGCAATGAGTGGGACGAAAAGTTCATCGGTGTCCTATGGTTTACATTATGCCACCCTTTCAGAATCAAAATGTTTGCCAAAGGCAGCATGAGATGCTGCAGCTACAAACCTGAAACCCTCTTCAGACATTATCCGATTCGGTTGAAGTTCCTCTCCGGGCTTTCCCCCCGCCTTTTCCCCACTGCCAAGCACTGATTTCTGGCATATCATCACCATATTTGCCGATGTAGAGTTTGTGCTCGATGAGTTTGTCCCTGATCGCTTGTTTGGCGTAAGCGGCCCGGGATTCCAGTTTTGGCACGCGGTCAATCACATCGCCGACAAGATGAAAACGATCGATATCGTTGAGCACGCACATGTCGAACGGTGTCGTGGTTGTTCCTTCTTCTTTGTACCCGCGGACATGCAGATTTTTGTGGTTGGTTCGGCGGTACGTAAGGCGGTGAATTAGCCAGGGATAGCCGTGAAACGCAAAAATAATTGGTTTGTCCTTGGTAAAGAGTGCATCGAAATCATGATCGCTTAGTCCATGTGGGTGTTCGTTTTGAGGCTGGAGTTTCATGAGGTTGACCACATTGATCACCCGGACTTTCACCTCAGGAACATAGGTACGAAGGAGATCCACGGCTGCGAGAGTTTCCAATGTAGGGCTATCGCCGCAACAGACCATCACTACGTCGGGTTCGCTCCCCCGATCGTTGCTCGCCCATTCCCAAATCCCGAGACCGGCGGTGCAATGTTTAATGGCTTCATCCATTGTCAGCCATTGTGGGGATAGTTGTTTTCCTGCTACGACCACGTTGACATAGTTCCGACTTCGAAGGCAGTGGTTTGTGACCGTAAGCAGACAATTCGCATCAGGCGGTAAATACACCCGAACGACCTCCGCTTTTTTGTTCACCACATGGTCAATAAAACCTGGGTCCTGATGACTGAAGCCATTATGGTCCTGCCTCCAGACATGGGAAGAAAGGAGATAATTGAGGGAGGCAATGGGCCGACGCCAGGGGATATCGTTACAGACCTTCAGCCACTTGGCATGCTGGTTGAACATGGAATCGATGATGTGAATAAACGCCTCATAGCAGGAGAAAAATCCATGTCGACCGGTAAGCAGATATCCTTCCAGCCACCCCTGACATTGATGCTCGCTGAGCATTTCCATGACCCGTCCGTCAGGTGCCAGGTGGTCGTCATAGGGGTAGGTCTCAGCGACCCACGCACGATTGGTGACTTCCAAGGCATCCTGCCAACGGTTAGAATTATTTTCATCGGGACTAAACAATCGAAAATTTTTGTTGGCCATATTTTTTTTCATGACATCGCGCAGAAACGTACCCATGACCCGGGTGGATTCAGCCATGACTAACCCGGGAGATGGAACCTTTACAGCATATTCCCGGAAATCCGGTATCCGAAGACCCTTGAGAAGCAGTCCCCCATTGGCGTGGGGGTTTGCACTCATGCGGCGCTCTCCCTTGGGTGGTAGATTGGCCAATTCAGGTTTCAGCTCTCCAGATTGATTAAACAATTCAGTTGGTTTATAGCTTTTCATCCATTCCTCAAGGAGTCTGACATGAGCAGGATTTTCATGCATCTCCCCCATCGGAACCTGGTGAGACCGCCAATATCCTTCTGTCCGCTTGCCATCAATCTCTTTGGGGCAGGTCCAACCCTTAGGAGTCCGGAGTACAATCATCGGCCAATGCGGGCGTTCCTTGAACTTTTTTTTCTGTGATTCCGACTTGATTCCCTGAATCTGTTTGACAACTTTATCGAGTGTATCGGCCATGAGCTGGTGCATTTTCATCGGCTCTATCCCTTCCACAAAGTATGGGGTATACCCATAACCCTTGAAGAGGTGAGTCAGCTCCTCTTTGCTGATTCGAGCCAGGACGCAGGGATTGGCAATCTTGTAGCCGTTGAGGTGGAGAATTGGAAGCACGACCCCATCAGACTTTGGATTGAGGAATTTGTTGGAATGCCAGCTTGTGGCTAGCGGCCCTGTTTCCGCTTCACCATCGCCAATCACGCATGTGACAAGAAGATCCGGATTGTCAAATGCGGCTCCGTAGGCGTGGGAAAGGGCATAGCCCAATTCACCGCCTTCATGGATCGAGCCGGGGGTTTCGGGAGCCACATGGCTTGGGATACCCCCGGGGAATGAAAATTGCGTGAAAAGGCTTTTCATCCCCTCCTCATCTTGCGGGATATTGTGATAGACCTCGCTGTATGTTCCCTCAAGATACGCATTCGCGACTAGCGCTGGGCCACCGTGTCCTGGACCCGTGATGTAGATCATATTGAGGTCATGTTTTTTAATGACGCGATTGAGATGCACATAGAGAAAATTCAACCCCGGCGTCGTTCCCCAATGGCCCAATAACCGAGGCTTAATGTGTTCCTTTGTTAACGGTTTTTTTAGTAAAGGATTGTCAAACAAATAAATCTGTCCAACTGAAAGATAATTCGCAGCTCGCCAGTAGGCATCAATAAGTTGGAGTTCTTTTTTTGATAGCGGGTTTGCCATGTTGATCTCCAATGAAAAAGTTTCAGGTTTCAAGTCGGAAATAAAAAACTTGAATTCATGAACCACCTTAGAGTTTGATATTAATAGAAGTCCAAATACAATGTTCCTGCTTCTTGCTTGAAACGTAAAACCTGGAACCTGCAACTTAAGTCAGGCATTTAACCGTCTCTCTCGCGATCCAGGTTTCTTCATCTGCGGCGACCACAAAGGCCTTCATAGGGGCTCCCTCTTGGCTTATCTCAGAGGCAGTTCCCGGGGACAGACCTACGCAGGCACAATTGCGTTTAGGATCCAACCGTAATCCGGACCATTCCATTCTCTCACACACACGAGCTCGAATCTCCGGTGAGGCTTCACCAATACCCCCTCCAAACACAATGGCGTCAGCGCCTCCAAGCACCGCCAGGTACGCTCCAATATATTTTCGAACTCGGTAACAGAACAATTCAATGGCAAGCTGAGCGCGCCGGTCGTGCTCCTGCGTGGCGGCATTGAGGAGTTCCCGCATGTCGTTCGTTCGGCCAGACAGTCCTAGTAGCCCCGACTCCTCGTTCAGCCACCGCTCTACCTCACCGGGGGAAACTTTTTCTCGTTGAGAGAGGAAACTGACTACCGAGGGATCAACGTCTCCTGACCGGGTGCCCATCACAAGACCTTCCAAGGGAGTAAAGCCCATAGAGGTTTCAACTGATTGACCATCTGCAATGGCTGTCACGGAGCAACCATTGCCCAGTTGGAGGGTGATCAATCTTGTTCCTTTGAGGGACTTTCCCGAAAATTCCGCATAGCCTGCTGAAAGCGAAGCGTGGGCGATTCCGTGAAAGCCGTATCGATGGATGGGATACCGCGCGGTCAATTGATGTGGAAGGGCGTAGGTTTTCGCAACGGGAGGCATGGTTTGATGGAAAGCGGTATCAAACACCGCTACCATTGGAACCTTCTCACCCAAGACTTTTCTGGCGCCACGAATACCTTTCAGGCAAGCAGGATTGTGTAGGGGGGCAAGTTCACTCAGGCCGTCGATCTCTTTCTCAATGACATCATTAATGAGGACTGGAGCAGAGAATCGTTCTCCTCCATGGACAATCCGATGCCCGACAGCGTCCACCCTAGGCTCCCCGCTTGATCGACTTCCTTCATCCACCACCTTTTCCAAGGCGTCAAATGCCCGTTGAACGGCATGGCCATGATCAGGAAAATGTTCATGGGTTACCGTTCCGGCCTCCTGTCCCTTTTGTATGTCTAGGGCCCCTGCTCCCCCAATTCCTCTGATGGCACCATTGACCAAGGTTTGCCCGAGGTCAATATTCTCCGGATCTACATTTACAAGGCGAAACTTCAAAGACGAACTGCCGCAATTAATTACCAGAATTCGCATGAAAATATGATTAAGGGAGGAAAGGTTATCCTCTAATCCCCCATTCGGTGGAAAGTTCAGGGACCAACTGCCAGGGGCCGTGTGGCACACGGGTCCTCTTGTGTAAGCCGGATTTCTTCACTTTCATGAACAATCGTCAATCCATCCCCTTCTTTTAGGGTATACCTGGCGAGGCGGACATCGGAGTCAATTTCCACATGAAGAAATTGACCTCGAACGGTCAAGGGAAATCCTAATTTCCCCTTAGCTTCGGGAGGCCTTCGGGGACGAAAGGACAATGATCCATTATAATCCCGCATACCCCCCGCGCCATAAACCATCATCATCCAGGTGCCACCCATGGAGGCAATGTGGCAACCATCCTTCACGTTTCCCCCTACATCAGCGAGATCCATCAGGAGCGCAACAAGGGCATATTGAAGCGCTTTTTCAGGATTCCCAATTTCGGTGGCGATAATACTTTGAATACATGACGAAAGAGAAGAATCTCCGGTGGTGAGGGGATCATAAAATTCAAAATTGGCTTTCTTTTGCTCTAACGAGAAATCATTTCCCATGAGAAACATTGCCAGGATCACGTCAGCCTGTTTGATCACCTGGTGACGGTATATAGTCAGTGGGTGGAAGGACAAGAGCAATGGGTATTTGTCCGGGGGTGTGTTAGTAAAGTCCCACGGTTCTTTATTTAAGAAACTCTCATCCTGGGGATGAATTCCAAGCTTCTCATCAAATGGAATGTACATCTTCTCGGCCGTTTTCTTCCAATCTTCTATTTCAGCGGGATCCAACTCGGTTTTTTTCTGTAAAATGGCGAAGGCCTCAGGCTCTTTATTTTTGAGCCATTCTATTGTTTGAGCTGCATACCGAAGGTTTCCCTGTGCCATGACATTGGTAAAGAGGTTATTGTCTACGACGGTATTATACTCATCAGGCCCCGTTACACCGTTAATACAAAACTTCCCTTCCTTCCTCTTGGAGAAAAATCCGAGATCGGCCCACAAGCGGGCAGTTTCTACGAGCATTTCCGAGCCATACTCCTTGAGAAATTCCGTATCCCCCGTGGCACTGACATATTTCTGGAGGGCATACATGATGTCGGCGTTGATGTGATACTGAGCCGTTCCTGCCGCATAATACGCCGAGGCTTCTTCCCCGTTTATGGTCCTCCATGGATACATGGCTCCACGTTTCCCGAGCTCTCTGGCCCGTTCCTTTGCCTTGTCCAACATGCGGTAGCGAAAGGTCAGTAAACTTTTGGCCGTGCGTGGGTTGGTGTAAATCAAGAAAGGCATGACATAGATTTCAGAATCCCAAAAATATTGGCCTTCGTAGGCCTTTCCGGTGAGACCTTTAGCTGCGACCCCGGTAATTTCCGCACGGGCAGAGGCTTGCAAGATGTGAAACAGGTTAAAGCGAATGGCTTGCTGAATTTCCGTATTAGACCGTTTGGTGCTCGTTGGGCTCAGACCACTGACCTGGACATCGCTCCTACGCCAAAAATCATTCATATATTCCTGTTGGCCGGTTTGTAAGGATGAGAATCCATGGCTGACTGCCCGATCCAAGGTTCTCTCACACCGTTGAGACATCTCTTCCTTTGAGGCGGTTTGGGTGACATGGTAGGACATGTACTTTGTCAGATGGATGGGACGTTCCGGCTGAGCTTCGACGGTAAACACGGCTTGGCCAAAGTCTTCCGAGCATGTGCTCTTGTTCGTGTGGGGACAATCTGTCTCGATGTCGTGATCAATTCCGCATGCGATGATCATCCTGCTATTTTTTGTGCAATGGCACAAGATGACCCGACGATCTTGTACAAAGTGCAATTGAGGATGCAAAACCCGGTTGGTAAATATTTTCGCTTGTCGAGGATCAATAATTTCACTATGGTTGTTTGTGGGTTGATGAACACACATTTCTGAGGAAATAACAACGGGAGCCTCAGCATTCTGAATCGTGACCTCATAGGAAATAGCCGCGAGATGGCGGTGCTGAAAGGACACCAGTCGCCGTGACTTAATCAGAACATGTTTGCCGGATGGTGTTTCCCAAAGAATTTCCCGTTCCAGCATCCCGGCCTTCATGTTCAGCCGGCGATCGTATTTGAGTAGATGGGCGTTGGGTAACCAAAACGGTTCATCGTCTACATACAATTTGATGATTTTGGTATCTGTCGCATTGACAATGGTTTGCCCGGTTTTGGCAAACCCGTAGGCCTGTTCCCCGTAGACAATGGGCCATGACTCATAAAAGCCGTTGATAAAGGTCCCTTCTTGGCCTACCGGCCCGGATTCTTCGAAAGATCCGCGCATGCCGAGAAAACCGTTTCCCGTGGCCGTCATGGTTTCCAGTTGAGCCAGAAATTCCGGATTAAACTTTTTCTCGATCACATTCCATTCGTCAGGTGGATAGGTGTGGTAATCAGGTTTAAGGCGCACATGATGTATCATTTAATATAGCCTTTCCTTTCGATTTCTATAGAAACTCGCTTAGATCTTTGACCACAATGTCCGCCCCATTTTTTCTGAGCTCTTCCACGTTACCTTTGCGGGCCACCCCGATGACCAAACCAAACTTCCCATTCCGCCCGGCCTGGACGCCGGAGATTGCATCTTCAATCACCACCCCTCTTGCCGGGGCGACTCCCAACCGTTTGGCCCCTTCCAAAAAGGAATCAGGGGCTGGCTTTCCAGCCAGGTGTTGTTCATGAATCACATTTCCATCGACTTTTGCATCAAAAAGATCCGTGAGATGGATCGCCTTAAGCACCGCGTCGCAGTTCTGACTTGATGTCACAACCGCAAGCTTGATTCCTGCCTCCCGGACCTGACGGGCCAGAGTGATGGTCCCTTGGAATGCCTCCACCCCATCGGTTTCGATCACCTCGTTGATCAACTCATTCTTGCGATTTCCAAGTCCTCTTATCGTCTCGGCACTGGAGGAGTCTTCGTGCGTACCTTCCGGCAGATCAATCTTCCGTGATGAGAGAAAATCCCGAACCCCGTCATACCGGGGCTTTCCATCCACATAGAGACGATAGTCCGTCTCAATGTTGAAGGGCCGAAATGGTTCTCCCAGTTTTGCCGAACGTTTCTTCAGGTATTCGTCGAACATGACTTTCCAACATTTCGCATGCACCTTGGCCGTCGCGGTGATCACGCCGTCCAGATCAAAGAACACCGCGTCAAATTTATCAGGGGTGATGGGATTTTTCTGTTTCGATTCGCTCACGTACGCCTCCTTCTCCTGAATTTTGAACTCGAACACAACAATCCGAATCATTCCCTCGTGACAGGAGATGCCCCCGGCACGCCCATTCAGGTCCTCAGCCTCCGAGGGCCGAATCCACCTTCACCGGGGGGCCGAATACGAAGAAGGAAAACCCTGGGTAGCTCTGTTATTGTACTCAAATCGGAAATTTTGAAGGAACCCGGTCAATTACGTAGAAAAGGCAACTATGTATAAAGAATTAACCACGAGTTCAGTGGGATGGCTTATTGTAAGTGTAAATAATTAAGTCCAATGCAATTTAAGGATTGGCAATTCCTGACAGGAATTGGTTAAGCTAACTTTTTCTTCTTAAAAAAAGGATCATAAATGGCAGGTTCTGAGAAGAAAGTCTACGTTATCCGGCACGGGGAGACGGAATGGAGCCTGAGCGGGCAACATACGGGAATCACCGATATTCCGTTAACGGAGAATGGACGGAATAATGCCAAATTACTACAGCCGTTTTTAATGAAGCAGAGTTTTGGGCTTGTGCTGACCAGTCCACTTCAACGAGCCAAAGAAACATGCACCTTGTCCGGGTTGGGAGATCAGGCAGAGATGGAATCAAATTTAATCGAGTGGAATTACGGAGATTATGAAGGCCTCACCTCGGCCAAAATTCATGAAACCAACCCGGGTTGGATTGTGTTTAACGATGGGGCCCCCGGAGGGGAAACTCCCGAGGCGGTTGCGGTCAGAGCCGATCGGGTCATTTCCAGGATTGTTTCCGCGAAGGGGGATGTTGCGCTCTTTGCCCACGGTCATATCCTACGCGCGTTGGTCGCCCGGTGGCTGGATCTTCCGGCCACCGCTGGCCGAAACTTTCTTTTGGATACCGGCACCTTAAACATATTGAGTTACTACAGAGGTTATCCGGCGATACAAACCTGGAATGCTCCGTTCCGCCTGTAAGATCAGACCAGAAACTCTCAATATGCCCTTTGCCGAAACTCAAGGACATTCTATGGAGGAAATATGCAGTTCCGAGTTCGATATTCGATATTCTTTTTTTGGGTGAGACCTGCGTTCAATTAATATGAGCTCAGGTGGGGGTATGCTGAACACACCAACGGCACAACATCAATAATTTCAACTTTGATATGGTTAATGTGAACTTCCCTTTCTTTTTACAGGAGACACCATAATGTCAGATAGCCATCAACTCACGCATCGGCCTGCCTGGAAGGCATTGAACGATCACTATAAAACGGTGCATCAAGTCCACTTGAGGAACCTTTTTGCCGATAATCCCGAACGGGTTGAGCGGTTTTCTTTGGAAGCCTTGGAAATGTATTTGGATTACTCAAAAAACCGGATCACGGAAGAAACCATTCGGCTTTTGCTGGACCTCGCAAAATCTTGCAACCTTCGTGAGCGCATTGATGCCATGTTTGCGGGGGAAAAAATCAACATTACAGAGAACCGCCCAGTCCTTCATGTTGCCCTACGTACCCCGGAAAGCCAAAGCATCCTCGTTGATGGCGTAAACGTGGTGCCGAAGGTTCACCAGGTGTTAAAGAGAATGGCCGCCTTCGCCACCAAAGTCCGAAACGGGGAATGGAAAGGTCACACGGGAAAGCGGATTCGTCATGTGGTCAATATTGGAATAGGAGGGTCTGATCTGGGACCGATGATGGCTTACGAAGCCCTGAAGCACTATGCTGATCGGCAGCTCACTCTACGGTTTGTCTCAAACATTGATGGAACCGATCTGGCCGAGGCCACCAGAGACCTTGATCCAGCGGAAACGCTGTTTATCGTCTGTTCAAAAACCTTCACCACCATTGAAACCCTCACAAATGCCCAATCGGCCCGGGCCTGGTGTCTGAACGCTCTTCAAGACAAACAAGCGGTAGCAAAACATTTTGTCGCTGTTTCCACCAATGCGAATGAGGTCGCGAAATTCGGTATCGACACCGCAAACATGTTTGAGTTCTGGGACTGGGTCGGTGGACGATACTCCTATGATTCGGCCATAGGGCTTTCCCTCATGATCGGAATTGGCCCCGACCATTTTCGTGATATGCTCGCAGGATTTCACGCGATGGATCAACACTTCCGCACAGCTCCGTTCGAGAAAAACTTGCCGGTGCTCTTGGGTCTGGTGGGTGTCTGGAATGTGAATTTTTTTGGCGCTGAAAGCCAAGCGATCTTACCCTATGATCAGTATTTGTGGAGGCTCAGCGCGTATTTGCAGCAGCTTGATATGGAGAGCAATGGGAAACGCGTGGATTTGGAAGGTCAGAGGGTAAATTACCAAACAGGGCCTATCATCTGGGGTCAACCGGGCACGAACGGACAACATGCTTTTTACCAGCTTATTCATCAGGGAACGAGGTTGATCCCTTGTGACTTTATTGGATTTTGTCAGTCACTCAATCCAATGGGACAACATCACGATCAGCTTATGGCGAACTTTTTTGCGCAGACAGAAGCCCTGGCTTTCGGCAAGACGGCAGCAGAGGTGGAAGCGGAGGGGGTCAATCCGACATTAATTCCACACAGGACATTCGCGGGCAACCATCCCACCAACACGATTTTGGCGATGAAACTCACGCCGGAAATGCTGGGTAAGGTCATTGCCATGTATGAACATAAGGTGTTCGTGCAAGGAACAATCTGGAATATTAATTCATTTGATCAATGGGGTGTTGAACTCGGGAAGGTACTGGCTAAACGTATTACTTCCGAACTTGTCCGTGAGCCCGAACCTAAGCTAAACCACGATAGTTCGACCAATGCCCTGATCCAGCGTTATCGTCGTTTCCGCTCGGTATAGGAGAAATTGGCAATCGTAACAAGGAGCGGTTGCCGATCTAACGGTTTAATGTTGGGGGATAAAATCTTTTTCCTTGAAACCCAAAACTTTTCTTCCCTCTTCTAATTCTTCCCATTCTGTTTCCAGGCTTCGATTTGCCGAAAGGCAGCCTCATACCCCGTTTCGATTATCTTATAAAACGATTTCGAATCGCTCATCCCGTATTGATCTAGGGGAATGTTCAAGTATAAATCAACTTGGTCTTTCACCATGGTTGTTTTGGATACGTTACTAATCATGGCGGACCGGGACACAATATCAAACAAACTGGGTACTCTGTGCGTTTCGGCAAAGGGATTCATTCGTTCCCAAAGAATTTGCCTAGTAGCAGGTCGTTCAGGGTTTTGGGGTTTGAATATATGATCTTCGCGCGGGCTGACATCGACGGCAATCACTTTTCCTCCGCAAAGCTTTTTCATGATATCACCCGGGACGTTGTTGAGAACCGCCCCGTCCACCAACATGAAATCCTTGTCGAATTCAGGAGGAACGATTCCGGGCAGGGCACAGCTCGCTCTGAGCCGTTTCCACAGTAAGCCTTCCCGGTGCACGGCAATGTTCGCGGTGGTCAGGTTGGTAGACACACAGAAGTAATTCAATGGCAAATCCTCAATTCTGACATCGCCGCACATGGTTTTTAAGGTCTGGTCTAGCTTTTGCCCTGCGAGGCAAGCCATGAACGGGATGGTATAGTCGTTCATGGGCCAGGAATCCCGCCACATTTTCTCATTGGTTTTCACCATGGTTTTGTAATCCAATCCCAAGGCGAACTGGGCCGCCATTATGGCCCCCAGACTGGTCCCGCCAATGGTATCGATGAAAAATCCTGATTCCTGCAGGGCCCGGATGACGCCAAGATGTGCGAGGCCCCGCAAACCCCCGCCACCAAGAGCGAGACCGATGGCCTGGCCGGTCAACAATCGCGCTAGACGGTCGAATTCCCGGGATGATCCTTCCTGCACATGATGGTGAGCAGTTACCTGACGAATCTCAAGCCATTTGATCGTATCCCTGAATGTTGTTTCTGATTTGGGGTGGACAAGAACCAGTTCAACCGACGCCATAGTCCGTCGAGCCTTCGGATCAAGGAGTTCCGATTCAAGGAGGGAAGGTTCGGGAGAGAGGTGGCTTTCCCCAAAAAGGAGAATCCGATCGGCCTGGCGGATGCACCGTTGTGTCCAATTGGAGGGTGATGCATCAGCCTCGTACATAATGAATCGGTACTGGCTTTCCTGCTCATTCAACCAGTTCTCAAATTTGATGGAGTCCCGGACATCGGAAGATATGTGTTGGATCTCTTTCTTTTCTTGAATGTCATAAAAACGATGGCTACTTAGATGCAGAACGGACCCAATCTTGCCCAAGGCGGTGGAGAATTGCTCGGCAAAATTGGAGAGCTGCACCTCAGTTGAGGTCGGGACAAGAGCAATATTGACAACCGGTGTGGTCATCAGAGCCAAACGGTTCCTTGTGGCCAGGCGCCTGGCTAGGGTTCGTGCCATTTGTAATACGATAAATGGGTGTCGTTCCGCGATGTAGTAACATCCCTCATTGGAGAGTCGTATCAGAGTGGTATCACGAAGGGCACGCACCGTCGCGGAACGGTTTTCTCCCGTTAACAAAGCCATTTCCCCTACCATTTCCTCGCGTCCCAATTCAGCGACAGTTTCTTCCTGGTTATCTTCCCGTCTGACAATAACTCGAAGACGGCCGTGAATGACAATAAATAAGCTGTCCCCAGCATCCCCTTGTTTAAATAAGGAGTCTCCCCCGGGAATTCGGATGACCTCAACTTGTGTGGCGATCTCATCGAGAATGGATTCGTCCAGCGTCTGGAAAAGCTCGGTTGAACCCAGGTGCGACTTAATATCGCTGAGAGAGAAACCGAAATTATTTTGGTCCGTTGACATGTCTCTCCTTTGAATTACTTTTGAACCACCCCTAAATTTTCCAGTAAATAAATTGGGGGGTCAAGTACACGTTGGAGAAATGAACCTCATGGGCACTATCCATTAGTCTACATAAAACCTGAACGGTTTCAGAAGCGTACTCTCAACAGTATCAGTGATGAGGAAATTGGACAAGAGTATTGAAACCTGTCTTCTTCATCAAGTATGTGGTATCCTCTACCCCGAAATCTTCAAGGCAGTCAAATTGAATTTTGTCTTTTCTACAACCTGCCCGAAACGAAAGTAAAGAATACTATTTGTTTATTTTTTAAACGAGGAGGATTTTCATGGCACCCAAAGCGTTTAGGTTAATTTTGGTGGCGATATTTCTGGTAGTTGCCTTTGGTGGCATTCCCGCCCAGGCTGCGGAGAAGACGGTGAAAGCCATGGCGACTTGGCAGGCTCAGGGTCTCGTGACTCAGGTAGATAAAGATCAGGCCTTGATGGTTGGTGCGTTAATGGGGGCTCTTTTTATTGACGGTGGGCATGGACAGCTGGATGCGAGTTCAATCATTTGCCCTGGAACCATTGCATTAAATTTGAATACAGGAGCGAGGAGTGGACAAGGTCGGTGTGTGATCACGGACAAAGAAGGCGATAAAATCTATGCGAAATGGAGCTGTCGCGGTAATGAGAAGGGAATGAAAGGGCCGTTCAACTTCGTGGGGGGAACAGGAAAATTTATGGGGATTTCGGGGGATAATTCCTGGATCTTACGTATCGCGATGCGTGCCATGGCAGGCGCCGTTTCTGATGATAGTTTTCAGGAAGTCGCGGCTGGCTTGGCCGTTTGGCCCAAGCTCCAATATAAACTCCCCAATACGTTCCGTTAAGGAAAAAAGACGGAGCAAAAAATGTTTCGAGATTGACATTAAGAAAGAGGAATCCTCAAAAATACTCTGGTTTGTTTAAGATAAACTCTCGTAGCATGTTCCTTTCGGAATGGTTCTATGCGGGGGTCGTCATGGGTATTCAAGAGATCCTTGAGAGTTCCCCGAACAAACTATGTGCGCACGGTGAGTGAACGCGGCTTAATTATGAAAAAAATTAGGGATTCGCCTGCTGGAGGAGTGTGAGGCTACTTGGGAGAAGAATCATCAGGAGATTTTTTATGAGGAGGCGGTTCTTTTTTTGACAGTTCCGATTTGGCTTCATCGACGAGTTCAGAGACCTGTTTCCCAATTCCGGATAAGGAGTCAGTTAAAGCCGCATATGTCATGAGCCCTCCCTTAATAATTTCCTTCGCCAGCGGACGAATTGCCTCTGTGACCTTGGAAGTACCATCGGCCTGCTCTTTAGACTCCGGAGCTGGTTGTTCTGCTGGTTTTTGGGGCACGGCTTCGAACCTACCTGAATTAAGCTTTCGTTTGCCGGGCCGGTTTTAATTCCGCTTGGGCTTCCGCCACGAGGTCGCTCAACCCGCTTCCAGTCCCAGAAACCGTTTCGGAAACCGCGTTGTATGTAACAATTCCTCCCTTTATGATCGCCTTTGCAACAGGACGGATCACTTGCCCAATTCCACAAAGAATTGAGGGAGCAGCGACGGCCACGACGGCCCCGACGATCGCACCTCCAATTGCTGTTTCCATGGTTACCTCCTTTATCGGTAGTTTAAATTCGAAGCCTACCCTGGGCGGTGAGACTTTCTATAACCCTATCATAAGCTTGTTTGCTAGTCACTAGCAAGAGAATCCCATGATATTCTCCTTCTACAAAAGAATATCTGAAGAATACTCATTGCCCAAATGGTCAGACCTCCGGAGGAGTATTGTTGGTCGTGGAATCCCCAACCCTCGGGCGCAAGGGAGCGGGATTATTAAAAAAAAGCCTCACCCTTTTGAGCATGAGGATTTAGTTCGACCAGGCGGACTGCAGACTGAAGGATTAGGCTGCCAAAAAGCCCAGTACCAGAAATGCCGCCATGACGCCGAGAAAAGAAGCGACCATTTCAGAAAAAAATGTCATTGGGATCCCTCCTTCAATAAGATTGATAAGCCGAACATCCAGGTCGATAGTGACCCAAAACGATGTTACGCTGCCGAAAAGAAATACCCTGACAGAAGCAAAACGGGCAATCCAGGCAGCCCTGGAATGATAAACATGACCCATCCAACAATAAAAGTCACCCAACCCATTAAATGATAGAATGGTTTTTTCATGGTGGAACCTCCTTTTTGGGCCCTAAATGGCGGAATTACCCCCCTTTCTAATTCCCAGAGGCTTTATCCCATATAAAGAAGAAGACGGTTTTCTCTATGAGGAGCCTGGCAATGTATCATCTGCATAGGCGCAGAGCATGCGGATATCCCCAGATTCTTCTCCCTGTTCAATAGCTTTCTTCATTCCCTCACAGGTCATCCATACATTAGATTTCCCCAACAAGTTTTCAAGGCGATTAAAGAAGAGATTATAGACGGCGGTACCCTCGGGCTTCTTGGTATTCATTCCACCTAACCCCGTCGACAAGTCTTGCTTCCGCCACCCAGCATCAAGGGTGACGACGGTAGATTGGTCTGTTTCCTTGGTTTTCACCAGCCAAACGGCTGTGACATTCACTAAGCCCAAGTTTGTATGCAAATTTCCGCTGCGGGTTGCGGTGAGTTGATTTCCACTTTGCTTAAACTGGAAGCGTTTCTCATCGACCATTCTGAGAAGTTTCTCGGAAGCCTTCATCACTTGGCCAGATGAAACCCCCTTATAGGTTCTGGTCATGGCGGCTTTCATTTCCTCCTCGGAGATCTTGGGTTTGGTAGCACAACCTCCAAGACCGATGCCCACAATTAACACTCCAACGAAAAAAGTTTTCATAGTAAACTCTCCCAGTAGAGATTTAGCCCCATTGCCATCTGCCTTGAAAAATTTAGTCATGGACTTGGGAATTATATACGTCTTCGCCAAAATGATCCATAGTTTCTGTCTACAGCGAAAGAAATTTGCCAAAGGCATCAGCGATGGGTCTTTTTATTGGTATGCTGAGAATTGGCGTTTTTTCCCAGTTCAATCCAGAGGCTTCCACTAACGATAGCCACTTTTTCAAAATGATTCTTGCTGCCCATCCAATTTACGCATCATTGTTTTCTTTCTCGGATTGAGGGAAGAAACAATATAGGGGTTTGGAATTTTACTCGATCAACAAGACAATGCATATAAGGCATTCAATAAATTGAGGCCGGCACTCTTTTCGAGAAAACCGGCCTCTCCCGTTTTGGGAACCGTGTTCTCTTACAAGAGTACCGCAAAAACCACCAAGACAACGAGAAGACTCCCAATGGCCCAAAACCAATAGGCATGGAATTGGCCTTCCTTCTGGATTGCTCGGTATCCTGACGTAATCAGAGTGATTTTGTCACTCAAGCTAAGATTAGTTCAAGGGCTGAGGGGCGGGATGCACTTGCTGACCGTTGTTGGTTCCTCCCAACCACTTTCCGGTTTTTCATCTTGATGGGCTAATGGTTTCCAGGTAAGGTAGAGATATTATGGATGAGGATCTCAAATCTCCGTTCCCTTACAGGAGTCTCCTCTTTTATTCATGATGGGCAGCCACACGAGCAAGTTGGATTCTCAGCACGATAGACAGGAGAAAATGGTCGAATGTATGCCACGAAGCAGGGAAGCCTAAAAGAAGACCAGTTAAGTCTTCGACGTCTGGCCGACAATTCATTGGTCATCCGATTCTCCGGTAATTGGAGAATGCAAGATGGGCTTCCTTCCTATTATGAAGTCAAAAAACAGATCGAGTCCGAATCAGGTGTCCAGCGTATCACGTTTGATACCCAAGACCTATCATCCTGGGACAGTGGGTTCATTACCTTTCTCCTGAAACTTTTCCAACTCAGTTCGCATCTTGAAATTCAAGCTGATAGCTCCGGTTTGCCTGAGGGCGTTCAGCGACTCCTGAAATTGGCAACGGCTGTTCCCGAACAAAAAGATGCAAAACGAACCGTGGTGCGTGAGTGGCTTATATCCCAAATTGGGAAAAAGGCGATGGCGGCTGCAACCGGTGCTAAGGACATGGTGACTTTTGTTGGAGAGGCGGTTCAGGCTTTTTTGGATTTTTCCAGGGGGAAAGCCCGTTTTCGGAAAACTGACCTTTTCTTGACGATTCAACAATGTGGCGCCCAAGCGTTGCCCATTGTCACACTCATCAGTTTTCTGGTGGGTCTGATCCTCGCTTTTGTGGGGGCTGTGCAATTAAAACAATTTGGTGCTCAGATCTATGTGGCGAACCTGGTAGGGATAGGGATGGCGAGGGAAATGGGTGCCTTGATGACCGCGATCATTATGGCAGGGCGCACAGGAGCGGCCTTTGCGGCCCAACTTGGGACGATGCGTGTGAATCAGGAAATTGATGCCCTCACGACACTCGGAATTGCACCGATGCAATTTCTGGTGTTGCCACGGATGCTGGCTCTCATGCTCATGATGCCGTTATTGTGCCTCTATGCGGATCTGATGGGTATCCTGGGGGGAGCGTTTGTTGGGATCACGATGCTTGACCTCGGAATAGTCGAATACTTCAATCAGACCAAAGAAGCCCTGGTTGTGAAAGATTTTGCGATTGGATTGATCAATAGTGCGGTTTTTGGTGTCCTTGTGGCCATTGCCGGGTGTATGCGGGGCATTCAATGCGGGAATAATGCCGCCGCCGTTGGCAATGCTGCCACCTCAGCTGTGGTGACCAGCATTGTGTTCATCGTGGTCTCGGATTCTCTTTTAACGCTTATTTATAATGCCTTAGGGGTGTGAAGGGTAAGAAAAGGTTATGGCGGAACCCCATATTACCGTACAGAATCTCACCATGGCCTATGGGAGTTTTCTTATCCAACGTGATCTGGATTTTGTGATCAACCAGGGGGATATCTTTATCATCATGGGAGGAAGTGGATGTGGAAAAAGTACGTTGCTTCGCCATATGATTGGTCTGAAATCGCCCGCCAAGGGCGACGTTCTTTATGAAGGAAAAAGTTTTTGGCATGCAGAAGCTGCCCATCGGGACCAGATGATGCGTCGATTCGGGGTGCTATTTCAAAGTGGGGCCTTGTGGAGTTCCATGACATTGGCCGAAAATGTCGCCCTGCCCTTGGAGGAATACACTGATTTACCGCCCAGGCAAATTAGAGAAGTCGTTTCATTGAAATTGGCCCTTGTCGGATTGGCTGGGTTTGAAGAATTTTACCCGAGTGAGGTGAGCGGTGGTATGCAGAAACGAGCTGGTCTTGCCAGAGCCATGGCGATGGATCCCGATATTTTGTTTTTTGATGAACCGTCCGCGGGCCTTGATCCCATTAGCTCCAAACGGTTGGATGACCTGATCCTTGAGCTTCGTGATAGTCTTGGAGCCACGGTGGTTGTGGTGACCCATGAATTAGCCAGCATTTTTGCCATTGCCACCAATTCCGTCTTTCTTGATGCCGAGACGAAAACCATGTTAGCTGTGGGAGATCCCAAGGCCCTATTAAAGGAACCACCCAACCCCAAAATACGACAATTTTTGACCCGGGGAGACGGACAAGCCTAGCAGGAGAAGTTATCAATGATGTTGGCCTGCACGCATGAATTTCAATTATTTGAGGTGGCGGCATGAGTAAGAAAGCCAATCCGACTGCCATTGGTGTGTTTGTTGTGGGAGCGGTGGCCTTGGTGGTTGTCGGGATCTTAGTGTTTGGCGGCGGGCAGTTATTAGGACAAAAGTTATATTATGTGTTGTATTTCGAGGACAGCTTGAAGGGCTTAAATGTTGGAGCTCCGGTCATGTTTCGAGGGACAAAAGTGGGGTCGGTTACGGACATCAAAGTGGTCATTGATGCCCAGGATGAATCGATTCGTGTCCCTGTCTATATAGAGTTGGATGAAAAAGCCGTCGATGTGGTGAATCCGACTGAGGATACGACCGGTCCCGATATGACCGACGAGAAACGCGAACGGGCGTTCATTATAAAGATGGTGAAGGAAAGAGGGTTGCGTGCTCAATTGGAAATGCAAAGTCTGGTGACGGGACAACTTGTGGTCCAGCTCGATTTCTTCCCCGAGTCCGACATCAAGTTGCACAGGGCGTATAAGGATGAGTATCCAGAATTTCCCACAGTCCCCTCCACTTTAAAAGAGTTGACACGAAAACTGGAGGATCTTCCTCTGACGGACGTCTTAAATGCTGCCCTGGAAGCTATTGAAAGCCTTGGACGAATACTCAAATCGCCAGAGTTCCTGGGTTTTATTTCGGAAGGCAAGGAATTGATCGTTGATTTCCGTGATCTCACCAAAGACCTGGACCGGGCCGTGCCGCCCATTATTGAAGGTCTTGAGGAAGTGATTGAGTCGACCGATCACTTGGTCAAGAATGTCGATAGACAGGTCTCACCCATCTCATCGAGTTTTCAGGATGTGGCAAGTACGGCAAAAGCCAGTTTGCAACAGGCACAAAGGACCCTTGCCACTTTTGAAGAAGTTGCGGGAAAAGATTCTCAAGTCCGGTACCGGCTTTCGATGGCACTAAAAGAACTTGCCACCGCGGCTCGCTCTGTTCGGGATTTGGCCGATTATCTGGAGCGACATCCTGAAGCCTTGCTACAAGGGAAGAACTGACCATGAAATTGTTAAATCCTTTCACATCATCATTGGACCGAAGACGAATGAGGCCAGGTTTCGGGTTTTGGGTTTCGAGTATTAGGAAAAGAGTCTTTGGCGCATTTGACGCGAAACGCGAAACTCGGAACTCGAATCTCTTTGCGCCTTACTATGCCAATACCCTCACCAACCGATTGATCCTCCTGAGTCTGGTGATGGTGGTTCTATACGGTTGCGGAGTCTCTGAGCCGATTCGATATTATCAACTAAGCTCGCTTCCGGGTTCAGATAATCCACGAGCTTCGGAGGGTGAGAAGCGCGGGACCATTGTTGGAATCGGTCCGGTGGATATTCCCCGATATGTCGATCGATTACAAATTGTGACCCGCTCGGCGCCCAATGTGGTTGACTTGGCGGAATTTGATCGATGGGCTGAGCCTGTTCAAACAGATGTGAAGAGAGTGCTGGTTGAAAATGTCTCTCAATTACTTGCTGGGGAACAGGCGGCGGTTGCCTTTTGGGATGAGGGTCTTCCATTAGATTATCAAGTTCGAATCGAAGTGACGCGATTCGATTTTGAGGCCAGGGGGGAAGCTATTTTAAGTGCTCGCTGGAACATTATCGGAAAAGACGAGCGAAAACCTCTCATTCTCAAAATCTCTCGGTATTCTCAACAGGCGCCCCCAGATGACTTTTCATTGATGGTGGGAGCCATGAGTCGTAATCTCGAATCCCTCAGCCAGGAAATTGTCTCGGTCCTCATGCCACTACTCTAGGCTTTTACTCACTCTCCCTTGGAGGGGGAGGGCCGGGGTGAGGGTGCCGCACATGAGTCATCAGGAGGATCGCCCATTTCGCCAACTTCATCCAAACCCTCCCCTCTCCCCAGTGGGGCGAAGGAAAGATCGTCTCCAACCGTTCAACGTGTTTAGGAGTTGAGACCTAAATCCGAGGCCGTACCTGTTAAGGCTCCAGCCTCTGACATTGCTTTCAAAGCTTTTTGGGAATCATCTGATTGCAGATTGACCCCCCTGATAGCGTCTTCCAATACCACCACACGGTAGCCAAGTTTGGATCCATCCAGAACCGTTTGTTTGACACAGTAATCGGTGGCAAGCCCGACAATGTAGAGTGTCCGGGCGCCCATGTCCTCTAGATGGTCGTTCAGAGAGGTGCCGTCAAAAGCAGAATAGGCCTCTCTTTGGGGATTAGTGGCCCCGGAAATGATCAGGCTACCGTTGGGAATGTGAAGGTCCGCGCGAAATTGCGCCCCCCTGGATCCCTGAACGCAATGGACCGGCCACATTCCACCTTGTTCTTTGAAGGAGCAGTGATTGGGTGGATGCCAATCACGGGTGGCAACTACCGGTAGCCCTTCGCTCTGGAATAGGCCAATGTACCGATTAATCAGAGGGATGATGGTGTCGCCTTCTGTGACGGGAAGGGCCCCGCCCGGGCAGAAATCGTTTTGTACATGGACCAGTATCAAGACGGATGTTTTGTCCGGTTGTAGGTTGGTACGAGCTTCCGAAGGGGAGGGGGTGGACTTTTTAACAAGCTTCATAGTTCAGGGGACAATTTCGGTGCCGATCCCCTTATCGGTAAATATTTCCAAGAGAATCGCATGTGGAATTCGCCCATCGATAATATGCGCTTTATGGACACCACCTTGAAGAGCGGTTAGGCAGGCCAAGACCTTAGGGAGCATGCCTTCGCTAATCGTTTTTTTCCTGACCATACGTTCCATATCTTTACGTGACAGCGTGGGGACGTGGTGGTGGTTGGCATCGCGAATGCCCTTGACATCACTTAACACCAGCAGTTTTTCCGCCCGGATGGCTGCCGCGACACTTCCTGCCACCAGGTCGGCGTTGATGTTATTCGTCTTCCCTTTTTTGTCGACTCCAATCGGCGCAATGACGGGAATGAAATTATCGTCTCGGAGTTTTGTTAAAAGAAGAGAATCAACTTTGTCCACTTCGCCGACCAACCCGTAATTCAAGTCATCGTTGGAGTCTGTTCTTCCAGGGATGTTGTGAAATAACGTCTTTGGGTTGAACGGTTTGGTGAGAATCAGTCGACCGTCCTTGCCGGTTATCCCCACGCCCTTTGCACCATGTTGGTTGAGAAGCGTCACGATTTCCTTGTTGATCTTACCACCCAAGACCATTTCCACCACTTCCATGGTGGCCTCATCCGTGACGCGCACTCCATTCACGAATTTTGCCTGGATCCCCAAAAGGTTGAGCATTCGGTCGATCTGAGGCCCGCCTCCGTGAACGATGACCGGATTAAGTCCCACATATTTGAGGAGAACCACGTCCTCAGCGAAACCATCTTTGAGTTTATCTTCGGTCATGGCTTTTCCGCCGTATTTGATCACGATGGTTTTGCCGGCAAAGCTCCGAATATACGGGAGGGCCTCAACGAGGATATCAGCCTTTTTAATGAGGGTATCCATGGGTTGGAATAGTTTCGAGTTTCAGGTTTCAAGTTTCAAGAAAGATGGCATTTTCGCGGTATTACACGTGAAACATAAAACTTGGAAATTTTCGTATGTTACAAAATGAATCGACTGAGATCCTGATCTTTCACAATATCCTGTAATTGGTCACGAACATAGGTGGCATTAATCACAACTTTTTTGTCTTTGAGTTCTTGGGCTTCGAAAGACACGTCTTCCAGTAACCGTTCGACAAGGGTGAATAATCGCCGCGCGCCAATGTTTTCAGTGCGATCGTTCACCTGAACCGCCGTGGCGGCAATTTCTTCCAACCCATCCGGGGTAAAGTCAATACTGATATCTTCCGTTGCCAAAAGTGCCTGATATTGCTTCACGAGGGCATTCTTCGGTTCAGTTAAAATGCGAATGAGGTCTTCTTTGGTCAAGGGTTCCAATTCGACCCGGATGGGGAAGCGTCCTTGCAACTCGGGGATCAAGTCTGACGGTTTGGCGACATGAAAGGCCCCAGCGGCCACAAACAATATGTGATCGGTTCGAACGGGCCCATGTTTGGTGTTGACGGTGGAGCCTTCGACGATCGGCAACAAATCTCGTTGAACCCCCTCACGGGACACATCAGGTCCCATCATTTTTTCCCGACCCGCAATTTTATCGATTTCATCAAGGAACACGATGCCGGATTGCTCTGTCCGGGTAATGGCCTCTTTGGTGACTTCATCCATATCAATGAGCTTTTGGGCTTCTTCTTGAGCCAAGTATTTTAGCGCTTCCGCGACCTTCATTCGACGACTTTTTTTCTTGCCCGGTAAGAGGCCGCCCAACATTTCTCGCAGGTTCTGTTCCAGATCTTCCATGCCGCCCACGTTGGAGATAATCCCGACAGGCAGCCCACGTTCCTTGACTTCGATCTCTACGGAACGACGGTGTAATTTTCCTTCACGGAGCTGTTGACGCAACTTCATACGGGTTGTGTCAGCTGAACCTTGAGGTTCGGCCTGGTCAGTCTCACCGTTTGAGGGTTCATGGAGAGGTCCTTGGATGGAAGGGGAACGAGGAAGGAGTAAATCCAATACTCGTTCCTCAGCCATTTCTTCAGCCTTTTTTTGGACCTTTTCGAGGTATTTGGTTTTCACCATATTAACCGATAATTCCGTCAAATCTCGGATGAGGGATTCGACATCGCGTCCGACGTAACCCACTTCGGTAAATTTAGACGCTTCGATTTTTATAAATGGGGCATCGGCTAATTTAGCCAACCGGCGTGAGATTTCTGTTTTTCCGACGCCGGTCGGTCCGATCATTATGATATTCTTGGGGTAAATTTCTTCCCGAAGCTCAGGGGACAACTGTTGACGTCGCCAACGGTTACGCAAGGCGATGGCCACCATGCGTTTCGCATCCTGTTGTCCAATGACGTAACGATCCAGTTCATCCACTATCTGACGTGGAGTCATACTATCCAATGATGTAGATGTTTGGGTGAGTTCAGAGTTCATGGTTTAGGACTTCAACTCCTCAATGATCAATTGGTGGTTGGTATAGATGTCGATCGCCGCCGCAATTTCCATGGCTTTTTCCACAATTTGGGGTGGTTCCAGCGAGGAATGAGTGACCAAAGCCCGAGCTGCTGCCAAAGCATACGAACCGCCCGACCCGATGGCCATAATCCCATCTTCCGGTTCCACGACGTCGCCATTTCCAGAAATGATAAACGAATGCTCTCGATCTGCCACACTCAGTAAGGCTTCTAAGCGCCGAAGCACACGATCGGTCCGCCAATCTTTAGCTAATTCAACAGCGGCTCGGGTGAGGTTGCCTCGATATTCCTCCAGTTTCGTTTCGAATTTTTCGAAAAGGGTGAACGCGTCAGCCGTGGCTCCAGCAAATCCCGCCAGAACCTGGTCATGGTGCATTTTTCTCAATTTGCGAGCATTGCTTTTCATAATGGTCGTTCCGACCGTGACCTGCCCGTCTGACCCCATGGCGACCTGATTCCCTTGACGAACACAAAGGATGGTCGTTGAGCGAATTTTCATGATTCCCCTTGCCCTAATGATTTTTGTTGCACGAAGAGCTTTCCTGCACGAGGATGCGCACGGTCATATACTTCCATTAAATGATCGGTGGCGACATGGGTGTACTTTTGTGTAGTGGCCAGAGAGGCATGCCCCAACATCTCCTGAATGGCCCGAAGATCCGCTCCTTCATCAAGAAGATGAGTCGCAAAGGAATGTCGAAGGGTATGAGGGGTGACTGCTCCACCCTGCAGAAATTGAGAAGATCGTTTAACCATGCGCTCAACGCTTCGGGCAGACAGACGCCCGCCTCGATTGTTTCTGAATAAGGGGAACCCTCCATTACATTTTTTCCGGTATTCTTTGGAGGGTATGGTTTTTTCGGGCAGCGACCCCTTTATCTCCTTATGGGAAAGTTGTTGACGATATTCTTGAATGGCATCGACAGCGAGGTCGCCGATTGGGACGATTCTCTCCTTTTTCCCTTTTCCTTGGAGACGGGCAATTCCGGTCTCCAGGTCGACATCATCCCAATTTAATCCGACCAACTCACTCACCCGAGCCCCGGTTGAATAGAGTGTCTCGAGAATGGCCTTATCACGGCTGGCGACAACAGGGTTTCCCATTGCCGCTTCCATTAATACATTGGCTTCGTCCTTTGTGAGGACTTTTGGGAGTCTTTTCCCTAGTTGAGGAGACCGAACGTGAGCGGCCGGATTGACCTCAGTCCAACCCTCTTTTGTTAAGAATTTATAAAAACTTTTGAGGGTAGCCAATTTTCGTGCGAGTGATGATTTTTTTTCTCCCTTTTGGTCTAACCACATCAGATAACCCCGAATCGTGAGCATGTCAACCGATGCCGGTTCTATTGAAAGTCCGGAAAATTGGGGGAGACTGTGACAAAACTTCATAAATTGACGAAGGTCTGTCTGATAACTTCGAAGAGTCTCGCGTGATGCTCCCCGCTCCAGATCCAAATACGTCACGAAAGCTCGAATTGCGTCATCCATCCTGTAAACTCATTGAGGGCTCGTTGTTGTATGTACCGCCGCTTTTCCTGCTTATTCCGAATCGTCTGAGCAAGGGGAGGAAAAAGGCCAAAATTGGTATTGATGGGCTGAAAGTAGCGGGGATCACTTGTTGTAATATAATGCATCAGAGCTCCATGAGCCGTGGAGGGGGGAGGGGTGGCCGGAGGAAGCCCGGCAAGCTTTCGTGCCGCATGGATTCCGGCTAAGCCCCCACTGGCGGCTGCCTCGACATAGCCTTCTACGCCTACCAATTGGCCTGCAAAGAAGGTGGTTTCTTGGGATCGGAGTTGCAGGGTATCTGTCAAAAGTTGTGGAGAGTTGACAAAGGTATTTCGATGGATACTCCCGAGACGGAGAAACTCAGCCTCTTCTAAACCGGGGATCATCCGAAATACCCGCTTTTGCTCCGGATAGGTCAGTTTCGTTTGAAACCCTACCATATTGTAACAGGATCCATGCCGGTTTTCTGGTCGAAGCTGTAGTGCGGCGTACGGTCGTTTGCCGGTTTGAGGGTCGACCAGTCCTACCGGTTTAAGGGGACCAAAGAGGAGGGTTTGACGACCTCGGTCCGCCATGACTTCAATCGGGAGACACCCTTCAAAATATGGAATATTTTCAAATTCCTTGGATTGCACCCGGTCTGCCTTGGAAAGGGCATCGTAGAACGTATCATAGGTAGCTTTATCCATTGGGCAATTGACATAATCGGCGCCTCCCTTATCGTAACGTGATGCCCGAAAAGCCTTGTCCATCCTGATGGAATCGGCGTCAATGATTGGGGCAATGGCATCGAAAAAATATAAATGGTTTGAGTTGGTGAGCTGGCTTAACGACTGTGAAAGACCTGGTGAGGTGAGGGGACCCGTCGCAACAATGCAAAGCCCATCATCGGGGATGGTTTTGACTTCCTCCCGCAAAATACGAATATTGGGGTGGCTTTCCAGAGCCCGTGTGACCCCCAGGGCAAATTGGTCTCGGTCCACGGCCAAGGCGGATCCGGCCGGGACGCTGACCTTGTCGGCAATCTGGATGATAAGCGAATTTAATTGACGCATCTCGCTTTTGAGGATCCCCGGAGCACTGAATTGATCGTTGGAACCCAGCGAGTTGGAACAGACGATTTCGGCTAAGTAATCCGTCTTATGGGCGGGCGTGCCCTCTTTGGGTCGCATTTCGTAAAGGGTGACCTTGGCTCCCCTTGTCGCGGCTTGCCAGGCTGCCTCGGAGCCGGCCAACCCGCCTCCGATGATGACGATGTCTTCCCTCATTGGTTGTATTAGGTGAACGTTGATGACTTCGGTGTCAATCCGTTTGGAGGTTCTGGTTTCGAGTAAAAGGGCTCAGAGTCTGAGATCTTGATTGTGAGGAGGTCTGATCCACTTCAAATAAGCAAGTTACTGATATCTTATCATTGATTATTGGCTTCGATATTAATGAAGAAAGGAAAACCGATTCTAAGAACCTTACGAAAATCCTGTCAACTGACCAATCGCTTGACTATTGGTGCGATGGCCTGAATGACCTGATCGTGACAACTGCCATTGGTTCCCACCAGCCCATGGGTATTTTTCACGGTTGTGGGGATGTAGCGAATGGGGTTCCCGAGTATATCCGAAAAGCGTCCACCAGCTCCCCGAAGAATGGCATCGGGCGCACAGGCATCCCACGTGCTCGTATAGGGTCCAGGTTCAAGATAGACATCGGCTTGGCCACTGGCTATCAACCCAATCTTCAGCCCAACACTTCCACTTGGGATTTCCTCCTGTAATCCGATGGCCGACTTTATTTCTCCCATTAAAGGATTCCGATGCGAGCGGGATACCACAAGGGAAAGTTCGCGAGGATTGGTGTGACGATTTGTTCGAAGCAGTCTTTTGTCACCAGCAATCTCAATCCATGACTGTTGCTCGGAGATACCCGTATAGAGGATATCTTTGTCCGGCCGATAGACGACCCCAAGGCAGGCTTGCCCCTTGAGGGCTAACCCGATCATGACCGAAAATTCTCCATTTTTGGCGATAAACTCCTTGGTTCCATCCAGAGGGTCAACGTACCAGACGAAATCTGCGTTCAAGGATTCCTTAGGTGGTGGACTTTCCTCAGCAACAATGAGGTCTCGGGGAAAATGCCGGCGAATCCCCTCGACGATGAGTTCATTGGCTCGCTTATCGGCCTCGGTCACCGGATCTGACTGACTTTTATAGGCCACTGCAAAATCGGTGTCATAGATTTCCAAAATAAGACCACCGGCTTGCCGGGCTAACTCAACGGCGATTTGCAATTGAAAGGAAAAATCCTGCATCACTATTCCCAAAGCGGAATCTCAGATTTCAAATCTCAAATTTCAGAATACTTTCGGACAAGCAATTGGGTACTATTTGGGCGTTGGAGATCTTCAATAGACATGGTCATCTCTGAGATATTTGGTATATTTGAGATCTGAAATGTGAGATTTGAGATCTTACCATGCTTCGAATCATTATTGTCCTATTGCTCGCGGTGCTTATCCTTGCCGCCTTTTTATTTCCCCAGTTTCGTCGTTCTTTATGGACAACCCTGGTTGTCGTGCTCTGTGTCCTGGCCGGGATCATTTGGTTTGATAACCGGCAAAGGGAACTGCACCAATCCCGCTTTTCGCTTAATCAAGTTGAATTACTCCACATGGAGGCGAAACCCGGAATGAATGCGCGTACTTTTGTGGTGGATGGACGGCTTCGGAATCAATCAGAAGACCTTACCATAAAAATGATCCTTCTTCAGGTGACTCTAAAAGATTGTATGGCTGAAAGTTGCCAGGTAATCGGTCAGGAGGACCGACGCATCTTTCTTGAGGTTCCTCCTGACCAATTCAGAGATTTTGAGGTCACTGTTCCATTTTCTTCAATGGTGGATTTGCGAGGGACTGAGGAGTGGCAGTTTGAGGTTATTGAAGCGGAAACCAAACAATGAACACCCTTACATACCGATATATGAAGTGTGGGGTATACTAACCTTCCTTGGGTTGGACCTGCCCTTGCGCGCAATAACCCCATGAATCCGAGTCTATCAAACCAAAACTGTCAAGAGAATTTTTAAATGAGTGTAGACATCGGGGTAGATGATTTTTTCCAAATCCTACGGATCCTCATTTGACAAGGAATCAAGGGTCTCCCTATACTGACCAGTTGATTAACATTAGGGATATTACCCCCGCGAATAGGGCCAATGGCTCATGGGTTGATGGGCTCTGAGGCTAAGAAATCGGGCTTGTGGGCCTTTTTGGGGGTTGCGAAAAGTAGAGGAGCTACATACACTTAGGGTAACCCGTTGTGTCATTTTAATAAATGTAAAATTCTGGAGATCCAACGTTGATTAATACTCCCTATAAGGTTTTGCCTGGGCCCGAGCATTTTCTTCCCCCTGCCGCGGCCAGCATGGGAATTCGTCTACCAGATCCAGGCCAAGCACATATCCATGGCGCGATTGTTCAGGAAGAGCAGGCGATGGAAGCGGCGGCTAAGCAATTACTTGGAGCAAAGGTTCCGACGATTTTCCCTGGTCCCCTCGTCTTATGGGCCTGGAATGAAAAAGCTGCGAAGAAAGCCAAGGCCATCCGCCATCTGTATGAAACGATCAAAGAAAGTGTTTCTTCTTCACAGCAGGCCATGCTGATTCCGATGCCGGATTATCGTCCTAAATACCCCAAAATTAACCCGGAAATTGAAATCAATCCTAACCATCCCAATTTAACCATATGGCATAACAAAATTGATGCGTGTATGTTTGTCGGAGTGCATTGTCATCAAGCCAACCTATCCCTAAAAATTATTCGTGGGGGAACCGATTGTTATACAATTGCCATGTGTGCTCAGGCCGGTCACGAAGACGCCATGCTTTCATTTCGGGATGCGACAGCCGATAAAATCTTGAGGTTGGCGGATTGGGTAAAAAAACTAAAAGGAACCGTTCCTCCCCCACAATAAATTTGAAATACGACTCTAACGATGGTGATAGTTCACAAATCTACCAATATTAAACGCGTGATCCCCCAAAAAGGCCGGAACAACGGTTGCGCGCTTAATTTGACATAACCAAGGAGGTCGCTCTCATGGCCACTCAATCCGTCATTGGACAAACAAATAAGAAAGGTCAGGTGTATACGGATACCTGGCATATGATGAATGATGCGCCTAGAACCCCTTCCTTCTTTACTGGGAGCGAAGTCATCAAGGAGGCTGTCCGCCGTGCCAGTTGTGACGTCATGATTGCCTATCCTATTACCCCCCAAAGCGAAGCGGCGGCCCTGATAGGTGAGTTGTTCGCTGAAGGGTATATCGGTGATTACTTTAGAGGGGAAAGCGAATTTGCGGTCATGTCACAATGTGCGGGAGCGGCATTTGGGGGAGCTAGAGTCTTTACTACCACGGCGGGCCCTGGGACAATGCGGGCGATGGAAAACTTTCCGATGTGGGCGGGGGCGCGATTACCGATTCAAATGATCGTGACATGCCGAGGGGTCAATTCTCCCTTGTCGATTCAGCCGGACACTCTGGAGATTTCCTATTTGTTACAGACCGGAATGCTGGTTTGGCATGCTGAAACCGCACAAGATTTTTATGATTGGATCTTGAAAGGGTATATCGTGGCCGAAGAACCTGATGTTCACCTTCCCTTGGCCCTTTGTTGTGATGGATTCTTTGTCACCCATACCAAGGATGTCGTGAATTTAACGCCCGCTGATATGTGCTTACCACCTTACGATCCCTATCGGTCGCCCGTTCCTTGTATGGACATGGAATGTCCGCCCGTTCGGATGATGCGCGATCCATTTGTCATGAAAAGTAATTATATCAGCTATGCCACCCATGCTAGTTGGCAACAGGAAGTCTGGGCAGCCGTTGAGCGGTCGAGAAAACATGCCATTGCCTGGCTGGATGGCTTGATTGAAACAGAAAATGCGGATGCCGACATACTACTTCTCGCTTCCGGGACTGCAGTGTCTCAGGGACGTGAGGCGATTATCATGTTAGAAGAGGAAGGTATTAAAGTTGGTCTTGTGAAGGTGAAAACGTTACGTCCTTGGCCAGGTGAAGAAATCAAAGAAGCTACCAAACACGCCAAGCACATTATTATTCCTGAGTTTAACGTCGCGGGATGGTTAGCTCGGGAAGTCAAGGCCACAGTTCCCAATAACGAACGGGTGCATGCCGGACCACATGTGGCTGGTGGCATGACGATGCCTCCCGAAATCATTGCCAGTGAGATCAAAACCCTTCTGGGTATGAAAACCGAAACGCTGGCAACCCGAGGAAGTTGAGAACAACAACTGAGCTATTTTGGCCTAGACCAACTATAAGGAGAAAATGATGAGTAAAGAACGAATAAAGATCGCTCCTGAAATGTTCGAAATTATGCCCCCTGAATACCAGGATCTTGTTAACAAAGCCACATTTGGGACGGAAACCAGAGGGTGGAAGGATATCGGGACGGCGAAAGAACTTATTGAAGAGCATTCTCTGTGTGCGGGTTGTCCTGAATCCATGGCATTTCGGTACATCTTGGCTTCCCTGCCAGCTCCAGAAGATACCGTGATGGTCGGGTCGACAGGTTGTACCAGCCTTGTCTTTCCCCATGTCGCGGTACATAACATTCATTCATTATTCGGGAACCAGAATGCCATTGCATCGGGGCTAAAAAGAGCTTTAAGCGTTCGCTTCCCCGACCGGCACAAAGACGTGGTGGTTCTGGCTGGAGATGGCGCGACGGTTGATATTGGATTGGATATGACCCTACAGGCATGGTTCCGCCAGGAAAAATTCACCACGATTTGTTTTGATAATGAGCTCTATGCCAATACCGGAGGCCAGGAAAGTGGTCTCATGCAAAAGGGATTCGTCGCGAAGATGGCTCCGGTCGGTAAGACATTTGAAAAAGTCCGGTTGCCGGAAATCGCAAGGGAATCCGGATGTCATTATGTGGTAAATTGTACGGTCAGTAAGCCAAATTTAGTGGAGAAGGTCATCAAGAACGCCATCCATGTTGCTCGAGAAATTGGTCCAACCTACCTACAGCTCTATACACCGTGTATATTGGAGATTGGAAAGAACAGCATGGAAGGTCTTCAGGAAATGCGGGATTCAGAAAAACCCACGGAACGATTTGCCTTCAAGGAATATGTGAGCGAGCCGGCAAAGGAACTATTGGCAGAGATGGCCGCCAAAGAAAAAGAGAGAAAAGCTGCAGCCAAAAAACAGTTGGCTGGTCAAAAAGCGTAAAAAGGTCTTTCATTCCAACCGGGTGAGGGGGACAACCAATGATTAAGAAAAGAATCAATATTCGGATGTCAGGCCTTGGGGGACAGGGAGCGGTGACCGCGGCGCATGTGATGGCCATGGCCGCCTCACGTGACGGGAAATTCGCAATTTCCAATCCATTTTTTGGGGCGGAAAAACGAATGGCCCCAGCGGAAAGCTATTGCCGCATTGGGCTTTACCGAATTTATGATCGTGGTGAATTGGTCTTTCCCGATGTGATCGAGGTCTTTCATCCCCAAGTCATTACCATGGGAAAAAGTTACACTATGCCCTTTTATTCGGGTATTAAAGAAGGCGGGGTGGTGATCATTAATACAGATATGCCTCTCTTAACCGAGGAAGATGTTGTGCGGCTCAAGGATCTGAACGTCGCGGTCTTTAATATTCCCGGCACGAATATCGCTTTAGAAGTCGCGGGAACAGAGCTTTCGACCAATATGACCATGATTGGTTCTGTGGCTGGAATTACCAAGTGTGTGTCCCTGGAAGCGTTAGAGGGGGCCCTCCAGGAAAGGTTCGGGAAAAAGTTTGTGGCTTCGGGTGGTACGGCTACGCTCGACGAAGCGATTAAGAAAAAATTTGCCAAGAAAGAAATGTTGTTGAAAAAGAATTTAGAAACCGTGGTTCGGGCCTATGAAATCGCGTCAGAATGGGCTGAGAAGAATAATGTAGAATTGCAGGTCGGAGCAGCCGCGTAACATTAGAACCAAGAAGAGGGAACAGATAGATGTATAATGTAGCACTCGTGACGAATGAAAAATGCGTAGCAAAAAAAGGTTGTCGACTTTGCATCATGTACTGTCCCGAAGCCAACTGTTTAGATTTGGATTCGGAAAAAATGGTGGCTTACGTCAATATCGATCGTTGTAAAGGGTGTGAGTTGTGTAAGGTGGTCTGTGATGCCGCCAAGCACTCGGCCATTGATATGGTCGCGGTGAGCTCGGATGGAAAATTACTGGAAAAAGCCGGAGAAGCCGCCGAACTCGGCCAAGCCTATCAAGGATAAAGAACAAATATTTGAAGCCCTGCGATGTGTCCCGTCACGTATCGTGGGGCTTTTCTGCGTTCAATCGTTTTACCCTCATCATGCGAGGAAACCCCATCTCCTCTCCTGTTGGGGGGAGACCTGTCTTTGCCATTCTGGCTTCGGACAGGCAGGGGGCAAAGGTGAGGGGTGAGACAAAAACGTGAAAAAGCCGCAGCTAAACAAATGGGCAGTGATATTCTCTACAATCGGCCCAAATAATTTCTCTGGGTGAATAAACAAGGGGCAGGCTGATGAGCGATACACTCAGGCAAGTGGTCAATGACATAGGCGATCAAATGGAACGCTTTCATGCAATGCTGGAAAGTCGAGGACGGGAAATGGAAGTCTCTGGGGGTGATCCGGAAGTCGCCACGAAATTGGTGAATGGCGCCGATGCCATGAAAGATAGTGCGAACATCTACTTATCCTGGGCCCGACACTATGTAGCCCTTTCCGAGGGGGGAGCATCCGAAGCTGATGAAGGAGAAGAGGATTCGGCGGATTTTCAGTTCTAGGGTAATTAGATCACAGAGAAATATCTGTGGTAATATGTTGATCAGATCGAGAATTATGTTATGATTCTCTCCAGCCGTTACAGAGATTGTTCCTCGGTAGCTCAGTTGGTAGAGCGGTCGGCTGTAGTCTCAAGAGTCTGCAGCTTCCACAGGAAACTGTGGTTGAAAAATCGGGTGAATTCAGGGAAGCCTGCTCCGATTTAGCTAAAGTTCGGAATGGTAATCCTGAGCGAAGCCTGCCGAAGGGCCTAGTGTAGGCAGGAACGTGCAGAGACTAGTAGGCTGAGGAGCCCCACCAATAAGGCCTCACACAGCGCCCGACACCCTCCCCTGGATGTTCCAGGCGGGTGATGAGATAGTCCGAGCCCGGTAGAAATGCTGGGGCACTCGTAACCGATTGGTCGCAAGTTCGAGTCTTGCCCGAGGAGCCAATTTCCAGCAGAAAGCCCTTTGGCCATCAGGCCAAAGGGCTTTTTGTTTGGAGGATGGGCACTTACGCCATCCCATTTATCGATTGTCTTCTTTCATTTGTAGTTGCAGCATCTTATGCTGCCCTCTGCCCGAGACCCATGATGTGGGTCCCTTCCGTCTATTTAGTCTCGCCCTTGATTCGTTTACAAAAGAGTTCTACCGTTTTCTGGAAGAGAAACAAGGTGGTATCCTTTGGGGACACCTCGATTGCTGAATCCGCAGCGGCTTGAATCCCAAGGGGGCTCACCCCAAATCGTCGGGCGATTACCTCGGCGTCATCCAAATCCTGTTCCGTCCCCCTGCGAAGTTTGGCAATAATGAAATCTTGGGGTTCCAAGAGCCGAAGCCGAAGACCGGGTTCCTCATAAAATACCGACGTTCGTTCTCGATAGCCTGCAGGCATTGACACGACAGACCAGCCAGACATGTTCTCCCCAAGATCTGCGGGAATCTGACGCGCTTGAAAAAAAATCACCAATGGTTTTAAATCACCGATTAACTCCCCATCGACATCGAAAGTTACCCGGTCTTCTATTCCATAAGCTTGAAGGGCCAACCCTCCTACCAGAATCAGATCAACCCTGGAACCGGTTTCTCGAACATAGTCAGATAGATTTTGGGTGAGTTGATTAATCGTGAGGAGTGACAAACCTGAGAGCCTCCGCAAATGTTCGATAATCACGATGGTCTACCGGGCCGGGATTATGGGGTAGGGGGGTGCGAGAAATCAGGGCAGAGACCAGGGTTCGATATTCCGTAAACCACCGACAAGCTTTTTGAAACGCTTCCTCAACTTTTGGGTGGCCCTGCCATGCTGTCAGATCTAACTCTTCATTCACTAAAATCTCAAGCCATAACAAACGGGCTGCCCGTGGATTCTGGAGAACCTCTTCAATTGAAATGGCGCCGGTATAGGAATACAACAGCTTGAAGGGGCGGATCGAAGGGGTTGGTTTGGGAGTGATCATGACGAGAAGATAGAATATCCGAGAATATATTACAACTCAATGGGGTTCACTAGGTCTGTGTTTTATCCGGCTTTTATGAAATGAAAGCCTTTCTTGCGTAATTTGCAAGGCAGCCCGTTTTGCAGGGAGGGGGGCAAACTCACCTATCCTATCTCAGCCAGCTAAGTTTAAGAGCTCTTCGATTGAATTGGAGTTGAGGTCTCCTGAAGTTAAATAGAAGTTCCGAAACTTGGTTTCCAGGGGGAGCCAATTTCCAGCAGAAAGCCCTTTGGCCAACAGGTCAAAGGGCTTTTTGTTTGGAGGATGCGCGCTTCCACCACGCCACTGTTCCGTCTCGGTCGTTAAGGTGTTAAGATCAACCTGTTGGTTTTTATTGGTTGGTTATACGGGGAAGACCAGGAACTGGATGACTGTGCATCGCACGAAGTCAGCGTGCTTTTCGTTTCCAGGGTGGTGGATGGTCGGGAAGTAAGGGGAGTCGGTCAGGTACAGGACTCCCACCGAGCAGCAATCGCGCAGAGTTAAGCAATTTCTTCAGTGATTGTCCTGATTCCGAGCGGAACGATTCCGGTGTCTCCAGTTGTATCACCGCGCGCTCCAATCGGGAGAACTGCACCATGAGTCGGTGTCGCAGGGCTTTTTCCTCAGCGGCGATGTTTTTCCCTTGAGAACCTCGTGTAGATCCCTTTTTTCGGTTGGGTGCGAGGGTAGATGAAACTTTCGCAATAAAGGCTTCGAGTTGTTTTCGTGCGTGGTTCGGATCATCAAGCACCACATCGAACGATCCGACGGGACTATGAAATGGTTCATGGAGAAATGTTTGAGACCAGGAATAACGCCAAGGGCCGACTTCATCCGGCAGAAATTTCGTCTTCCAATGATAGTCTCCAAGATAGTCGGCATGAACGGTATGCGTCACTCCGGTCGGTGAAACGAAGACCCAGGGAATAACCTGATCCTCCGGAGCACGGGTGCGGACCCATGTATCAGAGAATTCTGATTCGAACGGCTCGCCCAGCAGAACTGGGTTGCTCCCAGCCCACAGTCTAATCTCCATCCAGTCCCAAGCTCCTTGAAATGGTTGAGTGACTCGGGTCCAGGGGGTCATCTCATCGCCAACTTTTCCGCGGACTTCCAGGGTCGGATGTTCGTACCCGGGATCGGCCCTGAAAGAGACAGCGTGCCAGGCGTTCTCCTTTGTGGTGGGTTCGGTCAGGACATACGAACGACCATGTTCGAGAAAAACCCACTTATCTCGAGAGATCTTTTCGCCTCGACTTTCCCATTCAATCGTCAAGTGGGGACGGCGAGCAGGGGTTCGAGAATCTCCGTGGTTGCCAGAGTAGACATTAATGACGGTTCCGGGTATGTCCTCCTGGTAATCCGAGAGCTTCAACAGGAATCGAAGGGGCTGGTTGAGGCGGACCTGCTCATGTATGTATTGAGCGAGTTCGTTCGAGGAAAACTCAAACTTCCCGTCCCCTGGGGAATATACTGCATCGGCCAGAGGCATAGCACCGGTGTCGGCATCGGGAGCATCAACGGGAGCATAATTTGCTCCCGGCAAACCCCATGATTGTTCATGATAGCCAATATCATTCCACCAGACCTCCCCTTTTCGAGGTGGGCTGTTGTTGTTTTTGAGGATGCCCCCACGGCCCGGGTTCCAATCCGGGACAACATGGTAGAGGAGGACGCGGACTGGAGCGGGGGGGTCTTTCTCGACAAAGACCGTCAGGCGGGCTTTGACTACATGCGACAATTCCGGCAGGACGATTTTGGACCACCGTTGTAACACTCGAAATAGCTCATACTCCCCCCAACGGGGATTTTTCCCTCGGCGGCCAATCCTCACATGAATTTGACTGACTTGATTCCACCCATATTTAAAACCGCCATCGAGATAGCCGCGGAGATCGTTATCCTCCATTTCTTTGTTGTTCGAGAGGTTGACGTACGTGGTCGTATGTCGTTTCGGATTTGAGGAGACCGGGGCATCCGTGTAGTGAGCGATTCGCAGGACTCCTTTGACCCCGGGAAAGTCTGTCGCAGGAAGCAGGGCATCCGGCTCAATCTCGCTAGCCGCCGCCCCTGTTTGTGAAATAGCCTGGTTGGTTTCGGGAACAGGATCTATATTGATACCGACCATTGCCATAACGATTAGAGCCACGCCACCGACAACCGCCATATATTTTGATAGTCTGTTCATGATTCAGTCATAACTTCCTCACCTAACAAATGAAGAGGCGTTGGTCGGTGAGGGCAGCGATTACATCAATGTGGCCACCTTTTGTGTCACACTGGAGGTGGGGGTAGGGATATCGAAGGGCATCACCCAGGGGTCAGGAGGCAACGTTTGAGTCAACCCACGATCGACGCCAAGCACCAACCAACTTCCTACAAGAACCATCGCAATAACAACATGGATAGCTTTTCCCATAAAAGCCCCTCACGAATGATTAGAAAGGTAAGCCGATAGATTAACAGAGCATGAAAGGTGCCTTAATTTAGGCCATTTTGTCAATTTGGGGCTTATAGGAAAGGGGTCGGGTTTCTTTATTCAGGCGGGAAAACTGACCCCCGGAAGACTCTCAATTCTTTAAAGAGGTCACTCTAAGGGATCAGCTGCTCGATAGCGGTCATCGAGAGCATAATATTCCTTGAGTTGAATGATTTTGTGAAAGTCTTAAAAGGGGATGAGCCGATCCATGGCGTGGCGAGTTGTTCCACGGGTTTTGATCACGTCAAACATGTCCTGCATCGCCTTGGCATTGGCATAAAGAGCGGTGAGAGGGCAGACCGCAAGCTGAAATCCAAGTGATTCAAGCTCTTGAATATCCAACAGGGGTGTCACCCCACCCTCCAACATATTGGCTACCAGAGGAGGGGGCAAATCTCGGGCGATCGTGGACAATTCCTCTTTGCTCTGGGGCGCCTCAACAAATATGGCGTCGGCTCCAGCCTGTTTATACAGTTGGCACCGTTGGATGGCATCGTCCAAGGCATGGACCTGCCGGGCATCGGTGCGGGCGACAATAAAAAAGTCGCGGTCTCCTCGTGCGTCGACCGCCGCCTGGATCTTCTGGACTTGTTCTTCGACAGGAATGACCCGTTTCCCTTTCATATGGCCACACCGTTTCGGCCACACCTGATCTTCCAGAAACATCCCGGCGGCACCAGCTTCAAGTAATTCGTTCACGGTCCGTATGACGTTCAGGGCATTGCCATAGCCGGTGTCGGCATCAATGATGACTGGAATGTTGACCGAACCACAGACCCGCTTTGCCACAGCGACCATTTCGGTTTGGGTGAGATACCCGAAGTCGGGAAGGCCCAGCTGTGTGGCCGCAACGCTATATCCTGAAATGAAGGTCAGTGGAAATCCTGCCCTTTCGACGAGCTTGGCGCCCAGTGCATCGTAGACTCCGGGGAACACAAGAGTGGGTTCTTTTTTAAGCAGGGTGTGAACGGGATGGAGAGCAGGCATTCGGAAAATTCCCCTCGTAGGGAGTCAATCCAGATGAATGTCATTGTAGTGTGAGTGCAAAAATGGGTCAATTTTCGCTACACTCATTCGATTGAATGATAGTTTTTGTTTCGATCCGGTCAGGCCTTCTCCGGGCAGCTCATGATTAAACTGTTTGTCTCTCAGAGTCTGGTAGAAGTTGAAACACGGAAGGATGTGCTCCAACAGGCGGGCATTCTATGCACGGTCAAAAATCAACAAGGCTCCTCTCTTGCAGGAGAAGTTCCCTTTGCGGAAGTGTTTCCTGAGCTGTGGGTCATTCATGATGAGGATTATCCCAAGGCAAAAGACCTCCTGGAGGAATGGACTAAAGGGGTGACGTCTGAAGAATCATCCTGGACGTGTTCTCGATGTGGAGAACACCATACGGGGGAATTTTCCACTTGTTGGAAGTGTGGCCAGGAGAGGAAATGAAATTTTGCTGCTTAACTTTCGGAGCGTTGAGGAGGTGTGGGAACAACATCCTGCAAGGAACCAAATTTCAGCCCCAACATTCGGCAAATTAGAAATTGGCGATCAAAACGGTTCGTCGTTTTCATAAGTTTCTTTAACCGGGTGAGTTCAACACGGCCCCAAGCGGGAAAGTGAAAGACGTGAAGGGGATAGTCGGTACCGAAGAGCAAGCGATGATGAATCTCCGGATGCTGGCGAAGCAGCAGTAACATTTTAATCCGGTTTGGTTGGGTGAGGGCTGAAATGTCTGGATAGAAATTCGGGTCACGATTAACCTACGATTGATGAAACGCTAGGACCATGTAAATGGGAATGCGAGGCCGACCAGACCTGCTGAGAGCTGGTTAATGGGCTGGCTGCTTTTTCCCAAGTTTCTCCAGGGCTACTTGTTTCAGTGCACGAAGATCCAGTTTCCCGGTTCCAAGAACCGGAATGTGTTCAACTTGAATAAAAGAATCTTTTCGGGGAAGAAAGATCTTGGGAAGCCCACTGGCCATGACTTTTTCGAGGAGTGTGGGGATAGAGGCTTCGTCGAGGGTATGCAGAACAGCGAGTTGCTCTCCTTTTAGGTCGTCTGGAACGGCGGTGACCGCCAATACCCGGGTTTCTGCTCCAGCGGCTTGATGTAGGGCTTCTTCAATACTCCCATGTGGCACCATTTCTCCACCAATCTTTGAGAACCGGGATAAACGATCCGTGATCGTAATGAAGCCTTCTTCGTCGACCCGGGCAATATCCCCCGTGATGTACCACCCGTCCCGCATAACCTTGGCGGTCAGGTCCTCCCGCCCCAAATAGCCGATCATCATATTGGGACCTTTTACCAACAGCATGCCGGCTGTTCCTACTGGTAATGGCTCCCAAGTTTCCGGATCGACAATTCGTGTGGAAATTCCGGGAAGCGGTTGCCCGACCGTTCCAGGACGAGAGGTTGGTTGAAAAAAACCGGCCGCGTGAAAGTCGGGACAATTCACGGAAATGACCGGTGCACACTCGGTCACCCCATATCCCTCATCGACTGAAAGTCCGAATTTATCTTCGAAAGCTTGGGCCAGCCGTTTTGAAAGTTTCTCAGCCCCTGTGATCACCACCCGGAGGGACTTGAATTGGTTCGGCGTACAGCGACGTAAATATAGTTGCAGAAAAGTTGGAGTGCAAAGAAGAATCGTCATGCGTTTCTTTTCTATGAGTTCTCCAATGGGGCCGGCATCCAACGGCGACGGATGATAGATAACCCCCAGGCCATGAATCGTCGCAAACCATAAGGTCGCTAAGTACCCGAAGGAATGGAAAAAGGGGAGAATACCCAGAATTCGATCACGGCGATCAACATGCAACACCTGAGCAATGCCTTCCACATTGGAGTCGATGTTGAAGTGACTTAACATCACCCCTTTCGGTTCTCCCGTGCTTCCGCTACTAAAAATAATGGTCGCCAGATCGTCCATTGTCGGACGCAAAGATGCCCCGCAGCCTCGTTCAATCAATCGAACTGGTGCGAAGACCGCCAGCAGCATGGCCTTAATTTTCTCACTTAGCCGTATGGTTGGGAGAATATCTTCCAACCATACGGGAGTGGCCGACGCAGGAAGGTCAAGTTTGGCTTTCTCGACGAACAATCGGCTTGTCACGATGGTTTCCAGGCTTGCCTGTTGAGAAGCGAATTCCATTCCCCCTTGGCCGGCCGTGTAATTGAGATTAACAGTGGTCCGTCCTGACAATGTTGCGGCGATGTTCACTAAAGCGCCACCCACGCTCGGCGGGAGCAAGATGCCGACGGTGTTTTGATCCCTCCAGTGGGGGCGAAGGGCTCGAGCCAGCACGATGGATCCTATCAGGGTTTGCAGGCAAGAAACCTTTGGTCTCCTCTGATCGCCCATAGCAAACTGAAAAGGATGCTTTCGCATCGCCCAGACAAACGAATGATGGAGGGGACGTCTGGTGGACTTTCGCAGTTGCCATGCAGCTTCCCCAAGGTCCTGTACCGCTTGGCGGACTTGGTCCGCCGAAGTCCCCGCCGGTAAAGGGGCTCCGAACGAAACCGTCACGGGGTAGGGAATCCGTTCAGGAAGCTTGGTTAAAAATCGTCCACCAATAAAACTAAAAATGCTACCCCAAACTCGGTCCAGATGGATTGGGATGATGGGGAAATCCTGTCCTTTAATAATCCGTTCGAAGCCTTCATGAAAAGGCAGCATCCTGCCGTTGCGGGTGATCTGTCCTTCCGGAAATATACAAACGAGTTCTCCTTCGTTGAGGAATTGACGTGATTCACGAAAGGCCCGGAGTATCTCCCTTGGCGACCCGGATGAAGAAATAGGAATGGCTCCCATAATTCTGGCTACGTGCCGAAAAGCAGGGTGGTCGCAGTAATACTTATCCACAATAAATCGCACAGGTCGATCCAAACTTGCCAGTATAAGGAAGCCATCGATGAAGGAAACATGGTTTGGGACAAGCAAGGCCCCCGTTTTTTCAGGTACATACTCGCGTCCGATGACCTGGAGCCGATAGAAGGTGTGGGTGAACAGGACCATGAGCAGCCTGAGGAAGGAATCAGGCAAAAGATACAAAGCCCAGATTGTGGCGCCCAGCGTCACCGCACCGGCCACAACAATAATATGGCTAGACCCCAACCCAAGGTTGGCCAGCCCTCCCGCGCATAACGTTCCCGAAAGTACACCGGCAAATACGGCGGTATTGGTCAAGGCAATGACCGCTCCTCGTCTATCATTCGGAGAGCGCCATTGAACTAAGGCGTTAATCGGGACCACGACGAATCCGCTCGAAACCCCTAACAAAATCATCCAGAGTACCGTTCCCCAGAACTGTGGGGTGAGGAGGCCAATCATGAAAAGGCAGAAGGAGATGCCGGCCGCGCCATAGGGGATGAGGCCAAACTCTACCTTGGGGCCAGAGAGTTTACCTGCCAGCACGGCCCCGATCCCCATTCCCACTCCAAAGGCGGCCAAGGGCAGGCCGGTTTGGTCATCTGAAAGTTCCAAGACCGCCTTTCCATAAATAATAATGTCTTGCCCCACAAGGCTGGCCATGGTCCAAAATGTAATGGAACCCAACATCCCGAATCGAAGCACCGGATCCTCTGATAATGCAGACCATGCCCCCCGTATGGTCTCTCCCACACCCCCGTCGGTTCTGGCTACAGGGACGCGGGGGATTGAAAAGGCCGCCACAAAACCGATGAGCGTCATTGCCACGAGCACTAAGCCGGCTAACCAGGGAGATGGTCCTGCCAGGGAAAGCAGAATACCGCCGGCTGCCGTTCCCAAAATGATGGCTGCAAAGGTCCAAAACTCCAGGGCACCATTCCCGGCGGAGAGGCGTTCGTGGGGAAGGATTTCCGGTAGGATTCCATATTTGGATGGGCTGAATAAGGCACTTTGAGCTCCCATTCCTGCGAGTACCAGGAGCGGGAGCCAACCACCCTGAGGGTTCAGGAATAATGCCAACGTCCCCAACGTCATCAGCCCGACCTCGACGCCCTTCATGGCGATAATGACTGACCGTTTGCTGAAGCGGTCGGAAAACACTCCGGCGACAAGAGAGATCAACATCAAGGGGAGTGTGAAAATTGCGAAGGCAATGGTGGTCTGAGTCTGTGATGCTGTTTCGAAGGCCGGACCAGAAGCCCCCAGGTCAGCAGCGACCTGTTTGATGGCCAGAAATGCCACCATCAGCTTCCAGGCATTGTCATTGAAGGCCCCACAAAATTGGGAGACCAGAAGACCGCGAAGGGAAGAAACCTGAGAAGATGACCTTTCAGAGTCAGTCATGTTCCCGTCAAAATGTCCAGTGGATTTTGGTATGGAGGTGACAAGGATAGGGTTCTTTTCGCCTTTCTTGATTTATCTCACTAAGCTACTATGCTGGATTCTTGACGTTCCTTGTCGCAGGAAACTAGGTGTCGCCATCACCCTCCTCGAAGAGAAGGAGAAAATAGCGCCATCATTGATCATACAACAATTCTACTGAAGAAAGGAGGGGAAGAATAGAATCTATGCCTTCATCAGTTAAAATCAGAAAGTGGAACCCTATGACTGCCTAGAATTGGATTTGCTGATTTGAAAAAGGAATCAAGTTTTCAACAATTTGTCCTGGATCAACTACGTGATATACCAGGGGTGATGTCTCGAGCCATGTTTGGTGGTTACGGACTATATCAGAACGGACGATTCTTTGGCATCATTCATCAAGGCCGACTGTACTTTAAAACGCATGATTGGACAAAAGCGCATTACCTGCAACAGGGGATGAAACCGTTTCGCCCGAACCGTTCCCAAACGCTCAAAAATTACTATGAAGTCCCTGCTGAGGTCATCGAGGACCCGGAATGTATAATACGGTGGGCATGGGAAGCGATCGGGTCCTAAGATTCTCAAATGTCTTTACGTGACTGCGCGGGAGGACCACGCAACAACGCTTTTTGACGTTATTCGGGAAAATATCGAATATCGAACAAGGAATCATAAATGTCGAACCTTCACACTTCATGATTCGAAATTCGTTGTTGGAAATTCGATGTTGAGTTCAACAAACCCTTATGGTGTCGTGCAACCCGGTTAAAGAAAAGTCGTTACTGGAAAGATTCCAGTCAGACCGATTCTCTTGACAGCCTTTCCTGAACTTCTTATATTCCTGCCACCGTCCATTATTGATCGTCGGTGCGGAGGAGCGACTGTGAGTTTGGAGAAATTAGAAGCCCTGGAGGTTCGGGTCCGGAAACTGGTTGATTTACTTGTTGAATTACGAAAAGATAAAATACAGCTGAGGAAGCAGCTACAAAAGGCACAGGAAGATTTGGACAAACAAAAAGCACTTTTACATGTCTTGGAGGAAGAACGGTCCAATATACGGTCCCGCATTGAAAAAGTCCTGGATGAATTGGAAATTCTCGATCATGGAAACGAATCACCGGGAGGGGGGGCATGACCAAAACCATTGAAGTTGAAGTCTATGGTCAGCGATTTTCATTGCAAGGAGAAGCGGATGAGAAGTATTTTCATGAATTAGCCAAATTTGTGGATGGGCAAATGAGAATGTTGTCTCAAAAAATGACAACGGGAACTCCCACGAAGCTGGCTATCCTCTCGGCTATTAACATTGCGGATCAGTTGTTTCAACAAAAACGCCGACACAAGGGGAGTGAAGAGGACATTGAACGAAAAGCCCAGGAAATTCTCCAGAGTATTGAGCAGCAACTGGATGCGCACCTTGTCTGAAACGTGTTCAACAAATAAACCCCGCAATTTCAAACTTTTACCCCATTATTCCACCACAGCCTTTTCTTCCACCTCCCACTTTTAACAGGATTGGAGGAGTGAAGTGACGCCTCTTTTTGGCCCAATGATGGTCTGAAGGGTTGCTTGAAAATTTTTCGTAAGTCTGGTATCTTAGTAAATTGTAACTTATTGAATTTCAAAGGAAGTGTTCGTAATCTCTTCTGTTTAGAAGGGGATAATAAGAGGAGGCTGGTTAACACCGGCCACGAAAGATGATCAGGGTCATTAGGTCTTTAGCCCTATGGATGTGTGCTTCTGGAAGACTGCGATTTAAAAATGTTGTATCCCGCCTAAGGATTGTTTTCTGTCAATGGCAAAGCCAACCGATTCAGAAGTCTTTTCTCAGGAATTCTGAATTACCTGGCCATAGAGGCATTTGCCTACCTGTAACATTTCACACGGACAGTTGCAGCCATGCCCTTATGACCGCTGGCTTCCACCTTCCCTATAGAGGAAGTCCTTCTGGCATTCACATCCTTTCTCCAGCGCATCTCCATGGATACACGCGTTCCAGCTCATCCTTCGTAAGACGCACTGGCCTCTAGGCCTCCCTCTTTTCCCATACGAATACGAACGAAATTTCCGGCTACTCTGGCTTGTTCCTGTTAACAGGTGTACCAGAGTAAAGCTGAAGAATATCTGGAAGGGGGTGGCTGCCATTTCTACCGCACTAATCATACAAATTTTAATTGGAATCGTAGGTATCGTGCTGGGGTTTGCACTGAAGGGACTTGTCCAGCGTCAGCGTGAAAACAGTAAACGGTTGGAAACTGAGGAACATCTCCGACAGCTGAAACACACAGCAGAACGAGATGCAGAGAATATTCTTAAAGAAGCCAAAATTGAGGCAAAAGATCTCCTGTTTCAGGCTAAATCTGATATCGAACGAAGGGAAAAGGACAAACGTGCGGAATTAACCGCGGTGGAGAAAAAACTGTTTCAACGGGAGGAGAGCTATGACCGCAAGTTCTCCGGCTTGGAAAAGCGTGAGGAGGAGATTCGAAAGCAGGAAAAGGTTTTAAGAAAGCGGGAGACCGATATCGCGGGCCGGGAATCGGCTTGTGAACAGGTTGTCAAAGAGCACCGCCAAGCCTTAGAGGGAGTTGCCGGTATGACGGTTGAAGAGGCCAAGCGACAACTTCTGAATGAAATTGAAAGTGAAGCCCGGCTTGATGCGGCTTTGTTAAGCAAGCGTATTATTGATGAAGCTCGGGAGAATGCTGAACGGGAAGCCCAGGAAATTGTGGCCCATTCCATCCAACGGATCACGAGAGATTATGTCAACGAAGCGACAATCTCTGTGGTGCCTTTGTCGAGTGATGGCATGAAAGGGCGGATTATTGGACGGGAGGGCCGAAACATCAGGGCATTAGAAGCCGCGACAGGGGTCGATCTTATTATAGATGAGACCCCGGAGGCCGTGATTGTGTCGGGATTCGATCCCTTACGCCGAGAAATTGCGAAGATCTCCCTTGAACGTCTTATGCAGGATGGTCGTATCCATCCGACTCGCATTGAAGAGGTTGTTGAAAAGGTCAAAACTGACCTTGATAAAATCATGAGAGAAGAAGCCGAGAAAGTCATTTTTGAAGTCGGCTTGTCTGATTTTCATCCTGAAATCGTCAAATTGTTAGGTCGGCTCAAATATCGCACGAGTTATGGCCAGAACAACCTCTATCATGCTCGGGAGGCTTCGTATATCTGTGGAATAATGGCAGCCGAGCTGGGGTTGGATGTCAAATTGGCCAAACGTGGAGCCCTCCTTCATGATATTGGGAAGGTTGTCAGTCATGAAGAAGAAGGCACTCATGCGATGTTGGGAGCCGAGATGGCCAAAAAGTATGGAGAATCGGAATTGATCGTGAATGCGATCGCCGCCCATCATGAACAGGTTGAACCTTTATGCCCTGAGTCGGTGTTGGTGGCCTCAGCCGAGGCGCTGTCTGCGGCGAGGCCTGGAGCCCGGCGGGAGACCCTGGAGGCCTATGTGAAACGGCTGGAAAAATTAGAGTCGCTGGCCACAGGGTTCAACGGAGTCGAAAAAGCCTATGCGATCCAGGCTGGACGTGAAATTCGCGTGATCGTTCGACAGGGAGAACTCGATGATGCGAAAACCTTTACCCTGTCCCGAGAATTAGCCAAAAAGATTGAGCAGGAATTAACGTATCCTGGTCAAATTAAGGTTACGGTGATTCGAGAAAACCGATTTATTGAATTTGCGAAGTGACATGCGTGGTTGGCCGAATTTATGAAGATTCTGTTTATCGGTGATATCGTGGGGGAACCCGGCCGTCGGGTGATTATGAAACGCCTCCACAAGGTCATTTCACAGGATCAAGTGGATCTGGTTATTGGGAATGCGGAAAACGCCGCCGGGGGCTTCGGAATCACACCGGATATCGCGGGCGATTTATTCGATATGGGGCTCTCGGTCATTACGTTAGGAAACCATGCGTGGGATAAAAAGGAAGCCATTAGCCTCATTGAAAGGGATGAACGTCTCCTCCGTCCGGCCAACTATCCGGAAGGGGTTCCGGGTCGAGGGGCCATGATCGCGGAGACTGCCAAAGGAGAGACCCTTGGGATTCTCCAAGTCATGGGACGGGTCTTTATGCCAACGCTTGATTGCCCCTTTCGTGTCGCAGAACGTGAGGTGGCGAGGCTTCGGGAACAGACGCCCGCTATTATTGTGGATATGCATGCTGAAACGACCTCTGAAAAGACCGCTATGGGACATTTCTTGGATGGGAAAGTATCGGCTGTCGTCGGAACCCATACCCATGTCCAGACAGCTGATGATCAGATGCTTCCCAGGGGAACCGCCTATCTCACGGACATTGGCATGACTGGCCCGGTAAATTCCGTAATCGGCATGAAGCCGGATACGGTTATTCAGAAGTTTCTTACCCAAATGCCAAGACGCTTCGAGGTGGCTTCGGGTCCAGCGGTGTTGCAGGCTGCTCTCATTGAGGTCGATGGACTAACGGGAAAAGCCATTGGCATTCAGCGTGTACAAGTTCCGGAATAGGGACCGTCCCTGTGCCAAGCGTTCTTCCTCACGTTTTGACTGTTTCAGAACTGACCAATCAAATTCGATCCCTGTTGGAAAGTCAATTTCCGACTGTATGGGTTGAAGGGGAGATTTCCAACCTGCGTCGCCCGCCTTCGGGCCATCAATATTTCACCCTCAAGGATCGACAGAGCCAAATACGATCCGTCATCTTTCGTGGATCCGCCCAGCAGCTTCGATTCGACCTCAAGGACGGCTTGGAAGTGATTGTCGCCGGTCGGCTGACCGTCTATGAACCGCGTGGTGACTACCAGCTAATCCTGGAGTCGGTTGAACCCAAAGGAGTCGGAGCCCTTCAACTCGCCTTCGAACAGTTAAAAGAAAGATTGGCGGCTGAAGGGTTGTTCGATGATGATCGAAAACGGTCTCTTCCCTTTCTCCCCAGGAATATTGGGATCATTACCTCTCCTCAGGGGGCCGCTATCCGTGATATGCTTTCGATTCTTGAGCGCCGTTGCCCAATCGCGAATATTCTTATCCATCCCGTCCTTGTGCAGGGAGAGGGAGCCGCTGAACAAATTGCCAACGCCATTCAGACATTGAATCGGATGGATCTCGATGTTCTCATTGTTGGTCGGGGAGGGGGATCCTTAGAAGACCTTTGGTGTTTTAATGAGGAGGTGGTTGTTCGGGCTATCGCCGAGTCAGCCATACCGGTCATTTCCGCAGTTGGGCATGAAATTGATGTGACCTTGGCTGACTTTGTTGCCGATTATCGCGCTCCCACACCTTCTGCCGCCGCAGAAATTGTTGTACCTCAATTAGGGGATCTGCATGCCCAGATTGAGCAATTGAACGCCAGGCTTCAACGGGCCATACGTACCGTCCTTGACCGGTTTCTCTATCAGGTGAGCGCTGTCAACCGAGCCATGCCAGATCCGGTCTCGTGGTTTTACCGTTACAGTCAGCATCTTGATGACTTGGATTTGAGGCTTCATCAGGCTTTACAAGACCTTCAAAAACGATCCCGACTCCTGCTGGTAACCCTTCAAGCCAATGTGTATGCCTCGACCCCGAGCCATTTCGTACGGGAAAACCAACGAATCATTCCCCAATTGGTGAAAAGAACGATCGGTGGAGTTTTTGGATCGTTAAAAGAGAGGCGCCTTCGATCTGAGATGATGATGACGGCACTTCATAATCTGAGCCCTCTGAGTATATTGTCCAGAGGGTATAGCGTGGTGGAAACAATAAAAGAACGAAAGATTGTGAAGAGCCATAAAGATGTCCCGATTGGTGCCTCAGTGCGAACCAGGTTAGCTGAGGGCCATCTTATTTGCCTGGTCCAAGAAACGAAGGCCGAATCCTAATATCTTGACGAAGATTGGGCGGAGGGTATACTAAGGAAGGACCTGGGAAAAGCAGTGTGTCGAAGTTCCGATAACATTAAGAAGTTTCGTGTTCCGCGTTTCGGGTTTCGAGAAAGAATCATTTCTGTTGGAAACAGATAGGTGTAGGACCTAAAAAGTCGGAAGTTTTTTTTGATCGTGTAGGACTGAGGACGAGGTTACGGTGGCGGCTCCAAAATTCGAAGATGCATTGGCTAGACTTGAAACTATTGTCACGGAATTAGAGCGTGGTGAATTACCTCTGGACCAGTCCTTGAAAATTTTTGAGGAAGGGATCAAATTATCGAAAACCTGTCTAAAAATATTAGATGATGCGGAGCGGAAAGTCGAAATTCTTGTTCAGGATAAGGATGGGAAAAAACGAATTCAGGCTCTATCGGAAGGGCCGGACGCGTCAACGGAATCTGAAGAGCTCCCATAGGGTGTTAGGCAATCTCCACCAACCCTCAACACCATCATCGTACACTTTCAAGCAGATCATTGATTAATTCACCAATCCAGACGGCGAAAAAGGAACGGCTCGACCAGGTGTTGGTGTCACGTGGCCTGGCAGCCAGTCGGGAGCAGGCCCATCGTTTTATTTTAGCCGGCTTGGTGAAGGTGGAGGGCATTCCCATTGATAAACGAGGGAAACTCATTGAAGGGTCTGCTCATATTGATCTCGAATTGCCTCACACACATTATGTCAGTCGTGGTGGAACGAAGCTGGCCTCAGCCCTTGATACGTTTACCATATCATGTCAGGGCGTTGTGGCCATGGACGTTGGGGCTTCGACGGGGGGATTTACGGATTGTTTATTGCAACGTGGGGCCTCACGGGTCTATGCCATTGATGTCGGCTATGGACAATTGGATTGGAAAATTCGAACAGACTCTCGGGTGGTGGTGCTGGAACGTCACAATATCCGATACCTGGATAGAGAAGCCATTCCGGAACCCGTCTCATTGGCCGTCATTGATGTCTCATTTATTTCCCTGACTGTCGTCATGCCGCCCGTCCTTACGTTCCTGGCCAAGGACGCGCTCATCGTCGCGCTGGTGAAACCCCAATTCGAGGTTGGAAAGGGACAGGTCGGACGGGGAGGAGTCGTGAGGAATGAGAATCAGCGTATCTTAGTGAAAGACCGCCTGTTGGGATTCTTTCAAAGCCTCGGACTTGATTCGATCGGGGTCATCGACTCGCCGATTCAGGGACGAAAGGGAAACAAGGAATTGTTGGTCGTCCTGCGAAATCATCGATAAAGGAAGTGCCGCCAGAAACACCAAGACTGGAAGTCGAATTGATCCCTGACAATTGATAGCACATTGGACCTTTAATTTATTTCACCTTCAATCGGAGCCAAAACGTGGCAACAAAAATCTTAGTCACAGGAGGGGCAGGATTCATTGGATCGCATCTTGTGGATCGGCTGGTTCAAGAAGGGCATCAGGTGTCCGTCATCGATAACCTGTCGACGGGAAAGCGGAAACAAGTCAACAAGCAGGCGCAATTTTACAAAATGGACATCCAAAGCCGTACGATTGAAAAGGTCTTTAAAAAAGAACGACCGATCGTCCTTGTCCATTTGGCTGCCCAAATGAATGTCAGGTTGTCCACGGAAGATCCCGCGTTTGATGCGTCGGTCAATATATTCGGTACTCTCAATCTACTCGATCATGCCGTTCGCCATGGGGTTCGAAAGGTGATTTTTGCCTCGTCCGGAGGCGCCGTCTATGGTGAACATCATGGCCAACCCGCCAGGGAATCCCATCAGACTGATCCGCTTTCACCGTATGGGATCAGCAAGCTGGCCGGTGAAAAATACTTAGCGTACTATTCTTTTGTCTCAGGCCTGCGATTCGTTGCCCTCCGTTTGGGAAATGTCTACGGACCCCGACAAGATTCAGAGGGAGAGGCGGGGGTGATCGCGGTCTTTACGAAACAGATGTTGGACGGCGTTCAACCGATCATTAATGGCACAGGGATGCAAACCAGGGATTTTGTGTATGTGGATGATGTCGTGGAATCGATCATGGTTACGCTCGCTTCTGACATACAGGGAGTGTATAACGTTGGAACCGGGCAAGAAACGAGTGTGAATGATTGCTATAAGCTTTTGAAGGATCTGACCGGCTCAGAGTGCAAAGAAATACACGGGGGGGCCAAAAAAGGCGAGCAATATCGAAGCGTCCTTGATGTGGCAAAGATTCGTGAGGAACTTGAGTGGGACCCTCAGGTGGCTTTCCCCGAGGGATTAGCCAGGACCGTCGATTTCTTTAAGTCACAAAAGGGGTAGCCGGTTGGGAAAGAAAGTGTACCCGGCCACAAGTTGGCGAGGGTATGAGGGATAGGATCCCCACCTCAATAGCGTGGAACGGATTGATCAATCTCCACTGACCAGGCATCAATCCCACCCACAAGATTCTTGACGTTGCTAAAGCCCTGCTGAAGAAGAAACATCACCGCATCGGCGCTGCGCATTCCCATTTTGCAGAGCGCGACAATCTCTGCTTCCTGATCCAGCTTTTCCAACGAAGTCGGTAGTTCCCCCAAAGGTATCAGAACCGACCCCTCTATTTTTGCGATAGAATATTCGTGTGGTTCACGGACATCGAGTAAAAACACTTTGTCGCCTTTATCCATTCGATCTTTTAATTCACGTACGGTAATTGTATGACTCATGACCCGAGCCTCCTTAAAAGTGAAAATTTATCATATCCCCCTCCAAATGAGGGTGTCAACGAGGAAGACCGGATCAGGTGTGTATGGCTAGGGAAGGATTAGCGGAAGCACCAATGCCCGGTCAGTAAGCTTAATGACTGCCTAAACGATCAGTGCCGATGTCTGATTGGGGAAGGGGTCCATCGAAGAGGTGGAGAAATTCATCACGTAGCCGTTTGAAGGTACCCTCGAAGAATATCACGGCGTGCCAGAATACCAATTAACTTTCCCGTCGAATCAACGACAGGAACACGAATAAGGTGATTGTTCTGGAGGACTTCAATCACGGTCACCACATCGGTGTTTTTGGTAACCGAGACAGGGTTGGGCGTCATAATGGCTCCGGCAGTGATTTCACGTAGTTTTTTGCCTTTCCTTAGGACGTTGAGAAGGTCAAACTCAGACACAATCCCCACTAAGCGACCGGCTTGATCAATAATCGGAACCGATCCAAATCCCTCCATCATTTCCGTGGCTAACACTTCCGCCTGGACGTCCTTGTGTCCTGACTGGACGTTTTTTTCCATGAGATCTCCGACCTTCAAATGACCAAATTTACTGTCCCGAAGAGCTTCCAGCGCTGCTTTATCAACCATGGCTTTCCCCCTGACAACAAAATTTTCCGAATTAGGCTATTCCTTCTTTTCTCTTAGCCCGATCTCGAACTTCTTTACAGGGTGAAGATAGCATGATCCGCGTCCGGGTTCTAGCAGGTGGGGGAAAAGTCGTATAAAAGCCCGTTTCGGGTTTCGAGTTGCGAGTTTCGGGTTGAAAGGCTGAAATTCGTGAATTAAAGAATTCCCGCTTGGGATAAACGGGTTTCTAGCACCTGGGCGGGGTTCCAAGATCGCAATTTGAGTCGTTTCTGAGGGGAAGATAATAAGGCATCTTGAGGAATGAGGCCGACTATTTCACTTTCCTCGATACCCACGTGGAATTTTTCGGCTTCTTGTTGAACCGCATCGAACGCATCCTGAAGGGATGTTTCATGATAATTGATGAGATTCATGGAGACTTGGACCAGCCCCCGGCTAGCCAACTCTATCCCGATAGCTTTCAGCGAAGGAAGCCCCCCGTCGGCCGTGCGGATTGTCTTTGCGATAGATTGAGCGATAGCCACATTAGCGGTTTGGAGAACCACATTAAAGGCGAGAAGGGCATGTCGAGCCCCAACGATCACGACCCCGGCGGTGAGGTGGGGCTGACCCGGACCGAAATCCGGATGCCATAGGGGATCAGAGGCCATGCGTGAGGCAAGCCCTTTGATTCCACCCCGGCGAATCACTTCCAATCGCTTTCTGGCCGGAACCACCCCGGACGCTTCATATAAAAAAACCGGAATGCGAAGATCGGCTCCGATTCGCCTCCCAATATGTCGAGCCCATTCGATACAATCCTTTATCGTAGCTCCTTTAAGAGGAATCAAAGGCACCACATCGACTGCCCCGATGCGCGGATGTTCCCCCCGATGCGAGTTGAGGTCAATGAGCGGTACGGCTGTTTGTACAAGTTCGAAAGCGGCTTGAATCACGGCTTCGGGCGGACCCGCAAACGTAAACACCGACCGGTGATGATCCCAATCAGAATGTCGATCGAGCTGCCGAACATCTTTGACGGCCATAATGGCGTTGGTCAGGGCATCAAGAACGGTGGAATTGTGGCCTTCACTGACGTTGGCGACACATTCAATAATTTGTGGCATTAGGCTGACCCAAGGGTAGGCGGTGGTTCGTTAGGACTCAAAAAGCCGTACAACGCTAAGTGCTTGAAAAGCCGCCTTTTCTTGACACTCTAAAAAACTCCATATTATAGTTAAACGAAACACAAGTGTTTGAAATATTTCCCCTCTATACATAGGTGATCTTATGAACGCCATCAAAACAGAACCCTCAACCGCATTAGCAGAACTCCAAGAGACCAAACCTGAATCTGTGACTATTGTGGTTCTCAGCGGAGACATGGATAAAGCCATGGCCGCTTTCATCATTGCGACTGGCGCGGCAGCCATGGGCATGAAAGTGACCATGTTTTTTACATTTTGGGGTCTCAATATCATTAGAAAACAGGGCGCAACGAGTTCAGCCAAAGATTGGCTTCGCCGCCTTTTTGGACGGATGAATCCAGGCGGGGCCGCGGACCTGCCCCTCTCCCGCTTCCATTTCGGGGGACTCGGAACGACCATGATGAAAAAAGTCATGAAGGATAACAAAATGCCGGGGATTCCCGAGCTGTTGGAAACGGCACAAGACCTAGGCGTAAAAATGATCGCCTGTACCACCACGTTAGGCATGATGGGCATTTCCAAAGATACCCTGATTGATGGTGTAGACCAGCTCGCTGGTGTCACAACCTACCTCGCCGAAGCCAGGCATGGATCAGTGAATTTGTTTATTTAAGGCAACTAGTCAGGAACAATACAAGGGATTCGTCATGATACCATCAGATGTCAAGCTCGATACATTGGGATATTTCTGCCCCATGCCAATCATAATGACTTCAAAGAAAATCAAAGAACTTGTCCCGGGCCAAGTTCTTGAAGTCCTCTCCGACGACGAGGGTATCAAAAAAGACATGCCGGCCTGGTGTGAGACCACCGGCCATGAAATGGTGGGAATGGAAGAAGAAGATTCAAACTCGACCAGAGTCTATAAAGCCTTCGTAAAAAAAGCCGGCGGCTAGACAAGCCTTCCCGATAATTCCTGAAAGGCCGTTGATGTCGTTGAACATCGACGGCCTTTTTTTAGTCTCCTCTCACCCTCCTATTCCCATTTCACCTCTCGGAGTTGGATTACTCGTCCGGTTGATTGATCGGTCCGGTGTCGGACGATAGTTACTAACCGCCCATTTTCCCAGAGGGTGAATTTGTCCCCGACTTTAGCCACCTTGCCGGTTGATAGAATCTCGTTGGCAACAGCCAGTAGCTGGTCAATTACGGGTTGATCGGCTAATCCAAGCGGACGAAAAGTCTCAATTTCGTCCAACCCGAACTTGGCCAGGCCCAAGGTGTAAAACCACAATTGACAGGAATCACTATTTTCCTTCTGCTCAACTCTCACATGATCCTCAAGGTCAAACTGATCTAGAGGACGATCATTCCAATCAGACGGATTCAAAAAGGCATGGCTGACATTGTCGTAGGCCGTCCCCTCGGTCAGCAGAGTGATACCTCTGACAATTCGAGCCGTGTGGAGGGCGACATCTCTTTTGTCCTGTCCAGCATTTTGAAAGGGCATGACTTCCGCAAGTTGTGAATGGGACCATTGCAATCTATCTTTCCAGGTTTCCCCAGTTTCCGTCGGTAATGCGGAATTCACAGCGACCCTCCAGGTCGCATGAAGGGCTTCAAACTGAGTATGACCCGATTCATCCCTCAAGCGAATTTGCAATGGCCCTCCATACAGCTGATTAAACCATGCGGCTAAATACCCGGGAGGCGGGGGGGCAACGTGAGAATATCCGATGACAAAAGCAGGGATGGCTCGAGTTTTTTTCTGACTAGTCTTTTTCTTGATTTTTTTCATTCCATATGATTGAGACTGGGTACCTGAGTCGGGAATGGTTGGGTAAGTTGTCAAAACCCCCCTCTTAAAACCTGCAACCTGAAACTTGAAACCCCTCTTGCGTATTCTTAAGAAGGTTACGCAAGAGGCCAAACTACCACTTCGTTTGAGGGGGCGGCCAATCCAACTCAACCTGTCGACCGCAATAGTGACAGGTGATCCGATACCGGGCCTTGCGTCGGGGGTTGGGCAACGACTGAAAGTGGACCGGGACGTTATCGTAGGGGCAGACCGGCTGGAGATGAAGGAGATGTTCATCGATGATCTCGAAAAGAGAGGTGTCATCCCAAGGGGGATCAAGCCGTTCCTGCCCGGCGATATGATCTCTCCAACCACATCCCTCACAGTGGAGGTCAAAACTCTTGATTCGCTCATGGAGTTGGCTTGATTCAATGGCTTCAACAGGGCCTACACATCCCTGAGTTGGACAGGCCACGGGATCTTTTTGAAGGGCATTCACAAAAGCTTTTGGAGCGTGCGTAGCTTTGGTCATGGGGCCTCGCTTATACCGTAAGTGGCCTACGAAGACAACCCGCTGCCTCTTTGTCTACCAACCATAGAAGTCGTCCTTGCGCTGGATTAATGACCTGAGCCGGGAATCGATCGGGTTGATAGGGGCCTTCCAACACGGACCGAAGAGCTTCGGCTTTATCCTGGCCAGAGACCAGAAATATCACGTGAGCTGCCTCGTTCAGAACAGCGGGGGTGAGCGTGATCCGAAAAGTCGAAAATTTATCGACCCAAGGGGCAGCTACAAGGCCAAGGGTGTCCTGAACAGCGGGAGTTCCGGGGAATAGCGAAGCGGTGTGTCCGTCAGGGCCCAATCCCAGAAGAATCAAGTCAAAACGAGGTTTTTGCCCTGGAACCAGTTGAAAATGCTCGCGTAGTGCCCGTTCATACTTATCCGCGGCCTCTTTGGCATTCGGCAATTCGCTAGGAATACGATGAACATGGTCTTCGGGTACAGGGACATGCCCCAGCAAGGTCTCGCGGGCCATGCGGTAATTACTGTCCTGATGATCCGGTGGTACATGGCGTTCATCACCCCAAAAAAAATGGATGCCCCCCCAAGGAATTTGTGATCGAAATGGGTCGCGGGTAAGGAGGGTATACAATTTTTTAGGGGTCGATCCCCCTGCAAGAGCGAATGCCATTTGCCCGTGGTTGGCAATAGCCTCCTGAGCAACAGAGACGATATGTTGGGCCGCCTCGCGGACGAGCCTCTCGAAATCAGGGACCTGCTCAATTTTTTTCGTCATCCTGCCTCTTAGCAATCAGAATAGTCGTAGGAGTCAAGTGTACCGTTTTTGTCAAAATCCAAGGAAATTTCGCAGGTGTTCGGTGAATAGTTATAAAAGGGAAACCGATTTTCCCCCCCCGCAATTCGGTGATAGACCCATGTTTCTCCTCCAAAAAACCTTTTGGATTTCCCGTCAGGTTTTCCCCACTTTTCCTCAAACCATACCTGATTTTTTCCTTCAAACTCTGCCGGATCTAAGGATGCATCCAAATAGGGATTGCCGCCACATCCGATCAAGGCTATGAAAAGAGATAGGATCATACTCCTACGAAATCCAGACATCGGTTCCTCCATTACCCGTCAGCGAAGCCGGAGCCTGACTTGCCCGGGCAGGGACGAAGGACAGGCCAGGATTGAATTCAAGCCCACATGAGAATTGGACGGGCCAACAGTTACAAAAATTCTATTCTCCGCAACAAAATCCGTCAAATGGGTGGATCTTCATTCATTGAAAAGATTGTGATTGAGGAGTTTCGCATCGTCTATTACAATTATTACAATACAGGTATACGATAAAGCCCATGAGATCGCGTTCAAATATATCTTAATCCAGAAGGGGGAATGAAATGAAAATTTTTCTCGACACCGGAAATATCAAGGAGATTCGAGAGGCTGCCAGTTATGGTTTACTGGATGGAGTTACCACCAACCCTTCACTCGTGTCAAAAGAAGGTCGGGATTTCAAGGACCTGCTAGTGGAAATCTGCAGTGTGGTAGATGGGCCCATCAGCGCGGAGGTGGTCAGCGTCGAAGCGGATGCCATGGTGAAGGAAGGCCGGGAATTGGCCAAAATTCACAAAAATATTGTGGTCAAATGTCCCCTGATTCCTGAAGGGTTGAAAGCCACAAAACGATTGGCCAGTGAAGGAATTCGAGTCAACGTCACTCTTTGCTTTTCCCCGACTCAAGCTCTGTTGGCAGCGAAAGCCGGAGCATGGTGTGTCTCGCCCTTTATCGGGCGATTGGATGATGTCAGCAGTGACGGTATGGAGTTGATTCGGCAAATTCTGACGATCTTTGAAAATTATGAATTTCCGACTCTGGTGTTGGTTGCCAGCGTGCGGCATCCTCAACATGTTGTCGAAGCGGCTTTGGCGGGGGGACACATCAGTACAATGCCCTTTAAGGTGTTCCAACAATTGTTCAAGCATCCTCTAACGGATAAAGGTCTGAAACAGTTTTTGGCTGATTGGGAAGCCCAGAATTTGCCGAAAAAACGGTGAGTCGGGTCAGTCAAGCGGAAATGAGCGGGTGTCCAGTATCTTCTGAGCTACTCTGAATACTTGGTGAAACATCGGTCGGGTGAGCTTTCCTGTAAAGGTGTTCTGTTGGCTTGGATGGTACGATCCCACCAGCGTGACATCCCAAGGTAACCGAACGATAATTCCATGAGAAAATATCGGTTTGGGGCTCTCGGCAACATTACCAAGCTCGCGGCAGGATTTGAAATACGCATCGAAGGCCATCTTCCCTAATGCCACAACTACTCGCATTCGACGGAGGCCTTGAAGTTCCTCTAATAGATATCGACGGCAGGTATCAAATTCATTGGGGAGAGGCTTATTCGCTGGGGGTGCACATCGGACCGCGGCGGCGATATAGCAATCCTTCAAGCGCAGTCCATCGTTGCGGTGTGTGGAGTCTGGCTGGTTCGCAAAGCCGAAGCGATGTAAAGCCTCATAGAGCCAATCACCACTTCGATCACCGGTAAATACGCGCCCCGTCCGGTTTCCGCCATGCGCGGCAGGTGCGAGTCCCAGGACAAATAATCGGGCCTTGGGGTCCCCAAATCCTGGTACGGGGCGACCCCAATACGTCCAATTCTGAAAACGTTTCACTTTCTGTCGGGCAATCTCTTTCCGATATTGAGTCAGTCTCGGACAGAGGGTACATTTCTCGATCTCCCGTTGCAAAAGGGAAAGTGACCGCATCACCCCGCATAGTAGCATACCTCCTCGTCAACCAACACGGCCCAACCGATGACCATCGATTTCCCTAGCAGACGGATGAAGTCGGTCCTCAATCAACTTCTTGAGGCAGGGCTTCAGGCGGCTGATCCAAAAGAAGCTATTGGAAAGACTCTCCAACGTAAAGGACGGATGCTGCATGTTGGAGCCCGACGGTATGACCTTTCAAAATTTAACCGGGTGATATGCGTCGGAGCGGGAAAAGCTTCAGGGAAAATGGCCCAAGCGGTCGAACAACAATTGGGGAAATGGCTTTGGGGTGGGGTCGTTGTGGTCAAAGAAGGGTACGAATGCCGGACACGGACAATTCAAATCCGGCAAGCTGGGCATCCCACTCCAGATAAGAGAAGCGAACGAGCTGGAAAGGAAATTCTGAGCCTCGTTCACTCCCTCACACGGGATGATCTTCTTTTTGTCCTTCTCTCTGGTGGAGCATCAAGCCTGCTTGTCGCTCCTGCGCATCCAATCAAATTATCAGACAATCAACAGGCCACACGACTTCTTTTGAAGAGCGGCGCCAGCATTGATGAAATCAATGTGGTCCGAAAACATCTCTGTGCCATCAAAGGTGGTCGTCTTGCGGAAGCCTCCTCCGCCACGCTTATCGGCCTCGTACTGTCGGATGTGATAGGCAATGAAGTGAGTACGATTGGGTCGGGTCCTACGGTAGCCGATCCTTCCACCTATCAGGATGCCTGTAGGATTCTTAAATCGTATGACCTTTGGAAACGAATTCCTCATACTGTACGCACACATCTCCAAAAAGGTATTCGAAGAATGGTTTCAGAAACCCCGAAGCCGGGAAGCGGCATTTTTCGTCGATCATACAACTTTATCCTGGGGGGGAATCGACTGGCTGTCGAAGGTCTTACCAGAAAGGCCAATGCGTTAGGCATTCCAACTCTCGTTCTTACAACAAGTTTAACGGGGGATGCCCGCGAGGCTGGAACAATGGTTGGAGCGGTTGCCAGAGAAATCCATTTTTTCGGGCGGCCGATCCAACGCCCGGCTTGCTTGATTTGGAGTGGAGAATTAACCGTCACGGTTCGAGGGGCGGGCATAGGCGGACGGGCGCAGGAATTTGCCTTATCGGCAGCACAGGAAATTGCTGGACTCCCAGAGGTATTTGTGGCAGGTTTCGGAACGGATGGGACCGATGGACCGACGGAAGCGGCAGGCGCAGTTGTGGATGGACGAACCATGGCCCGAGCGAAGCCATACCGAATGGATCCAGCGAAAATACTCCTTCGGAACGACAGTTATTCTTTTTTTAAAAAGGTCGGGGGACATATTGTCACCGGTCCAACCGGCACGAATGTGAATGACATTTATCTGGTGTTAGCCCTGTAGGAGATTCCTCTTCTTGTAGGTGCAGCATCTCATGCTGCTTAGAGGGGCGCCATAAGATGGCGCGACTACAAATGAATAAGATTTAGGATGGGCGTCATGAGATGGCGCAGCTACAGAGAAAATTTAAAACATTCAACGATTGCCAGACTTGGAGGGAAACGTGAACGAAGCTCAACAAATGGTCCTAGAATTTCACGAACAATTTGACATTCATGTGGCGACTCAGCCGGCCATTCCGGATGAAGCCACACAGAAACTTCGAATTCGTCTCATTCAAGAAGAGTTCAATGAGTTACAAGAGGCCCTCACGATCCAAGATCTCTCTGCGATTGCCAAAGAACTGGCGGATTTGCTGTATGTCGTGTATGGAACTGCGGTCTCGTGTGGCGTTGATATGGAGCCGGTATTCCGAGAGGTACACCGATCCAACATGAGCAAAATCGGTGGGCATAAGAGAGATGACGGCAAATGGGTGAAGCCTCCGACCTACTCACCGGCTCAAATCCAAACAATTCTCAACGTGCAACTCAACACCAGATTAATTGAGTGAAAAGAATTCGGACTTTGGTAAGCCGTCGTGAGCCATGGAAATCTGAAACGTATGAGATGGCAGGCATAAGATGAAGGTGTTGGTCCTAGGCGCTTCCGGGCAACTTGGTTCCAATCTTGTCCGCGCTCTTTTGGCTCGAGGCGATCAGGTTCGGGGGCTAACTCGTCCGACGAGCAAGGGGTTGACCCTTGAAGGGTTGGACTTTGAGAAAGTCACGGGGGATTTGGGCGACATTGATTCGGTGACTCGCGCCTGCCGGGGTGTTCAAACCGTGTACCAGACGGCCGGTTACTACCCTACAGAAACGATTCCGGCGGCTAGAGCGAAACAACAGGCCCTGACCGAAACGAAAAATCTGTTATATGCGGTTGGCCAAACCCCTGTTGACCGCATAGTATTTGCCAGCACTCTCACCACAGTCGGATTCCCCAAAGTTCCAGGAGATCTCGCGACTGAAGAATGTCCTTTTTTCACCAGGTTTACGGACAATCCGTACTTGGTTGCCAAAGCAGCGATGGAAGATGAAGTGTTGGCGGCGGCTCGAAAAGGCTTACCGGCTGTGGTGGTCAATCCCACCGCATTCTTCGGACCCTACGATCAACGCCCAACGAGTGGTTCACAGATTTTGATGATTGCCAAACGCCAAATGCCGGCGTATATCCGGGGACCGGTCAACGTGATTGATGTGCGCGATGTCGCGGCTGCTATGATTCGGGCGGCGGAGGTTGGAAAGGTAGGAGAACGATACATTGTCGGCAATTGGAATACGACCCAGAAGGAATTGAACCAGCTGATTGCCAAAGTGGCTGGCGTTCCACCTCCAAGGTTCCCCGTCCCATTTGGTATGGCCCAAGTCGGGTCCAAGGCAGGTGAGTGGGCATCTCGCAAGATCCTCCACAAGCCTCCGCCGGTTCCCTCATTTTTTGTGGAGGTGATCAAGCATATGCAACATTATGAATGCTCGAAAGCTCTCCACACATTGAGTTATCCAAGAAATTCCGTTGAGGCGGCCATTCGAGATGCCGTCACGTGGTTTAGGAAGAATGGCTACTTATGAAAACTTTGAATCTGAAACCTGAAACTTTCTTTTAGGCCGACCCGGAGGTTTCTTGGTCGCTTTGATCCAAAACCTGGGTAAACCGATTGCCAATAATCGTCGTGACTTTTCCCATGATGTCAGTCAGTTCTTTCCATTCCTCTGGTTTCAATTCTTCTTTGAGATTGGGGTGAAGCCCCCATTTGGTACTAACCTTTTGTCCTTCACGTTGAACGACGACATTGAGAATTTCGGTTTCGGGGATCGGCTTGTTTTCTGGGGATTGTCCTCCTGATGCGGATCCAGTTGCCATAATTTATTCTCTCCTTGTGGTTTAGGGTAGGTTTCTGATTCTACCGTATCTGTTTTTATCCTGTAATCTCAATCCCTTCTGGGCCAGTGAACCCTATTGATAATGTCCTGTCTCCTCAAATATCCATAAGGGGGTATGGAATCGCGTATGTCCTTGAGTCATGAAAATCGCTAGGCTACAGTTTGGTAACAGCATTCTTACAGAAGGGAAGTGGGAACCGTAATAGTTCTATAATTCACTCAGTTGGGGGTACAAAGCGATGAAACCGTTTCTTCGAAGGTTTTTTACAGGATTTAACATGTCTGACCTTGCCCGAAATTTCTTCGAAGGGCTCCTTATTCTTGTCCCAGCCGTCCTGACCGTGGCGGTGGCTGTTTTCGTCTTTGAATTCATTGATGGGTGGCTGAACATTCCTATCCCAGGAGTCGGCTTTCTCGTAACCGTCGGCCTTATTACATTGACAGGCCGATTTGCCTCCAACGTCTTTGTGCAAAAAGTCATCGATGCAACCGAGCGTCTTTTAACCAAAGCTCCACTCGTCAAGCTGGTGTATACGTCCATCAAAGACCTTATCGCCGCCTTCATGGGTGAAAAAAAACGGTTTGACCAACCGGTCATTGTGACGTTGACAGCAGGAGGACATGCTGAAGCGATTGGCTTTGTTACCAGGAGCAGTATGGACTTCATCGGCTTGCTCGATCACGTTGCCGTCTATTTTCCGCAATCCTATAATTTTGCGGGAAATCTTCTCGTGTTCCCCAAAGACCAGGTTCGTCCCCTGGAAGCGGAAAGCTCAGAGATCATGGCCTTTTTGGTCTCGGGTGGCGTAGCCGGTGGACCGGGGGCGGAGACCTTTGCGACGACCCCATCCGCATGACGTGCTGAAATTCCCGTTGAACTTGAAGCCTTTTGCGCCGCATTACCTATCAATTTGTCAATGGAATGGCTCTCTTGTCTCCTTGAGATAGTTGATTGTGAGAAGTTATGCTGAGCCGATTGTCTACGCACGCTGCCAATACGGAGAGATTACATTGATGGAGGAAAACATGAAGTCTGATTCGACGGCCGTTGACGCTTTTGAGCGCGTTCAAGGGCTACTAGGGTTTGTCCCGAATTTATACAAAGAAATGAGCAAGGCCCCCGCCGTTCTTGATGTCTATCATAAGGGACAAGAATCTTTGGGCAAAGGATCCCTTTCGGCCAAGGAACAACAAGTTGTTCAACTGACCGTTGCGGTATATAACGATTGCCTTTACTGCAAGGCCGCTCATCAATGGTTGGGGAAAAAAATGGGGCTGTCTCAGGATGAGATTCAGAAAATACGTTCGGGGCTCTCTCAGGAGACCGACAAGCAAGTAGCCAATCTCGTACGTGTTACGAAACTCATTCTGGAAAATCGTGGTTGGCTTGACCCGGAGGAATTGACCCGGCTTGAACAACAAGGAATTAGCCGGGCGAAACTCTATGAGATCATTGCCTTTATTGGGCTGAAGACCATTTCCAACTATATTAATCATATTGCGGAAACCCCTATTGACGAACAATTCAACTTGTAAACGGGTTGTCTCAAGACCAAATTCCACTATCACCGGCTTTTGTCCCACTCCTACATGGCTTGGGATTGACAGTTCCTGCCCTCCAACTAATCTTTGGATATCATCTGTACAGAAGCCTAATTAAAAAAACTTAAATTAAAATTCTGATTTTTGTGGGCCTCGATCCCGCGTACCACCTGGATATGTGAATACCCATTCTATCTTGTAGAATGGTGAAGTCATGGGGTAGAATTTATATTCGTATTACTGAGTTTTCTTTTCATTATGGACCCTCGATCAATACGGAAACAGCGTGAATTAGAAGCCCGGCGAGGTGAAATCCTCTCTGCCGCGGAATGTCTATTTTCCAAACATGGATTTTTTAAAACCAGCATGGCTGAAATAGCCGGGGCGGCTCAATTTGCCATGGGGACAGTTTATCGATTTTTTAAGAATAAAGAAGACATTTATATATCGTTGGTCGAAGCCAAAGTGGAAGAGTTGATGTCCCTTCTGGAAACGCAGGTTTCAGAAGCCGATACTGCCACCGAAAAAATTCAGGCGGTCATTAAAGTCAAGCTGGCCTTTGCGGACAAGAATCGGGATTTTTTCCGCATTTATGTGTCCGAGTGGAGTGGGTCTGAGTGGACGGTCAAGAGTGTATTTGGTGATCGGGTCTGGAAACGGTATTTGGCTCAAATTCAACTGGTAGCGGATCTGGTGCGTGAAGGTACTCGGAAGGGGGAATTCCGGGAAATCGATCCTGAAGATACCTCTTTAGCCTTCCACGGGATGCTCAACTCAACGATTTACGTCTGGATTCTACAAGCCAGTCCGACTAAATCACTGGTTGCCAAAGGGGAACTGCTGGGATCTCTTTTCTTGAATGGAATTACGAAATAACAGAATACACTTTGAATTTTCCTAACGAAATGAAATACCGGATTGTCTATTTCCTTTGCTTGGTCCAAGTCCTTGCCTTGAGCGTTGGTTGTGGAGAACAGCAAGCGGCTCAATCTCCCAATGGCCGACCTCCTTCACCGGTCCGCGTTGCCACTGTTTCCCATCAGGAAGTTCAGCGGTCGGTCACGCTTGTCGGCACTGTGGAGCCATGGAAACGAAGTGTTGTGGCAAGTGAAATCGAAGGGTTGGTGGTGGAATTTTTGGTGGAAGAAGGCATGCAGGTAAAGCGAGGCCAGGTGTTGGCCAAGCTGCGTACGACCAGATTGAAAATACGACTGAACTCGGCCTTAGCATCTCATCGTGAAGCCAAGACCCGTTACGAACAAGCTGGAAAAGACCTTGTACGCGTGAAAGCTCTATTTGAGAAAGAGTTAGTGACGCAAAAGGAGTACGATGATGCAATTGCCGAGGAGTCAGCGCTGCGTCAACGTTTAAACCAACTCCAAACCATGATCAACCAAGTCCGGGATGAGCTGGCCAAATCCCGGATCATGGCACCTTTTGGTGGCTGGATCACTGAAGAGTTTACCGAAGTCGGGCAATGGGTCGTAGCCGGTGGTCCTGTCGTCGAGCTCGTAGATCTTTCTCGACTTCAGGTGGAAGTCCCCCTACCTGAACGCTTTGTCAGAGACGTGCATGTCAATGATCCCGTGAGTGTCCTCTTTGATGGGTTGCCAGGATTCAAGACTGAAGGACGAGTGTTTTCGGTGGTCGCTCAAGCGGATCTCACGACTCGAACCTTCCCCATCAAGGTGGAAATTCCCAATCCGAAATCGTCGGTGAAGAGCGGGATGGTCTCGCGGGTGACCTTGTCGGTGGGAGCACCCTATCAAGCCCTAGTCGTACCCAAAGATGCCCTCGTATTACGGGGTGGGCGGGAATTTGTGTTTCTGGTAAATGAGGGTAAAGTTAACCAAATTCCCGTAACCCCTGTCCTCCATCTTGACAAGGTGGTAGAGGTGTCCGGGGACCTTCAGCCAGGGATGACGGTGGTCGTTGAGGGCAATGAACGACTCCTTCCTGGTCAACCCGTGCGGATACTCGATTCAACAGGATAACCCATGGCCTTGGTTCAATACGCTATTCGCTATCCCATCACGACGACCGTCGGGGTTTTATTAGTGGTGCTTTTTGGGGTGGTCTCCCTGCTCAGGTTGCCTGTTCAATTGACTCCGGATGTCACGAAACAGGAAATCACGGTTGACACACAGTGGGAAGGTGCCAGCCCGCATGAAGTGGAGCGGGAGGTTGTTGAAGAGCAAGAGGAACAGTTGAAGGGCGTGGAAGGACTGGAAAAAATGTTTTCGTCCAGTTCCTATGGATCGGCCAAGATCATTCTCCGGTTCCCAGCAGGAACGAACGTCGATTCATCCTTGCTGCGAGTGTCAAACCGATTGAATCAAGTCAGACAATATCCCAGTGAGGTTGATGAGCCGGTCATCAGTAGCGCGGATACTGCAGGATCCGCCATCGGGTGGTTCATTTTTCAACCCTTAGAAGATAACCCTGAAGATATCGACACAATGAGGGATTTTGCCGAAGATGTCATTAAATCCCGGTTTGAGCGGGTTAAGGGGGTTGCCGCTTCGAACATCTATGGTGGTCGTGAGCGCGAAGTTCAAGTGATCGTAGATCCGGCTAAGCTGGCGGCCAGATCCTTGACCGTTATGGATCTGGCTCAGGCTTTGGATGAAGAAAACCGGGATTTTAGTGCGGGTGATTTTGATGAAGGGAAACGAACCTATGTGGTTCGAACGGTTGGGGAATACAAGAGTCCTGAACAAATTGAAAATGTTGTCGTGGCGCGAAGAAACGGTGCTCCGATTTATGTTCGGGATCTTGCCTCGGTTCGATTGACCTACAAAGATCCTCTTCATGTGGTTCGACAACGAGGGGCCCCCTGCATCGCGGTCAATGCGGTCAGAGAAACCGGCGCCAATGTATTGGAAATTATGGCGGGCCTCAGGGAGGCCGTGGAGGAACTCAATGTCGAGTTGCTGCACCCTCGCGGGTTCACCTTGTTTCAGGTCTACGATGAGACCGATTACATCTATAGTTCACTTTCGTTGGTGCAGCAAAATCTCATTGTCGGGAGTGTTTTGGCGATTACCGTGCTCTATCTCTTCCTTCGCACGGGAAGTACGACTATGGTCATTGGTTTAGCTATTCCGATCAGCATCATGGGAACGTTTATCACCCTTTGGCTTCTGGGGCGGAATCTCAATGTCATCAGTTTGGCAGGAATGACCTTTGCCGCAGGGATGCTGGTCGACAATTCCATTGTGGTGTTGGAGAACATTTATCGGCATCGTGAATTAGGGAAACCCTTAATGCGCGCTGCTTATGATGGGACGGTGGAAGTGTGGGGAGCGGTTTTGGCCAGCACCCTGACCACTATTGCCGTGTTTTTCCCAATTGTCTTTGTCGAGGAACAGGCCGGCCAACTTTTTCGCGATATTGCGATCGCAATTAGTGCCGGTGTCGGACTCAGTTTACTGGTCTCCATTACGGTAATTCCCAGCTTATCTGCAAGGATCCTGACGATTGCCCCCCAACATGGGGGCAGGGAAGCAAGGAAACATTCTTCAATTCGAGAACGAGTCAATGACTGGCTTCATCATGGAGGAGTTTATCTTGAACGGCTCGGAATCAATTCGGGGCGATTTGCCGATTTTGTGTATTGGTTGTGCGGCACCACCTTCAGAAGAATCGTCACGGTTGTCGGTCTCACGCTCTTGGCTGTGGGAATTACCGTCATGCTCTTTCCTCGAGCCGAGTACTTACCAACGGGAAACCGGAACCTCATTATTGGTATTTTGCTTCCTCCCCCAGGGTACAACACCGATGAATTCCTGAAGATGGGCAAGACAATAGAAGCCGTGCTCAGACCCTATTGGGAGGTTGAACCCGGGTCACCCGAAGAAGCGGCCTTAGACGGTCCTGGAATTCGTAATTTCTTTTATGTTGCGAGGGGGCGGTCGGTGTTCATGGGAGGGAGGACCAATGAAGACGCCCGAATCAAGGAACTGATCCCTTTGTTTAGACGCGCAACAGCCGACCTCCCCGGGGTGATCAGCATCGTGACTCAAAGTAGCCTGTTTCAGCGTGGACTTGGTGAAGGACGAAATATCGACATAGAAATTACCGGTCCGGAAATGGAGACCCTCATCGCCTTGGGGGGGCAAATTTTCGGGCAGGTACGGGGAATTCTTCCTGGGTCGCAGGTTCGGCCTAAACCCAGTCTCGATCTCGGGAGTCCCGAAGTCCATGTCCGGTTGAAACGTGACCGTGCGGCTGATGTCCAAATGACCAATCGGGAAGTGGGGTTCACGGTCGATGCGCTGGTGGACGGAGCGAAGGCCAGTGACTATCAATTCGAAGGAGACGAAATTGATTTGACCGTCAGGGGAGAAGATCGGTATGCCGCCGCCACCCAGGACCTGGGCTCCATTCCCATCTATACACGCGCGGGAAAGCTGACAACACTGGGAGCGATTGCTGATATTGAATTGGTATCAGGCCCGGAGCAAATCGATCATATCGAACGGGAACGGTCGATCGTCATTCAAGTCATCCCACCTGGGGAAATGCCACTGGAAACCGCGATGAATATGATCCGTGATCAAATCATCGTGCCGCTTCAGCAGAGTGGGAACTTAGGTAGGCTCTATCATCTTCACCTGTCAGGAACGGCTGACGATCTTACCCAAACCTATAATGCGTTGAAATGGAATTTTCTGTTGGCCCTGATCCTCACCTATCTTCTCATGGCCGCATTATTTGAGAGTTTTTTGTATCCCTTTGTGATTATTTTCAGCGTGCCCTTGGCCGCAGCCGGAGGATTTGCAGGATTGTTTTTAGTCAACCTTTTTGTGACCTATCAACCGCTCGATGTTCTCACGATGCTTGGATTTGTCATTCTGATTGGTGTTGTAGTGAATAACGCCATTCTGGTCGTCCACCAGACCATCAATTTCATGGATTCCGGGAAAGACCCTGACACGGCCTCCTCCGAATCTGAACCTGCTCGGGGTCTTGCCGTTCGAGAGGCCATTCGAGAGTCGGTCCGGTCCCGGGTCCGTCCTATTATGATGAGTATGTTGACGACCACCTTTGGGTTGTTACCGTTGGTCATGTCCTCAGGTGCGGGCTCTGAATTATATCGTGGTATTGGCAGTGTGGTGCTTGGCGGGCTCATCGTTTCGACGGTATTTACTCTCCTGGTCGTTCCCAGCCTGTTTAGTCTGCTGATGGAAACGAAGTTAAAGCGCCAACAACAGCGCATATCCAGAAAAGTTGTGGCAACTGGAATGAGTGAAGCGTAATCAGATACAACCAATTGATCGTAGTAAGGGGGGTAGAAATTATGCGTCGATATTTTTGCTTTGCGACTTTTTCCCTAATAGGGATACTGCTACTTGTGGGGTGGCCTGACGCTGGTGCCCGGGCGGCTGATGGGGAGGAGACTTCTTTGCCTCCCACTCCTGAATTGCGGCTCAGTCTTCGGAATGCGATGAAAGTTTCCGTTGAACAAAATCCCACCGTGCAGCTGTCAAGACAACGGATTAAAGAGTCCAGGGCGGTTGCCGTCACGCAGCTCGGAACGATGTTGCCCAATTTTTCAGGTAATGTCACCGCGGCCAATCGAAGATTCTTTCTTGGAAATTTCGGAGGGATTCCACGGGTATCCGACGATTTTGATTTCTATGGGACCCGAGCCTTTCTCACGCAAAACTTATTAAGCATGAGCTTAATTCAACGATGGCAGGCATCACGCGCGGGGATCGAGGTTGCTGAATATGAGCTTGAAGTGACCAAGCGGGACACGATGGCCACCGTAGCTCTCATCTATTTCGAGGCCTTAGGTGCTGAAGCAGCTGTAAAAGCGCGTCGTGCAAATGTGTTGCTCAATCGAGAGCTTCTGCGGTTAGCGACGGAAAGGAAAGCGGCGGGGATGGCAACCAGTCTCGACGTGACTCGTGCGAAGGTCCAGTTGGAGAATGAGAGAATCCGTTTTGTAGAGGCACGGACTGAAGCGGGGCGCTCTAAACTCAACCTGATTCGAGCCATGGGCATACCATTTGAGGTGGATATCTTATTAACTGATGAATTAAAGCTTATCGATGTTCCCCCGCAGACCCCTGAAGATGCCATGCTTGTGGCGATGGCGAATCGGGTTGAGCTTGAGGCTCAAGCCCGACGCCAGCGGCTGGCTAACCTTACGCTGAGCTCCGTGAAAAGTGAAAGACTTCCTTCCTTGAGTGGCTCAGGTGATGTAGGATTGGTTGGGCTTCAACCTGGAGATGTGCTCACCACCCACAATTTAGAATTGCTTTTATCAATTCCCATTTTCGATGGGGGGCAACGCGAAGGGCGAATTTCCGAGAGCCGAAGTCAGGTTCGACAGGAAGACATTCGTGCGAAGGACCTTCGTTTTCAGGTTACCCTTGAAGTGCGAGAGGCGTTGCTGACATTGGAGTCAGCGAAACAGCAGGTCGCCGTGGCTGAGGAAGGCCGACAGCAGGCCCTGTTGGAAGTGGAACTGGCGAGAGAGCGATTTGCGGTTGGTGTGGCGACGAATATTGAAGTGACCAATGCGCAAACTTCTTTGGCGATAGCTCGGGATAATGTCATCCAAGCCCTGTTCAGGTTTAACGCGTCACGGGTCAATCTGGCCCGGGCCCAAGGTCGGTTGCAGGATTTATAAGGAAGAGAAGGAATCTTTAATAATCGGGTTTTGGTCATGAGTAACCAACAATTGCAGTCTGAGGTGCGTATTGCGGCAGGCAAGCGTCGCACCTTTGCGATCATTAGCCATCCAGATGCCGGAAAAACCACGCTGACCGAAAAATTGCTGTTGTATTCAGGAATGGTCCGGACAGCCGGGATGGTCGGTTCCCGTAAAAGCGGAAAGCTGGCGACGTCCGATTGGATGGAAATGGAACAAGAGCGGGGCATTTCTATCACAGCGTCCGCTATGCAGTTTCCGTATAAAGATGCGGTGATCAATGTGCTTGATACTCCCGGGCACCAGGATTTTTGCGAAGATACCTACCGCACGCTCACCGCTGCAGATAGCGCCATCATGGTCATTGATGCAGCCAAAGGGGTGGAAACTCAAACGAGAAAACTTTTTGAGGTGTGCCGGCTGCGAAATATTCCTGTCTTGACATTTATCAATAAAATGGATTTGCCCGGTCGAGCTCCGTTGGACCTCATGGCGGAGGTCGAAGAAGTCCTGGGGATCCATGCCAGTGCCATGAATTGGCCCGTGGGCTCCGGAAGGGAATTCCTTGGTGTGGTGGAGCGGAACACGCAGCGTTTGATGATGTACACGAAAACGGCCTCCGCAGGAGCCGCAAAACCTGAACTGACAGAACTTTGGTTGAATGGGCCTCATGTCCAAGATCGAATTCCTTCTCACCTGTGGGAGCAGTTACAGCATGATTTGGAATTGCTGGAAGTGGCGGGAAACCCGTTCTCAATAGACGAATTCCAAAACGGAAAAGTTACCCCGGTCTTTTTTGGATCAGCCTTGACTAATTTTGGAGTCGAGATCTTTTTTGATGCATTCGTCGATTTGGCACCCTCTGCCCGAGGGCGGTTGGCAGATACGCCCGATGGTCAGGAAACACTCATTGATCCTGCAGCGACTTCCTTCAGCGCGTATGTCTTCAAACTTCAAGCCAATATGAATCCTCGCCATCGAGATAGTACGGCCTTTTTGCGAATCTGCTCCGGGCGGTTCGAACGCGACATGGTGGTCAAGCATCATCGAGGAAAAAGTGAGGTTCGACTCACACGACCTCACAGCATGGTCGCAAAGAACCGCAATACCCTCGATGTGGCCTATCCCGGGGACATCATTGGCATTATCAATCCTGGAGTCTTTCAAATTGGAGATACCATCTCACTGACCGATGGGTTCAACTATAAACCCCTTCCCCAGTTTCAGCCGGAAGTGTTTGCTCGGATCCGCCCCACTGATACCGGAAAACGAAAATCGTTTGATAAAGGAATAGAGCAGTTGGCGTTGGAAGGCACCATTCAAGTTCTTCGCAGCTTGGATGAGTTGGAGTTTTTCGTGGCTGCGGTGGGGAAACTCCAATTCGATGTGCTGGTCTTTCGGTTACGGAGCGAGTATCGGGTCGAAGTGGTTCTGGATGTGCTCCCTTTTGAGTCTAGTGCGTGGCTTATGGGTGAGGTCGAGACGTTCAAGCCGCCCTCCGATGCGATGGTGGTCAAAGACAGCCGCGATCGCCCGGTAGTTCTCTTTCGTACGGGGTGGTCCAAAAACTTCGCCCGGGAACGGAACCCAAACCATACGTTTCTGGAAATGGGATAAACCCAGTGCTCCGGCCTTTTCCTATTGTAGCTGCAGCATCTCATGCTGCCTTCTGTCAGAACCTCATCAGGTAGATTCCCAAAAACCAGCGAGTCGAAGCACGTCCCAATTCTTAGCCCTGTTTTTTTGAAGTAGGAACTCCTCCTGATATTGCCTGAAGAAGCAGCATGAGATGCTGCGACTACCAATTAGGGGAGCGATCCGAGCAAATGGATGACGTTGAATATTTTCAGATAGGGAAGGGAAAGTGAAGAAAAGATAAACACGCCGGGAGCGAGTGGCCCCGCCCCCGGCGGTACTACCGGCGGGAGGGAGGCATTACTTCTTCTTGGATTTAGCCTTCGCCTTAGTCTTCGCAGCTGGCTTTTTCTTAGCAGGTGCTTTCTTTTTAACTGGCAACTCACTCACCTCCTTTCAACTCTTGGGCGACGCAAGCGGTCGCTTGCCGACTTTCACACGGCTTGCGTGAGGGATTTATCCCCTTCGTTAATGACTTCGAAAGTATTCGGCCCGACTTTTCGAAACCGGCGATCTCGTTTCAATGACGTGGCCACTGACGTGACGGGGGTCTTCCCACGAATTCGCATTCCACCTTCCAATAACTGTTGGTACAGGTCCTTGGCATGTAAGGGCCGATGGGCTTCTCGCAGGATTTGATAGACAGCATCCGGGACACTCATACCAACATATTTGCTCCGACCTAAAAGTATTTCTCGCGATTGGTCCGTAACATCCGTGTTCGAAGGTGGCAATTCACCTTTCTCGTCCGTAATAATTTGACTGGACAGACTGGCCAATTTCGCTTTGTCAGCTTCGACACGATATAAAGTCTTTGCCAGCTCGATGTATTTCTCAGTCGTCGCGATCTCTTCATTTAACCGCTCCCGTTTTTTTTGTAGATCTTTCAGGGTGTCTTCATACGCACTGATTCGCTGCCCGAGCCCGACAATAATATCCTTTAATTCATCCTTTTTTTCCTCCATGTAATGGCCCTCATCATTATATGCTTGCTTTGTAGCATTGAATTAAAGCAATGTCAACAAGAAAATTGTATAAGCTTGATTTGTGTACTATAGAATTTCAAAAATATTCAAGAGAGAACTTAATAAAATAATTTCCAACTCATAATTTCCATATTCCATTTTCTTTCGCTTTTATTGAGCTGAGAATATAAGCCTAATAGTTGTAGTCACTAATTATGAAAAATACTATATTTCGTAGTATAGAAATAATAAATGATAATTAGGAAAGCAGACCAGAAAAAATTTACGTGTTTCAGCTTCATGTTTAAAGTATGAACTTAGGATTCCAAAAAAAAATCTAATTAAACATTAAATATTGAATGATTTTGATTGGTCTTTTTCAACTTTTTCCTGTTATTTGTTTGGATACAGCACGTACCTTGTAGTGTTTTCTGAAAGGGTTGAAAAAAATCCATTCAAACCATTCTTTGGTATTAACATGAACTTTCAACCCGATCCGTACTTGAAAAAACCCATGATGGCAAGGTGCCCAAAAGACTCATTCAAGGTAAAATGGCTTTCCGGTCTTAGCACGAAATCTTATTTTCTCGAAATCTGAAACCTGAAACTTGAAACCTGAAACTAATATAACAACGGTTCCTGCTCATCCTTTGCCCCACCCCGTGAACCTCCTGACACTTGGTTGGCCGGAGATGTGCGCTTTGGTATCAGAATTGAACTGGCCGGCTTACCGCGCTTCTCAGATACTTAGGTGGTTATACCGCTCTCGCGTCAGGGAGATTGAACAGATGACGGATATTTCCATTGCGGGTCGACGCCAATTGAACAGTATGGCGACAATTGTAAAATGGCCTCAACCAGCCTCCATCCCTTCCGGGGATGGGACTCGGAAGTATGTCTTTGGGCTTTCAGACGGTCTGCAAGTGGAAAGTGTCTTGATCCCCGAAGGGAGGCGTCTGACGCTTTGCCTTTCCACTCAGGTGGGATGCACCTTAGATTGTTCCTTTTGTTTGACTGGAAAGATGGGATTGAAGCGAAATCTCCAGGCCCATGAAATCGTCGAGCAAGTGCTGACTGTGCAGGATGATCTTCAGGACCGTCAATCGATTAGCTCTCTCGTCTTAATGGGGATGGGGGAGCCTCTGGCGAACATCGACCAGGTTTCGAGTGCCGTGGAGCGTTTAACCAATACACAATGGGGGACGGGGTTTTCGCGGCGCCGTATTACTCTCTCCACGGCTGGATTGATCACCCGGTTTAAGGAGGTAGCCAAATTGGGCATTAATCTGGCGGTTTCATTAAATGCCACAACGGACAAGCAGCGAGATCAGCTGATGCCCGCGGCCAATGCGTTATATCCTCTTGATCAGTTGCTGCAAGCGTGCCGAGATTATCCAATAGAATCGAGACGCCGACTGACCTTTGAATATGTTTTGTTGGCGGGGGTGAATGATACAATAGAAGATGCCCACCGGCTCCGGAAGCTGCTGAAAGGAATTCACTGTAAGGTGAATCTCATTCCGTTTAATGCCTTTCCGGACAGCCTTTATGGTCGACCGGAGGATGATGTGATCCTTCGTTTTCAAGCCGTTCTCCGTCAGGCAGGCTATGACGTGTTTATTCGGAAAAGCCGAGGTCGTGAGGTCCTCGGTGCGTGTGGCCAGCTCGGACATCTGGAATCCTGAAAGGCCTTCCTCGTATGACAGAAGAAAATAATGAAGACACACGATGTACGATAGAAAACATCCCTGCATTGCGGGAAAAATATCTTGAACTGCAAAGCATTTTTAGGGAAATGGGTTCAACCCTTGTAGCCTTTTCTGCCGGGATTGATAGTACGTTGGTCCTAAAGGCAGCCTACACGGTATTAGGGAATCGGGCCCTTGCGGTGACTGCCGTCTCTCCGACCTTCCCCGACATAGAATTGAAAATGGTTCGACAAGTGATTGAAGAAATTGGTGCACCGCTCAGAATAGTCCAGACGGATCAATTATTAATTGAAGATTTTGTACGCAATGACGCGAATCGTTGCTTTCATTGCAAAACCGATTTGTACCAACTTCTCAAAGGTATTCAGCAGGAATTGGGTTTTCAGAGTATTGTTGATGGAACGAATGTCGACGATCTCCAGGATGATCGTCCTGGCATTCAAGCGGCCCGAGCCTTAGGCGTTCGGAGTCCGTTAGTCGAAACAGGGTTCGGAAAGGGGGAGATTCGCGCGCTGGCCAATTCCCTAAATTTGTCGAATTGGAATAAGCCGGCCGCTGCCTGCCTTTCTTCCCGAGTTCCCCGCGGGGTTCCCATTACGCGGGCTGCGTTGTCACGGGTGGAACAAGCCGAAGCCTTCCTGTGTCAGGAAGGCTTTTCA
>CAZGFD010000001.1:0-291080 GCA_964525045.1 uncultured Nitrospiraceae bacterium | reverse complement strand
TGTATATTATGTTCAAATTAAAGTAGCTGCGCCATCTAATGGCGCCTGATCCCCCCGATTTGTAGTTGCACCATCTCATGGTGCCTCTTTAGGCAGCATGAGATGCTGCAGCTACAACCTGAAACCCTTCTAATGTAACCGTCCATCATAAAGAGTGAGTCGACGATCAGCCTCCGCCGCGGCAGTTTCCGAATGAGTCGCCAAAATCACCGTTTGACCAAATTCTCGGGAACAGTGCCGAAGAAGAGCCACGACCTCCGTCCCATTTCGAGAATCTAAATTCCCGGTTGGTTCGTCTGCCAGAATAAGTCGGGGTTGGTGAACGAACGCCCGAGCAATGGCCACACGTTGTTGCTCTCCCCCCGATAATTCATTCGGGCGATGATCGGCACGATTCTCAAGACCCACGATTTTCAACATGTGATCGACCTGGGAACGAATCGACCGGTCCGAGATTCCCTGGAGCCGAATTGGGAGTGCCACATTCTCCGAGGCGGTCAATCCGGGGACAAGGTGAAAGGCCTGGAACACGATCCCAAGCCATTCCCTTCGTATTCTCGTCCATTCTTTGTCTTCAAAATTTCCAACACTTTTCCCCTCCAGCAAAATGTCACCGGACGTTGGATGATCCAGACCGGCAATCAAGTTCAAGAAGGTACTTTTCCCGGCTCCGCTAGGCCCCATGAGAGCACAGAACTCCCCTTCGGGAATTGCCATATTAACATCCTGCAGCGCTAAAACCCGAGAATGGCCCCGTACATATTCTTTGCAAACTTGCCGAAAAGCCACTATTGGGCGAGATGAGTCGGGAGGTCTGTCGGGACAAGTGTCCAGGTACATTGTTTCACAGCCTCCTATATCATAATGATCAAGCCGCTCACAATGACCATCAACCCTGTTTATCCTGATTCATTCCCGTAGAGGGTTTCAAGTTTCAGGTCGCACTAAGAAGTTTCGGGTTCCGGGTTTCGGGTAAAAAAGTTGAGATTCCCAGCCTTGAGGGCTGAGTTTGAAATACATAGTTTTTCATCAGTCTCCTTGAGAGAGTAGGAAGTCTTCAACAGATGAGACCATAGGAGAAATGCGAAGACTTAATCCAAAAGAAACATTAAGGAAAATCTTTCATACCATTCTTCCGGGGAATTGTAGAAGTTGTGATGCAGCTCTTTGGGGGGATTCGATTCCCTTTTTCTGTGATCACTGTTGGTCTACCCTCAGCCCGATTATGGGTCCAATATGTCAACGGTGCAGTCTGCCATTTCCATCTCCCACTTCTCTCCTCTACAGTCCCCTCCATCAGTGTGCGAATTGTCGACTCCGCCCCCCGGCATTCACTCGAGCCTGGACCTTCTATCCCTACAAATCTCCCCTAAAGGAAGCGATCGGATTATTGAAGTATCGAGGAAAAGTTTCATTGGCTGGCCCCTTAGCCACCTTACTCATGAAAGCTTTGACCCCCTTGCCTAAGATCGATGTGATCCTTCCGGTACCATTGCATCCTATCCGCTTAAGAGAACGAGAATATAACCAGTCACTCTTGTTGGCCTTTCCTTTAAGCATACACCTCGGTCTTCCAATTTCCTATTCCACGTTAGTGCGGATCCGCCCGACCACGTCTCAAACTTCCTTAAAACGAAAAGCCCGCATCAAAAATCTTCGACGATCTTTTGTTGTGACTCAACCCACAATCCTGCGTGACAAAAGTATCCTCCTCGTTGACGATGTGTTCACGACGGGGACCACCGTCAATGAATGCGCCAAAGCCCTTCGTAAAGCCGGCGTCAGCCAGGTCTATGTTGTCACGTTGGCGAGAATGGTGTAGCCTAAGAAGAAGTTTCGGGTTTCAGGTTTCGGGTTAAACCGCAAAGAGTATCCCCTACTCGAAACGCGGAACCCGAAACGCGAAACTTTCACCAATGGCCTGTAAATTTTGTCAGAGTGACAACCTTGAACGATTGATGTCCAGATTTGCCGCTCCGTAATCTGAAGAGGCCAGAATGGAGGCCTTAGCCGATCCAAGCCATTTCGCGGATCTTGATGAAAACGACCCCAAGAGCATGGCCCGATTGATGAAAAAAATGAGCAGCGAAATGGGAGAAGATTTGGGTAGTGACTTGGACGAAGCTCTCGAAGGGATGGAAGGGGACGATATGGCCCCCTCTATTCCGGATGCGGACTAGACAGACCCATCGGGAAAAATACTTGACATTTGATTTTCCTGTTGTATCCTACTATCGAGGTTTTTCTCGACATTTTCTCGGAACTTGATTGCCATGTTCGCTGGTCAGTATCCATGTAAGTTAGATGAAAAAGGGCGTTTTTTGGTCCCAAGCCCGCTCCGAGAGCAATTAGAAGCTCAGGGGCAGAGTGTGGTGTTTTTGAAAGGGCAGGATCTCCCCCTTTCAACCTATCCCCTCGCAGAATGGCAAAAAATTCTGGATCGGGCCCAAGAAACCTTTGATGAAGACCAAAGTCGTATGTTTATGCACTTTGTTGTCGCCGAAGCCGCCTCATCTGAAATGGATAAGGCCGGACGCATCCTCATTCCGGGCCGCTTAAGAAAGGTCATTCCCATTGACGAGGATCAGGAAATTGTTATCGTTGGGATGTACCACCGCCTAGAAATCTGGAACCCTTCAGAGTGGCGGCGTTACGTCATGCGTAATGAAGAAAATTTCGAACAAAATATTGGAAAATTCTTAAACCTTCTCTAAAACCCTTGCCCTCAACCGGGTCCAATCACTCAAAACGTCTTTCCTCAACTCAAGTCCGATCGCTCTCCCTTATCAATCGAAAGCCGGCCCTTGGGAAGAGATTTCGAGGATCCCAAAAACCTCCTTCATCACTGATGGCTGGCCCGCGTGTCCGACCACAATCAATTGCGTCCCCCAGAACAGCAGCCGGAGGGTTTTCTCAAGAAACCCTCTTGTCGATCACCACCAAAAAACTTGTTCTGGCTCTTCCCGTCCCACCAAGCATTAATCACCAATACGCTACAGTGAATGGACGTCGAGTCTTATCATCAAAGGGACGCCGGTATAAAGCCAATGTCGCCCAACAGATTCTGGCAGTCTTGATTCGTTCATCCCATAGAATGGGTCTACTAAAGAATCTGCGCACACATGCTTTAAAATTATCAGTCAGATTTTTCTTTACTTCGGCGCTCAGGCGTGACATCGACGGTGGATTAAAAATTGCCCAGGATGCGATCTGTGATGCATTGGAAGTCAATGATAACCGGATTGTTGAGATTCACCTCTACAAAGCGATTGATGCCGACTGCCCGAGAATGGAATGCAGTCTTTCAATAACACCCACAAAAACCAAATTCCCCAAAACCCGCACATCAAAGAAAAATGCCAAGATACCGCTCAAACGGACCTCACCTCGCCTTCATTCTTTCCAAGGATCAGGCAAATTACCATCTCACACGATTCGGCCTCACACGATTCGGCGGCCTAGCCTATAAGACATTCCCTACCAAATTATCCGTTCAATAATTCCGAGATATCCTCCCCAAATCGATAATAGGGCCCCAATTAGCATTCCCAATAACAGAAAACGTCGTCGATCCGAAGATGCACTCAAAGCATTGGCATCCCAGTGTCCACGCTGCCATCGGGTTCCTAGCCAGCCAAGGTAAGCCAGGACCAACCATATCCCCTCCAATGCCACCGCCTGTTGAGTCAAAATTACATAATCAGGCTGTGGCCGATTAATCTGAACGGCGTAGGCAAAAAGGGGTAATAATGCCGCCAACCCTATATAAAATACTGATTTCATCATCAGCTACCAAGCCTTCGCAATTATTTCCTACCCTGTCACCTGTTTCAATGTAACGAACCTAAACCTTGAAACTTGGAAATAAAAAAGGCCAAACTGATTCTCATGATACTTGAAAAAAATTCATTCCAAATAGGTTTCACTCAAAGACAGGGGACACGATATGATAGGAGTTTAACCCTTAGTTTCGTATCCCCTTTATGAAGAAATAAAGAAAAGGATTCTACTCATGCAAGTCTTTACCGTAATTTTCTGTTTCCTGTTGGTCAGTCTGCCGATGGATCAGGCGTTTTCTCGTCAGCGGCCCCTCACCCCTGAAGAAAAATCCCATCTGAAGCACGCCCAACATATTTTGCTCGAAACCGTGGCCTTAACTGAAAAAGGACTGGTGGACTCACAAGAGATCCATGATGTGGTCGCAAAACGGTTTGACACCATCGGATATAGCATAATAGCGGATGAAGAAAAATCCCATGATGTAGTCGTAAAGGTAAAATGCGAGGAACGAAAGAGGCGAACGGGTCCCTCGACATACGGAGGCGATGCCGATTCGTTGCATTCTCCCTTGCCGGGATGGACAGGGCCGGCCTGCCAAATCACTTACGGCTTAAATGGGGAACAATTTGATTGGCGAATCGAAGTTCGGACCGAATTCAAAGACGCCATCGAGGCCGCGAAGAAGCAGGAGAAAAAAAATTCTGGCAATTTCGCCCTCACCGAACTCTCAAAAAAATTGAAGCATGATGATTTTCCCCTTCTCCTCACCGCGGAATGGGAACAAGCCGATCGCTTGATCAACCTGATGCAGCGGCCGGAAATTGAGCCGAGCCTCAAGCTCAAGATTATTCCCCTATTAGGGAATACCTCTGATCCATCGGTTCTTCCTACTCTGACGCAGGCTCTGAATGATCCCCTTTTGGCCCCTCAGGCTGCCATGGCCCTGGGTCGGCAGGGGGAACAAGCGGAAAAGACCCTGGTTGGCCTTCTCCAGACAGCCGAAACACCGGAACTGAAAATTGCCGCGGTCAAGGGGTTGGGAGAGATCGCTACCCACAGCGCCCAAACCACCGTTTATACCCCTCTCGTTCATTCGCTTCAGAAACCAGACACCGAAATTCCGGTGAAAACCGAAATTGTCAGAGCTTTGGGAAAACTCGGCGACCAAGAAGCCGTGCCGGTGCTGGAAAAATTGAATCATGAAGCCTGGACCGATCCATCCAGCGCACCAGAAATGCAAGAGCTTCGAGAGGCTTTAACTTGGAGTCTCTGGCAACTCAACCCTGACGCGCATACCGGATAGTACCCCTTATTGGGGTAATTTCAGATCTCAAATCTCAGATTTCAAATTAATTCAGACAAGCGAGACCTTTACAACAACGATCAAAAGAGCTTACGCTCCTATAGGCCAAACTCTCTTCGGTCTGGCCAACAGGAGGTGAACGGTTTCGATGAACCGGGCAGAGCGTCGGCGGCAAGAAAAATCAGGCAAGCAACCCGGAAGTGGGGTCCAGCCGCTCCAAATCCGAACGTTATTTTCGGAAGCGGTATCCCATCACCAGTCTCATCGACTTCAGCAAGCGGAAAAGTTATACGAGCGCATTCTGACGCAAGACCCTTCTCATGTTGAGGCACTCCACCTTCTAGGCCTCGTCGCCTACCAACAAGGTGATAATCCTAGGGCCATCCAGCTCATCTCGAATGCCATTTCCATAAATTCCACTAAACCGCATTACCATTTTAATCTCGGCCTTGTTCAAGAGAAGGAAGGTCGACTCGATAAGGCCATTGATGCCTATGAAAAAGCCCTGACCCTGAACCCTTCATATGCCGAAGCCCAAAACAATCTCGGCAATGCCTTTCGAGCCCAAGGGAAGCTGGATTCAGCAACTCAAGCGTTTCGGGCTGTCCTGAAAATCAACCCCCGATCCGCCGAGACTCATAATAATTTGGGAGTCGTCCTCAAAGAGCAGGGCGATATCGTTGGAGCCATTGAGGAATATCGAGCGGCGCTGGAGCTTAAACCGGCTCATGCGGAGGCGCTCAACAACCTCGGTGTCGCCTATAAGGAACAAGGCTGCCTGGATGAAGCCAAGTCGTCTTTTGAGCAGGCCTTGGTGCATAAACCTGACTATGCCAATGCGCATTATCACCTAGGCCTCACCGCTTTGTGGCAAAAGCATTTTGAGGGAGCCCTGGAATGCTTTCGGCGTTCAGCCGATCTCACCTATAACCATCAAAAGCCTGTATCCATTCGAGCGGTTACCAAAGCCCGCATTAAACACGATTTCGAGCAAGTTCAATTCCTGCAAACACATTCCCTGGGTCCCGCCTTTCCCTCCTCGTATGTAGAAGGTCTGGATGCTCTCTACAGGCGTCTGTCCAAGGACACCAACCCCTCTTGGTTCATCAATCTCACAAATCAGGAACAACTTCAAATAGCACCCTCATTTAATCGCATTCTTCACTACGGCCATGCCGAGGCTCTCCCAGAGGGCACCCTCAATCCCGATCTTAACATTTCGGAAATTGAGGCCAAATATCACGAAAAGAATCCTGAGATGATGTATGTCGATCACTTGCTCAATCCGCGCGCCTTAAACAGCCTGAGGCAATTCTGCCTGGAATCAACTATATGGAAAAAAGATTACCAAAACGGATACATTGGGGCCTTTCTTGCGAACGGCTTCTCCTGCCCACTCCTCCTGCAAATCTCAGAGGATCTCAGAAAAACATTCCCTGGGATTTTCAAGAGTTATCTTCTTAATCAGGCTTGGGCGTTCAAACAGGATAGTGCGTTACGAGGCCTCAACATGCATGCGGATGCCGCCGCTGTGAATGTCAATTTTTGGATTACCCCGGACGAAGCCAATCTCGATCCTGATAGTGGCGGACTGATCGTATGGGATAAAGAAGCCCCGGACGAGTGGGATTTCAAAGAATACAATACCGAGAAAAATGAAGGAAAAATCCGGGATTTTTTAGAGCGTCATCATGCCGAATCCCTTACGGTTCCTCACCGTCAAAATCGGGCCGTCATTTTCAACTCCAATCTGTTTCACGAAACGGACACCTTGGCGTTTAAAGATAGGTACGAAGACCGCCGCATCAATGTGACCCTGCTTTATGGGTTACGTCAAAAAGCCTCCTGTTCTCTTCATTAACATTTTTTTTCGGCTTCAGAGGAGCCAACGCTCATTGGGACGAAATTAGCCACCTCCCTCATTCACACAGGGAACTTGGTGGAGGTCGGCACCTTCTCCCAGGTCCTGCGATCCATCCAGCGCTCAACATCACGCGGTCCGCGACCTTGTTCATTCAAGGCGAATTCGCTTTAAAATCCCGCTGATAGCATTTCCGAGCCAAGAGCCATTTGGACAAGGTCCAAATCACGCAGTAAAATACTATTACCCTGCTTCGAGCACTTCTCCCAGCAGGGAAGACCCGGGTAGATGTCGGGCTACTGCGGGTTTCGGTTGCTCAGCGGACATCTCTCCCTACCTCTTTCCGCTGAGCAACCAGATTTCATACTTTGGTGGGGCGGCGCAGGGTTGAAACTTTTCCGGATTGGCAATAAATTTTCTGCCCCGGCGACCTGCCGCCCCACCATTATCTGCCTTGCAATCTTTTGGTGTTTTCCCAGAATAAGGGAAGGTTGGATTTCTAGGGGAACTGGAGGAGGGTTCATTCAGTCTTTTTCGGTTGGAGTTCCAGAATGGAAATACTCCACGGTTCGCTCGCCACCACGTTCAGAAAAAATGAGCCTGGGTCCGGATGATAACTTTCGCCCATACCACCTTCCGTCGTATACACAAACATCAGTTTTTCATTTAGCCTGGATTCGAGGTTGTACAGGTGAACGGCCAGAAACCCTTTTGCCTTCCATTTGAGTTCCCATTGGCCCTTAACGGAAAAGGGCCTGGTGGTCGTGGTGCCTGACCCTGAAAATTTTACAGCCTCGGAGGTTGAAAAAGGGACGACCTCCGCACTTTGAGTCACGGTAGGCAACAAGAGAACCAGCCCCACCCACCCAATAAAAGAAAAAAACGTTTTTGTCATCCGCCCCTCCTCATTGACCGGTTTCAACATAAACAGTGACTTGAATTCTCTAACAAGTCTCACCCGTTTTATTTTTCTTAACAAGAATATTGCGGCTTCTTTTATTCGTAGGAGAAATCCGGTACGTTGTGGTCTTAGCAAGATGTTCAAAAAGGCCCCGTTCTTACCCTCCCAACCCCGGCGCGCCAAGACTCGCCTTTTCACGGACAAGGCCGCAGGCCCCTTGGCGGAGGCTGGCGGCCTTTTTCAACATCCTGCTAGGATTCCTTAAAGGTCCGAAGATACGACACAATCTGCCAGGCTTGTTCTTCTGATAATACCAATGGAACGAATGGGGCCATCGCTGTTCCGCGAACACCTTGCTGTAACACCCCAAAAATCTCACCATCACTCCGGAGCCCTTGCCACCTCGCATCGGTGAAATTCCTGGGAAATGGGCCTCTCACGTTATAGGGATTCGATTCCATCCCATTCCCCTTCCCATCCGGCCCATGACACCCGGCGCAAAACGCTCTTCGCTGATACAGATCCCTTCCCTTCGCCAGAAAACTCTCTGTCACCTCGTAAGGGTTTACCAACTTTTTTACATTGGGATTCGTGGAGGGAGGAATACTATGGACCGAAGGATCGTGGGAAACACTGACCCCAGCTGAAATGGCCACCAACAGTAAGGCCGCCATTATGATCAACAGATCCTTGGGTTCAAACGTTGGTGCAGAAAGTCGTCTCATGAGTTTCACTGTAATGTGGCTTCCCGGTTTTCTCTATCACATGGAACATACGTCTTTTGGGTTTGCCCCCAGGGAGAAATGTAAAGGAACATCATATCTCAAAACCCTATGGCCATGAAACTACGCTAGCATAATATTTGGAGATTTGTCGTGATAAAGATTGCCACGAAGAAAACAGGTGAATGAACCACTATGTCGTCGACGTCCTACCCGCTGACCAAGCGAACCCTGTCACTTGAATTGGCGAGCCTGATACCCCCCTTAACAATTGTACACTTCATATACACCCCTAGTTCATTAGTAATCAGATTTCAAAAGAGCTGGACCAGATCTGCCAAGCAAAAACAGACCCTTCAAGACAGATTCTCTCATCAAACCAACCACTTGCATGCCTCGTTTCATGAACTTCCATTACAATTACTTTTGGCACAACTACTGCAGTGTTAAAAAATGACATCGTAAATTTATTTATTATCATTCCTACAGGAGGTAGGAAATGGCTTTTGAGATTATTAATGTTGCCATGGTCGTCGTCATCTGTGGAATGATTAGCATGTTCCTGATTTGGCCAAAATGGTAAGCATTCACAAGGGCACGGCCCCTCAATCATTCACCCAGCGGTTGAGCCAGGGTGATCGAGATGCGCCGTTACCGGCAATCCTCAGGGAAATGCAGGTGAGCCATAATGGCTCCACGATATCTCTTGTCAAAGTCACCGGATCAACGGCGTCCCCTCCTTGACCGATCCTCCGCTATTCCCTCTGAGTTCAGAACCTCAATCGCCCTCATCTTAAAATTGAGAGGATTTCATCAAGTTTTTCTTCTGATCAATACAATTGATTCCGACATTCCTGAAGAATTCCGAATTTCCTGGAGAGGGCGACTGCCCGACCCAAAACCTTCTAATCTTGTACCCCGGCTGGCTGTTTACAGAAATGAAACAGGAAATTAACCTGGGCGATCTTGATTTAATTCCGCCGTCGCCCTTAAAGTAACTTTCCCATGCTTACAAGGGACTCAAATTAATTGAAAGGTAACCCTTCCCATTTTACGTGTGGGGTTACACGCCAAAGAGGACAGCCCTTTGCGAATCTACCCACCATAGTGTAAAACAACAGTGACCGTTGAATATCAATACTTCAATCCCAATAGGAGGTGTTCTGTGAAAACATTTCGGACTGTGCTACTCGTCATTTCCACCCTTATCTTCGCTGCCGGTGTTCCCGCATTCGCTCAATCGGGCCATTCGGGAGGGGGTGGACATGCGATGAAATCCCACCATGGGGAAACGCGCCATGGAAAGAGCATTTACGAGGCATCTTGTTGGACGGAAACGCTGACCGACGAACAGAAGGCCAAAAGAGCGCAGATGCGCTTAGAATTTAAGAAAGTAAAATTTCTCATTAAGGCTCAGTTAAAAGTCAAGAAAATTGAACTTGCCACGTTGGTCACTCAAGACAATCCTGACCGGAATGCGATAGAGAGTAAAATCGAGGAGGTCCTGGCATTAAAAAGGGAAAAAATGCGGGCAAAGTATGCCTACAAAGTAGCCCTGCGGAATATGCTGACTCCAGAGCAGCGAGTATTATTCGACATGAAAATGCTGAAAAAGGCTTATAAAGGAAAAAGCCATGGCCACAAAAAAGGTCATGGATATCGGTAAACCGAATCCCGGCGCCGGCCTAATACAAATGAATATGTCTGGATATTTTTCCCGGGGAGGGCTAAACCCGGATTAGCCATCTCTTGCTGAGGAATTCCCGACTGGAATCAGAACACTAACCGGTACTGGCGCGCCCGACAGGAGTCGAACCTGTAACCTCTTGATCCGTAGTCAAGTGCTCTATCCATTGAGCTACGGGCGCGTAGGTGACTTTATCAACGATTTTTTTTGATGGGCAGTTCACCCCGAGGGTAACAAACGTTATACAGGTCCCCTCCGAGAGCCGTCAACACTAGGATTTAGAAGGAAAGGTGAGATAAAACAGGGGGAAAAGGCCAAACTCTGACTGAATCAATTTCCATCTTTAGTCAATTGGCTCTCGAGGCAGGCTTCAGGCTTTTCAAAACCGAATTCGTATCTGACTAGGCGTTTAGGCCAAAACAAATCTTAGCTACCCACTCCTTCTGTTCCGTTAGATGTTATTTGAGAAAATAAGATTCCCGACCCCTTATAGGGGGCCTTGGTCCCTCCACATTGATTGAGTCCATTCACAAGCCAATTTCCCTGCGAGAAAAATCGACCTCAACGGTGTATCAACGTCATGTGATTCATATGGGTAATATTTATTAATTCAATTCCAATACTCTCCATTTGCACGACTCGTCTCAGACCACTGAAGCTGTCAGCCTACTCTAGTTTTAGCGTGCTGTCAGTTCTGGGAGAGATGTCAGTACCTACAACATACAATCCAACTTTCTCTACATTATCCTACTGATTCTTCCCATCATCTCTGCAAAAACCATCGAGTAGAATTGCCAATCCGGGCGCCTTTCTTCATAATTAACATCAGCATGGTTAATTTCCGTAAATCTGAAGAGTTTACTCCGCCTTCTTTCCCTTCTGCCTCCCCTCCTTCGCAAAAAATTGATCCTACCTTGGAAACTCCTGAACAGCTTCAAAAAGCCTTGCATCATCTGGGGGAACGGGTCAAAGAACTCACCGCGCTTCACACCACAGCCCGACTGTTCCAGGAAGAACAACTTTCGACAGAAGCGTTATTAGAAAAGTTTACAGAACTACTTCCTCCTTCATGGCAGTATCCGGACATCACGGCGTGTCGAATTAGTTTTGACGGACTCATCATTGCCACAACCAATTTTCGGGAAACACCCTGGGTTCAGAAGGCTACATTTGAATGTCATGGAAATCGGATTGGATCCATCGAAGTCGTGTATCTTGAGGAAAAACCTCGGGAAGTCGAAGGCCCCTTTCTGGCCGAAGAACGGCATCTCATTAACTCTCTTGCGGATATGCTTAAAATTCATCTCGACCGAAAACGGTCGAATGAGGAACTGCGGAAACTTTCAAAGGTCTATCGGGATGCGACTGATCCAATTATCATTGAAGATTTAAATGGAATCATTATCGACGTAAATCGAGAAACGGAACGAGTCTATGGATGGGCTGCGCAGGAATTACTTGGAAAATCCATCATGACCTTGATTCCATCAGAAGGACAGGCTCTGGCTCGTGAACTGAGAACACAGTGCCAACACGGGCAAAACGTTCGAAACATTTCTTCGTACCGCCAAACCAAGTCCGGCACACTCATGCCTGTCCTTGTCTCTCTGTCGCTGTTAACCGAAGAAGACGGACAAGCGATTGGTCTTGCGACCTTCACCAAAGATATTTCGGAATTAAAAAGAGCAGAAACGGCTTTAAAAGATGCTCATCATCAATTAGAGGAACGCGTGCGGTTGCGCACAGCAGAGCTTTCCCTCGCCAATGAATCGCTGACGCAAGAAATTGCCCAGCGGAAAGAAGCTAAGCAACAATTGGAAGTTGCCCTGGAAAAAGTCCAGCGAAGTCATGACGATCTTCAAGCCATTATGAATCAACTCCAGATCGGCATGGCTTTGATTAACCCCGAAGGGACCATCAGTTTTCTGAGCCGGGGCATGCAAGAACTTTCACACAGACGTCCAGAACGTTGTGTGGGGCGACCATGGGAAGAGCTATTTGAAGAGGAAGATCATATTCGTGCTCTAAGGGAAATGATGGGTCGGCCTGCCCAGAAGCGTGAGACAGTCAAAGCTCGGATGCCTGGTGTGACGGGGGGCCGGATGTGTTGGGTTCATGTGGATATTCGCGAAGATCCTAGAGATGCGAAGCAAAAAATTCTCTACCTCTATGACACTTCTGAAGTGGAAGACCTGCGGCGATTATTATCAGAAACAGGAAAATTTCAGGACATCATTGGAAAAAGTCCGGCCATGCAGGCGATCTTCCTACAGATTCAGGAATTGGCACGTGTAGATTCGACGGTGTTAATCGAAGGGGAAACGGGAACCGGAAAAGAGTTGGTGGCTCGTGCCATTCATCGTTCAAGTCATCGAATGAAGAATTCCTTCATAGCGGTGAATTGTGCCGGACTTACCGAATCTCTTGTTGCAAGCCAATTGTTTGGCCATAAACGTGGTGCTTTTACTGGAGCGGTTTCTGATCAGGAAGGATTGTTCGAAGCTGCGGAAGGCGGCACGCTGTTTTTAGATGAAATCGGGGATATCCCGCTGGCTATCCAAACGAGTTTGTTGCGCGTCCTACAGGAACGGGAATTTACCCGGCTCGGCGAATCCAAACTTCGCAAAGTGAATGTCCGAGTGATTACCGCGACACACCACAATCTTGCTCAAGATGTCAAAGCCGGGCAGTTTCGAGAAGATCTTCTTTATCGTATCCGAGTTGGGCGAATTCTTCTTCCGCCCCTTCGGGAACGACGGGAAGATATCCCCCTGTTGTCGAGTGCCTTCTTAAGTCAATGTCGAGCCACCACTGGACGCCCTGTGGAAACTATCAGTCCCCCGGCCATGCGCCTTCTCATGGGATATTCATGGCCGGGCAATGTCCGCGAACTTCAGCATGCGATTGAATTTGCCGTGATTCGGAGTCAAGACCGTTCTTTGCAACCGTTTGACTTTCCACCAGAAGTCCTGGAGCATCCAGAGCTTCCTCTTGTGGCAAAAGAGAAAAAGGCCCCTCCTCCAAACAAGGAAACTCACATTCTTGAAGCGTTGGAGAAAACCGGCGGCAACCGTTCAGCCGCGGCTAGGATGCTCGGCATCAGCCGCGTGACACTCTATCGCCGACTTCAACGTTTGGGCATTCAGTAGAGACAATCCTCCTCCTCCTCGATTTCCACTCCAAAATAACTTGTTACACATGAAACACTTTTTGAAACAAAAGTGTTTCATTTAAATGTAACATGTTTACATAAAACATATTCTTTATAATTTATAAGTTATTGAAATTTAATAAAAAATTTTAATTCCATGTTTGGCACGTGATTTGTAATAATAGGATATAGCAGTGACAAAAGTAATTTTGGTCTAGAACTCAACGATCAGAGCATATTTTTAGAAAAAAAGGAGGGACCTATGTTGATCAGACAGACCCTATTCATTATGGTTTTCTTTGTGTTCGGAAGTTCATACGCTTTAGCAGGGACTTCGCCTGCCGGCCCAACTGTGAATATCGGTAAACCTTCGGCCGACCTGGAGTATCATCTCGAGGCAACCTCAGAGTATGAGCAAGAAGCATTAGCACTGAAAAAGAGGGTCCAAAAGCTCCTACAACGCCTTAAAATGTATAATCAGAAACCCTATTTGGACTCCAAGGAGCTCCGTCGAAATGGAATCAAACGCACACTCGGCACCCTAATGAAGGAACATACTGAGTTACAAGAGATAATAGCTTGGCATCAGGAAGAGGCAAAACTCATTCAGCAAGCAGATAACTCGACGGATAACACCTCCTCCCAATCGAAGGTGATTTCCGACAATAAAAGGTAATTTAAACCTCGAAATGGAGTCGGGAATGTCTCAAATCTCATCCCTTTCTGTGGGTTGAGGGAGAGAGCGGGACAAAACGAGACTTTTCTAAAATAAGTTTACTCATTAAAAGGATAAAGGCGGGCGGGGCTCTATGCCTCAGTCCCGCCTTTTTTCGTTTTGGCCAGAGGTTCCTTCTTCTGACCGTACCTCCTTCTTGGGATCGGTCCTTGTATTGGCACACCAATAAGGATCAAAGTTTCTTCTCAGAAAGAAATTATAAGGTTGGCAAACCTGGGGGGAGGAGGGGAAACAGTGCCAATAGGTTGGCTCTCAAGAATAGGGCAGTACTTGAATTATCCCCTAAATTTCATCATTAACGATTGGGTTTTTAGGATATAGGGGATATTTCGCTTTAGAATATGGGAAAAAACTACGGTGGTCCATACAAATAATCCTTCTTTTAATCGCCGTGGGGCGGGTTCAAAGGAAGGATATTTAGTTTTGATTTTGAGTACTTCTTCAATTCTTCTCTCGTGACACCCTGAACGAGATCTGTTGGTGATGATAAACGTAAGTAACTCATCATGCCAAAGTGGGTGTTCTTGTCAAACGTGAGGCTGGCCATCACCGAATCACCTTTTATCCGGCCTAAAGTCGTTCGGGCCTCATCGTGCGATCTTGCATGAACCTCGAAAATGTTGGTTTTAGCCCGTTCAGGAGTCATGAGATGTTCAAAAATCTGCCGTCGTGGACTGCCTTTAGCCACCGGCCACACCACGGGAATTAACACATGGAGTTTGTCCCATTCTTGCGGACCTAACTCTTTTTTCCATTCGCTCATAGCGCTCAACCCTGCTTGTATTTGCAACTCCACAGCGGATTTCATGGCCTCCGCAACGTAAGGGATTATTCTATGAGAAAACGCACTATAAGACTTTTCATCACCAGAACCATTTTCGATACAGTCCTGTAAATAATTATCCACCATGTCTAACATCTTTATGGCTCTGATCGATGTGGCTTGACTAAAATCACTTTTTTCCAGAAGGTCTTTAATATTTTCAACATGTTTTTTATATTTAATAAGAGGTTCTTCCCATCCCTCGGGTCGATTAGCCACATTGTCAAAGTAGGGGGAGATTAAGATAAAGACTCCCATTGGGATGTGCGCTAGTATTTTCTCCATCTCATACATGACGGAAGTCGGCGTAATCGTTTCGACAGGACGGTCTTTTCGGTACAGGTAATAGGTACTCCCGACCCCCTCTTTTCCCGGTTCATAGTCACTCGCAATGATCAATGGGTAAATATTCTGGCCAACGTTTCGGATGAAATTCTGATAATTGTTTTTCCTAAACCAATCCATGTTGCGCATGGCTTCGTATGTTGGTTTTCTGAAAGGGGCTGCAGCCGTCTCAGTATCCGCCGGTTCGGTTCTTTCTTCATCGACAGGGGGCCTCACACCTTTATAATCAATATAATCCACTTTCTTATCCCCGGCGTATGAAACGCTTTGAAACAAGAATTTTTTATATACCTCGTCTTTTTCCAGTTCCAGGAGGGCTTTAAAATACTCTGGATCACCTTCAGGGTAGACTTCTTTTGACTGAGAAAAGGCCGGCAATGGGAACAATATCGTTTGAAAAAACAAGCCGGGTCCCAAAACCAAAGTAAAGAAACATGTTTTGACCGTCGTTACATGCCGTTGTTGAAGAAATAGATATGACGAGGAATTGACGGTTAGTAGTTGGCATATTTTTTGAAATTGCTGGAACATAGTGGAATCCTAATCTTTCCTTTTTAAAATGGGTTAATTGAAGAGGTTCGGTTAGGAGAAGGACAAGTCCTACGACTCACATGACTTTCCAATAAGGTTACCTTACAAACCCTTTTTGGACCACTTTTCCAAAATGCGCGTAGAACTCAAATTCGCACCACCGGAATAAATCGGTGCTCCCTCCGTACATCTTTAGGGAAACAAGATACTTCAGAAGGACATTTTGTTCCTCATTCAAGCACCGTCACCATACTAAATCCGACAATGACTTCCCTTATAAGCCATATGATAAAACATACGCCAATAGCTCGGCGAGTGCTCCGATAATTTAAGGTTTGGCGCACCGCAACCACCATGGCCGCAAACATCCACACGAGGGCGCCGAGATTCACAAAAGTGCCAATGCCTGGAATGAGTACAAAAGCCAGAAATATGCCGGGAGCGTTCGAAAATCCGATCGTTCGGAGTAGTTCACCATACTTAGCCTGGGTTTGGGATTCGGGAAACAATCTCGCTCCAATGATGTAGGTCAAAAAAGACCAGATATACCACCCAAGCAAAGACAGGCCGGTGGCAACCAACAAGTCCACCAGAACGGGTTCTTGCATGAACCCAATGCCACGAGCGATCCCAGATAACATGACGACACCCACCGCCTGCTTCAAGGCACGCGTGTCCCCCTCCACTTCTTCATAGAGGCGAGGGTCAAGTCTTGCAGCCCGTATCATCCGATCAGCAAACAATTTCAGACCGGATATCTTAGGAAGGGAAGATGGTTGTGGGGTGTTGATATCCATGTGCGGCAATATCTGTCCTGTTACCTCAACGCCCGGGACCATTTCTGGGAAGCAAAGTAACGAACTTTATCCAGATCCTTTTAGGGAACCGTCAATGAAGCGGTCAGGAGGAAAAGTCATGGCCACATAGTGTGAGGGTCCTTATCCCGCAATTGACTCAATCCGGCCTTCAGATCTCCCCGATCCCAAGTAAACCCCGGTATTTCTCCGGACCTTATCCTGGACTGAGGGTACTTTAGGAAAATCCGAGCTTCATTCCCCTGCCCGGTTTCTCTCCGGAGAAATCCCTTCCCATTTACAAATCAGGCAAAAAGCAGTTATCTGAAAGGATAATCAACTGTATCCAAAAAGATATGCGTATCTGAAGGTGGTCTTGAGTGGCCTTGGCCTCAATTTTCAGTCACACCGGAAATATCTTGTCTTATCAATACGATATAATATAGTTCCTCAGGAAATTGACGAAAGTTTTTTTGTGGAACGTTTTTTGCTGCCTTTAAAGGGTAGTCTGTGGTTTGGTATGAAAAAAATTGCCGCCGTTAACTCTATATTTTTTGAAAATCGCTGCATCAACATAAAATTTATAAAACTTTCTCCCAGGGAGGTACCAAAACCATGAAAGGGCTAAAGGAGAAATTATCCCTCGCTCTATTTCTTTTGATCCTCTTCCTTTTACTCCATGGAGGTGGTTTTGCTGTTTCGGATACAGTCGATAACTCTTCGAAGGGGATCCCGCCAAAAGTAGTGGCTGATTATTTACAAGCTGTCATCGAATCCGATCGTAAGGTCTATACCACCCGTATCGTCGAACGCATGCAGAATCAAGGGATTGTCCTGGCAGCGGAAGATTGGGAAGCCCGACATGCACTGCCCCTCCCCGCCCAGTTTCTCATGGAATCCGCACGTCTGGTGGCAGAGCGACAAGAAGGCATCCGGTACCGGTTGGCGAGCCTCTGGCCCATTTATAGGAAAAATGCTCCCGCGACGAATTTTGAAAAGAAGGGGTTGGAGGCTGTCCTGAAAAACCCTGACATACCCTACACCGGAGTCATTCGATCCGGGAAAAGGAAATTCTTTCAGGCCATCTATGCTGATCGAGCGGTCTCAGAGGCCTGTGTGGTGTGTCACAATACCCATCCCATGAGTCCCAAACGCGATTTTCAACGTAAGGATGTCATGGGAGGGCTGGTGATTACCATTCCCCTCCAATGAACGCTATCCATTCGGCTTTCTGGGGAAAAAGAGGGGGGGGAATTGGGATGAAGAAAGCATTGAGATTAGGGGGATGCGGGGCTGCCATATAAGGTCGAGGCGGATCCATCTTCTACCGTAATGGAAACCAGATCCCCGGGTTTCACCAAACGGTCCGTTTTATTCCATACCACTGTCGTATTACTTTCCGTGTGGCCCTTCCACTGATTTTTGGATTTCTTGGCGTCCCCTTCCACCAGGACATTGACGGAGTGCCCAATCAGGGCCTGGTTTTTTCTTGCAGAAATGTCCCTTTGCCATTCAATCAAGCGACCGACTCGTTCGGTTTTCATTGTCTCTGGCACATCATCCGGATATTTCCGCCCCGCAATCGTATTTTTTCTTTCCGAATATTTAAAGATGAACGCGGACTGAAACTCCACCTCTTGTATGAGTCTGACGGTATCTTGATATTCCTCCTCCGTCTCACCACAAAATCCACAAATAATGTCTGTACTCAAGGCGATATCTCCACGTCGACGAATGGACTCAACTAATTGGATATACTCTTTCCGAGTGTAACACCGCCCCATTACCTGCAAAATCCTATCGTTCCCGGATTGGACCGGTAAATGGATGTGTTTGCATACTTTGGGGTGACCCGCCACGGCATCCAATAACGCCGGAGGAAAATCCTTCGGATGTGGCGACGTAAACCGAACCCGCTCTATCCCCGGCACTTCAGCCACAGATAGGAGGAGCTTGGCAAAATCCCAATCGTGGTACCGATAGGAATTCACATTCTGCCCAAGGAGGGTGATTTGCTTGTATCCTTGTTCGGCAAGTTGCTGGGCTTCAAGGAGAATTCCCTGTGGATTTCGTGACCGCTCCCGTCCTCGGGTATACGGAACCACGCAGAATGTGCAGAAGTTGTCACATCCCCGCATCACCGCCAGCCATGCATTCACCCCTCCCTCGCGGACCGGAAGAATTTCTTCGTAGGTTTCGTACTCTGAAAGGTCAACGGCTAAACCCCGTGTGCGGGATTCGATGGCTTGGAAAAGAAGATCCGGCAAGCGCCGATAAGCGTCAGGGCCAACGAGCACATCAATCATCGATTGGTTATCTAACAAATCCTTTTTAAGATTCTGGGCCATACAACCTAAGACACCGATGACCAGCCCTCGCTGACTCCTCAGAGCCTTATAATCTGCCAAATGCGCGTAGACCCGGTTGTGAGCATTTTCACGGATGGCGCAGGTGTTCAAAAGCACAACATCAGCTTGATCACCATGGTTGGTGAATCCGAAACCCCTGTGTTTAAGTAGTGATCGTACCAACTCGGTGTCATATTCGTTCATCTGGCATCCAAAGGTCTCGATATAGACCCGGTAGGAATCCGGAGCATTCTTCCGGGTCTTTGGGATCGTCACCAATGATTGAGCGGTAACCGGGAGGGTCATAGGGTGTTCGTATCCTTTTCTGCCTGGGAAGTGACCATAGCCAGCGGGGATGGTTCAATCAAATCTCCAACTGCCAATCCGTCTGTTATTCCGGATATAACCACAGGCTGCAAGCAATTGCTTAACTCTTGTGATGACGGGACACCAACCCGCACATAATTGTCCGTCAACCCGGTCCAGATTCCATAATTATTCTTTGATTCAAAAAGGACCTGTACCGTTCGACCGACAAATCGTTGATAATAGGCCAACCGTTTCATCCGGGAGAGTTCAGCTAACTTCCGGCTTCGGTCTTTGATGGTGTGTCCCGGCACATGATTGTTCATTCGAACCGCTGCGGTTCCGGGTCTATCGGAAAAGCTGAAGACATGAAGATAGGCCAAAGGCAATTCCTGAACGACCGCCTGGGTGTTGGCAAATTGTTTCTCGCCTTCTCCGGGAAACCCGACCATGACATCAGTGCCGACGCAAAGGTCTGGTACGAGCTCGACAGCCTTTTCGATAAATTCTATGAACTCCCGGACGGAATACCGTCGATTCATCGCTTTGAGAACGGCCTCATCTCCACTTTGCATCGGAATATGTAAATAGCGACACAGCTTTTTTGAATTCCCCATGTATTCTAACAGAGCTTCGGGGATCGTCGTCGGCTCAATGGAAGAAATACGAATGCGGTCAATCCCCTCGACCTCCTCAAGCTGCTGAATCAGATCGAGCAACTCCATTCCATCATGGTGGTACTGTCCAATATTCACTCCGGTGAGCACAAGCTCCCGATGTCCCCGTGCAGCAAGCGCACGGGCTTCCTGTATGGCATTTTCACCCAATCGGCTTCGTTCCCGCCCCCGAGCAAAGGGAATAAGGCAAAAGGCACACATAAATTGGCAGCCATCTTGAATTTTCAAATTGGCCCGGGTCGTGGAATACTGACCGATTCCCTCAACCTCAAAATTTTGATGATCAATTTTCTTAGTATGAATGACTTCAGGTTGAGAAGGTTTTTCGGAGAGCGGCAGTGTATCCAAATATTCGGGCAGCCGCATTTTATATTGAGCGCCCACGATAACATCGATATTCTGCATCGCACGAAGGGCTTCAACCCCGGTTTGAGCATAACAGCCGGTGATGGCCACGGTGGCATGTGGGGAATTTCGCAACACCCGCCTGACCACCCGGCGACAATCAGATTCCGCTTCTTCGGTCACCGAACAAGAGTTCACAACCAGGACATCGGTCGGTTCTCCCAATGACACAGGGACAAAACCATAGTGGGCAAAACGATCAGACAGGAGGGCGGACTCCGCCTGATTTAATCGACATCCAATGGTGTATACCGTGACACGACGGCCGTGTGGTGAGACAACTGGCATAAGGGGTGATTATAATTAAGCGAGGACGCGACGACAAGAAGTCAGGACGATTCGTTTGACACTTTAATTGATCAACGTGGTAAAATGTTTTACGCCAGAGCCACGGTGGATAGGTGGCGCGTGATAGAGTTCAATCTATCCTAAGGAGGTCTTTTCAATGAAGGGTCTATTCGCTGGTTTCCTCCCTCTGTCCTTGTTCTGCATTTTACTCTTTACTTCCACTGTGATCGCTGAACAGGCACTTCCTCCTGAACCCGATGAGGACTCCCGATTGGAGGAGATTTACGATCATGAATCCAGAATGGTGATGTTTTTGTATTCCTTAAACGGGGATGGAGAAGTGGACTACGTCACCGGGAGAAAGGTGTGGGATCACCAGCGCAGTGTCTATGGAAATCCCGTGTATTACTTCGAAACATTTCCCCTGTTCTATTGGTGGAACCACACGATGTGGAATGACCCTGAACAGGACGGGGTGAACGGGAATGAACGATTGTATGCGGAGAATACCGAATTTGATCCAAGCCGATATAAACCCTGCCTGTTTAATGGTCAACCGTGTTAATATCTTTTCGATCACAACCCAATCGTTATCCGACCTCAAACACTCACTGTTTTCTCAAATTTACTCATTACCTCTTCACCCATTGACCATCAAATACGATTGGCCCGTTGCCTTATCACCCTGGTAAAGCCCCGTTTCCTTCTCTATAAACTGGATATGTTCTCTCGAGAATGTCTCAGTCACCATGTCCTTCCCTAACTTCGCCCCGCATTCAACCGCCCTAAGACAAAGAAGCCAAGAAAAGGCTTTAATATTGGAACGACTGCAAGCCCGGTGGCCCTTATGCTAACCCTGGAACGCAGTGAAGCACTTGGACGAGCTTTCTTAAGGTGGATTGGGGGGATTCACCTTGCCCCCGGACAAGTAGTAGCCGTGGCCGGGTCCATCTTGATTCTTGTCGGATCGCTTCTGCTCATGTTGCCGGTATCGACGCCGGCTGACGTTGAAATCACTTTTCTGGACGCCTTGTTTACCGCGACTTCGGCTGTTTGCGTAACAGGGCTTATTGTCCTGGATACCCCACATGACTTCACCCTGTTCGGACAGATTGTCATTCTGACCCTTATTCAAGTGGGAGGTTTGGGATATGCCCTCATGGCCACCGTGGTCTTGCTCCTCCTGGGTCATCGTATCGGATTACGAGACCGAATGATGGTGAGCGAAACCCTGAACACCTTTGACCTCCAGGGCTCAATTCGATTCGTCAAACTGGTCGCCCTGATTACCCTCTCTTTTGAAGGCATCGGCGCGATCTTACTTTCTCTTCGATTTGCCACTGAGATGGACCCGGGACAAGCTGTGTATTTCGGCATTTTTCATGCCATTTCAGCATTCAATAATGCCGGCTTTGCGTTATTTTCCAACAATCTCGGATCCTATCCATTCGATTTATCCATCATTGGCATCGTGTCAGTCTTAGTCATTTTCGGCAGTATCGGATTCCTGGTGTTTGAAGACGTCATCGACAATATTAAGGGCCGACGTTTTCGTCTTCAGACCCATACCAAACTCGTCCTCATCACCACAGGAACCCTGATTGCCATCGGCACGCTTGGCATTGCGTGGTTGGAATGGTCCAACCCACACACGTTTCAACCCCTCAGTTTTGGGGAACGCTTGATGACCTCATATTTTCAAACTGTTTCACGGACCTCCGGATTCTCAACTATGGACCTTAGTAGCATGCACAATGCGACGCTGTACTTTCTTCTTCTTCTGATGGCTATTGGCGGGTCTCCGGGCAGCATGGCCGGTGGGATTAAAACCACGACGGCCGCTATCGTGATGTTAACGATCTGGACGATTTTGCGGCGGAAGCCCGATGTCCAAGTGTTCCACAGACGGATTCCTCAAGATTTGATAATCCGGGCCCTGTGTCTTTCCATCATGGCCTTGACGATGATCACCTTCGTCACCCTTTTACTTGCCCACACCGAACAGCGACCTTTTCTTGGGGTCATGTTTGAAGTGACCTCCGCTATGGGCATTGTCGGGTTATCTCTCGGTGATGGAGGGGCCAGAAGTTTTTCTGCGTTGTTGACGGACTTTGGGAAGGTCATGATTATTTTCTCTATGTTATTGGGACGATTTGGACCCTTAATGATCGGATTGTTTGCCCTGAGAACCCCTGCTCGAGCGACATATCGTTATCCCCAAGCCCGGGTTATCATTGGATAAGGAATGTGGCGACTTACCGTCTACGCCGTTGAAGAAGCAGCACAAAGGCCACTAATGAGGGAAGTGGAGCGATGAAAAAAGGAATGAGCCAGACCCATACATTTTTCCCTCGCACCCGGGCTTGGTCATACATCCAAATGAAGAGCCAGATCAGGAGGAGAAAATAATTCAGGGCAATCCAATGGGTGGTTCGCAAAGACAGTTGACTTTCGCTTCCTCCACTTGCAGGAATCCAAAACAGGATCTCCAACAGAATAAAAACTCCCAATAATCCAATCACCAGACTTTTGCTCCATACGTACATAATTCCTTCACCTCATGTTAAATATTCCGGCCGGTTGTCTCTTCCGTCCCCTTACCCAGCAGCCATTATAGTTCCGCGGCACACGATAGGAAGTCAGTAAGACCCTTGTCAAACTCCTATCACCCCTAACAGGGAATGAGAAAAAGCATAGATTATTATACCTAGTTATTTTACTTATTAGGTGCAATTATCCACTGGACATATCGAGACTCTTTTCGACCTTTTTTTAAAACTTGAAACCCGAAACTTGAAACCCGAAACTTTTTTTCACCCCCTCAAGAAAAAAATTATGGAAGCAGGGGCATTTTAATCCATAAAACTTGTGGATAACTGACCACTCTGCCAACCTATCCCGTTACCGTTAAATGGAATTTCACTATTCACAAGAAATGCACCTGTATCCCCAAAAATCACAGGCATCCCACCACATTTTGTGTTGACAAATATTAAGAACCGCTATAAATTGTGTCGGTAAGCACAAGATACAATTCCTTTGATATTCCATTAACGACAAGTATTCAGCACCCATATATCGAGAATGGTTCTTACGTCTTTCCTTAGTGCGTCGGGTTTTAGTTCTTCGATAGATTTTTCTCTTTTTCACTTCCTTTTCTAAGGACTGCTGGCAGTACCAATCGGCTCCTTCGTCGAGAGGGCTATTTTTTCCCATACGTTGCCGTTGAAGCACCCGAAAATTGTCGCAGAAAAAAAATGGAAGAACGAAAACCGCCATCTCTTTTTTGATGAACATTAAATAATTTTGAAGTTGTCTACGATTTTTTTTTGACAGAAAACCTGAGCGTCTAACTGGGAAAGGAGAAGCAAGGTGCAAATTGAGCGTCGGTATACCAAACCCGGTGAAAGTCCTTATCAGAACATTCCCTTCGCGACTCGTTCTTCAGAAATCCGCAATCCTGATGGCTCGGTGGTCTTTAGCCAACACGACATTCAAGCACCGGAACACTGGTCCCAGTTAGCCATAGATATTCTGGCGCAAAAATATTTCCGAAAGGCCGGAGTTCCCCAGGAAGATGACACAGGGCAACCTCTTCATGATGAACAGGGCCATCCCATTCTTGGGGGGGAACGAGATGCCCGCCAGGTCTTTCACCGCTTGGCCGGCTGTTGGACGCACTGGGGCCAGACCCACAAATACTTTGACTCTTCTGAAGACGCCCAGGCTTTCCATGACGAGCTCTGTTACATGTTGGCTCGACAAATGGCCGCTCCCAACTCACCACAATGGTTCAATACCGGCTTGCATTTCGCCTACGGACTCAGTGGACCTCCACAAGGACATTTTTTCATTGATCCCAAGACTCAGCAACTTAAACAGGCCAAGAATGCCTATGAACGCCCACAGGTTCATGCCTGTTTTATTCAATCGATTGGGGATGATTTAGTGAACGAGGGCGGCATTATGGATCTCTGGGTCCGGGAAGCCCGCCTGTTTAAATATGGTTCCGGAACCGGCACCAATTTTTCCAAATTACGGGGTGACGGAGAAGCCCTCTCAGGAGGTGGCAAGTCATCCGGGCTCATGTCCTTTTTGAAAATCGGAGACCGGGCGGCAGGTGCCATTAAATCCGGCGGGACCACTCGCCGAGCAGCCAAGATGGTCTGCCTGGATCTGGATCATCCTGACATTGAAGAATTTATTGATTGGAAAGTGATCGAGGAACAAAAAGTGGCCGCCATGGTGACGGGATCCAAAGTGTGCGCCCAGCGGCTTAATGCCATCCTTACGGCCTGCCATGTTCCTCAATCTGACGGAAGCTCGCTGGTTGAGACCGATCTTCAGACGAATCCAAAATTGAAAGAAGCGATCCAATCCGCCCAAGAGGCCATGGTTCCTGAAGCCTATATCCAACGAATGTTTGCCTATGCCAAGGAAGGATTCACCCACTTTGTCTTCCACGAGTATGACACAAACTGGGACAGCAAAGCCTACCAGACCGTATCAGGGCAAAATTCGAATAACAGTATTCGAATCCCCAATCATTTTTTCGAGTCCATGAACCGTGATGAAGATTGGAATCTCACTCGGCGAACAGATGGAAGGATCAGCAAAACTATCAAAGCCAAAGACTTGTGGAATCGTATTGCCTGGGCAGCCTGGATCTGTGCGGACCCAGGAGTCCAGTACGACACCACCATCAATGAGTGGCACACCTGTCCGAATGACGACCGCATCAATGCCTCAAATCCTTGTAGTGAATATATGTTCATTGATGATACCGCCTGCAATTTGGCTTCATTGAACCTGGGTCGGTTCATCACTCCCGAAGGGCAATTTGACATTGAAGGCTTCAGACATGCGGTGCGATTGTGGACGGTGGTGTTGGAGATCAGCGTACTCATGGCCGGTTTTCCGAGTCGAGCTATTGCCGAAAAAAGCTTTACGTATCGCACCCTGGGATTAGGGTACGCCAATCTCGGATCCATTCTGATGAAATGGGGCATTCCGTATGATTCTCCCCAAGCCTTATCGATCTGCGGGGCAATCACGGCCATCATGACGGGAGAAGCCTATGCCACATCGGCGGAAATGGCTTCCGAGCTTGGACCTTTTCAGGGGTTTCATCGAAATTGTGAGGCCATGCTGAGAGTAATTCGCAATCACCGGCATGCGACTTACAATGCCCCAACCGAGGATTATGAAGAGCTTTCCATCTTTCCCAAGGGCATTCACCCTGAGCATTGCCCGGAGGACTTACTTCTGGCGGCTCAACAAGCCTGGGATCGGGCCTTGGAATTGGGGCAGGCCCATGGATACCGAAATGCCCAAACGACGGTGATTGCCCCAACCGGCACCATTGGGTTGGTCATGGACTGTGATACCACTGGCATTGAACCGGATTTCGCCTTGGTGAAATTCAAGAAACTCGCCGGGGGTGGATATTTCAAAATCATCAATCAAAGCTTACCACCCGCCCTCAAGACCCTCGGGTATGAGCAATCTCAGATCCAGGAAATTATCACCTATGCCACGGGAACCCGGACGTTAAAAGACGCCCCGTTCATCAACCATGAAATCCTTCAATCCAAAGGATTTGATCGCTCGGCCATTGAACGAATCGAAGCGACTTTAGACGGGGCCTTTGATATTCAATTTGCCTTTAATCAATGGACCTTGGGGGAAGATTTTTGTCGGGACACCCTGGGATTAACCGATGACCAGCTTCAAGACCCCCACTTTAACATGCTGAAGACGCTGGGATTCACTCAGGAAGAAATTTTAGCTGCCACAGACTACTGTTGTGGAACCATGACCGTTGAAGGGGCGCCTCATTTAAAGTCAGAACATCTCCCAGTGTTTGATTGCGCGAATCGATGCGGGCGAATCGGCCAACGGTTTATTCAAACTCCGGCACACATCCATATGATGGCTGCAGCCCAGCCCTTTATTAGTGGAGCCATCAGCAAAACCATCAATATGCCATCCGATTCAACCGTGGGAGCGGTCAAAGACGCTTACCTGCTTGGATGGCAGTCCATGCTGAAGGCTATTGCGCTCTATCGTGATGGGTCGAAGCTGAGTCAACCGTTGAGTTCTTCCAATCATGTCCAAGAAACCAGTAAACGTCCCGAGAAAGTTTTAGACACTGCCGAGCAGGCGGCGTCTCGAGTATTGGTGCGGTATTTGGCTAAACGCCGGCCGTTACCGTCTCGGAGAGGGGGCTATACACAAAAAGCCATCGTCGGTGGACATAAAATTTACCTTCGAACCGGGGAATATGAGAATGGAGAAATAGGGGAAATTTTCCTGGACATGCATAAAGAAGGTGCTGCGTTCCGTAGCCTCATGAATTGTTTTGCGATTGCCATTTCTCTGGGATTACAACATGGTGTCCCGCTGGAAGAATTTGTTGAAGCGTTCTTGTTCACCCGTTTCGAGCCCAACGGTCCTGTGACCCTGAATCCCCAAATCAAAATGTCGACTTCGATCATCGATTATATTTTCCGTGAATTAGCGATTACCTACCTCGGGAAAAATGAATTGGCACAAGTCGCTCCGGATGATCTTCGCGGCGATTCGGTCAAGCCAGACCCTGAAGCCACCGATGAAGACGACGACGAGTTGGTGGATCCCAGCACACTGACATCAACCGCAATCAGTTCCAGCGTTTTCCCTTCCCGTCAAGATGGCGACAATGGGGTAGGTCGGAATGGTGAAGGAAACGGGCAGGTCGCCCATAAAGTCGAATTAAAGCGGGAAACGTTGACCTTTACGGAAGTTCAGGTAGCCAGACAAAAAGGGTATGAAGGCGAACCCTGCTCCAATCCCAATTGCCGGCAATTCACGCTCGTTCGGAACGGCACCTGTCTCAAGTGTGAGACCTGTGGAAGCACCAGCGGGTGTTCGTAATTTAGTCGCAAGGGCACCAAAATCAATAAAGGCCGCGGCGGTTTTGGAGGATTATTCTCCAGGGCTTCGCGGCCTTTTTTCTCACTTACATGACTGCTAACGACCCAAAGGGGTCGTTGTCGATAAACCCAGATTTCGAGTCCGTAGGATTCGTACATTTCGACGAAGTTTTTGGGGTCGGGGATCGTAAATGGGAAACGTACCAAATATACCACCTGAATGGACCCAGCCCGAACGATGGATCTGGGAGAAGATTGTTGCCAGTTCGCCGGCCGATTTGAAAGATTATAATCCCCATTCGACGGACTTACCCCCCCACACAGATGAGGGTTGGGGCGCCGATCGTCGCCTCAGATCGAAGTTTCTCGAAACCATCTTGACACAGAAAGCCTTCGTGGATGCCACTCCTTATGGTGGCGTACGGATTTTCGGCGCCCTGATCGATGATGCTCCGTTGAACCTTGAGCATGCCCGTCTGAAGCAACCGTTCCGGCTCGAAAAGTCGCGAATCTTGAGAGATGTCAAGTTCGGAAACGTAAGAGTGGATGGTGAAATATCGCTAGAAAAGTGTTTCGTCGATGGCGAAGTTCACCTTTTCGAAGCAGACATCCAGGGGAAAATAGTCCTGGCTGGCGTGACCGTCACAGGCAAGCTCAATCTGGTAGGAGCCAAGATCGACTCCTATCTGGATATGGACGGCTCTACGTTCGAGGGAGATGTCCCCCTAAACGGAGCAACGGTCGGTAGGGGGGCTTTTCTCCGTGATGGTGCAACCTTCAAAGGCGAACTCAATCTTGACGCAGCCACCATCGGCTCCAATCTGGATATGACCGATTCGACGTTTGAGGGGGACGTCATCCTCGTAGCAGCCAAGATCGGTGCCCAACTGGCGATGGTCGGCTCGTCGTTCGAGAAGAGAGTCACCCTGAACGGAGCCACGGTGACTGGGGGAGCTTTTCTCCATTATGGGGCAACCTTCAAAGGCGAGCTCAATCTGGGCGCAGCCACAATCGGCTCCTATCTGAAGATGGACGGCTCGACGTTCGAGGGGAACGTTATCCTGAACGGGATAACGGTTGGCGGCTCGGCCCATCTCCGTTCTGGAGCAACCTTCAAAGGCGAGCTCAATCTGGAAGTAGCCAAGATCGGTGGCAATCTGGAGCTGACCCGTTCGACGTTCAAGGGGGACGTTACTCTCGTAGGAGCCAAGATTGGCGCCCAACTGGCGATGGTCGGCTCGTCGTTCGAGAAGAGAGTCACCCTGAACGGAGCCATAATGGCCGCAGGGGCTTTTCTCAGTGCTGGCGCAACCTTCAAAGGCGAGCTCGATCTGGCAGCCGCCAAGATTGATACCAATCTGGAGATGCAGGGCTCAATCTTTGAAGGGCCTGTCGATTTGACGGGATGTACGGTCACCGGAACCTTCTCGCTAGGGATATCGCAGGATACGTCGGAGGGCTGGAAAGAGAGCGCCTCGCTTTCACTCCGCAATACCCACGTTGGTGTGTTGCAGGATTGGTGGCGGGACGAAAACGCCAACGCTTGGCCCAAGAAGTATTCGCTTGAGGGATTCACCTACAAACGACTCGGCTCAATCGCCGTGGGCAAAGGAGCCAACATGCTGAGCAGACCATTAGCCTCCTATCTCCAGTGGCTAAACCGTGACACGGGCTCCTCGCCTCAACCATACGAACACCTCGCGGATCGGTTTCGCGAGGCTGGTGAACCACACAAGGCTACCGACATTCTCTATGCCGCCCGCGAACGACGACGGCGAAAGTTGTGGTCGATTGTGGACGAATTTGGGGACCCCAAAAGGAGGGATTGGGAAAGGGCGCTAAGCTTGTGGGCGCTTAAGGTGATAATTGGATATGGCCTCGGGAATCGGTACTTTCGCGTCCTTTGGTGGGTTGGCGGCTTGACCCTGGTGGGCGCGTTGGTGCTCATCTTCGGTGGGACACATTGCTTATCGCCGGGGCCGCGCATGTTGTTCGCAAGCCTCGATCAGTTGTTGCCGATCGTTACCCTCGATAAGGCGCATGACATTCTGATATTCGGTGATCTTTCAGCCAAACCGACGGTCAAAGCACAACCTTACTGGGTGCTGGTCTACTTCTACATGCACAAGTTATTAGGCTGGGTACTTGGGTCTTTCCTAATTGCGGGCCTTGGGGGGCTGACCCAAAGAAATTGAGACACCCCCTCGGCTCTTGTACCTCTCGACTCTTTCCAAGAGGATGCGCTGCAACACGCAGTACCTCTAACAGTGCAGATCGCCATGTGACGGTCAACGAATCAATAACATGCCCAAAGATAAAACAACTGGGAGTGATTAAAGGACCAAGGAATTAATGATTGACAATCATCAAGATTTTAAAACGCCTGAAAATTTTTCTGCTTTAATTTGGGAATCTTTGGCCTTTAGTTATGTGTGTTCAGGGTGATTTATTTATTAATTAATTCAAAAAAAGATTATCTTTACAGATTATGGATAGTCTTTTATGCAGGCTTGTGAGTTGGCAGTTTTGTAAGATAAAACCAGCTCATAAACGACCCCTTTTGGCTAAAATATGAAAGAAATTGAGTGAAATGAAACCTGCTGATTTTTGGAAAAACTTTAATCTAGGCGAGGAGCTAAGTATATCCGGCGCGTTCATATATGATGGAATGCGTGGTTTTCATCAAATGAAAAATCTTGATATCGACGAAGAGCTTTTTATTGTTCTTTACAACCTATCTGTAGGTATTGAACGACTCTTAAAAATTTCAGTTGTCTTATTAGAATATGATGAATTAAGTAGTCCAGAATTATTTGAGAAATCATTGATAACGCATAATCATCGTAAGCTTCTCGCTAGAATAAAAAAGAAAGTCGATGTGAATTTTGGAACCCCTCACAACGATTTTCTTGATCTGCTAAGTGCCTTTTACAAGTCATTAAGGTATAGTCGTTTTTCTCTCTCGTCCGTCTACAGTACTAGAAAAGAACAAAAACATTTTTGTGATTTTTTAAGCAAACAACTTGTTACTACTATCGACACCCAATCTTCCCTGCTTGGTTTAAAAAATGACAACCGATACCGTCAATTTATTAGTAATTTAATAATAAAAATTTCATCCACAATCTATGGAATAATTAGTGAGCAAGCACGATCTTTAAACCTCTATACATATGAGTTGCGCCATGGCTCCAAGGCTGAATCTATATTTTTATCAAATGTCAATATCTCCGACGAAGATGTTCTCTGGAAAGAACTTCTTGTGTTTTTAATGAATACAAAAAACTCATCAGGATATCTTAAATTTTTGAGAAACATCCCTCCTTTGGCGTTTGACCCTGCATTGATTGATGACTACCTTGATTGTTTTCAAACAGACACTGCCAAGGCCCTTGTAATGGGGGAACTTGAGCAGCTATACGAGCAGCTGGCCAATAAAACTGAGCGGCTAGAAATAATGAATATGGTAGGTTTACCTGGAGTCCACTTTTATACCTCGGATGACGAGGATATTAATGAAATTTGATTTGACGATCTAATCAAACTATTGGGGCTCATTTAGTGTCCGTTAATGGCCCGAACCGACCCAAAGCGGACGTTCGGTCAGAATGGAAACTATTGCATGCCCATATTATTACTAAACACAAGTTTAGGCCAATAATTGCGAATCAAGCATCTCGAAATCAGGAATTTTCGCGGCATCAAATCCCTTTCCTGGATAGTGAAGGGAAATTTTAACTGCATTGTTGGCCCGGGAGACACTTGCAAGACGACGATCCTAACTGCGCTGGATTACGCCCTTTCCCCGCGTTCCACTGTGTCTTTTGATGATTCGGATTTCTTCAACCAAGATGTGGGTCGAGACATTGTCATCCAGATCACGCTCGTCGATTGGGATGAAGAACAGCCTAACATCAGGAGTTTCTTCCAAGAGAGGAAATTTGCCCAATATAAATGCGGTATCGCAGATACAGGGCCGTTGCCGGAACCAGAGCCTGACGGACCTACTGCCGTCTCTGTTTCTCTCCGGGTTGATGAAAGCCTTGAACCGAAATGGTTTGTGGTCAAAGGGCGCGATGAGGGGGAAGGCCAGGATAGAAAGCCAATCTATGCGGCTGACCGCGCAGTGCTGGGAATGAGCCGTATCGATATCTTTTCCGATTTTCACTTCACTTGGGGGCGTAATACTATTTTAACGCGCTTAAGTGAGGACGGTGAGGGTAATCTTAATACCGTTCTTTCGGCGCTTGCTCGCGACCTGCGCGAAAGCGATATATCTCACCATGAAAGCATCCAAGGGTGTCAGAATGTTGCCAGCACAATCAAAACAGAGGCCAAGAATACGGGGGTCAACCTTTCTGACCTATCACCAAGAATCGACATGCAACGCCAATCAGTCGGCACTGGTGCACTGTCATTGCATGAGAACAATGTGCCGTTGCGCAACAAGGGGAGCGGCACCAAGAGACTGATCAGCGCAGCTATGCAGATGAAGCTGCATGGTGGGAAAAATATTTCCCTTATTGATGAGCTTGAAATAGGGCTTGAACCCCACCGTATTCGCGGTTTAATCCACAAACTCAAGAACTCTAACCAACAGATTTTTGCGACGACGCACTCCCCTGTTGTAATAAGAGAGCTTGTCGTGGATGCCAATGAGCTTTATGTTTGCAAGCGCGACGCGGCGGGAACAGTTTGTCTGGAGAGCTTGGCAGTTGTACCCGAAATACAGGGACAAGTCCGCGGCAATGCGGAAGCATTTCTTGGCAGCAAGATAATTTGCTGTGAAGGCTCCACTGAAATTGGATGCCTACGGGCATACGATTATTACCGCTTTGATGCGGACACTCCGTCTGTATGGAGCCTCGCGACAACTTATTTAAACTGTGGTGGAGCGCAAAAGGTAAAACCTGTGTGTGACCAGCTCATTGCTCTCGGCTATCAAGTAGCCGTCTTGTGCGATAACGATGCACCTGATCATCTTCCTGCCACAGTTATTCAAGACCTGAGAGACTGTGGCGCTCATATCTGCCAATGGGATAACGACAACTCAACAGAGCGCCAAGTCTTTGCTGATTTGCCGTGGCATTACATCCCAGAATTGCTCAAAATCATTTGTAACAGTCACGATACCCTGGAGCATTCAACTGTCATTGACGCTATTCTTAAAGAGCCTCAAGTTCAAGATCAAAATCTTGGTAATGATCCTGTCGTCTGGCCGGAAAGTAGCCTATTGAGGTGGGCAATGGGAGACTTGGCGAACAAACGCAAATGGATAAAGCGCATCGACTACGCCGAAAAGACATTTGCTTTTGCACTTCCGCTTTTGCCAGAGACAAGCCTCCTCAAATCACGGCTCGATGCGCTGTGGACTTGGGTACAGCGAAATGAGTGATGAGGTTTATCAAGAGATTGCTCAAGCCTCGTCTGGATTCGTGGAATCTCCTGCGGGTTGCGGAAAGACAGAAGCCATTGTCAGGACAGTCGGCACGTATTGCAACGGCCGTCAGCTCATTCTGACACACACGAATGCAGGAGTGGACGCTCTTAGGCAAAGGTTCCGCCAGCAGAGTGTCTCTACGGCTAAATACCACGTTGACACGATCGCTGGCTGGTCTTGGGGTTGGGTCAGAAAATATCCAAACAATGCCGGCTACACGGGATCAACAGAAATAGCGCACTGGAATGATGTGTATGCTGCTATGTCGAGCCTTCTGCATAAGGGCTTCGTGAAGCTCGGCGTTCTTAATTCTTATAACGGGATCATTGTTGACGAGTACCAGGACTGCACGGTCCCGATGCACCAGTTGATTATACAGCTCAAAGCGCTTCTCCCTTGCCGTGTTCTGGGCGACGATTTACAGGGCATCTTCGGGTTTGGGGATGCCCCTCTTATTAGCTGGTGCGATGTTACGGGTGAGTTTGCCAACAATCTTGGTGCGTTGGAAACTCCGCACAGATGGATTAAGGCTGGGAATGAGATGCTTGGTCGCTGGCTTTTAGACACTCGATCCGAGTTCCGGCAAGGTCGGGAGCCAAACTACCTGAACTCTCCCATAGAAAGGCGCACGGTTAGATTTTCCGATCTCGGCCCTCTGCTTATTCGTCTCACTCACGAGAAGCAGGGCAGGATATGCGTGATCCGCCGTAAGGCGAGACCCTTGCCCGCCAGTATTGAAACTACGCTTGTGAATAACAAATACCGCGTTTTGGAGCCCAATGAGCTTTCGGATTTACGTTCTCTGATTATTTCGCTTTCTGATGGATCGCCCACAGAGAAATCGAATGCTGCCCTCGTTTTTCTTAAAAGGGCTTATGGAGGGGTATCAGAAAATGATAAGAATTTTTTTTGTAAGATACTAAAAGGGGAAAATCAGCGACCACGGCGAGATGACAGACGGCTGCTATGTGAAAAGCATACCACTGGGACTACCCCGCAATTAGTATTTGACCTGCTCGAATATACCGAGCGTATTGCTGGAACATCATGCAAGTTAAAGGAATCAGTTAACGCGCTGAAATGTATTGTAGAAGAATATCGTGATACGTGCACCGATCTAAAGACCCTGTACGCTGATGAAGTCGGAAAAAGAAAATATCAAAGCCGTAGCAATGTCTATCGTTGTATCGGGAGCTCCTTACTGGTCAAAGGTCTCGAATTCGACCACGCCCTAATTCTTCGTGATTCTAACTGGCAGCAAAAATGGGGAAACCACAAAGACCTATATGTGGCGCTAACCCGTGGTTCAAAGACGATAGCTCTAATGGAACTAACAATCTAACTGAGATTCTACGATTCTTTCTCTTCTTGAATAACAATAGAGGGCATACCTCGGGGTTACTTTTTAACTATGTCTGGCTTTGGCCGGATGCAGACTTTTTAGTTTGGTTCGGAACGGCACCTGTCTCAAGTGTGAGACGTGTGGAAGTACAAGCGGGTGTTCATAATTTAGTCGTAAGGGCACCAAAATCAGGAAAGGCCGCGGCAGTTTTGGAGAATTATTCTCTAGGACTTCGCGGCTTTTTTTCTCAGTTTAATGACTGCTCACGACCCAAAGCAGACATCGTGGTGATGTGAGTTTATTCGAATAGGTGACATTATCCAGATCCGCATAAGATGCCAAAATAACTAGACTTGTGGTCGTAATTAATTGAAGATCCAACAATTCTGGCATACTGTTCAGAAAACTCGATGCGTGTTATCCGGACAGATTTTCGAAGACTTGTCCTCTTACACGGATCCGACTAAGCATTGTTAGAAGCCTAAGGAAAGACGATGGCAACCGGTTTAAGTGCAAAATTAACAGGGCAAATTGGCGAGCATCTTGTAACTGCGGAATTAGGTAGGCTTGGAATTATTGCTACGCCATTCTCCGGAAACGTTCCTGATATCGATATTCTTGCATATGCCAACGGTGTCACTGGTCATATCCAGGTAAAGGCAATGAATGGCGTATCCTGGCAATTTGATATCAGAAAATTTTTGGATGTTTATTTAACTCCAACAAAGCAGAGGGTGCGTGGACGCAACCCAGATCTTGATAGAAAAATAATTTGTGTATTTGTTGTTGTGGGCGAGGACCTTGGAGAGGATAGATTTTATATCTTTAGGATGGGGTGGCTGCAGGATTACTTCGAGGAAAGGTATAAAGGAAGAAACGAACCAAAAAACATAAAATCATTTCACTGTGCAATATGGGAAAAAGATCTAAAATGGCACTTGAATAAATGGCGACTCATAAAAAACAAATTCAAGGTATAGGCTTCTAATAACGCAGTCGAGAAGGACGCGCTAACGCGCGCCTCTCAATGCAGACGTTAGACGGCAAGAAGGATTTACCAACATTCAATTTTCGCCTAGGCCATCAACCGACCCGAAGCGGATGCTCGGATTATTTGATTGGATAAAAAATAATTTTAATGATACCAACTCCTGAAGCTACATACGAGAGGGCACGAAGACTCGCCAATACGGCAATGTGGACAATTTCACTCCAACGTCGACGGATAAATTCCGTTGAGCCCGAAGATGATGATTTTAAACTTCGAATATTTGCGGATATTGATTTTCTGATTGTAGCATTAACACGATTACGTCGAGCGGCTGAACTAGCGTCTAAAGTAAAAGAGATTGAACCGCATATCAGAGCATCTTTAGTTGAATTCGATAAGGCACTTCCCGATTTAAAAACAATGCGTGATACAGCTGAACACTTTGATGATTACTCCATTGATAAGGGGAATAATAAAAAATTAAGCAGGAAAAGCCTGGAAGTAAAAACACTTAGCAACACAGTATTCGAATAGCTTGGCTGCAAGCTCGATACGGAAGTGGCATTTCATGCGAGTGGGGTTTTATTTGAAAAGATAAAAAGCCACTCACCAAAAATACAAAACTCAACTTAATGTCCGCAATTGGCCGATAAGCGATCTTTAGCCGAATCAGATGTCTTGTTGAGTCGATCCGTCTTAGACTTTCTCTCCTATCCGTTGAAACGCTTCAAAGAGTGGTTGCGTCAGTGTTGCGACATCGGGATCCGCAGACCCTGGAAAGAAATCCGGTCGACCCGGAATCACATCACCCTTTACCCATCGCTCTGCGAACAACCATTTGTCATCTACCTTTTTGAGTTTGTCCGTAAAACTTCCACTAAACAGAATCTTGAAGCCGTGAGGCGTAGGTGCCAACACAACGGTGTTCCCTGCACCGGTTGCGTTTTGCCCGTCTTCGGCAATTTTGTAAAGTGGAGAAGTGGTCAAATGCCGGGACCCGACATCAGCATGAACTTTTGCGTATTCACGAAGTTTTTCCCGCCCTCGAATGCAACGATCACCAAATCCAACGAATCCATCCACCGTGAAACAATTTGCCCACCCGTCTAAGTCGTGTCGATCGATCGACAAGGTGGCCTCCGACACTAGGTCATGAATTTTTAACTTTTCTATCCACGGCTGGAGATCATTCATTTTTTCTCCTTTTGTTTCCGGTAACTGCCTAAGGTTTAACTTCCCACTACTTTTTGCTAGCCGGCCAGGGGGAATCTTAATAATTGTCATATCTTGGTGCCGTCGATCATGACCAATAAAGGATAGTGAAGAAAGTGATCCGAGTATTCCCGCTTGTCGCCCACATGCGGATCAGAGGCACTCAGGAGAACCAACAAGAACCTATTCGCACCAATTCGCGCAGCACCTTTCGATACAGGCCCCATTAAAATTAACGACTGCTCATGGCTAGATGCAGACCTTTAATTTTGGTGGGGAACGGCACCTGTCTCAAGGGTGAGACGTGTGGAAATACGAGTGGGTGTTTGTAGTAGGATTTCGAGCAAATCCTGTTTTGAGTTTCTTGTTGGAGAGAGGCGAAACTATTTTTTATCGATATCCTGTGCGCAACGAAAACCTATCGTCAGGTCGCTAAAATCGGGTTCGGCTGTCGCTCGAGCGGTGACGCGGATTCTTCTTGGTTCATCTTCCCAAGACCCGCCTCTCAAGACTTTCCGGTCGCCTTCTTTCGGACCCTTTGGGGTTCTGGCTGGACAAGCCCTTCCTTGGCGAAGATATAACAGAATAGCGGATTCTGTCATAAGGATACCCGGCTGGAGGTAATCCCTTTCATCAAACCGGTTAAATAGTCTTTTGCTTTTTGATCGCTACAGCCTTTATAAGTCTTTGTTCTTTCCCCACCGGGTTTTCTGCCAATGAACTCATTTCCATGAAAAACGACATTCCCCGAAGCGGCGTGCCATCTCGCCTCAAATTTATTCCATTCCTGATCGCTGGCCACGAAACCGGCCACGATGCAATGGCCGGAATCCTCATGAATGCCGCTTTCGTCAAAATAGACTGTCAGGGTCGAAACTGTGCTCTTCATTCACGGTAAAATGGGGAAGTAAAATAAAATTCAGATTTTAGTCTTTACGCTTTTATCAGCGATGCCAGAAACTTCACAAATTGCCTGATGTCTTGCCGGACGCTGGCGGTTTCAAGGGCGGTCATATAGGCATCACGTTTTTCGAACGGGATCACGGTCCAGTTCCAGCCTCCGGCGGCCAGCATCGCGTTCATGAGGAAACGGCCGATGCGCCCGTTTCCGTCCATGTATGGGTGGATATAGACAAACGTAAAATGCCCCAGCACCGCCCGCACGGAGGGTTCGGTTTCGTTGCGGAGAAGATCGAAGAAGGCTGGCATGAGATCGCGCACGGCTTCATGACTCGGCGGAACATGCATGGACCGGCGGATATAAACCTGTCCGTTGCGGTATCCGGCCAGGTCGCTGGCGCGGAGAAGGCCTGCCGTCACGCCAGGCGCGAACATCTCCCGGTACCAGGTGCCGTGATCCTCGTCGACAACGTCGGCGGGGTTTTCCCCTTTGAGGATGCGTTTTAGGCTTTCCTGAACGGCCTGAAACGCCAGCCAATAACCGCGCGCCGCGAGCGCGTCGCGTTGTTCGCGGTCTGCCGCATTCGTATCCGGGTTCCATGTCCCTCTCCCGACCCTTTCGATGAGGTCGGGACTGACCCTGTAGCCTTCAATCGACAATGAGTGATAGGCATCCATGACATACGCCTCATTCGCGGTTTTAAGATAAGCCTTGGCATCCTTCGGCAGGCCGGGTGCCGGCGGAAAGCCTTTTATGACCTGCCCGCGCATTACCTGCCACATCAGGCGCATGCGGTTGACATAAGGTGAACGGTCTCTGGCTGTGAAGGTGACCGGAGTTTCGTTTTCAAAGGGATCGCTTTCCCGGACATCATAGCCTGCGGCCCGCATGGCCTTGATGATATTATCCGCGATGCGATCTTGGCCTATATTGCGAAAAGCACCGGCCAACCGCCCGGCCACCGTGCTGTGCCCGCCTTCGAGGAGACGGTCCAGAACCTCGGACGCATCACGGATCATGGCCAGCACCGTTCGGGCATCGGTGGGATTCTGCCGGAAAAAATTGGGTGAGCAGGCAACAAGGGCGGCTGGTAAAGAGAACAGGCGCAGAGTCCCTTGGACGTTCATATCCTTTTCGGCAGGCAGGTTGGCCCGCACTTCCAGCAAGGAGGTGCCGTGCAAAAGTTCCGTGACCTTGTTGCGGGATTTGGAGGCACGGACGAGCAGCTGGTCCGGCACGCGCCGGTTGCCGGCATGCAGCAAAAGCGATTGGTCCGGTGACAGGCTCCATTTTTTGCCGAAGCGGCCGGTCAGGTAAGCTGCGCAAAAATCCCAGAACGAGGCATACCAGGTTGTGCTTTCGCCGGCGGTTTCGTCCGGGCGGGCAGGGATATACCAGCCTTTCATGACCGGCTGGAGGAAACCGTTCCTGACCAGCCGTTCACGATGGGTGCGCGTCATATCGCCGGAGGCGATGGCGATAAGTCCCCGGTTCTGGAGGTCTTTTAGAACCTGCAGGGATTCGGCCAGTTTGTTTGATGGTTTTGTCATGGTTCCGTCCGGATTATATTAGCTTTTTATGATGTGCATTTATTAGCTTTTTTTGTTGTACCATTTTTAGCTTATTTTGTCGAGTTAAAATTAGCTTTTCAGGTACGCTTATAAAAACCACATTAAATACAGGAATGAATTAATGAATGGGCGGGTGTGCGTCTTTAAGAAACCTGGCACTTAAGGATTTATAGCGGGTTATAACTTCAACAAAGAAAGATGAAAGTCCTGCGGTTTTCAGGGAAGAAAACTTAGAGCCCATATTTTGCGCGAGCGATTTTGACTAGCTTTGCGAAGAAGACGAGAGTTACTGTTTATAAACTCGGCTCGAAGGAAGAGGGATTTAGCCCTTTTTACTTTTTGTTTTTTCTAGAATTCCGAGTAATATGTCCGCCTATGCAATGTCTGTTTTTGGCCGGTAAGCGACTTTCCAGCCTGCCAATGTAAGAACTGCTTCTGATTAGTGATCGATGGTCGCTTGCGACCCAAAGCAGACATACGCTTAAACAATGGTAAGATAAGAATGAATCCAGATTCTTCTAAGCATGCCTACAGAGAGTCCCCACGTGGAAAATATAGAAAATATAAAAGTGTTAGAAAAGTTTCAATCTTACCCAAAGGATATTCGCCAGAAATTAATGCGTCTTCGCCAACTAATACTTGACGTGGCTTCGAAAACTGGGAAAATTGGTGACCTTGAAGAAACTTTAAAATGGGGTGAGCCAAGCTATTTAACTCATGGTGGCAGTACGGTGAGAATAAATTGGAATGAAACTAATCCTGAGAAGTATGCAATGTACTTTAATTGCAATACAAAGTTGGTGGACACCTTTAAGAAAATCTATTCGGATAAATTTAATTTTGAAGGCAATAGGGCAATCGTATTTCATAGAAAAGACAAAGTACCAATAAAAGAGCTAAAACACTGTATTGCGTTATCGCTTCAATATCACAAAATAAAACACCTTCCAATGCTAGGTGTATAAAAACTGAATAAACTATGATTACCGTTTTTGGCCGAATACATAAGTTTTCAAATATCTTCCGGAATGTCTGTGGCCGACCCATTTCGGCCAGTTTCCAGAAATCCTTAAGTGTCCTGTTAAGAGATTTGGATTATGAAAAGATGAACGACTTTAGGGCTGAGGTTTGGTAAGGCGAAATCTTATAAAGAGCTCGTGGTCAACGGTCCATTGTCCATCTTCAGTAAAACCAAAACGAGTTATAGCTTTTGAATTTGGGCGGCTTGGGGGGAGGAGGGTAGTTATCGAATTAAGGTTCAACTCGTTAAATGGCCGATCTTTGACTTTATCGAAAATCTTTCGTCCCCATCCCCCAAAATTGGGGTGGAGCACCAGGGCGGATTCGGCTTCCCCTAGCTCCCCTTTCAATCCCCCTCCAGCCGGCGAATTCCCCTATGATGCGGATAGCCCAAGGGCCAAATCCCTGCTTATCCCAAAGCTGTTTTTTTGCTTTCAAAAAGACTCAACAGTTTTCGGCTGAAAAACCTTCGAGAAGCAAGGGCAACTGCTTGCCTACCATCTCATTATTCATTAGGTGGATGATTAGGTCTTCGTTTACTTCAAAGAGATGAACAAATTTAATTTCCTCCATGAACGTACCCCGTCAACCTGTCTTTTTGACCACGGTCCTATCCCTTCTACCGAAAACAGAATCAAGGATCTCATCTGGCAATGTTCACACCTTTCCGGAAATCTGAATCAAGGGCCTCCCCAAACGGGTTTACTCTTCCCACGGAAGTAGGACGAAATTACCTTTGACCGTGTTCGCGGCCAAGAGGCGATGCGCTTCGGAGATCTGATGCAGCGGGAAGGTACGATCCAGGGCGGCTTTGATTCGACCTAACCGGACTTGGTTCAACCCCCATTGCAGGTCCTCCGGGTCGGCAAAAATTGTGCCGCGCAGTTGCTTTTGCGTAAAAAAGAACTCCCGCACATTGAAGGAGGCTTGTTCGCCCCCGGTAAACCCATAGACCACAATGGTTCCGAACGGCCGCACCGCTTGGATGGTGTTCGCCAATTCCGGGCCACCCACATTGTCAATGGCAACGTCCACCCCTTGTCCACCGGACCATAAGTGCACGCGTTCCACGAGAGGCTCTTCTCGAATGTTGATGACCAGATCGGCGCCGAGGGATTGCACATAAGTCCCCTTCGCGTCATCTCGAACCGTGGCCGCGACCCTGGCTCCCAACGCTTTGGCCACTTGAATGTGCATGCTCCCGGACCCGGACGCCCCGGCTGTCACCAGGACCGTATCCCCGGCTTTAACGGCTCCGACCTGTTTGACGGCTCGCACGGACGTTCCCAGAACCACGGGTAGCGTTGCGGCCTCTTCAGGAGACAATCCCGTCTCGTCTTTCACCACCCATCGGGAGGGCACCTCCATATACTGGGCATAGGACCCCCAAATATGTACCCCCGGCACAACAAAACTGGGCGAAGTGGCCAAGGGACGATTGTTGTCGTCCTCCTCGCGCAAGGTAAATCCCGCAGCAGGGATAACCCGTTCCCCAATCTGTATCCCGGTCACCCCATCCCCCAATGCTACGACTTCCCCGACGGCATCGACGCCAAGGATATGGGGAAGGGGAAGTGTGGGAATGACGGACCCTGCACGAAGATAGTGATCCAGACGATTGAGACCCGCTGCCAATACTTTGATCACCATATGCCCTGGTTTGGGTTCAGGGATATCAATCTCCTCAACTCTCAGGACTTCCGGTCCTCCGAACTGCCGAAGCATCACAGCCTTCATCGTTTTGGAAGGTACCGTCCCATTGGACGCCTTGTGAGTCGTTTCTTGGAATGTCGCTACGCTCATGGTTATGCTCCTTTCTTTAGGTTAGTTGGATGAATAAACTTTTCTGGCAAAGCGGGTTGTTTACGGATTGTGATAATAGCGTTCGTGAATGATTTTTCCGTCCTGCCATTTGGCGACGACGGCTTGCTCGGCATGAACCGGCGTGCCGTCCGTAGTCACCCACTCCATTATGGTCTCATAAAAGGTCACGTCCTGGCCGACAGCTTGCGCCGTAACGTCGAACCGTTTCCATTCTTTTACGGTGCTGAGGAACTGTTTTTCCCGTTCGAGATTGGCCCGCCGTCCAACGGTGGATGGCTGGGTGTTTTCCTGCATCGCGGCATTGTCCGCATAGAATTCATTGATCGCCTCAAAAATGCGTCCCTCTCGGATGTAGCTCAAGAGTTCGTGTAGTCGTTCTTCTAGGTTTACTGAGGTTTGTATGCCCATGAAGGTGCCTCCTTTCCGGTACATTAAGAATTAATTTCTGAAACGTATCTGCCGTTTTTCAAAAGTGGAACGGCTTCCTTCTTCAATAATGGCACGGTCTCTACAGTCGCCGGTGCAAAAAAAGCCAAGGGGTTTTTTGGTTTTATTCGCCTGTTGCCAATACCCCGGTCATGTGAGGATGAAATTTGCAGAAATAGGAATAGACCCCATTGGCTTCCACGACCACCTGCCATGACTGGCCTTCCTCCAGGGTGTGCGATTCCCACGTTCCACCATTGGCCGTCACCGTGTGTGGGACAATGTCACGGTTGATCCAGACGATGGTGTCGCCCGGCGCAATGACGATGCGTTGGGGATGAAATTGAAATGCTTGGATTTTCACAACGTGCTGATGAGGCGGGGAGGCCGCATTGGAGACGGCCTCCCCATGGACCATCAGACTCGCAATCAGTGTGATTAACGTACGAATCATGGTCTTCTCCACGGGTGTGTTACATCACCTTTTCGTTCATGGTGGCGGCGTGACCTTCATGCACCTTGAAAGTCTGCAAGGCTGCCGTGAGCAGGGCCTTGAGTTCCTCGTTCTTTGCTTGAGGAAGGAACACGTTCTCCACGACATGGTTCACGGTTTGATGGTATCCAAGTTCATTGGCGGCATACCGTTTGGCAAAGGCTTCTCCGCGAAGTTGGGACAGCTCGGTCCTAATCTTCGTGGCTTGCTCGGTCAACTGCTGACTCATTGCATTGTCCCGGGGTGTGAGTTGGAGTTTCTTGACCAGGGCCAAGGCTTTGTTATTGACCGCCGTGTGGTCCCGAATCATCAGTTCCGCGAATTGGCGCACCTCCGGGTTATCCGATAACGCCAGCGCCAAATGGGCATAGCGAATATCGATGTTCCCAGCCGTATACGCGATGTGCGCAATTTCCAAATCGTTCAACACGGGCTCTGGCTGGGCCGTGGCAGGACTGGTCGCGGTCATGCATCCCATTAAAACCGCACTGGTCAATGCAAGAGAAGCGAATGTTTGAGTAAAGATTTTCATGATAGGTCTCCTTTGTATTGTGATTTTGGTGAATATTCTCGATCGTCACTTTGACGACCGAGAGAATTTGTTCTTAATACATGATCCCGTGTCGCGAGAACCTTCTCATCATGACTGGGATCAGACGGACCACGCCCGATCAGGCCAATTGGGTTTCCGGTTCCACGCTCCCCAACGCTACCACCAACATGGCCACAGCCAGGCCGAGATGTAACCACCGGTCCGCTTCGTTGATGTGCACCATTCCCAACAGCATATCGCCGCTTGTCAGGAAGCCAAGGAGCGCCACCCCAAAATAGACGGCCGTGACGGTCTTCAGGGTTAGGCCTTCCTTGCCCTCTAACACCAACCCGCCGAATAGAAACGCGGTCCCGGTCAACAGATGCACGAAATTATGCATGGCATTCGTTTCAAAGAGGCCCTCCGATGAAACGAGCGGGTTGGGAATAAACCCCAATATTCCGACCAGCACAAATACCGAACCAAACAGGATGCAGATGGTTTTGCTATTCAACATAAAGATTTCTCCTTTTCTGATTTGTGGGACCAACGGTAGGGACAGCCTTTTCGGCCTTCGTGTCGTTTTCGTCCACGCCCGCCATTTAATCCTTCAGTGAATAGATGATTGTCATTGTTTTTGTCCGTCGACCTTCTGGTCATCCGCCTATTACTTTCTTTGAAGCACCGGATACCCGAACGAGTAAATCCATTTGTCTGCGTCCACAGCGTTTTTGGGAGCCAAGGTTCTGGCCGGCCTGTGACACGGCAGACAGTCGGTTTTGTAATTTTTGGAGGTCGTGTGTTTGGGGTCGTCCACATTGAAGAGCGACCAGCCCCAGCCATCACCCCACAGGCTTGATTCTTTAAAACGGCCTTGGGTGTCTCTCACCAACACGAACCAGCCAGTAATGGTGGTCGCATGCCCCACGGCCGGCCCTGTGGTCATGGCCATGGTTTCGGCTTTAAGGAGTTCTTTCACCAACACCGCGCCATCGGGGAACCGGCCCTTTTTCTTGTAATAGGCGATGGTCTCCGGTTGTGTATAGACCGTATGGTATTCCTGAAGGCCCGGTCCTCCTTCCACTTTGGCATGCGCCCAGGTGCCGAGGGTCGGCCATTCCGTATAGTTTTCCGGAACCGTGATCGCCCCCGTGTCCGGATCGACGTTCGGCGCAAACGGTTTTGTGTCTTCCGTCATCGCCAGGCCGGCCCAGATCCCCACAGCGAGCATGAGAACAGTTCCGATGATGATGTGTTTCATGTACGTCTCCTTTCCTTGCCTCCCATCGAGGGAAGAGGATTGAGGCCCGCGCCGCAATCGGGGAAGCGGGCCTCACCCTCATTCCTCATAAATCCGACGCCGCCTTCTCTTTAATGTCAATCCAATTGGCATCGGCCTTCTTAATATAGCCTGGGATATCCTTGTTCCATTTCTTTTGGATATCCTTGTCCAGATTCAAATACAGTTTGCCCTTCACGATCTTCCAGGCCTCCGGATCGATGACAAACTTTTTCCCAACCGCCACGCCATAGGCGCAGTATCCGCCATAAGCGGGGACGTACTTTCCGGGTTTGGCTTCAAACATCTCCTGATGCTCTTCACTGGCAAACGCATAGGTGACACCTTGGTACTCGGCCACGTGGTACCCGCTGCCTTTCACCGGTTTGCCATCGGTGAAGTAGGCCACGGGATCGTAACCGCTGATGCCCGGCGTACTATGGGTGTAATCCTGCGCCAAGACTGGCGTCGCCGCGAGGGCCACGAAAAGGGCGAATGCGGCCAGAACGGATGTGTTCATCGCTTTCATGATGGATCTCCTTGTGAATGGTTAAAAAATTGTGATTAATGTATACAGATCCGTATAGTTCTTATGGTTAGTAAAATGAGCGGCGTTTTCGTTACAATTATTTTTTACGGCTGGAAAAATAATTAATGCATTGATATTAAATGTCTTTTTAATTAGAATTGAATATATATCGTATGAATGCATGAATAAAACAAAATATAAATATAAACCAAACGGTATAATTTAATGAGAAAAAAAACGAGAATTCCCAAGCGGGAGGAGTTAATCCAAACCGGGGCGAAGCTGTTTGCGAAAAATGGATTTCACGCAACCGGCGTGGACACCATCGCGGAACAATCCGGGGTGACAAAAAAAACGCTTTATTCGCACTTCCGCTCGAAGGAAGAACTTGTCCTGGCAGTGCTGCATCACTACGACAGTCTGGCCCGTAATGAATTTATGCGCCGAGTCGAAGCCGCTGCCAAAACCCCAAAGGCTCGGCTTCTGGCGATCTTTGATGTGGCGGAACACTGGTTTAGGCAAACCAATTTTTTTGGTTGTTTGTTCATCAATGCGATTGGAGAATATTCGGCAACCGAGACGCCTATTCGCCAGGTCTGTATGGAATATAAGCGCTTACTGAAAGGGTATATTCGCCGTCTCTGCGAACAGGCTGGGGCGGACAATGCTGAAAAGTTAGCGGAAGAAATCGCGCTGTTATTGGAAGGAGCGACCGTGACGGCTCAGGTTTCTAAACAGCCCAAGGCCGCGAAGGTTGCGAAAGGGGTTGCGAAAGCCTTGGTTGAGAAGGCTATTTAGGGACGGCGTCTTAATAAACTATGGATGGATCAGCTCCTCCCTGCAATGCGGTAGCAGTTTGTCGGGAAAATTTCTGAAGGTCCCGTAACGACCCGAAGCGGACATTTGGAATAAAAGTCTGATAGGGCGTCACGCCATAGGGGGAAGAGGTAAAAAAAGCTAAAGGAACGGGGTTCAATCATCATCGTCGTCATCATCATTCTCGTCGTCAATATCTAACTGCCCTCCGATGTGACATTTCAAACATTTGGCAAACCGTCCTGATTGATGGGCCCCTTCTCCTTCCTCGATAAGGTCGTTCACTAGCCCATTCTGTAAAAGGATTGGTTTCAGTTTGTCCTTGCCCGTTTCAAAACGGTGACAGTCCGAGCAGGAAGACGCGCTCGTGGCTCGGAAAATGAATTCTCCATGCGGATTGTGCATTCCTCTGATGGTAATGCTGCTCAAGGCTCCACGATGCTCGGTATGGCATTCAAGACAGGATTGCTTTCGACTTATAACTTCTTGATGAAAATGACTCACGGCGGCCTGAGCTCTGGCCTGAAAGGCTTCAGTTGTATGACAGGCAAGACATTTGGAATTGGGTGTTTTTTTGAACGGCTGATGGCAGCGTTCACATTTCGTGATATCGGTATGATGACGACTAAGATGACCTGGAGACCATAAGGTTTCTGGTGTGTTCACGGTGCCCCACCCGATATACACCAATAATAAGAGTGTGAGAATAAGGACAAGGGGAGACACCCATGGCCGCAGGCACCCCATTAGCTACAAGCCACCATAATAAAGGGCTCCTCCGATATGGACGAGGGTGAGCACGACGAAGGTTAAGGTCAGAGGGCCATGGATACATCGCCATGCTCGGAGGGTTTCTACCTCCATGACAAGATCATGCAGGCGTGATTCCACGGCTTCTTCTGATAAGCCCTGTGCCGATAGTTCATGACGTTGTTGGTAGAGCGTCTGAAAGGCCAAATAGTGTATGGCCTGTCCTGTGATGCCACTAAACACCACGAGGGCCATGGCTACTAGAGCCAATACCGGGACGAGAGCATGGAAGTGAAATCCAGAATGAATCAAAATTAATAAAGGACCAGCAATTCCTAGAACCTGATGAATTTCAAACCATTTCTTGGGCCAGACCTGATTAGGATGAAGCCGTCGTTTGATGGGATAGACAAGGGTCAGCCCGATCATCACTAGGCCTACCCAACCGACGATGTGAGCCATTTGGGTATGACCGAATGGCTGGTCGGGAGACGTACTCAGGTAAATTTCAATCGCCCAAGCGCTGACCATCGAGAACACGATCAGCCAAACCACGAGATGGATGCGACGGGAGAGGGTTTTCATTATTGTAAAAATCCAACGATGGCATTTCTATGCTACTGAACGGGTAGGATTTTAGCATAGCGGGGAGCAATAGAAGACCCTGTTTGAGTGATAATATAACCTTTGACAATTCTGGTCAGTACTCTTCAATATTTCCATTAAGACTTAGTCCGCTACTGGCCGGTAAGCGACCTTCCAATTTGACAAAGTAAGAACTGCAGCTGATTAGGAATCAGCAGCTATTAAGGGTTGCCTTTTGACTAAGAATGGGTACATGATTTATTAGTCTACACGATAGGCTGGGTGTCGATGATGTGCCCCCTTTAATCGGCCGCCCGTTTGTCATGCCAATTTCAGCGTAAGTTTCTGGCATACTTGGACTTGTCCGGGATGGGATTGGTAATGACCGAAATCCGATCCAACAGCTGGCTGCTTGAGAGGACGATTGGCGATTCGCCTGACCGATCCGCGCTTATCATTAATCACCGTATCTACAGTTACCAAGACATCCATTCACAGGCAGAAACCCTTGCCTCCACTTTCGCGAAAGAGGGCCTGCAAGGGAAGCCCGTCGCCTTCATGCTTCCGAACGGTCTTGAGATCGTCCTCATTTACCTCGCCTGCTTCAAATCTGGGGCCATTGCAATGCCGCTCAACCGTCGTTACGCTGCTCCAGAACTGAAGCGGACATTAGGGAATTCGGAAGCAGTCTGGCTCATCATCGAAGCCGACCGGCTGAATCTTCTCGAACGCTTTGAGATTAGCGAAACGTCGGTGGATAGGGTCATGGTCTTGGGCGAGCAGGAATCGACCATTTACCCAGCATTTGAGACCCTCTTGTCCGAACCCCGTCGGTACACCGCTCCCCACCTCTCGCCCACGACGCCCGCAGTACTCTTCTTCACCTCAGGCTCGACTGGGGAACCCAAAGGCGTGGTGCACACCCACTCGTCGGTAATAGGAATCCTTGATTCCACCTTGGACGCTTTGGCAGGAATTACCCCCGCGGACACGATACTCGTACAAGAACCTCAGTGTCACATCAGTGGATTCATGGAAACGTTCACCATGCTCAAGAGCGGAGGAACGGTCATTGTCGAGAACGGCTTCGATATCGATTCGTATTTAGGGAATATCAACCAATACAAGCCTTCATTAATCGTCACGCACATCGATATTCTTATGCACCTTCTTGATTCCGGCAAGTGCACGGCGGAAACGTTCTCATCGCTGAGGGGCATTTATACAGGGGGAGACGACCTACCTTCTGCCTTGCAGCAACGGTTTCTCGATCTCTCGGGATACCCCATTCAGCTCGGCTACGGCATGACGGAAGCCATCTGGCTCACTGTGGCAAGGGAAGCGAAATTTGACCGGAGAGGATACATCGGTAAGCCGGTCAAGGGAGCGGAACTAAGGATTGTCGATAAAAAGGGTCACGAGCTCCCTCTGGGGGAGATGGGTGAGATATGGATTAGAGGACCTATGGTGATGTCTCACTACTGGAATAATGAAAAGGCGACCGCCGAGGCGTTTTTCGATGGGTGGTTCAAGACGGGCGACTGTGCAATAAAAGATGAGAGTGGTAACTATTATTTCAGTGGGCGTATCAAGAACATTATTATCAGGAATACGTCGAATATCGATCCAGGGGAAGTGGAAGACGCGCTTTACCGACATCCGGGGATTAAAGCGGCCGCCGTAATTGGAGTACCGGATGAAAAGGAGGGGCATATTCCTGTGGCTTTTGTGGTGCCGAGAGAGGGGGCATCTCTCACAGAAGAGAGGCTCATCGAATTTACGAAAGGGGAGATTGCTGCTTACAAAGTCCCTACCCGTATCCATTACATCGAGACCATGCCGCTGACCACAAGCGGCAAGATCGACCACAAGAAGTTATACGACCTCTTGCCTGAATAAGCTCCTTATCCTAGCCGAGTCGCTCGATTCAGGTCATGTCGTCCCAAGGAAAAACTGGTCTTCCCCCTTTTCACTGAAGCGAAGCAATCCAATCACATTAGGCAAGTTGTCGGACTATGTGAATAGAAACGGATAACTAGCGCATGCAGTCGGAAGCGGCAGAGCCGCGTCGCTCTTGCGGAGCATTATATCCGCTATTGGTCGAGGCTGTGTGAAAACTCCGTAGAAAAATTTGATCTAAAAATTTTTCTTTCGAGGATCGCCTATATTCCACGATCTCCGTCTAAGGAAGGGGCAAGGCACCCCCTGATTTCAGAAAATTCCGAGTATTCACACAGCCTGGGCCGGATGCGGACCTTGAAGTAGGGAAAAAGCTCATTACTTCACTTCCCACAAACATTAGATTGCCCAACCTCCTTCGAGAGGTCTCTTCTTTAAAAAACAGTTCTTTCCAAGTTTAATCTTTAAGTTCGGAACGGAACATGTCTCAAGTGTGAGACGTGTGGAAGTACAAGCAGGTGCTCATGGGGGTATTTCGAGGAAATCCGGTTTCGGGTTTTGAGTATCGGATTGCGTAAAGGGAACTATTTCTTATCGATATCCTTTGCGCAACGAAATCCTATCGTCAACTCACTAAATTCGGGTTCGGCTGTGGCTCGAGCGGTGACCCGGATTCTTCTTGGTTCATCTTCCCACGAGCCGCCTCTCAGGACTTTCCCGTCACCTTCTTTCGGACCTTTCGGGTTTCTGGGTGGGCTGTCCTCATAATAGTGCCGGTCATACCAATCGGCCACCCACTCGGCGGCGTTCCCAGCCATGTGATAGAGGCCGTAGGGGCTTTTCCCACCCGTTTTTAACCCATGCCGGATGCTCATTCCCGTTGTTCCGCTGGTGACCGGGGCCAGTGTCAAGGTGTAACTGACCCATCCAGTAATTCCCTGATTATAACGGGCAATATCCACAAAGGGTTGCATATGCCCCCATGGAAAACGGCGGCCGTCAGTACCTCTGGCGGCCTTTTCCCATTCCGCCTCTGTCGGAAGCCGCTTCCCCACCCACTCACAGTATTGTTTCGCCGCGGGCCACGTCACTCCTACGGCAGGACGATCCGAAGCCTCACTAAGAGCTGCTCCATCATCCCAGAGTGGCGGTGGCTCCACGCTATAATTATCATCAAGAAATTTTTGATACTCTTCCATAGTCACTTCAAACCGGTCGATTTTATAGGTATCTAACCACACCTGATGCTCGGGACGCTCGTTCCGCAGGCCATCATTGTCTCCCATGATGAATTCCCCTTCCGGAATTACAATCATGGAACCTGGTTTCGGAGCGTTATCGGCTTCCGCATCCTGCGGACTTGAATTTTCCCCTACCTCCCCCCAGGCACCAAGAGGCAACAAACACCCAAGAACTACACCAGCTAGGCTGTACAAGAACTTCTGTTTCATCGTGCTCCCCTATCGTAGGAAATGACTTTTATATTAACTCCGGATTGCAGCTATCATTCCTTAACACCATATCATGCCAGCCCTACTAATTACGAAGCCGCTGGATCAACACTCCAGCGGCTTCTCCTATGGCATCCCTAACGTTTCCTGGAGACAGTTGGAAAAAACTCAATTCCTTTCAAATTCAAGTGTTTTGTTCCGTTGCCAAGTTATGGAACCCCTCTACACTTTACCTAACACCTAATTAATGAATCAATCTGATTTTTTTTGGCCTATTAGTTAATACGAATTAGATCTAACAAACTTAAGCCCTTATCACTAAAATCAAATCCGGGGTCCGCTAATAAAGAGTAAGCCCCTGTCAGTTTTAGGGCAACCTCACGCAGCCCAAGACCCACAAAAATCAAAGCCAGTTCTCTACCAATCCCTTTTGATCTATCGAACTCCATGCCTCCTGGCCATGCGCTGAGGGGCCCTCCTTCGAATTAGAGTAAAATTCCGTCAATCGGCGCTTCAGGTTCCGGCCGGTTCGGATCGTTGATGAGTTCCAAGAGGTTGATTTCGATAGTCCGGGACATAGCTGAGAGGGCTAGATTATTGGGGAGCATGTCAAAAGGTTCGGCGATTTCGTCACCAATGGCGTCCAAGCCAAAAAACGCATGGGAGATCAAGAAAACGACAAACGGCGTCATGGCACCTGCCGTGTCGATAAGGCCGAACGGAAGGAAAAAGCAGTAGAAGGCCACAATGCGGTGGATTAAGACGGTATAGGTAAAGGGAATGGGAGTGTTTTTGATTCTTTCGCACGCGCCAAGAATGTTCGCCAGCTCGACCAGTTGCCCGTCGATGGCCAGAACATTAATTTCTGGAAGCCAACTTTTTTCCTTCGCTTTGGCGAGATCACGCCCGAGTTGTTGCAGAATAAATAGTGGGCGGTGAGTCGAATTCTTTACCTCCGAAAGATCATCGGGTGCCAGAAATTTTGTAATGTCTGAAATTGGATCGGAGTCTCTTAAATGATGCCGGAAGGCATGACCAAAAGCGATCACGCGTTTCACAAACGCTTCACGAAAAAGGTTCAGCTCTAGAGAGTTCGTCTTATCAAAGGTTAACGAATACGCTTGTCGGGCCAAGCTCCGTGAGGTGTTGATAAGAGAGCCCCACAATATTCGCGCTTCCCAAAAGCGGTCATAGGAAGCATTGTTGCGAAACCCAAGGAAGATGCCAAGCGCGACACCGATTAAGGTAAAGGGGGTCGTCGTGAGGGTATACTCTTGCAGTCCGTACCGAATCTCGATGAAGGTCACGACGATGGCGATGATTGTAGCCATCAAAATGCGGGGCCATGTCTCCTCGAAACTGCTTCCTTTGATGTGAAAAAGAACTTGAATCCATGGGATTTTCGGTTTGACAATCACTGGCGCATACCCCCTCCGCTCTAGATTTGCTCAATTCATGTCCGCGTTCACCAAAACACATGGGCCATCTTGGAGAAAATGAAAACGCGCCTTGGGTTGAATCTCAAATTTAACTAAGAGATCATCAAGGGTCAATTGACTCTTTTCGCATGTTTCAAACGTGCAAGCCCCTCAGTCATTTCGAACGACAAGCGGTATGAGGGTCGCGGGCTTTGGGGAGATTCAGGAGATTCAATTGGAATGAAAAAACGATTGGCTACCCGGTATTTTGCAAACCTGCCGCAATGGCATTGATGCTACGGAGCAAAATGATGCGATGCATGTGTCGGGGCTTTTTATCGTTGGAGGCTGCCTTCAGACGTCGCAGCAAGGTGATTTGAATTTCATTCAAAGGATCTAGATAGGGATTGCGACGTGAAATGGAAAGCGCTAAGGGGATATCGTCCTTCAGCAACGTATCGGATCCGATTACGTCTAGTATTTGCCTCACCGTCCGCTCATATTCTTCCTTGATCATTCCATAAATGTGTTCTCCCTGCTTGGAGTTTTGAGACAACTGTGCGTATTTCCCCGAAATTCTCATGTCAGTTTTGGCCAACACCATTTGAGCGTTGCTGAGTAACGCACGAAAAAACGGCCATTGGCTATTAAGGGTTTGTAACATGGCTAATCGTGCGGGATCGTGAGCACGCCATTTTTCTAGAGCAGTCCCCAAGCCATACCAACCAGGCAACGTGTGCCGGGCTTGCGCCCAACCAAAAACCCAAGGAATGGCCCGAATCGAATCTTTCCCTCGTGCGACAGGATTTCGATGAGAAGGCCGGGAACCAATATTTAATTGTCCGATTTGGCTGACGGGTGTCACATCATAGAAATAGTCAAAAAACCCTTCGGTCTGTTCCGTTAATTCCCGATAGCATTGTTCACTCATACGGGAGAGCTCCGTCAGAATCTCCTGCCCCTGGTGCCGGTCATATGAAAGGCCTTCAATGACATGGGCACTCGCTTTCATGAGACCCGTGATACCCATGGTCAATTCATAAATCGCCGTATCGATATTCGAATATTTGTGTGAGAGGACTTCTCCCTGTTCAGTAAATTTGATTTGACCGTGAACCGTCCCTTCGGGTTGAGCGAGTATGGCTTCGTGGGTGGGTCCTCCACCACGACCAACCGTGCCCCCTCTGCCATGAAATAGGCGACAGTGGATTCCATACTGCTTCGCTAACTCGATTATCTGGTGCTGGGCTTGGTACAGGTTCCAGGAGGAGGCCAAGATGCCGCCATCTTTGCACGAATCCGAATACCCCAGCATCACTTCTTGAATATTCCCAGTACAGCGAAGCAGGTCCCGATACAATCGTTGATCGAATAGGGTCTGCATGATCGATTGGCAACGAATAAGATCATCAATGGTTTCGAATAACGGCACGATACGGATTTGACAATGCCACTCTCCGGCATCAGTTCGTCCGAGAAGGCCCAGGAGTTTCGCAAGCCATGCCACTTCCAACACGTGACTGGCGTGATGGGTCATGGAAATGACATAACTACCAAAAACCTGTTGGCTGACTTCCTCACGCATTTCGCTCATGACCTTGAACACTTCGAGAGTCTTCTGTGTTTCCTCACTGAGAGAGTCGGGTAAGGGAGAACCGGCTGATTTCAAAAGCATCTCTCCCAGAACTTGAAGCTTTTGTTCCTCATGAAGGGTCAGATAATCCTCTCTTCTTCCAAGACTCGTGAGAATTTCATTAACGGCCGACGTATGGCGACTCGATTCCTCGCGAAGGTCCAAGGGGGCCAAAAAAAATCCAAATGTCTCAACCAGCCGAATAAGATCTTTAAGTGCTCCATCGGCAATATTCCCATCACCATGGAATTGGAGAGAGTCTCGAATCAGATACAGGTCGGCAAGAAAAGCCGTTTCTGACGAATAGGCATGCTCCGACGGTCTGCCATTCTTTTCGGAAAGACGGTTGTCTACCAATCGGAGATGCTCTTGTAATCGATGCCGCATAATCACAAGTTTTCGGCAATAGGGCTCATGGCGATAGAGATGTGGGTTGTGTGCAAAGACTTTGAGAGCGAGAGGTTGGTCTCGATTCAGGGATGCCAGAAATTCCGTAGAGGGGGTCACCCATCTATCGGAGTGGGTGAGAAAATGAACTAGGGCTTTGACCCGTCGAAGGTATTCTCTTAAGACAGTCCTGGCCTGTAATCGAACGGCAAATCGAGTCACATCAGGGGTCACATTGGGATTGCCGTCACGATCTCCGCCAATCCAGGACCCAAATCGTAAAAAACTCGGTACTTGAAGGGATTCGTGGTGAGCCCCGTCGGCATACACCCGGTTTATTGATTCCTCTAGTTTACGATACATCACAGGAATGGCGGCAAAAAGAGAAGTGCGAAAATAATACAATCCAATTCGTATTTCATCTTCAACACTGGGCTTTCTCACCCGCCCTTCTTCGGTCTTCCACAAAATTTGGACGTTGGTTTTCAAACACTCCATGATGTGGGTTCGTTCATACCGGCCGAGTTGCGTATTATCCAACTCTTCCTCGAATGCAAAGAGGCGTTGGAGGGTTTCAAGAATGTTTGGATGTTTTATCTCTGTCGGATGGGCTGTAAAAACGGGAACGTAGCGAAGCTCGTCGAGCAATCGCTGTAATTCTTGAGCAGATACCCCGCGCTGGTGAAATTCTTGAATGGTGTTCCCAAATGATCCCTTCCACAATTGCTTGCCTGCACGAATTTGTTTTCGGCGCTGCCGGTGCTTGAACGACTCCTCCGCAATGTTGGCTAGGCTGAAGTAGGAATGAAATGCCCGGACCACTTGCTCAAGTGTTGATTCGTCTATTCTCTCAATGACCCGTTTCAATCTCCGGCGTTTCATAGGAGTTTCTTTTCTACGCAAGCTGATGTATCCCTTGCGTAATGTTTCAACCGTCGAGAAAACCGGAACGCCGGCATGGTCACGCAGTACCTCGCCCAGAAGAGTTCCAAACAGCTTGACTCGAGCACGTAACGCTTTGTCGCTTGAGGGTTGATAGTCTATGGGGGAGTGATTCATATCTAAGTTTGTCGTATTACGGATATGAAAAGCTTATTACAACGCCACATTCCTCAAGCTTGTCACAGTCCTAGGAACATGATGGTTGGAGAATAAGAATGTCATCCGGTGAAGGCAGTCAGAAGGGTCGGAGACAAAGTCACCGGACAAGGGACTTTTGAGAAGCTCTTGCCAGGTGACCTTGTTCCAACCTCGGTGGCGTCCCCAACGGGATTTGAACCCGTGTTGCCGGCTTGAAAGGCCGGCGTCCTAGGCCAGGCTAGACGATGGGGACGAACATGAATTGAAATGGCCTGTGTGTGGTAGGTCTATTTCGTAGGGAAAAAACTCGTGCTTTTTCTCAGGCGTTTCAATGCGAAATATGGGGCTTCACTCGCTAACCAGAGAGCCATTCTAGCAACGGTATAAAATGCGAGTCAAACAGCCCTTTCCGGACCTATTTTGACCCTCACAAACCTCGGGAGCACTCTGAAGGAAGCATGGAAGAAAAGGAATGGGCGGTGGTGGAGTGGAGGTATAAGCCGGATTCTGTCCCGCCGGAAACGACATTCCTGCGGAGGTGATCATTTCTCTGGAACCTAAGTTACCTTAGGCTTCTAGCGACCTACCCGAGAACCTCGGCTGGGCCAGCCTCCCCCAACGGCCGCCTTCAGCCCCAGTCAATCTGTCTCTGGTTCAAAAAGGATCCGTTGGATCGTTCTCCTATTTGGTCTTGCTCCAGGTGACGCTTACCCTGCCACCTGTGTCACCACAGGTGCGGTAGGCTCTTACCCCACCGTTTCACCCTTACCTGGGGTGAGCCTTGACAAGCAAAGCCCATCCCGTCGGCGGTTTGTTTTCTGTGGCGCCGGTGTCGGATCACTCCGCCTGGGTGTTACCCAGCACCTTGCCCGATGGAGTCCGGACTTTCCTCTCACTTTCACCAGTGAGCGATCACCCCCTCCACTCCAGCACACCGGTTATCATCATAAATCCCCCGGGAAGGCAATGCAAGCAACCGAAGGGAAGGGAATACCTCCACGATAAGTTTTTTAACCTAAGTATATTCATCGCCATTTCCAGTCGCGTGGCGACATAGGGAAGCCTGGAAATCAATATCCAAAATGGAACAAGGCATGTCGAATCAAAACGGGGGAAAGTGGTTTCTCTGCTGTTTCCTCCCTTCGAAATTGGATATTCTTGATTGGATATTGGACATTTTCCTACCTCCTCCAGAATTCAATATCCAATATCGAACAGGGAATATCGAATCATGAAATTTAAGAAATGTAGTTGCAGCATCCTACCAGCCTCCGCCGAGGCGGCTTCCTGCAGGCAGGTGCTGCCCCAAAGAGGCGCTATGAGATAGCGCAACTACAGAGAAGGAATGGTAGGGTGTGGTCCGTTACCGTAATTCGTCGACCCGTTCAAGGTCAACTTGGGAGGTTTCCGTCCAGGTGGATTTATCGCTGGGAGGTTCCCAATACAGAATTCGATGGCAGTAGGAACAGTTCAGTAATTCGTCACCCCTTTTCACTTCGGCAATCAGCTGGGGAGGAATTTGCAGACGGCATCCGGAACAGGTGCCATTTCGAACCTGAGCGACGGCAAACCCCTTTCGTGCAGTTTTGAGCTTGGAATATCGAGCCAGAATCTTGGCATCCATTAGTTGGGCATGTTCTTGATGTTGGCGTTCCAGCTCCGAAAGCTCCTGGTTCAGAGTGTTCACTTGAGTTTCTAATTGCACTTTTTCACGGTTGAATTTTTCTTCAGCTTCCCGAAGATTTTCTTCCAACTCCTTGGCTTCCTTTTCATTTTGTTCAATCCGTTCAAGGACGGAGAGAACCGCTTCTTCCAACAGATCTTTCTTTTTCCTCGCCAATTCTATCTCAAACAGATGCGCTTGATACTCTTTGTTGGTTTTCAACTCGTTCAGACGACCTCGAATCTTGTGAATGTGTTCCTCTTGAACCGAGAGTTCCTGTTCAGAACTCCTGCGTTCCTTCGTTAACGCCTCACCTGCATCCTTTAGTATTTTCAAACGATGCGCCAGTTCCAAAGAGGGAGCCTGGGCGGTCTTAATCAGTTCGGGAATATGTTGTTGTTGCTCTTGAATTTCGAAGATCCGAAGATCAAATTTCTGCAGTTCAATGAGGAATTGGAGTTGAGGGTTCAACGGAACCTCAGTGGAAGGAATAGGTACTTCATCGCTATAGGATACATGCTATGATTTGGTCTTTTTTTTTATATATGCCTGCTGGCAGCCTTCGCTCCGATATCCAGAATCCTTAGTTATCCAGTCGCCTACTTTCCAACCTAGCTGGCCTGCCAGCCGAAGCCTTGGCGAAGGCTGGTGGGCCCACTAGGACTTGAACCTAGGACCAACTGATTATGAGTCAGCCGCTCTAACCACCTGAGCTATGGGCCCCGACACCCTCATGGTTATAATCCCCTTGACCCTTGGGGTCATCTTGCTACGATCTCCATCCAACTACTGTACCGAGTCCGACCCATTTTACGCAAATGTTCTCAATTTTTTGCTACGGCTCGGATGGCGTAACTTTCTCAGAGCTTTCGCTTCTATTTGCCGAATTCGCTCACGGGTCACTTCAAAGTCCTGACCAACTTCTTCCAGGGTATGATCGTTACCTTCACCAATCCCGAATCGCTTTCGCAGAACGATTTCTTCACGGGGAGTGAGAGACCCCAAGGCCCCAGAAATTTGACGTTGCATATCAAACCGTACTGCGGCCTCCAAGGGAGATCCCACGGTTTTATCTTCAATAAAATCACCAAGATGGCTATCTTCTTCTTCACCAATTGGAGTCTCGAGTGAAATCGGTTCCCTGGCGATTCGCAAAATCTTTCTCACCTTATCCAATGGAAGCCCCATTCTTTCTCCAATTTCTTCCGGAGTGGGCTCACGTCCCAATCGTTGAACAAGATGCCTTGAGGTTCTGACCAGTTTATTAATGGTTTCGATCATATGAACCGGTATTCGAATTGTCCTTGCTTGGTCTGCAATGGCTCTGGTGATGGCTTGCCGAATCCACCAGGTGGCATAGGTACTAAATTTATACCCTCGTCGGTATTCAAATTTTTCCACGGCCTTCATGAGTCCAATATTGCCCTCCTGAATGAGGTCCAAAAATTGTAACCCTCGATTGGTATACCGCTTCGCAATACTGACGACGAGGCGTAAATTGGCTTCGATAAGCGACGCCTTCCCGTTATTCATTTTTTCCTCTGCACGTCTAATGGCAAGGTGAGTGTGACGGAGGTGTTTGGCTGGAACCAACGCCACCTGATCCTCAATGGTCCGCAGAGTTGCATAGGCTTCGGTTGCGGTTTCTTGGAGATGTCCGAGGGTTTCTTCTGAACAATCTCCTTTTTGTTGAGCAGCCAGAAATCTTTGAGGACTTCTAATCATGCGCCGAAGAACAACCATGCCATCGTGTTTCGAGAGGCCCAACCGTCTACAACAATTTTGAAGGATATGCTCGGATTGTTCGGCTTGGACGGCCACGTCTTTTATGTGCTGGAGTAGGGACTCCAAAATCGTGGGATGTAAGTTCAATGATGAAATCCGCTCAATGAGTTGAACTTTAAGGGCTTCCAAGGATTTATCGACTTTTCCTGAAGCCCCTTCATCCCCATCACGGGTGGACCGCCGTTTCGTCACGCTCGCCAAAAACGGTTTGGCTAATTTATGAATTTTGTCGAGCTCTCCTAGAGTCTGTTCCCGAAATTCTTCATCATCCGGGGCAAGCAGATCATCATCTAAACCCTCCTCCTCCGTTCCTTCCCGAGACATGACAATGTCTCTGGCACGTAGTTCTTGGTGAATGAGTCGTTCGCGGAGAGAAAGCACAGAGAGAACGGTCATTGGCATACCAAACACCGCCGAAGCTAATTCCTGCCTCGCTTCTTCAATTTTCTTTGCTAAACCAATTTCTCCTTCCCGATTCAACAATCCGACATTCCCCATTTCCCTTAAATAAAGCCGAAGGGGATCATCGATGGAACTCAGGTCAACAGGCTGATCAGCCGGTGAGTCCCGTTCTGCCTTTTCCAGCCTACCTTCCAAATCAACGATGGCCTCATCAGGTTTACCATTCGGATCCCCAATCTCCTGCTGTTGGACCTTCTGCTCGGCTGACCCCGTCATGTCCATACCCTTTTCCTCAACGGTTTCCAACAAGGGGTTTAGTTGTTTCGAAGACTTTTTTTTCGATTGAAGTGAATGACTCAAGTCACTGTGGGCGGAAGGTTCTTTTTCTTTGACCAAAGCTACCGGTCGCTTCACCTTTCCCTGTAACTCACTTTTAGCCATTCCCATTACCTTTGAATGCTGAATATCAGGAAACCACCAACATCGCTTTTTGATCGCGAATCCGATCAATCTCAAGAATGAGGCGATCGATGTCTTCCTTCCGCTGCTCCTGCTCCGCCAGGCGGAGTTTGACAATGAGTTCGTCGAGGGCCCTCTTCAGTTGCTTTCTCTTCAACACGTCCAGACATCCTTTCGCATGATCGGATGCATTATCAAAAGTGACCTCCCGGAGGGTCAGATGGGCAACGACCGGAGCCATGTGCTCATTGTTGAACACTTCGGTCCGAAACCCCTCAAAATCAAAAGAGCCCTCATCCCCTATCTGGCCCAGCGCCATCTCTATAATCCGACGATACGGCGGCTCCTGAAACATGTGACTCTGTAATTGCTGAAAATATTGTGGATCGAGCTTCTCGTGTAAAAGAAGGATGATCAAATCCCGTTCTTCCGGGCTGCCTTTGGGCACCGTACTACGAAGATCCCGAACAGGCTCTCCAGTTTTTCCCTTGACACGACGAGAAGAAGGGGACGACAAGGTTGGAAAACGCTCCATTAGCACATGTTGAGAAATTCCCAAGCGGTCTGAAACCAATCCAATATACTCCGCTTTTTCCACTGGATTTGACGTTTTCTGAATGATGCGAAGGACTTCATCCACCCGTCGGATCCGTTCCGCAATAGAGTCTCCTCTATGCTGATCAAGGCAAGCCGCCACGGCAAAGTCTAAAAGCGGAGACGCGCGTGACTCTAATTCCATAAAGTCCTCTACCCCTTGACGACGAATATAGGTATCCGGATCGTCACCCTTGGGTAGCACCATGACATTGACCGTCAAGCCGGTATTCAGGAAAAGATCCAGCGTTCGTAAGGCCGCGTTCACTCCCGCCGCATCGCCATCAAACAATAAGACTACCGTTTTGGCTATTCGTCGAATTATCTGAACATGGTCGGATGTCATCGCAGTCCCTAAAGGCGCGACGACATTCTGAACACCCGCCTGGCACAGGGCGATCACATCAAAATACCCTTCCACAAGAAACAGCCGATCAAGGTGACTGGCAGCTTTTCTGGCTTTCCCCAAGCCATACAGCATCCGCCCTTTGGAAAAAAAAGATGTTTCAGGAGAATTCAAATATTTCGGTGTGCTTTGATCATTGAGGCTTCTTCCGCCAAACGCCACAATTCGATCGCGGGAATTCGTAATGGGAAATATTATGCGATCACGGAACCGGTCGTAGTAGGGATATCGTTGATGACGACTTTGGGCAGTATTTTCTTTGGTGATCACCAACCCGGATCGAACGACTTCCTCTTGTCTGAATCCCCTTTTTTCCAGATGCATCGAAAGGCCGTTCCATTGGTCTTCGGCATACCCAATCCCAAACTCCTCGATGACCGGTGAGGCGATTCCACGATTTTTCAGGTATACACGTGCTTTATTTCCGACTTCCGCCGTGTTCAGATTCTGTTGAAACCAGGATGCGGCTACCGCATACATTTGTTCATAGCGTTCCCGCTCCGAGGAGGAACGGTAGTCCGCATTACCTTGATTTGGCTTTGGAATCGACACGCCTGCTTGCTGAGCAAGCTCAGACACCACTTCTAAAAAGCCCAATCCTTCACGATTCATCAAAAAGGCAATGGCATCACCACCCACACCACAACCAAAGCAGTGAAACATTTGCCGAGTGGGACTGACGGAAAACGAGGGAGTCTTTTCAGAATGGAAGGGACACAGGCCTTTTAAGTTTTGACCTGCTTTGGATAGGGACACATAACGAGACACGATATCGACGATATCGATTCGGTCCCGGATCTGCTGAAGAATTTCTGGAGGAATACCTTTTCCAATTGACGACAAGTTCTTCCCCCCCCATTGAGTGGATGTCTGGTCTTACCAAGTAGAGAAATTAATGTCAACTGAACGCTAAAAATTTTACTCTCACTTCATAGGTTGCCAAATGTGGAGACTCATTTTTTTCTTCACGTGATACTTGAAACCCGAAACGTTCCTAGTCTTTCCCGAAACGCGAAACTCGAATTTTTCTTATTCTCTTCGAAACCCGAAACCCAAATTTTTCATATTCCTACTCGAAACCCGAAACGTGTTTTTATCCCGGCGGCCATTCAAATACCCGACCGCCTAGCACATGAAAATGTAAATGAAAAACGGTTTGTCCTGCCTCCGCCCCGGTATTCGCCACCACCCGGTATCCCGATTCTTCAATTCCCTTCTCTTTGGCCATTTTCGCACAGATCATCATCAGGTGACCGATTAGAGGTCCATCAGACTCTTGCACATCGGCCAAGGACGACAGATGTCGTTTGGGAATGACCAAGATATGCACACGGGCTTGCGGATTAATATCTTCAAAGGCTAGGCACCGATCATCTTCGTATACCTGACGAGAAGGAACGGTTTTATTCACAATCCGACAAAAAAGGCAGTCACTCATCGGTGCGCTCCTTCTCCTTCGATCGGGTTCCGGTCTTCCCAAACCGTCCACCTAATTCCCGATAAACTTCTTGTGGGGATATACCAACGTAGCCTAGCAGAACAAGCGAATGAAACCAAAGATCTGCAATTTCATACACAATTTCATGAGCATCTTCGTTTTTGGCGGCAAGAGAAACTTCCCCAGATTCCTCAATCACCTTTTTGAGTATTCGATCCAGTCCTCCTTCCATCAGTTTTGAGACATAGGATCCTGTTTGGGGATGTTGTTTTCGGTTTACGGCCATCTCATACAGTCGTTCAAATATTCCTCCCCATGCTTCCGTGGTCTCGCCTGGCTCACGAGGAAGGTCCTCTCGCATTTCGGTAAAAAAACAGGATCGCCGTTCTGTATGGCAGGTTGGTCCAATTGGCTCGGCTTTGACCAGGAGGACATCTCGATCACAATCGACATAGAGCTTCTTGACGATCAATTCGTGTCCGGAAGTTTCACCCTTTTTCCATAATCGTTGGCGGGATCGACTCCAAAAATGCACCCGTTGAGTATGAAGGGTTTGCCGCAGCGCTTCCTCATTCATAAAGGCCATCATCAAAACGGTCCCATCCCGCCAATCCTGAACAATGGAAGGTATTAATTCATGTTCATCAAATTGGAGTTGTCCTGTGAGTGGCGATTCACTCATGCCTGGGCTCCCGTAGGATTATGACACGCCTTCACCTGTCTTATCGCGATACCCTGTTGAGCCAAATAATCCTTAGCTTCGGAAATAGAATAGGTTTTGTAATGAAAAATCGACGCAGCGAGAACAGCATCAGCCTTACCAAGGGTCAACGCTTCGTACAGGTGGGCCAGGGTTCCTGCCCCCCCTGACGCAATAACTGGAATCGGGACGGCTTCCGAGACCGAAGCCGTCAAAGGCAAATCATATCCACCTTTTTGGCCATCCTGATCCATGCTCGTCAAGAGGATTTCCCCGGCCCCATAGTCGGTCATCCGACAGGCCCACCGAACGGCATCCAGCCCGGTTGGGTGGCGACCTCCATGCGTATAGACTTCCCATCCCAATTCCTGATCCATCGCCACGGGATGGGTCCGCTGTTTCGCATCAATCGCCACAACAATACATTGAGATCCAAATCGTTTGGCAGCGGCCTTCACGAAATCGGGATCTTTCACGGCGGCCGTATTGATGCTGACTTTGTCCGCGCCCGCTTCAAGCAGACGACGAATATCCTCGAGTGTCCTCACGCCCCCTCCGACCGTCAAGGGCATAAACACTTGTTCCGCCGTTCGAGCAACCACCTCAACGATCGTATCACGGTGATCGGACGACGCGGTGATGTCCAAAAAACAGAGTTCGTCGGCTCCTGCCTCGTCATAGATTTTGGCCACTTCGACGGGATCCCCAGCGTCGCGGAGGTTCACAAAGGACACGCCCTTGACGATTCGGCCATCCTTGACATCTAAGCAGGGAATGATCCGTTTGGTTAGCACGGGGAACTCTTCGGGAGAGAGGATTGCGCCACTTGGATCGCGGTGCTTAAATCAACGGACCCTTCATAGAGGGCTTTTCCAATAATAATGCCCGTGATCTTCGGTCCGAGACGTCCAATGGCTTGAATATCTGAAACTTTGGTCACCCCCCCCGAAGCGATGAGCGGAAAGGGCGACAGTGAGGCCATCGTCTTCAATGCCTCGAGGTTCGGACCGGTCAGCATGCCGTCCCGACTAATATCGGTAAAAATCACACCACCAAGAGGGTACTGGGAAAATGATTGGATTAAGGGGCCGGGAGAGATTTGGGAAACGTCTTTCCACCCGCGCACGGCTACTTGACCATGTCGGGAATCAATTCCCAGCAAAATTTTTCCGGGAAACTCCTGACAGGCACTCCCAATCAAATCCGTATTTTCTAACGCAGCCGTCCCCAACACCACACGCTTTACTCCCGCGGAAAGGTACTGACGTATGGTGTCCAATGTACGGATTCCACCTCCAACCTGAATGGGAATCGAAAGGGCATGAGCTATCCTCTCGACCTGCGCGATATGTTTTGGAACACCCTCAACGGCGCCGTCAAGATCGACGACATGCAGAAATTGGGCACCGAGGGTCTGCCAGCGAAGTGCCATAGCCGGGGGGTCATCGGAATATTGAGTTTCCTGATTCATGTCTCCCTGGCGAAGTCTCACACAACGCCCATTCTTTAAATCAATGGCAGGAATGATCAGCATGGCTGTCGTTTCGGGTTCTGGGTTTCGAGTTTAAAGAAAAGAATGTCTCCTTAGCGGCCTACCGGGAAGTCCTCCATCATTTTTTCCACACCGGTTCGAGCCAACTCATCCGCTGTAATATACATCCCCTTTCGTTCCCAAAATCCTATGGCATCTTGATTGAGTGGCTTCTGTTCATCATAGAACGTTCCGGACCACAACACCTTTCCGCTGGAGGAATCAATTAAATGGGTTTCAAACCCAACCACAGCAGGTGTTGCGGCAATTTTCGACCCCTTTCGCTCACGGTACACCCTCACTAATCCGATTAGAACCGCATCGGCCTCAAGACTCTTACCAAGTTGGGTCACCTGATCACGCCATCCCAAGGATGGGTCCCGCTTTCCCTGGTCCGAAAAGGCTTGAGCCACTTCAAAGGCTGAGACAATCCTTACACCCGGTCGGCCCTGCAAATTGGCATACACCATACTGGTGATCCGTTTGGCGGCCGCTTCCGACACCCGCATGGCTTCTGTTGTTCCTTCCGTTCCACGCAACGCTCCTTCCCCTGGAAGGATAAATTGCGTCCGGACCTCGCTCGGAGCTTCCGGGTATTGGGATCCCGCGCCAGCGGTTCGTTGAGGTGTCTGAAGGGCTTGGAACGGAAAGATCACCAGCTTCCTGATCGTGTAGGGATCAAAGCTAGGTGCCGATTGGGTGTTCACCTTGGGAGGCACACAGGCCATGACCAGCAGACTGACCGTCATCAGGCTTGCAGACACACAACAACGACCCCATTGGCTCGCAAATGCGTTTGAGAGAGGATAGGTACGCCAATAACTCACTGCCAATTTCCAAAATTGAAAAAGAGCTGTAATCCTACTTGTTGACTTTTTTCAGGATGAAACTGGGAAGCGAAGATATTGTCTTTCCAAATACTGGAAACAAAGGGCATCCCATAGTCCGTGACGGTACAGGTCACGGCAGGATCGTCAGGCTGGACATAAAACGAATGGACGAAATACCAATGACTCCCTGAGTCAATGCCGTCGAGGAGTGGCGCCGGCTGACGAATGGAAATCGTGTTCCATCCCATGTGCGGAACCTTCAGGGTCGCTTCGGAATCCGGAAACGAAGGAAATCGTCGGATTTTCCCCTGAAGGATATTGAGGCCCTTATGGGTCCCAAACTCTTCACTTTCTGTGAATAGCAATTGCAAGCCTAAGCAAATGCCAAGAAACGGCTTTCCCTGGGAAACCGCTCGTCGAATGGGTTCGACTAAACCATACCGCGTCAGATTGTCCATGCAATCGCCGAACGCGCCCACTCCTGGTAAGACTACCCGGGTAGCCCTGTCAATTTCTGCCGAATTCCGAGTCACCACGGCCTGGTGCCCCACCCGTTCGAAGGCTTTTTGGACACTGCGAAGGTTGCCCATTCCATAATCGATAATCGCAATCACCGCTTTTCCCCTTGTTGGGTCATTGACCCGCTCCTTCCTTTCATTCTTTAAAGGGATCCCTTCGTTGATAAGACTCCGGAAATTCGTTGATCAAGACGGGTAGCTTGCTCCAACGCTTTGGCTAACCCTTTAAATATCGACTCTAGGATATGGTGGGGATTTCGTCCGTACAAAAGATTAATGTGGAGGTTCAACCCGCCATGGTTCACAAAGGCTTGGAAAAAATCTTCAAAGAGCCCAAGATCAAACGATTTGATCATTCGGGAAGGAAGATCCACATGATAGACCAAATACGGCCGCCCGCTGAGATCCACGGTCACTTGAGTTAATGTTTCATCTAACGGAACACTCGACCATCCAAACCGAGCCACGCCCTCTTTGCCTTCCAGCGCATTCGCCAGGGCGACTCCGAGCACAATCCCGATATCTTCAACCGTGTGGTGATCATCGATATCGGTATCCCCCTTGGCGTTTACGGTTAAATCAAAAAAGCCATGTTTGGCCAGAAGAATAAGCATGTGATCGACAAAGGGAATGGTCGTCTGTATCTCGCTCTGACCATTTCCATCTAACTTCCACGTCGCGCGAATGGAAGTTTCCGAGGTCACTCGTTCAACGGTCGCCACTCGATGTTCTTTTGATATTTTCATTTCCACCGGCTCTCCATTGATTTACCATGGGCATCCAACCCCTCCATTTCAGAGAAACGCATGACATGTTCCTTCACTGACCAAAGATCCTCTTCGGAATATGACACAATGTTGCTTTTTTTGACATAATCATCCAGTGATAAGGTTGAGAAAAACCGAGCCGTTCCACCCGTGGGCAGCACATGGTTCGGACCAGCGACATAATCGGCCACCGCGGGAGGGGTATATCGACCCAAAAATATGGCGCCGGCATGCCGTAAACAGTGAACAAATTCGATGGCCCGTTCGAGGTTCACCGCGACATGTTCTGGGGCAATCTGGTTGGAAAGATCAAACGCCTCATCGAGACTTGGGACAACAAACGCCACGGCATGCCGCTTGATGGATTTGGAGGCAATTCGTTGGCGCCCTAATTGCAACAGCTGGTGCTTGATTTCAGTTACCACGTTTTGGGCCAGCTGATGGGACGTCGTCACAAGATAGACTCTCGCCTCCTCATCATGTTCCGCTTCACACAGCAAATCGGCAGCAACCTGAGAGGGCGGACTCGTCTCATCGGCGATGACCAGCAACTCGCTGGGACCTGCGATCATATCAATATCCACCTGCCCATAGACCAGGCGTTTCGCAGTCGCGACGTACAGATTTCCTGGTCCCACAATCTTATCAACACGTGGGATGGTTTTTGTTCCAAACGCCAGCGCGGCCACCCCATGCACTCCACCAATCCGATAGATCTCATCGACACCGGCAATTTCTGCAGCCACCAGGAGATACGGATTCACTTGGCCTGTTGAAGTGGGGGTACACATGACCACCCGCTTCACCCCGGCGACTTTGGCAGGAATCGCATTCATCAACACCGACGACGGATAGAGCGCTTTCCCTCCAGGAACATAGACCCCCACCGCATCGAGCGGTGTCACCATTTGACCCAAGCGGGAATTGCGATCCTGATACATCCAGGTGGAAGTTCGTTGCCGATCATGAAATGACCGGATCCGATCCCCCGCAAATCGTAGGGCATCACCTTCTTCTTTTCGGATGTGGGCATGCGCCGATTTGATCTCGTCCGGCATCACCCGAAATTGCTGTGGTTTGAGACGAATCCGATCAAATTTCAAGGCATACCGGGCCACAGCGGCATCCCCACCTTTTTCGACAGTTCGAAGGATGCCTTTCACGCTTTTCTCAACCTGTGCATTCTGAAGAGAGGATCGATTCCGCACTTTTCGGAGCACTTGAGTAAAGTTCCGGTTCTGTGAAGACACAATTTTCATGGTTCCATCTCTCGGACCGTATCCTGAGGCCGGTTAGATTTCAGACGCTGAATCAATTCGGTGATCACTCGATGCTTCATTTTCAAACTCGCCCGATTGACGATCAGTCGAGCAGACGACCAAGCAATGACCTCCGTTTCTACCAGATTGTGGGCCTTGAGCGTGCGCCCCGTGGATACAAGATCGACGATACGCTCAGCAAGTCCAACCAGCGGAGCCAACTCAATGGACCCATACAATTTGATAATTTCCACGGGGATGCCTTGCTGATTGAAATACCGTTCAGTCATGTTGGGATATTTGGTGGCGACACGAATTTTTGACGACAACCGTCGAGGAAAGCGTTTCCCTTTTGGCATCGCGACGACCAGCTTACAAATTCCAATTCGTAAGTCGACCGGTTCATAGACATTCGGATTTTGTTCTAATAACAAATCTTTCCCCACGACTCCAACATCGGCGGCCCCATACTCGACATAGGTCGGGACATCGCTGGGCCGCACGATCAGGAGAGTTTGACCGTGTTCGGGACACTCCAGGACCAGGCGACGGCTTTGGCCATCAATCGTATGCGAGCCATACCCGGCTCGCTGCAACAAGGCCAACGTCGGTCCCATCAACGTACCCTTGGATAAGGCCATCGTGATCGTCTCGCTCATACCGAATCGGCTACCCGTTGGACCGCCCCTCCCAAGGCTTGAAGTTTTTCTTCCAATCGTTCATATCCTCTATCCAGGTGGTAGACCCTTGAAACCGTGGTTTGGCCTTCGGCAGCCAACCCCGCTAAGACTAATCCAGCACTCGCGCGAAGATCAGAAGCCATGACCGGCGCGCCGGTCAACCTCGGCACCCCCTTAATCACCGCATGTGGGCCATCAACCTCGATAGAGGCCCCCATTCGCTGTAACTCAGGGACATGCAGAAATCGGCTCTCAAAGATGGTCTCTGACATCACACTGATTCCATCCGCAACCGACATCAAGGCCATCATTTGTGCTTGCAAGTCTGTGGGGAATCCCGGGTAGACCATCGTCCTGATTTCCAGGGGTTTCAGACGGTCGGGACCGCACAGCCTCACCGCCTTTTCTTTCTCTTCAATCATCGATCCCGCTTCTTGCAGTTTATTGAGCACGGACCGCAAATGGCCCGGAATGCACTGATCAACACACACCTCCCCCCCCGTGATGGCTGCGGCCATCAAATAGGTCCCGGCTTCGACTCGATCGGGCATCACCGTATGGGCGGCCCCATACAATTCTTTCACCCCTTCAATGACTATCACATCCGTTCCGGCTCCTGTGATCTTCCCCCCACGATTGTTGAGAAACTTGGCCAAATCGACAATTTCCGGCTCTTTGGCCGCATTGTGAATGGCCGTGGTCCCTTCTGCCAGGCACCCCGCCATCATCAGGTTTTCTGTTCCGGTGACGGTAGGGAGATCTAGGGTAATTTCATTGCCTTTCAAACGAGAGGCCCGTGCCCTGATGTACCCATGTTCAAGTTGGATATCCGCACCGAGTGCCATTAACCCTTTTAAATGCAGGTTAACGGAACGGGTTCCTATGGCACACCCACCGGGCAGTGACACCGTGGCTTTCCCAAACCTCGCCAAGAGTGGTCCCAATACCAGCACCGAGGCCCGCATAGTTTTGACGAGCTCATAGGGGGCCTCCGTGGACGTCGCCTCACACGCATTCAGGAGCACCGAATTCTTTTCCACGTGGTTTCTCACTCCGAGTAGGCCAAGGAGTTTGATCATGGTCGTCACATCCCGAACATGGGGAAGATTCGAGAGCACGCAATCTCCTCCACCTAACAATGTCGACGCGAGAATTGGCAACGCGGCGTTTTTGGCCCCGGCGATGGTCACCTGTCCCTTCAAAGGGAATCCTCCCGAAATGACAATACGATCCAATGTTGCTACCGAACAGTGTTTATGTTTTGAGCTTGAAGCAGATCGCCCGTTCGATTCCTAAAGAATCACGTCGAATCTCCTGCACCTGAAAGGTCCCCAGATCCCTCACTTCTTGACACAGCTTTTGCGCCTGCCCGACCCCGACTTCAAGGACGATCACGCCTCGAGGCATTAAAAAAGACTTTGCTTGTGAAAGTAAGTGACGATGAGGAACCAGTCCGTCTGATCCGCCGTCTAATGCCAGTCTAGGTTCAAACTGCCGAACTTCCCTGGGAAGTTGATTCCATTCTTCCTGCCCAATATACGGAAGATTTGCGACGATTCCCGCCACTTTACCTGCTAACATCCGGGATAACAAGGGGGATAATAAGTCACCAACATAAAATTCCATCCGTTGGACTACCTGGTGACGAATCGCATTACACTTGGCCGTTTGAACCGCAAACAGAGACCGATCCGTTACTAAAATTTTCGCCCCTGGGAGCTCTCGTCCCAAGGCGACGGCCAGGCATCCGGATCCCGTTCCGACATCGGCGAGCCATGGATTTGACAATTCTTTCAGATACGGGATTACCGTATGAATCAGGACCTCCGAGTCCGGTCTCGGTATGAGAACTCCGCGGGGGACCATGAATTCCAACCCCCAAAATTCCTGGGTCCCCAGGAGGTATTGAATCGGCTCACCCGAGGCTCGGCGTTCAAGAAGCTTCCGGGCCAGCTTTTGGTCTGCCTGCGAAACAATCTGATCCGGGGCAACGTGAACCATTTTCCGAGTCAGACCGATGGTATGCTCCAGAATCCACATGGCCTCATTGACAGCATTGGACACGCCCGCAGACCGAAGCTGCGTCACAGCCTCACGAAAGAATTGAGCACAGGGAATGGGGGTCAGGGACATGTTCACAATGTTAGCCCTTCGAGGGTCCCTTTGCCACAGGGTAGGACAGGACTGGGTTCCCGTTTCGGGTTTCGAGTATAGCGAATAAGAAGTATTTTTTATTGAAACTTATACACCCTCATTATTCAATAATACCATCAGTTGGCTTCCCTCGAAGAAAAGCCCACTCCATTCTAATACAGAAAATTGGAATCAGGGAAAGATCGAAGAGGGCCTGAAGGATTATTGGACTTTCAATGCGGCAATGAGCTCATCGAGGTTCCCTTCCAATACTCGGTCTAATTTGTGAAGGGTGAGCCCAATTCGATGGTCGGTCACACGATTTTGCGGAAAATTGTAGGTCCGGATCTTTTCAGCCCGATCACCCGTTCCAACTTGCGAACGCCGACTCTGAGCAATAGAGGCATCCTGTTTCTCCTGCTCGGCTTCGACAATTCTCGTGCGAAGGGTTCTCATGGCTTTATTTCGATTCTTCAGTTGCGATCGTTCATCCTGGCAGGTGACCACCACACCGGTGGGGATATGGGTAATGCGAACGGCCGAATAGGTCGTATTGACACTCTGCCCCCCCGCCCCGGAGGAACAAAACGTATCAATGCGAAGATCTTTGGGGTCAATCTGGACATCCACTTCCTCGACCTCAGGCATGACGGCGACGGTGACAGTCGACGTATGGATACGCCCGTTGGCTTCAGTCGTTGGGACTCGTTGAACACGGTGCACGCCACTCTCGTGCTTGAAGTACCCATAGGCGCCTTTTCCTTCCACAAGAAAGACGACCTCTTTGTATCCGCCAAGACCCGTTTCATGCGCATCGACCAGTTCCGCCTGTAGGCCTTTGGTTTCCGCAAATTTGACATACATTCGAAACAGGTCCCCCGCAAACAGGGCCGCTTCGTGCCCACCGGCCCCAGCCCGGATTTCGATGAAGGTGTTTTTCCTATCACCGGTGTCCGCCGGATGTATGAGGTCGAGAGCGGTTCTCTCAAGATCTTCTTGGCGAATTCGAAGGGATTGGAGTTCTTCTTCCGCTAAACTGCGGAGTTCGGGGTCAAGACCGGCATCCTGAAGCATTCGCTCGGTCCCGGTGATTTCTTCAAGGAGTTCGCGGTAGGAAAAAAACAGCCGTGCGGGTTCTTCAATCTCGGCCCGTTCTTTATTCAAAGAAACAAGGCGAGACGGCTGACCTAGAATAGCAGGGTCAGCCAGTTGATGACTGATGGTCTCGAATCGAGTGGCAACCGCTTCCCATTTTGCCACCAATCCTGATTCTTGTGTTGCGGTGTTGTCCTGTTCTGCCATCATGGCCGCCAGTCATCCTGCATAAAGGCAACGGCACCTGTCCATCAAGAAAAGACAAGTCTCCAAACCCGTTACACTTTGGATTTGGCCTGTGCCGTTTTTGCATATTTTTTCTTGAAGCGTTCTACGCGACCTTCGGCATCAACAATTTTTTGGGTGCCCGTAAAGAAAGGATGACAGCTCGAACAAATATCGATCTTCATATCGCCAACTGTCGTCCGGGTCTCAAATTTCATACCACATGCGCAACTAATAGTCGCGGGTTCATAAGTAGGATGAATGCCAGATTTCATAATTTCCTCCAGGTTTTCAGCGGCAGGAGCGTTTCGGGTTTCAGGTTTCGAGTTTCGGGTTCATGGCTCAGATCCTTGGAACCACCTGGATTTGAGGCCTGTTACAAATCACTCAATTATTTCCTTTGAGAATTTTTCAACAGCCTGAAAAACCATTTTCCAATTTTACCGATTCATCGACTGTAAAAACTCCTGGTTGTTTTTGGTGCCACCGATTTTATCCATAAGAAATTCCATCGCTTCCATAGTGCCCAGCGGGCTCAAGACTTTCCTGAGGATCCACATTTTGTTCAAACGATCACGATCAACCAAGAGTTCCTCTTTCCTGGTACCGGATTGACTGATATCAAGGGCCGGGAACAGCCGTTTGTCGGCCAACCGACGATCAAGATGGGCCTCCATATTTCCCGTTCCCTTAAACTCTTCAAAGATCACATCATCCATTCGACTCCCTGTGTCGACAAGGGCGGTGGCCAGAATCGTCAGACTCCCGCCATTCTCTATGTTTCGGGCCGCCCCAAAAAATCGTTTGGGCCGTTGGAGCGCATTGGAATCCAAGCCCCCGGATAACACTTTTCCACTGGGTGGTGCGATGGTGTTATAGGCTCGGGCTAATCGCGTGATGCTGTCTAACAAGATTACCACGTCCCGTTTATGTTCAACCAGTCTCTTGGCTTTTTCCATTACGATTTCAGCAATTTGAGCATGCCTTTGAGCCGGCTCATCAAAGGTTGAACTAATGACTTCCGCCGCTTTCACTTGCCGTTGCCAATCTGTGACTTCTTCAGGTCGTTCGTCAATTAACAAAACGATCAAGACGATATCCGGATGGTTGCTCAAAATGGCCCGCGCCACCGCCTGAAGCAGCATGGTTTTTCCTGTTCTGGGTGCGGCCACAATTAATCCCCTTTGGCCCATTCCAATAGGGGTAATCAGTTCCATGACCCTTGTGCAATATTCCTCGGAGTCAAATTCGAGTTCGATTCGCTTTTCAGGGTAGAGGGGCGTGAGATTATCAAACAATATTTTGTCACGTTGGACTTCTGGATCATCATAATTAATCTTTTCAACTTTCAGAAGTGCAAAATACCGCTCCCCTTCTTTGGGAGGCCGAATTTGTCCTGAGATAATATCCCCGGTTCGAAGGTTAAACCGCCGAATTTGAGAAGGCGAGATATAAATATCATCTGGCCCTGGTAAATAGTTGGAATCAGGCGCCCGAAGGAACCCAAACCCATCTGACAACGTTTCCAAAACGCCTTCGCCAAATATGACACCATTTTTTTCCGTTTGTCCTTGGAGAATGGAAAAGATTAACTCTTGCTTTCGTAAATTTGGCGCACCATCAATTTTGAGATCCCGAGCGATTTCATTCAGTTCACCAATTGACTTCTGCTTTAATTCAGCAAGATGCATAATGTTCTCCATTCATTATCAAATGTCCTTTCTATTCAAATCCAACGCTCTTACCCGAGGCCGCGAAGTTCACCTCATGTTGGGCTTGGCACGGTTGTGAAAGTCGAAAAGGGATCCAACGGCATAAGACTAGGCGGTTGCCCTGTATGACGTACTGTTTGGGTCGTGTCGGAAGATTATTCAGAGATACTGGGGAACCACAGTGTGAGTTACTGATTAGGATTCGTTCTTTGGTTTAAAAGATCTGATTTAGCTTGGGTGGACCCGGGAAGCCACGCAGGCAGAATTGAAATCCAATGTTTTTTCGGAAGGTCTATCTATTTAGATATCTTAAAAACAAGCACATTGTCAATAGTCTGTATTGTGCCACCATTAAAAGAATTAAGCATTAGCTTAGTCAATGAATTGAATTAGGTCAAGTGTGGCGATTTCCCGGAAGGCCTCATCCTCGTGATTGCACCCAAAAGCAGGTTATGCTAAATGATAAAAGTCCGTGTTCCACCGTATTTTTTGCCTTTTAAAACAAGGGACCCAGGAAAATGTTCCAGATTTTCCGTCCAAAGGCCTCACACTCGAGATCAGTGATTCTGATTGTTGGATTTATACGTTGAATTCCGGACTTTACACTTTGGACTGTCCCTTACGAGAAAGGAATCAGCGGCGATATGGAGCCCTTTGAAGACCCGCAAAATAATGAAAGGATCTTTACACTTTCTGAAGCCAATTGCTTAATCCCGCAGCTGGAACAGCTCTGGCAGATAATCAAGGAGGAACGAACTGTCCTCATCAACACTAAGGAAGAGATAAAAAAGGCTAGCTCGAAAGCTCACCTGGGTGGAGGAAGTGTGGTTGGCCCTCGTTATATTCAAGCCATACAGGAAATCAATGAGAGCCTGCATACTATTCATGAATGGGGAGTCCTCGTCAAAGACATCGAATCAGGGCTTTGTGATTTCCCCTACCTGCTGGACGGAAGGCTGGTCTATCTCTGTTGGAAATTCGGCGAGGACCGGATCCACAGTTGGCATGAAATCAATGGAGGCTATTCCGGGAGACAAACCTTGCCTTATGATGCCCTCTAATCTAAACACCGTTCTTGTTCTTTCATTGACTCCCTCCCACGACCATCCCCAATCTTAAACATTTTAACCATGTCTTTGAGTCTTCCGCGAGAGAACTTAGGCTCACTATGAAATTTGCGATAATTGGCAAAGACAGTCCTGAGGGACATTTGAAGCGGCCCCAGTACCGATCCATCCACCTTGAACGATTGACCGATTTAAATAGGCAAGGAAAACTCATTCTTGCCGGTCCTTTTAAAGATAAGAGCGGCAGTTTGATTGTCATCGAGGCGGATTCCCTAGCTGATGCTGAGCTCTTTGCACAGGAAGATCCCTACACCATTCACGGTGTGTTCCAAAACGTGGAAATTCACCCATTTGAACAAATCTTTCCAAACGGCACCCCCTGATTAATTTTAATAAATAAAGAGAATGATAGTAGGAACCAATTACCCTATTACCATATTTAAATTGGAGCCGTTCTTCCCTGAAACTTGCAACCTGAAACCTGAAACTTGAAACTTTTTTTACTTTCGAATCTTCTCCTCTTTTCTTATGATAATCTTCCACTCCTGATTACGAACGGGCTGAACAGACAATCGTGACCCCTTGCGCAACAGCTCCATCTTTTCCAGTCCTTTTACCTTCCTCAGAACTTCCAGAGACAAGGGTTCAGCGAATTTTCGAATGAGGCGAATGTCTACCATGACCCAAATGGGAGAAATCGGCGTACTTTTTGGATCAAAGTATGGACTGTGTTGATCAAAGGCATAATGGTCCGGATACGCCTGTTTTATGACTTCCACGACCCCAACAATTGCCGGTGGATCAGCATTGCTGTGATAGAAAAATCCTTGATCGCCTCGTTTTATTTCACGTAAATAATTACGAGCCTGATAGTTTCGCACTCCCTCCCAGCAGGTTTGTTTTCCAGGGGAGCCCGCGAGATCGTCGATAGAAAAGGTGTTAGGTTCTGATTTGAACAACCAGTACTGAGGCATGGGGCGAAATTCCTTTAATTCAAATAGGAAAGACCGGCTGGAAGAAATAACCAATATTGAACAAGGAATATCGAATCATGAAGTGTGTCGAATAGTTTCTCTGGTCACAGTAAGGTCTTGCACTCATCTTGTGCCACCACTTGATTGGTCGGAAAAATCCATGAAGAGAACTATTACCAAATTAAAATCTCTCTTTTCCTTCGACATTCATTATTCCCTTGTTCGATATTCGATATTCTCTAAGATCCTCAGTCACTACCTACACTTACTCTCCGGTATCCCGATGCCAGTCGGCGTAAAGGCTCGAAAAACTTTGGACCATCCTACCCCATGACCAATCTATTCTCCGGATTATATCAATGGATTAACCAGGGCATCGTGCTCATTGAATCCGTCATTCCGAGTGAAGTGCTCATCGCTATTTTTGTTGTTTCCATCGTCGCTTTTATCGGTACGTTAGTGGCCATCCCAGCCATATTAATCCGACTGCCGGCTGACTATTTTGAGGAAGAAAAACCTCACACCTGGATGGAAACATACCACCCCATCATACGGAAGATCAGCATTTTTCTCAAAAATGGAGTCGGGTATATTTTTCTTCTTGCTGGCATCGCAATGTTGGTTCTACCCGGCCAAGGCATTTTGACCATGTTGATTGGTGTTTCGTTAATTGACTTCCCCGGCAAGAGGAAATTTGAAAAAAAACTCATTTGTTTGCCAGGTGTGTTGAAGACCATCAATGCCCTCCGGGAGAAATACGGGAAATCACCTCTTTCAGTCCAATGCTAATGTTTCCGTCTTCAGACTTCGTGATTCCTTTCACCCTTTTTCCCATTTACACCTTTCCGCCGCCTTGATAGGATTTTGCTCATGTCACCGATCAACATCCTCATGTGGTCAGGGATCGCGATACTCTGCGCCGTAGCTTTTGGCCAGGTGACGGGACTCCTGAACCCTGATGAAAAAGTAAACGGCTTATGGTTAGTGGTAGCGGCCTCGTGCTTTTATGTATTGGCCTACCGGTTTTATGGACGATTCTTGGCTAAGCGCGTGATGAATTTGGACGATCGGCGACGAACACCCGCCCATCGCCTCAATGATGAAACAAACTTCTATCCTGCCAATCAATACATTCTCTTCGGCCACCATTTTGCGGCCATTGCCGGCGCAGGTCCCCTTCTGGGACCAGTATTGGCTGCTCAGTTCGGCTATCTTCCAGGATTTCTCTGGATCGTCATCGGCGCCGTGCTAGCCGGAGCCGTCCAGGATTTTATCATCCTGGTCGCCTCCATGCGGCGAAACGGGCGATCCCTTCCAGAAATCGCTCACGCAGAAATTGGTCGAGTGACCGGAATGGCGACGGCGGTGGCGGTGTTGTTCATTGTGGTCGTTGCGTTGGCCGGATTAGGACTTGCGGTGGTCAATGCGCTCTATCAGAACGCCTGGGGGACGTTTACGATTGCCATGACCATTCCGATTGCCTTTCTCATGGGACTGTATCTTCAAAAATGGCGACCGGGAAGAGTTGGAGAAATGTCTTTGTTGGGATTGGGGCTTCTCATCATCGCCATCATAGCCGGACGCACTGTCGCACATTCAGCATGGGCAGACTGGTTCATGTTGACCCGCCCTACGCTGATTTGGTGTCTCGCCGGATACGGATTTCTCGCCTCGGTCCTTCCCGTGTGGATTCTCCTAGTCCCCCGCGACTATTTGTCTACTTTTATGAAATTAGGGGTGGTGGCGTTGCTCGGAATTGGAGTGATCGCGTTGGCCCCCGTTATCGAAATGCCACCCCTGACAGAATTTATCCATGGGAACGGCCCCATCATTCCGGGAACGCTCTTTCCCTTTCTCTTTATTACCATTGCATGTGGGGCCATATCCGGGTTCCACTCATTGGTTTCTTCGGGCACGACCCCCAAGCTTATCGCCCAAGAGTCTCAGGCCATGGTGGGGTATGGTGCCATGTTGCTGGAAAGTTTTGTCGGCGTCATTGCGTTGGTCGCGGCCTGTTTGCTCGTACCCGGTGATTATTTGGCCATCAACACCATGCTCTCAACCGAAAAGCTGGCCTCAATGGGATTCCCCGTCTCTCATATCAAGGAGCTATCTGCTCTGGTAGAGGTCGATGTTTCGGGTCGTCCCGGGGGTGCGGTTTCTTTAGCGGTCGGAATGGCTTCGATTTTTTCCGGGCTACCGGGCATGTCCGGACTCATGGCCTATTGGTATCAATTTGCTCTATTGTTCGAGGCCTTATTTATTTTGACGACGATTGATGCCGGTACTCGGGTGGCTCGGTACCTCGTTCAAGAATTAGGCGGCCATGCCTACGAACCTCTTCGGCAGATCAATTGGTGGCCCGGCGTCATCGGGTGTAGTGGCTTGGTCGTTGGAGCTTGGGGGTATCTCATTGGAACCGGAACCATATCGACTATTTGGCCGATGTTTGGCGCAGCCAATCAGCTTCTCGGCATGTTGGCCCTGTGCATTGCCACAACCGTCTTAATAAAAATGAACAAGGCTCAGTACCTGTGGGTCACCGTCATTCCCATGGTATTTGTGGGCATCATCACCTTGACGGGTTGTTATGAACTTTTTGGCCTCTTCCTTCAACAAGCGCTTACGGGGGCCGGCAGCCAGGTGCTGACGATGTTTATCAATGCCGCCCTTGTGGCCCTCGTGGCCGTCTTAGCCGTGATTGTGCTCATCGATAGTGCGATGAAGTGGTATGGGTACCTGATCCAAAAACGACCATTTACTTCAACGGAAGTCATTGAAGGCGAGGGCATTCACATTCCCGCAGGGCCATGTTGTTAAAGCAAAGGTAGCTGCAGCATCTCATGCTGCCCTCAAGAGGCACCATAAGATGGCGCAGCTACAAAGCACCGGAGGACATCGCCCAACGTTACCTTTAAAAGGAGACTCTTAATAATATGGCCGAACAGCATTCATTCGATGTGGTTTCTGAAGTCGACATGCAGGAAGTCAGAAATGCGGTGGATCAAACCATTAAGGAGATCCGTCAACGATTTGACTTTAAAGGATCTCAATCTGACTTGACTCTGAAGGAAAAAGAAAAGGAGCTGGTGGTCATCTCCGACGATGACTTTAAATTGAAGGCGGTGTTAGACATCCTCAAGGCCAAATTCGTCAAACGGCAGGTGTCGTTAAAGGCCTTGGATTTTGGGAAAGTCGAACAGGCTTTAGGAGGAACGGTACGCCAGATTATTGTGATTCAAAGCGGCATCGTTGACGACAAAGCGAAGGCCATCGTCAAGAAAATTAAAGAAGCGAAATTCAAAGCCCAAACTCAAATTCAAGGAGACCAAATCCGGGTGCAGAGTAAAAACAAAGACGACCTTCAAACGGTTATTGCTTTTTTAAAGCAACAGGATTTGGAGATCGACCTCCAGTTCAAGAATTTCCGTTAAAGCCCAAATGATCTCTCGACATGTGTTTAGGTCGCGAATTTTTCATTCCATTCTGTAGCCAATTTCATGACACTCTGTTTAATCGCATCATCCGCCGCGATACCCCGTAAGGTATCATGGGCATTGTTCCCCTGCGGATAGATCGGGTTGAACAACCGTGCGCGAACCACAACCGGATAGACATTCGATTCGGTCGGGACGTTGAGTCGATACAGCGTGGCATACGCCCGGCCATCGGTCTCAAGTAGGGGATTTCCTGTTTGCCCATCGAGCAAAGCCAGTTCAGCGAGAGCGAAATTTTGCGCCTCATATCCGGGAGTTGTGGCAGGCCCTCCCCCACCCTGAATAATTCCATTAATGGGCAGGTAAGTGGGGACCTCCGACTCGTTGCTGGATAAAATGGCCAGCATGAGGTAGCTCACTCCTTCCTGACGGGCCAGGTCTACTATCTGTTGAGAATTTCCGTTTGGCGTGATCCCGTTATTTGGGATCACTTTTACAAAGGTGATCGGAACCGCGTTCATGATTTGGACTCGAATCCCTTCTGATAAGGCCGCAAATGCCTCAGGAGAGAGAGGGGGAGCAGACTCGGGGTCTGAGGTATCATTAATAACGAGTAACCCGGCCTGGATCTTCCCTCCCGGCATGGATGGCAGTTCCGAAGAGGATCCCTTGCCCTCCGCTGGACCGAGATACGCGTTCATCCGAGCCGGGGTTTCAGACCCACAGGCCGGAAGCAGACTTGCAAAGACAACCAGGATTAACCAGCTTACAATATTCGGTATACGCATACTCTCCTCCTTGGGTTAGGGACAGAGAAAATCAGTTGTATTCCCTTATGATCCATTACCTTCAATCATCCAGTCAAGATGGGATTATAATAGGAAGAAAGCGTTAGCTTGCATCTCCTTCAGCATTGGGATAGGTTTGTGCAAGAGTTTTGCGGTATAGTAATTATTCATCAGCCAAAAAGCCTTTGCCCATTACATTTTCCCCTCAGCTCAAGAGACAAGGACACATGAGAATGAACAGTGCAAATCCTTTTGCACTCCGATGTAGCATATTCCTCCTCATCAGTGGTCTGTACCTTGTCATCGCTGCCTGTGACAAATTCACTATACCCCGCATTTTCGAAGATGAACCTGTCCAGCAAATTCCCGCTGCCGTGACATTGGTTTTTGAGCAGGCATTTCTCGATTCGACCCTGGCAGTCGACGGGTGTGGCTACGAATTCCAGGTTCCGAGCGGCAAGGTCTTAAGTGAAACGTTTGTCGAGGTGAGCCAACAAAGCTTCGCCAATGTCTCGGTTCAACGAGGCGATCAAACTCCCTTGGCAGCCCCCACTACGGTAGAAAATCAGCCTTCCATTTTCATCCATCTGAGACTCGTCCATCAGTTATATGAAACACCCACCCGATTCGGCGAGGAAGACACCTACAAAGCCGATTTGGGATTCCAGGTCCTGGCCGTGTATACAGACGTCAGTGGAAATATCCTGGCTCAGCGGCCACTCACTTTTAAAGAACGTGTCAGCATTTGGGCCCCACAAGATACCAGTACCCCCGCAACGTGTAACACACACCAATTCGAGGGTGCGGTGGAAGATGCCGGCCAAATGTTAGCACGAGATATGCTCTCGGCCGTGCCTTCCCTCCTAGGTCAAGGCCCCCCACCACCAACGACGGCTCAAGTTCCGGCCTACACGCCACCCCCTCCACCCCCTCCTCTCCCTCCCGTTTCTTCAGCGGCTCCGGTTCCGACAGTTTCTTTCCGGACACTGCTCAAGGACGGGAATGATAATCTGATTCTGGAAGGGGGAGAAACGCTGGTGCTTCAGATCGAAATCACCAACACCGGAAGCACCCCTATTTCCTCTGCCAATATTGATCTGAGCGGCTCAGACCCTATCGTTCAGGCTTTTTCCCGGGTCACCCCATTACCTATTCCTATCGGCTCACTTCAACCCGGAGAGAAAAAAACCACGGAGATACGGGGACGAATGCCGGGGATCAAGCAGCAGGAGCGTGGTGAGCTTATTGTTTCGGTGAACTCAGCAGATGGAGGCCCTGCTGGTTCACATAAAATCTTAGCCGCGATTGGGCCCGGAACTCAGGTCGCTCCCAGCTCCAACCCTACCCCTAGCGCGCCCAGCAGTGTTACACCAACAGGTGGAGGAATGGGTCATTCTCAATATTACGCCATCATTGTGGGAATTGATCAATACAGGGATCCTTGGCCGCAAGCCCATCAAATTCCGCGCCGGCAGTTGAAAGGACTCCTTGATACCCTTCGGACCACCGGTACATTCCCAAAGGAACAAACCCGTGTCCTGCATGGAAGCCATGCCACACGCGCTGACATTGAAGAGGTTCTGTTCTCCTGGGCGAAAAAACACATGACGCCCAATTCCGTCCTCCTCTTTTATTTTGCCGGGCATGCCGTAGCGGATCCCGAAAATGGTGATGTGTTTTTGGTGCCATATGAGGGCTCGCTTAAGGCATCCAGGAAGCGGTTGGTCTCCTTAGGAAGCCTCCAAAGAGTGTTGGGAAAATTGAATATACAACTCTCCCTCCTGTTATTAGACACTCCGGTGGTTCAATATCTCAATTCCGGAAGAATGGTGAGTCCTAACGGGAAAGCTCCCCCGAACTGGCAAGCGAACCTCTCATCCAGGTCGCATCAGCAAACAAGTCGGGTGATTCAGATCAAAACTACATTGAATGAGAAGAATCCAGACCCTGCAAAACTCCTCTCCGGTCTACTTGGTCGAGCTGATCGAAATCGTGACGGCCGAATTACTGTCGGAGAGTTCCTCCAAGATGTCCAAAACGTCGCAGAGATTACCCCTCGGTCTCCAAAAAACTTTAAAGAACAGAACATTATTTTAGCGCAATAGAGGATTTACGTTGTAGTTGCGCCATCTCATGGCGCCACATTCCAAGGCAGCATGAGATGCTGCAGCTACACATCGTAAAACCCTGCCCTCAGGCATCCCGGTAACTCCTCCATGTAGTTGCGCCAACTCTTGGCGCCAATTTCCAAGGCAGCATGAGATGCTGCCCCTACAAAAAGAGGAATTGGCGAAGCCAGCGTGAGATGCTGCCGCTACATAATTGTGTAAAAAAAATCCCCGCCGAGGGTTTGACCTCGGCGGGGATCAGGATAACGGGGAGGAATCTTCCCCCTCATTCGGTTTAGAAGTTTACGTGAACTTGGGTATAGGCCCAATCCTGTCCAGCCACAGAATCCGACTGAGCATATTGCTCAAGGAAGGATCCTGCGAAGAAATGGCCGTACCCGACCTGCCAACCGACTTTATTGTTCTTGAAGAACATGGTGTAGATCACATCAATTTCCTGCCCTAGAGAACTGGATCCGCAAACTCCATCAACCGTGTTTGCGCAGCCTCCGCCAGCGGCATTGAAATAGACATTCTGGGCAGCCCGGTACCAGTGGTCATTATGATTCTGCTTCCGGAAGACGTTCCCCCAGATTTCAAAGTGGCTGTTTTTGGTCGGCCGCATTTGAAAATTACCGCCATAGGACACCATATTTTTCCAGGCAAACAAGTCCATGTACCCGAAGAGAATATGGTTGGTGGGATAAAGCTGTTCAAAGGTATTGGCGCTCCCACCGCAGTTGGCGTGATTATTACAAGTTGTTGCGTTCCCGTCACCCGACGCAATATTGACTTCGCCGCCGATTCGGGGTTGCATCGGGACCGGAAGGGTGAACCCCATTTGAAAGGCACCCGCGTAAGCATTAATGCGCAGACTCCGGTCACTATTGCCGGGATCGACACCCATTGATCCAAACTGGTAGTAACCTTCAGCATTCATGTCGAAGATTTTCTTCTTATAGGCAAACCGTGACCCGATCGTGTGTCGATTTTGATTGGGTGCATGCGCTTGACTGGTGCCGCAAATTCCAGCGCCACACACTCCATTACTAGGTCCCCCATTGATGAAATACACCCACATGGGTTCAATGACCAGACCCTTGAAGATCTTGTCGTTGGGTTTAACCTGGAACCGGGCATAGAAGAAATCCGCCGCATTACTCGCAGAAGTCCGTGCAGTTCCTGTGGGGGTGTTCACACCTGGAGGCGCGACACCGAATTCCGTGGAATTGGCCCCGGCAAAGTTAAAGTTCTTATCTGATGGCCGGCCCCAACCTCCGGTGAAGTTCCAGATTTTTGAGGCATATTGGAGGGTGGCGGCATCTTGAGAGAACCCGGTATTGGCCCAGTCAAAGTGACCGAAGAGCCGGTGATTACCAAAGACGACCAACTGCCGACCTAATTTGAGGCTTAAGTTCTCAACCCCGGCGTTACGGATCAACACAAACGCCTGCCGGACGAAAAAGCTCTCACCGGTCGCCACATTGAATGGGTCGTTGGCACAAATACCGGCTCCGCAATTTCCGTCGTTCTGAATACCAGTGCCTGGCAGGGCCGCAGAACCCCAGTTCTTGGCATATTGGGGTTGGATAAAGACTTCGACATCCGGCGAGAGGGAATAGTTAATCCCCAGTCGCATCCATTGCTGAACGTAAAAGTCATTGCTTTTCTTTGGCGCGGTGCCATTTGCATTTGCGGGAGCGATATTATTGAGCCCGAAGGATCCATTCGTTCGCAACTCCGGCCTGACCCGCAAGTCTCCCGAGAACGTTAATTTTTTCGAGTCAAACAGCGAATTGGCCGGTGGATCGTAGGCCCAATACGGTGTGAGCTGTGGAATCCCACGAGGTACTGATGGCACAGCCGTATTCTTATCGGTCGCCGGCGTCATTTTGGGATCTTTTTTCTTAAGATCCGCCAACGCCGGGACAGACGACATGGCCACTAAACAAACCACTGCCGTAAACCATCTGAGGGTACGGTTAAGTCCTTTCATTGCACTCCTCCTGTTAGTTAATGCCCCTTGGAACGATGAATGGCTTAAGTTCGTGTGGACCCATCTCCTTGCTGACCGAACTTAGCATCAACATTCCCGTTACTAAAAATAGTCCGGATGCCCACCTCAGCATCCTCCTCTTCTCACTAAATCTCTTCTCACTAAATTTTTACAGGCCTTGGCTTAGAACACTCGCTCAGAGAATTTTGTAAAAGTTCTAGTCCAACATGAACTTTCCTGCTAAATCAGTGCCAAATTGAAAATTTCTTTTAAGTTATTGATATATAAAAACATTTTTCAATAACCAAACTATTTTCGTTTGAATGGGGTATAACTTGAATGCGACTATCAGTGGTAAAAAACCAACAAAACAAGGTTAGGAATGGTTATGAGCAGCTTTCTATCGAAAAGTCACTTTCCCAACCCCCTGACGGTCAAACCAGCTTATCTCCTCCTTTGGATTCGGTAGCTTGATCTGTCGCGCCTTTAATCTGTTCTTCCGCCTCTTTGACCGACGACTCTAAATCCTGTTCAACCGTTTTGAATTCCTGTTGGATCATATTGATTTCCGGCTCTACGGATTGACGGAGATCATCAGTGGTTTCCTTAAAACCCTTGACGGCTTTCCCCACCTGACGACCAATTTCCGGAAGTTCTTTTGGCCCAAACAAAAGAAAAGCAATAACCAGAATGATTAGAATTTCCATGGCGCCGAGGCCAAACATCATTCATCTCCATCCCAGGTGGAAAGTGGCGATTGGGGAAACCTCGAGCTCTTTCGCCAAGTTCCCCTCGTTTCACTTTTCACTCCTGACAGGTACATTCATCCTTGTCTGGTTGCTTGATGCGTTTCCGATTGTTCGGTGGGGCCATTTTGCGGCGGGGGTGCTTCGGACTGGATTGTGGGTTGAGGAGAAGGGATTTGTTCTGTCGTTTGAGATTCGGGGGTTTCAGAGGCCTGTTCCGAGTTTGGAGTGACATCTACGGCATCCGCCTCAGCCACGGACTTCTTAAAACCCTTAATGGCTTTCCCTAGTCCCTCTCCAAGTTGAGGAATTTTCCCCGCGCCGAAAATAATCAGCACGATAATCAATATAAGGAGTAACTCCATCCAGCCGAACGAACCAATCATGACCCTTATTACCTTTTATTATAGTGCAATTTATTGAATAATTTCGCTACCTTTGTAAAATCTTAAACCATGTTTCGCGGGAGTATACTAGAGTAGGCGGTAAAAATCTACCACATTTGTAAATTATTTCCCTCTAGGAGAAAATGAAAAATGATAATAGTCCACCGGTTGCGGTGGAGCCATCAGGGCAGCCTGGATTCCCTCCCGCTCATACCCTAATTGCTCAAGCTCTGGCATGGCCCCCCAGACTTCATCCTCGGTCAGGTAGGCGATCGTGTCCGGAACTCCTCCAAGTTGAAAAGAGCGGAGAATCGCTTCCAATTTTTCCCGGCCATCGGCTGGAGTGGTCTCACGCATGGGAAAATCAATTGTCCTTTGGTATGGACTATGATAGCTGGTATTGATGGCCTTGATAGTCTCCAGAATGAACGCATCCGACTCCCAGGAATCCCCACTGGGAATACTCCGATGAGAAGCCATAAGATCCATGAGCGTCAGGACATTCGCACCTAAACTTCGACCGACGAATTCCTTTTGAGCCTCAATCCCAATGGGTCTCATTCCCAAATGCTCTCCTACATCATGTAATAGCGCCAAATTGACCAAAAAACTAAACTGCCCACCATGGACGGTATAACAGGGTTTTTCAGGATCACCGAGGACCTGAAGATCCGCCGTCCCAGCATCAAAGCTACTGAACCCGATCGCATCGGACGCCAGGAGACGCTTGGCTTCCTTCAGCGTGGAGCAAGCTCCAATATTGATGGGCACCAAGACTTCCTCTACCAGACTTTTGAGAAAATCCGAGATGGTTCGGCGAAAAGGAAGGGCTTTGGCTTCCACCTTGTGATATTCCCGTTCCCACAGGAGATCCTCCAAAAACGGAGGGAAATGTTGAAGTGCGTTAGCATCCATTTTGTCAAACGCGTGGACAAATCCTGACCAATCGGCGATCTCTCCCAATTTCGTTTCACTCACGTTCGGGCGGATATGTTCTTCCATTAGTTCTCCACCGCGTCGGATCAACAATTTGGTTGGTAGGTCGCTCCAGACCTCATTACAGATAATCCGATCAACGGTCCCATCCTCAAACGACTCAAGAGATTCCACTCCGCCAGATAACAGAGTCACTCGATCTTGATGTTTAGCCAGATCCGGATTCTTCCTGGCCTCATCGAGTACGGATTCAAATTTATCGATCAGGACATATCGAATAGCCGGATAGAAGGTTGCTTCTTTATCCAGCTCCTTCAGGCGATCCAGAAAACATGCAGCTAGATTTCCATTTCCGCCACCCCATTCCATTACCGTCAAGGTCCTTTTCCCCGGTTGAGAGACTTTCTTCTCTTCTGCCCGATTCCGAGTCTTTTCTCTTTCACATAATTGCTGATAATAATCTTCGGCTAAGGCATACCCGAGTCGGAAATCAGCTGAAGCAAAGGTCTGGTAATAGTCGCGGAGACGAGCCGCCTGGAGCCCGTAAAAAATCTCGTTGATATGGGATTGCCACCAATCAACCGGATGAAAATCACCAATCAGTTGAGGAAGCGCATCTGGATCTTGTGAAGTCTGCATACTCATAGGCATAAAAATCTGCGATTATCTATTCGTAAAGGTGTGGGATTGACATCCATTGAGAGATCGCTGAACTGTAACAAACCCATGCTGTTCCCGACAATCCTTGACATCTTTCCGAGACAAGGAGTAGAGATTGACCAATGCTTTCAGATTTAATTTAGCGTGAGGGTTGTTTTACTCTTTGGCCCTTTCTAGCATCAATTGGTTTCACGTGCGCTCACCTCTCCTGACTCACCCAGCCATTTGGATCATCCTTGTAATGGGTGCAGTATGCAACACGCTTTCTTTTGCCCAGAACGGACCAAGTCCAGATCCAGATTCCTCATCACCTCCGGCCGTTTTTCAACCAGGGGAGATCCAGCATGGATTTTCCGAATTTGATTCTTTACCCGAGATTCCACCTGACGACCCCCAGCCCTTTTCTCCTTCTTTAGCATCAGATCCTGAGGGCAACGACTCCCAGGATCTCAATCAAAAGCCTTCCGGGCTATTTTTTCAAATTAATTTTGCGGAAAGCTTCGAAGAGGAACAGGGAATTCGCAAAAGTCATGCGGTTGTCCCCGTAAACCCCACGAATGAGTTTTCTCCTGATACCCGGGCCGTCTACCTAGTCTTTTCCGTGTTCAAGCACTCCGCTCCCTATCAAGTGTTCGGTCGACTGTACGCGGAAAAGGTCGACCATCAGGATCCAACTCAACTTCTCGACGAGGACTCCATGTATCTGGCCGCGGAGGATGAGAGTGGATATCTCCAATTTTTCCCTCAATCGGGACGATGGTCCCCCGGGACTTACCAAGTCAAAATTTTTGTGGGATGGGAGATAAATGAGGTCAATCAGAGGGGAACCATGCGATTTAGCATTACCCCCGGCCCATCGCCGTTGGCAAGTTCGCCAGAAACCGAATAGGATAAAAGCTCACAGGTTCCACCAGTCTTCAAGCTTGACAGCTATCAGAGTATCTTGTATTCAAAGGGTCTAGCCATTATATAATTAATTTATCCTAGGTATATATAAGTAAATCATTATATGAGAAAATCTGGATTAGTACTCATCATGTTTATTTTAGTCGGCGGGCTTTTGGGTGGAGTCCTGGGAGAAATCTTAAGGGTCCTCACTCCACCGGGCACGATTCAAAATATATTCGCGAAAGCCATCATGCCGGGACTCGAGCCTCCCCTCAGCATTGATCTGGTCATGCTCAAACTGACCTTCGGCTTTGTTCTGAAAATGAACCTCCTGACATTGCTCGGAATTTTTTTAGGTCTTTATCTCTATAAAAACCTTTAACCGCCCACTTCCAATTCCTTTTTCCTTAGCATACGAATTTTATCGCGCAACCGAGCCGCCCGTTCGAATTCTAATTCCTTTGCCGCCGCTTTCATTTCTTTTTCCAACATCTCGATGACATTCTCAATGTCTTTTTCGCTCTGATACCGCTCCTCTTCTTCAGCAGCTACGCCAACTTTGACATAATCCGCTTCGGCTATTTGATATTCCAGATCATGAATTCGCTTCTTGATCGTCTCAGGCGTGATCCCATTGGCCGCATTGTAGTCCTCTTGAATTTTTCGGCGACGGGCGGTCTCTTCCAGAGCGATTCGCATCGAATCAGTGATCGTATCCCCATACAACACGACACGGCCTTCACTGTTGCGAGCCGCTCGCCCGGCGGTTTGTATCAGGGCCCGCTGGCCACGGAGAAAGCCCTCTTTATCGGCATCTAAGACCCCTACGAGGCTCACTTCCGGCAAATCCAACCCTTCGCGCAATAAATTGATCCCCACTAAGACATCGAACACACCACGCCGCAAATCACGTATAATTTCTGCCCGTTCAAGGGTCTTGATGTCTGAATGAAGATAGCGAACTTTTAACCCGACATCATGGTAATACTCCGTGAGGTCTTCGGCCATTCGTTTAGTCAATGTGGTCACTAACACCCGATCCCCTCGTTCCACGACCTTTCGAATTTCCCCGAGCAATTGATCCACTTGCCCCTTGGCGGGTTTGACCTCCATGACAGGATCCATGAGTCCGGTCGGTCGAATGATTTGCTCCACGATGGCTTCTTTCGCATGTTTCAGTTCATAGGGTCCGGGGGTTGCGGAGACATACACCACTTGATTGATACATTGTTCAAATTCCTTAAACATCAATGGCCGATTATCCATGGCCGAGGGGAGACGAAATCCATAGTCCACCAGTGTCTTTTTTCGTGAATGATCCCCTTCATACATCCCACCAAATTGCGGCACCGTCACATGCGATTCATCAATGATTATCAAAAAATCTTTTGGGAAATAATCTATCAGAGTTGGAGGCGGTTCCCCTTGAGCCCGTCCACTCAAATGCCGGGAATAATTTTCAATACCATGGCAGTACCCCATCGCCCGAATCATTTCCAGGTCGAACTTCGTCCGTTGCTCAATGCGCTGCGCTTCCAATAACTGGCCATTTCGATGAAAATACGACGTACGTTCTTCTAGCTCTTCTTCGATCCCATTCAGGGCCTGTTCGTACCGGTCGGGGGCAATGACATAATGGCTTTTGGGATAAATCGGAATTTTCTCTAGACGTCGGAGCGATTTGCCGGTCAGAGGATCGATTTCATAGATCGACTCCACGACATCCCCGAACATTTCGACTCGAATCGTGTTCGAGTCCGAGGCCGCAGGAAAAATTTCAATGACGTCCCCTCGGGCACGGAACATTCCACGCTGCAATTCCACATCATTTCGAGAGTATTGAATCTCAACCAATTTGGCGAGAATGGCGTCCCGGCGAATTTCCATACCTTCTTCAAGATATACCAACATCCCGTGATAGACCTCAGGAGATCCCAGGCCATAAATGCACGAGACCGACGCCACAATGATGATATCATTCCGCTCCAGCAGAGCCGTGGTCGCGGCGTGCCGCATTTGGTCGATAGTGTCGTTAATTGAGGCATCCTTCGCGATATAGGTATCGGTTGTGGGAATATAGGCTTCCGGCTGATAATAATCGTAATAACTGACAAAGTATTCAACAGCATTCTCCGGGAAAAAACCTTTAAATTCCTGATAGAGTTGGGCCGCTAACGTTTTATTGTGCACCACTACCAAAGTCGGCTTTTGAACCTTTGCAATCACATTCGCCATGGTAAATGTCTTGCCGGAACCGGTGACCCCGAGTAAAACTTGATGCTTGTCTCCCTTTTGAATGCCCTGAGATAGGGCCGCAATAGCAGGGCCCTGATCGCCCTGGGGAGTGAATTCTGATTGAAGGGTGAACGCCGTAGGCGATCTCATATTTCAGATCTCAAATCTCAAATGAGGAATCTTAAATCTTAGATTTCATATCTCAGATGCCGATAGAAAATTATACCCGGTTCGTGGTCATAATCCCTAATCTGAAATTTGAGATCTGAGATTTGAAATCTGAGATCCAAGTACTGAGATTCTCCCATGAAGTACGCCAGATTTGAAGACTTTTCCGTGTGGAAAGACGCGGTTTCGTTAGCTCGACAAATTTATGAGTTGCCATCCTCTGACATCTTCAGAAAGCACACTGGCCTTCGCGACCAATTGGAGCGGGCCGGGTTATCGATATCCAACAATGTGGCAGAGGGGTTTGAACGGGGATCGACTAACGAATTGCTTGCTTTCCTCTATATTGAACGGGGTTCGGCGGGGGAAGTACGATCCATGTTGCACGTTTTGGAGGGATGGAAGATGTGCAACAATTTCAAATCTCAGATTTAAAATCTCAAAAAAAAGAGTGAAAGCATTTCTAAACAACTTTATGGTTGGATTGAAACGCTTAAGATCTCAAACATTAAAGGGCAGCGTCATCTTAGTGAACAAGCTAAAGCTTTTTCGAATGCGGAAAAGGAACGTCTGGATCTAATGGACCACATTCAAATGCTCACCCCAAGAGGACAAAATAACCCCTCAAATCCAGCCAAGTAGATAATCTTCCTTTTCCGCCTCCCGACCACCTCGGAACCGCGATCAGCTATTAGAACAGCCCGGAAATTTCACCCTGCTCATCGATTCCAATAGCGTTGGCTGCGGGGATTCGGGGAAGGCCGGGCATGGTCATGATATCTCCGGTTACGACGACAATGAACTCAGCACCGAAGGAAAACCGAAGTTCGCGGACAGGAATGGTAAATCCCTTAGGCACCCCTTTTTTCTTGGGATCGGTGGAAAAACTGTACTGGGTTTTTGCCATACAAATGGGAAAATGACCATAGCCTAATTGTTCTACTTCGGTGAATCGATCCATGACGCCTTTTGGAATAACGACATCATCCGCACCATACATTTCCTGAGCGATAACCCGGACCTTCTGAGCCATCGGGAGATCGTCGGCATACAACAACTGAAAATCGGTTTTCTCTCTGTCAATCACATCCAGGACGGTGTGGGCCAAGGCTATGGCGCCTTCACCACCTTGAGCCCATTGGTCTGCCAATTCGACAGTCAAACCCTCGGTTCTGCAGGCGCTCAACACCTCCTCAATTTCATCTTTGGTGTCACTGGCGAATTTGTTTATGGCCACAACACTGGGCACACCAAATTTTCGCACATTCTTTACATGCCGGAATAAGTTCGGCAAACCTCGCCGCAAGGCACCCAAATCTTCCTTTGCCAGTAATTTCGGGTCAGCCCCTCCATGAAGTTTGAGCGCTCTGACCGTTCCCACGACAAGCGTACAGGCGGGAGTCAAGCCCGCTTTCCGACATTTAATGTTGAAGAATTTCTCGGCGCCAAGGTCGGCCCCAAAACCTGCCTCCGTCACGACGTAATCCGCCAATTTCAAGGCAAGCTTTGTCGCGGCCACCGAATTACACCCGTGGGCGATATTGGCAAAAGGCCCGCCATGGACAAAGGCGGGACTATGTTCCAATGTCTGGACCAGATTAGGGTTGATGGCATCTTTTAATAATGCCGCCATGGCCCCGTCCGCTTTGAGTTCCTTGGCGAACACCAGCCTTTTCGCTATATTTCGTCCGATTTTTATGTTGCCCAGGCGCCGTTGAAGATCCATGAGGTTACTTGCCAAACAAAGAATCGCCATGACTTCGGAAGCCGCGGTGATATCAAATTTGGCATCCCTGACAACCCCATGGGGCAACCCACCCAGGCCGGTCACAACATAACGCAATGAGCGGTCGTTCATATCCAACACACGCCGCCAGGTAATGCGGCGGACGTCTAACTGAGGCTCATGGCTCCAGTACACGTGGTTATCAATCAATGAGGCCAACAAATTATTCGCGGACGTAATCGCATGAAAATCTCCTGTGAAATGAAGATTAATGTCTGTCATGGGCACAATTTGAGCATGGCCCCCTCCGCATGCGCCCCCTTTCATCCCGAAGCAGGGTCCTAAGCTAGGCTCCCGAATAGCCGCGATGGTTTTCTGACCCATACGATTTAGCGCATCCGTCAACCCAATTAAGGTGGTTGTCTTTCCCTCTCCTGCCGTGGTCGGAGTCATGGCCGTCACCAGAATCAATTTTCCGTTTGGCCGATCGTGAAGCGTATTGATATAGTGAAACGGTATCTTGGCTTTATACCGCCCATAGGGTTCGACATACTCCGAGGGGACACCCAGCTTTCCCTCGGCTATTTCCGTTATGGATTTCAGCTTCGCCTGATTGGCTATGTCGATATTACTTTTGACGTGACTCATAATCACCCTGCGGGTTGGTTAATTGGTCTTTTCCTACTTCTTGGTTTTATATACCCTCATCTAGCAAGAATCCAAAAAGCAAAATCGAATTCGTATTGTAACCAATTTCCCCTTTCAACGGACACGAAACCAAATGAAATTTTTCACTCACACTCTCATTGTGATTTCAGTCTTCTTTCTGGCTTCAGCCCCTTTTTCTCCCCTTCCTACTTTTTACATTACCGGACCTTCCCAAGCCCTGTCGGCTGAATCATCCGAATCTATAGACAGCCAAGAAGCCCAGGTATGGGCATCTGGTGAACAATGCAACAACGTTGTCGAACAGGGGGGACGGATGGCCTTTGGCACGGCTTCAACCTTGCGCCTTGGAACATGGAATGTACGTTGGTTTCCAATTGGAAAGCCTGAAGCCCAATCCGGAGATGACACCCATCGGACCGATCTCGAATGGTTGGTTTGCACTATTACCTGGATGAAGGTGGATATCTTGGCCATTCAAGAAAGCCTTGACACCCCAGAAGCTCAAATCGCCTGGAAGAAAGTGATCAAGTTGTTGCAGGAAAAATCCGGGGATACATGGCGCTGGTCACCTCAACGTTGTGGCCAGCCTGACAATCATCATATCGGCTACTTATGGAACGCCACCCGCGTGACCCTCTCTCATATTGATAGTCTGTGGCAATTTAATGTGAAAGCCAAAAACTCCCAACATCCCTGCCAGGGCGGCCTTCGACCCGGCCACTATGCGTGGGTTCAATCACGTGAACCGAAGGGCGTAGATTTTCATGTCATTGCCCTGCACTTGAAATCCGGGCCGACCGTGGCCGGTGTTGAGAAACGGCACCGGGCATTGAACCAGATCGACAAGGTTATCCTGCCCTTACTGGAACAAGATCGGGATGTGGTGATCCTGGGCGACCTCAACACGATGGGCGCCGGAGATTGGAAATCACAGGGGTATGAATTAAAATCCGTCCGTCGGCAAGTGGCAAAAGAAAAGCCCGGCTTTCAAGATTTTCCCCCAACGCCTCAATGCACCCATTATTTTCGGGGGCGGGGTGGCTGGTTGGATCATATAATCGTAGCGAAAGACATGCAGGAAGTGACTGAGGTTTCCGCAAAGGTCACCGGTTATTGCGCGGTGGCCGGCTGCAATCGGATAAAAGGCGATTACCCGCTAGCTTATCGTCGATTGTCTGATCACTGTCCCGTGATCTTTGAAATCCGCAACCGGGATGAGGATTAATACTAAAAAAAGTTTCGGGTTTCGGGTTTCGAGTTTCTAGACTTAGGTATTTACTTAAGTATTTCTAGCCTGACATCGATGAAGTTCCCACACAAAAGTTGAAGCCCTCTTATCCTTCCAAGAAGCCCTCACCATTTTTCCCTTTACTAATACCACAAAATATTGTAGCATACCGCCTGTTTAGACCATACAAATAGTGATAGCCCATTCGAAATTGGTTCATTACCCGGCAATCAGGGTGTTAGCGGTAAGCCTTCAAAGTTGAATTCCATCGGTCTTTTTTCGGGAAACCGTAAAGGAGAAAATTGAACATTTATAAATGCGGCTTTTTTCCAAAATCTTTCAAGGGAGGCATCACATGACTGCTCAAATGAGCCTCGATCAGGAAGTGGTCATTATTAAGAGAGGGAATAACAAGGGAGAGAAACAGTGGTTTGTCAGGGTCACCTGCAACTTTCTTGAGCCTCGGGTTTATGGCCCCTTTCCGGCCCAGTCAGAAGCTCAACGGTTCCGTGAGGGGGCTGAATTCGAACTCCGTAAGCTCCTAGATTTTCAGTTGCCAACTCTTTCTGGGGAGCCAAGGCTTAGTTCAGCCTGTAAAATATAACGCCGTAAGAAAGCCCCGTCATTTCCCAGAAGAGTACGCCAAAATTTAGCACCATTCTTCAATTCTCCAGCGATCATCATTCGATCCGAACGCATTAATTGCCTCTCTTTCCTTCATCTGGAAGGGTTGTTGTTCAACCCAGATCGGAATACGGTCAATCCAATCAACCCGACCCCCACGGGTATTCCCACCCACACCAATTCGCTCACTAACACTTCCACCCCATAAGCGGTAAAAAATTCTGATATCCCAATAGGCGACACTTTTATTGGTGTCCATGGGAAAAAATAGCGACTATTGTCAAAGGGAGCAAAAAACGCAACGCCGAGTCCACCATTAGTCAGAGCATCCATTACCCCATGAGAAGCTGTTACTAAAAAGAAGTGCATCACTAATGACCACCAAACCCTCGTTCCTGGATCAACGGAAGAAAATCCTAATCGGACAACCAGAAGACCCATGACACAAGAAAAAATCAGTGAATGCGTGAACCCCCGGTGTCCGAGGGGGTGTTCATAAGGAATGCCAGCAGCCAACCCCACAACATCAGCATCCGGCAAAATCGTACACAGGAACGAAAGCCCCCAGAAGCGAAGTGGCCAACGTTTCCAGGGCTGAGCTTGTCCTAGGGCAAACGCGACAAGGATATGGGAAAATGCCGACGCCATACGGTATATGACTTCTATGATTTTGCATGCGGCATATTCAAACTTCCATTCTCCACTTTAAACCTGGCGCGGTGAAGGTTACACTCTATATGCCATGCCAACACCAATCTCTCTTTTTTAAACCATGGGTGAATTCGCGCCTCAGTCGGTTGCACAGTTTTCTTTACCAATTTCGCTATAGTTTCATGGCTTTACAAATGGGCAGGTTACATCGTTATTGGTGGTCACAAGCTGGGATTTTAGAAAGGATTGTGTATTTTTGTTTGACTTTTTTTGTTTTTGCCGTTTCTCTCTCAACCCTCCCCGCCTTTGCAACCTCCGACGAAGCCCAAAGCGTCCCGGTCCCCTACGTAGGAACCGCAAGCCCCGACTCTATCGATTTCAAGATGACTTCCCGCTATCTCACAATGTCTGATGGGGTCAAAATCGCGATATCCGTCTACCTGCCTACGCCCATGAAGGAGAATGAACGGTTACCCACTATGCTTCATCAGACTCGGTACTGGCGGTCGGTGGATTATCGGTGGCCGCTTTCTATGTTAAAAGAACCTCTTCCCCGAGGTCACATTGGAACCTACGCGAAACGATTTATCGCCAATGGGTATGCCTGGGTCGACGTCGATGTCCGGGGGTCGGGGGCTTCATTCGGGAATCGACCCTATGCCTACACACCCCGAGAAATCAAAGATGGGGCAGAGATTGTCGATTGGATTATCAGCCAACCATGGTCAAACAAGAAGGTCGGTGCCATTGGCATTTCATACGGGGGAGCGGCAGCAGAAATGTTACTTGTCAATCAACATCCCGCTGTTAAAGCTGTCGCTCCATTGTTTTCAGGTTTTGACCTTTACCCCGAACTCGCCTTTCCAGGGGGTATTCACTTAACCTGGTTTACCAGAACCTGGACCTATATCAACAATCAACTGGACCAAAATCTTCTTCCCTTCAGTGGTTGGGTTGCGAAGCTCCTTGTTCGAGGGGTCAAGCCGGTGGATGAGAAGACGGGCGGTTCATTACTCATTGAGGCTCTTCAAGATCACCAAACTAATTGGAATCCGCATAAGGAAGCTTTAGGAATTACCTTCCGCGATGATGCACCTCCTTCACACATGACCTCCAGTATCGACAGGCTCAGCCCCCATTTCTACACCAAGGAAATAATGGAATCCGGCGCGCCCATCTATAGTTACAGCGGATGGTTTGACGGAGGCTACCCCCTCGCAGCTATCAGACGCTACCACTCGTACAACCATCAATCGAATAAACTCATTCTTGGCCCCTGGGACCATGGGGGAAAACGGAACATCAGCCCCTTTAACCAAGGCCCCTCGGCTTTTGATCATCAAGGTGAACTGTTAAAGTTTTTTGATTTTTTTCTAAAGGGCCTTGATACGGGTATCGCCAAGGAATCCCCCATTCATTACTTCACCATGGGTGAAGAGCGCTGGAAAGCCGCTCCCACATGGCCTCCTCAGTCAACTTTGACTTCCTATTTCCTCGGGCCCGACAACCGTCTCCTTCGAAAAGGTCCCGTAGACACGGCCGGTTCAGATCGATATACGGTTGATCCCTCAGCCGGTACCGGGGATCAATCTCGTTGGGATACCTTAGTGGGGAAATCTTTAACTGATCCCTATCCTGACCGCATGACACAGGATCTGAAATTGTTGTCCTATACCTCCCGGCCGCTGACGCAAGATGTGGAGGTGACTGGTCACCCCATCTTAACCTTATTTCTTAGTTCTACGACCTCCGATGCAACCGTATTTGCCTATCTCGAGGACGTGGACCCCCAGGGACGGGTTGCGTACGTCACAGAGGGTGAGTTGCGAGCCCTTCATCGAAAATTGAGTGGCACAGAGGTAGAATACCTCAATGGACTCCCCCATAGGACATTCAAACGGAGGGATGCCCTTCCTCTTAAGCCAGGTGAAATCGCCAAGTTGGTGTTTGATTTTCTTCCGACCTCCTATCAATTCAAAAAAGGACACAGGATTCGTTTGGCCCTTGCTGGCACTGACAAGGATCATTTTGCACCCGTCCTGGATCAAAATAAAACCCTGAACGTTTTTCATACCCCCCATCACTCCTCACAGCTCGAACTTCCGGTTGTACCCTAAAAAAAAGGTTCTGGGTTGGCGTTTCGGATTTTAAAGTGTAGCTGCGCCATCTTATGGCGCCTCTTCGATACACCAAAACCAGAACCGAATTGTTTATCGGAGTCCGGTTGTAAATCCTATGACGCGCTTTCCGAGCCATGATGTTGGTTCTGAAGCAGCATGAGATGCTGCAGCTACAAACCCGAAACTAGATACTTTGCCAATTTGGTATGAATTACCAAAAGGGGGCGGAGAATGGAAATGAGTCGAAGTTACGCTAGGAGGTTAACTAAGTAGTGACCACGTTAAATAGCCACCGAACCCGATTGCCAGAAGGCCGGCTCCGCATTTGACCTGATGCTCCAGGGAATGGGTCACATAGAGAAAGGGGAGACTGAGGAAGGTACTCATCACCAGCATCCCTCCAATAGACCCGATCCCGAATACCAAAATATAGATGACCCCAAGGATCGTCGATGGCATGGTGCTCATGACGGTCAAACTCAAGGCAGCACTTCCAGCCAACCCATGTACAAACCCGACACCCAAAGTTTTTATCGTTGAACCCATCCCATGATGGTGATGGGTGACGGTATCAGAACCGTGAAAGTGAACATGAGCGTGGGTCGAACCGTCATGCCGATGTTGATGGGAATGAATAGTAACCTTCTGTAATGATTGCCAAAAAAGATTGACTCCCAAAAGGATTATGACCACCCCGACGATTGTCTCCATCGCAAGAGAGAATTGGTCCGGAACCGTCCATTTCATATTCAACACCAGGGTCCCAATCAAAGCCAACGCGATGGTGTGGCCGACCCCCCACACCATTCCGAGAATCGAAGCCTGGTGCGCGTTTTTGGATTCCGCCGTAAGGGTGCCAACAGCCACAAGGTGGTCAGGATCACACGCGTGGGCCAACCCCAAAATAAATCCCAAAAATAATGAGGTCGCAATCAGACTTTCCATCTTATGTACCACCTAATTTCGGAAGCCCTGCCTCTATTCCATTTACTGCGTTGCCATAGGTGAAAATTTTTCGTAAAGTGAAAAGCATTGAATAGATAACATCCGTAAGTGTTAAAGGAGCCCTTAAAAGTGAACTCTTCGTCTTTCCTGGACTCACTCAAGTCCAAGCTCACAGAAATCCACCATCTACGGGATGCCGCCGCTCTGCTTTCCTGGGATCAGGAAACGTACATGCCGGCAGGTGGGGGACAAGCTCGTGCTGAACAGATCGCCACCTTGCAAACCCTCGCTCATGATAAATTCGTCTCCGCGGAAACTGAAGAATTGTTGTCCTTGTGGATTGATAAATCGACAGGCCAAATACAAGCCCACGTCCAATCTGAACTAGATGATACCTCCCAAGCCTTATTACAAGAAACCTGGCGAGACTTCAGTCAGGCGAAAAAACTTCCTTCTTCTTTCGTGAACCGATTACAACGGGAATGTTCACTATCTCAACAAGTGTGGACGGAAGCCAGAAAAAACAATGATTTTAAGTCATTTTTGCCACATTTGCGAACCCTTCTCGCCCTCAAAATCGAAGAAGCGAAATACTTGGGATTTGTTGATTCTCCCTATGACCCGCTTCTCGATAGGTATGAACCAGGAGCCACTGCCGCTCAACTCAAACCTCTTTTTGCCAAACTTCGGGAACGCCTCGTCCCCTTACTGCAACAAGTCATGAATTCTTCCCACAAACCCGATGAAGGGTTGCTCACTCAACCCTTTGAGACGGAGAAACAATTAGAGTTTGGGCGGATGGTATTGGAGAAAATGGGGTATCAGTTCGAACGGGGCCGCCTGGATCTTTCTACTCATCCCTTTACGACTTCCTTTCATCCTACAGATGTTCGGGTCACCACCCGCGTGCATGAAAAGGACCTGCCATCCTGTCTTTTTAGTTGTATTCATGAGGGAGGACACGGGCTTTATGAACAAGGTCTCCTACCGAAATATTATGGCACGCCCATGGCAGAGCCTGTCTCTCTCGGTATTCACGAAAGTCAATCTCGGCTTTGGGAAAACTGTGTCGGGCGGTCTCATCCGTTTTGGCAACATTTTTATCCGCTTCTTCAACAAACCTTCCCGAACCAGCTAGGGGAAGTCCTCTTTGATGATTTTTTCGCGGCCATCAATAAGGTCAAGCCCTCTTTGGTTCGTGTGGAAGCGGATGAGCTGACTTATAATCTCCACATCATGGTGCGGTTCGAGATCGAACTGGCTCTCATCGAAGGACAACTTCAAGTTGAGGATCTCCCAACGGCATGGAATGACAAAATGAAAGACTATCTCGGCATAACACCCAACCGAGATGTTGAGGGGGTCTTACAGGATATGCATTGGTCTATGGGAGCCTTTGGTTATTTTCCTACCTATGCATTAGGGAACCTCTATGCGTCAATGATCTATGATCAGGCGCTTCATGACATTCCTGCTCTGGAGGAATCCATTGCTCAGGGATCCCTGCTCCCACTTCGTGATTGGCTCAAAGAAAACATTCACCAATATGGCCGGCAATTCACTTCCAAGGAACTCGTTCATCGTGTGACAGGGCATTCACTGTCATCTGAGCCCTTCTTGTCCTACCTCGAGAGAAAGTTTAGTAAATTATACGGATTTTCTCCTCCTCCATCTATGAACCCTTGACCGGACTTGTACGCTTTTGGACTTGACATTGGCCTCTGACTAGAGTATTCTATGGTTATCACACGGAGGTAACCATGAATATTCTTGAACTTTTTCAAACCTTTAAGACCCAAGAGCAAGCTCTCGACTACCTGGAACAGGCCCGTTGGCGTGGCCGTCCGACCTGCCCCTATTGCCAGAGCGAGGCCGTGGGCCGACATTCCAGCGGAGATCGTGCCCAGCAACGGTGGCAATGCCGAAAATGCAATCGGGCATTCGCCGTTACCGTTGGTACTATTTTCCATCGGACCCATATCCCCCTAAAAAATTGGTTTCTCGTATTGGCTCTGATGTTGAATGCGAAGAAATCCGCCAGCGCGTGTCAAATTGCCCGAGATCTTGGGATGCGACGGCCCACTGTGTGGAGCATGATGCACCGCATTCGGAAGGCCATGCACAAAGATAAGGATCAAGCACGGTTGCTCCACGGCATCATTGAAGCGGACGAATCCTTTGTTGGGGGCAAACCTCGGAAATCTAACAAGCGGTGGACTGGTCCTCAAAGTGGCGGAGGGAATCAATATCGGGATCAAAAAACGCCGGTGGTTGGTTTGGTTGAGCGGAATGGCCGAGTGGTGGCCAAAATGGCCGAGCGCGGAGATTTGACTTCCAAAAAACTTTCAGAGTTTATCCAACAATTCGTGGATTCCGCTGGCTCGCTTCTGATGACGGATGAATATCCAGGCTACCGAAGTGCCTCAAAATTCATTCAGCATGCTTCGGTGAACCACCAAAAAGAATATGTCAATGGGATGGTCCACACGAATAGCATTGAAGGTTTCTGGGCCTTAATCAAGCGGGCATTGTATGGCCAGCACCACCACTACAGCAAAAAGTATTTGGACCTCTATATTTCCGAGGCCTGCTATAAATATAATCAGCGCAAAGAAACCAATTCCTTCTCTCACCTGGTCGGCCTGATGGTTGCGGTATGAACCAGCTGTACTACGGCGACAATCTCACGCGCATGCAACAGATGGCGTTAGGCTCTGTTGATCTGATCTATTTAGATCCGCCGTTCAATTCCAAGAAAAATTATAACCTCATGTATAAAACGCTTACCGGAAAGCCGGTACCCGAACAGGTTGATGCATTTTGTGATACGTGGGAAATGGATACAGAAAAAGAAGAAATTGCGAGGGCAATGCCGGTTCTCATGCGAGATCATGGCGTAGAAGATTACTATATAGAATTTTGGCGTTTGTGGATTCAAGCTCTCAGAAATACCCAGCCGCATCTATTGGCCTATTTGATATACATGGTGCAGCGCATTCTTTATATGAAAACTCTGCTCAAGCCTACAGGTTCGCTGTACCTTCATTGTGATCCGACCGCCAGTCATTATATCAAGGTCATGCTTGATGGAATTTTCGGTCATCAAAATTTCAGAAGTGAAATAATCTGGAAACGAACCTCAAGCCACAGTAGCGCCAAAAGATGGGGGCCAGTTCATGACGTAATATTGTTTTACTCTAATTCGGAGCACTATACCTGGAATAAGATTTATCAACCGTATGATCCAGCCTATCTCGACAATAAATATACCGAACATGATCAACGCGGAAGATATATGCCAGACAATCTAACTGCTGCGGGGACAACGGCTGGAGATTCCTGTAAGCCATGGAGAGGATTTGATCCTGAAAAAATAGGTCGGCACTGGGCAGTGCCAAAAGTTGTTATCGATTTAATGGACTGTACTAGCACTAATCGAATGACAACTCAACAGAAACTAGATTTCCTCGATGATCAAGGCTACATATACTGGCCTCAAAAAAGGGATGGGGGATGGCCTCGATTTAAGAGATATCAAGGACATGGGCTTCTTATTCAAGATATCATTTCTGACATTTCTCCAATAAATTCCCAGGCAAAGGAACGACTTGGGTATCCGACACAAAAGCCCATCTCGCTTCTTGATCGTATTATTCGTGCATCAAGCAATGAAGGAGATGTGATTTTTGATCCATTTTGTGGGTGTGGAACAACTATTTATGCCGCTCAAGAGTCTGGGAGGAAATGGATAGGGTGTGATATCGCCATTCTTTCAATTCGATTAGTCACCCATATGCTAGGAGAACGGTATAGATTAACCGAGGGAAAAGATTTTGATGTTGACGGAATCCCTGTCAGTACAGAGCAAGCCCAAGAACTCTTTAAGCGAGATCCCTTCCAATTCCAACATTGGGCTGTTGAACGTGTGGGCGGGTTTCCCATGCATCGGAAAGTTGCCGACCGTGGGGTTGATGGCAAGATTTATTTTGAAACCCAAGACGGAATGGAAGATATGGTTCTTTCGGTAAAGGGAGGAACCATTCGGCCAACTGATATCCGAGATTTGCGCGGGGTTCTGGAACGCGAGCCAAGGAGCAAATTGGCAGGATTTATTTCAAACCGCCTACCCACTAAAGCCATGATAAATGAGGCTTCAGAGGCGGGTTGTTATAAGTATAAGGGAATCAGTTACGACCGGATTCAACTGTTAACCATTGCCGATATTCTTGAAGGCAAGAAGGAGTTTCACACACCAAGTAAGGTAGGAACTCGGGCTAAAACTGGGCAGTTAACGCTGCCAGTATAACACCTTTCTGTTATTCCTAATCCTCCTCATTGGGTTCATATTTTTCTACGAAACGGAGGTTAACCTGAAAGCCATTAAATGTATACCAAACCCTCAACCTTGGAGTTCCGTCATATACAGCGCGATAGATTGGGGTGTTTGGTATTCTTGAAAAAGCCGTAGGGATTCTTGCGACGACCCAAATTAGCTCTCTCAGGGTTTCATCTATTTTCTTGTGATTTCCGAGAAGTTGAAGAGCGGTCTGTATATATTCTGGCTCTTCAATAATTTCGTAAATAGGAGGGTCGCTAGCGTGGGGATAACCATCCATATTTTCTTGCTAAAGAGAGCCCATGAGCTTGCTCAAATTCATCCATTGGAGGGTTTTCAACAAAGGCAGTACCATAAGGGATAGTAATATGTTCTCCAATTTTACTTCCTTCTTCCCAGGCTGCTTGCCAGCCTAAGAAAGCGTGAGATAAAAAGGAAACCATAAATGCTCTTTTATCCCGGAGGTAATTGATAACTTTATCGACTATTGCAATTTCTTCCGCTGAAAATTCACTTAAATCAGGACTTCTAAGTGCAACAATACGGTGCTGAGAGTTTATTTTTGCTTGAGCAATATCCTGCTCTTCAACCATTTCATCACGAATAGGAACAAGCGGTTTTGGCGCTGGCCCTCTTTCAAGAGCAAAATATTCAACTCCTGTAATTGGGTGCCCGAGATCTTTGTAGGCGATAAAATCTGAATAAAACAGGATTTTGTTTAGTTTGGTAGCGCCAAAAGCGGGATGCTTTTCACAGCGGCCAGCAATATAGACAATAAGTTCCTTAAACTTATTCCGATTAAACTTAATTTTTGTAGACCCCTTCCGTTTAACCATGGTGCCCCTCCATGGAGTATTTTTGCTACTCTTGAAATATTTTGGTGATATATAGAACGACCTGGAATATTAGGCCACTATACAACCCATAGTAGCCCTTCTTGACTCATCCTATCCCAAGTAGGCATACCTAGTCCAATAAAGTCCAAAAGCGTACAAGTCCGACCCTTGACAGTAGGTCATAGACCTACGTACTATAGGAATAACTGAAAGTATACCTCGAGGGTAACCAGGGACGGTTGGCCCATTTTATTCATTGGCTACCGGGACTCCTGGTTGCCCTTTTTTATTGGGAGGGATGGTCTAATGTTCCTTAACACATCAAAAACAAAGAGCTTTTTGTGCTTACTCATTTTCTGGGGGTGCGTTTTGTTCGCTCCAACTTTTAGTGGTGCGGCCCCCGGCCAAATTAACCTCAATACGGCCACGGCCGAACAACTTGAAACTCTCCCGGGAATTGGGCCGGATCTCGCCCAACGGATTCTTGACTACCGGACAGACAATGGTCCCTTTAAAAATGTCGATGGTCTTTTAAATGTCAAGGGGATCGGAGAGGGAAAACTCGCAAAATTGCGCGACCAGATCACAGTTGAAGGAGGAGATCCTTCTTCATCGGCACACAAGGGAATTGTTCATTAAACTTCCGTGACCTTTTCCCCATTACTCTAAACACCCCCGCGGAATGAGATTCGATTGTCTCATTCCGCGGGGGCCATCATTTTTGAAGCCTCAGTTCCCCAATCTCGAATCTCGAAATCCGAAACTTCTTTTTGTTATCAAAAACCTTTTTGATCTTGCCCGAAACTCGAAACCCTGAACCCGAATTTTTTCCGTTGCCTGAAACCTGGAACTTGAAACCTGAAACCCATCTCTAATACCCCAAGGCCGCATTAAATTGGGTTATTTGCGAAGGTGACAACGCAAATTCTTCGGTGACCTCGATTCGAGAAGGAACCAAGATAATTGTATGGAACGAGACATCCCGAATTGCGATTTTCTGTTGCACGTCATGGGCAGGACTAATTTCAATGGCCTCGACCGATTTCATGATATCGGAATTGTCCTGCGGTCCGTACAAATTGATAACGGCCTGAAGGATTTCCATGATTTGCTGGTTGGGCTCCGATTCCTTGCTCACGTTGTCCAGCAACTGGAGAACAGATTGAGACTGGTCGGTCACATTAAAATTTTCAAGTCGCTCTTTGCGGCGAAGAAACAAGAGATCATTATCGACATCTTTACTGAACGCCCCATAGGCAAATCGCATAAATTCAAAGTGCAAGCCCCGTAAGCCCTTTCCTAACATTTGCAATTCACTCAAAAAAATCAATTGTTGCAATTTGACATCGCTCATAAACCCAAAAGGTTCCGCCAATTGCAGAAGATAAATCAGCAGTGCACGATCAATCGTAATATCCTGAGGCTTTCTCATGACCAGTTCCCTAACCTTCTTTTGGAGGATAATGTTTTCCCATCTTGTGTTCCAGTGGGTAAAAGTCTAGTTTGGACCACAAGGAACCGTCAATGAATTCATCACGGGGCACCTCCCATTCGGACCTACTCAGCTCCTTTCTCTTTCAGCATGCAAGAGATGCTAGCTTGACCCGCAAGAAACTTTTGGGTTTAATACGTGCTTCACTCAATTGGCAGAGTTTTTCCTCATGGCGAGATCAGCAAAAGAACTGGATGTTTTAAAGCAGCATCTGAGCAAACACAATCTCAAACTCACGCGGCAGCGCGAGCATATCCTGAATGCTTTTTTAAAAATGGAGCATGTCACCGCTGAACAAATGTATCACCTTCTGGCCAAGAAAGACCCTCATATTGGGCTTGCCACCATTTACCGGACCTTAAAATTATTTTGTGAGACCGGCTTGGCCCAGGAACGGCATTTTGGGACACAAACTCAATTCGACAACGTGGCCCATAAAGGCCATCACGATCATATGATTTGCACGTCCTGCGGGAAAATTGTTGAGTTTCAGAATTGCCAAATTGAAAAGCTTCAAGAAGAAGTTGCCACTAAAAACGGATTTTTGATTCAGACTCATAAACTTGAGCTCTACGGTCTGTGCGCCAGTTGCCGGGCTTAAACGTATTTGTTTTTTGGTTTTTTTTGATTTTTTGATTGATATTTTGATTCAATATCAATATCAAAACGGTAGTCCCATTCCATTAACCCATACACCTATATCAGACAATTGTTCTCCCAGAATCATCTTCATCTTTGTTCGAACTCCACTTCTCGAAGAGGATGTTAATTGATGAAAAAAAATATTTTTGGCCATAACCCCTTTTCGGTAAGTCTGGTTTTGGTTTCCTTGCTGCTTGTTGGCGGTGGGGACCCTGCCAATGCCGCTGACACCCTGACCGTGTATTCTGGACGAGCGGAGCGTTTGATCAAACCGGTTTTGGACACCTTTCAGCAAAAGACAGGCATTTCTATTCGAATGTTGACCTCTGGCAGCACTGAGTTATTGAATCGATTACAAGCCGAGGGAGCACGAACACCAGCTGATGTAGTTATTACCAACGAGGCCGGCACACTTGAACGTGCACGGGTACTCCGCCTTTTACGCCCGCTCAACCTCGAAGAAGTCGAACGGACGATCCCCTCCCCTTTTCGTGCGCCCGACAATAGTTGGATCGGGTTATCCGGAAGGATCTGGGTCGTGGTGTACAACACTTCTCTTGTGGACCCTAAACACCTGAACTCCATTTTAGACGTTGCCGATCCCCGGTGGAAAGGAAAACTTGCCATCCCGACAGCCGGCAATGAATATCTTCAAGCGGGGGTCTCCGTCATTCTCGAAGCGAAAGGAGAAGAAACCGCTGAAGCCTTTCTGAGAGGCATCAAAGACAATGCAGGGAATTTTGTCTTCGGGAAAAACCGGCAAATTGTTGATGCCGTGGCAAAAGGGAAGGTGGCGTTGGGCATTGTGAATCATTACTACATCTACCGTCATTTAGAGAAGCATCCCAATGCTCCCATCGCCCTGCGGTTAACCGACCAAGGGCCCGACGGCATGGGGACAATTATGAATGCCGCGGGAATCGGGGTCATTGCTCCTACCGCCCACCTTCCCGAAGCTATCCGGCTGATCCAATTCCTGGTCTCTCATACCGGGCAAAAGATGTTTGCTGAGTTGAACAAAGAATATCCTCTGTATTCCCCTGTAGAGACGGACCCATCCCTCCCGCCCCGCACAAGCTTTCGTGTCGCCGAGGTCCCATTGGCCCGGCTGGCGGAGCTTCGTGAACCTACGATGACGCTCATCGAGCGTGTCGGCCTCCGCTAATTAGCGCGAAATGACCGGTCTCGCACGACAGGCGTTCTTCTCGCCTCTGGCGATTTTTTCATTCGGGATTTCCGGGCTCATCGCGCTTCCACTCTTGTACGTGGGCTATTCGGCCCTGAACGCGGACCTTGCCGTTTGGCAACGCCTCTGGACAACACGAATTCCGGAGCTGTTCTTTAATACTGTTTCTCTGGCATTCGGCGTCGGATTGCTGACACTGATCTTAGGGGTCTCGCTGGCCTGGTTTATTACCCGGTATGACTTTTGGGGACGCCGATTTTGGGAATGGGCGTTTGTGCTTCCCTTGGCCATTCCCTCGTATGTCCTAGCGTATGTCTACACTTTTTTACTCGACACCGGTGGCCCACTCGAACAGATCTGGCAGGTCGTGTTGGGACCGCAAGCTCCCTTTTTCTCGCCGTACAGCTTTACAGGGGCCCTCATGGTCATGACCCTGAATACCTTTCCATATGTGTATTTACTTTCCAAAACAGCCTTACAAAACTTCAACGTGACTTTTGAAGAAGCCGCGAAAGCCACCGGGGCCTCCCAATGGGCCACCCTTACCCAGGTATTTCTGCCACTTATTCGGCCGGCCTTAGTGGCTGGTCTGTTTCTCGTGATTTTATATGTGGTGTCCGACTTTGGAGCTGTGTCCCTATTACGATTTCAGACCTTCACCTACGCGGTCTATCAACAAATGACGGGACGCTATGATTACGGGGCCGCCTCTATTTTGAGTTTGCTCTTGGTCAGTTTCGCTCTCATCTTTTTGCTGGGAGAGCGGTGGTTTCGCAAACAGAGCCGTTTTTACCAAATGACCGGCAAAGTCCGGCCACTGACGCTCTTCCCGTGCAGCTTCTCCAAAACAGCCATCATATCTGGATATTGCGTCATGGTATTTGGATTAGCCTTCGCACTGCCAGCCTATTGGCTGGTTCGATGGACCAGTTTGAGTTGGGCGGAAAACGCAATAGGGGCAGAGTTTCTGGGATATGTCGGAAATAGCGTGGTCCTCTCGGGAGGGGCGGCAACCCTGGCTTTAGTCCTGGGCACGCCACTTGCCTATCTGGCCTGCCGCCGTCCCACACGCCTCAATATGCTAGTTATCCAAGGTGCCTACACAGGTTATGTCTTACCAGGTCCTGTGGCAGCATTAGCGCTTCTTATTCTCTTTGCAAACATCCCGTTCCTTTACGGAACCGCCCTCGTGTTAGTCCTGGCTTATCTCATTCATTATCTTCCTGCGGGCCTGCAATCCTTGGAGTCATCGATCCAACAGGTCAACCCCAATCTGGAAGAAGCCGCAAAGAGCCTTGGGACGCGTTCATATCAAGCCTTTCAACGAGTCACCTTCCCTTTGATTCGCGGGGGGTTCCTTGTCGCCTGGATTTTCATGTTTCTCCAATGTATGAAGGAGCTCCCGGCCACCTTATTGCTACGACCAGTCGGATTCGATACCTTAGCCGTTCGAATTTGGTTGGAGGCCAGCGAGGAACTCTATCAATTAGCTGCGCCCCCCGCTTTACTCATTGTGATGGTCACCATACCTGTTATCCTGCTCCTGACAAGGAAGAATTGGCAGGTGGGATAACCTGGAGTTAGAATCAAGAGAACTGGCAATCGATAATCAACAGATATAGATGAATGCTCAAATTCTTCGCCAGGATCCCAAATTGAATATTTCCAGGACTTCCCCTTCCCCAAGCGGTTCAGCTCCTCTCCTCGAGGTTAGCCACGTCACCTGTGCCTACACCCAACACCCGGCAGTCAGCGATATTTCATTCTCGGTCAACCAAGGGGAAATTCTCTGCATTCTCGGTCCTTCCGGCTGTGGGAAGACCACCATACTTCGGGCCATTGCCGGTTTTCAAAACATCACAGCCGGTCGGATCACTTTAAATGGCCGGATCGTTTCTTCCCCCACTATTCATTTGCCAGCCGAAAAGCGAAAAGTGGGCATGGTCTTCCAAGACTATGCGCTTTTTCCTCATCTATGCGTGGCTGACAATATCGGATTCGGATTGAAACAAAGGGAAAAGAATTCGCGGAAAGCACAAATCCAATTGATGATGGAATTGGTGGGGTTGGGGGGTCTCGAACGTCGCTATCCTCATGAATTGTCCGGGGGTCAACAACAGCGGGTTGCTCTTGCCAGAGCATTGGCCCCCAATCCCGTCATGGTGCTGATGGATGAACCTTTCAGTAATCTTGACCCGGATATGACCGTGAAGATGCGAAAAGAGTTATATCACTTGTTACGTCAGACCAAGACCACGTCGATTTTGGTAACGCACGATCATGATGAGGCCTTTGCCATGGCCGATAATGTCGCCGTTCTCCATGAGGGGCGACTGGTACAATGTGATACGCCGGAAATCATTTATCACCTGCCCTCCTGTCCATTTGTGGCTGAGTTCGTTGGGCAAGCGGACTTTATCCCGGGCAATATCCAAAACGGCCAGGTGGAAACCGAACTGGGGCCATTCACGAATCAGGAACGGTACCAGGGAAGTGCAAATGTGTTGGTGATGATCAGACCTGATGACCTCCAGATCACCCACGTCGGAACCGGAAATGCCCGAATTGAAAGCCGCCAATTTCGTGGATCAGAAAATCTTTATGCCATTCGGTTAGCTTCGGGTCGCCTGGTACATTGCAGTGCACCCTCCACTGAAATTTATGATGTGGACGCTCTAGTCGGATTAGCCATTGTGGCCACTCATACGGTATTATTTGAACATACGTCTTGAACTTTCAAGTCATAAGGAGGCACTCATCATGAATTTTTTTAGGCTCCGGCCCCAACAACCGTCAATCATGTTTTCGATCCTCATCAGCCTTTTCTTTTTGAGCATGCCGGTCTCAGCGGTGGAATACGAGCACGGCTACTCAGGCGGACATGGAAATTATAGCCATACAGATAAGGGATCCAAGGGACATGGCTACTCTCCTCATGGCAAACACTCAAAAGGACATGGCTATGGTCATTCCTCTAGCCGGCACGGGTACGGACGTCACATGGGTCCTCACCAATCCGCCAGTCAATTCATTCAACACATCCTCAAATTCAAACAGGCTATGGCCATTACCGATGAGCAAGAAAGCCAACTCCACAGCATCAATACCAACTTTAAGAAAACCAAAATCAAAATGGAAGCTGAAATGGAGCTCGCGAATCTTGACCTGCACGAATTGTTACGAAACGATCAGGCTGCCCTTTCGGATATCGAGAGCAAGTTGAAAAACGTGCATGCACTCAAAGCGGATTTGTTAATGGCTTCGGTTAAAGCCAAGCGTGAAGCAAAGGCTGTGTTAACTCCCGAACAACGCCAACGGATGAAGGCCGTCCATGACCGCATTTTACAATACGGATCCGGCTCAATGCACAAAGGACATCCGGGCGGGTACAAACACCACGGAAAGGAAAAAGAAAAGGAAAGCTAGAATTTTAAGAGAAAATAGGTTAAAGGATTTAAAAAAGGGGTCGGCGAAAAGGCCCCTTTTTTGTTTGTAAAGAAAAAATTTTCAAGGAAAAACCCTTGGGAATCGTTCCAATCTGTTTTTTCTATTTGAAACCTGAAACTATTTCGAATTTCTTTTCTTGTATACGGTTCAACACCCTTCTTTCCATGCATCGGTAACAAAGCCTTTGGAGTCGATTATAAACGTTCTATGGCAGACATAAGAGGTCCCATATTGTTGGGAACCTGAAGGATGTTTGGTAATTCTTGTTATAAAATCTAATTGGGTACTCCCATCAGGCAAGGGGGTCTCCTTGCTCGGTGGCCCCATGACCCGAATAAGCTCTTCGCGATGAAACCCTACCCATCCTTTCAAGTCTTCCCGGTCAAACAATCCACAACCCGATAGCCAAAGAACAAGAATAACGAAAAGCAGAGCTTTTGCCAGAATCTTCCAGTTTCCAACTTGAACACGAATGTGAGACGGCATGGTTTTTGGGGTCGGTTGGGAACCCTCTCCTTTTTTCATGATTGTGTAATTATGGTTTGGAATCCTCTAATTGTAAACGGCCCTTCAGACCTGAAGACACAAATACCTTACCAAAGCTGTCCACAACTACCCCTTCAACACCGAACAGACGCTCGATTAACGCCATGCCTTTTTCCGCACCCATGACGAAGATGCCGGTATCAAGCCCATCAGCCACCACCCCTTCTTTGGCGATCACCGTCACACTTTGTGATGAACGTGAGGGTTGGAGGGTCGTCGGATCAAGGATATGATGGTATCGAACGCCCTCAACTTCAAAAAACCGCTGGTAGTCACCGGCCGTTGATACGGCTTCATTTTCCAATTCAATTCGAGCGAGCAATTCCCCTTGTTCTTTTCGGGGATGTTGAATGCCAAAGACAAATCGTTGATTATCCGGCATACGGCCAAAGGTTTCAATGTCGCCGGCTATCGCAACGACTCCTGCACTAGCCCCGGTGGCCTTCATCACTACCGCGGCGCGATCTGCCGCATAACCCTTTCCGATTCCGCCAATATCAATCTGCATTCCCTCCCGGGCCAGATAGACCGTTCGCGCCTTATGGTCCAATTTTAATTGGGAAAGATCAATTAAGGGACGGAGCGCGTTAAGCTCCTTTAAAGATGGTATCCTGCCCTCGGTGCTAACATCCCAAGCATTAACGGCCGGCCCAATGACAATATTGAACGCACCTTCCGTGAGATCGGCCATTTCCAATGACCGTTCGATCACCTCCATAGATTCCGGGCTCACTTTTACGGGATCACGCCCTGCGGCCGCATTGATTCGGGAGAGTTCACTGTCTGGAATCCAGGTGCTTAACAGTTTTTCAAGCCGCTTAATTTCTGCGAGCGCTGCTGAAGTAGCTTTTTGGGCGGCAGGCTTGTCCGGGGCCACTGCCGTGACTTCCACAAGGGTGCCCATGAGCATTTGGCTGCGCTTGATGAGGACTGGAGGAGTCTGGCACCCAGTGATCCCCAGCCCCAACATCACCAACCAGGGCAAGAGCCGTGGGAGAAAACGAATGATCAGCATGTCAGATGACGGCAAAACCACCAAACCCGAGGATAGGGCGCTATTTCAACCAGACGTTTTTCCTGTTCTGAGGGAGTTGGAAGTTTGGCCACAATTGGAAGTCCTTCTAATTCGGGGTGAAGAGAAAACAATTCGGATTTCGCTTCTTCAAGATCCGATTCTACTGAAATATCCACTAGGCGAAGATACGTTGGTGGATGAATCTTCAATTCCCAGGTCCCTAGATAATTCAAGGAACCATCACTGACCTCAAAAGTCTCATTCATTTGAGCCATTGACCGGAACGCCCCTTCGTTGATCTGAACTCTGGCCAACTCCCACTCCCCTGCTGACAGGGATATAAAAAAAGGGGAATCAGCCGATGCCACATCAACCCGAACCCTTTCTTTTGTTGTGAGATTCTGTAGTTCAAAAAACCGGACTTTTGGGAGATACCACCGGTTGGTTGGGCCTGTGAGGTAGGCTTGGATTTTTCCAAACGCGACCGGGGTCTTTTCAGGCAGGGTGTCCGGGAGAGGTTTCACTTCCTTCGCACAACCTGAAATCCCCAATGTGATCGCCATCAACAGTATCATTTTTCCTTGCTTTTTCATGGATTTAAATCTCCTCTTCTTCTCTTTCACACTATATATAAAAAAAAAGGGATTCAGCAACGAAATCATTCCAATCCTTTGACCTTTCATTGGTCTTCAAAAACCTATTCTGGTTCTTGACATTTTGTAACATTATTGTTACTAATAATCGTTCTCATTTTCAACTATAATAACAATCAAATTCAAATTCATGAAAAATTCCAATTCAGAAATTGAACCTGACCATCCAAAAGGTACATTTGTACCTATGACAAATACCTACTCACCCGAAGCCAGATGCCATTGCGGACAACTGGTTGCAAAGATAAGCGATGAAGGGGTGGAATTGAAATGCAAAAGATGCAAGCGACTTATTCTCTTGCCGATTTCAGATCTCTATTCCGGCAATGCGACAATTAACCTTTGTGAGAACAACTAGAAATCACGGATTGGATTAGTGAATGGTCAATTCAAGAAATTTAAAGTCAACCCATTCAGGAGGAATGCCATAAGGAAACAAATCTTTAAACCTAGTAACTCAAAATTATTTTGAGGACCGCGAGAGTCCCGAAAAACAATTATTGAGGACCGACGAGTCCCTACTTCATGGAGGACAGTTTCAATGAAGAAGTGGCTCATTCTTGGGGCTCTCTTGGCATGCACGACCCTTATTGTTAGCAGTGCGCTCGCCGAAGAAAACACACCCCCTTCTTCTGCGGATGAAACCCTAGGGTTTACCCCAGAAGAAGTCAAAAAAATCAAAGATGCGTTAAAACAGGGAAAACTTGATGTTGAGCAACCCCCACTTAAACCGGGCGGGCCGGCTCGGGCCCCCGCCAGACCTCCTTTAGACCCCACAGGGGTTGAGCCTGACAAAAGACGGCTGGAAGAACTCTCGAAGCCTAGGGAGCAGAAACAGGAATATAACGCGTTGATGGAGGGGTCAGGTAAATTGATCTATGCCCGACCGTTTGTCGCCTCCCCAAAGGCCATCTTGGGTGGTTACGCAGATATTGAATACATCAATCGGGATAATGATGGAAGTAACAGCAAATTTGACCAACACCGTCTCGTTCCATTTATTTACGGAGACGTAAGTAATAACGTTAAATTCGCTGCTGAGATTGAAATCGAGCATGGTGAAGAACTCAAAGTAGAATTTGCGGTTATCGACTATTTGATGGTGGAACCCGCTAACCTTCGCGCCGGTATTCTTCTGCTTCCGCTTGGTAAATTCAACCTCTTACACGACTCCCCTCTCCGGGATTTAACCGAACGTCCGTTGGTTAATAGAAGAATCATCCCGACCACCCTGCATCAACCCGGTGTCGGATTCTATGGAACCTTCTACCCCACCAGCCTTTCGCAGGTTAACTACGAAATTTATTTGACCTCAGGTTTCACCAATGCCTTCGGTGGCGAGGATAATCCCAACAATATATCCAACATCACCGTCACCAATGGCCTTCGCAGCGCTCGTAGCAACAACACAGATTTTGATAATAACGAAGGCAAAGCTTGGGTCGGCCGGGTCGCATTCAGCCCATTTCTGGGAGCAGAAGTTGGTACTTCTGGATTTGTGGGATCCTACAGCCCCACCGCTGACAATCGCCAATTGGGCATTTTTGCGGTCGACTGGACTTTACAACGAGGGCCCTGGGAGCTCATCGGAGAAAGCGCCTGGGCTTGGATCGGCGAAAACAACCTGCAGACAGATGGTCAGCCTATTGCGAACAACGATACCAATCCCGATAGCATGCAAGGATATTACATCCAGGCGAACTATCATTTCCTTCCCCAATGGTTGACCGATCTATTCCCAAATCATTTTCGCCAGGAAGTCTCCACATTCACTGCTGTTGCCCGATGGAATCAAATTTTCATGAACGGAGGGCTTCCTGACACTGAAACCGCTGCAAGGGGTGATCAGCAGCGGGTGGAGCTTGGATTAAACTTCCGGCCGACGGAGGACACGGTCTTCAAGGCCAACTTTGAGTATCAACCCAGGACCGGGGACCTTGATAATGCTGGTAACCGAGTACAAACCCTTGGAGGAATTGCATCAATCGCCACATATTTCTAGTCAAAAGTTTTACTTAAGAATTTTATTGTAAAAGAGGAGCCTGGATTCATACTCCGGCTCCTCTTTTCATTTTTCTTCATACCGTTCTGGATAGATTTGATGAAAATCTAGGCATTTACAATTATTGGGAAGCCTCTTTAGTTACCGGAAATATTGACCCGCAAAAAAAAATGATGGTAATATTTTGCTTGAGAATCAGACTCAAAATTATTTATATTGATATTTAATCTCATTTTAAGGTTCAAATCTTCCATTAGGAATCCATTTGGAAAAGGAGAGTGTGCGTGTTGGCTTCTCGTTATTTGTTCCTATTTGTTTTATTACCCTATCTCATTATCCTTTCCGGCTGTTCGACCTTGGCCGGACCAATTTCCAGTACGGAAAAATATATGGCCTGTCCCATAGATTCTGTTTGGGAAGGTAGTCTTGAGGCTCTGAGCCACTACCCCGTGACCACCAGAGATAAAGAAAACGGCATCATTAAAACGGACTGGCGTACTGTTCCCGTTCAAGGACGCCCCTACGGTCTCTTTGGAAGAGAGGGGTTGGGGGACAAAGAGAGGTCCCGCATCACCATGACGTTAAAACCTCTTAACGAGGGAGTCGTCCTCGTCAACATCCAAGAGCGCCGGCAGCATTGGGGGTTTCGGGGAGGTCAGCAGATCTATGACTGGTATCCCGTCGAAGCATCTCAACAGTCTCTTGCTCTTATTATGGGGAACCTGACCACTAAACTGGAGGAAGAAGGATGCTTCTTCGAATCCTGAAGTCTTTCATTTTTACTGCTCTTCTAATTTCCTTCCATATTTCAGCGTCTACAGCCTGGAGTGAACAGGTATGGGATGATGAGCTCAATCGTTACCTCACACGCGAAGAGATGATGCAGGAAGATGTGTACCTCACCAACGAAGAAGCTGCGAGAATGATGTTTCCAGATTCGGATGAGATTTTTTATCAGGTCGTGACCCTGACCCCGGAGCAAAAGCAATTGATTGAGAGTCGAATCAAATGGAAATTCCCTGAGGAGTTTTTTGAAGTTTTCATTGGCGAAACCAAGGGAAAAGTTGATGGGTGGGCCGTGGTTCAACATACCATAGGGAAACATAAACCGATGTCGTATATGGTCGGAGTTGACCCAGATGGTGAGGTCATGAACGTCGAGGTCCTGGTGTATCGAGAATCGCGCGGGAGCGAGGTTCGAACTAAACGATTCAATTACCAGTATGCAGGTAAGGATGTCCATGATCCTATCCGCATCAATCGGGACGTCATCAATATCTCAGGGGCCACTATGTCGGTTCGTTCCATGAGTGCAGGCGTGAAACGTGTTCTGGTATTTGTTGACGAAATTTACCTGAAACCTCTGGGTCGGCACAGTGGTCTCACCGCTAAGACGCAAGACGAAAAGAGTTTTTTCGAGGAATTCCTGGGTTTTTAAATTTTTTTCAACATTGAATGCGGAATTTTAATACCCGGTTTCGATTACGTGATACAGACCGGCAAATCAGACTTGTCTATACTTGGTTTCTGATTCTGATGTTGGCGGGGTTTATCTTTACGATTTATTGGGCTCATAGCATGACTGGGTTCACACCCAAAGGCATAGCAGATCATTACCGGGGTTCCGATGCGACATTCGGAACTCCTATGCCATTCGGGCAACTGGCCGAAACCACCCATTTTCATCTGTTCACCATGCCGGTCGTTTTTCTGATTATGGCCCACGTCTTGTATCTTACGATGGCCAGTCCGATGATCAAAGTCCTGAGTACATGGTTCGCCTTTCTGGGTGTGACCTTTGATCTGGTTTCACCCTGGCTTATCTCATATGTCTCGCCATTGTTTGTCCTGCTGCTGCTTACCGGTGACATCCTGATGATGGTCAGTTTCCTGATCATGTTTGTGATACCCATGTACGAAATGTGGTTACTTAATCAGCCCCTCATGATGAGAGGAGGTAACCATTAATTAACATTTGTTGAACAATTAATTTTTCTTCACTTGTTTTAAAAAGGCCAGAGACTAGGTGTCCAGAGCCCACGAGCAGTTGTCATGCTTGTGGGCTCTTTTGTTTCTTGGGGTGGTCAAGTCTACTCGGAAATAAGGCTGACACCCATCGTCAGCCTTATTCGGCGGGGGATCTTCCCTCCGGGCCCCCGCCGCCCCTTTTTGGGGAACTGAAACTGGGGTTTATTTTTGCCGGAGTTGGGATAGGAAAATTGTTCTTGACTAGCGAGAAAATTCGATCGCTTGATTGTTGGCTATTTTTTTTGACAACTGAAGCTCATAAAAAGCTTAGGCAATTGAAATGGAGGTAGAACCATGTTTGTGTTTTCCATTATTTTCTCTCGTTTCCACAGTAGACTACTGGTTCCTGCTTTGATTGCTGCCTTCCTCATGGCCAGTGTCCATTCGCTGGTATTCGCGCAGGCAGAAGAATTTGACCCGCCAGAAATCACGAACGGAGAGCGTCTTTTTCTCGAAACCCGATTCGCACAATTTTTCAACGCCTTTCTGGAAGGTGGTGGCCATGTCAACGATTTACTTCCGAGCGGGGATCGGACACTCGATAAAGTGGTGAACTGGCAACTCCAACCCGGGGAATTTGCCGATGGGCCGTTTGCGGGTCAATCCATGAATTGCCGAAGCTGCCATTTCGTTGACGAACTCGGAGTCGAAGAACCTCTGGCCGGATATGGCATGCGCACCTACACCGATTTCGCCCGCCGCAGCCCGGTACCCGCCCGTGAGGACGGCAAAACCGTCACGGTTCGGAATTCCCCCCCTCTGGTCAATGCCTCATTGCCAAGAGAAAACTTTTTTCTTCATTTTGATGCCGAATTCGCAACCATGGTTGACTTAGTGAAAGGCACCTTAACAGGTCGCAATTATGGATATCTTCCGGATGAAGGAGCGATGGCCATTGCCCATATTGCCAGAGTTGTGCGTGAGGATAATGGAGAAGGCGAATTAGCCGCCGAATTCGGAAACATTCCCTATTCAGTATTATTGACCGGTACGGATCCGAACATTCCTGAGGAATTCCGGCTCCCTGAGGAATTCCGGGTTGATGTGCCCAATGCCACTGACAAAGAGATTTTCCAGGCCGTTGCCCAACTCATTGGCGCGTACACCGCAGATCTGGTTTTTTCTCAGGACGACGATGGGAATTTCAACCTGTCTCCCTTTGATGTGTTTTTGAAGACCAATGGGTTGCCCCAGCAACCTTCCGGGAGGCAATCAGACTTGCGGTATAGCAAGCGCTTGTTGACTTTGATTGAACAGCGAGAACGACAGGGCAGGATCAAGTATGTTGCGGAAAATCCGGCTACAGAAAACGGGCAGTTCCAATTCCACGACCAGCCCTTCGTTTTCGGCAAAGAGGAGCTGAAAGGGTTGAAGATTTTCTTTACAAGTAAGCGTCGTCTCCGAGACCGAGACTTGGCAGCGGGAAAAATCGGAAACTGCATTGCCTGCCATGCCCCGCCCAATTTCACGGATTTCCTCGCTCATAATACGGGAATCGCTCAAGAGGAGTATGATGGGCTTCATGGGGACGGAGCCTTTGCCCGCCTTCACATTCCAGGGCTAGCACATCGGAACAAGGATCATAATCGCTACCTCCCTGCAACTAGCCAACACCCCAATGCCAAGGAACCATTTCGTTCCATTCCCTCCGCTGGAAACGAACAATTGACGGATCTCGGCCTTTGGAATATTTTTGCCAATCCGGATTTCCCCCTGCCACAACAAGTGATATTGGAAACCCTCTGTGAATTGCCGGAAAATCGAAACCTCTGTCGCCGTCCTGAGAACATCGACAACCTCCTACCCAAAACCATAGGCGTTTTCAAAACCCCAGGGATCCGGGACGGCTCCCATAGCCCCCCATTTTTCCATAACGGTCAATTCGATACTTTTGAAGATGTCATTAACAGCTACATTAAAAACTCCGACTTAGCCCGTGCGGGCAACCTTCGTAATGGGGATCCACGTATGGAGCTCATCGTCTTACTTGATGAGGACATTGCCCCACTCGCAGCCTTTTTACGAGCTCTGAACGAGGACTACGAATAACCGTAGTTTCAAATGCTGGCGTGAGAATAATCTCACGCCAGCATTTTCCTTTTCTCAGGACCTTCCAAAAGAACAACCCCATTACTTCCACGGTTCTTTCCTACGCGAAAATCAGTCTAGATTTCTGATAAGAGCTCTCCCTGAATAACAGCCACTTCATCTTCATTACCTTAGCCTGGAAAATGAACATTGAATTTCCCTGACTTTAACATTCTCCTGGAGGTTAGAAATAAATTAAAATTGAAAATGAAAATAGTTTTCATTATTATAAAAATATTATCGGATCTCATCTGAAACCTCCCAAGGTCATTTCAATGAATCGTAAGCTTTCCTTTCAACAACTCACCTTGCCCGCTTTGATCAACGGGGAGATTACCCAGATCAATCTCTCCTCATTTCAAGGTCATTGGACCGTCTTTTGCCTCCCACCCAAACTCAGTCTGGTTGAAGCTCTTTTTCTTGATCAACAGTCATTTCATTTCACCCGTGAGGGAGCAGAATTGGTTGGCCTTATTGAACATTCGTACCCATTTCCCCTGCCATGGATAGGCCCGTTGACCAAGCTCCGATATCCGTTAATATCAGATTCATTGGGAGAAATTGCGGAAAACTTTCGGCTTTCCGATCCGAGCCATCGGTTCAAAAGTCAAAGTCTTCTTTTTGATGCCAAAGGGATTCTCCGTTGCCACCTCGTTCACGAATTTGACGGCCGAGGGATGGCATACGTCTTCGAGATGTTGAGGCACTTCCAAAATCAAACGAAATTGGCTGGTCATCATTGGAACCAGGAACAATCATCACAGGAAAGAATTCCGCCAATTCCATTTCAAACTCAAAAGAAATCTCGTCCGAGCCAAATTGGAGGAAGAACACATGAAAATGGACGGCAATCCCGAAAGGAATCCACTCACCAAATTGCAGGTTTGTGAATGCGGGAAACTCCACCTCACGTATGGTCCATTGACTCTGCATTTTGAAAAAGTCGAGTTTCTAAGGTTTGTTGTTTCCATAAACAGCCTGGCTAGCCAGTTCGGGAAATTCCCATCGGAAAGAATTATCCCGATCACCAGGCAACCAAATGGCAATGGATCTCATTAGCTACCCGACTTTCTCCTTGGACGGAGAACCCTTTCATCCTGAGGACACATTCGTCTGCCTGAAAAGTCTTTTTCACAATTGACCAGGAAATCCTATGTTGATCTTGTTAGCTGTCATGTGTTTTCTTTTCCCAACAAAAAAATCGTAGGTATGGTTTTGTGATGAAATGGCCTCCTTCAATTGAAGAAGGTGAGACTCCGGTTCTCGTCAGCTTGACGGTTTCAGTAGGATTCATCCTCTTCACTATCTTATTAATTTGGCTATGGCCTTCGTTTTATTAGGGGATTTCCTATCCCATATGGAAGACCTTATCATGCCCTTCCTTTTTTTTTATTCACACAAAATAAATTACTGACGTCATGTTCCATATAGGTAACAAAGACGGCACTGAGGATTCATTGGAAGATCCCCTCCTTTCCGAAAACCTATTTTTACAGTTCGGAATATCAATGTTACATTAAATGATATTGCAATTAATAATCATAATCATTAAAATATACCTTAAGATCCCCGTAATTAAGAAAACATTTTTCTCATCCCATTTGAGGTCCATCCTCCATATGGCCTCTAATAGTACTAAATCCAACGCGAAACCCATTTTCGAATTACATGATGTCGGCCAAACACTTGAAGGCACCTTCTTCGCCAGACCCTGACACCCTCCTCCATGAATTCCGGAATTATTCAGAGAATTGGGCTCGACGAATGAACCTTGCGGGACTGGACACCAGATCTAAGGCGTTGGCCATTCAAACCTTTGATGAGCTGTTGACCCAGGTCTTGACATCTTTTAAGGGACCCGAGTCACTTCCCGTGCGAATCCAACTTTTTATCGCCTCCAATCTCCACAAGGGCTTAACTCTCCAAGATTTATCTGAATTTCTGGGGTATTCAGAGAAATACTGTTCTGAGTTGTTCCATGCTCAAATGGGGGAGACCTTCTCCGTTTATCTCAAGCGTGTCCGCATCGAACGAGCAAAACGGTATCTGGAAGATAAAAATCTCAGTCTTACCCTGATTGCCGAATTACTTGGATTCAAAGACCCTTTTGCCTTTAGTCATTTTTTCAAAAAAGTCATGGGTTTTTCTCCAAGACAATATAGAACCAACTATTTTCAGTCCAAAGTCGAATCGGGGGGAAACGCCCTACCTTCATCCTAAGTTTGACCCGAAAACAATAGCCTTTCTTATTCCACAACTCGAATTTTCTGCTTCTAGTTTTGATGGACACTTTCCTCAGGTGACCAACAACATTGAGTATAATTTCACAGCACAACCCTGATTTTCTTAACTCCGTATAAACTCCTTCACCACCAAAGGGATGGAAACCATCAAAAAGCCAATTTTTTATGGAATGTCCCAATCAAGAATATTGGACAAAAATTAAACAAGATACCCGTCAATAAGGTTTGCACATATTGAAATAACCGATCATCCACACTTAAAAACCGGAGTTAGTCATGACACTCACATTCAAACATTTACCTAAACTACTGCTCACTACTTCCTTTGCCCTATGCTTGGGTTTTCCCTTTACCAGTATCAATTCTTTCGGGAGGGAAGATGGTCTGCATGATAAAGCCGAGATGGCTAAAAAGGCCAAAGTCAAAATCAGAAGAGCCATTCAATCTGCTAATGAGAAGGTGCCTGGCATGGTCACAAAGGCGGAATTAGAAATTAAACACGGCCCTCTAATGTGGGAAATTGAAATTGTGACTGACAATGGAGAGGTCGTCGAAGTGCACCTCAACGCGGAAGATGGTAAGATTATTGACCATTAGGGAATGGGGGATAGTCAGAAATTATCAAATGCCTTAAGCCCTGGGTATCTCGCCGGAACCGGGAATGAATGAGCCAGAGATCCCCAGGATGAAGAAAGGTCCAGGTGTAAGGTAAAATAAGATATGGATCCTAAACGAAAAAGTCCCCACAAATTTTAGCCCATGATCCTTGATACAAGATCGTTGTAGAACTTGGACGATCAAGCAAGAAGGGAATTTTAATTAACCACGCGAATCTGCTTTGTTGAGCATGTAGTTTCCTTCGTTTAAAGCCGAAAAATAAAGAGTTAAAATGAGGAGGCTCGTGAACGTACTAAGGAATTCTTTGGGGTATTTCTTGAGCCTCTTTCTCTTTGTTTCGTGTGCCACCCCCCAACAAGCCATCTATTTAACCCCCTCATTCGACAAGAAAAATGTTGACATCATAACGATTCTTCCCATTGTCGACGCACGAGCCCAACGTTGGTTTGAAATCAAAGAGTCGGACCTTCAACAAATTGTGTACCCCGCCGTTGAAGCCGTTCTGATTCAAAAGGGTTACTCCGTTGAGTATTCGGACGATGTGTCAGGAATTCAATGTTAAAAATTCGGTCGTGCACGCAAGCTGGAATCTGAATGTCTACAACAGATCGGGCCTTCCGATTCGAAATGGGTCCTCGTCCTGTTTCTGAATGATTTACGAATGCGCACCGCCTACGGCGGAGCCGTTTCAACCAAAATGTCTGGGATACTAATCGATCGAACTGAGGGCCTCATGCTTTGGAAGGATCTGGAATATTCCGGCTTAAGTCAAAGGGAGTTGGTCGGCAAGAATATGGACACCTATCTTGGGAAGGATGTCATCCATAACTGCTCATTAAAATTAATTGGCAGCCTTCCCCACAAGGGGGCTAATCCAAAGGGATAAAGCCCTTCCCTTCCTTCCTCTTCATAGAAAATATACGGTTGACTACACCACCCCATTCGCAAGGGTTACGTTTTCTTGGACCCTGCTTCATCACGACCCATCGTATTAGTTTCGGAATCTCCTTTATCAAACAAAATGAGAATTAGAATCATTGCTAGTTATTTTTTCCTAGCTTTTTATATTTACTTTTGACTTGGTGCCAAGATATAATTTTCTTAGGTCTATAGTGGACCCCAAATTTCAGACCACAAATGTAGTAAGATTTCGACGTGGTTTGAAAGGGGGACACGATGGGAAAGAAGCGCATCCGACACAGTGCCGACTTTAAGGCCAAGGTTGCCCTTGAAGCTTTGAAGGGGCTGAAGTCCGTGAACGAATTAGCCAGCCTCTATCAGGTCCATCCGACTCAGGTGAGCCAATGGAAACGGCAGGTGCAACTGGGCGCCAAAGAGCTCTTTGCGATGGGCCACGGGAAAGGAGACCAGGAGAGCGAAGCGCTGCAAGGGAAACTCTATGAAGAGGTGGGCCGCCTGAAGATGGAGTTGGACTGGATAAAAAAAACTGCCGGCCTCGGTTGAGGCGAAGCGCCAGTGGATACTTCCGGGCCATCCCCAGCTCAGTATCCGGCGGCAGTGTGCATTATTGGGGTTGGGGCGAGCCAATTGGTACTACCACCCAGCCGAAGAACGGGCGGAGACCTTGGAGCTGATGCGACATATTGATCAGCAATACACCCGGACCCCCTATTATGGGAGCCGACGGATGACCGTGTATCTGAACGGGTTAGGCTATGAGATCAATCGCAAACGGGTCCAGCGCCTGATGCGGCTCATGGGCGTGGCAGGGGTGGCGCCCGGCCCTCACACGAGCCGGTCGCATCCGACTCACCCGATCTATCCTTATTTGCTCCGGGATCTGGTGATTGACCGGCCGAATTATGTGTGGTGCACCGATGTGACCTATATTCCCATGCCCCGCGGCTTTATGTTTCTCGTCGTGATTCTCGATTGGTTTAGCCGGTATGTGATGGCGTGGATGGTGTCGAATACTCAGGACACGACCTTTTGTCTACAAGCGCTGGAGCAGGCGTTTCAACAGGGACGCCCTGAGATCTTCAATAGTGATCAGGGCTGCCAGTTTACGAGTACGGCCTTCATCGAGCGGTTAGAGTCCGCAGGTGTGCGGATCAGCATGGATGGCCGCGGGCGCGTCTTTGATAATATTTTTATCGAACGGCTGTGGCGTACGGTCAAGTACGAGTATGTTTACTTGCACACGCATCGCGATGGCTCTGACTTGGAAGAAGGCTTGGACACCTATTTCCACTTTTACAACACGGAGCGCCCTCATCAGGCGTTGGGATATCGGACTCCAGCAGAAGTCCATTTCGCGTAAACGGCACGAAGGTGTAATACGTATAAACCATTAATCCAAGCTTACTTATTTTGGGACTTCGGTGGTCTTGACAATGGGGTCCACTTTAGTCCTGTTGATGTTTCAATTAAAATTTTTATATGGAGGTTTGCCATGAAAGCGAAACAAGGAGTGGTGGAGCTTCTCAATAAAGTTCTCACCAATGAATTAACGGCCATTAACCAATACTTTCTCCATGGAGAAATGTGTGAGAATTGGGGATATGAAGCCTTACACCACGAAATAAAAAAACATGCCATTGACGAAATGAAACATGCCGAAGAAGTTATTGAACACATTTTGTACCTGGAAGGTCTGCCCAATTTACAACGCTTGGGGACCATTAAAATTGGAGAAAACGTTCCTGAACAGCTTAAAGCGGATCTAAAATTGGAAATGGACAATATTAAACTGTTGACTGAAGGGATCGCGCATTGTGCTAAAGTTGGAGATTTTACGACTCGGCACAAATTAGAAAACATAGTGAAGAGCGAAGAAGAACACGTTGATTGGATTGAAACTCAACAGGAGACGATTCAGCAGGTTGGGTTGGAAAACTATCTGAGCGAGCATATTCATAAGGAAGAATAAAAGGGAAAATTGACCTGATTTCATAGATACAGGGATAGAAAAAGGGGAAAGGCTTAACAGCCTTTCCTTTTTTTTGAGGAGGTTAATATTTAAATAAAGAGGGGAATTTCTATTAATGGTTTGGGTAGATAAATTTGGACTGAGTTCTGTTTTTTTTGGTTAATTTGGTGTTTAGAGAAGATGCTGTTTGGTGGGGGGGTTGGATTTCCTTTTATTTGACATGTTTTTCCTTTTTTCGAGCATGTTGTTTTGTAAACTTAACTTATAAAATGATATTGAGAATCATAAATAATTTCAATATATTAATTCAATTCATGACCCACCCATTGAAAAAAACTTTCATCTCGCTCCTGGTAGCTTTATGGATTAGCACGTCTTTAGGTTTCACCTCTAGGGCTATGGAAGGCCTCCCTCCCCCAGAACCAACCGAGGCGTTTTTGGTCAATGAAGACATCAATATTGTCTCAGGCCTTTATTTCCGGGAGTATTCCCTTTCTCAAAACGGTGTAGTGGATTACAGGACCGCACGCCAAATCATTATCTCCGAATATAATGGGTATTGGAATTCCGTTGTCCACACGAAAGAATACCCTTTGTTCTATTGGCACGACTCCAATCACGACGGCCAGTTCGACATGTGGGTGGACAAAAGAGTTGAGGGCTGCTGGTGCGATGTAGTGCCCTACCGAGCGGTCTACGATCAACAAACAGGAATGTCCTCGAATCCTATTTCCATCACAGAAGAATGATGAGTCATATTGGCGAAGACCGTTACTTTCCGATCACCCTTCATTTTCATGAATCTCGGGGCAAGCTCTTCGACAGACTAAAATATCCACTCTACTCCGGGCTTTCGAGGACCGCTTTCGAATAATGTCGGACCACAGGCAAATCAAAAATTCTCAAAAAAGGGTCCCCTTAAAATGTTGAAGCATCATCGACAAATACGACATGTACTCACTCATGTCGTACGATCCAAGGCGTTTCGTCCTGCTGCTACCGAAACTCTTATGGTTCCTTCGAGAACCAATAACCGCGTCCAATCATGTTCGAAGTGTGGAGGCCTCGTGGTCAAAGAGAAAGGAACAGATTTCTACTCTTATGAGTCATTCTTAAAGTGTCTGAATTGTGGGGGGAGATTTTTTCCCCTTAATGAGCGTCGAAAAAATCTTAATCCTAGCCACTCATAAAGCGTTGCACTGCCAATACAAAGGGTTTTTGGGAAGTTTGCCAAGCAAGAGGGAATTGAAATGAATATTCAGGACACTACCCATCCTAAGACAAAAAAGAGAGACATCCGTTGGAATATTGGACTGGTCCTGACTTGTAGTCTGGCCGGATTTACCCTCGCATGGAATGATGATCCCTATTGGCAAACGGCCATATTGTGGGCGCTGGGGGGGGTGTTTTTCGGGTTGATCGTAATGGGCATTGACCATCTCAGTCTACAGTATCCTTTTCCTGCAGTGTATAACACCGCCCTTGGCGGGGTCTCGGGCCTCTTGTTGGCGGCGGTTTTCTCCTGGCTCGCCCTTGAGCTCTTGCCCGAATCTTTTGATCAGTCGTCAGCAATAATTTTAGCGACTCTCATTTTTTTCCCCTATCTCGGTATAACCTTAGGACTTCGAGCCACCCGTGATTATTTCCGGTCAAAACGACCATTTTCGCACCCCCCTCGATTGTCGATGCGTACTCAGAAAATCCTCGATACCAGTGCGATTATTGATGGACGTATTCTACAACTTTGTACAACTGGATTTATTGAAGGACCTATTGTGGTTCCCCAGTTCATTTTTCTTGAACTCCAAGCCATCGCCGATTCTTCCCAGGATTGGCGACGAAGTTGTGGCAAAAGAGGATTGGATGTGCTGGAACAGCTTCAGAGCCTATCGGGAGTTCCTATCCAGCTTCATTCTCAGGACTTTCCTCAGATAGAAGGAGTCGGCGACAAACTCATCCGATTCGCCAAGCAATTAAATGGGAAAATTGTGACTACCGATTGGAATTTAACCAAGGAAGCCAGTCTACAAGGGGTGACGGCCCTGAATGTCAATGAACTGTCATATCAATTCAAACCCCCCGTTCTGCCGGGAGAGATCATTCGAGTTTTCATCAATAAGGAGGGGCAATCCCAAAGGCAGGGAGTGGCTCACCTCGATGATGGATCATTGGTCGTTGTGGATGAAGGAATTCCGTTTATTGGTCAAGTGGTTGAGGTGGTAGTGACCAAGCTCATGCAGACCAGTTCCGGCCGAGTTGTTTTTGCATCTTTGGAGAAACCCCATGCACATAATGTGATAAATGAAAGTCATGAGTTCTCTCTCGGAAGTCGAGAAATCACATCCGTTGGTCGTGACCGCCTCAATTAACTCAAATTTTTATTTTTTTGGAGGTTGGGGTCCCCTTCGGTATTGACAGACACGGAGTCCATTTATTAGTATAAATTAAATGATAATGAAAGTAGTTATCAATATTAAAATTACCAAACGACCTTCGGGCGGGTCTTGACCCTTCCCGCCCCGCTCGGCAGGGCCCCTCTCCCTCATTGCACTCAGTGAGGCGCCCTGCCGCCCCTTTTGTTTTGAGAGTTTTTGGAGCTTTATCAAATTGGGATTTAGGGAATTTTCCGTTCGCACCTTTTTAAAAATACTTTTTCGGTTAAACTAAAAATCCACTTTCACAGAATAGGTTAATCCATATGTTGCAAAAACAATGTCCAGAATGTGGTACCAACACCATGTTTCCCACTGGCGCCTACTGGGCCTGCCTTTCCTGTCGGACGGCCATTACCACCCAAGCCATAAAGACGGAAAAAGGCCAATTCCCCATCGTCCGTCCCTCCCGCCGGAGACTTCCGCTCAAGTCGGTAGGCGTCTCTTAACTTCTGAGTTTTCGAGGGGCCATTTCGATGAATCAACACTATTTCATTCTTCAACAGACCACCCGTTTTCCCAGTCCTCTCCCGGATATCCATCCCGACAAACAAGCCCTGTCCCTTCTGGTGCATTCCGTTGAAGCCAGAGAACCCAAATTACAGGGACACGGAGCCCGCACGGCCTGGTATTCCCTTGAGCTGGGCAAAGCCCTTTGCCTTCCTGAGCTAGAGCTTGAATACCTCAGAAATGCAGCATATCTTCATGATGTGGGAAAACTCTCCGTTTCTCAAGATATCCTGGCCAAACAGGAACCTCTCACCAGTCAGGAATACCACCAATTGCACAGTCACCCTAGCGCCGCAATTACCCTGCTCGCATCTTGGCCTTTCCTAAAAATACCATCCATTTGGATTGCCCATCACCATGAACGGTGGGATGGATCAGGCTACCCCAATGGCTTGAAGGGAACATTTATCCCATTAGGGTCAAGAATTATTGCGATCGCCGATACCTTCGACGTCTTGACTCTTCGAAACAGGGATGCGCTAGAAAAAGGACCGGAAATTTGTCTTTCGACGTTACAATGGTATGCTGGATCTCACTTTGATCCCGAGTTAATTGACACCTTTTCTAAAATTGCTTCCAAATGGGCCGTCTTCCGGGAAAGGAATGTTGGGTTGGATACTCCCCCAACTAAAAGGTTCCCTTCGGACCTGAATCCCTCACTTATTCGGAGGGACATTGGCTCAAATCACAATATTTTGTCCGACACCATCCGGCACGATACTCCCAACGACCATCAAACACAAAAAGGGGATCTGACTTCATCGCAACGAAACCCGACTTTTGTCGGTGACGATTTGATTACCCCAGGGTGAGTCATATGATTCAGACCATAGACCATCTCTCTTGCTGCGTTAAGCCAAAAGACCCGAAACCATCAATTTCTCAAAATTATTCGTTTCAGATCCTCCTTTCTTCTTTTCAAACAGGAATCTGGTGCCCCATTACCCAGAAAGGGTCCTTGCAAAATCTTAGATTATTCAGCCATAAGTACTTGAATGGTCCTTTTTTCAATTATTGTTCCAGAGAGAACATCCTAACGGGAGGCTTGAGGCTAGATGATTTTTTATTGTCAATCGAGGATGCGTTTCACTTTAGGTTTCTTGCTTTTCATTTTTTGTTTTTTTCTAACATCCTGCAGTTCTCCCCAATATTGGGCAAAGCCCGGTGCAAAGGCCGGCGACTACGACCGGGATGTGGTTGATTGCAAACGTACTCTTGGTGGTTCACAAGGAAGAGGATTTTCTTCAGCGTCTCTTAATCCGGCTTACGGGATTCCCCAATCCGCCGTTGATCAATGCATGGGTCAAAAAGGATGGTACCTGGCAGATAAACCACCGGATGAGGAGCCAATCGACCCGCCAAGGTAGGATTCCTGATCAGAAAAAACCAAAATCGAGTCATGAAGGGTACGAATTCCCCGACATTCGTGATTCCTTGTTCGATATTGGATATTTTTTTGGTTTGAATAACGTTTAGCAAGTGTAGGATGGGCTTCGGCCGCCTGGTCCGGTAAGTCGGGTGGGGACGTTATTCTGCTCGATCCAAGAAACCATCAACCGCATTCTGAATTGTTTCCTGTATTCCACCACATACTTCAGGATCCGAAACCTTTTTACCAGCAGAATCCGTCACATAGAACACATCAACAACTTGGTCCAGTCGGGTCCCGATACGAGCCAAATGGACGGAAAGCCCAAGTTCAAAGATGGCTCGAGCGATCACGAATAACAAGCCCTGCTTGTCATCGGCAAAGACATCAATTACCGTATAATGATCTGAGATTTCATTGTCGATTTTCATTTCCGTGGGCTTGCGACCCATGGGAAATGGTTTACCAAAGGTAATCCGCCGGCCACGCTCCACAATCTGCTCCACCGGCTCTTTCCCTTTTACCACGTCCAAAATTGTCTGCGTCACCCTCTCGACCCTCCTTGGAGGCGGCGGACCATGATAATCTGGATCGCTCACAAAAAAGGTGTCCACGACAAATCCATCTTTTCTGGTCATGATTTGGGCATCGAGCACTTCCAGGCCCAAGGCCGCTAATACCCCCGTGACATTCATGAAAAGTCCCGGCTTACTTTCTTCGTGAGCGATCAACGTATATTCGGAAATGTTCAGATCCGGATCGAATCGAGTCTTGACAAGGGGTTCAGAAGGGGACGTTCGTTGGATCACAATGAGATGTTCCGCAATGCGTTCTAGGGGGGTATACGATACATATCGGGTAGGAAATTGCTCAAGCTGGTTCATGACCCAGGTGGAATTTCCCCATTCTGTGTTGACTCTTTCCGCATCCACCAGGCTCTCGTTCTTCAGCGCTTTCGCAATCGCGTGGGCCAGTTTTTCTCTTTCCTCCAAGCTTTCCATTGCCCCCCGATCACCTGAAATTTCTGCCAGGGTCTGATTGTACAGTTCCAGCAACAACGTTTCTTTCCACTTGGTCATGACATCAGGTCCCACGGCGGCAATGTCGGCAGCGGTGAGAACCAGTAATTTTTTGAGCACATCGACGGTCTTTACTTCACGGGCAAAATTCAAAATGACTTTCTCGTCATGAAGATCCCGACGGAAGGCAATATTGGCCATCAACAAGTGCTTATACACTAAAAACTCAAGCATGTGAGTCTCCCGGGTGTCGAGTCCCAGGCGATCGGCCGTTTTGCCGGCGATGATTCTCCCGGCTTCACTGTGATCCTCAGGACGGCCCTTTCCCAAATCATGGAGGAGCAAGGCCAGATGAAGAAGATCTTTTTGAGGAATTTCCTGATAAACGGTCCCGAGGGGCCCGTGGTCCTCTAGTAAACGCTCGGCCTGTCTCACCGCCAGGATACTGTGCTCGTCCACGGTATATTTATGATATTGGTTAAACTGCATAAGACCCCTGACGCGTGCGAAGGCCGGGATCAGTTTTTGCAGAAGTCTGGCTCGGTGCATCGATTCTAGCGTATCAGCCAATCCACCGGGCTTCGATAAAATCTGGCGGAAAATGTTGCTCACCGCTGGAGTGTGGAACAGTTCATACGGCATCGTTTCTAAATGATGATGCAGCTCATCGAGCGTTTGCGTCTCAATGGCAAGACCCCGCTCCTGTGCGACCTGAAAGAATCGAACCAACAACTCGGGATTATCCAACACACTGAGAAGTTTCTCGGCCGGTACCGTCAAGCGATTCTTTGAGATTTGAAACGACTCTTCGATCAAGGGAGAAGGCCACCACTGGCCAAGGCGACTCCACAAAGATGTTTCGGTCGTCCGATCCACAAAACGCATGCAGCGGTCAAAGATCCCAGTGGTATGCCGAAAATACTGCTGCATAAACTGTTCGACGGCGAGGATATGCGGCTGGTCGACGAATTGAAATTGAGCGGCCAATCGGACTTGCTCCTCAAAAGATAAAATATCCTGCGCTCGCCCAGCCTGGAAATGCATCAGGCATCGCACCCGCCAGAGAAATTCCCTGGCTTCCAGCAACGCGAGGTAATCCTGATGGGGAAGAAGACCGCGGTTGCTGAGTTCCTGGAGGGTCATCGCCTGATGTTTTGCCATCCCCACCCATTGGAGAAGGTGAAGATCGCGAAGACCGCCTTTGCTCTTTTTGACATTGGGCTCCAACAAAAAGACGGTTTCCCCAAACTTGGCATAGTCACGGTGCCGCTCTTCCAATTTCTGTTGAACAAACAGTGTCGCCCGCTTTCCCAAAAACCGGCGGCCGAACTTAGTCCGGAAATCTTGAAATACGGATGGATCCCCTCCAAGGAAGCGGGCCTCCATTAAGGATGTCCGGACCGCCAGATCCTCATCGGCCACTGTCAGACAATCAGGAATCGACCGAACACTATGGCCCACTTGAAAACCAAGATCCCATAAATGATGAAAGACATTCTGGGAGAGAGTCGAGACCACTTTGCTCCCTCCCGATTGATACAGGACCATGACATCAATATCCGAATATGGGGCTAATTCCCTCCTGCCATATCCTCCCACCGCTACCAGACAACAGTGACTCAAGGCCGACGCGTCCCTTTGTCCTTCCTCCCTCGTCACTGCTCGATACCGATCGATCAAGATTGTATCTATCAGATCAGTAAAGTTTTCCACCACCTCAACCCCTGTCGCCCCCTCCAGCAGTCTTTTGTGGAGCCATTCACGGCGCTGTTGAATCGCAAGTTGATCCGCATTTGTCCCAGGCTCCTGGGCTGGTGTGGCTTCGTTGCCTTGAATCATTTGACCCATCTTTGTAATGACGTCCTTCCTACTCCATTCCGATTCCCCAATGACTCAACTTAGAAGGAATGAGGATACCGGTTCGTAATGGGCATGCGGCGGTCCTTTCCCAAGGCCCGTGCGGTAATTTTTATCCCAATCGGGGCCTGGCGTCGCTTGTATTCACTTCGATCCACCATCGCAACCACTTTCCTGACCACTTCTGTCTCAAACCCCATTTCTACAATTTCTTCTGGTGAACAGTCATCCTCAATATACGCTTTTAAAATTGGGTCTAACATTGAATATGGAGGCAACACATCTTGGTCAGTTTGATCAGCTTTTAACTCGGCTGAAGGCGCCCGATTCTGTATGCGGGCGGGTATGGAAATTTCTTTAAAATCGGGTCTCTTTTGCTGATTCCGCCACCTGGTGAGTTCAAACACCAGGCTTTTCGGCACATCTTTGATTACGGCAAATCCACCGGCCATATCCCCATAGAGCGTGGCATATCCCACACTCATTTCGCTTTTATTGCCGGTGGTCAGAACTAAATGCCCAAACTTATTAGATAAGGCCATGAGAAGGTTTCCTCGAATTCGTGCCTGAATATTTTCCTCCGTCGTATCCGGAGGCTTCCCTTTGAAGGTCTTAGCGAGAAGACGAAGATAGGACTGAAAGAGATTCCCAATGGGGACGGTATGCATTTCCAATTTCAGATTTCGACCTAATTCAGCCGCATCAACTCGACTGGCCCGTGAGGTAAAAGGGGACGGCATGACGACGCCGATGACATTGCTCGCCCCAATGGCATCCCGTGCGATGACGGCCGTCAACGCCGAATCGATTCCCCCACTGATCCCGATGATCACTTTTTGAAATCGATTCTTTCTCACATAATCACGAACTCCCAGAACTAAGGCTCGATAGACTTCTTCTAACGGGTCAAGCACAGGAGCCCGTCTATTCCGAACGGGTGCCCGAGACCGTTGGCGGTAGGATTTCGACACAATTACACGTCGAAGGTTCCTCTTGGGGCCATGGTACGATTGCGGGGTCTTCTTCCACTCTTTTTGTCTCTCCCTGACAGCGTCGATGTTCAGATCAGCAATGAGCACGTCTTCCTCAAAGGCTTTGCCCCGAAGAAGAATTTCACCATCCTGATTCACGATAACACTGTTCCCGTCAAAAATGAGTTCGTCTTGTCCTCCGACCATGTTGGTATAACTCACGATCACCCGGTTCTCTTGTGCCCTGGAGGCTAACATCTTTTCTCGATCCCGGCTTTTTCCCGCCTGGTAAGGGGAAGCATTAATATTGAGGATCACGCTGGCCTTCCCCTCTTGAGTTTGGGACCGCGTTGGTCCCTCCGGAAACCAAATGTCTTCACAAATGTTGACCCCCACCGTGATCCCATTCACGATAAAGACTGGGATCCCACGCCCCGGGAGAAAATACCGGCGCTCATCGAACACGCCATAGTTTGGCAGGTATTGTTTGGCATACGTCCCTATTATTTGACCATCCGCCATAATCGCTGCTGCATTGTACAGATGATAGGGATCTGGTGCTGTATAGCCGGAACACTTGATGGATCGCCCATGGCCAACCGCGGTACACCCGACCACCGTCAACACATCTTTCGTTTCCCTACGAATCCGTTCAATCATCCGACTTGCATCACGGAGAAACCTCGGCTTATGCAGCAAGTCTTCGGGTGGATATCCCGTCACGGCCAATTCCGGAAATACGACCACATCGCTTTTCGCTTGACGAGCTTCCTTGATCCCACGGACTATTGATCGAGTATTTCCCTCTAAATCTCCCAATGTGGGGTTCATCTGCACCATAGTAATACGAAAGGTTCGCATCAAAAAAAAACGTCCTCTGTCTGTTCTAGACTGAGGACGCCCTTGTCCCGTTCAGCAAAATGAGATATGCCGGAGACTCCCTCGTCTCCCCTCCCCCGTGTTTTTTCAGGTGTAACAACGACCCGGGTCAACTGTCAAGGAGTAGAAAATCGCCATCCCAGCGTCAAAGGCAACTCCGTAGGCGCGATTCGCCTGATAACACAGCTTTTGGTTCTCTCACCTCAACGAAAATGACGTATCATAAGAAATATCGAATATCGAACAAGGAATGTCGAATCACGAAGTGCTAGGAGTGTTTATTCTGACCGTTTGAATGCTTCTCACAAATATTGAAATTAACTGATCGTTTTCATGAATTAAAGATATTATCTTGGCTCTTGGACCTATGCGATTCGATTTGATGATCATGCGGAACCACACTTTCGTTTCGCGTAATTCCTTAAGACATATTTTCAGTTTATGAACAAAGTCATTCCGGGACTCCGCAGATTGGGCTTCTCCGTAATTGGGAGCAGGGGAGGTTCCACAACGAATCAGTTGCCCGGTAATATGGTTCCCCACTCTTGTTTTTGGTAAGGACTCCGTTAATTGGATTATCCTAACAGCGAAATCGATTCAACGATCTTCAAGATCAAAACATCTTCGTCCCTTCGACATTCAGTATTCCTTGTTCGACATTGGATATTCTTATAATTTGGTACCGTCTTACATATCAAATCAACTCTTATATTCCAGATTCTTCCTACAGTTTTTCCTTCACGGACGTTTGCAATTCTTCGGCAAGAATGATGGCTTCAGACACCTCCCTCATCGATTTTCTGAGATTCATGCTTTGTCGTTGAATAAGCCGAAAGGCTTCCGGTTCAGTTAACTTCCTCGATTCCATCAAATATCCTTTGGCTCGTTCCACTAATTTTCTAACTTCCAAGGCTTCCTGCATTTCAAAGGATTTCTCCATCAGGCGAGTGTGCTCGATCGCCACGGCGGCTTGGTTCGCAATCGCCTGGAGGGTCTTCACCTCCTCGGGCGAAAACACATGGAAGGTGGAGGTGTAACTATTAATGACCCCCTTCACCTTATCCTTGATCATCATCGGCACCGACAACATTGAGCACAGACCCTCTTGTTTCGCCAGGTCTCGGTAAAAGTATCCGCCCTCGGAGGTAACGTTAGGAACATAGATTGGTCGCTGTTCTTTGACAGTTCGGCCGCTGATACTATGACCAATGGTTAATGGGGGTTTACGACGATAGGCCTCGCTTAAGCTCTGGGTCGCTGCAATTCGGAGTTCCCCTGTCGGTTCATCAACCAGCATGATCGAGGAAATTTTTGAGTTCATCATTTGTGCAGTCATCGTCACAATCAATTGAAGAATCTCTTCCAGTAATCGATTGGAGGCTACCGTTTCCGACACTTGCGACAGGGTATCCAATTGCAGGGCTCGGCGACGCATTTCATCATAAAGGCGGGCATTTCCAATGGCCCCTCCCACCTGATTCGCAATGGTCGAGAGAAGAGCAAGGGCTTCTTCCCCGTACCGTTTGGTCCGTTTGTGTTGGACGTTAATAATTCCCACAACCTCTCCCTTCGTCTCGATCGGGAGCGAGACAAAGGCTTGATATCGGTCTTCAGGAAGGTTGTGAAAAAATTTAAATCGTGGGTCATCACTGGCATTTTTAGGAATGATCACGCGAACCTTTTCTCTGGCGACCCACCCGGTAATGCCTTCTCCAAGACCAATAGAAATTCGACCAATAAGCTTCGGATGAGGGTTTTTGGAAGCCCGAAGGACGAGTTCATCACGACGATCAGACAACAGATAGAGTAAACAGGCATCAGCCTTCGTCACTTCGACCACCACATCAACGATGTGTTTCAGCACGGCTTCTAAATCCAGTGTGCCCGTGATCGATTCGCTTATTTTATGGAGGATGCCAACTTCCCTTGTCCGCTCCCGAAGGGCTTGCTTAAGATCTTCCATTTTTTGTGGCCGTGGCATCCTCATGAACCTTTTATCCTGCCTGAGACCCACTCTTGGACGATTTCTCCCATGTCCGAACCGAAGGAGGGCCACCCTTACCGCCCCGACTTCTGCGATACCAGGCCGTCACAGACGTCCGGGTTACCGGCAGAACTTCTACCCGTCCAATATCTTTTGGGAAAACACAATAAACCTGCCCTTTGACGACTTTTTTGTCATGCTGCATCGCTTTCCAGAGATCGGTGACCTTGAGAGAGGGAAGCTGATCGGGTAATCCGGCTCGACGGACCAGTGCTCGTTGACGGTGAACGACTTCCTCGGAACAATACTCCAAATGATAAGAAAGGGCCGCCTCGTGCACCATCCCAATTCCTACAGCTTCACCGTGAATGAGTTTGGTATATTTCCCCAGTGATTCCAGCGCATGACCAATGGTATGCCCATAGTTCAGAATCCTTCTGAGTCCGGATTCCCTTTCATCCGCCCCAACCACAGAGGCTTTAATTTCGCAACACCGCCTCACAAGGAATTGGACGGGTTCCGTTTCCATTCGCAAAATCGCATCCATATGACGTTCCAGGTATTCGAAAAATGAGCGGTCAGCGATCATGCCGTATTTGATGACTTCGGCTAATCCTGCCACCCACTCTCTTTTGGGAAGCGTTCGGAGCATGGCGGTATCCATCAGGACCAGACGGGGTTGATAAAATGAACCGATAAGATTTTTGCCTAAGGAATGATTGACCCCAGTCTTCCCTCCGACACTCGAATCCACCTGTGCAATCAGCGTCGTGGCCATTTGGACGAAAGGCATGCCTCGCAAATAGGTGGATGCGGCAAACCCGGTAATATCTCCGATTACCCCTCCACCAAGAGCGAGCAGCACATCATTGCGTTCAAATCGACCCGTGACCAACTCATCGAGAATTTTTGAGACCCACCTTAATGATTTGGCTTGTTCCCCTTCCGGAATCACAAACACGGCTGAAGGGAATCCCGCCTTTTTGAGGGATTGTGTCAGCTGCCTTCCATAGAGTTTTCCTATTTGAGGATTGGTGATCACCCCCACTCTGCCGGATAATCCAGCTTGTTGCAGACAGGATCCTGCCTCCTGCAGCAGACCTTCCTGAATAATAATCTCGTAACTTCGATCTCCGAGGGAAACCGGCACCTGAAGACGTGGAGGAAATCCGGCACGGGTGTTCATCGGGTCACTGATTGGGTCAATGGAAGGAAGCGTGAAAAAAGAATCATCTCAAAAGGATTTGACATAGGATTGGTACGAATCATAGTTGCGTTTCATTTCCTCCAGGCTGTCCCCGCTGAATTTCTCAACCATCGCGTTGGCCATCTCAAAGGCGATAACGGCTTCGCCTACCACACCGGCTGCGGGAACGGTACAGATATCCGAGCGCTCCACGGTCGCTTCAAATGGCTCCTTTGTTTTTATGTCAACACTGTTTTTGGGACTATAAAGAGTCGCAATGGGTTTCATACCCACTCGAACGACAATAGGCTGGCCATTGGTAATGCCCCCTTCCATTCCACCCGCGTTATTGGTCTGACGCACAAATGACTGTGTCTTCTCATCAAAATAGATATCGTCGTGCACTTCCGAACCAAAGCGGCGAGCCGACTCAAACCCCATTCCTATTTCAACCCCTTTCATGGCCTGGATACTCATGGCAGCCATGGCTAATCGAGCACCCAGCCGACGATCCCATTGGGCATAACTTCCCAGGCCAATAGGGGGATTGGTGACGACCACTTCAAAAACCCCTCCAAGAGAGTCTCCTTGATGTTTCGCTGAACGGATCAGCTCAATCATCTTTTCCCCTGCAACGGGATCATGGCATCGGACTTGGGATTTTTCGGCAAGTTCATATGCCTTCCGGGGATCGTCTGCTCTTGAAGCGGCCACGGTACCGATTTCCATCGTATAACTGTACACATACATATCAAATTGAGCTAACAAGGCCTTGGCTACGGCCCCAATAGCCACTCGAATGGCTGTCTCCCGAGCACTGGCTTTTTCAAGCACATTCCGTATATCTTCCTTGTGGCCATATTTAATGGCTCCGACCAAATCAGCATGACCGGGGCGTGGCCTGGTTACCACCTTCTCAGTCGGCATTGGCCCTGGCTCTACGGCCATGATGTCTTTCCAATTTTCCCAATCCTTGTTTCGTATCATCATTCCCAGTGGATTGCCCAAGGTTTTGCCTTTTCGAACCCCACAGGTCAATTCGATTTGATCCTTCTCAATACGCATTCTCCCGCCCCGACCGTATCCGCCCTGGCGCCTCATCAGATCGAGATTGATCGTATCAGCAGTCAACGGCAACCCCGCAGGTAGCCCTTCCAATACGGCCAATAAAGCCCGTCCGTGAGATTCACCCGCATTTAAATATCTTAACATCCCAATCAATCCTATTCTGTTAGAGAGTCACAGGTCTCATTGATTTTTATTTGAACTGAACGGCTAACACTTTTCGTCCTGTCTTGATAGCATGGTCTGCGCGTTGAGCCAATTCAAAAACCAGACGCAGCTTTTTTTCATGTTGTCCAATACGTATTTGACGAAGTATGGCATGACCAACTCGAAGCGTCCGAAAGCTCAGTAACGAGATGGCGCCCGGGAAATCCAAAACCAGTTTGAGTACATCTACCGGAACAATTTGATAATTGAATAAGCCTTTACCCTGGATGAAGACGGTCACGACATCGGATTCGCGCTTCACGGCGACACTGGTCAATTTCAGCGTTGGAGTGGATAACGCTGATGTTTTCCATATTATTTTGGTCATGAGCTAAAATACAAGGATTTTTGAGAATAAAAAGGGCAAATTCTTCTGCAATTCCTTATAAATATGAATAGCTCGCCAGGAAAACGGCAAACCTACCTAAACGGTTTAAAATGACACGATGAGCCTTCGAGATCGCTCCTGATTCCTCGTGCCCTTTCCCTCGGTAAGATAGTGAAATTCCAGTTCCGTTTGACTGATCCGTGTAACGACTAATCCTTCTGAAGAAATCACACTTCCTTGTGTGACTAAAAATCGTTTGCCCTCTGAATTTTGAATCGACGCGAAAGATCCTTGTACTCCTGATAGGATCCCCAGCAGTTTCCAGGTCAATTTCTGTGCCCTCGACTCCTCAATAGAGGAGGAGCGTGGCTCCCCGTATGAAGGAAGAACCAACGGCAGGAATGGATCCCGGCGGTTCTGCGGCTCATAATGGTCAAGGGTTCCTTGTGGCGCATGGACATTCCCATCTTTCTGTTCCTTTACCGAAAATTCGGATACCTGCCCCTCCAAATTTTTAATTTCATGCCCCCCACTTCCCGACACGGTCCCAAGCCATGCCACTAAGAATACAACAACGTGCCATGAGAACCCAATAGATGTGCCGATTCGGGACCTATACCCGTACAGATTGGAGGATTTCATGTTCCGGAGGCTCGACCATCCCTATTCGATAAAGAGTGCTCAACCGTGCCCCCATCCCGGGGCAGGATAGGGTGAAGCCTGGTCATGACAAAAGTGGTCTGTAAATGAATTGGTTGAGGTTGATCATGTATCACATTAATCGTGAAATGAGAAATGCCAAAAACGTCTGGCAGATGAAGAACAAGAGAAAAAAATTTGGCAACCTGATGATACCCTCCTTCAACTTGGACTCGAATTGGTGTTCTCTTCATTATTTCCTTGTATTCCGCCCCAGGGGCTTCCGGTTGCCAATAGGTGAGGTCGAGTTGACAATTTTTGGCAATTCCCGTCACACGGTTTCGCAGTCCTTCCTGGCTCATTGCTCCCCGAACATTCTGGAAGTCCCCAACCACACGTCTTTCAAGGTCTTGTATACTGGCTTGCCAATCTTGGTAATGCCGGTTATAGGATACATAATGTTGAATCTCCTGCCCCAATTGTTGGACATCCCCCCTTACTAATTCAGTTCGACTTTGGATCGGTCCCAAGACAACCACAAAAAACCCGCAGACGACCAAGCCGATCATCACCATACCCAACGCGACCCGTTGAGATGTTGTCACAGAATCTATGGGCGGAAAGCCTGCCATTTTACCCATTCAAACTAGAAACAGCAGTTGGGCACAAAAAAAGATGGGTAAGATATTGGCATCCAGGGTGAAATAAAAAAAGTCGTGGTTACCTCTGTGGTGATGAACCTGTTGATATTTTGCCAGGGGCGTCAAGAGCCTGCGCGAACTGTTGTGATCCAACTGGTGTAGCTATGTTCAGGGTAAATCTGAGGCTGAAGTGACACACCGGAATATTTTGATAAGATTCTTTTTTCATTTCTATCGCTAACAGATTGTCCCAAATGCCGGTTTGTTCAAGGGAATCCACAAATTTTAATACATCGTCACTCTGCAACCCTCGCCCTTCAATCTCCACATTCTTCTCTTCAACCCCGATGCGCAGAAGCCAAAGGCTGAGTGGATCCAAACTCCGACTAATCGCATCCAAAAGACTCACAGGGGAAAATTTTCGACCCAACTGATGCTCCAAGAGCCCGGCGCGAGTCAAAAGAGCGGTATGGGTCTTTTCCAATATTTCTGTTTTTTGGAACTTCTCTTTCAACTTGGCCAATGCCTTCACCTTGATTTCCTTTTCGGCTACTAAGGCATGGTACTCATGTTGTAGGGCCATAGACCACAACCCCATCATGACCAGGACTATCAAGGCCAACCCTATGAATAGTGCGGATTGACGAGAAAGACATTTTCTTTGGTGCCCTCCAGATCGACGCTGATGCGTTAATAAATTAACTTTGATCATCCGTACAGGTACCACGCAAAGCGAGACCAATCGCCACCCCGCTTAAAAGATCAATCCTCTGAATCGATTCTCGGCCCTCTACATTTGAATGAACATCCAGCTTCTTGCAGGGATCTATGAATGCTAGTGGCAGATTCACCTCGGCTTCCAGGGTCTTGGCAAAGCCGGGAACCCCCGCATATCCCCCACAGAGGAACAGCTTCTGAATGCTGTACGGCGGGTCCATATCGGAACAGTATTCGATTGTGTTGTTTACTTCTTTTGAAACCTCCCTATACACCTCTTTCAAGCGGATTTCTGATGATTCAGCACTGTGTGCCGCATCACCGCACAGCTTCTCTTTTAGAGAATTTCTCACGGTATGCTCCATGAGATCTCGATACCCATCTCCACCTACTTCAATTTCCCTCATAAATACCGGAACCCCTTCGTTCATCACACTCATACCCACTCCACTGGGACTCACATGGATCAACAATATGTTATGGGGGCCATCGTGTTTATAATTAAACGCGTAAAAATTACAGAGTGCGAGGGCATCGACATCCACGACAATGGGATTTAATCCCGAACGTTGAATGAGTTCTACCCGCTTATGAACCGTTTCTTTCTTTACGGCAACGAGAAGCACCGACATCATCGCCTCGGGAATGTTTCGATGCCCGAGGTTCGGGATATGATAATCCCAATAGATATCCCTGACATCAGACGGAATATACTGGTCCATTTCCCATCTTAAGTGCTCATCCAATTCCGAGGCCGTCATGAGGGGCACTTGAATAGATTTGACCATCACTGAGGGTCCCCTGATTGAACAGGCAACATTTGTCTGAAGAAGGTGACCTTCCCGAACAAGTTCTCTAATGGCGTCCTCTATGGCCATTTCGGAATTCCCCCTGTCTTCTTCACTCGTTGGCCATGGGAGAGACTTTACCCCACAATAGAGGAGTTGCCATCTTCCATGGTTTGAGGTGATTTGAACTAACTTAATAGTGTGAGACCCGATATCTAACCCGATCAGCGGGTCACCTTGCCAAAACGAGGGACGCTTTAGACTTTTGTAGAAGCGTAGCCAAACCTTTGATAAAAAGCCCACTTTTTTCTGTATTCTTGTCGGAAGGTGCTAACACAAGGTTATTGGACGTGAATGATTCCCTTCAGGGGCTGGGGAAAAGGCCACAAATCTATCGTCTCCATCCCCGTTGGGGATGGCTCGGTGATGAGGAACGTCGATTCTTCTTTTTTCTATTCGAAAGATAAAAGCCAAAACTTAACATATTTTTACGTGCCTAAATGGATTTTGCCCTGATGATTCTTGCACGGAACAGTCCCATTCCGGGTCACACTGATAGCGGGAAATGAACCGGTAAGTTACGTTCTGCCAACAAAACGTGGAATTCGGGAAAATATGTGCAATGTTCAAATTTCTAGCTGTAGGATTGGCCTGGTTTGACAAAGGCAAGGGAAAGCCGCTGACTTTATTTCATACACATTGCCAGCGGAGGATAGGGTCAACACAGGTTTATGGGGAAGGGATGGGGATAGTCGCTTGCTGGATTTCCCGGTGTCGAATTTCGACTTCATACCCCAATTGGCCAAGCATGTCCTGCAAACGAACGGCAATGGTAACCGAGCGGTGACGGCCTCCCGTGCATCCAATCGCAATCGTCAAATAACTTCGATTTTCTCGTTCAAACAGGGGTAAGAGAAAGGCGAACAATTCATTCACATGTGAGAGAAACGTTTTGGCTTCCTCGGTTTCGAGCACATATTGTTGAACCTGCTCATGTTCGCCCGTCAGGGGATTGAGGGCCTGCACAAAATGCGGATTCCGCAAAAATCGTACGTCAAAGACCATATCGACATCATACGGAAGACCGTATTTATACCCAAAAGTAAGAATGGTCACTTTCATCCTTTGGCCTTGATCTCGTTCACTGTAATGACGTGTGACCCATTCCTTAATGTCATGAACAGTAAATTCAGAAGTATCGACAATACGGTCAGCCTGACTGCGTACCTCAAAAAGCCGCAATCGTTCAAGACGGATCCCATCTATGATCGGTTGCTGAGGAAGAAGGGGGTGAGGCCGACGGGATTCAGAAAATCGGCGGACAAGAACCTCATCCTGCGCTTCGAGAAACAGCAAATCCACCCGATACCCGGTCTCTTTCAGGTGGGCAAGATTGCTCGTAAAATCCTCAAAAAATCCCCTTTCTCGTATATCAATTCCCAGAGCCACATTGCGAACCTCTTCTCCCCGTTGAACACAAAGTTCTGTAAATTTGGGCAGCAAAGCCGGAGGAAGATTATCGACACAAAAAAACCCTAAATCTTCCAGGCACTTAAGAGCCTGCGTTTTCCCAGATCCGGAAGCGCCCGTCACAACCACAAAGCGAAGATTTGGGGAATGGCCGGTGTTCATGGTCCTTCAAGCCTCAGGAGAGAATAAGAAAATTTGGAGATCTTAGGCAGGATCAATAAGAAATTCGTTTTCGTTGGCTGGCGGAGGAAATATGCAACTCTGCTCTATATTTCGCAACGGTGCGGCGGGCAATGAGAATACCCTTCCCTCGAAGACGGGCAACAATTTCCTGGTCTTTCAATGGATGAGAGGCGTCTTCCTGAGTCACCATTTCCCGGATCATTTCCATGACGGTCACCGAAGAAATCTCTTCGCCCCTGTTATCAGCCCTTGGAATACCCGCGTTGAAAAAAAACTTCAGCTCAAAAATGCCTTGCGGACAATGCATGTACTTATTAGTGGTGACTCGACTTATCGTGGACTCATGCATTTCAACGTCCTCGGCAACTTGCTTCAGCACTAATGGTCGAAGATGTTGAATGCCTTTTTCTAAAAATTCTTCCTGAAATTTCACGAGGCTCGTGACAACTTTCACAATGGTTTTATTTCGTTGATCGATACTTCGAATAATCCATTGGGCACCACGGAGCTTCTCCTGGAGATAGGCTTTAGTGGAATCAGGATCTTCAGTTTGGTTGGTCATCAGGCGGCGGTAGTAAGGGCTAATTCGTAACCTTGGCAGTCCGTCCTCATTCAACAAGACCACCCACTCACCCTCATGTTTCATGACATACACATCTGGAATAATAATGGTATTACTATCAGAAAAATACGGGCGTCCTGGTTTGGGTTCCAACCCTTCAATGACTCTGACGGCTTCATACACTTCATCGACCGAAACATTTAAGGCCTTGGCAATATTGGCATACCGTTTCTTTTGCAAATCAAGCAAATAATCCGACACAATGGCTTTGGCAAGGCTCCCATTTGTCGAAGCATGATCCCCATGCCCTATGCCGATAGGATCCCGTTCGAGATGGTTGAGCTGGATCAGTAAACATTCGCGTAAGTCGCGGGCCCCGACTCCCGGCGGGTCAAAGGTCTGGATATGACTCAGGACGTTTTCAACCGCTTCGAGGGGAGCTTGCGCGTCTTCAGCAATTTCCTGAAGAGGAACTCTAAGGTACCCATCCTCATCCAAATTGCCCACGATCGATCTTCCAATGACTCTATCGGATCCCTCCAGAGAAGACAGTCGCATTTGCCATTCAACATGCTCCTCAAGAGAAGTCGGTTTAGTCAGCGTTTGCTCATAGGAGGGGAGATCATCATCAGAGGCAGAAACCTGATTCAGGGGTCCTGGTCGCCAATCGTTCTCAAAATTCTCCCAATCTTCGGGAGAGTAGGGTTCGAAATCTGGTGGTTCCTCTTTGTTTTCCCTCTCATCCGGCAGGGCGGCCTCTTCATTCTCTCGCTCTTTTGTCTCTGAGCTTTCTTCTTCTTGAATGGTTTCCTCTTCCTGCACGTCATTCGTCAAATCTTCCAACAAGACATTTTCATCAAGGTGTTGCGACAAGACTTGCTGTAATTCCAAACGGTTGAGCTGCAACAACTTTATAGCCTGTTGCAACTGGGGTGTCATCACCAGCTTTTGGCTGAGTCGAGGCTCTAGGCGTATATCCATACAACTGGTCTTGGTATTGAATACTTACAACTTAAATCGCTCACCCAGGTACACGGCCCTGGCTTTTTGGCTATTCACGATCGTGGCAGGGGAGCCAGCCTCAAGGATGGTCCCTTCGTTAATTATATACGCTCGATCTGTAATGGAAAGCGTTTCTTGAACATTATGGTCGGTAATCAAAATGCCAATCTGTTTTTGTGTCAGCCTGATGATAATATCCTGGATTTCACCAACGGCAATCGGATCTATACCCGCAAACGGCTCATCCAAAAGGAGAAATCTCGGACCAGTGGCTAAGGCTCTCGTAATTTCCAAACGACGCCGTTCACCCCCGGATAGCGTAAATGCCCCGTTTTTTCTAAGAGGTTGGAGGCTCAATTCACGGAGCAATTCCTCCAAACGGCTCCTGCTTTGATCCACGGAGAGATGAAGCGTCTCCAACACAGCCAGAATATTCTGCTCGACGGATAGGCGACGAAACACCGACGGCTCCTGAGGTAAATACCCAACCCCCCGACGTGCCCGCTGGTACATGGGAAGGTGTGTAATGGCTTTGCCGTTGAGAATGATGCGCCCCTGATCCGGTTGACACAATCCCACCACCATATCAAAAATGGTCGTCTTTCCCGCACCATTGGGGCCCAACAAGCCCACAATTTCTCCGGCTTGGAGTTCCAGGTCAACCCCCCGAACCACCTCCCGCCTTTTGAAACTTTTTCTAAGTCCTTCAGCCCGAATTTGGTATTGGCGTTTTGAATCACTGGGAGAATTCATATGGCAGGATGGGTTTGCCCGCGGATCTAAATGCCTTCTTGCTCCTCAATCAACACATTGGTTCCACCCTCCACTACGCTCCGATCTTCTTTAAGGTACATGGTCATTTTGGGTCCACTGACACGCGTTCCGCCCTGCCAGGCCACAGGCGATTCGGTAAGGATGATCCTTTCCTCATCCTTAAAATAGACTGCATGGCCACAAGTCGCTCTTCCTTCACCTTTTACAATGACAACATTGCCTTTCGCTTCGATGACACTAATTTTTCTTTTGCCGCCCTGACCGGGTGATTGGCTCTCGGCGGCTTGAGCCGGCTGATCTGTTGAAAATCGAACGATCATTTCATCCGCATCGACGACCAAATCGGCCTGGATTAAATGAACCTTCCCCTTAAATATGACCGTTCCCTCCTTATTGTTGGCGATCATGGTTTCCGAGGTGATGGTGGTGGGTGGATTTTTTGCGGCAATCGCAGAGGAAAGACTGACCCCACATATCACCAGGCCAATGACCAAAATGTTCCTCAATATCCCTGCCATGTTATGACGAAACCTCTGCTCGAACATTTGACAAGATTTGAAACTCTTGTTCATCGACGTTGCCAACCAAACCGGTCCCTGTCACAGTGAGTCCTTTTCCTTTAATCACCACGGGAGTTCCACTTTTTACCTCGCGGGAAGATTCATCCCACTGTAAATGCTTGGAATATATTGTATATCCATTATTTAACCGGACAGACAGAAAATCCTTTTGATTGGTAAGGTCAATGTTTTTTGATTTGGTATTGATCGTTCCTCTGTCAGCTTCGACTGTCATCTGTGGCTCATCTTTTTCGAAGAGGTGAACCGTGACCTCTTCGAGGAAGGCCTGATTTGCCGCTTGAATGACCCGGGCACGTTTGGCCAGGACCTCCCATTTGGCAACTCCGGCTTGGGTTTGTCGATAGGTAAATCCTTGTATCCATGCATCTGCTGGACGAATTTCTGTGGAAGAATGAACCGCCGGAGGGGCTGTCTTCTCCATATGGGTATAGACCCGGTGGCCAATAAAAACAGCCATAATAAGAATAAGGAAGGTTAATCCCCATCGGACTTTTTGCGATCTCATTTGGACATTATAACTGATGAGAGGGTAAAAAAGGGCAGGTTGAGATCGTTAATTGCTCCCGGCTCGTACTTTCCCGTGAAATGGACTGAATATTTCTGTTTTAACTTGAATCGTGAACCTTACTTCTTTTTAACTAAGTTTTTTTAGCGAGGAAAGATGGACAATTCCTTCAGACGTTCAAGCAAGATAAAATCAGAAAAAACCCTTATAAAAATTTTAGCACAGCATTTATGTCAAGTAAATAAAGGAGAGATCCATAGACCGGCCTCCGCAAGGAGCCCGGCTTGGATATCCGTCTACGACAATGACCTGTAAATAGGAGAGATGTTGACGAACTTAGAACGAAGTGACTAGTTGCCTTCGGTTGCGGGAGTAGGTGTAGCTGGGGTAGGAGTGGGTGCCGTTGCGCCTCGCTCAATAAGTTCAATAGCAACCATTTCGGCGGCATCCCCGGGTCGCCTCCGGGTTTTGATAGTCCTTGTATATCCACCCGAGCGATTACTAAATCGCGCAGCCACATCACTGAACAATTTGGCAACCATCGCTTTGCTTTGCAACATGCTAAGCGCACGACGGCGTGCATGTAAGGTCCCTTCCTTCCCGAGGGAAATGACTTTATCGGTCAACCCCCGCAATTCCTTCGCCTTGGCTTCCGTGGTCTCGATACGTTCATGTTCGAATAATGCCGTCAAAAGATTACGGAACAAGGCCTTGCGATGCTTGGTGTTTCTCCCTAACTGTCTACCTTTTTTTCGATGACGCACGATGCGATCCTTTTTCCCTACGGAGCTCTTTTAGACTTTATCTTCCGCCCCTGTGAGTTCATTCAGTTTAATGCCAAGTTCCAGCCCCATTTCGGCTAATACTTCCTTAATTTCATTGAGTGACTTTTTACCAAAGTTTTTGGTTTTTAACATTTCATTCTCTGTTTTTTGTACCAAATCCGCAATGGTTTTAATATTCGCATTTTTGAGACAATTCGCTGCACGAACCGAAAGCTCAAGTTCATTCACACTTCGGAAGAGATTCTGATTCACTTCCGCATCTACATCTTCAGGCTTGACTTCCCGCTTCTTCTCGCCAAGTTCTTCACTCGGGATACAAATATCTAAGTGATCTCTAAGAATTGAGGCCGCTGTGGCGATACTCTCCTGGGGCAAGACACTTCCGTCGGTCCACACCTCAAGATTCAGTTTATCATAGTCCGTCACACGACCCACACGTGCACTCTCCACCAGGAAATTTACTCGTTTGATCGGTGAAAAAATTGAATCGACGGGGATGACTCCGATGGGAAGCCCCTCTTCTTTATTGCGTTCAGCTGGAACATATCCCCGCCCAGGCTTCACAATCATTTCCACGTCCAACACCCCGTCTTTGTCAAGCGTCGCAATGTGGAGGTCCGGATTCAGCACGGTCACATCCGGATCTTCAGTAATGTCAGAAGCTCGGACTTCACCCGGCCCTTTCTTTTTCAAGTGAATCGCTTTCGGTTTATCGGCATGCAATTTTAATCTTAAACTCTTAATGTTTAAAATAATGATGGTTACATCTTCGGTCACACCAGGAATCGTAGAAAATTCATGAAAGACCCCTTCAATCTTGACCGAAGTGACCGCTGCCCCCGGAAGTGAGGACAGCAACACCCGACGAAGCGAATTCCCAATAGTCGTCCCAAATCCTCTCTCGAATGGTTCGGCGATAAACTTGCCGTACGTTGGAGAGGCTGTTTCCTTATCCACTTCAAGCCGCGCCGGCAGCTGGAAATCCTTCATTCCTTTAATCATACCTCCCCCTTCCTCCCTTTTTTCCAGGCCAAATAATGTCGTCTCGTCTCAAATTGGGATACATAAATGAGAGGTTCAAGCATTATCGTGAATATAGTTCAACCACAATTTGCTCATTCACCAACACTTCGATATCGTCTTTTGTGGGGAGTGCACGGACGCTGCCTTGAAAGGCAGTTCCGTCAAGTTCCAACCAATTGGGAACCCCCCTTCCCTCAGCTGCTTCCAAAGCTGATAGAATGCCTGGAATTTGACGGCTTTTTTCCTTGATCATAATGACATCCCCAATCTTGGTCACGAAAGAGGAGATGTCTGTCTTACGACCATTCACAATGACATGACCATGATTGACAAGTTGTCGAGCTTGCTTCCGGGAAGAGGCAAACCCTAAACGATACACCACATTATCGAGCCGCCTTTCAAGTAGACTGAGCAAGTTCTCACCAGTGATCCCCGCTCGGCGATCAGCGGTTTGAAAGGTACCAAGAAACTGCCGTTCATGCATGCCGTAGACTCGACGCAGTTTCTGTTTTTCCCGCAGTTGGAGTCCATACTCGGTCACACGGGCACGTCGCGACTGTCCATGTTGTCCCGGGGGAAAACTCCGCCGCTCAATGGCGCATTTTTCTGACATACAGCGAGTCCCCTTCAAAAATAACTTTACTCCTTCCCGTCTACACAAACGGCATACGGGTCCTGAATACTTGGCCACGCTGTTACCTCCCTCTCTTCAAAAATGTACGCATGCAGCCTTAATTCCTCTATGAGTCACGCTTTACACTCTTCTACGTTTTGGAGGGCGACACCCATTATGAGGAATCGGCGTCACATCCCTTATGAGGTTGACCCGCAACCCGGCGGATTGAAGGGCCCGAACAGCTGACTCACGGCCCGAACCAGGTCCGTTTACATACACATCAACTTGCCGCATACCATTTTCCATAGCCTTTCGAGCCGCTGCTTCACCGGCTCGAGTTGCTGCAAATGGAGTGCTTTTTCTCGACCCCTTAAATCCCTGGCTGCCGGCACTGGACCACGCGACGGTCCCACCGGTCATATCGGTAATCGTCACAATCGTGTTATTGAATGAGGCCTGAATGTGTACAATGCCGACCTGAACAACTTTGCGCTCTTTTTTCTTTCCTTTTTTTACACTCATATCATTAATCCTTGAGACTCCCCCAGCAACTCATAAAATATTATTTACTTTTGGCTCTGCCGATCGATGCCCGTTTCCCCTTCCGTGTTCTCGCATTGGTCTTACTCCGTTGTCCTCGGACTGGAAGACTTTTTCGGTGTCGAAGCCCGCGATAGGTTCCTATATCCATGAGACGTTTCACGCCCATCGTCAACTCTTTCCGAAGGTCACCCTCAACATCGTACTCTCGATCAATGGTTTCACGAAGTTTCACAATGTCTTCTTCTCGAAGATCTTTAACGCGGGTTTCACCAGCCACACCGGTCTTTTGCAAAATAACTCGAGCTCGAGCGGGACCAATACCAAAAATGTACCTGAGCCCCACATCAATGCGTTTTGCCATCGGAAGATCAACACCAGCAATTCTAGCCATAACGACTCCCTTACCCCATTACTCCTGTCAGTTAACCTTGTAATTTCATGAAAGCAATTTCGAATATCGAATAATGAATGTCGAATCATGAAGTTGTCGGAATGAGGTCTTTACCTTCGCGATTCGAAATTCCTTGTTCGATATTGGATATTCTCCTAACTCTGCGCTTTCCTTCTCCCATGATCAATTAACGCTTTATCCCGACCCTCCGCTCTACCCTTGGCGCTGCTTATGTCTGGGATTACTGCACAAAACCCTGACGATTCCCTTTCGTCGAATCACCTTACATTTTGCGCAAATCGTTTTAACGGATGATTTGACCTTCATTCCCAATCTCCCCTTACTTAAAACGGTAGGTGATTCGACCCCTGCTTAAATCATATGGCGACAATTCCACCGTGACTTTATCGCCCGGTAAAATCCTAATAAAATGCATGCGCATCTTCCCTGAAATATGCGCTAGGATTTTGTGACCGTTATCCAATTGAACTCGAAACATGGCATTGGGTAATGTTTCCATCACCACCCCTTGGACTTCTATCACATCTTCTTTTGCCATTACCTCAATAAATCTAAAAAAAAATTCAGTCCCGCTACACCGTTGTCAAAATTCTTGGGGGGCCACTAGGCTGAATGGCCACGGTATGTTCAAAATGGGCTGAAAGTGATCCATCGCTGGTCACGGCCGTCCAGCCATCGCTCAGCACACGGACTCCGGAATCACCCATATTCACCATCGGCTCAATGGCTAAGACCATCCCCTCTTTCAAACGTGGGCCCTGACCAGGTCGTCCGTAATTCGGAACCTGGGGTTCCTCATGTAATTGTCGACCAATACCGTGTCCGACAAAATCTCGGACAACCGAAAATCCCTTTTCTTCCACGTGAGTTTGAATGGAGTGGGATATATCAGAAAGTCGGTTTCCGACGACAGCCTTTTCAATTCCCTTCATCAAGGCCTCTTTTGTCACTATCATCAAATTTTCCACTTCAGGTTCTACTGTACCCACGGGGATCGTCACAGCCCCATCTCCATAAAAACCTTCAATGATCGCTCCCAAATCAAGACCGATGATATCACCATCCTTCAAGACACGATTTGAAGGAATTCCATGGACGACTTGATCATTGACTGAGGCACAAAGGGTTTTGGGGAAATTTCGATATCCCTTAAACGCTGGAATCCCTCCCCGACTTCGAATGTACTCCTCAGCAAGCAGATCGAGATGGGCTGTCGTGATTCCCGGCCTTACCTCCTTCATCAGAACCTGTTGCGCATCAGCAACGATCCGGGCAGCCAAAGCGATGAACTCAATTTCCTCCGAGGTCTTTAAGATAATCATTCCACTCTGGGCTTGGACAACAATGCAAGGAGTCGATCTTGAACCGTTTCAACCGGTCCAGACCCATCAAGCTCAAAGAGGAGATCTTTCCTTTTGTAATAATCAATCAAGGGCGCTGTCTGCTGCTCATAGACTGTGAGCCGAGATTGCACGGTCTCAGGTCGATCATCGCTCCTCTGCAATAAGTCGGCTCCACATTGGTCACAGACTCCATTCTGCCTAGGAGGAATCGACTCCATATGGTACACAGCCGGGCACTTCGAACAATTTCGTCTTCCGCTGAGTCGTCGAACGATCTCCTCTCGTGGCAAGACAAAATGGACGACGTGGTCAAGTGCGAGCCCTTGGTTTTCCAGCAGCTCCGATAATTTGTCCGCCTGAGCGACGGTTCGAGGAAATCCATCCAACAAAAACCCCAACGAACATTCCGAGGATTTCAATTTCTCTTGAACCAGTCCGATCACCACCTCATCTGGGACCAAATCTCCCCGGTCCATGAAGCCTTTCGCTTTTAGTCCTAATGGAGTCTGTTTTGCCACGCCTTCTCGTAAGAGGTCACCCGTTGAAATTTTAGGCACATGAAATCGTGAGGAGACAAATTCTGCTTGAGTTCCCTTCCCCACGCCCGGCGCACCAAGGAAAATCATCCTCATACCCTGTCAACCACTTCTCCCTTTTAACCGCCCCTTTGATAAAAACCCTTCATAATTTCGCATCAGCATGTGTGACTCGATCTGTTGGGCGGTATCGAGTCCCACTCCAATGACAATTAATAGGGATGTGCCTCCAAAATAAAACGGCATATTCAGTTTGTAAATCAACAATTCCGGAATGACGCAGACAATGGCGAGATAGATAGCCCCAGCAAACGTGATTCTGGTTAGCACTCGATAGATATAATCAGCAGTTTTTTGTCCAGGACGAATTCCTGGAATAAACCCACCATACTTCTTCATGTTATCAGCCATATCAACCGGATTCAGTACCACCGCTGTATAAAAGAAGCAAAAGAAAATAATCATACTCACATACATCAACGTATACAAAACGGACCCTGGGGCCAATTGAGCCCCAATAGATTGAACCCAGGGAACTTGAATAAAGCCGGTAATGGTTGCAGGAAATGCAATAATGGACGAAGCAAAAATAGGCGGAATCACTCCCGCCGTATTGATTTTGAGAGGAATGTGCGTACTTTGCCCACCGTAGACCCGACGCCCAACTACTCGTTTGGCGTACTGAACTGCCACCTTTCGCCTTCCACTTTCCAAGAATACGATAGCCGTCATCACCCCCAGCATGACCACAACCAGAATGATCAAAAATGGGAGACTGATCTGGCCAACTTGATAGAGATCAAAGGTTTGGACAACGGCACTTGGAAGCCTGGCCACAATTCCGGCGAAAATGATCAACGATATCCCATTGCCCACACCCCGTTCCGTAATCTGCTCCCCTAACCACATTAAGAAAGCCGTACCGGCGGTCAGCGTAATGACCGTCATGAAACGGAAGGGCCAGCCTGGGTCTAAAACAAAAGCCCCTTGCTGCATACCCTCTAACCCGAGGGAAATTCCAAACCCCTGGATTAGCGCAATTCCTATCGTCCCATACCGGGTATATTGTATGATCGTCTTTCTTCCTCGTTCCCCCTCCTTTGCCAGCTTAGATAAATGCGGAACAACAACCGTTAATAATTGCAGAATAATGGAGGCGCTGATATAGGGCATAATGCCCAACGCGAAAATCGTGAGCCTTGATAAAGCACCTCCCGAAAAGATATCGAGGAACCCTAGAAGGGCGCCTCCCTGTTGTTGTAAAAAATTAAATAATTCCTCATTATTAATCCCCGGCGTCGGGATATGGGCCCCAATCCGGTATACTGCCAACATCGCCAATGTAAAAAAAACACGGCTCCGCAGTTCCGGAATTTTAAAAATATTTTGAAGGCTCGTGATGAGCCGTTCAAGCACGGCCAATCACCTTCGCTTGCCCGCCGATTTGCTCAATCTTTTTTTGGGCCACTTTGCTGAATTTATGTGCCTCAATCACCAGCGGACGATGTAAATCTCCATCACCAAGGATTTTTATCGGATTTCCTCTCCCCTTCACCAGACCAGATTCTCTCAGAAGGTCGGGATTGACGGTTACCCCCTCCTGCATGGCCGATAATGACTTCAGATTCACAATGGTATATTCGGTCCTAAATATATTGGTAAATCCCCGCTTGGGAAGTCGCCGAGCCAGGGGCATTTGCCCCCCTTCAAAACCAATTTGGTTGGCTCTTCCAGATCGGGCCAAAAGACCTTTATGCCCTTTGCCCGCGGTTTTACCACGACCAGAACCCGGACCTCGGCCTATTCGTCGCTTTTTTTTCTTTTCCCCTGGATTGGGGCCTAAATTGCTAAGCTTCATAGTTGTGTCACTTCAACTAGGTGCCGGACCTTATCAATAAGACCACGGACTTGGTTCGTGTCAGGACGATGAACAGATTGAAGCATCTTTCGTAACCCTAAACCACGAAGAATGTGTCGTGTTTTCTGAGGAACCCCTATCGGGCTCCGTTTGAGAGTAATTTGCAGCTGCGGTGCATCCTTCACTGGATTAGGTTGGGCCATGACCTATCCTACCTTTTCGGGATATTCGGCGGACGCGACTGACTCATACCGCATTCTCTTGGTTTCTTGAGGATCGCGAAGCTGACCCAGGCCTTGCAACGTAGCCCTGACAGCATTGAAGGGGTTACCCCTTCCCAATGTTTTTGCAATGATGTTTTGGGCGCCTGCCACTTCAAGTAAAATCCGCACCGCCCCTCCGGCGATTATTCCGGTTCCCTTTTTTGCAGGTTTGAGGAGCACACGTTCGGACCCAAAACACCCATGGACTTCATGAGGAATGGTTTCATTTTTTAATGGAATATGAATCAATTGCTTTTTGGCACGTTCAACAGCTTTGGCAATGGCGGATGGCACTTCGGTCGCTTTACCTTTACCGACCCCGACCCAGCCTGCTCCATCTCCAACGACGACTAAGGCCGAGAAGGAAAAACGCTTTCCTCCTTTGACCACCTTGGCCACACGATTGATCGCAACCGGTTTATCCTTTAGATTCAGTTCTTCAACATTGACACGCACTGAGGTGAATTCCTTCCTCAATTATTTCAACAAAAATGACTCGTCAACACTCCCCCGATTCGATGAGCCCCTAAAATGTGACCCCACCTGATCGTACGGCATCGGCTAGGGCCTTCACTCGACCATGAAAGAGTCTTCCCCCACGATCAAACACCACTTTTTCAACTGGAATTCCTTTGGCCCGTTCTGCCAAAAGAACACCAACTTTCTTCGCCGCTTCGATATTTCCTCCTGATTTTATTTTCCCCCGAAGTCCCGGGTCACATGAGGAAGCCGAAACGATGGTCCGTCCATCAGCATCATCGATTATTTGGGCGTAAATATGGGCATTACTCCGAAAGACACTCAATCGAGGTCGCGAGGCGGTTCCTCGGATGGCTAATCGTACTCGCGTCTTCCGTCGCAACAGGTTGCGTCGCTTTTCAAGAACATTCATCGGCTGCCCTATTTCTTCCCGGCCTTTCCAGCCTTTTTGCGAAGAACCTCTCCAACATACCTGATCCCTTTTTGTTTATAGACATCCGGGGACCGAACCTTTCGTATTTTCGCTGCCACTTGCGTCACAAGACGTTTGTCAATCCCACTTAGGGAGACCAACGTTTGTTTTTCGACGGTCGCTTGAACGCCGGTCGGCAAATCAAGTGACACAGGATGGGAAAACCCCACGCTAAAGGTTAGGGTCTGCCCTTGCACTTGAGCTCGATACCCGACCCCCGTTAATTCCAGGGTTCGTTGATATCCGTTGACCACCCCTTCAACCTGATTCGAGAGTTCGGCGCGCGTGAGTCCGTGAAGCGCCCGAAGATTCGCAGTATCTCCGTTTCGGTTTACGATAATGTGTCCATCTTCGACTGCCACACTGACACCATTGGCCAGTTTCCACTCCAACTGACCCTTTGGCCCTTTAATGGCCACGACTTGTTCCCCGACCTTCACATCAACACCTGAGGGAATTGTGATCGGTTGTCTTCCTATCCTTGACATGCCCTACCTTCTTTTTGCTGTTCAGCAGTGGGCACCTGCCCACGCCCCCCGCTCAACGACTCATTCACTGTGGATGAGTCCGAACGTCTCTTTTTCCCTACCAAATGTAACATAACACTTCCCCACCTACCCCACTTTTTCTGGACTCCTCATCGGACAAAATGCCTTTGGGAGTCGTGAGGACGGCAACTCCGAGTCCACGCATTACCCTGGGAATTTCATCCTTCCCGACATAAACTCGACACCCGGGCTTGCTGACTCTTTTAATACCGGTTATAAACGATTTTTTTTGCCTGGAAGGAAAATATCGAAGCTCAACTTCCAACCCAGGGTGCCCATCGAGCGTCATAGGCTGATAATCCTTGATATACCCTTCGGCCTTAAAAAGCCTTAAAACCTCGGCCTTTAATTTTGATGCCGGAATTTGAACCCTTTCATGACCCCGCCTTCCGGCATTAAGAATCCTTGTAAACAAATCTGCTAATGGATCAGTCATTGACATGGGGAAACCTGCCGTATTCGTTGAGATTGTTTCGTCCGATCCTCACACAAATCATAAGGGCATACGTTGAGAAACCCATTTTGCTATATTTTTCCATCACACGTAAGATTCAAAGATTACCAACTGGACTTGGTGACTCCAGGAATATCCCCTCTCAGGCTCAAGGTTCGAAAACATATTCTACACATCTGAAACCGCCGCAAAAATGCCCTGACCCTCCCACACAAGGGGCAACGGTTATAGGAACGAACCTTAAATTTCGGGGTCTTCTTTACCTTGTTTTTTAAAGCTAAGCGCGACACACTTGACTCCTTCAGTCCTTCCGGATTTATGACGTTCGAAATGGCATTCCAAGATGGCGCAACAAAGACCTGGCTTCATCATTTCTTTTTGCTGTCGTCACAATGGTTATGTCCATTCCGTGAATCGACGCCACATCATCATACTTAATTTCCGGGAACGTTAATTGTTCTTTTAACCCGAGTGTATAATTTCCCCGGCCATCAAATGCCTTGGTCGACACCCCACGAAAATCCCGAATCCTTGGAAGAGCCACATTCACTAAACGATCAAAAAATTCGTGCATTCGCCTTCCTCTCAAGGTGACTTTCGCCCCAATAGGGAGACCCTTTCTGAGCTTAAACCCCGCGATGGCCTTTTTGGCGCGAGTCACAACCGGCTTTTGTCCGGTCACTTGAGTTAATTCCGTGACCGCACTTTCCAACAATTTCACATTTTGAAGGGCTTCTCCCATGCCAACATTGAGAACAATTCGCTCCAACCGAGGCACCTGCATCGTGTTTTCGTAGGAAAACTCTTTCATCATTGCAGGAACCACTTCGTCCCTGTACCTCACCTTAAGGCGAGGCAGTAGAGAAAGGACGCCACCATCTCCCCTTTGGCTTTCTGCTTTAGTTGCTGGTTCCTTTTTCTTCATTATGCCTTATCTAATACTTCATCAGGGGCCTTTTGAAATACTCGAACTTTCCGCCCCCCTTCGAAAATTTTCATTCGAATCCTTGATGGCTTCTGAGCCGCCTCGCAGTAGGGCATCACATTAGATATCGCGAGCGGGGCTTCCCGCTCTAAAATCCCTCCCTGCCGGTTTTTCTGAGACGGTTTCGTATGTCTTTTGACGATATTCAGTTTTTCAACCGTCACTCGACCCTTCTGTAAATTCACTTGAAGGACTTTACCCATTTTCCCTCGTTCACGACCAGCCACAACCATCACCGTATCCCCTTTTTTGATACGACATTTTCCTTGAATTTTTGTTGTGGCCATTATCAAATCATCCTTCTCTCAATTACTCAAATAACTTCTGGGGCTAATGAAATAATTTTCATATACTTCTTTTTTCTCAGCTCTCTTGCCACAGGGCCGAAAATCCTGGTTCCCACCGGATCGCCCTGGGCATTCACCAGGACACAAGCATTTCGATCAAACTTAATATGTGAGCCATCCTCTCTTCGATACCCCTTGCGGGTTCTCACAATTACGGCTTTCATCACATCGCCTTTTTTCACGGAAGCCTTAGGAATGGCCTCTCGCACGGAAACCACAATAAGGTCTCCCAAGGACCCATAACGCCGCCTGGTTCCTCCAAGGACATGAAAACATCTCACACTTTTGGCGCCTGAATTGTCGGCAACATCCAGATACGTATAATTTTGAACCATTTGATTTTCCGCGTTCTATAAATCCACATCTACCACGAGCAGGGCCATGAGAGGGTCTCTGAACTCCTCTCAGGACGCAGGAGTCGCGGCACGGCCTTTTGAACTGATAATTTCGGAAACTCTCCAAGATTTGTCTTTGCTCAAGGGTCGGCCCAGGATGAGTTTCACTCGGTCCCCGATTTGACACTGATTTTTTTCATCATGAGCTTTGACTTTTGAGATTCGACGGACGACTTTTCCATACAGTGGATGAGCGACAAGTCGAACAATTTGAACCACAACCGTTTTGTCCATTTTGTCACTAACCACATTTCCATAAGATCCCCGAGGGGTTTTTCGATTATTCTGAATTTTCATGGTTTTTTAGAAATCCTAGGCTCCTGCCCTATTCACTGCTCAATTCCTTAACATGCAGAATCGTTTTGACCCTAGCCACTTCTCGCTTCGTTTGGCGAATACGCATAGGATTTTCAATTCGTCCCATAGCTAGCTGGCAGCGAAAATGAAACAATTCCTGCTTGAGCTGCTTTATTTTTTCCAGCAATTCAGATTTTTCTAACCCTCTCAGCTCAGTCGTATTCACCTCAAACCTCTCTTCTCCTCACAGAGGGATCTCTCCACGTACAACAAATTTTGTCGCGACCGGCAACTTGTGCCCAGCCAATCGAAAGGCCTCTTCTGCAACTTCACGCGTCACATCATCCATTTCGTACAGAATTCGTCCAGGCTTCACCACCGCGACCCAAAATTCTGGATTTCCCTTCCCTTTTCCCATCCGCACTTCTGCCGGCTTTTTCGTGATAGGCTTATCTGGAAATATTCTTGTCCAAATTCGCCCTCCTCGCTTGACGTGGCGAGTCATCGCAATTCGAGCAGCTTCCAACTGCCGTGCGGTTATCCGACCTGGCTCTAATGTCTTAAGGCCAAATTGGCCATGAGCGACTTCCCCGCCGCGATAGGCCTTGCCGCGCATTCTGCCTTTCTGAACTTTTCTAAATTTAACTCGTTTAGGCGCTAACATTTTTGGTTACTCACTTGACTTGGTCATCGACTCAATCAATCCCTTAGAGGAAGCCAAGAGTGGGCTCTGATTTTTCAAGCGAAGGGATTGACGCTTCGCCCTTAAAGATCCAAGCCTTCACTCCAATTTGCCCCATGGCCGTTTTTGCTTCAGCGAATCCATATTCAACATCGGCGCGGAGGGTATGAAGTGGAACACGGCCCTCCCGATACCATTCCGTCCTTGCGATTTCATTCCCTCCCAATCTTCCGGCACAATAGACTCGGACCCCTAAGGCTCCAAGACGAAGCGCGGCAGCGACACTTCGCTTGAGGGCACGACGGAAAGACACCCGTTTTTCTATTTGGGTCGCAATATTTTCAGCCACAAGTTGGGCGTCTAACTCAGGCTTTTTTATTTCCTTGACGGTGACATACACCTCATTTCCATACTCTTGCTCAAGCGAGGCCTTCAATTTATCAACTTCAGCACCCTTGCGGCCTATAATGATTCCAGGGCGGGCGGTATGAATAATCACTTTGACTTGATTTCCCGATCGCTCGATTTCCACTCGGGAAATCCCTGCATGATACAATCTTTTTTTGACCAGATTCCGGATCGCCAAATCCTCATGGAGAAGCTTGGCATATTCCTTTTTTGCGTACCACCGTGAATTCCATGTCCTGGTATAGCCAAGCCTAAATCCAAATGGGTGAGTTTTTTGCCCCATATTTACCCCTTACCCTTCCTTCTGTCCGAAAAATTCCACATTCTTCTCTCAAGTCGAATGGCCACTTGGACCAACAATGACCGTAATATGACTCGTTCGCTTATGAATGGGATTGGCTCGACCCATGGATCGAGGTTGGAATCGCTTAAGAGTAGGACCCCCATCGACATACGCTTGCACAATTTTGAGAGATTCCGGATCCCCCAATTCTTTTTGGGCCGCATTGGCGACAGCAGAGCGTAAAACATGTTCGACAATCTTTGAAGCCGACTGAGGTGTATACCTCAACAGACTCATGGCCTCAGGAACATGCCTCCCCCTCACCATATCCACAACCAACCTGGCCTTCCTGGGAGATATTCTTACATATCGTAAAATGGCTTTCGCTTCTGGCATTAAGCTAGATCCTTACTCCAAATCCCTACTTGAGAGCCACCGCCTTTTCGGTCTTGGCAGCTCCATGTCCTTTAAAAAATCTCGTGGGCGCAAATTCCCCTAATTTATGTCCGACCATGTTCTCCGTGATAAAAACCGGAATGAATTTTTTTCCGTTATGAACCCCAAAGGTATGGCCAATCATTTCCGGTGTGACAGTAGAACGACGAGACCACGTTTTTATCAGCTTGCGTTCTTTCGTCTCATTCATCTTCTCAACTTTTTTCAGAAGATGCTCATCAACAAATGGACCTTTATGAACTGACCTCGGCATCGTGACTCCCCAAAGATTACTTGGATTTTCTCCTTGAAATGATAAATTTGGACGAAGCGTTTTTTCGTTTTCGAGTCTTGTATCCCTTTGTGGGAAGGCCCCAGGGAGAAACTGGATGGGGATTCCCTTGACCCGCCTTGCCTTCACCACCACCATGAGGGTGATCAACCGGATTCATCACCACCCCACGCACATGAGGTCGCCGCCCTAGCCAACGAGAACGACCCGCTTTCCCAACACTGATATTCCCATGGTCGACGTTTCCTACTTGACCGACCGTGGCCATGCAACTTCCAAGCACCCGACGCATCTCGCCGGACACCAATCGGATTTGAACGTAGGCACCTTCTCGCCCCATCACTTGAGCCGAGGCTCCGGCACTTCGAACCAACTGGCCACCTTTGCCGGGCCGGAGTTCTATATTGTGAATGACAGCCCCAAGGGGCATGGAGGCTAAAGGCAAAGCGTTCCCAACCTTCACATCGGCGTCGGGGCCGGAATGGAGCATGTCACCGACTGCCAAACCGTTAGGAGCCAAAATATACCGTTTTTCTCCATCAGCATAGTGCAGGAGCGCGATCCGGGCCGAACGATTCGGGTCATATTCAATACTGGCCACTTTAGCCGGTACCCCATGCTTATTCCGCCTAAAGTCGATTTGTCTATATAATCGTTTATGCCCTCCACCCCGGAAACGGACAGTGACTCGACCGTGATTATTGCGACCACCAGAACGCGAAAGGTTCTTCGTCAGACTCTTTTCAGGGCGCTGCTTGTTCAATTCTTCCCCGGTTAAGACGGACATCCCCCGACGACCAGGTGAAGTCGGATTGTATTCTCGCATTCCCATAACTCAGATTACCTCAACCATTTTTCTTTGTTGCAGTTCGGTTAAAAAAATCAGTCAGGCTGTCAGGCACTTTCATATAGCTCTAATTTTTCGCCTTCTTTCAAGGTGATAATCGCCTTGCGCCAATCCGGCCTCTTTCCGACATATCGGCCCTGCCGTTTTTTCTTTCCCTGTACATTCATCACATTGACATGCTGGACCTTGACCTTCAGAACTTTTTCTACCGCCTGCTTCACGTCAAGGCGTGTCGCTTCCCTTTTAACAAGGAAGGCCACACAATTTTTGACCTCTCGCAACGAGGTGATTTTTTCCGTCAACAAGGGACGGATCAAGATATCATGAGGATCTACGATCACGACCAGAACTCCTGAACCTTCATCAATTCATTGCGAAGAATGACAAGTTTGTCACAGCGCAAGATGTCATACACGTTTAATTCATTGACTCGAATCAACTTCACATTCTTCAGATTACGCGCTACTTTTTCTAAATTGGAAAATTCATCCCCCACCACTATCAGAAGACGACCATTCAGCTCCAATTGCGATAGAACTTGAGCCATGCAACGTGCCTTCAGTTCAGGCAAGGATAATTCCGACAGCACCACCACCTCGTTGGATGAAACCTTCGAGGACAAGGCGCTTCGCAGAGCTGAACGATAACTCTTCCTAGGCATTTGAAATCCAAAATGCCTTGGCTTGGGACCAAAAACGGTTCCTCCATGGCGCCAGATTGGGGAACGAGCCGTCCCGGCCCTTGCTCGACCAGTATGCTTTTGCTTCCATGGCTTTCTGTTTGAACCCTGGACTTCTCCGCGGCCACGAGTGGAAGCGGTTCCCTGACGAATACTCGCGCGCTGCATCACCACAGCCTTATGGACCAAAGAACGATTGGCGGGAGCTATAAACACTTCCCCTTCCATTTCAATGGTCTCGATGGGACGATTATCCATACCAATGACTTGAAGTGTTGGCATTACGGTTTATCCTCTATTAAGCCTTTCGAACCATGACCAGGGATCCAATTTCACCCGGGACCGAACCTGAGACCAACAACAAATTTTCTTCGGGCCTGACATCAACAACCTGCAAACCTTGAACGTTGACTCGTTCATGTCCCATTTGACCAGGAAGCGCTTTGTTCTTCCATACCCTTGCAGGATAGGAGGCGTTCCCAATGGAACCCGGAGCACGATGAAACATGGAACCATGAGAAGCAGGGCCTCCCCCGAAATTATGTCGCTTAATTACCCCCTGAAAGCCCTTGCCCTTTGAAACGCCCTGGACAGAAATCTTGTCTCCCTTTGAAAAAATATCCACTTTTATCAGGTCTCCGATCTGACATTCTTCAAGTTGAGGAAATTCTCGAAGATAACGCCAAAGCCGGGACTCCTTGGATCGAAGATGACCCAATTGGGGTTTGTTCAGTTTCCGCTCTGCCACCTCCTCAAACCCCACTTGAACCGCAGCGTACCCATCTCGCTCTAATGTTTTAATTTGGGTCACACCGCACGGACCTGCCTGGATAACTGTCACAGGAAGGAGCTTCCGCTGTTCATTATAAACTTGGGTCATCCCCAATTTTCTGCCAACTATTCCGCTAATCATATTATCCGTTTATTTCCCCTGAGATTGCCGATTGACCAAGCTTCTGAATCACTCTGGTTTATTACAATTTGATCTCAACATCCACCCCGGCCGAGAGATTTAATTTCATGAGAGCGTCCATGGTTTCAGGAGTTGGCTCCATAATATCCAATAGCCTTTTGTGGGTCCTTACCTCAAATTGCTCGCGTGATTTTTTATCCGCATGGGTGGAACGCTGAACCGTAAATTTTTCTATTCGGGTGGGAAGTGGAACGGGACCAGCGATCCTTGCCCCACTCCGTTTGACCGTGTCGACAATTTCCCTCACGGATTGATCCAAGACACGATAATCAAACCCTCTAAGTCGTACTCTTATTCTTCGATCCACATCCACGGTTTTATCACCCTTGTACAAGAATAATCTCAGATCTCAAATTTTAGATTTCAGTTTATGAGATGTGAGAGTGAAATTTGAGATTCCCTCGCCTATGCGACGATTTCCGTGACGACGCCGGCGCCTACTGTGCGCCCGCCTTCCCGCACCGCAAACCGTAACCCCTGCTCCATCGCAATCGGGGCAATGAGCTCCCCCGTAAAGGACACATTATCTCCCGGCATGACCATCTCAACTCCCGCATCCAACTGCACGATGCCCGTCACATCCGTCGTCCGGAAGTAAAACTGCGGCCGATAGCCATTGAAAAACGGGGTATGCCTTCCCCCTTCTTCCTTCGTCAACACATACACTTCCGCCTTGAACTTCGTATGCGGGGTAATTGACTTCGGCTTCGCCAACACCATCCCCCGCTCCACCTCTTCCTTCTTCGTCCCCCGCAGGAGCGCCCCAATATTATCGCCCGCCTGCCCTTCATCCAAGACCTTCCGGAACATCTCCACCCCGGTCACCACCGTCGTTTGAGTGTCCTTCAGTCCGACAATCTCGATCTCATCCCCCACTTTCACCTGCCCTCGCTCCACGCGGCCCGTCACCACCGTCCCCCGCCCACTGATCGTGAACACATCTTCAATCGGCATCAAAAACGGCTTGTCAATGGCCCGCTCCGGCGTCGGCACATAGTTGTCCACCTCTTCCAGCAATTTCAGAATCGCCGGCACCCCGATCTCACTTTGATCCCCTTCGATCGCCTTCATCGCCGACCCCGTCACAATCGGAATCGTATCTCCCGGAAACCCATATTTACTCAACAACTCCCGCACTTCCAGCTCCACCAACTCCAACAGCTCCTTGTCCTCCACTTTGTCCGCTTTATTCAGGAAGACCACAATATAGGGCACCCCCACCTGGCGGGCCAACAGAATATGCTCGCGCGTCTGCGGCATCGGGCCATCCGCCGCCGACACCACCAGAATCGCCCCATCCATCTGGGCCGCCCCCGTAATCATGTTCTTCACATAGTCCGCATGCCCCGGGCAATCCACATGCGCATAATGCCGGTTGTCCGTCTCATATTCCACATGCGAAATGGCTATCGTCAGAATCTTCGTGGGATCCCGCCGCCCTTGGGATTCACTCGCCTTGGCCACTTCGTCATAGGAGATAAACTTCGCCATCCCCTTCTCCCCCATCACTTTCGTGAGCGCTGAGGTGAGCGTCGTTTTCCCATGGTCCACATGCCCAATCGTCCCCACGTTTAAATGCGGCTTCTTCCGCTCAAATTTCGACTTCGCCATCCCCGCCTCCTTGTCAACTGTCCTGATTACTCAACGAACTGCATGACCACTACTATCTTTTTGATTAATCGGGTCTCCGAAAAGAATTCATCAAAGCCCAAACCTATTCCCCTCGCTGCTTCTTAATTATTTGCTGGGCTAACTGTTTGGGCACAATTTCATATTGCTCAAATTCCATACTATAGGTGGCTCGCCCCTGGGTCTTTGACCGTAAATCCGTCGCATACCCAAACATCTCACTCAGCGGCACCGCGGCATCAAGAGCTTGAGACTTAGCACGAGCCCTAATTCCATGGACCTTTCCTCGCCGCCCATTGAGATCCCCAATCACATCTCCCATAAACTCTTGGGGAACAAGCACCTCCACCTTCATGATAGGCTCCAAAATCACAGGGTCAGCTTTTTGGCAAGCGCTTTCAAATGCCATGGAGCCTGCGATTTTAAATGCCATTTCACTGGAATCAACTTCATGGTAGGAACCATCAAAAAGGGTCACCCGGATATCTCGCATGGGATAGCCAGCCAAGATCCCGGATTCAAGCCTTTCCCTTACACCCTTTTCCACTGGGGTAATAAACTCTTTAGGTACGACCCCCCCAACAACTTTATTGACGAAATCCAAACCCACACCAGGCTCTCCCGGCTCAACCCGCAAAAAGACATGGCCATACTGACCTCGACCACCTGTTTGCTTGATATACTTTCCTTCTGCTTCAGCACGACCGCGTATGGTTTCTCGATATGCGACCTCAGGCTTTCCAACGTTAGCTTGCACCTTAAACTCACGAAGAAGACGATCCACGATGATTTCCAGGTGCAACTCCCCCATTCCAGAAATGAGAGTCTGCCCTGTTTCTTCATCAGTCTTCACATGGAAGGAAGGGTCTTCTTGAGCAAGTTTCCCGAGAGAGTATCCGAGCTTTTCCAGGTCTTGCTTGGTCTTGGGTTCAACAGCCAGGGAAATAACAGGCTCGGGGAATTTAATCACTTCGAGTAAAATATGTTCCTTTTCGTCACACAAGGTATCGCCGGTCCTTGTCTCCTTGAGTCCTACTGCCGCCGCAATATCCCCTGCGAAAACCTCTTCGATATCCTCGCGCTTATTGGCATGCATTTTTAGGAGCCTGCCGATCCGCTCTTTTTTCCCCTTTCCCATGTTGTAGACATACGATCCCGTCGCCAGCTTGCCTGAATAGACTCGAAAATAGGTCAACTGCCCCGCAAAAGGGTCACTCATGATTTTAAAAGCCAAGGCAGAAAAAGGTTCGTCGGGATTGGCTTGCCGACTGATCTCTTTGTTGGTCTTGGGGTCAATTCCGACAACAGGGGGAAGGTCAAGGGGGGAAGGGAGATAGTCGACTACCGCATCGAGGAGGGGCTGGACCCCTTTATTTTTAAAAGCCGTTCCGCAGAGAACCGGAGTAATTTTCATTGCAAGAGTTCCCGCGCGAATCGTTCGCTTAATTTCTCCGGGATCGAGGGCCTCACCGTTGAGATAACGTTCCATAACGGCTTCGTCGTATTCCGCGACGGCATCAAGCATTTTTTCACGATACTCTTTGGCTTGAGAGAGGTACTCCGCCGGGATTTCTTCTATGGAATACTTCGCGCCGAGACTTTCGGTATCATAAATATAGGCCTTCATCATCACCAGGTCGATGGCCCCTCGAAATCCATCTTCTTTTCCACAAGGCAACTGAATCGGAATGGCGTTGGCCCCTAGCCTATCAACCATCGAATTCACGCCCGCAAAAAAATCAGCGCCCAGGCGGTCCATTTTATTCATAAAGGCGATTCTCGGCACACCATATTTATCTGCCTGACGCCAAACCGTTTCGGATTGTGGCTCAACGCCCATGACAGAATCAAAAACCGCAATGGCGCCATCCAACACCCGCAGTGAGCGCTCTACCTCAATGGTAAAATCGACGTGTCCGGGAGTGTCGATAATATTGATTCGGTGCTCCCCCCAGAAACATGTCGTGGCTGCAGAGGTAATTGTGATCCCCCGCTCCCGCTCTTGCTCCATCCAGTCCATTTGGGCTGCCCCTTCATGGACTTCTCCAATTCGATGAGATACACCCGTATAATATAAAACACGCTCGGTGGTCGTAGTCTTGCCAGCATCAATATGAGCCATGATGCCGATATTTCTGGTTTGACTGAGCGGATATTCCGTACTCACCTTGTCCTCACGAAAGAATGCTGCAGGAAAACCACCCGTCATCCTGCCAAAGAGCGAGGGAATACCCTCACCCCGGTGGATCACCTGCAGCACACGATTATCTTCTTACCAACGATAATGGGCAAAGGCCCGGTTGGCCTCGGCCATGCGATGCGTATCGTCTCGTTTCCTGACAGCCGATCCAGCATTATTGGCAGCATCAATCAGCTCGGCAGCAAGTTTTTCCTGCATGCTCTTGCCCGCTCTTGCCTGGGCGCTTTGCTTAATCCAACGAAGAGCCAAGGCAATTTGACGTACCGGCCGGATCTCAACCGGCACTTGATAGGATGCTCCACCCACCCGACGGGATTTTACTTCCACCACAGGCTTTACATTACCGAGAGCTGCCTGAAAAACCTTTAACGGCTCATTTCCCGTTTTCGACTCAATGAGATCAAAGGCACCGTAACATACTCGTTCGGCGGTACTCTTCTTTCCATCGTTCATTAAAATATTGAGAAATCTCCCAACCACCACATCATGGAAACGAGGGTCGTAGGAAATTTTCTTATGGAGAACAATAGGCCTTCTTGGCATATTCCTTAAACTTTCAATTTGGTCAGAAGGGAAGAGAAAGGGCCAATGAAGGATTACTTGGGCCTCTTGGCACCATACTTTGATCGACCCTGCTTTCGGTTGGCAACTCCCACTGCATCTAATGCACCGCGAACCATATGGTAACGAACGCCCGGCAAGTCCTTCACCCGCCCTCCACGAATTAAGACAATGGAGTGCTCCTGAAGATTATGTCCCATTCCTGGAATGTAGGTGGTCACTTCCACTCCCGTTGTCAACCGAACTCTGGCCACTTTCCGAAGGGCCGAGTTTGGCTTTTTAGGAGTTGTGGTATACACTCGAAGGCAGACCCCTCGTCTTTGCGGACAACGATTCAGCGCAGGACTTTTGCTTTTTGCGCGAAGACTTTTACGGCCAAGTCGAACCAATTGATTGACGGTCGGCATTACAACCTCTTTCCTAACCGATTTTGTAACGGATGGAAAATTAAATCATTTTCCTTTGCCAAACCGGCTGATTATATAGATGGACCTATTCGGTGTCAAGAATTCAATACACCCTTTTATATTCCAATCGTTTACTCTTCGGTTGGAACAGTAGATACTCCGACACCCTCTAAGGCATTTTCTGCTTCAGTCGTTAACTCTTCCTTCTGAGTGGGTTTTGGAACAAACGTTTCACGATATTCTGAGAATCCTGTTCCCGCAGGGATCAATCTGCCGACAATAACATTTTCCTTGAGACCACGAAGGTCATCGACCCGCCCATTAATCGCGGCCTCAGTCAAAACACGCGTCGTCTCTTGGAAAGACGCTCCAGAAATGAAGCTGTCGGTACTTAAGGACGCCTTGGTAATACCCAACAACACCGGTTTTCCAATTGCCGGGGTCCCTCCCTCAGCCAATACCCGCTCGTTTTCATCCTCAAATGCGAATTTATTCACCTGGGTACCCGGCAAAAACGAGGTATCGCCGGCATCCTCAATGCGAATCTTTCTCAGCATTTGTCGCGTAATCACTTCAATATGCTTGTCATTAATGACCACACCTTGAAGACGATAGACCTCCTGCACTTCATTCACCAAATATTTTTGGAGCTCCCGAGGTCCCAAAACACTGAGAATGTCGTGGGGGTTAGCGGAACCGTCCATCAAAGGCTCACCGGCCCGAACCCAATCACCCTCATGGACATTGACATGACGTCCACGCGGAATGAAATACTCCTTTAAATCCCCGATTTTGTTATCGACGGTCACCTTTCGCATTCCCTTGACAAACCCGCCAAATGCCACTTCACCATCGATCTCGCTTACTACTGCTTGCTCTTTAGGTTTCCTGGCTTCAAAGAGTTCGGCCACCCGAGGCAACCCACCGGTGATGTCCTTGGTTTTGGTGGTCTCTCGAGGAATTTTGGCCAGAACGTCACCAGGATGAACAACCGTTCCTTTTTCAACGAAAATATGGGCACCCACCGGCAACAAATATCGAGCCGGAGCCCCTGAATTCAATTTGGCGGTTTTTCCCGAATCATCCTTAATAGATAGTCTCGGCCTGAGGTTGGTCCCCGCCTGTTCAATGACCACTTTCCTGGATAGGCCGGTAACCTCATCCACCTCCTCTTTCATGGTGACCCCTTCCGTGATATCGCCAAAGGCAATCTTCCCTCCGACTTCAGTCAAAATCGTGAGAGAATACGGGTCCCATTCGACAATCTTCTGACCAACATCGACCTTTTCTCCATCCTTTACCTGGATTTTCGCGCCATACACCACGGGATACTTTTCCCGTTCACGTCCACTTTCATCATACACCGCAATCTTCGCATTTCGATGCATCACCACCCATTCACCCTGCTTGTTTTTGACCGCCATACCCGCGTGGTGATAATCGGCATTCTTTTTAGCATCAAAGCTCAAATACTTGATCTTTCCACTGTGCCGTGCTTCCAGGACGGTCTGCTCAACCACCTTACTGGCCGTCCCACCAATGTGGAAGGTTCGCATAGTGAGCTGAGTGCCGGGCTCCCCGATTGACTGAGCCGCGATGACGCCAACCGGCTCGCCCTTTTCCACTAACCGCCCTCTCGCCAGATCCCGACCATAGCATTTGGCACACACCCCCCACCGCGATTGACAAGTGAGCACGGAACGAATTCGCACATGATCAATACCCGCCTCCACAACCGCTTTGGAACGGATTTCATCGAGCTCTTCATGCGCCTTGACAATAATCTCCTGGGTCACAGGATCATGAATATCTTCCGCCGCCAGGCGTCCGAGCAGTCGTTCTTCCAGGTTTTGAATGACCTCCCCGCCTTCGACAAGCGCCGAGACTTCAATGCCATCGGTGGTCGAACAATCAAGTTCACTGATGATCATATCCTGGGCAATGTCGACGAGACGCCGAGTTAAATATCCGGAGTTTGCAGTTTTTAACGCAGTATCCGCCAACCCTTTTCTCGCGCCATGGGTAGAAATGAAATATTGCAAAACGGTAAGCCCTTCGCGGAAATTCGCGGTAATCGGCGTTTCGATAATTTCCCCGGATGGTTTGGCCATTAACCCACGCATTCCTCCTAGCTGCCGGATTTGCTGGGAACTTCCCCGGGCCCCAGAGTCCGCCATCATATAAATCGGATTTAAAGAACTTGACAGCCCCTCTCCCCCATCAGCAGAACTGATTTCCTTCATCATCTCATTGGCGACCTGCTCGCTGACGTGAGCCCAAATATCAATAACCTTATTGTACCGTTCGCCGTTGGTAATCAAGCCTTCACTATATTGTTGCTGAACATCAAGGACCTCGGCTTGAGCCCGGTTGATCAATTCTTCTTTTCTGGTCGGGATGTGCATATTATCAATGCAAATAGACACTCCTGCTTTTGTCGCATAGGAGAACCCTAAATCTTTGAGTCGATCCAGCATGACCACCACTTCATGCAAGCCCGCCTGACGATAGACCGCATCAATCAGTTTGGTCATTTCCTTTTTTGTCATGAGCCGATTGACAAAGTCGAAAGGAATATTCGGTGGTAAAATCTCCGTCAGCAATACCCTGCCGACCGTGGTGTCAACAAGCTCGCCCTGAACTCGAACCTTAATGAGTGCCTGCTCCTCCACTTCTCCGGCATCGTAGGCAATTCGAACCTCCTCGGGAGAATAAAAGATCTTTCCTTCCCCTTTGGCGCCCTCCCCCTCCTTCGTCAGCCAGTAGCATCCCAGAACCATATCTTGGGAAGGAATGGCAAGCGGCCGCCCATTGGCCGGGGAAAGAATATTATTAATGGACATCATGAGAACTCGGGCCTCAATCTGAGCTTCAATGGAAAGCGGAACATGAACAGCCATCTGGTCCCCATCAAAGTCTGCATTAAATGCCGCACAAACCAACGGATGGAGGCGAATCGCTTTTCCCTCAACCAACACCGGATCAAATGCCTGAATTCCCAACCGATGCAACGTTGGAGCTCGATTTAACAGGACGGGATGTTCGCGAATGACATCATCAAGAACATCCCAGACCTCTGGACGTTCTTTTTCGACAAGACGCTTGGCACTTTTAATCGTGGTCGCGGCTCCCCGTTCTTCCAGTTTATGAAAAATAAAGGGCTTAAACAGCTCAAGCGCCATTTTTTTCGGGAGACCACATTGATTCAACCGTAATTCAGGACCCACCACAATGACCGAACGCCCCGAATAATCCACTCGCTTTCCTAATAAGTTTTGACGAAATCGCCCTTGCTTCCCTTTCAGCATATCACTCAAGGATTTCAGGGGACGTTTATTCGCTCCTCGAATCACTCGCCCACGTCGGCCATTGTCAAATAGCGCGTCAACCGCCTCTTGCAACATCCGCATTTCATTCCGAATGATGACCCCTGGCGCCTTTAACTCAACCAATCGCTTCAGCCGATTATTTCGGTTGATCACCCGACGATACAAATCGTTGAGATCGGAAGTGGCAAACCGTCCGCCATCCAAAGGAACCAAAGGACGCAGCTCCGGAGGCAGGACCGGAATAGCATCCATGATCATCCATTCAGGTTTATTCCCAGACTTATAAAAGGCTTCGATCACTTTCAATCGTTTGGTCAATTTCTTATTCACCGCCGAGGAAATAGACCCCTTGATTTTTACCTGTCGGTCGTTCCACAACTCTTCAACATTCACTTTCCTCAAAAGCTCTCGGATGGCCTCCGCGCCAATTCCCACTCTAAAGGATTGAATTCCATATTGATCGATACATTCACGATACTTTTCCTCCGTCAACAACTCTTTTTCCTTCAATGGCGTGTTCATGGGATCAACAACGACGTACGCCTCAAAATAGAGGATTTTTTCAAGTTGCTTCAGGCTCATATCAAGGAGAATGCCAATCCGACTTGGCACCCCTTTCAAAAACCAAATATGGGCAACGGGCGCTGCCAACTCAATATGACCCATTCGCTCCCGCCGGACTTTTGATTGAATGACTTCCACCCCGCACTTGTCACAGACAATACCTCGATGCTTCATCCTTTTGTATTTTCCGCAATTACATTCCCAATCCTTGGTAGGGCCGAAAATTTTTGCACAAAACAACCCATCTCGCTCAGGTTTGAACGAGCGATAATTGATCGTCTCTGGCTTCTTGACCTCACCATAGGACCAAGACCGCACTTTTTCTGGTGAAGCAATCCGAATTCGCATCGCATCAAACGAAATGGCATCTCTTGGCTTTTCAAATAGTGAGTAGATACTGTCCAAAGGTTTTTCCTCCGCGTTAACTGTCCAAGAATTGGACAGTAATAAAGGTCGTTGCCCCTCTCACACGGGCCATGAGCAAGAAGCCCGAAGGCCGATGAGAATCAAAGGGGTACAAACTATCGCATCCTTCTATACACCGGAAGGTATCGGAGCTTCCCCTCATTCCGATGATTTAATTAATTCAACATCCAATCCAAGACTTTGCAACTCTTTGACGAGGACATTGAACGATTCCGGGAGACCCGGCTCCAGAAAATTCTCGCCCTTGACAATGGCCTCATACATACGCGAACGGCCAGGCACGTCATCTGACTTTACCGTGAGAAACTCCTGAAGACTGGACGCCGCCCCATACGCTTGAAGAGCCCAGACCTCCATCTCACCAAGACGCTGTCCACCAAATTGAGCTTTACCACCCAATGGCTGCTGGGTCACCAAGGAATAGGGTCCGATGGAACGGGCGTGGATCTTATCATCAACCAAGTGGTGAAGCTTCAACATATACACGTAACCAACCGTAACCGGGCTTTTAAATGGTTCCCCGTTTCGACCATCATAGACCAACGACTGTCCGCTCTCCGGCAATCCCGCCTTATTCAAGAGATCTTTAATTTCTTTTTCCGAAGCCCCGTCAAAGACAGGACTTTCGACATGAATACCCAATGCTTTGGCCGCCCAGCCAAGGTGCGTTTCCAATATCTGCCCCACGTTCATTCGTGACGGTACGCCTAGAGGATTTAAAACGATCTCGATAGGCGTGCCATCGGGAAGGTAGGGCATATCTTCTTCAGGCAGAATGCGTGACACCACTCCTTTATTTCCATGTCGGCCGGCCATTTTATCACCCACGGCAATTTTCCGTTTGATGGCCAAATACACCTTCACTAATTTTATGACCCCTGGCGGCAGCTCATCTCCACGTCGCAACCTGCCCACTTTTTCATCATAGACCGTCTGGAGAATCTCAATTTGGTCCTTGGCCGCGCGCTCTATCTCTTCCAATTTCTTTTGTTCTTCTGTATCCCCAAGGATGACCCGTCGGGCATCATCATCGGAAAGCTTCCGGAGGACTTCGGCGGTAATCCGACCCTTTTTCTTCAGAATCACTTCCCCACTATCAGGATCCATTAAATCCCTTCCCACAAATTGGCCCAAGAGAAGCTTGCGAATCTTTTTGTTTCGCTCCTCTTCAAGAATCCGAAGCTCATCCTGATAATCTCGCTCGATTTTCACACGATCATCCGATTCAATCGTCTTGGAGCGATCATCTTTATCGACACCTTTTCGTGAGAAAATCTTCACATCGACAACAATCCCCTCAATCCCCGGTGGCACCTGCAGCGAGGTATCCTTCACATCCCCTGCTTTTTCTCCAAAAATCGCGCGAAGCAATTTTTCTTCAGGAGTGAGTTGCGTTTCCCCCTTAGGGGTCACCTTGCCTACCAAAATGTCTCCAGGCTTGACTTCTGCTCCGATTCGAACAATTCCACTTTCATCAAGATTCTTGAGGGCTTCCTCACCAAGATTAGGAATATCCCGGGTAATTTCTTCTTTCCCCAATTTGGTATCTCGGGCTTCCACCTCAAACTCTTCGATGTGAATGGAAGTCAGGGTATCTTCACGGACAAGTTTTTCACTGAGCAAGATCGCGTCCTCAAAGTTGTAACCGCCCCATGGCATAAATGCGACTAACACATTTTTTCCAAGAGCGAGTTCCCCCTGATCCATCGCTGGACCATCGGCAAGAACCTGGCCCTGCTTGACCGGCTGGCCAACTCGGACAATGGGAGTCTGCGTAATGCAAGTATTTTGATTGGTGCGTTGAAACTTGACCAAGTCAAACGTATCCAAGGTTCTCCCCGCCCCGCGCTTTCCATCTTCCTTTTTCTTTAATTCACTTCTGACGACCACTCGCCGGGCGTCAACACTTTCCACCACACCATCACGCTGCGCTTGCATGAGATATCCCGAATCGCGAGCGACCACCGCTTCCATTCCCGTTCCGACCAATGGCGCTTCACACCGCACCAATGGGACAGCTTGGCGTTGCATATTGGATCCCATCAGAGCCCGGTTGGCGTCATCATGCTCCAAAAAAGGTACGAGCGCAGTCGCCACACTGACGACTTGCTTGGGAGACACATCCAAATAATCTACTTTTTCGGGATTGGTTATGACAAATTCTCCCCCTTCCCGAGCTGTAACCGTATCAGAAACGAGTCTTCCTGAAGCGTCAACCTCGGAATTGGCTTGGGCAATAATATATTGCTCCCCTTCAAGGGGCGATAAAAACTCGACTTCATCGGACAAACGTCCTTTGCGTACCTTCCGGAATGGTGCCTCAATGAATCCAAATTCATTGATACGGGAATAGGTCGCTAACGAGGTAATTAATCCGATATTGGGACCTTCAGGGGTTTCAATCGGGCATATGCGGCTATAATGCGAGGGATGCACATCCCGCACCTCAAATCCAGCCCGCTCCCGAGTCAGTCCGCCTGGCCCAAGGGCAGACAGACGCCGCTTATGGGTAATTTCGGCCAGGGGGTTGGTTTGGTCCATGAATTGCGATAATTGACTTCCCGCAAAAAACTCCTTAATGGCAGCAACAATCGGTTTCGCATTGATCAAATCGTGGGGAAGCACCGTTTCCATGTCCAACAAATTCATACGTTCTTTTATGCTTCGCTCCATCCGTGCGAGGCCCAAACGAATTTGATTTTCGAGCAGCTCTCCAACTGAACGGACCCGCCGATTCCCAAGGTGATCAATATCATCGACCTCGCCTTTTCCCCCTTTAAGGTCAACGAGACATCGAATGACTTCTACGATATCCTGAGCGGTCAAGGTCCTCTGATCTAAGGGAAGATCAAGATCAAATCGTTTATTCATTTTTAAGCGACCAACGGGAGAGAGGTCATACCGCTTCGGATTTAAAAACAAATTTTCGAATAGGACTTTGGCTGATTCAACCGAAGGCATTTCACCAGGACGCAATCGCTTGTAAATCTCCACCCACGCCTCTTCTCGTGAGCCGGTACGCTCCGAATCCAACGTATCCAAAATCACCGGACTGGTCGCAGGATTGTCTAAATAGATCACTTTAAAGTTTCCGATGCCACTGCCCACAATTTTCTCAAGTGCCGGCAATGTCAGCCTCTGATTTTTTTCAAGGATCATTTCCTTTGAGGCTTGATCAACCAGTTCCGTCAAAACGGCCCGCCCCACCAGATCCTCAGGTTTGACAGGAATCTCCTTCACTCCAGCGGCCTTAACACGAGCCATGATGGCTTTTGTCAGCTTCATGCCTTCACGCACAACCGGATCCCGTCCCCCCTTCTCAAATACATCGTGGGGGGCTCTGAGTCCGACATGAAGTTCGGAGTCAAGTTTTCGCAATAACTCCCCATTACTCACACGAATTTCCTCGACGGGGTAATACATCTTGAGAAGATCATCAGCTGAGTATCCAAAAGCTTTGAGAAGAATGGTTGCGGGCATTTTTCTGCGACGATCGATACGGACATATAAAATATCTCGAGCATCAAACTCGAAATCCAACCACGAACCTCGGTACGGGATAATCCGTCCTGAATAGAGAATTTTCCCACTTGCATGGGTGCGCCCCTTATCATGGCCAAAGGAAGCCCCTGGCGAACGGTGAAGCTGACTGACTGCCACTCGCTCCGTGCCATTCACAATAAAGGTGCCTCGATCCGTCATTAAGGGTAATTCGCCCACATATACTTCTTGTTCCCGCACATCCAGCACTCGGTTTTTGACATTCTTATCCTGATTGTCGAACCTCACCAATCGCACCCGGAGCTTAAGCGGAGCCGCAAAAGTCATTCCCTGCTCCAAACATTCCCTGACATCATATTTCGGTGTCCCTAAGGAATAGCTGGAAAATTCCAGGAGAGCCGAGTTATTGTAATCTGAAATGGGGAATACACTTTTTAGGGCCGCATGAAGACCTTTTTCTTCCCGCCGTTCCGGAGAAATTCCTGCCTGGAGGAAATCATCATATGAACGCCTTTGAACTTCCACTAAATCTGGAATTTCAATGGTCAGACTAATTTTCGAAAAACTTGTCCGCTGTATAAGGCCCTGATGAGCCGTTTGTGCCATTACCTGCTCCTTAAGAGTAAAATCCCATTAATGTGTTCAACGAGCGGGAACGAGAAAACTGGAGATCCTGAAAGCTCGACCGGATCCTATTTCACCTCTACCGTTGCCCCAACATCCGTAAGCTTCTTCTTCAAGGTTTCAGACTCTTCTTTGTTGACCCCCTCCTTCACGGGCTTTGGAGCCCCTTCCACCAAATCCTTGGCTTCCTTTAGGCCAAGACCCGTAATCTCTCGAACCACTTTAATCACTTGAATCTTTTTATCGGGGGGGGCGCTCGCCAACACCACATCAAAGGAGTCCTTCTCCTCAGCAGCAGGAGCTGCAGCAGCGCCACCTTGGGGAGCAGCTACCATCCCCACCGGAGCGGCCGCAGTCACGCCAAACTTATCTTCCAGCTCTTTCACTAACTCCGATAACTCCAATACACTCATACTCGCGACACCATTAATAATATCCTCTTTAGACAACTTTGATTCGGTCGCAGCCATTTCTTCTTCTCCTTTCTTGCCTTTACTTTCCTGAATCGCCGCAAGGACTGCCACAATTCCTCGGATGACTTGATGAAGACAAACGACAAACCCACGAATGGGACCTTGCAGGGCTGACAGAAACGTTGATAATAGTTCATCTTTCGATGGTAAATCTGCGACGGCCTTAATACGATCCGGAGTGAGACTTGCTCCATCCAACACCCCGCCCTTAAGTCGCATTTTCTCTTCGCATCGCTCATTTTTAATAAAATCCCTCAGAACCTTGGTTGGCAACACGGGATCATCAAATCCGATGATCATGGCCAACTGACCTTTCAACAAGGGTTCAACCGAAATAAGTGGAGTCTCTTGTAATGCTCTTGCCGCAAGAGTATTTTTCACGACGTGCATTTGCGCTTGAGCCCCACGCAATTGTTTTCGCAATTGCGTCACTTGATTGACCGGCATACCCGAACACTCCGCCACAATTGCAACCCGTGCGCGAAGAAACTTTTCATGCATGGTTGTGACAACCGACGCTTTAAGTTCTTTTTGCATAATCCTCTCTCACTTCCTCTGTGGATTCTTCACCCAAATTGACGCGAGATCCCAATACTGTCAAGAGCAATCCCTGGGCCCATCGTACTTGACATGGTGACCCCCTTCAGATATCGCCCCTTACTGGATGCCGGTTTCGCTTTCATAATGGAATCCAGGACAGCTTGGGCATTCTCTTTAATCTTCTCACTGCCAAAGGAGATTTTCCCAATCGGCACATGGACATTCCCAGCTTTATCCACTTTATATTCCACCCGCCCCTTCCGGATCTCTTGAATGGCTTTGGCTACGTCAAATGTGACGGTCCCGGTCTTAGGATTGGGCATTAATCCTCGAGGACCCAACACTTTCCCCAGCTTACCGACTGCTCCCATGAGATCAGGAGTGGCAATGGCCGAGTCAAATTCGAGCCAGCCTCCCTTGATTTTTTCCAGTAATTCCTCAGCCCCAACAACGTCAGCACCGGCTTCTCTGGCTTCTTGCTCTTTTTCACCCTTGGCAAAGACCACGATTCGAACTTTTTTCCCAGTCCCATGGGGCAAGACGGTGGTACCACGAACCATTTGATCAGCGCGCTTGGGATCCACACCCAATCTGAGAGCCAGCTCGACGGTCTCATCAAACTTGGCAAACGCCAATTGCTTAACGAGTTCGCTCGCACCATGAAGGTCGTAAAGCTTTGTTCCGACTTGCGCGACCGTTGCTTCTAATTTTTTACCCAAGGCCCTTACACTCCTTTCCTCTCTCGAACATGAACCCTCACCGATCCACGGTGATTCCCATGCTCCGAGCTGTCCCCTCGATAATTTTCACCGCACCAGCTAAATCCGTGGCATTCAAATCTACGGCCTTTTGTTTGCCAATCTCCTCTAATTGAGCCTGCGAAATCCGACCAACTTTTTCCTTGTGAGGCACCCCCGACCCTTTTATAAGGCCGGCAGCCTTTTTCAAGAGATCTGAGGCCGGCGGGGTCTTAGTAATGAATGTAAAACTCCGATCCTTAAAAACCGTAATCACGACGGGAATAATGCTTCCCTCTTCTTTCTGGGTTTTCGCATTAAAGGCTTTACAAAATTCCATAATATTCACTCCATGCTGCCCCAAAGAGGGGCCAACAGGAGGAGCCGGATTCGCCTTCCCCGCAGGAATTTGCAATTTGATTTGAGTCATGACTTCTTTTGCCATTCGATCCCTCTTTTACAGATTTGACCCGTCCAACATCCTTTGCTCCCCCATTGAGGTGAGAGCGTCTGCAATCACATCTATGCTCGCTCGACTTGAGAAAACGCTAACTCCACAGGCGTCGATCGGCCAAAAATACTGACCAAAGCCTTGACTCGGCTATGGTCGGGATCAACCTCATCGACCAACCCATTAAACCCCAAAAATGGCCCATCAATGATCCGAACGCTATCACCTTTATTAAAAATGATGCGTTCTTTAGTCGTCGCAACCCCAGATTCCAATTGCTTCAGGAGAGTCTCAGCCTCCTCGGGCTCGAGGGGAACGGGACGCACCCCTCCTCCGACAAAACCCGTGACCTTTGGGGTGTCCTTAATGACCGTCACGGCTTCATCACTAAGAGGCCCTTCAGCTTCCAACAAGACATACCCGGGGAAAAACTTTCTCTTTGAGGATCGGCGCTTACCATCTTTTATTTCAATCACATCTTCTGTGGGCACTAAAACTTGCCCAAGGACTTCGCTCATACCCATTTGATTCATCCGTTCCAAAATACTCGTCCTCACGCGCCCCTCATAACCCGCATATGTATGAATGACATACCAGTTCTTGGTCATATTTTCTCTTAACCCTGTTACAAAACTTTGCTAATAATCCATACCAAGAGGGAATCAACAAACGACAAATACATGGACATAATGACACAAAAAATAAGGACAACCGTCGTCGACCCAATCGTCTCATTTTTCGTTGGATAAGAGACCTTCTTCAGTTCGCTTCGAACATCCGAAAGGAATTCAACGATAGTTTCCCAAAAACGCTTAAACATCAAACCTCCTGCGGAGGAATCTCATATTTCAAATCTCAGATCTCAAAGGTGAAATTTCATAATCTCAGATTCTTATTTGAAATCTGAAATTTTAAATTTGAGATCGGCAGTTTTCTGGCAGGGGCACCAGGATTCGAACCCGGACTTTCGGTTTTGGAGACCGACGTGCTAGCCGTTGACACTATGCCCCTCCCTGGTCCAGATCTTTCCCTTGTCTGATCCCGCCCTTTACTTCACTTCTTTATGTGGGACATGTTTCCGACAAAACCGACAGTATTTCTTCCGTTCCAGTCGATCTGGATCATTCTTTTTGTTTTTCATCGTGGAATAATTTCGCCTTTTGCATTCCCCACAGGCTAATGAAATGATGACCCTCATTCCTCATACCCCTTATAAGAATAATCTCAATTTTCAAATTTCATAATCTGAGATCTGAGATCTGAGATCTGAGATTTGAAATCTGACCTGGCTTCGCCTATGCGACGATTTCCGTGACGACGCCGGCGCCTACTGTGCGCCCGCCTTCCCGCACCGCAAACCGTAACCCCTGCTCCATCGCAATCGGGGCAATGAGCTCCCCCGTAAAGGACACATTATCTCCCGGCATGACCATCTCAACTCCCGCATCCAACTGCACGATGCCCGTCACATCCGTCGTCCGGAAGTAAAACTGCGGCCGATAGCCATTGAAAAACGGGGTATGCCTTCCCCCTTCTTCCTTCGTCAACACATACACTTCCGCCTTGAACTTCGTATGCGGGGTAATTGACTTCGGCTTCGCCAACACCATCCCCCGCTCCACCTCTTCCTTCTTCGTCCCCCGCAGGAGCGCCCCAATATTATCGCCCGCCTGCCCTTCATCCAAGACCTTCCGGAACATCTCCACCCCGGTCACCACCGTCGTTTGAGTGTCCTTCAGTCCGACAATCTCGATCTCATCCCCCACTTTCACCTGCCCTCGCTCCACGCGGCCCGTCACCACCGTCCCCCGCCCACTGATCGTGAACACATCTTCAATCGGCATCAAAAACGGCTTGTCAATGGCCCGCTCCGGCGTCGGCACATAGTTGTCCACCTCTTCCAGCAATTTCAGAATCGCCGGCACCCCGATCTCACTTTGATCCCCTTCGATCGCCTTCATCGCCGACCCCGTCACAATCGGAATCGTATCTCCCGGAAACCCATATTTACTCAACAACTCCCGCACTTCCAGCTCCACCAACTCCAACAGCTCCTTGTCCTCCACTTTGTCCGCTTTATTCAGGAAGACCACAATATAGGGCACCCCCACCTGGCGGGCCAACAGAATATGCTCGCGCGTCTGCGGCATCGGGCCATCCGCCGCCGACACCACCAGAATCGCCCCATCCATCTGGGCCGCCCCCGTAATCATGTTCTTCACATAGTCCGCATGCCCCGGGCAATCCACATGCGCATAATGCCGGTTGTCCGTCTCATATTCCACATGCGAAATGGCTATCGTCAGAATCTTCGTGGGATCCCGCCGCCCTTGGGATTCACTCGCCTTGGCCACTTCGTCATAGGAGATAAACTTCGCCATCCCCTTCTCCCCCATCACTTTCGTGAGCGCTGAGGTGAGCGTCGTTTTCCCATGGTCCACATGCCCAATCGTCCCCACGTTTAAATGCGGCTTCTTCCGCTCAAATTTCGACTTCGCCATCCCCGCCTCCCCTAAATTTACCTGCCAAAATTAATGTGCAGTCAAAAACCGGTTGACCAGATATGTTTACAAACATGATTAAAAACCCAGCCATCTATGAGGATACAAACTGAATAGACTGTATGTTGTCCTCTTTATTTGGAGCCCACGACGCGGATCGAACGCGTGACCTCGTCCTTACCAAGGACGTGCTCTACCAACTGAGCTACGTGGGCACACCCCCCTCGGAACCCCCTGTCGTGACTTCAAATCTTCCCTTAGATTTCAAGACAAAATTGGAGCGGGCGATGGGATTTGAACCCACGACAGCCAGCTTGGAAGGCTGGAACTCTACCACTGAGCTACGCCCGCTAAAATTGAATTACCAAAAGACCTTCCTCGATTGCGTTTGATATCCGGTTTTCTTTTCAGTAAAATTTTCATGTCAATACATGCCAATATTTTATTATGTGGTGGGCAGGCAAGGATTCGAACCTTGGAAGCCGATGGCAGCAGATTTACAGTCTGCCCCCGTTGTCCACTTGGGTACCTGCCCGATTTAATTCAGCACAGTTTTTGCTTCTAAAACCACCAGTTAGGGGAAAATGCTGAGTTGAAGATGGGATTGGAGACACATTGTCAAAGGTAATGTTCCCGCCGATGTTCTGTTGCCCCTGTAATTTTCGACAGGAAATTAATGCCTTATGCAAAAAACCGTTTCTCAATCCCACAAAGGCAAGGATATAGTGCCGTCTGTAAACGAACCATTATAAGGATCATTCATTTCTCCGTCAAGGATAGATTTTTCAGTCCTTCTGACCCATTTTTCTATCCGGAAAAAAAACCCAAAGGGAAAGCCCTTTCAGGCTAACTGACATTTTCAGAAAATTCTTTTTTCCAATCAATAATTCAATAGGGAAATGAAAACCGTGATATTTGGGATACCATTTTCTAGGGGTGGCTATTTGAGCATTGCAGTATCGTTCGCGATGACCTTCGTGGGGCCGATTGACGCCCCTGCCAGAGGTCTAACGGTGCAACATGGTTCCCAGGCAAACAATGGGCTGGCCCTCATATCAACCCCGAACGGGGACAGCATTTTCGCTGAAATTGCCGATACACCAGCTAAACGGGCCCAAGGTCTTATGGGCCGGACCAGCCTGGCCCCGGACCATGGAATGTTATTTACTTTTTCCGAGCCAGGCCAATGGACCTTTTGGATGAAGAATACCAAGATCTCTCTGGACATACTCTGGTTGGACACAGACGGAAAAGTGATTCATCTTGAACCTAATGTTCCAATCTGCACCAGAACTGATGAGGGCTGTCCCCGATATCACCCTGCCAAGAAAGCCCTCTATGCGTTGGAGCTAAGGGCCGGAATGGCCGAACGTTTGGGGATTCAAAAGGGGACTGTCCTTAAGATAGCTTTGCCCTAACAGACCAATCTCATATCTCAGATTTCAAATCTCAGTTATAAAAGTGGGATAACCGATTCCTACCATCCTCGAACGCGTTTCGCGGTAATGACTCCGTCCACTCGCTCGATTCCGTTGAGCATTCGTTCCAAATGAAGGGTATTCGTGATCTCAATGACAAAGTCCAGAACAGCTTTTCGGTCTTCACGCGTCGAGATCTCAGCACGCGTAATATTAGCCTGACATTCAGAAATGGCTGCGGATATATCTGCTAAGACCCCAGTCCTGTCCACGGTCAACACCGAAACCTTCACAGAATGTGTCCCGTTAATACCGGAATCCCACTCCGCCTCCACAAGTCGGTTTTGATCCCAATCCAGAGCTTGAAGATTCGGGCATCCCACAGAATGAATCGTTAATCCCCGTCCGCGAGTAATGTACCCCATGATTTGGTCGCCAGGCACGGGGTTACAACATTTGGAAAGTTGCATAAGGACATCGTTACCCCCTTTGACCTTTACAGACCGTTCTTCCCGGGTTTTTGAAGACTTTCTAGGAGAAACCGGTATCTCTGCCATCTTCTCTATCTCAGAGACCGGAGAAGGAGGCTCCAACAAATTTATCATTTGAGTGGCGGATAGACGACCATACCCGACCATTCTGGTCATCTCGTCGACCGTCTCATATCCATTTTCCTTGACCTTCGCCAGCAATGTATTTGACTTGAGAGTCTGGGCCACAGGCAATCCGTGTCGACGACATTCCCGCTCCAAAAGGCGGTGCCCGATTTCCAGGGCTCGTTTGTTTTCTTCCACCTTGAACCAATGCTTGATTTTTGTTCTGGCTCGGGAAGTTCGAACGAACTTCAACCAGCCTTTGTGCGGAACCTGAGAAGACGAGGTCAAAATATCTATCATATCCCCACTGGTGAGACGGTAGCGTAATGGAACGAGCTTTCCATTAATCTTGGCTCCGACGCAATGATTGCCGATTTCTGTGTGAATCGCATACGCAAAGTCGACCGGGGTCGACCCCACAGGCATTTCTTTCACTTCAGCCTTGGGAGTGAACACATACACAACATCGTGAAAAAGATCGAGCTTAAACGTATCCATGAACTGACGGTTATCGGTCAGGTCCTTGTGCCATTCCACAAATTGTCGCAACCAGCTAAAGGCTTTCTCATCCTTGCCCACCACGTTACTTGGCTCTTTGTATCTCCAGTGCGCTGCCACACCATATTCATTAATTTTGTGCATTTCATCTGTTCGAATTTGAAATTCGACATACTCACCCTGGGGCCCCACGACGGTCGTATGCAGTGACTGATAGAGATTGGACCGTGGAGTCGCAACGTAATCTTTAAACCTGCCAGGAACAGGCGGCCAAAGCGAATGAATCAATCCTAAAATGGCATAGCAGCTCATTTTTGAATCCGTCACAATACGAATGGCCGTCAGATCATAGACTTCCTCAAACGTGATAGACTGGCGTTCCATCTTTTGGTAGATACTGTACAAATTTTTGGGGCGTCCCTGGACATCACCGGACAGTCCGGCTTTAGCCAACGCCTCATTAGCCATTCGAATGAGGGACTGAATATAATCTTGTCGTTCTTCATCCCGTTTGGCCACACGCAATTTGAGCATGGCATAGACATCCGGCTTCAGATATTGCAGGCATAAATCTTCTAACTTCTGTTTCATCCAACTGATTCCAAGGCGATTTGCCAGGGGAGCATAGATTTCAAGAGTTTCCTGGGCGATCTGTTTTTGCTTGCTTTCCTTGAGATGCTCCAACGTCTCCATGTTGTGGAGACGATCCGCGAGTTTAATGAAGACCACGCGGATATCGTTCGCCATGGACAAAACCATTTTTCGAAAATTCTCAGCCTGTTTTTCTTCATTGGATTTAAAGGGAATCTGGCCAATTTTTGTGACCCCATCCACAAGTTGGGCCACTTCAGGGCCAAAATTTTTTCCCAATTCGGATTGCGTGGCCACGGTATCTTCGAGGGTATCATGCAGTAGCCCGGCAACGATGGCCGGGACATCTAGTTTCAAAAAAGTGAGAATACCCGCCACGGCCAATGGATGGAGAAGGTAGGGTTCTCCAGACTGCCGTATCTGCCCTTCATGGGCTTTAGCAGAAAAGGTATAGGCTCGGCGAATAAGTTCAGAATCCGCCTCGGGGTGATACAACTCAACCTGATTGATGAGTTGTTCAATTTCCGTAATGGGTGACGTTAGCATTTGAGGCCCTTTGACCCTTCACTAACTCGGAGGTCCCGAATTCGGAGTTGAATACGATCTAAACCCTTCCATCGATTGCGTTCCGGGACAAAAGCCAAATCAATCGGATGGTCCTGCAATTTCTTGACTCCTTCCCATGACCCCATTCGAAACCCAATAGTGTCGAATGGCACGGAATGGTTTTGACGAACAACTAATTTAAGGTGATCGTCACCGACAATGCGTTGTTCCAACACCCTGAGGCCCGTAGCCATGAAAGTCGGCTCAGGGTTCCCAACCCCAAATGGTTGTAAATGCGCGAGTTCCCCAAGAAGCCTGTAATTCAACTGGCCAAGGGCCACTTGCGCATCCACATCTAAAACAGTAGAGGGAGCCTTATCGCGTCTTTCAGCAGCCACAAGCGAGGAAAACCGTTCCTGAAAGCACAGATATTTCTCTTCCCAAATCTTTAGGCCGGCTGCGGCTGGATGCCCTCCATACCCGTCCAACAAATCTGAGCATTTATCGAGCACCCGACAAATATCCAAGCCCTGCACGCTACGCACAGACCCACGACCAAACCCTTGTTCATCAAACGCGATCACCACAGCCGGCTTTTGAAATCGTTCGACAAGTCGAGATGCCACAATTCCCACAACTCCAACATGCCATTGCCTTTTTCCCACCACGACAGCATCTTGAGAATCCTGACAGCCAACCATGTTCAGAGATTCCTTAAAAATGGCTCCTTCAATCTGCCGGCGCTGCCGATTCAAATTCCCCAAATGTTCTGCTAACCGAATCGCATGCTCCATTGAGCTACTGGTAAGGAGGTCTACACCTAATTTTCCATGATCCAGCCGTCCTGCTGCGTTGATCATCGGTGCCAATTGAAAGGCAACCTGACTTTCTGTACATTCCTGGTCGAGCCCCGCACCTTGGCGCAAGGCTCGTATTCCACAACGGCTCCCTTTTGATATTTGATCGAGCCCCTGCCGAACAAACAATCGATTTTCATCCTTCAAAGGCACCATATCGGCCAGGGTGGCTAAAGCCACGAGATCCATTAAAGACCCTACATCCAGATTCCCCGGCCCAAACGAAGACACATAGGCCGTCACCACTTTGAATGCTAAGCCAGCTGAACAGAGGTCTTTAAATGGATACTGACAATCCGATCGATGCGGATTTAAAAAAGCCAAAAACGGCGGGCTGGGACCTTGCAATTGATGATGATCGGTGACAATAACATCAATTCCAAGACTTTTCGCCAGTTGGATTTCCTGATAGGAGGTCGTCCCACAATCAATGGTGACAAGGACTTTCACGCCGTCCTGAGCCAATGTCCGGACAGCAGATTCATTCAGGCCATACCCTTCGTTCTGCCTCTCCGGAATATAGAAGCCGACTTGTGCCCCAACTCCCCGAAGAAACAACAGGTAGAGACTCGTCGCGGTAATCCCATCAACATCATAATCCCCATAACAGCAGATTCGTTCTCCCAACTGAACAGCCCGTTGAAGTCGTTGTACCGCCCGCTCCATATCCGGCATAAGAAAGGGGTCGTATCCACCGTCTCGAGAGTCGAAAAGCCATTGACGGGCCTGTGTAATTTCCCGCACCCCTCGCCCTAACACAACCGCAATCGTGAGTGGTGAAAGGTCTAAGGCCTCAGCCATTACCTTAATATCGTGAGGATCGTATTGTGCAACCTGCCATTGCCTGGAAATCACAAGTCTTTACCTGTACGGGGGTTTCGGGTTTCTCGTTTCGGGTTTCTCGTTTCGGGTTTCTCGTTTGGGTTCAACACCTACCGATGTGTAAACCCGATCACCGTCTCATGGCAATTGAGGTTTTCATCATCCCCTCAAAGGAAACAACAATTATTTTACACTAATCCACACAATTCTGGAGAAGGAAGAACTCACAATACATTTTAGTTGGGAAGGCTATTACAAGTGGAGTGAATGGAACTCGGGTAGATGCCACTGATGAATTCAAAAAAGTTATTGGCCTCCCTTCTGGACATAGTTCTTGACGAACTCCGACGCATTTTGTTCTAAGACTTCGTCTATCTCATCGACCAAGTTATCAATTTCATCTTGGAGTTTTTTCCCCGTTTCCACAACTTCAGGGTCCGCTTGAATTTCTTCCGCCTCTTTTCGAGACGAACCCTTTCGTGAATCGTGCTTGCGTTCCTGCCTGTCCATTGAAACACCTCCAACACTTTGTAATGGGTCACATGAATAAGGCAACTTCACCATTTGGAGGACAACTGATGTCAGCCTACTCCACTGTTTCTTAGGCAGTCAAGACCAGCTCCTTGCATGGCCAATTCATTGATCGCCCCTAGACAGTGTGGTAGACTCGGCGGCGTGGGCGATTAGCTCAGTGGGAGAGCGCTTCCTTCACACGGAAGAGGTCACTGGTTCGATACCAGTATCGCCCACCATCTCATAAGTTTCTTTTAGGTTTCTTTCCCTACTGCTCCGACTCCTAAGGTACCATGGCGTACAGAGAATTTAACCGGACCATCCCCCTGTGTTTCAAACTTTTTCCACTTTGGCTGTTTCTGGCCGCTTGTGGAAGTTCGGGCCCGCCCCCGCCGTCTGCCAATCTTCCTCCATCGGCCACCGATTTGGATATCCTTGGCCCTATTAAAATTTGCGAGACGAAAGTCACGTCTGAACGAAGATTAAGAGGGGTCTCGATTGAAAAGACTCCCTGGGGCAGTGGCGAGGAATGGCATTTTCAGGTCACCAATCCCCGGAATCAGAGACAATGGTTATTCTATAACGACGATGGCATCTTAGTTGGAGCCGTGTTCCGATTCCCCGAGGGAATTGACCTTAAACCCTACTCCGTTCTTCGAGATACACTTTCTCAACTTCGCCCAACCATGGAATTTTACGGGGATGCGACCAATCTCCTGCGAGGCTCCAAACCCGCGACGATGACTCTCTATCGGACAGGCGATCAAAACTCGACGACTCAATATATTGTCCGAGAAAAGCCCGGGGAAGCCTATCGGGATCTGTTATTATCCGTGGTGGTGCTTGATCCTTATGAACGCCTTCTTGATGGTAAACAGGAAAAATTTCTGTCCCTCTTCCCTGCCCAGGTCCCCGAAGGGTCAGAAAAATCAGACTCTCAAAGGCCATCGATAAATAAATCCTTCCTCGCCCAACAACAATTTGCCAGAGGCGAGTCCGCTCATTTCGGATCATGTCCCGGGCAAGCGAATCAAACGGACATTGCCATTGATGCCTATCGCCGTGCCATTCAAATTGGCATTCAGGATCCCGCGCGATTGGCGGAAGCTCATCATCGTTTGGGATTAGGTCTTCGCAATAACGGGCAACTTCCTGAGGCCAGGCAGGAAATCGAACAGTCCCTTCAAATCAGGCCTCTTGCCCCTCATGTCTTGAACAGTCTGGGAACTGTCCTCGTCCAGATGGATAAACCTTCTGAAGCCATTGTTCCTCTGGAGAAGGCGGTTATCTTAAAACCAAACTATGCTCTCGCCCGATACAATTTGGCGGGAGCGTATGAGGCCGTTGACCCCCAACGGGCCATAGAACAATATGAAACGTATCTTGCCCTGGTTGAAGATGTCCCAGGAGAATCCACTCGGGCCGCCTTGGCCAATGATCGTCTTATTAAGCTGAAGCAAGCATACTAACGTTTCGAGTTCAGAATTTCGGGTTTTATAATAAGATTTAAGATCTGAAATTTGTGATCTGAGATCTTTTTTAAAGCCAACGCTATCCCCAAAAACCTTGTGAAATATTACGCGGTTCGGCGCGGGAGACAGGAAGGGATCTACACGTCATGGGTCGACTGTAAGGCCCAGGTCCACGGGTATCCCGGGGCCCAATATAAAGCCTTTTCGACCAAAGAGGGAGCAGAGGCCTATCTTGCCAACCCCGATCATTCCCAAGCTCAACCGCCCCCTCCCATTGCTACACCCGAATCGTTTGCCGATACGGATTCACCAATTCAGATTTGGGTTGATGGTGCCTGCCTCCCTGAAGCCGATGGGACCCTCCATATCGGGTGGGCGTTTCTGGTTTACGTGAACGGCCAGGAAATATATCGAACCAGCGGTTCCGACATTCCTGTCGATGCGTATCGGCACCGTAATGTGGCTGGGGAAATTATGGCTATTCTCAAAGCGGTGGCCTGGTGCCAACGAAAAGACATTAAAGAAGTTTCCATCCACTATGATTATCAGGGCTTGGAAAGTTGGGTGACAGGGGATTGGAAGGGAAAAACCTCATTCACCCAAGACTATGCCCAAATAGTCCGAAGTTCAGGCCTCACGATTCATTGGGTCAAAGTCAAAGCTCATAGCGGAGAATTGGGCAATGAAATTGTGGACAAACTCGCGCGTGACGCGGCTGTAAAACGAAAAGCCCGAAGCAAGAAACGCAATGAGTGAAAAAATCGAAGCAAAATGCCTGGACCGGAGAGAGAGGATAAGGAACCTTCGAACAGGAGGGACTATGGAGCAGAACTACCTTCTTAAAGTTTACCTTCTCCTTTTAAGAATTTCCTAAATCGATTCATTAAATCTTCACCCAGCAGACCGACATCGGGTTTTTCCTTCATATATTCCCGAATTTCTTTTAATCGATGTTCGGCTTGATCATTGCCTTTAAGACGTTTCACCTTCACCAAGGCATCATCAAAGGCATCAAATGTCAACTCCTGATAGCCAAAACTTCGAATTCGTTTGACTGCTTTCATCATCGCTTCATTGCGAAAGACGGTCAGGTGTTCGGAATCAATTTCCTTAAGTCCCAGCTTTCTGGCTCTTCGTTCGGCGGCTTTCCGAATTCCACTTCGGACAAAATCCGGCGAAGTCTGTAATCGCTTCCAGGCTTCATCCGTCCAAGCCACTTCGGACGGGGGAGTTTCCCAAATTCGCATCAATGCAGGAGCATCAATTCGGTCTAACCCCTGCTCCCGGGCCAGTTCCTCCGCATCATGTTTCAACATATCTGTAACGAAATCCATCGCAATGGGAGGAGAATGTTGTATTTTTTGCTGTAGCAAGGCAAGGGCCTCATCATCCCATTCCATAGGTAAAGCCGCAGGCTCCTTCTTATCTCCAAGGGCTTCCACCTTATCCAATAATTCAACGTTGACCTCAAGGTGGCCTCTTTCTTTAGCCACATCCTCGGCTATTTGCTTAATCATGCTCCGCATAAATTCCGGAACCGTCTCCAAACGCTTTTGGGCCTCGGCGGTCCAAGGCAACCGACCCTGTTGAATATCTTCAGCTGCTTGGGTCATCGCGGCTCCACCCCCCATTTTCCCCATCATTTGCTGTTTAAATTGATCGAGAATCTCGGCGGTGATTTCCGTGTACCCAAGTTCCTTGGCTTTTTTGGCTGCTAAACGCTTCACCATGCCGCGCAAGAATACCGGCGCACGCTGTAAACGGTCCAGCGCTTCCGGCGTCCAAGCAATTTCCTGCTCAAGGATCGGTTGGTCAGGAGTGTTCATTTTGGTTTTGCGGATCTGAAATTGATTGGTACACAGTATTCATTTTGAGATTTGAAATTGTAGATTTGAAATCTATTGAGCTTGGCTGACCCCCCCCCTGAGGTGGACGCTCTTTATTCAAGAGTTCCTTAATATCTTTTCCAGCTTTAAAAAACGGCATTCGCTTTTCGGGTACCGCCACCGTGGCGCCAGTTTTGGGATTCCGCCCCTCTTTCGTTTGCCGGATTCGCAAACGAAAACTCCCAAAGCCACGAATTTCTGTTTTTTCCCCTTTTTTCAGCGAATCACGAATCGAATCGAAGAGAGTATTGACCACAAGCTCAGCCTGCCTCCTACTCAATGTGGGAGTTCGTCCAGCCAACTTCTCGATGAGATGAGCTTTTGTCATCCTACCCTCCTCCTTGTGAATTTCAGATTTCAAATCTCAGATCTCAAATTTTGAATTCCAGATCCCAGATTCCATTTCTCGAATGGCATATTTGAGATGTAAGATCTGAGATTTGAGATCATCCTCTTCAAAGAACCATGAGGTACATCAAGGGCATCCACGTCGTTTGAACGGCTAACGAGGGCAATTCTCCAAAAAGATAACTGGAGATCAAATCCCGGAAAGAGAATCGTCGGGTCGGCTCAATCACCGGGGGGTCGCCCTGGATCCCACCCAAATTCCCAGCCAAGCGAATTGCGTCTCGAAGATCTCCGAGGTCATCGACCAAAAGGAAGTCTTTTGCCTGTTGACCGGTAAAGACACGCCCGTCGGCAAGCGGCTCAACATCCCCGACCTCTAGTGAACGCCCGGTCGCCACGGCCTCGATAAACTGCTTATGAACGTCATCCATCACCGATTGCATGAGGCGACGATCGTCCTCAGTCATCGGACGGAAAGGTGAGCCAATGTCCTTATAACGACCGCTTTTGATGACAAGGCTCTTCACTCCGATCTTCTCCAGGAGTTCCTCAAAATTTGCCACTTGCATAATGACACCGATGCTTCCGGTGAGCGTTCCAGGATTGGCTAAAATCCGATCACTGGCTACAGCAATATAATACCCCCCCGAAGCCGCAACCGTTCCCATTGATGCCACAATAATTTTGTTGTGTTCCTCACGAACACGTTGTACGGCGTTATAAATTTCCTGCGACGGGGCCACCCCTCCACCAGGACTATCTATCCGAACCACGATAGCTTTCACAAGAGGATCTTCGCTAAAAACTTCCAAATCAGTCACGGCTTGATGGGAATCAAGAATAGGGCCCTCTATCCGGACCAATGCCACCCGTTCCTTTCCCATGGATTCAAAATTCGGTAAAACGGCATTGCCTATCCACATGACCAGAAACGCCCCGACGAGAATCCAAAATACATATCGCCAACGAAACCGGCGACGTCCAGATGTTGATTCTTCCTGTCCCATAAACTCGCAAATCCTTTAGGAGTTGCCTTGGCTGGTTTCCTCTGCCTCTTCCTTCGGTTCACCTTTTTCCTGAACCGCACGCTCAAGACTCTGATCGACCGACCCCTGGGAAGCATGAAATTCCTCAAGTTGGGCCTGTTCGTTCTCACGAAGATATTCTGAGACACTCAAAGCAATCTTTCGTTCTTCGCAATCAACCTTAACTATTTTTGCTGTAATTTGTTGTCCAGGTTCGAATTTATCTTCTAACCGTTCTTGAGGCTCAAGGTTCATTTCACTCACATGGATTAGACCTTCAACCCCGCCCTCTAATTCGATAAAGACTCCAAATTCTGCAATCTTGGAGACTTCTCCAGTCGCCGTTCCTCCCACTTGGTAGCGCGAGGGAATATCGCTCTCCCAGGGATCCGGTGTTAACTGCTTGTACCCTAAGGATAGGCGTTCCTTTTCTTTATCAATTCGAAGGGTGACGGCTTTCACAACTTGCCCCTTTTTAAACAATTCTGACGGATGCTTAATGTGCTTGGTCCAGGACATATCGGAGATATGAATAAGCCCATCAATCCCTTCGTCTAAACCGATAAACGCACCAAAATCCGTGACACTTTTCACCTTCCCTTCAATTTCGGTTCCAGCCGGATATTTCGATTCAATGATATCCCAAGGATTCGGTGCTGTTTGCTTCATCCCCAAAGAAATCTTTCGACTCTGCTGATCCACATGAAGGACCTGCGCTTCAATGGTATCTCCTACCGAAACCACTCGGGATGGATGCCGAACTTCATGGGTCCAGGACATCTCCGAGACATGCACCAACCCTTCAACACCAGGTTCCAATTCCACAAAGGCGCCATAATCAGTAAGGCTGACCACTTTCCCGGCCACACGCGTTCCCTCGGGGTATTTTTCTTCTACTTTCGTCCAAGGATCCGGGGTTTTTTGTTTTACCCCAAGGGAGATTCGCCCACTTTCCCGATCATATTTGAGGACCAGAACTTCTATTTTGTCTCCAATTGAAAACATATCTGAAGGATGCCCGACCCGGCCCCAGGAAATATCGGTGATATGAAGTAAGCCATCAATCCCGCCGAGATCCAAAAATGCTCCATAATCGGTAATATTTTTTACTGTCCCTTCAATCAATTGTCCTTCATTTAAGGTTGAAAGGGTCGTTTGGCGTTTTTTGTCACGGGTTTCCTCTAACAGAGCTCGCCTGGAAACCACCACATTGCCCCGTCGATGATTAATTTTAATAATCTTAAACGTGAAGGTTTTTCCGACTAACGAATCAAGGTCCCGTATCGGCGTCAAATCGATTTGAGAGCCGGGGAGAAACGCTTTAACGCCAATATCCACCATCATTCCGCCTTTGATTCTGGACAGAACTTTGCCCTGGACTTCTTTATCTTCACGATGCGCAACCTCGAGGTCTTCCCATACTTTCATCTTGTCGGCTTTTTCCTTCGAGAGCAGAAGATTCCCTTCGGCATCCTCACACTGCTCGATGTACACCTGAATCGTGTCATTGACCGAAAGGGTCTTCAACTCATCTCCAGAAAACTGATCAGCAGGGATCATGCCTTCAGACTTATAACCAATATCGACAACGACTCGTTCACGTTGGATATTCACCACTCTCCCTTCGGTAATGGTCCCTTCTTCAATATTTCGAAAGGTTTCTTCGTACAGGGCCGCTAGGGTTCCGCGGTCCATTTGCTCGGGTTGCTCAGAAACTGTTTCCATCCGATTCTTATGCCTCCAATGGTTTAAAAGGTGCTGAAAATTAACAAAAATTCCCGGCTTCATCCTCAGCTTTGGATGGCTGGGAATCTGACTTGAGCGATTCGTGTTTATGTTTAAAAGGATAAGGAACTTGGCCTAATTCAGCAATTCGTCTCATCACCGTGGTACTCACATAATCGTAAAACTCCCGCGGCCGTTCGCCGGGAGACGATGAAAATTCTAAAGGCTCCCCAAAAGAAATTGTCACGGGATGCAATCGCAGGCGCGATGCGCCCATCGGCAACACCTCATAGGAACCGGAAATATAGGCTGGAATGACCTGACATTGGGTCTCAGCCACAATAACCCCAATACCGGGTTTCCCTTTTTTCAGATTTCCATCCTGAGAACGAGTGCCTTCAGGAAATATCACCACAGGTTTTCCGGCTTTTATAAGTGAAATGGCTTCTCCAAATGCTTTTCGGTCTATTCGATCGGTCTTGAGTGGAATCCACCCAAGGGAACGAAGGGCCCAATTGAAAAACCGATTCGGAAACAAGGTGGCTCGGCCCAAATACGCCACACGTCTGGGAATTCCACATCCTAATAATGGAATATCCGAATAACTGGCATGGTTTGCGGCGAATACGACTCCTCCTTTTCGAGGTATATGTTCTTGGCCTATTGTCCGGTACCGAAGAAACACGCGGCTAAACACATAAAAAAACACCCAGAGCAATGCATAAAACAACCCACTCACAGCCGCGCTGCGATGACTTTCAACATTCGGTCGACCACTTGGTCAACTGAAAGAGTTGAGGTATCAATCACCATGGCGTCGGAAGCCGGAACTAACGGGGCAACCGTTCGGGAACGATCCCGAGCATCCCGATCGGCAATATTCTGCCGAACCTCTGTCCAATTCTGCCCTTTTTCCCCTCTTTCAATTTCCTGATGCCGGCGACTTGTTCGAATATTAAGATCCGCATCAAGGAAAAATTTCACATCCGCATACGGGAACACTCGAGTTCCCATATCACGTCCTTCTGCAACAACCCCCCCCTTGGCTCCGAAATCTCTTTGGATCGGTAACAACCAATCCCGCACTGCGGGGATCGCCGCTAAGGAGGACGCTAATGTTCCAATGGCTAGACTGCGTAAATCCTGTCCAACTTCTTGCGAATCGACGAAAATCGAAAGGACCTGATCGTGAGAAGTCAGCTGAAGAGTTGTCGAAGAAAGAAGTGTCTCGATTTCGCCAACACTCGAAGGATTGACCCCAGCCGTTTTCACTTTCCAGGCGACAGCCCGATAGAGCGCACCCGTATCCAAATACGAATATCCCAGATGTGAAGCTATACGTTTAGCTGTGGTACTTTTCCCGACTCCTGCCGGACCGTCAATCGTGACAATCAAGCTACAGCCCAAGACTGCAAAGCGTCCCCCCTTACTTTTCGCTAGCGTATTATAGTGCTCAACGGGAATTTGTCAATAAATCCAATAACTTGCCAAGAAACCCTGGAAAGGAGGTTTCAACACACGCCACATCATCAATTAATAGGGGGGACTGAGCCATTAGACCGGCCACTGCCAAGGACATGGCCACACGATGATCACCGTAACTACCAAAATTTCCGCCTTTTATGGTCGATTTCCCTCGAATACAGAGCCCGTCCTGGGTTTCTTCCGCCGGAACGCTTAGGCGTCTCAATTCCGTAGCCATTGCACCAATCCGATCGGTTTCCTTGACTCGGAGCTCTTCCGCTCCCGTAATGCGGGTTTCTCCCTCCGCTGCGGCCGCTGCGATACAAAGAATAGGAAATTCATCAATGGTCTTCGGGACTTGTTCAGGACCCACATGGACCCCCCGCAGAGGAGCCGACTTTACGAGGAGATCGGCAACCGGCTCCCCGGATTCCTCCCGTGAGTTCCTTACCTCGATGTTCGCGCCCATTTGATTCAGGACATCCAATATTCCGGTTCGTTCCGGATTCACGCCAATGCAAGGTAACCAAATCTCGGATTCAGGAACGATGGAACCGGCAACAAGGAAAAACGCTGCAGCGGAAATATCACCGGGAACGGCCAGCGAGGCCCCTTGAAATGACGTTCGCCCATTGAGAGAAACCTTGAGTCCTTCGATCTGCAAAGGTACACCTAAATACTCGAGCATACGTTCGGTATGGTCTCTGGATTTGAGCGGTTCCGTCAGAGTGGTCGATCCCTCGGCAAGCAAGCCCGCCAGCAGCACACTGGATTTGACCTGAGCACTGGCGACTGGTGACCTGTACTCGCACCCTATTAAATTTCCCCCAGTAACAGCTAAGGGGGCGTATTCTCCGGCTTTTCTCCCAGCAATCGTGGCCCCCATTCGCCGAAGGGGGGTAACCACACGCCCCATGGGCCGCCTTCGTAATGAGGAATCTCCCGTTAAAACAGAAAAAAAGTCTTGCCCGGCGAGCACACCGGCCAGCAGACGAAGGCCGGTCCCGGAATTTCCACAGTCAATTACTGAGGTGGGTTCCGTCAAACCCCACAGACCCTTTCCTAAAACCTGCAATCGGTCAGGACCCTCTTCCTGGATTTCAATCCCCAGGGCCCGCACGGCTTGCAAGGTATTCAAACAGTCCTGACCCCGGCAATAACCGGTAATCTTAGATTCTCCCTCCGCCAAGGCGCCCAGGATCAGAGCCCGGTGAGTGATGGATTTATCGCCGGGAACATGAACAGTCCCTCGAAGAGGCTTGCCTTGGGGAGTAATCGTCCACGAGTTCATTTCAGCCGCTCCCTCAACTCTTTGGCTTTGGTCATCAGGTCGACCAATCCACTCCCTTCCGCTTTTTCAAGAAGATCCTTGAAGTTTTCCAAATGTTGGATATAGGTCTTCATCATTCGCACTAGATTTTGGCGATTGGCGAGACTGATATCGCGCCACATTTCCGGAGAACTCGCAGCAATTCTGGTCGTATCGCGGAGACCGCCTCCTGAAAAATCCAATAAATCGATAGGCTCATCCATCTGTCCCTGAAGATCTTGAAGGGCATGCATCAGGCCAAACGCGGCCAGGTGCGGAAGATGGCTGACAGACCCGAGTACCCAATCATGAACAAAGGGATCCATGGATAGGACAATCGACCCCGCCGCTTCCCAGAGTTGGCATATAAGGTCCAATGCTTTGGAGTCGGTTTTCTTCGTTGGGGTTACCAAGCATCGGGCCCCCTGAAAAAGATTCGGTGAGGCATAGGCGACGCCGGACTTTTCGCGTCCAGCTATTGGATGGGCTCCTACAAAGTGAACCCCGGAGGGCAAGAGGTTTTCGGCCTCTTCGACTAAACCGCCCTTCACACTCCCCACATCACTAACGATGGCACCAGATCGGAGGGCCGGACCCCATTCCCGAAGGTGAGAGGCATAAGTCTGAACAGGCGTGGCCAATACCACCAGATCAGCATCACGGACGGCATCCCGAATATTAGTTTCGTACCGGTCAATCGCACCTACTTCAATAGCCAACTTCAAATTTTCAATTCGACGGCCAACGCCGACCACGGACCCCGCCAAGCCCTGTTGTTTCACAACTAACCCAAGGGAGCCACCGATTAGGCCGACACCAATAATCACTACCTGTTGAAATTGAATACCCATGGATGAAAGTTCAAACCTAAGAGGGATCGGAGGAAGGAAAGATGCCGGGAGGGCTTATGATCATGGCATTAAAGTTCCCGGCCGACGGCTTCGGCGATTTTTTTCAAGCTCGCCATCAGGTCTTTGAAACGGGAGGGCTTAATGGATTCTTCGCCGTCGCAAAGAGCACATTCAGGGTCGGAATGTACTTCAATCAGCAACCCATCGGCTCCCGCCGCAATAGCAGCTCTAGCCATGGGGGAGACCAGATTCCATTTTCCCGTAGCATGGCTGGGGTCAACAATCACGGGCAGATGTGACATTTCTTTGAGCGCCGGGACGGCCGTAAGATCAAGGGTATTTCGATACAGAGTCTCATACGTACGGATCCCACGTTCACAGAGCATGACATTGCGATTACCCCGTGACAGGATGTACTCCGCAGACAACAGGAGTTCCTTCACGGTGGCCGAAAGCCCGCGCTTTAACAGCACAGGTTTGTCATAGTCGCCCACTTCTTTTAATAATTCAAAATTCTGCATATTTCTTGCACCGATTTGAATAATATCGGCCTTTTCCAAAAAGTGTCCAATATCCCGGGCATCTAGAATCTCGCTAACCACAGGCATACCGGTCATTTTTCGGGCTTCAACCAGATAATCCAACCCCTCCTGTCCCAACCCTTGAAAGGAATAGGGTGACGTGCGGGGCTTATAGGCTCCTCCTCTCAAAATCGAACCCCCGGCGGAGGAGACCTCTTTCGCAATCCCAACGGTGAGTTCGAGTTTTTCCACCGCACAGGGTCCAGCCATAATGGTAATTTTTTTTCCACCTATCTTGACGCCATTCACATCAATGACGGTATCGTGTTTCTGAAATTCTCGACTCACCAACTTCCATGGCGCCAAAATGGGGGTGACGCTTTCCACCCCCGGGAACACGCTCAACGGTTGGTCGTGGAGGAGCCGGTCATCACCAATGACACCAACAACGGTCCGCTCTGCGCCCTTGGTGACTTGGGCTTTTAACCCGAGCTCCCGCAGACGTTCCACAAGATGATCCACATCATGGTCCGCCGCTTCAGGTTTCATGACAATAATCATCGCGAAAACTCTCGGCTAGTCGACATGAGGGAGGACTTCTTGCAGAGCTTCAAGAAACCGTTGATTCTCAAAGGTTTGTCCCACCGTCACACGAATCATCGAACCTTTAATATGCCTGACAATCACGCCCTTCTGAAGGAGAGCGTTAAACACCTGCCGACCGTCCCGTTTGGTATCAAAATAAATGAAATTGGCTTGACTGGGTATGGGTGATAAACCCATTTTGGCTAATTCATTTTCTACAACACCCATCTCCGTGATGTTCATCGCCCGGCTCTTCGCCACGTGCTCTTCATCATCAAGGGCGGCAAGAGCGGCAACTTGAGCAAGACTATTGGAATTAAAGGGTGGTCGTACCCGATTCACATAATCCATGATTTCCAAGGTTGAAATGCCATACCCGACTCGTAATCCCGCCAACCCGTAAATCTTGGAAAAGGTTCGCAACACGACGACAGGCCGATTCTGTGTCACATATTGAATACTTTCCGGATATTCGTTCGATCGGACATATTCATAATAGGCCTCATCGAAAACCACAATCACATCTTCAGGGACGGCCTCCATGAACGCATTGACCTCACCCTGTGAGACCATGGTCCCTGTCGGATTATTGGGATTGCACACAAATACAAGTCGCGTGTTGTCGGTGATAGCTCGGGCCATGCTCGGGAGATCGTGGCACCAATTTTTGAGAGGGACCTCGACCGGAACTCCATGTCCACCCTGAACGGCCAATTTATACATCACAAAGGTGTCGTCAGCCATCACCGCTTCTTCACCCGGTGCGACAAATGCCTTGACGAGTAAACTAATCACCTCATCGGATCCGTTGCCAACCACGATCTGAGCGGGATCAACCTTCCATCGCTCAGCTAAAGCTCTTCGGAGATCATGCGTCCCACCATCAGGATACACATTCAGTTGGCCAACTTGTTCGGCCAGCACGGCCTTCGCTTTGGGCGAAGGGCCCAAAGAATTTTCATTCGAGGCCAATTTCACCGCATGGGATATCCCAAGTTCCCGCTCTAATTCATCCAAAGGTTTCCCCGGTGAATAAGGAACAAGTGAGGCGATGTTCTTATGAACCTTTAATGGCATGAAATTCTACTCAGGTGAGCCAGAATTTGTTTAATGATGGGCTGGGTATGATCCCAGTATTTTTAAAAACATGCATCGGCCTTTTATTTCTTCCAGTGCTTTTTTCAACCGGTCATCGTCCCGATGCCCTTCAAGATCCATGAAAAAGTGGTATTCCCATACTTTGCGTCGCGTGGGGCGAGATTCGATCTTGGTCATATTGATGCCATAGGACGAAAAGGGCCGGATAAGATCATAGAGGGCACCTATTTTATCTTTAGCGGAGACAATGATGGACGTTTTATCTTTACCGGTCCGGTCTGCCTCACGTTGAGACAGAATGAGAAATCTGGTGAAATTCTGGATATTGTCCTCGATCCGTGCTTGGAGGATGCCTAGGCCATAAATTTGTGCGGCAAGTTCCGAAGCGATGGCCCCTGCCGTCGGATCATTGACGCAACGCTCCGCCGCCCGTGCGGTGCTGGGTTCTTCAACGACAGCAATGGAGGGTAGGTTGGTCTCAAGCCAGTTCCGGCATTGCGCGATCGCATGGGGATGAGAATACACGGTTTTGATTTGATTTAAGTCAGTCGCTTTTGAGAGAAAATTGTGGGCAATCTCCTGCCTCACCTCCCCATAAATCAGCAAAGGTGAATCGACAAGGAGATCCAACGTATGGTTCACCACGCCTTCCGTTGAGTTTTCCACAGGGACGACGCCAAACCGAGCCCGGCCCCGTTCAACTTCGTCAAAGACATTCTTTATACTATCCACCGGAAAGAATTGAGCGGACTCCCCGAATTTTTGCAAAGCCGCGAGGTGAGTAAAGGTGGCCTGCGGACCAAGATAGGCCACCGTTTGGGAACCTTCGAGAGACAGGGAGGCGGACATAATCTCACGGTAGACCGGCCGTATCGCGGAACTCGGAAAGGGCCCCTGGTTCTGTTGGGTCAATCGTTCGACAATCTCTGCTTCCCTTCCCGGGGTGTGAAGATGGGCCTCTGCATCCCGCTGTTTCTTCAGATTCCCAACTTGAATGACATATTGGGAGCGTTCATTCAAGATCCGGAGGATCTCGTCATCAAGCCGGTCAATTTCTTTCCGGCAGGCTGATAAATCGTTTGGTAAGTCCACTATGACGATCCTTATTCCATAATCATACATTCAAGGTAATTAATCAGCATAACTGGAATATGAGGCCTTTTCAAGGCATACCATTCCTAATAAAAGTTCCTACTAATCACTCTCCCGACCTCGATACCAAGTCTGTTTGCCGCTGCACCATCTCATGGTGGGTGTTTAGTGAACACCAATCGCAACTTCCACAAACAAAGAGAAAATGGACAGGTACCTCGGTAAGGACCATTCTCCCTCTACCTGTGAAAATTTGCCCATCCCCGAAGATGTCAAGAGGCCAAAACAGGAAAAGGCAGAAAACTGATCAGATGGGTTTTTGGGACCTGAATAAATTATTAATGATAACTCTCCGAATCCGTGGGGAATTTGCCGCACTCCACTTCTTCTTTGTAGCGGCGGAGTGCTTGGAGGGAATCGGCTTTAAGATGGGCGTACGGTTTAACAAACTTTGGCAGGAAGTCATCAAAAAGCCCCAGGAGATCATAAAGGACAAGTACTTGGCCGTCACAATGTGGGCCTGCGCCGATGCCGATGGTGGGAATGGAAACGGCTTGGGTGATGGTTCGAGCCAGCTCTGCAGGAACGGCTTCGAGAATTAAGGAAAAAGCCCCCGCTGCTTCAAGAACCTTGGCATCCTCGATCATTTCGTTGGCTTGTTCTTCTTCCTTGCCACGAACCTTATAGCCACCATATTGATTGACGGATTGAGGTGTCATCCCGATGTGGGCCATCACGGGAATCCCAAAACTTGTCATGGCTTGAACCCGGTCAACCACCTGGCTACCACCTTCCAGTTTGACGGCTCCGGCGCCGGCTTGGAGAAATTGCCCGGCATTTCGGACCGCTTCTTCAATGCTTACCTGGTAAGACATGAAGGGCATATCGCCGATGACTAAAGAATGTTCGGCCGATTGGGCCACCAATCTGGTGTGGTAGAGCATGTCTTCCATGGTGACTGACAGGGTATTGGGCTTACCCTGGACAACGACGCCAAGAGAGTCACCTACCAGGATGGCTTCGATTCCCGCCTGCTCGACGATTTTTGTGAACAGGGCATCATAGGCGGTGACGACAACTAGTTTCTTCCCGGTGTTTTTGTATTCTTTGAATTCGGGGATGGTCATAGTTTTTGGGAAATCTCTTTATGAATGAGGACTATTGATTAACTTTTGCTCGCGAATCGCTTTGCGGACTCCAGGGTGTTTTGTAGGAGCATGGCGATGGTCATGGGGCCGACGCCGCCTGGGACGGGGGTGATCCAACCGGCCTGTTCTTTTGCAGCCTCAAAATCTACGTCTCCGACTAAACGTCCATCGTTCAGGCGATTAATCCCGACATCAATAACAATGGCTCCTTCTTTAATCATATCACGTGTAACAAAGTGAGCACGTCCGATGGCCGCCACCATGATATCGGCTTCACGACAGACGGATGGCAGGTCCCTGGTTCGTGAGTGGCAAACGGTTACGGTGGCGTTTGAATGCATCAGTAACAGCGCGATAGGTTTCCCGACGATGTTGCTACGACCGATGATCACCGCTCGCTTCCCTTCAATGGGTAAGCCTGTGGATTGAATCATCCTCATGACCCCCTTAGGGGTACAGGGAACAAATACGGGTTCGGCTGCGACCAGCCGGCCTACGTTAAAGGGATGAAACCCGTCCACATCTTTTTCTGGCGACACCGACTCTAAGATCACCTTGCTGTTAATGTGCTTGGGAAGGGGTAACTGGACCAGGATGCCATGGATTTTCGGATCGGCATTCATTTTCTCAATGAGCGCCAACAGTTCACTTTGCGTCGTCGAAGCCGGAAGCTTGTTTTCATCGGCATAAATCCCTGCTTTTCCACAAGCGGTTTTTTTGTTTTTGACATAAATGGCCGAGGCCGGATCATCTCCCACTAAAATAGCCGCCAGGCCAGGGGTGATGTTGGCTTGTTCTGCCAATTGCACCACATCTTTGCCGAGTTGTTCCCTGATGGAAAGCGCTAAGGCTTTCCCATCAATGAGGTGGGCTGCCACGCTTCCTCCTCTTTTTCTTTATGGTTACCGGTTTCTTTAAGGACAAGGCCACCCTACGATATCAGGCAATCAAAAAATTCGTCAATGGAAGCCCCATCCAATCTATTTCTTGACAGCTTCAAAAAAGGTCACTTACCATGCCTTGAGAACAGTTGGGGCTCACCACCCAGCCTTTGTTCTTAGTAATGGCCACCCCTATCGTCCAGGCCTCTCCTTCTGTTGAACATTCATTCCATGACCCTACGTCTTACTCATTGGGCGACACCTCCCGTTTTGGCCTTGATTTTGGTATTTGGCCTTGTTTCTGGTGTATGGCCCAATCCGATCGGGAACCTTAAATCCCCACAAAGTACGGTTGTCGACCCCGACAACGGATATTTTATTGCCAATGCCAATGGCGACCCGGGGGATCGGACCAATCATGGATTTATCACGAAACTGAATCGGGAGGGTGAAGTCGTTAATCTGCACTTTATTCAAGATGGGCAAGGACCGACCGTTCTCCATTCGCCGACAGGCATGGTTCTTGTGGGCCAACATCTATTTGTCGCTGATCTCGATACCGTTCGAGTCTTCGATAAAACGACGGGGGAACCGGTTCTTTCCATATCCCTTACCCGTCATCATTGTTCTTCATTAGCAGGACTGACGGCTTCATCTGACGGGCGACTCTACGTCTCAGACACTGATACCAACGCCATTTACCAGATTGATCCGGCCCAGGATTATGAGGTTTCTCTTTTTGTACAGGATGACCGTCTTTCCGGCCCTCGCGGGTTGGCCATCAATCCTCGTAGCGGCCAACTGGTCGGGGTGAGTTGGAACGGCGGGAAAATTTTCGAAATCGATGGAAAAGGAAACATTACAGAACTGATGGCCAATACCTTTTTTTCTCGCCGGTTTCACAATCTGGACGGGATCGATTTCGACCGGTTTGGTTCCATGTATGTTTCTGATTTTACCGCGGGAAAAATCTGGCGGATCCGACCGGACTTCAAGAAAGAGGTCATTGCGGAGTTTTTGATTTCGCCCGCGGGGCTGGCCGTGGATCGGGAGAAACATTTAATCCTGGTCCCCTATTTGTACGCCAACGGCGCGGAGCTGAATGGCTTGGAGATGCCTGTCAATGCGGGGAATAAGCGAAAAAGACGAACCCTGTCTGACTATGGGCTGAAATTTCCAGACCAGGATGCGAAAGACTGACTATTTGCTCATGAGCAAGTGCCTTTATTGCCATCAACGAAAAGGAAAACGGGAATGCCCTGCGCTGAGCGGACTGATCTGCAGCCAATGTTGCGGGTCCCACAGGCTCTCCAGTATTGCCTGCCCAGATGATTGTGTGTTTCTGGATTCGAATCTGGGATATCAACAGAAAAGGGTTGGGGAGCGATTTGAACACGACCGGCGAATGTTTTACCAGGAATTACTGGAACTCGGAGGCGAACGGGCAACGGAAATTTTTTACGTCTTCGAAGCCTTGACCTTTCGGTTTTTTCAGTCCCGCCGGGATGCCCAGGATGGAGAAGCCATTGCCGGAATTGAATGCCTGCGCCGGTCTTTTAGTCCCATTCATGTTCCTGAGCCCTCCCCACCGGCTTTTGGCGAGGAACTCAAGAAGGAATTCAAAGTGTTGGGGGAGCGACAGACCCTGGATCAAACCCTTGCCACGGCAGTCCTGGACCGGGCCATGAAGTTTATTATGCAATTTTCGGGGGAGGGCCTACGATCCAACAGGTTTCTTAGCGGACTGATCGGTTATGTAAGACACAAACACCCTGATGTGGCTGAACAACTGGCACGACAGGCCGGTGCCGGCGGCCGAATCATCATTCCAAGTGGAGTGAACGTGGAAGGGGAACCATCGTTCCCGCATCAGCATCCGTAATTTCACTCTCTGAATCTACCCTGAGAACTTCCTTTCCTACTCTCTGCTTTCTCATTCAACAATTTCGATCGTCATTTCGATCCGTTCCAGGGGTGCATCCCTAGGATCCCGTGGTTGCTTCACGATCATATCTGCCACCTCCATGCCTTTGATGACCTCCCCAAACACCGTATATTGGCCATCCAGATGAGGGGCCTTGTCAGTCATGATGAAAAACTGTGATCCTGCACTATTCGGATCGGCCGTGCGGGCTGCCGATAATATCCCACGCTCATGAGCCACCTTGTTAAATTCCGCGGGCAACGTATACCCGGGGCCCCCGGTACCATATCGGTCACGCTTGCTGGGATCTTTCGTATATGGATCACCACCCTGAATCATGAATCCAGGTATGACGCGATGAAAAATCGTACCATTATAAAAACCTTTTTTTGATAAATTGACGAAACTTTCCACGTGTTTTGGGGCTAATTCGGGAAACAAGACAATCTCCATTTCTCCGAATTTGGTCTTCAGTATGGCGTGAGGCGCTTTTGATTGAGCCGGAGCCTTCTTTTCAACCAACTGGAGTTGAGGAGAACCAGCCCAACTGCCGATACTCGCTCCCCCAAGCACAAGACACGCTAACATGATGACCAATGATGTTTGTCTCCTCACTTTCTCCATGAACAGTTCTCCTTTTGCTGAACGTCGGTCCTCCACCCCTCCGTGAAAACCGTGACGTCAGGTTTGTTCCAATGCTTGACGGGCAGCTTGTTGTTCAGCGTCTTTCCTTGAGTTTCCCTTCCCACGCCCAAGCACACGCCCTTGTACCAAAACTTCGACATCAAACGCCTTTTGATGATCGGGACCGGATTCTTGAATGGTCCGATACGTCGGAACGGTCTCAAAATGTTTATGAGACCATTCCTGCAGGCGACTTTTATAATCCCATTCGAGGGTTCCAACTTTTTCTCCCTCGACCCCCTTTAATTCCGGCTGAAGGATACGGAGGATAAATGACCTGGCTGCCTCAATACCACCATCCATGTAAATCGCGGCCATGATGGCTTCAAGAGCATTCGCCAGTAATGAAGTTTTCTCTCGTCCTTTGGTTTTCTCTTCTCCCCGCCCCAGACGCAGCCATTCCCCCAACTTGAGCCGTTGGGCAGCCTGCGCCAAGGAGTGCCGGCTCACTAAGCGGGCCTTGATCTTAGAGAGCTCACCCTCTCGTAGAGTGGGACAGACCGAAGTGACATATTCACTGATCACTAAGGCCAATACGGCATCCCCAAGAAATTCTAACCGTTCGTTATCACACTGGCCCACCTCCTGATTTCCCTGAAGGTAGGATTTATGGGTGAGGGCCTCCTGAAGCAATTTTGGATATCGAAATGTATAGTCAAGAGCCAATTGAGCTTCATCGATCACAGACGCCACGGTTCCACATCATCCAATAACTAACAGTTTTAGGATTCGGGTTCAAAGAGTAGAGTTTTGCTATCTGTTCACCCGAATCTCGAAACCCCAAACCCCAAAGGATTCTCGACAAGGTATGGTATTGTATCATGAATTTCAATCCTGCCGGGTTGGGGTCCTCTACTGCTATGCTGCGTCATCCAGGCGCTTCAACACCAAGCATGCATTGACTCCGCCAAACCCAAAGGCATTCGATATGGCAGCTTTGACGGATTTTTCTCTCGGCTTTGCTGGAATATAGTCCAAATCGCACTCTGGATCGGCATGATCCAGATTAATCGTTGGAGGTAAAACTCCATTATACAATGCCAATGTTGTAAAAACCGCTTCAATTCCTCCAGCTGCCCCTAGCAAATGTCCGGTCATGGATTTGGTCGAGCTAATCGGGATGGAATAGGCTTGTTCCCCAAATACTTGTTTGATCACTTCCGTCTCAATTTTATCAGCAAAAGTTGACGTCGCATGGGCGTTGATATATCCAATATCACCCTTCTCTACTTGCGCATCTTTAATCGCCCGTTCCATGCAGGTGATAGCCCCGCTTCCATCGTCGGGTGGAGCGGTAATGTGGTACGCGTCACTGTTCATGGCATACCCAGCGACTTCGGCATAGATTTTTGCCCCGCGCCTTCGCGCATGGTCAAGTTCCTCTAATATCAATACTCCAGCACCTTCCCCAATGACAAACCCGTCACGATCCTTATCAAAAGGACGACTGGCCCGCTCTGGTTCATCATTGCGACGAGACAAAGCTTTGGCCGACGCGAATCCCGCAATAGACGTGGAACAAATGGCCGCTTCCGCACCGCCGACAATCATGGCATCGGCTTCATTTTGCTGTATGAGTCTGAGGCCGTCGCCAATACAGTGATTCCCGGTCGCACAAGCCGTGACCGCGCACGAATTCGGCCCTTTGGCGCCAAATCGAATAGCGATTTGGCCGGAAGCCAAATTGATGATGACCATAGGAATAAAAAATGGGCTGACTCGCTCAGGTCCCTTCTCCATCAACACCTTATGATAATGTTCAATGGCCGGAAGTCCCCCAATACCGGCGCCCACATACACTCCGATTCGGTCAGCATTCTCCGGCGTAATATTCAGGTTGGCATCATCCATGGCCTCTTGGCTGGCTGCCACGGCGAAATGGATGAACGTATCCATTTTCTTAATTTCTTTTTTGGGGATAAAGTCGGCGGGGTTAAAGTCTTTGACTTCTCCCGCGATCCGAACGGGATAGTTGCTCGCATCGAACCGCGTAATCGAGCCGATCCCCGATCGACCTTGGCACAAACCTTCCCACGTCTTCGTGACCCCAATGCCAAGAGGAGTCACTGTCCCTAATCCGGTTATCACAATCCGTCGTTTGGCTACCTGATCCATTACATCAACTCTAACGTTACGAAGTAGCAAAAAAGTTATTGTCTAAAAATTTTGCCATCAGTTCAAGAGACAACATTCGACCCGATATCACTGCTAATTCGGGGGCACTCCTTTAGAAGGGACATGATCGGTCAGGGTTGGGAGAGTCGTGAATCCCATCCCCTACTCCCACTTACTCAAATGGTAAATTAGGCCCTCTCTTTAATAAAATCGATCGCCGCGCCAACGGTTTGAATTTTTTCCGCCTCTTCATCTGGAATTTCAATGTCAAATTCCTCTTCCAAGGCCATGACGAGTTCGACCGTATCCAGAGAGTCAGCGCCTAAGTCGTCAACAAATTTGGCTTCCGGCACAACATCATCTTCTTCGACACCAAGCTGTTCAGAAATAATTTTCTTTATCTTCTCTTCAACCTCCATCAGTTCAGCCTCCTGTCTCAGGGTTGTCTTAAATAATGATCATCAGTGGTTGGAAACAAATGAATGGGGGGCCTTTCCTATGCCATGTGCATCCCGCCATTCACATGAAGCACTTGCCCGGTGATGTACCCGGCGCCCTCGGAAGCTAAAAAACACACCGCTTCTGCCACATCCGAAGGGAGACCAAGTCGCCGGGATGGAATTTGATTCAACAAAGCCTCTTTCACTTCATCTGAGAGTTTCCTTGTCATCTCGGTATCAATGAAACCCGGCGCGACGGCATTCACCGTCACCATGCGACTTGCATACTCCCGCGCAACGGTTTTCGTCAACCCAATCACGGCAGCTTTCGACGCCGCGTAATTCGCTTGGCCGATATTGCCAATCGCACCAACGATCGAGGCAATATTAATAATTCGGCCATAGCGCTGCTTGCTCATGGAGGGAACCAACGCCTTGATACAATGAAATGTCCCCGTGAGATTTACTTTCAGAACTAAATCCCAATCTTCTTCCTTCATACGCATTAATAGCCCATCCCTCGTAATTCCGGCGTTATTGACGAGTATATCAACATGGCCCCACTCTTTGAGAACACCATCGGACATCGCTTTGACCTCATCCCAGTTCGCCACATTCACTTTATATGATCCGACTTCTCGGCCGGCCTTTTGAACCAGGGCAACAGTTTCCTTGCATCGATCCAGGTCAAGATCGGCGACAATCACGTCCGCCCCATTTTGTGCTAGCACCGTAGCAATCTCCTGACCGATGCCCTGAGCCCCTCCGGTCACGACAGCTACTTTTCCATCAAGTGTCATACGAAACCTTTCCTACGAATCCGAAAGAGCAAGTTTCAGTGCCTCAAAAGACTCGACATCGAATACGTTGTACGTGGTGGCCTCAGGAAGAATCCGTTTCACGAGGCCGGTTAATACTTTTCCAGGACCGATTTCGACAAAACGGGAAATTCCCATCTCGGCCATCGTTCTAATCGATTGTTCCCATAAGACCGACGACGGCAATTGTTGAACAAGAGACGCACGCACATCACTGGCGGTATGGAGAGCACGGGCTTGTGCGTTATTAATTAATGGTACCTTTAAATCAGACCAGGTAGCGGAATCAATATCTTTTTTTAACCTTTCCGCTGCAGATTGCATCAATGGTGTATGAACCGGGACGCTGACCGCAAGGGGAAGTATCCTTCTGACTCCACGTTGTTTAAGAAGATTTGTCGCTTGTTCCACTGCTGCCTTTTCCCCGGCCACGACGACTTGGCCCGGACAATTGAAGTTTGCAGGCGCAACAATTCCAAAGGATGCAGCCTCTTTGCAGGCCTGGCGAACCACTTCTTCCGTCGACCCTATAACGGCGACAACGAGGCCACTGCCCGGGACCACGGCCTCGGCCATATAACGTCCTCGTTTTTGAACCAGCTGAATCGCCTCGTCCCCCTTGAGACCTTGTGCGGCGACAATGGCCGTATATTCTCCCAAACTATGGCCCGCAACAGCTTGAGGTTGAAGGTTGGCGTATTGAAACAATTGCAGAGCGGCCAAGCTCGTCACCAACAAGGCCGGTTGGGTATATTCGGTAAGATTGAGTTGGTCGGCTGGCCCATCAAAGCACAAAGTGGTCAGATCATACCCAAGAATTCCATTGGCTTTTTCATATAACGCTCGCACGCTCGAATCGGCCTCATAAAGCGCTCGGCCCATCCCGACACTTTGCGACCCTTGACCAGGGAAAAGGTAACCTACGGAGTGATTCATGTCGTTAAGATATGAGAGAAATTGATAGGGTTGTCAAGGGGAAATTTTAACTACTGAAATTATTTTTGTTTCCCGGGTCCTAAATCCACTTTTTGGATAAATCGGTTGATGACTACCTATTAAATAAATATCGAATTTCGAACACCGAATGTCCAATCATGAGGTCCCGTTGAGCCCACTAACTGCTCTGATTACCTCGGAAGACCTTGATCTCAAAGGAAGGGAACACAACGCAAGGTCCAATGCTCTCTTTCCCCTCGATATTCATCATTCCTTGTTGGATATTCGATATCTCCATTTCCGAATCATTTCAATCTCCTAAGGACCTCAACCCCACGTTATATTTCCAAAAACCTCGGGGCCCTAATCAACAATGAATTCTCCTCCATCCACACAGATCACATTCCCGGTTACCCATTGGGCTTTTGGATGACTCAATATCCCAATAACGTCTGCGACATCTTTGGGAGTGGTCAGGCGCCCGGAGGGGTTTTTCCGTTGTGCCAATTTTATCATTTCGTTCGAGCCCGGAATTTTGCGAAGCGCAGGAGTATCGGTGACCCCGGCCATGATGGCATTCACCGTGATCTCTAAGGGGGCCAACTCCAAGGCTAATTGGCGGGTATGTGATTCCAATGCTGCCTTGGCCGCCGATACCGCACCATAGGTCCGCCAAACCCGTGCTCCCCCCGCACTTGTCATTGAAAATATTCGACTTCCTCGTCCAAAAAATTGACGCGCCACGAGATCCTGCGTCCAATACACCAGTGAATTCGCCATAACATCTAAGGTCATGTCAACTTGAGGCTTGGAAACGGCTTCGGCCTGGGAGTCGGCGATAAAGGGCTTAAGAGTCCCAAACGCCAAGGAATGGAGAAGGACCCTTATGAACAGGGGCCTACCTGACTCTTTTCCTTTCGATTGAATCGCTTCAAGGATTTCTTGTCGCTTTTCATGATCCGCAGCATTGGCGTTAAAGAAAATGGCTTGTCGACCCAGGCCTCGAATGTCGTTCACAATCCGTTCAACATTCGGCAGAGTCGTCTTCCGATCCAAATGCACACCAAAAATATTCAGCCCGAGAGAAGCCAACTCTAATGCCGCTGCTTCTCCAAAACCACTTGACGCTCCCAGGATGAGCGCCCATTCATTTTCAAAGGTTGTTTGACCTTCTTGCATTTTCACCTCGTATTAACCAAGTCAATTAATAGAAGTTTAACTATAAATCTTTACACCTTAAAGGTGATTTTCCCACAATCTTTAACCATGAAACTCGAAACCCGAAACTTGAAACTTTTCTTTCCTACCTACCACCGCATCACCCCTGATGCCCACGTTAACCCGGCTCCGAACGCCGCGAACAAGACAATAGAACCAGGTTGAATTCGCCCGTCTTTGACGGCTTCATCCAAGGCCAGGGGTATTGAGGCGGCAGAGGTATTGCCAAACCGGTCGAGATTAATGACGGTTTTTGAGAAAGGCAGCCCTAGCCGTTGGCTCACAGCCTTGAGAATCCGAATATTGGCCTGATGAGGGACAAATACGTCGACATCCTCCACAGTCAAATTATTGGCTGAGAGTGCCTCTCGAATCGCGCCTTCCATGGTTTTGACTGCAATTTTAAACGTCTCGTTGCCCTTCATTTTGATAAATTGGAGTTTTTCGGCAAGAGTTTTCTCTGAGGGAGGACAACTGGACCCTCCACCGGGAACGGCAATAAGGTCAGAATAGTGCCCGTCGGCATGCAAATGCAGAGAAAGGACACCATCATCATTTTCACTCGGACCAATGACGGCTGCCCCAGCACCATCTCCGAATAAGACACACGTACTTCGGTCGGTCCAATCTGTGATGACGGACATCACTTCCGACCCGACTACCAGAATGTGACGAAACCCTGTTTTAATATAAGCATCGGCAATGGCTAAGGCATAGAGAAACCCACAACAGGCCGCATTAATATCACAGGCGGCAGCCTGACTGGCTCCCAGGCGTTCTTGCACCTCACAGGCCGTTGAGGGAAGGGGGCTATCGCCGGTACAGGTAGCAATCAGAATCAAACTTAAATCAGGGGCAGAGACTCCGGCATGTTTTAAGGCTTGTTGCGCAGCCTCCGTGGCGAGATCCGAACAAGCCTGGCCCGGGGCCACGACCCGTCTTTCCCGAATACCCGTCCTCTCGATGATCCACGTATCCGAGGTGGCGACCATCCGTTCCAGGTCGCCATTGGTGAGCACCCGCTCTGGCACATAGGACCCTGTTCCAAGGATTTGGCTTTTCATTCCTGTGTCTTCATGGGAGGCTCAGCTGCTGCGGACTTCAGGCCATGGGCGATATCATCCCGAATCCGGTCAATCAAACCAGCTTCCGCAAGCTTATCCGCACGGAGAATGGCATTTTTTATGGCCTTTGCAGATGACCGACCGTGACAAATCACACTGACCCCGTTCACGCCAAGCAACGGGGCCCCACCAAACTCCGCATAGTCCATTCTCCGGCGAAGACGCAACAGAGGAGCAGCCATAAAGAGGTACGCCAATCGACCTAATCGGGATTGAGCAATTTCTTTCATGAGGATTTTTTTGAGCGCATCGGCAAGGCCTTCGGAGATTTTCAATGCGACATTGCCAATAAATCCGTCGCAGACAATCACATCCGCATTCCCACTATACACATCCCGGCCTTCGACGTTACCTATAAAATTGATCGGGCTTTCTTTCAACATCCGGAACGCTTCTTTGGTGACTTCATTGCCCTTCATGTCCTCTTCCCCGATGCTCAGCAAGCCAACTCGGGGGCCGGAAAGACCTAAGATGTGCTTCCCGTATTCATAGCCCATTATTCCAAACTGATAAAGCTGCTGAGCGGTGCAGTCCACTGTCGCCCCGACGTCCAACATCACAGCCATGCCTTTCCGAGTTGGCAAGCTAGCCGCGATCGCCGGACGTTCAATGCCTTGAATTGAACCAAGTAAAAAAAACGCTGAGACCATTGTGGCACCAGTGTTGCCAGCACTCACAACCGCCTGCGCCTCACCAGTTTTGACGAGATTGGTCCCTACCCAAATTGAAGAATCACGTTTTTTCCGTGCAACCAAGGCTGGGGATTCCTGCATCCCGACGGTTTGGGAGGCATGGCACACCTCGAGGGTAGATTTTTTGCCGCTTAGCCGGTCAAGACGATCACGAATTTGATCCTGGTCTCCGACCAAGATCACATGAACCCCCGGTTCTCTGGATGCCTGAACCGCACCCTCAACCGTGGGATCGAGTCCATGATCCCCTCCCATCGCATCGACCACAATTTTCATCGGCCTAATAAGTGCCAGTCGATCACGATCTGAGAGGAGAGACGTTATCCCTCTTGAACGGCAATGACTGCCATTCCCTTATAGGTCCCACAATTGAGGCAAGTCGTGTGAGGAAGTTTCGGCTCGTGGCACTGAGGACAGATTGAAAGGTTGGGGGGCGTGAGTTTTTTGTGGGTTCGTCTCTTATCTCGACGTGCTCGAGAGATTTTATGTTTTGGATTAGCCATATCTGACTCTTTTTCCTTTGAAAGAAAACGAAATTTGTTCAGAAATCGTATTCGGATTCTTGAGTGGAATGTTTGCTTTTAATTGGTTCTCGCTTTTCCGACTCGAAAACGAATGGTCCCTTGTTTCGAGATGGAGTCTCTTTCGGCGCATCCACACCTTCCCTGGTTAAGATTGCGACCACAAATCTGGCAAAGGCCCAAACAATCCGGCCGGCAGAGTGGTTGGATGGGTGCGGTCAAAATGACCTGTTCCCGTAACATTTTTCCTAATTCAACCTGAGTCCCATCACAGGGATAGATCTCCTCCCCAACAGATTCCAGTGGATCACCGATCGTCGATTGTTGAGCTGCCTCTGATAGTTGCCCTGTGGCACTTGGGTTCGGCTCAAAAACGGCCATGCAGGGAATGAATAGTTGATCGTTAAATTCCTGAAGGCAACGGACACATTCTCGAACGATGACTCCCGAGAGCCTCCCGCTAACCGAAGCACCATCGGTTGTTTTCATCAAAGACCCTTCCCAATGAAAACTCTCTGTGGCCTTTCCCTCATCAGATGGGAGCTCAAGCCATTCGGGGTTCACTTTACAGTCCATTTGGAACCCCTCAGGGGGAATATCATCCAAATTCACACGGAGCGGATTCTGCTGGCTTTGGTCCGAAGCAGGCACCATGATAGTGTTGTCCCTCCAGACTCAAGCCTCTCCGGAAACCGTAAAAGGGAACAGGCGCAGTGGACTCATCGTTCTTCAGCAAAGGAAAGGAGTGCGATCTGACGAGCCCGTTTAATCGCCACGGTCAGTCGCCGTTGATGTCGCAAGCAATTGCCTGAGGTTCGACGTGGAATAATCCTTCCCCGTTCAGTGAGAAAATTTCGTAATAAATTGACGTCCTTATAATCCAATGGGGTGCTATCGTGACAAAACCGACATACACGCCGTCTTTGAAATAATCGTCCTCGTTCCACGCAGGCAACTCCTCGGTTGAATAACTATGAAGAAGAAAATTCTGAATCAAAAGCCGGTTCGTCAAATGCTTCCGCTTCTCCAGAACCCTGACCCTGTTTTTTCGGCATAAAGGTCACCGTTTGGGCGACAATTTCGTGTTTACTCCGTTTTTGGCCGTCCTCTGTTTCCCAACGTCGTTGTTGGAGCCGACCATCGACAATCGCCCCATCTCCTTTACTTAAATATTGCCCACAATGTTCAGCCTGCCGGCCAAACACGACAATATCAACGTAGCAAACCTCTTCCTTCTGGTCATCGGCCTGTTTGTACCGACGGTTGACGGCTAAGGGAAAGTTGACAACGGGCGTCCCGCTGGGCGTGTAACGAAGTTCGGGATTTCTTGTCAAATTTCCAATGAGGATTACTTTATTGAACCCCACCATCCTGTGACTCCGGTTCAGGTTCTCCAATAGGCTGTTGGTGATCTTTCGGAACTCGAACTGTCATGAATTTCATGACGGAATCTTCCATGCGATGATAATGCTCGAGTTCGTCAACCACCTTATTGCCACCTTGGAACTGCATCGTAATATATGTTCCCCTTCGTTCATGCTGAATATCATAGGCCAACTTTTTCTTCCCCTCATTTTCCAGTTTTACAATCGTGGCTCCGGTTCGTTCGAGAATTTCCTTCATTTTCTCAACGACTTTTCCTGTTTCTTCATCAGTTTGAGAGGGATGAAGAATACACACAGATTCATACAACCTCATAGGGTAACCTCGTCAAGACAAGAATATGTATAATGCGCACTTAGGCAGGCATGCGACGGTACCACAGGGAAAAAGGGAGTGTCAAACAACAAGAATGTATAGTGCATTGATCAAAGCGCCTTATTGTCCCTTGGGGCCACCGACGAAAAGTAACCTCGTGAAATTACTTAAGTGAATATCAAATATCGAACAAGGAACTCCGAATGTCGAAGGGAAAGAGGGAATTTTGACATTCCTTGTTCGATATTGAATATTCATTTCTGGGCGCTGTAGATCGCTATAACCAGTCGATCGGGAGTCGTGATAAGTGCCGGATTTTCCTATGGAGAATTTCGGGTTTTTAACATGAAACCTTGAATGGGTAAGGGAATTTTACACATTGAAACGAAAGTACATGATATCCCCTTCTTTGACGACGTATTCTCGTCCTTCGAGGCGGAACAATCCTTTTTCACGAACAGCGACGGGACTCCCACACTCAATAAGGTCGGAATACGCAAACACTTCCGCACGAATAAAGCCACGTTGCATGTCTGAGTGAATTTTTCCGGCGGCTTCATGAGCCTTTGTCTCCTTTTTGATGGTCCAGGCCCTTGATTCCTCTTCCCCGGCCGTAAAGAAGGTGATCAGCCCGAGCATCTCATGAGCATTGGCAATGAGTCGTTGCAGGCCTGACTCCTTGAGACCCAATTCTTGGAAAAATTCGGCACGTTCCTGTTCGGAAAGCGTCGCTAACTCGGCTTCCAATTGGCCAGCAAGGACAATGGCTTTGGTTTTTCGTTGTTGAGCGGCTTCAATAACAGGCACCACGAAGGGATCGTCCACGCCCATGCCTTCGGCCACGTTGGCTACAAAAAATACCGGTTTCGCCGACAACAGTTGAAAGTCATTCAGGAGGTGTTCCTCTTCAGGAGAAAACTCTCTTCCATAAAGCCATTGCCCTTCATTTAACAACGCTTCCACCTTCATTAACAAATCGAGCTCTTTTTGAAGCGAACGTTCCCCGGTTTTTACCCGTCTTTGGATTCGTTCCCGTCGCCGTTCTAACGTGGTGAGATCGGCTAACATCAGTTCAGATTCAATCATACTGATATCCCGATGAGGGTCGACGTCACCAGCCACGTGTGTGATATTGGAATCCTGAAAACAACGAACTAAGTGTAGCAAGGCATCGACTTCCCGAATCTCCGCCAAAAATTGATTGCCCAAGCCTTCGCCGTGGCTGGCCCCCTGGACCAAACCGGCGATATCTCGAATCTCCAGAGTACTGGGTGTCACTTTTTTGGAAACAAAGATTTTCGACAAGGTACTGAGCCGAACATCGGGAATAGCTGAAACCCCCACCTGGGTTTCGACAGTTGAAAAGGGATAATTGGCCACCACCCCGCCCGCCCCGACGAGGGCATTAAACACCGAGGTCTTTCCCACGTTCGGGAGACCAATCAATCCACAACTCAGTCCCATAATCGTTTAGCTTTTAGCAGGATGTTGAAAAAGTCCGCCAGCCTTCGCCAAGGCTATGGCTGGCAGGCCAGCTTGGGTTCCCAGCCCTTTGTCGTGCTCACGCACTCCTTGTACCCTCCGCACGCCAAACAAGGGTGACGCACAGCGGGACATGGCAGGCAATGCGCGGCCTTGCCCGTGGAAAGGCGAGTCTTGGCGCGCCAGGGTCGGGAGGGTAAGAAAGGGGCCTTTTTGAACATCCTGCCCCGCTATTGGTCGCGAGCCAGTTTGTTCTAGATTGTTCGAAAGGGTTGACATTTTTAGTTTTTCAAGAGCCTGTTAGGCCTTTGTCTGACGTGTATTAAAGCGATTCATTGCCGTTGACGCCCCATCTAAAGTTAAAGACTCAAGGGCATCAACGGCCCGTGATAACACAGGCCCCATTTCCCGGGACTCTTCAAGACTAAAGGTGGAGAGGACGTATCGGGCAGGATCTTGACTGACAGGTGGCCGGCCAATTCCAACTTTTACGCGACAAAACTGTTCAGTCTCTAGGGAATAAATTAAAGAATGTATGCCATTATGGCCCCCGCTTCCTCCCTTCAATCTGATTCGTACGGTGCCAAAGTCTAAATCCAAATCATCATGCACCACAATCAGATTTTCAGCCCCAACTCCGGACTCGGAGAGAAGTTCCCGGACGTAGACACCCGATTGATTCATCCAGGAATGCGGGAGCGCAAGAAGCAATGGGTGGGAGGCGAGTTGCCCCGTCCCTTGGTAGGCCAATCGTGTATGATGAAGGGGAATTCTCCATCGGACGGCCGCCTGCAAAACAACCTTTCTTCCAATATTATGTCGGGTGGCAGCATAGTCCTCACCAGGGTTACCAAGGCCAATGATGAGCCGCAACAGTTATTTCTTTTCCTCCTTGGCCTTACTCTCCGTAGCCTCTACTGAAGTCGGTTCTTCTGCTTTGGCCTTTTCGTCCGAGACGGCTGTCCCCTCAGGTTGCCCTTCCTCGGTCGTCCGGGTCAGCAAAGCTTCCAGTTTGGCTTCAGAGATCTTTGCCGTCACATGAGCTACCATGAGATTTCCATCATCTAAGACTTTTACGCCTGATGGGATCGTCACATCCTGAACGCGAATTCCCTGACCGATTTGTAGGGGTTCCGCATCGACTTCCACATGATCCGGGATCTGAGCAGGAAGACATTCAATATGCAGCTCGCGAAGAGGTTGATGCAAACTCCCCCCCTCTTTGACTCCGAGTGGTGTCGAGCCGATGATGGTGACGGGCACCTTCACCCGTAACGATTTATCCATTGAGACTTCAAATAGGTCCACGTGAAGGACAGCACCGGTAATGGGATCGACTTGATGGGCTTGCAGAACAGCCACCCGTTCCTCTTGCTGAGCACCATCGGCAATGCGTACCGTCAATAAACCGGTGTGACCGGCTTGAGACAGGATAATATGCCTGGCAACTTTAGGATCCATCGATAACGGGAGCGATTGACCATGGCCATAGAGCACGGCGGGAATTCTGCCATCTCGTCGAAGTTGGCGAGCCACGCCCTTCCCGGCTTGTTCTCTTTTTTGAACCTCAATTTCAAATTTCATTCGTACCTCCTCTACTGAACAATCTCATATTTCAGATTTCAAATACAAATCAGATTTGTGTTCTCAAAGGGTTGTTAAACAAATAGTGATGTGACTGATTCCTCTCGGTGAATTCTTAGGATGGCTTCTCCCAAAAGAGCGGCGACGGAAAGGACTCGAAGTTTGGGGCACTGCTGCTCTTTTCCATCGAGAGGAATCGTATTCGTGACCACAACTTCCTTTAAAGAAGATTCTTGCAATCGTTCAAGAGCCGGGCCGGACAAGACGGCATGGGTACATCCGGCCCAGGTACTCAAGGCTCCTTTATCAAGACAGGCCTGAGCCGTCTGGACGATAGTTCCGGCCGTATCGATCATATCATCAAGGATTAACGCATGCTTCCCCTGGACATCCCCTATAATATTCATGATTTGGGCTTTGTTCGCTCCTTCACGACGCTTATCAATGATGGCCAGATTGGCATCTAAGCGCTTGGCAAACGCCCGGGCCCGCTCGACCCCGCCAGCATCGGGCGACACGACCACCAGGTCAGAAAATTCCCCTTTCAGGATATGGTCCAGTAAAATTGGTGTGGCATACAGATGGTCCACAGGTATATTAAAAAATCCCTGAATGGGGCCGGCATGGAGGTCCATGGTCAATACGCGCTGCGCCCCAGCCGTGGTGATAAGATCTGCCATCAGTTTGGCACTAATCGGAACGCGTGGCTGATCTTTTCGATCTTGGCGCGCATAGGCATAATAAGGAATCACTGCGGTAATGCGAGAAGCTGAGGAACGTTTCACCGCATCCAGCATAATCAACAATTCCATAATAGAGGTGTTGACCGGATGGCCACACGATTGAAGGAGGAACACGTCAGCCCCTCGAACATTTTCCTCAATCCGGACACGGATTTCTCCATCGCTAAAAGTCGTCACCGTCGCCTGGCTCAGCTCCCGACCCACATATTGAGCAATTTCTTTCGCCAAGGCGGGGTTGGAGTTTCCAGCGAAGAGTTTAAGATCCCTATTCATTACAGATACGGGGTCTCCTCAAAAATCCCAATCGGTTAGATCTTGCCCCACAACCACGACTACCAAAGTAATTCGATCTTTGGAGAAATGTCAACCGATCCAAACCCCTTGTTGACCGTCATGAGAGGGATAGGGGTCTAGGGAGTTGGTATCCAATGGGAGGTCGGCTCCGATTTGGCCACAATAACACGACTACCTGATTCACAGGATAGCGCCATCTTTGCCTGAATCGCCGCCTTCTTATCCGGAAAAAGTCCAATCATCGTCGCCCCACTCCCTGATAACAGCGCCGCCTGCGCTCCCACGGCTAACAAATCCGTTTTCAGCTTTGCCAACTTGGGGAAAACGGGAAACAGAACCGATTCGAAATCATTTTCCATCAGCCCGACAAGCTCATTCCACGTCACCGCTAGATGCCGTTGTATCTCCTCCAACGGCGGACTGATTGGGGACACGGCTCCCCGAGCAGCCGATACGCGTTCATATGCCCCCTTCGTTTCGATAGGGAATCCCGGATTGACCAATATCATCCACCGACCCCCGGAAACCGACAATGGGAAAACCACTTGCCCCCATTCACAGACGAGAGCACAGGGTGCAGAGAAGAAAAATGCCACATCACTGCCTAGTTGTGATCCAAGTTTCGCCATATCGCCCAACGACCAGTTAAGGTCAAGCAAACGAACGATACCAAATATGGTGGCAGCCGCATCGCTACTTCCTCCACCCAATCCTGCTGCCATAGGGATTTGCTTATGTAAATCAATTTCCAGGCCAATCTTTTGCCCTGCTTGTTTTAGGACGATTTCTGCGGCTTGATGGACAAGATTGCTTTTTCCTTGTGGGACAGCTGCATCTTTGCAGGAGACTGTGATATTCGAGGAAGTCCGAATTCGTCGAATGGCTAGGCGATCAGCCAGGTCCACTGTGTGCATCACTGACCAAATTCGGTGGTAGCCACTGGGAAGGCGATCCAGAATCCGTAAAATCAGATTGATTTTTGCCGGAGCGCGAACATGAATTTCATCAGCAGCCTGTGCCTCCTGCTTCAAATCACCCCCCTAGCCTATGAACGATCCCATTGTGAAAATCGGTAAATACATCGCGATGACAATAAGCCCGATTCCCAATCCAATCAATACCATCACCATGGGTTCGAACAAGGAGGTCATTATCGACACCGCCCGGTCAACCTCCTTTTCGTACAAATCTGCTATTTTGCCCAACATGACGTCTAATGAACCTGATAGTTCACCAATGGCAATCATTTGAGCCACCAATTGGGGGAAAATTCTATTCTGCGCCAAAGGTTCCGATATGGTGCTTCCTTCACGTACCTGGTGATGGACGTGCAGAATTGCTTGTTCAATAACGGTATTGCCGGACACCTTGCCGGCAATGACCAACCCGTCGAGAATTGATACTCCACTACCGACTAAAGTCCCCAGGGTACGAGAAAATTGTACGATAGCGGATTTTTTGAGTACAGTACCCAATACCGGCAGGTTCAACATCCATCCATCGAAAACCCTTCGGTATCGGTCCGTCCTGTACAACTGCTTTATTATTACTGCCAGGATCAGGGTCCCAATCACGATGCTAACAAGGTACGTCTCAAAAAATATTCCGCAGTTAAGTACGAGAAGAGTCAACCATGGGAGGGACTGGTCAAATTCAGCAAACATCTGCCTAAAGAGGGGGACAATCCAAACCAGCATAAACATCAGAACCATACAGGCTAGCACGAACAGGGTAAGGGGATACGCCAGGGCGGAAACGATTCGCCCTTTCAACGAGGCAATTCGTTCCATATGGTCACCCAGTCTGGATAACATGGCATCCAACTTTCCTGTAGCCTCTCCCACTTCGACCATATTGACATAAAAATGTGAAAACACCTTGGGATGCCTGCCAAGGGCTTCTGCGAAGGTATGTCCGGTTTCGACATCTCGATGCACTTGTGTGACGGTATTCTGCAGAATACGACCTTCAGAGTGGGTGGAAAGGATTTCCAGACATTGCAAAAGGGGGATTCCCGAATTAAGCATGGTCGCACATTGAAGCGTCATCGTGACGACATCCCGACTTTTGGGATGATAGGCAAAGGTATCAAATGACCATAGCCCGCGGGTTCCTTCCTTTGTTATTTTTTCTCGAAGCCCGGTGACGGCCACCTTGCGATCGCGTAAAATCCGAACAGCATCCTTGGAATCAATCGCCATCACCTCCCCTTCCAGGGTCTCCCCCAGACGATTCTTCCCTATGTAAGAGAACACAGACATGCCATCCGATCTTTAAGTAATCAAACCATTCCGTTGAAACAAAAAAATTGTGTAGGGTGGGCATCACTCACCATTGTAAAAGCCCTCTTTCCTTGGATATTCATTATTCATTGTTGGACATTCGTTATTCTCTTTAGGCCTGTCTTCCCAAACCTTCGACCTGGGTTCGAATAAAACAATATCGAATCATGAAGTGTAGATTGAATACCGTTTCACGACTTTGAGAATGATCGTCCGGGATCCTCCTACCGAGACCTTAGGGGGGCCACATTGGGAGAAGGATGTTTTTGTCCCCTTCCTGCCCGTTCAAGGAGTTTGAGGAGTTCTTCCGGATGGGGGGATAGGATTTTCGCTTCTTTTGGGGAAATCTCCTGTCTTTTGCACAAATCTACAAGAGCCTGATTCATGGTTTGCATGCCATGTCTGGCTTGTCCCGTTTGCATAATGGAATAAATCTGGTGAATTTTACCCTCCCGAATTAAGTTTCGGACAGCCGGAGTCGGAACTAAAACTTCCAGGGCCAATGCCCGTTCCTTCCCGGCAAGCCGGGAAACCAGTCGTTGAGACAGAATCCCCTCCAATGCAAACGATAATTGCGTTCGGATCTCCATCTGTTGATGTGGGGGGCACACTGAAAGGAGACGATTGAGCGTCTGAATGGCAGAATTCGTGTGCAAAGTGGCCAAAGTGAGATGACCGGTCTCCGCACACATAAACGCCGCTTGAATGGCCATCCAATCTCGCACTTCCCCCAGACACACGACGTCAGGATCCTGGCGCAGGGTACCCGTCAACGCCGTTTGGAAATCAGGAGCATCCCTCCCAATTTCCCTCTGGGTGACGACACTGGACTTATGAGAGTGGAGAAACTCAATCGGATCTTCAATCGTCACAATATGGGCCCGTCTTTCCTGATTGATCAAGTCAATCATTGCCGCTAAGGTTGTACTCTTCCCGCTCCCGGCCGGCCCTGTGATGAACAACAACCCCTGAGGTTTTCTGACTAACTCACGGATAACGGAGGGGAGGCCCAATTCTCCAAAGGACGGGACCGCCAAGGGTATCGCCCTTAGGGCCACAGCCGGCATCCCTCGTTGGGTGTACACATGACACCGAAAACGTCCAATGCCTGGAAAACCGAACGACGTATCAATATCCTTCATTTCCTCGGCGACTTGATGTCGCCCTTCCGTCAATATTTCGGACACCAACCGTTGAATCTCTGCCTCACTGAGTGACGGGCCTTCTAGAGTCTGTAAGGAGCCATCGATCCTCATTCGAGGCGAACTCCCCGTAATCAGATGAAGATCGGAGCCCTTCCGATCAATAAGAATTTGACAGAGCTGGCTAAGGCTGTGCATGGTCAGGACCAACCAAATTTATTTATATTTTGAAAGAAATATCGAATATCCAACAAGGAATATCGAATCCTGAAGTGTTGAAGGGAACCGTTCAACAATTAAATTTACTTCGGGAACGCTGCCAAAATAATCATGTAGGCCATCCCAAAAGACTATACTCTCTCTTTTCCTTCGATATTCGTGATTCCTTGTTCGAAATTCGATATTTTCATCGCATTGATATTTTCTGACAAACGCAGTGGGCAATCATGTGTATGCGCTTCGTGATTTCAAAATGATCTGGTTGAATGGTCATTGGTCGTCGCCGACGCGACCTCGTTAACCGTGGTGAGGCCTGCTTGAATCTTGGTCAGTCCACTTTGACGAAGAGTATGTATTCCAGCCTCCACTGCCGCGGCTTTCAACTCATGAGCCGGGGCACGGCTAAGAATTTTTCGATGAAATCCATCACAAAGTGGAAAAATCTCAAAGAGGGCGATTCTCCCACTAAATCCGGTTTGATGACATCGAATGCATCCCCGGCCTTTCATCGGCTCAACACCTTGTAACTCCTCTTGATCGAATCCCAACGCGACTAATTGTTCTGGCGAACTCACGTCCCGCTCTTTGCAGAAATCACAGATCTTTCGCACCAACCGCTGGGCAATGATCAGGGACAATGAGGAGGAAACCAAAAACGGTTCAACACCCATATCCAGCAATCTCGTAATGGTTCGTGGGGCATCATTCGTATGCAAGGTGGATAAGACTCTATGGCCTGTCAACGCAGCCTGAACAGCAATATTGGCTGTTTCCTGATCCCGAATTTCCCCGATCATAATGATATCAGGATCTTGTCGAAGGAAGGAACGAAGGCCCGCCGCAAAGGTGAGACCAATATCTTCTTTAATTTGCATTTGATTGATGCCGTTCAGATGGTATTCAACAGGATCCTCCACCGTGACGATATTCACGAAGGGAGTATTAAGATATTGAAGGGCCGAATACAGGGTGGTGGTCTTTCCACTACCCGTAGGCCCCGTTACCAAAATCATGCCATAGGGATTCTCTAACGCGGAAAGGACGCCCTCCAATTCCGGCTTCTCTAACCCCAGAGTATTCAAATCCAAATGGAGTTTGGATCGATCAAGCAAACGAAGCACGACTTTTTCACCATGGAGACAAGGAAGAACAGACACCCGCACATCAATGCTATGACCCGGATCAATCTGTAATTTCATCCGTCCATCCTGCGGGAGACGCCGTTCCGCAATGTCTAAATTTGCCATGATTTTGATTCTCGCTACTACCGCCTGCCGAACCCTTTTGGGTAAATGAGTCAACGTCCCTAAGACTCCATCCAAACGAAACCGCACCCGAACAAACAACTCCGTTGGTTCAAAATGCACATCGCTGGCCCCAATTTCCTCTGCGCCCCGCAACAGGCGATTGACAAGATTGACAATCGGGGCTTTATCTTCAAGCAGGTCATGCCCATTGACATGGTCCTCACCTTCCGGAAGTTCAGACAACGCCTCTCGCAAGCAATTCTGAAGATCATGAAAAGTTCCAGTCCGTTCTATTTCTTTAAAGGAAACATTTTGAAGAGGAACCGTGGTCCCCGCAGGACCGTGTAGCGGGTCTTCTCCCCAAAATGCCTTTCTGTCACTTGTTGGAAACTGATAGGACCTCCGAATGGCGGCAAGAATATCGGATTCACTTGCCACCAGAGGTGTCACGTTCAATCCCGTCCGAAATTTCATTTCATCAATCAAAGCGATATTGGAGGGATCTACCATCGCAAGGGACAGTCTCGAACGAAATTGACGAACCGGGATAATCCTGAATTGTTGAGCGAGTTCCAAAGGAACAAGATTCAGTACTTCTGGTTCAATCTTGCAACTGGAGAGGTCGATGGGCGGAACGCCATACTGCTGACTTAAAAATTCGAGCAAGGTGGCCTCCGAGATAACTCCCATTTGAACCAGAATGCTTCCTAGCCGGCTGCCATTTGAGCGTTGAACCTGTATCGCTTCCTGAATTTGATCCTCCGAAACCAACTGCGCTTCCCTCAGAAGCTGACCCATGCGTTCTCGAATCATCATTGTGGTGGCCAACGCGACAACCTAGTAGACTGTTGATAAACTCTACGTTTCAATAAGTCAGAATGTCTCGGGGAAAATTCTCTAAACTTCAATTGTTTGGCGCGCGGAGCGAACAACGGAGTACGTGAGCACGACAAAGGACCGACTCGCCTTCGCCAAATAGCTATTGCGGGCAGCCTTTGCCCTGAAGCATGCTATCCTTGAACATCGGTTAGCCTGTTAACTAAAGCAGCTGGCCTGCCAGCCGTAGCCTTGGCGAAGGCTGGCGGACTTTTTCAACATCCTGCTACACATGTCCGGCATTCACATTCATGATCCCTCGATACACATAATGGAGTCCGGAGATTACTGTCAGCAATGCCATAAGAACCAGCAATGGGGGAAGAAGGCTTTTGTCAATCAGCCCTGGTTGCACCGCCACCACCCCCGTCACATAAAGAAATTGGATCAGGGTGGCCCCCTTTCCCAGTATCGTGGGAGCAAGATCCACATTAGACTCTGTGAGTCGAGCAAGGAGGGTTCCCGTCAACAATATGACATCTCGGCTCACCACAAGAATCACTGTCCAAACGGGAATCAGGTGCAATACGGAAAGGGTCACAAAGGCCGACATCAACATGATTTTGTCGGCAAGTGGATCAAGATAGGAACCGATAAGGGTCCGTTGGTTGGCTAACCGGGCGATCGCTCCGTCAAGCCCATCCGTTAAGGCGGCAATCAAAAGAGTGATGAGGGCATACTGATCTTGTTCATAAATTAAGAAACCCACAAAAACAGGAACCAAAAGAATTCGTAATACCGTGAGGGTGTTCGGAATATTGAGGGGTACTATTGGCATATCAGTAAACTTGTTTCACCCTGCAAGATTAAGCCTCAAGAAAAAAGTCTCCGGGCTTGTCAATTCCAGAATTTTGCTATCCACCCTAAGACCTATAGTTCCCAAAAAATAAGCTTGGGAGGTGGATGGTAAATGCAAAAATGGCAGTGGTACCAATTCGCGAAGGATTTATTGGGAAGGAAATTTCGTCTGTCCCACAAGATATATTTGCGTCTCTAATGAAAATCGCTCGATGCCTTACCCAATTTGTTTCGTGGGAACCAATTTGATGGCTGTGTTCAACGCCATGATAGGAATTTCGGCTAGTCTCGTCCAAAGGTTAAGGAGCACAGACTCATCATGTCAATTGGGGTTGCAGCTCATTGGCCTGCACTCTATAATCTGAAAATATGCACGATTTCAATTGATTTGACAACCGACCAGAGGAGTCCTTTTGGATGAGTTCTTTACCCCTTTCATTCCGTGCCAGAAATGCCGTGATGGAAAAACATCAATTAGAAGGGACAGATCCGAGCGATCGATATTTCAACCGCCTGGTGCCCGTCAAACGAGTGGACAGAGGATACACAGCTAGCGTAATGTATGAAGCCCTCACCATTGAGAGTGACACCCACCGGACAATTCCGGCAGCCGTCTCTGACATCGTCACGAAGCTCCGCGATCTGGGATTCTCTAAAATGCGCACCCGAGTCAACTTTAAAGGTCAACGTTATCTGGCAGAAAAAGAAAGTTGGGTTGACTATCAGGATTAATTAAACCTGCCTGACAACTCACTTTCCATCCTCGAGTACCTAAGTTTTTTGCTCTTGCTGGGCTTTCAAATCTGATTTCTTGACTCCCTCCTCCAACCTTGGAGTCGAAAATTCTATCTACAACATTTCCAAGAAACGAATTCTTCCTCCAATAACCCGTTGGCTCCAGTTCAAGTTAAAGAGCACTGAGTTTTTCCAATTCAGCCTCGGCAAACGCAAGGATTTTCTCCGCGTCTTCGATCATGCCATCAGTGAGGTTGAGTCCAAGAGCCAATTCTTCTTCATCCAACCTATCCACCAACCCACGATCCTGAAGTAACGTGACATCCCAAAACAATAAACCTGCGTTGTCCCGCTTTCCATCAATAACGGCGACAGCATTAATATTATCCCCGTGCTCGGTTGGAGTACTCACAAAGGTAGGGGCAATTCCGGCTTTCCGGGCTTTTTGGATGAGATGCATAAAGGTTATTATTCGCTGCAAACTGGCGGAATCCATTTCCATATCATCGTCCTCCCATCAAGTCGGGAATGATCTATTGTGAGTATTCAATTATTGACAGGTTCATAACGGCGAATCCTAGCCTTCCCCCACGAATTCCTTGTACACCAAATTATGGATCAGGGGGCGAAAGTCTTTGATTTTATTATTGTCACGGGTGGGATGCACCCGATTCGATAGTAGAATGACTTCAAGCTCCGGAATCGGATCTATCCAAACTGAAGTTCCGGTAAAACCCAAATGTCCAAAGGCTGAGGGGGAGAGATGAGTTCCTGAAGAGGAGGGGGGGGAAGGGGTATCCCATCCTAGAGCCCAACTCGATCCTGGTTGCTTAGCAGTAAATTCATTGACCAGTTTCCGATCGAAAAAAGCATTTCGACCACAATACCCTCCTAGCCAGGCCTCCGTGATAGCACCGACAGCCTCTCCTGTCCCAAATAAGCCCGCATGCCCCGCAATTCCACCCAGCAAAAAAGCATTTTCGTCATGAACCTCACCTTGAACCAGCCTTCCACGCCACGGATCTTGTTCTGTCGGGGCCATGTCTAAAGAAGCCCCATGTCCGGAAGAGACTTCTCCTTCGCTTTTGGGAAAAGACAACGAGGTAACCCCGAGAGGATCAAAAATTCGTTCCTTGCAATACCTGTCTAACGATTGATTCGTTATGCTCTCAATCATAAATCCCAGCAGCATAAACCCCAAATCACTGTAGAGAACTTGGGCTCTTGGCGGATATTCAAGAGGTTCATGACAGATTTTTTGAAGGACAATTTCTCGCCTTTTTTCTAATGAATCTTGTTCGCGCCATTGACCATCCTGAAATTCGAATTGTTTGAAATAAGGACGCCACGCCGGCAGCCCAGAGCGGTGGCCCAATAAATCTCGAATTGTGACCTCACCCACCGGTCTGTTCATTAGGGTGGGCAAGATCGAGCCAACGGTTTGATTAAGATGTGTCAAGCCGTCTTGGACCAAACACAATATCGCCGTCGTCGTGGCTAAGGGTTTGGTTAATGATGCAAGGTCATAGAAGGTATTGTGGTGGGCTGCTGAACCAGAGGGAGAAGAGGAGGCGAGGCCAACGGCCTCATGATACCGGACGGCATTGTTGAGACGGACTAACAGAACGGCCCCGGGGAAGACGCCTTGCTGAACCCCCATGCGGAGAGCATCTGTGATGGGATGGGACCTGCTCATCAACCCCCATCTTCAGCGTACCTTTCTGTTTCACTTTCTGGAAGACCCGCCTGCTCAGAGATCAATTCACTGTCCTGGGTCATTTCTTCCGAGCCTTCAGCTTTTTCTTCAACTTCAATGAGTCGGTTAAACGCATTCAACGTTGAACGGATCCGCTCCAATACCAGGACTCGATGGCGACGAAGCTCAGAAATGACGCGGCGAAGTTCCACCACCTCGGTACGGCTTTGAGAGAGAACCTCTTCGGCCTTTAGTTCAGCTTCTTTCACAATCATATCAGCGTCACGCTGAGCCCCTTGCTTCAAATGCTCAACAAAGTTTTGGGTGGACATCAGAGTGTTGGTCAACGTGGTCTCGGACTTTTTAAGTTCGGCGAGTTCTTCTTCGCTGGTGGATAGTTTCTCTTTCAGACCCGCATTTTCTCTGGTGAGAGATTCCACCGTCTCAGCCAGATCTTCGAGAAATTGGTCTACTTGTCGCCTGTCATAGCCTCGAAGAGTGGTATTAAAGACTTTATGTTGAATGTCAAGTGGTGTTATTTTCATTGCCCACTTCCTCTAAAAGGAATCCCCCTTTTCTGCACTTTCCAGAATCTGTCAAAAAAAACCCTGCTTAGGGCCACTATCTTATTTCATCGAATTTTTAATGCATTCGAATCGCCAAATCAAACATCGATTGGACCACAGCAATTTTTAAAAACCACAAAATAAGGATCGCAATGATCGGAGAAAAATCAATACCCATACCATACCCCAGCCTTCGCCGAATAGCAAAGAGCACTGGTTCCGTGGCTCGAATGAGAATCTGAACTATCCAGTTATAGGGATCTGCATTCACCCAAGAAATGACCGCGCGGGCAATAATAATCCAAATGTAGAGAGTCAACACGGAGTCCAGGACATGTGCTAGCCCCTCTAAAACATTAGCCGCAATAAACATAGATCTCCTTTACCGCTTGTCAGTCCTAAGTCCATTGGTCGGAAAGTACGGAAGTAAAAAAATTTTCAATGTCAGGCTCTCATTCATAATGGCGTTCACCAAAAATAGCGGTCCCGATCCTCACCAGGGTGGCCCCTTCTTCGACGGCAATCTGATAGTCTTGGGACATGCCCATGGAAAGATCGTCCATCCGAATTCGAGTAAATGAGAATTGTCTGATGATATCGGCTAGATTTCGAAGCTCACGGAAATAGGGTCGAGCGGCTTCAGCGTTCTTTTCAAATGGGGGAACCGCCATCAGACCCCGTACGGAAAGGTTGTTGAGCACATTCAGGGCCGGGAGGGTTTTCATCAAATCGGTTTTTGAAAAACCACCTTTGTTGGATTCACTTCCAATATTCACTTCCAGCAAAACCGCCTGTTGCACACCGGCCATTTTCGCCCGACGATCTATTTCCCCTGCCTGCTCCCAATTCTCCACAGAATGGATCAGCTCAAAATGCCCAACGATCGCTTTAATTTTTCGCCGTTGGATTCGACCTATAAAATGCCAGGACAAATTAGGTCTCGAACCTATCACTTCCCTCTTTTGTTGAGCTTCCTGTAATCGGTTCTCACCAAATATATGCACTTGGGCTTCATAGGCCTCAAGCATTCGATCAGGCGGAACGGTTTTTGTTGCGGCCACTAATCGAACAAGTTTCGGGTCTCGCCCTCCCCGCCGGGCGGCCTCTTCAATCGTTTCCCGGATTTGGGAAATTTTGGTACGAAGATCCGTGGGTGCGGGATGGAAACTCAAGGCAAGCGAATCGGATAAGACCTGTATTTAATTATAATTGGGAATCATACCGGAGTCACCTGTGAACCACAGATGGATTGCAGATTTAAAATTTCAGATTTCAGAATTTAACTTGAAACTTGAAACCTGCAACTTTTTTGTCTGCCTAAGCTCTCCTTAACATGATGCCACTCATCATGGTTCCCTCGACTCGGCCTTCTCGCCTGTAGGAATAAAATAAATCCGATTGGCATCTTGTGCAAACATCAGCTTGGGTCAGATTGGTGTCTAAGATCCCACTCATCGAAAATTGACGAGCCACCAATTTTTTTAGGTTGAGCATCGCTTTTGTACCGTTCACCTTGTCGACGCAATCAGACCACGAGGGTACGGCTTCTTGGAGAAGTTGAATCACCGGAGTATCGACTTCGTAACAGCACACGCCAATAGAAGGCCCAATCGCCACTCTCAATGTTTCGGAATGAGCCCCGAACTGTGTTCGCAGAACCGATAGGGTTGCGGAAACGACCCCAGCGAAGGTTCCTCTCCAACCGGCATGAATGGCGCCAATGACTCTTCGCTTCACATCAGCAATCAAGATTGGAACGCAATCAGCCGTCCGAACCACCAACGCCACATTGACCTGGTCGGTGACCAACGCATCGCCAGCTTCCAGTGTCATCATAGAAGTGCTGTAGGATTGGTCAATGACCACCACGTGAGCCCCATGTACTTGTTTCAATGACGCTACGAGGGGGTAAGCTTGAGTCCCCTCGGTCACCTGACCTGCTGAAACCTTTGAAATCAGCTCAGCGGGTTCCGAGCGGGTTCCAAAGAAATGTTCAACGCCCGTCGCGGCCGACAATACAGGTGAATGCACCAAGGCGGACACCGTGATCCCCTTTAACTGTTTTTCACTCCCTTCGAAACCGCTGGTTACTCGTTTGGCTTCCGGAGGAATGTGGGAACATCCCAATCATCATCAACCAACACCGCGCCATTGTCATTGGCCTGACGCCTTGGTTCAAATTGACGCATAAAGGTCGGACGATCCAGTGGATCGCTCGTGAACTCTCCATCTTTTCCAACTGAAGCCAGTGCAGGTTCGGGCGCTGGTTGCATGGAAATTCCCGAGGATTCCCGATCCTCCGACGGTCGCAGGCCTTCTTCTCTTTCAAACCCGGTGGCAATCACTGTGACGACAATTGCATCGCCTGCCTTGGGATTGATCACCTGACCGACAATAATGTTGGCTTGTGGATCGGCTGCCTCTTTGGCGATTGATGACGCCTCATCAATTTCGTGCAACGTTAGGCTTTCCCCCCCGGAAATATTGAGGAGTAACCCATGGGCCCCGTCGATGCTACCATCCTCCAATAAAGGACTCGCGATGGCCTGCCTGGCGGCCTCGGTGGCACGATTATCACCCGTTGCCATACCTAGGCCCATTACGGCCCGGCCGGGATAACTCATGACGGTCCGCACATCGGCAAAATCGACGTTCACAAAACCAGGAGTGGTAATGACATCCGAAATGCCTTGAATAGCTTGCCGTAGCACATCATCAGCTACCTTAAACGCCTCAAGAAGAGGGGTACTTTTATCAACCTGCCCCAAAAGTTTCTGATTTGGGATCACCAGCAGGGAATCAACATGCTTTTTGAGTTCCCTGAGGCCTTCTTCAGCATAGCTCATCCGGCGGTGCCCTTCATATTGAAAGGGCTTGGTCACGACTCCCACCGTTAAGATCCCCATTTCATGAGCAATCTTCGCCGCGATGGGGGCACCACCGGTTCCCGTTCCCCCTCCCATGCCCGCGGTGACAAATACCATATCAGCTCCTTCAATGGCTTCTCGAATCTGTCCTTCACTTTCAAGAGCCGCTTCTTTCCCCACATCCGGCCTTGCTCCTGCGCCAAGGCCTCGTGCCCGCTTGGGGCCTAGTTGGATTTTATAAGGAGCCTGGGACCTTCCGAGTGCTTGCACGTCGGTATTAGCCACCACAAATTCTACCCGACTCAGGCCCGACTCAATCATGGTATTGACAGCGTTGCAGCCTGCTCCGCCAACTCCTACAACTTTGATCAGAATTTCCGAAGGTTCTTCGTCTGGAAATGAGAACATAATGGCCCTCCTTTCACCCGATTCTGTGCATGTCAGGAACCAGGTTGGTTTTCATTTGACATTCTGGGGTTCTCTGCAAATTCTTGAACAAGATCGCTGTAGGGAAGGACCAATTCACACTCGTTGACCACCTCCCTAGAAAAAATTCATCACCCACCCTTTCATACGATCAATAGCTAAAGTTAATCGATTCATCGGGACACTTCCTCCTCCGGCCCCGACGCCCTGTAATTCATTCTCCTGGCTGACCGAATGCAAAACCAGTCCAACTGCGGTAGAAAATATGGGATTGTTGACCACATCCCGTAATCCGCCAATTCCCTCCGGGCTTCCACACCGCACGGGTAAATCCAAGACCCGTTCTGCGGCCTCTGGCATCCCGGGAAGAAGCGACGTCCCGCCCGTGACGACCCCACCGGCAACCAACATTCCTTCATACCCGGCTCGGCGGATTTCACGACGCACAAGTTCAAACATTTCATCCACTCGAGGCTCAATAATTTCAGCAATCTTATGGCGGGGGATCAGTCGAGGCGGCCTCCCTCCAACACTCGGCACTTCCACCTTTTCCCGATCACTGACTTGTTCACATGAAGACACGCCATGACGGATTTTGATTTTTTCCGCATCCCCATGGGTGGTACGGAGGCCGATGGCCAGATCATTGGTCACATGGTGCCCCCCAATGGGAATGACCGCTGAGTGGCGAATACACCCGTCGGCATAGATCGCCACATCGGACGTCCCCCCCCCCAAATCCACCATGACGACGCCCATTTCCCTTTCCTCCGGGTACAGGACCGCTGCCCCGGATGCCAGCGGTTGCAATACGATATCCACGACATCCAAACCAGCTCGATTCACACATCGAACAAGGTTTTGGGCTGAGGTGACCGCCCCGGTGACAATATGAACGTCCACCTCCAAACGCGAACCGGCAATGCCAATTGGATCCCGGATCCCTTCTTGATCATCGACAATAAACCCCCGAGGCAGCACATGTAACAGTCGTCGGTCCGAAGGGACCACGGCCCCACAACGAGCGGTTTCAATCGCCCGATTGATGTCGCCAGCGGTCACTTCCCGTTTTTTGAGGGCTACCACCCCATGACAACTCTCACTGGCAATATGACTGCCCGCAATGCCGATAAAGACTGAATTAATTTGAACCGCGGCCATCAATTCCGCCTCTTCCACGGCCTTTTTGATGGACTCCACCGTACTTTCAATATTGACCACCACCCCTTTCCGGAGTCCTCGGGAAGGGCTCGACCCGATTCCAATCACATTGAGCGAGCGGTCGGCCATCACTTCGGCCACGACGGTACAAATCTTGGTGGTACCGATATCCAACCCGACGACGATCTGTTCCTTCTTCGCCATACCCATTTCACTCCCTTTCGCGGAGGATCACCTTGCCGGCATACCGCAAATCAATTTCCTTTGGGGTCGACTGAATTCGATCCTGAATAAACGGATATAAGGCTTGAAAACGTTGCCACTGGTCCTCAAATGAGGATCCGATAAAAAACCGTGTCTTAGCCAATTCAGCCACGAAAGTGGATTGAGGCGTCACTTGGACAATTGGAACTCCTTCGAGCTCCTTGGTGAGGACATTTGCCGCTTGAATGGCTTTCCTGGCTTGTTCCCGAACATGCCCCTCATTAGTATGGAAGTCTGATGGAGTGAGTCCATGGACAATGGGTAAAGCCGGGAGAGGATGAGCGGGGATCGCAGACAACAAATACCCCTCCTCATCGAGTAGATGGGCTCCCTCCGGAGATTGCAAAACGGCAACCGGCTTACGCTCCATGATGCTAATGGCCAAGGAATCAGGGAACACTCGTTCAACCGAGGCAGCCGCAATCCAGGGATGACTTTCCAATCGTTCAATTAAGGGATCTGTCTTAAGAGAGAACAAACTCGCATCTGGGGGAAAGTTTAACAGCGCAACCACCTCCTTTCGCCGGATGCGATCCAACCCGAGAACCGTTATCTGCTGAATGGTAGTCCATTCCGACAACACAGGCGCAATCCTGACGTAGCCCCACCCTCCAATTGCCAGAACCGTGACCAGGCCGATGCCCCCCAGGAACCTGAGACGAATTCGATCTGACCGTGATCTCCGTCGCTTACGCGTGGCAGGACGGGACCGACTTCTTGATTCATTTTTTCGCACTCGATTCACTGAGGTATTTCCTAGTGCTATCAGGCCAGCTTTCGTTTGACCGACGAGGCCCGACCCAATCGCTTTGCCGGCATTCTTCCGAGGGCACTTTCCAGCATTCTTTCCACCAGGGTGTCATACGTCATCCCAGCTTGGGCCGCTGCCATGGGAAGCAAGCTTCGTTCAGTCATTCCAGGGATCGTATTAATTTCCAATATGGACGGCCGGCCTCTCCGGGAAATTCGGAAATCCACTCGAGCGGCTCCCGCACAGCCAATGACCCTATAAGCGCGTACCGCCAAATTCTGTATGTGTTTGAGAATGGTCCGAGGCAAGGGGGCAGGACAAAGATATTGCGTTTCGGCCTTTTGGTATTTGGCGGCAAAGTCATAAAACCCTCCGGGTGAGATGATCTCAACAGCGGGTAAGGCTTCCCCATCAAGGACGCCCAGAGCTACCTCACGCCCGTCAATATACGACTCCACCACCACCCTCTCCCCAAACCGGTATGCGCGACGAAGGGCGGACTGTAATTCGACCCGTTTGCGTACAATTGAGACGCCAATGGTTGAACCCTCCGCGCTTGGCTTCACCACCTGCGGAAATTTCAACCTGGCCGGCCAGCTCTTACGCGACTCACTTCGTTGCAACACCACTCCCTGAGGAACCGGAATGTCGTTGACCTGCAAAATCGCCTTGGTCATGGCTTTATCCATGGCAATGGCACTGGCCCGAACCCCTGAGCCCGTATAAGGAATCCCCATAATCTCTAAGACCCCCTGTACCGTTCCATCCTCTCCCCCCGGCCCATGCAAAGCGAGGAATGCCACATCAAGCTGTTTTCGACTTAATTGCTGCGGCAACAAGGCATCAACATCAATTGAGAAAACCTTGTATCCGCGCCGCACCAAGGCTTGGCAAATCGCTCGTCCGGTTTTCAAGGAAATTTCTCTTTCAGCCGACTGCCCCCCCATCAGCACCCCAACCCGCAATTTTTTCACGCCCATCCCTGACCCATCATGTATTCAAATTTCCCATTCACGCATCTAAAACACCGTACTAAAAACTCGAAACTCGAAACCCGAAACTTTTTTTAACGTTCCCCAACAATCTTCAATTCCAATTGCAACGTCTTTCCGGTTTTTCTGGTCACCGCCCGTCGAATTTTCTGAATGAGGCTGATGACATCGGCAGCCCGTGCTTGGCCAGTGTTCACAATAAAATTCGCATGCTTCGGGGAGATTTGCGCATCACCGATTCTCGCTCCCTTGAGACCGGCCTCTTCTATTAACTGTCCCGCAGAACGGCGTGGGGGATTTTTAAATATGGAACCGGCATTCGGAAGAGTCAATGGCTGAGTGCTCTTTCGATATCGCAGATAACTTTTAGTTAATCCTTCAATTTTTTTTCTCGGTGAATGGGTTAACTGAAACCACGCTCCAACAATCACGCCCTTGGGAATATGAGCTCGCCGGTACCCGAATAAAAGATCATCGGCCTGACGAATCATGAGAGATCCCCGACCATCCACCATTTCAATGGCATGAAGAACATCTTTCATCTCACCCAGACGGGTCCCGGCATTCATGATGACACCCCCACCGACCGTACCCGGGATTCCTGCGGCCCATTCCAAGCCTGAAAGGGATCGGTGAATCGTATACTGCAATAAAATTGGCATGCGAACACCCGCCTCGGCAAACACCATATCCTCCGATTCATCTCGAATGTTCGTGAAGTGTTTCAAGTTCACGACGATTCCCCGGATGCCCCGGTCTCGAATGAGGACATTGGTACCTCCAAACACGAAAATAGGAACTTGGACGGCTCGAGCCTGGCGAACCAGTTGACACAGATCTTTAACATCTCTGGGAAACACCACTGCATCAGCCGGACCTCCAATACGAAAGGACGTGAGGGACGATAATGGTTCGGAAAACCTTTTCTCCCCCCGGATGCCATCCAACGCCGCAAGAAGCTTCTTCGATACCTTTTGCCGATGGTGCCCATAGTCCTGCTTGGATCTCTGAACATTTCCAACCATCGCACTACAAGGAGGAAGCTGACGACAGGTCTGCTAACAACTTTTCGCCAACCTTCCAGATGTCTCCTGCCCCAAGCGTGAGGACAATATCCCCTTCGGCCAATTTCTCACGAACACAGTCGGACAGATTTGGAATGCCATTCACCCAATGCACCGAGGGATGGCCTGAAGACTCAATTTTCTCCGCAATGAGTTTTCCTGAGATTCCCGGCATCTCGGGCTCCCCGGCCGGATAAATATCGGTCACAAAGACCACATCGGCTTGTGCAAAGGCATCGGCAAAATCATCAGCCAAGTCACGGGTTCGGGAATATCGATGTGGCTGAAACACCGCCACGACTCTTCGATCCCCTACTGTTTTCGCCGCGGCGAGTGTAGCCCGGATTTCGGTGGGGTGATGACCATAGTCATCCACGATCAAGACATTTCGTTTCTCGCCGCGAATTTGGAAACGGCGTTCCACCCCAGTAAACGAAGCCAGTCCGGTACGAATCAGATCCACAGGAACGTCCAATTCCATCGCCACCGCCATCGCGGCCAGCGCATTCGATACGTTGTGAACTCCGGGGGTGCGTAAACGGAACGGGCCTAATTTTCTCCCTCGCCAATGTGCCCGAAACTCCACCCCACGGCCGGTAGCCTTGATATCAGTCGCCAAAAGATCGGGATGTCCTCCCTCCCCATATTCCTGCAATCCATAGGTCTGGTAACGTTTGCTGACGCGGGGGAAGAGAGCCTGCAATCTTTGGTCATCGGCACACAAAATGGCCAAACCGTAAAAGGGCACTTTGTTGATAAAATCGACAAAGGCCTCCTGCAACCGCTCCATACCCTTGTAAAAGTCCAAATGCTCACGATCTAAATTCGTCACCACCACAATTGATGGGGTCAGCCGAAGGAAAGATCCATCACTTTCATCCGCCTCAGCAATTAATAAATCACTCCGCCCAAGCCGGGCATGAGTGCCTAAGGCATTGACCTTTCCCCCAATTACGAACGTAGGGTCCAATCCTGCCTGGGCCAGTACCGCCGCGACCATCGATGTGGTGGTCGTTTTTCCGTGGGCTCCGGCGATGGCGATTCCGTATTTCAAACGCATCAGTTCCGCTAACATTTCAGCTCGAGGAATTACGGGAATGACCTTGTTTCGAGCCGCGACCACTTCTGGATTGATCTCATCTACAGCAGAGGACACCACCACAACCTGTGCTCCCTCAACATGCGATTCCTGATGCCCAATAAAAATGGTGCCGCCTAATTCTTCCAAATGACGGATCGTTTCCGAATACGTGAGGTCCGACCCGGTCACTTTATACCCAAGAGTCAGCAGGACTTCCGCAATACCACTCATCCCGCTTCCCCCGATCCCTACAAGATGAATGTGTTGAATTTTTCGAAACATCGTCTCCCTTTATCCGATCAGGATAAGGGTCAATATTCAGCGATTCGCCAAAAGATCCTGGCATTCTTCGACCATGCGTTCGGTCGCATTCGTGATCCGACGCGCAAAGCTCTTTTCGGCCATCGTTTTCAAATGATCTGGATGGTTCAGAAATCTCTCAATTTCTTGAACAAGACGACCTCCAGATAACTCCGACTGAGGAATAACAATCGCAGCGCCTTCGGCTTCTACAGCTCTGGCATTTTTTTCCTGGTGCCCATGAGCCGCATGTGGAAAGGGAATCAATATGGCCGGCTTGCCAACCGCTGCCAGTTCTGCCAGGGTCCCTGCGCCCGACCGGGCAATCACGAGATCGGCCGCCCGCAACACTTGAGGCATATCATATAAAAAAGGGACAACCTCTGCGTTTACGCCAGCTTTTTCGTAGAGCGTTTGCATCCTCGCATGATCAGGCAATCCCGTTTGATGGATGATATGAAGATCATGGCGGAGAATCTGTGAATGCTGAAGAGCCTCCCCTAGGGCCGTATTGATGGCTCCGGCCCCCTGACTTCCTCCAAATACGAGGAGCGTTTTCAGTTGCCCTGAAGGAGCGAAGTTCTCATCCTGAGAAAACTCTTGTCGCAACGGGATCCCAACAATGCGAATCTTGGAAGAATTGAAGTAGGTTTTGGCCTGTTCAAAGGCAAGAAAAATTCGATTGGCCAAGGGGGCCAAAACCCGATTCGCAAGGCCAGGCATCGCATTCGGTTCTAAAATGACTCGATAGACTCCCAAGAACCATGCAGCAAGAATGACTGGAGGGCTGAAATAGCCACCCGTACCGACAACTAAATCCGTGCCTTTTGTTTTTAATAACCGCAGAGCCGTCCAAATGGCGCGCGGGAGAAGAACAATTGCCTGTAGCGTTCCCCAGGCACCTCGGCCGACTATTCCTCTGACATTGATGCGAGCCAGGGCAAATCCTTCATGCGTCAGGATGGATTCCTCAAGATGTCGACCCGCTCCAACGAAAGTAATCACTGTCTCCGGATCCCGTTGCTGAAATTCCTTAGCGAGTGCCACAGCAGGATATAAGTGCCCTCCTGTGCCACCAGCAGCAATCACGATATTCATCAAGCCACTTTGTGGATCTCAGATTTCAAATCTCGATTATTAACCATCATCCCCAGCTGGGCTTTATTGAGGCTCAACCTCACGGTGGCTTGCCACGCTGAGTAATACGCCGACTGCCAGCATACTCGTCAGGAGGGAAGATCCCCCATAACTCACAAAGGGCAAGGTCAATCCTTTGGTCGGAAGAAGCCCACTTACGACACCGACATTCATCAGGGCTTGAATTCCTAATAACATGGTGATCCCAAGCGCAAGGTATCGACCGTACATATCCCGGGCTTGGGCAGCCACCCGAAACCCCTTGATCACCAACACCGCGAATAACACGAGCAGGGAGGTTGTTCCGATTAATCCAAGTTCCTCTCCTAGTAATGCAAACACAAAATCCGTATGCCCCTCAGGCAGGTAAAGAAGTTTCTGCCGCCCTTGAGCAAGCCCAACTCCCAACACACCCCCATGCTGCAAGGCGACAAAAGATTGAAGCAATTGATAGCCCGAGCCGGTCGCATCCATCCAAGGATTCCAAAAACTCACAAGTCGTTCCATTCGTTCGGGAGAGCGCAACACCAATCCAGCCATGAGAGGCACGAGGAGAAGTCCGAGGCCAAGGAGGTGTAAATACCTGGCTCCGGCCAAGTACAACAATCCCACCATCACCGTTCCCATCACCACCGCACTGCCGAAATCAGGTTCAATCACGATCAGAACAGACATCGCACCAACTACCAGCACTGGCGGCAAAAACCCGCTCCCCCATTCATTGAGGCGCAAGTCCGGCTTGGCTAAATACATGGCCAGATACAAGACCATAGCCAGTTTTGCCAGCTCGCTTGGTTGAATCGAAAACCAGGAAACGTGCAGCCACCGTCGTGCCCCATTGACTTCAGATCCAATGAAAAGCACTAACAATAACAAGGCGACACACCCGATGAGCACCTTAGGGGTAAGAGATCGCCACATCCCATAGTCCAGACGAGCTGTCACCAACATAATCAAAAAGCCCAGTGCCAACCATATCCCCTGCCGCTGTAGAAAATAGGTTGATTCACGAAACCGGGTTTCCGCCAACACTCCGCTGGCACTAAAAACCATAATGAGGCCAATCAGGGTCAAGGCGATCACCACACTGAGAATGACTCCATCCAGCGATCGTCCCTTCGGGCGAATCCGGTGATCAAACAAGTCCGACCAACTGAAGGAAAGCCTCTGGGTATTTTTTCGTCTCATGGCACTGGGCTGCCCTCTTAATTTCTCACACAAGCTGATGAACGAGTCGTTTAAATTCCTTCCCGCGCTCATCATAATTGCGAAACATATCAAAACTTGCACAGGCGGGGGACAGTAAAACCACGTCGCCACCATCCGCTTCCCGGTCCGCCAACGCAACGGCCTCTGATAAACTCTGGGCCAAAGAAATAGGCTTTACGCCTTTCAGGACCTGAACTAATCTGGAAGTGGCCTCCCCTATGACAAATACCCGTTTGACTTTTCGGCGGACCAAATCACTGAGCAGATTAAAATCTCCTCCTTTATCTTTCCCACCGAGGATGAGCAGGATCGGTTCCTCAAAACTTTCAAGCGCTTTACCTGTCGCTTCTACATTGGTTCCCTTTGAATCGTTGATATACTTCACCCCTCGAACCTCCCGAACGAACTCCATCGCATGCTCAAGGCCCGGGAAGGTGCTGACCGCCCGCCGAATCGCCTCAAGCGGGCATCCACAAAGCATCCCTATGGCCACAGCAGCCAACACGTTGGCCAAATTGTGATTCCCCGGAAGGCTGATCTGATCCCTCGTGACCACAACCGTTTCCAATTCATTGAGCCTGGCCTTGATTTCATGGCCCTGTAGATAGACCCCCTGCTGAAGCGAGCGAACAAGGCTGAATCCAATCACTGACCCGGAAAAAGCCTCCCCCATTCCTGCAACAATCGGGTCATCAAGATTCAGGACCGCGACATCTCCTTCGGTTTGATTTTGGAAAATTTTCTGCTTTGAGGCCTGGTAGTGCCTAAGAGAGGGATGCCGGTCTAGGTGATCAGGGGTGATGTTTAACACGGCCGAAAGCCAGGGATGGAATTGTTCGATCGTCTCAAGTTGAAAGCTGGAAACTTCTGCAATCACATATTCGTAGGATGCGGTGGAAAGACGTTGGGGCCACTTTGAGGCTGAGGGGGGAAGGAGGGCTTCGCACAAGGGCACACCAACATTTCCCCCCACAAAAGATTTTTTCCCGCTCTCCTCTAAAATCGCCCCTATCAAACGAACCGTGGTACTTTTTCCATTGGTTCCCGTCACCGCAATGAGGGGAACATCGAAATACCAGGAAGCCAACTCAATTTCGCCAATGATTCGGACACCACGACTCCTCACGTTCGTCAAAGCGGGATGGTCGGTAGGAACTCCCGGGCTGAGCACAACAAGATCGACGTCACGGAGAGCTTCTTGTAAGGCCCTTCCCGTCAACACGCGAATGGCGTCTTGACGAAGAGAGGTGACCTGATCTACCAGAAGCGATTCATCTTTTTCGTCGACAATCGTGACGTGCGCGCCGACTGAATGTAAAAGATGTGAGGCGGCCACACCACTTTTCCCGATTCCCACGACCGCAACCGAACATCCCCGTAAGTTAGGAGGGGTTACCAGGCGTCTGTTTTCCGGTTCCACCATAGTTTCGGTTCCGCTCCACAACGTCATCATGTGTTACCTGAGCTTTAAGGTGCTGATACTGAATAGCGCCAAAATGATGGCAATAATCCATAAGCGAACCACCACTTTCGGTTCCTGCCACCCCTTCATTTCAAAATGATGATGCAACGGTGCCATGAGAAATATTCTCTTTCCCCGTGATTTATACGAAGCCACCTGAAAAATAACGGAGACTGCTTCCATCACAAAGACCCCGCCAACCAGCAGCAACAGCAATTCATGCTTACAGACGACGGCAACCGTCCCTAACGCGGACCCAAGGGGAAGCGAGCCCACATCCCCCATGAATACCGAAGCGGGATAGGTATTGAACCAGAGAAATCCCAAACTTGATCCCACCATTGAAGCGGTGAGGACGGCCAATTCTCCGGCTCCCTGAATATGGGGGATCAATAAATAGTCTGACACCAACTTATTGCCAACCGCCCAGGCCACCACCGTGTAGGCCATAGAGGCAATAATGATAGGCCCAATCGCCAATCCATCAAGTCCGTCGGTCAGATTCACGGCATTGGAACAACCGATAATGACCAGAATGGCGAAGGGGATGTAGAGGACTCCAAGATCCGGCGAAAAATTCTTGAAGAAGGGTACGCTGAGTTCAGTGGAATAGGCCGGAGATAAATAAAAAAACAACGCAATCCCTGCGGCCACCAATAGTTGGCTGAACAATTTTTGTAGGACGGTCAATCCTTTCGAACGCGAATTTCGAATTTTGATGTAATCATCGACAAATCCCACCAACCCGAAACCGACCACGGCAATAATGACAAGCCAGACGTAATGATTGGTGATATCCGCCCAAAGGACTGTCGTCAGCAGAACGGAAAAGAGAATGAGCAGTCCTCCCATGGTCGGAGTCCCGGATTTCGTCAAATGACTTTGTGGCCCTTCATCCCGAATTTTTTGGCCCAAACCCCATTCTTGAAGTTTCTTAATCATGGGCGGAGCCAACACAAAAGCGATCAAAAACGCGGTGATCGCCGCGTAAATCATTCGGAAACTCAGATATCGAAAGACGTTAAAAATGGAAATCTCGTCATGGAGCGGATAAAGCCAAAGATAGAGCATCTCAACCGACCTGCCTTATGGATTCATTGAACCAATCGATACGATAGGATTTCACCTCTTCATGGATGCTTTCCACCATTCCCCTGCGCTTCATCGACCCTCATCCATCCGCTTCAACACTCTTTCAATCTCAATACCCCGCGAGGCTTTCAGCAAGACCATGTCTCCCGGACGGGCCAACCTTTCGAGGACACGGGCCGCGTGGGGAATACTCCTTGCTCGAGAAATTGCACGTGCAGACATCCCCGCCTTTTGAGCGCCTTCAACAAAGCATGGCCCAAACCGTCCACAGGCAATAAGATGCGAGAAACCCTGTTTGGCCACAAAGACGCCGATTTCTCGGTGAAATTGTTCTTCCTTCGCGCCCAATTCCCGCATGTCCCCCAAGACCGCTATGGTTCGTTTTCCCCCTCCGAGGTTGGCTAACAGGGTCAGCGCCGCCCTCATCGAATCCGGGTTGGCGTTATAACAATCATACAAAAACGTTATCCCCTTCCATCGGCGAATTTCTGACCGCATTGGAGCAGGCCGAACGTTGGCCAATCCCTCCGCCACATCTTCAATTGGAAGTCCCATCGCATAACCGACGGCTGCGCCAGCCAAGGCGTTGGAGACATTATGATGTCCTGCGAATCGCAATCGGATGACCTTGGTCTTACGCCTGACAGGAAGATGCAAGCGAAACGTCGTTCCTTGATGATCGAACACCACCTCACTTGCGCGGACATCAGCCTTTTGTGAAATTCCGTAGGATACAACCGGGCAAGTGGCCTCCCGGGAAAACCGGCGAAAAAAGTTATCATCCGCATTCAACATGACGACGCCATCATTGGGAAGATTGGCCAGCAATTCCGCTTTCGCTCGTGCCGACCCTTCGAGGTTTCCAAAAAACTCGAGATGATCTGTCCCGACGTTCGTGATGACCCCAAACGTAGGTTGGGCCATCTGGCATAATCGAGTCGTCTGCCCTTCCTGATCTATACCCATTTCAATGACAGCGGCCTCATGCCTTCGGTGTAGTCCCAGGAGCGTCCGGGGCACTCCAATACTATTATTGAGATTGCCTTGGGTTTTCAGTAGTCGCCATCGTGTCGACAGGATGTGACTCACCATTTCCTTTGTCGTCGTTTTCCCATTACTTCCGGTAATGGCCACAAGGGGAATGTGAAATTGACGCCTGTGAACAGCCGCTAAATCTTGATAGGCACGTAAAGGATCATTGACTCCGATGATGACGACAGGAACGTGGGTGGGTGAACTCGCTATTCGACGAATCCTAGAGGAGATCCTGCGCCATGATGATCGCTGAACAATGGCTCCCACCGCTCCTCTGGTAATCGCATCGTCCACATACCGATGGCCATCGAATTTTGGCCCTTTTAAGGCTACAAAGAGATCACCGGCCCGACTGGTTCGAGAATCCGTCCATACCCTCCGAAATCTGACTTTTGCGGATCCGTGTAACAGTTGACCATTAACGGCATGAATCACTTCTTCCGATTTGAAGATCGCCACAAGGCTTACGACCCTTTAATCCTGCAAGCGAAATCGACGAATTGCCTCTCTGGCGACCTGACGATCATCGAAATCCAGGCGGCGCGTCCCCACCAGTTGATAATCTTCGTGGCCTTTCCCGGCAATCAACACAAGGTCCTTTGACCGAGCGGCCCTGATGGCTCTCTCTATCGCTTCCCCGCGGTCAGGAATGACCTGATATTCGCAACGGGCTTCCATCGGAAGAGCCAAGATTCCGGCCTCAATATCATGAAGAATACGTAAAGGATCTTCCGTCCGTGGGTTATCCGAGGTTAAAAAGACCATATCGCTATGCTGAACGGCAGCCTGACCCATTTTGGGCCGTTTCCCCTGATCCCGATCGCCTCCACACCCAAACACCGTAATAACCCGACCCGTTTTCACCGATTCCGCCGCGGCCAGTAATCGAAGGAGAGCATCTTCAGTATGGGCATAATCCACCACAACCGAAAATTCCTGCCCCTCATCGACTTGCTCAAATCGCCCCGGAACGTTCTCCACCGATTGCAGCGCCGATTCAATGGCCGATGGGGTCATGCCGAACTGCAAACCGACACCAATCGCAGCCAGCAAGTTATAGACATTATGCTCTCCGACCAAGCGACTGTGAATAGAAAGGTGTCCATGAGGTGTGCGTACCCTGAAACTTGCCCCTTTCATGAACAGCTGAATATCAGAGGCACGAATATCGGATTCGGCCCGAATCCCGTAGGTCCAAGCCGGAATTGAGGTGTGCTGAAGGATCTGAGCTCCACGCCCGTCATCAAGATTGACAATCGCGCGTTTTCCCACTGTTTTGTTCCGACCTTCAACCAACTCGGTAAATAGCCGAAGTTTTGCCTGAAAATAGTCATCCATATCCGTGTGGAAATCGAGATGATCTTGGGTCAAATTGGTGAATACCACGACATCAAATTCACAACCACTCACCCGATCTAACGACAGGGCGTGCGAAGAGACCTCCAGAATAGCCGTATCAATCCCTGCGTCGACCATGTTCCCCAATAAATTCTGGAGCTCAACCGCCCCGGGAGTCGTATGGGGGGCAGCGAAAGATTGGGAACCAATAAAATACCCCACCGTTCCCACTAACCCCGCGGTCCTTCCTGCCTTTTCCATCAAGGTTTTTATCAAATGGGTGACAGTCGTTTTTCCATTTGTCCCCGTTACACCAACCATGGTGAGGTGATGAGAGGGGTTACCATGAAATTGCGAAGCGATGACTCCGAGCGCGTGACGAGAGTTCCGCACCCACACGACTGGTCCGCTGGTCGTGCCGTTTTGTTTGTATCCCTCCAGGCCTTTCATGTTCGCTTTGTGACCTTCCGGGGCATCAATCTTTTCCATCACAACACCCACCGCTCCCTGGCGCCAGGCCTGCTCCGCAAATGCGTGCCCATCGAACTGGGCTCCTTTGACCGCGACAAACACACTTCCCTTCTTGATTTGCCGGGAATCATCCGTTACCTCACGGATCTCCGTATTCAGATCTCCCGAGGTCTCAAGTACCTCCAAGGGAGTAATGAGTTCAGCGAACGTCATGATTTAATGGACCACAACTTTCGGTTGCGCCTCTTCATCTGACAGCGAGAACGTTTTGATGAGTTTAGCTTGATTAGGAGGTATCTTCAGATGACGGAGAACCCGTTCGGCAACCTTTCGAAAGACCGGGGCCGCCACCACACCTCCCCATTTATTGGTCTGAGGTTCATCTATCACGACCAACATGGCGAGACGAGGATCGTGCGCCGGAACAAAACCCGCGAAGGAGCCCACAACTTTTGATGAAGAGTACCTCCCAATGGTTTTATCAAATTTTTGGGCGGTTCCCGTTTTCCCTGCAACCTGGTAGCCGCGCAAAAATGCCCGCTTCCCCGTGCCGCCGTCTACCACGTCAGTGAGAAGATTTATCAAGATTTGGGCTGTATCATTAGAGATGGGACGTCTTTTGACCTCAGGAGTCCTCTCCATAACCACATGCCCCTCATGATCGTTCACTTCAGACACAACATAGGGCTTAAGCAGCCATCCGCCATTGGCAATGGCGGACAACGCGGTCAATAATTGAATTGGTGTCACCCCAATTTCCTGTCCAATGGCCATTGAGGCCAAGCTCCGGGAACTCCATTCGGAAGGGTCTCGCAAAATACCGGCGGATTCACCCGGTAAATCAATCTCCGTCTTTTCACCAAACCCAAAGGATCGGAGATATTCGAAAAGGCGTGCCTCCCCAACCGACATTGCGGTTTTGATTATCCCCACATTGCTGGATTGAGACAGGACCTGAGCAAACGTCATCCATCCAGACTTGGCGGGATCATGAACAATAGTCCCCCCCACCGGCATCTGACCATCGCCGCCATACACCAAGGAATCTGGATTGACCACCCCTTCCTCCAGTGCTGCCGCCGCAACGACAATTTTCAAGGTAGACCCTGGTTCGTACGGATCAGTCAGTGCCCGATTTCTCCAAAGCTCCGGTGATCCTATGGGGAGTTGATTCGGGTCAAAACTCGGCCTGAGCGCCCAAGCCAACACGGCTCCGGTTTTGGGGTCCATCACCAGAATCGCCCCCTTCTGTGCTCCCGTCGTAGTCAGAGCCGATTCTAATTCTTGCTCTGCAATATATTGAATCACTTCATCAATTGTCAGGACAATTCGATATCCTTGGGGCGGACGTCGTCCCTTTGATCCTGTTAACGAAATTGTGCGTCCCAAGGCATCCCGCTGAAATCGGACCATACTCTTCTGCCCACGCAAATATGTTTCATACTGTAACTCCACTCCTTCCAACCCTTGACTATCAATCCCGGCAAACCCCAGTAGATGAGAAAGCAAGACCCCCTTAGGATAGTAGCGACGTGGTTCCATGACAATATCCACTCCAGAGAACGACTGGGCTCGGACGGACTCTGCGCTTTTTGGATCCACCTTCCGTTTTATCCAAACAAACGGTTGTGATTTTTTCAGTCGTTTTCTGAGCGTAGAGGAGGGGATATCCAAGAGTCGGGAAAGTTTTTTGGCCACACGAGCAGGATTTTGAATCGTTTGCGGCATGGCATAGACCGACGGTAAGTCCACATTTAAGGCAAGGGGTTTTCCACGGCGGTCCACAATCACACCACGATTGGCTTCAAGCATCACTGACGTATAATGTTGTTTGCGGGCTTGATCAGCTCCTTGCTCGGCTTGAATGACCTGCAAAAAGAAAAGACGGACAAAGATAATCGTGAAACCGACCATAAACGCAAGACAGACAATGGCACTACGGTAGCGACAGGTGGTACTAATGTCTTGACTGTTCGTCCTCATTGGCGGTCCAAATCCCATCGAACCAGCTGTAAAGGTTGCTCCGGAGTTCTCACCCTTCCGGGAACCTTATCCTCAAATGACACCATCACGATTTGGCCGGATTTCGGTATCTGTAACCCCAATTTGCTGGTCGCTTCTTTGGCAATACGTTGAGGCGATGTCAATTGTGACCATTGAAACCGCAAGGCCTCGTGCTGGCTTTCCAACGTGGCTTTTCTCTTTTCCAGCCGTTCAATATCGTACCCGACTCGCAAGAGATCGATCTGCATCCACACATACAATAGACAGAGTACTGCGGGGACAAGGATCATGAGCCCACGTCGCTTTATCATGCTGGAACCTCCTCACGACGTTCGGCCACCCTCAACTTGGCACTGCGTGAGCGGGGGTTCACCTGCCGTTCATCAGAGTTCGGCGTTAACGGCTTTTTGGTGAGAATTGATAACACCGGCTCTGGTGTCGCCGCGAGCGCTCGAAATGTCTGCTTGATGATTCGGTCTTCCAAAGAATGAAAGGAGATGACGCAGATTCGCCCACCCGGGGAGAGCAAATCAACCGCGTCCTGCATGGCAGTCTGTAGGCTTTCTAATTCCTCATTCACCGCAATGCGAATGGCCTGAAACGTTCTGGTCGCGCAATGGAGACGGCCATACCGGTAAGAGGGAGGAACCGTTTTTTGAATAATCGAAGCAAGCTGGCCAGTTGTCTGAATAGCCTGCATCCGCCGGGAGTGCACGATAGCCCGGGCTATCCTCCTGGCATAACGTTCCTCACCATATTCTTTCAAAATCCGCTCTAACTCGGATTCACTGATGGACTGAAGAAACTCTGCGGCGGTTTGCCCTTGAGTTTGGTCCATACGCATATCCAACGGACCATCTCCTGAAAAACTGAATCCCCGTTCGGGTGTGGTCAGTTGAGGGGAAGAAACCCCCAGGTCAAATAGGATACCGTCCACCTTTGTCAAACCCTCCGAAACCGCCATTTTTTTTAAGCAGGAAAAGTTTCCGTGCTTCAAATGGACCACAGCGTTGTACTCCGCTAAAGTCCGGCGGCTCATTTCCAGGGCTTTAGGATCCCGGTCAATGCCCAATAGATAAGAAGGAGTATCACTTTGCCTCAATATGGAAAGTGCTGTTTTACCTGTGCCTAAAGTGCAATCCACATATCGACCACCCGGCCTTGGGTGTAACCAAAAAAGCACTTCCTTGAGAAGGACAGGCACATGTTCATACTCATAACCCATTGATTGGGTTCGATTCCCACATTAAACCACTTCCTGACACCGCACAGTATAAAGGATTAGATAAAGATGTCAAGCACTATGTGTTGTATAGGCAACAGGGGAGCGTCTATTTGTAGACACACGTGGAAAATCTAAGAAAGGGGTTTCAAGTTTCAGGTTTCAAGGTTCAGGCAAAAGATTTAGGGAAATTTACCTCCTGAATTATTTGGGTTGACAAATTGACTTCATCAGGATTGACAGGGCTTTTCGAATTTTCTAGGGAAGTACATTGCGTACTAAAAAAGGTAGGATAAATTACGAAAAGGAGCCTCAAATCAGGGAAATCATCGAAATTCAAACCCTAAAACAGGACAGAAAATTTAGGTTTTCCACTTAGGATATTTTTTTCATTGAAACTGAAAAAACCCTGAATTTCGAGATTTAAAATCTGGGGTCTGATATCTGAAATCACCCAGCCAGAGGCAGGGGGGGGCTGAGTTAAATTTAAGATTTGAGATCTGAAATTTGAGATTACCCTGTCAAGGGTACAAAGTGTATAACATGCGAGGAAACGGAATAGTTTCCCGAACATGTTCTAGCCCACAAATCCAGGCCACCACCCGTTCGATTCCCATACCAAACCCTGCATGAGGAACAGACCCATATCGCCGCAAATCTAAGTACCAACGAAAGGCTTCTTCAGGAAGCTGGTGTTCTCGAATTTTAGAGAGCAATTTTTCATAATCATGAATTCGCTGTCCACCGCCAATGATTTCGCCATACCCTTCCGGGGCTAAGACATCCATACACAGTGCCAGAGTAGGTGAATGGGGATCGCTTTCCATGTAAAAGGCCTTGATCGCCGCAGGGTATCGATGAACGATAACGGGTTTGTCAAACGCCTGTGCCAGCACCGTTTCGTCCTCGCCTCCAAAGTCATCACCAAATGGAATCGCCTTTCCTTTACTGGCGAGAACCTCAATGGCCTCTTGATAGGTCATTCGCGGAAGCGGAGACGTGACAGCCTCTAATTTTGAGACATCACGTTCAAGCACCGCCAATTCAGGACGTCGCCGGTCAAGAACGCGTGAAACCACGGTCGTTAAAAGACTTTCCGCCAAATCCATAGCATCCGCGAGTTCCGCAAAGGCCATTTCTGGTTCCACCATCCAAAATTCCATTAAGTGCCGGCGAGTCTTTGACTTCTCCGCACGAAACGTCGGACCGAAACAATAGATCTTGCCGAAGGCCGCCGCGGCGGCTTCACCATACAGTTGCCCGCTTTGCGCCAAATAAGCCGTTTGGTCGAAATACTGGGTTTGGAAGAGTGTCGTGGTGCCTTCGCAGGCATTAGGAGTGAAAATCGGGGTGTCAATTAATGTGAATCCTTGATCATCAAAAAAGTCCCGGCAGGCGCTGATGATTTCATGTCGAATACGCAAAATGGCATGTTGCCGTCGTGAACGGAGCCAGAGATGACGGTGTTCCATTAAAAATCCTGTTCCATGCTCCTTCGGTTGAATCGGAAAAGGTTCGGCGATATGAACTTTCTGAATCGTCTTCACATCAAGCTCGAATCCACCGGGAGCCCTTTCATCGGCACGAGGAATTCCGCTCAATACCAGCGACGACTCTTGCGTCAAATGACCGGACGCCTCAAATTGTTCGTCCCCGACATCCGCCTTACTGACAATCGCTTGCATCTCTCCGGTTCCATCCCGTATCTGCAAAAAGTGCAATTTCCCCTTCGAACGGCGGTGTCGTAACCAACCCTGGAGTTTCACTTCTTGACCAACAAAATTCGCAATGTGTTCAATCGTGATGGTGGGAGGTTGTGACATGGGACTCTCGTCCGCTAAAGGTTTAGAATTTTCTTATATTTGCCGAACATACATCATGAGTCTATCGTGCCATTCCAGAGGAATCCAGTAAAATTATTGTTTCGTATGACCGTGGGAAATTTAGCCATTTTTCCTTTTGGAATGGCAGGTAACTTCACCTATTCACCACAAGCAAAATCAAAAGGTATAACATTTCAGTTGACTGAATAAACTTCTCGTTTAGAATGCCAATGGAAACCGTGGTCTAGGATTCCCTTTTCGAATCCCAGTTAATCGACCATTTCTGTAGGCGAATCAAGGGAATTTGTGTTAGGCTGAAAGGAAATACCTGTTCCAATATGCTAGCCAGACAAGAAAGGCAACAAAACGCAAAGATGATGAGAGACGCTGATTTAGAACAAGCAGCTTCAGACTATTATAGCCCCCACCTCCCCTACCACAATTTTGGCCATGCCTTGTCGGCTGCACTGACAGGGTTGAAAATTGCCCAAGAATGTCGGGATGAGAATATACCGATTGATGATTCCATCGTCTACTGCGCGTTGCTGTTTCATGACGCAGGATACCATCAGGATCATGAAAAATTGGGCTTTGAATCTAAAGAAGCCTTGTCGGCCAGGATTGCGCGGGATATTCTTGAGAAAAAGCCTTTCCCAGACGGATTTATTGAAAATGTAGAAAAGGCTATCCTTTGCACCACTCGTGAAGCCTCCTGCACGACGACCGAAGAAAATGCCGTTCGAGCAGCCGACTTATCTGGTCTGGCAGCGGAGTTTTCGGTCTTTCGCCGGAACACGGAGCTGCTCAAAGAGGAATTTGAAATTTTGTATGGTCAGAAAATCGAATGGGAACAATGGGTAAAGAGGGCCACAACCATCATCGGAGGCTATCTGAGCCAAGAGCTTCGACTTACCCAATTCTATTCGGGTCAACCCGGCCAATCTTCCTTTCACCAGAAGATCAAACAGAATCTTCTTCAACTGAATGCAGAAGTCCTGCCTCCAAAATAATTTGTTTCAGTCAGGAATGAGGGTCCCATCCTCCTCCCACCGCTTTAAACAAGCCCACCATTTCTGTCAGACGGGCCCGTTCGGTTTGAACCAGCGACAACTCGGCATTCAGAACGCTCCGCTGGGCTTCCAAAACATCAAGGTAGGTCACTAAACCTTCCCGATACCGAATCTCGGCCAACTCCCTAGCTAGTTCAGCCGCTTTCACCTGTTTTCGCTGACTGTCCAGTTGACGGTTCCGAGTCTGGAGCGCCACGAGCAGATCCGCGACTTCCTGGAACGCCACAAGGATCGTTTGCTGATATTTCTCCAACATTTGATGGTATTTGGCTTCGGCGGCTTCCAGCCGCGCCTCATTGGCTCCCCCCAGGAAAATGGGCAAGGTCACGGAGGGTCCAAAGTTAAATGACCGGCTTCGCCAGTCAAACCATTGCGCAAATTCTGTTGTGGTAAATCCTCCCGAACCGGTGATAGAGACCGTCGGGAAGAAATGCGCGCGGGCCTCTCCAATTCGCGCATTCGCTGCGATGAGGGTCTGTTCAACTTGGAGAATATCCGGACGCCGAGTCAGGAGATCGGAGGGCAGGCCAACGGGAATGGCTGGTTGTCTGACCACTTCCCGAAGAGGCTTTGGGAAAAAAGGAATGGAATCGGGCGGAGCCCCTGTCAAAACCTCCAACCGATGAATCTGGATGGCTCGAAGTCGTTCAAGCTCCGGAATTCCAGCAGACGTTTCCGCAACCAGCACTTCGGCTCGTCGAACGTCAAGGTCGGAAGCCAATCCTGCCTCCGCCCGACTACTGATGATGTCCAGGGAATCTTGCCGAATTCTTAAGTTTTTTTCCGCGATTTCAATTTGTTCATCGAACTCCCGAATGCGGAAATACGTTTGCCCCACTTCGCTAATGAGTGACAAGGCCACCGCCCGGCGATCCATTTCCAATGCATCCATATCAGCCGAGGCCGCTTCCACGCCACGACGAATTCGACCCCATAAATCCAGTTCCCAACTGAGGTCAATGACCGCTCTGCCCAACCCGAACGTTGAACCGGCAAGAGGAAACTTTGGCTCCCCATTTTCTGTTTCTCCGGGGAAAAGAGTTCTAGACAGCCCAACTTCGGTCCAGGACCCATTCATGTTAAACTGAGGGTACAAAGAGGCGCCCGATGAGACGATATTGGCTCTGCCCTCCAGCACCCGAAATGCCGCCTCGCGCACGTTATGATTCTTGCGCAGCGCCATTCCGATAAACCAGCTCAACTCATCGTTTTCAAAGGCTTCCCACCATTCCGCCTCGGGGAGAATTTCTGTGATCATCCGAGGCCCCTTTTCAAGGTCAGCCGAGTCCAGGGCCTTCCATTCTGTGGGCACCTCGACCTCCGGACGTTCGTAATCCGGGCCAACCAGACAACCGCTCATCGAAAGGAGGAGGATGAAGCCAATGATGGCGTAATTATTCAGCACTGGTGGTCTTGGATTGTTTTTCATCACGTAAATTTTCCTCCTTCAATAAGGAACCATTTTCTATGGGGACATCATTCCGTTTAATGAAGACATCCACCTGCTGACCGACGTAGACAGGGAAATCAGGTTTTTGTAAACCGTAAATCACTTGAAGAACACGGGTGTCGACGCGTTCGGCATTATCTCCAGTGAGTGACCGCTTCGGAACGATAAACGGTTCAATTCGAATAAACTCCAACGGTATCGCACGTTCTGTTGAACCTTTCAGATAAGCCACAGCTGGGCTTCCAGGTTGGACCAGTGGCGCGTTCACTTCATCGATGTCGGCACGAATTTGTAGGGTCTCAATATCTCCCAGGAGAATCACGGGGTCTTGGGCCGCTCCCTGGGCATACTCACCAGCACGGATATTGACCTGAAGCACCGTTCCGGAACGGGGAGCGCGAACCGTCAGCCGATCAAGCAAGGACTGAGTCTCTTCCTGCTGGGTCCGAATTAAATTGAGATCAGCCTTCGCCCGCATCAAGGCTCGTTTGGCGACCTCGACTTCGTGCCACTTTCTCCGGACATCATCCTCGCTGACCGCTCGCCGATCCTGGACCGCTCGAAATCGCCCGAGTTGATCTTTCAGGTCTTTCAGTCGGATTTGCTGTTCCCCAATTCGGGCGACCGCAGAAGGAATGGCATTTTCCCGGGTCCGCAGTTGGGCCCGTAGCTCCCGACCATCTAGCTGAAAGAGCGGATCTTGCTTCCTGACAGTATCCCCCACTGCGACGAATACCTTCACAACCATGCCATCGACAGGCGGAGCAATTCGTACATTTTCATTGACCGCTTCAATAATCCCTGAAGCTGCGACCGTTTCCGAATAGGGATTTTGTGGAGGTGGCTCCACAGGGGGGGGAGGCACAGGGTCCTTCCCCTTCATCAAAAGAACCGCAATGGCCAAGACAATACCAGCAAGAGCGGCCCAGAAACTCAAGCGCTTCAAGATCATCAGGAATTCCCACCATTGGTCTGGAGTACTTGATGGATTTGGCCATCGTCCATATGGACGACCCGGTCACCAAATTCAAAAATGCGAGAATCATGAGTCACAATGATCACCGCCCGATCTGATCGTTTGCCAGTCTTTTGTAATTGTTCCACCACTTTGTGGCCGGTATGGGCATCGAGATTCGCCGTGGGTTCATCACATAAAAGAAGCTGCGGTTCACTAACCAAAGCACGCGCAATGGCCACACGTTGTTTCTCTCCCCCGGATAATTTAGAGGGGAGGGATTGGATTCGTTCACCCAACCCTAATTCCGTGAGCGTCTCAATCGCACGACTCAAAGCCTGTTTTTTGGGTACTCCCTGAATCAACAACGGCACCGCCGCATTTTCCGCCGCTGTGAGAGTGGGCAGGAGATTGAATTCTTGAAATATGAATCCAAAATTTTTACTTCGGAACTCTGTTTTGTCAGAAGAGGATAACCCCGGAATGGATTTTCCCAGCACGGTCACCTCCCCTTCATCCAAATCAAGAATTCCTGCGATTACGGAGAGCAGAGTGGTTTTTCCGCTTCCGGAAGGTCCCACCAGAAGGAGGATCTCTCCCGTCGCCACATCCAGATCCACCCCCTTCAGAACTGGAATACGCGCGTCATCTTCTCCAAAACTTTTTGTCACGCCTCTTGCCCGAACCAAAATGGGTGAGGTCGAACGGTTTTCTGAATCTTCGATATCCGTCATCGCTATCCTCGAAACACAATTGCGGGCTCCAGCTTGGCCAATTTGTGAATGCTGATCGCGCTGGAAATCGAACAGATACTGACCAAGGCAATAAAAACTCCAACCAGCAGTGGCCAGGTTTCAATAAACGGTAAGCGGCCTTCCCCCGCAACCGTCAAGCCAAAAAAGGTGGCTAGTCCAACACCCACACCGAACCCGATAAATCCAACCGTAAAACTTTGGAGAAGGATCATCCGCGCCAGCATTCCCGTGCTGGCGCCAATCGCTTTCAGTGCGCCAAACTGCTTTAAGTTCTCTACCGTGAAAAGGTAAAACGTCTGGCCGGCGATGGCCATCCCGACGATAAATCCCAACAACACCGTTGTCCCAAAATTTACCCCGATCCCCGTATTCTCCAGGACCCAGGTCACGGTCTTCCATCCAAACTCATCTGCCGTATAGGCACCTAATTTCGTTTCCGCTTGAATGCGTCTGGCCAGAGTCTCCGGGGTGACGCCTTCGACCGGCTTGGCGAGAACATAGGACAATTTGCGCCGTTCTGGCGGTGTATAGGCCAAAGCCCGATCGTAGGTGGTATAGACATACGGAACGTTTTGAAAGCTTTTTTGAGTACTGGCAATACCCACAACCCGTGCGATGCGATCATTGATTTCAAATACTGTCCCAACTCTGATTTTCTCAGGACCTCCCAATCGTTCCACTGCCCACTGGTCAATGACGACAGTCTCCGGAGCCCGCAAATCTTCGATCCGTCCTTCAAGAATCTTTGCGGGCCGGCCAATGAGAGTAGTGGCATCCAATCCGACCAGGGAAATCTGCTCATAATTACCGTCGGCGAGTCTCGCCCGCTGCAGCCCCTTGTAGAGAGGGACCGCCCATTCCACTCCGGGAACGCTTCGGACTACAGTCACGGCGGTATCAGCCAAGGGCTTGACCTCCTCGACCTGGTTGATTTCCGGATCCGTGACCCAAACCGGTACATTGATGTTACTAATGCCGGACTGCGACCAGATCATCAGCCCCCAGAAGATTGAACCTTGTTGAACAATCAACATGGTCGAAAAGGTCAACCCGGCAAGGAGCATGAGATACTTGGCCCGGTCACCAAAGAGCATCTTGAGAGCCACGTAATTCATCAGATCATCGCTTGGGGTCAGAAGTCCGTTTCGCCCGATTCTTGTTCCGACCCCTGACCGGAGGTTTTCGCTCCGGCCCAGAATTAGCCCGGATTCCGTCTAAAAAAAGATCAACAAAGGTGGTGACAATATATTCCGGGGGGGTTGACACAGGCATTCGAAAGAGAAGGGTAAGCAGCCGATGTTCGATCAACATGCCCATAAAGGCTCTGGCTACCAACAGCGAGTCCACTTTTCGAAAGGCCCCGTCCTGGATTCGCTTGTCGATGTATTTTGCCAAGAATTCATGGAAAACCCGAACGTGATTCTGGAAAAACATATCAGACAGCTTGTGTCCTTCAAGCGCACTAAACAGGAGCAATCGCATGAGGTCTGGATCTGGTACTCCATGAAGAATGATGGTATTGGCGATGAGAGTGAAAACCTGGGCATCTTCTCGTCGGTCTGCCAGTTTTTTTACCTCGGATAACATTCGAGGGACTGGTGATTGTTCAGCCAGGATAGCTTCGTAGAGGTGCTTTTTAGTCGGGAAGTGTTTAAACACTAGGGCTTCACTCACCCCGGCTCTTTCCGCAATTTCCCTCGTTTTTGTTCCGTTAAATCCTTTTGCGGCGAACAACACCGTCGCCGCTTTAATAAGACTGGCCTTTCGCTCGCTTCCCGAAATCCGAGAATTAGGTGGTTTCATAGTCTTTATAAGTGAGTAATCACTAACCAATGACTTTTACTCCTCTTTGCCCTTGCTGTCAACCCTCCATTAATCAAAGTCTATGGGTTAAAGGGCTCAAATTCGGAAATGAAGTGTCACAGAATCAAGAAGGTCGAAAAGGGCCGAAATTGGAATCACGGAGCATCCCAACCCCCGTTTTTGCCATTCGATTCCTCCCTTCTTCCCACCTGAAACCTGAAACTTGGAACATGAAACAATGACTTTCCAACCCCTTGATTTTGAAAGCATGCTAGATATTCGATCAAAAAGGTTGACTCACTCGAATTTGTGGCTATCTCCACATATGTCCACTCAGTTGACATTCATCCGCCTATAACCCTGGGAAAAACACTTATTCACGAATCTCACATAATGAGAGCAATATGTCAGAAGAATCATTGATTACAACCTTACCCGTCGTTCCGGTGAAGCGGACGGTATTGTTTCCCGATACGTTAGTCCCGTTTACAATTGGACGGGATCGCTCGAGGGCCGCGGTCGAAGCCGCCATGGATACCGAAGAAAAAGAAATCGTGCTCGCCGCCCAACGCGACTCCGAAAAAGAGGACCCTTCGTTCGAGGACCTGTATCAAATTGGAACCAAGGCGGTCATCAAACAAACGGGAAAAACAGCGGAAGGTCACATCCATGTCTTAGTTCAGGGCGTGGAGCGAATGGTCTTGCTCAAGGAAGAGCAAAATGATCCATTTATAAATGCGCGTGCCCGGCCTTTACCAGTCCCAACCGACTCCGAACCCGAAGTCGAGGCCTTGCACCGTGCTTTGTTGGACCTATTGGATCAATTACCGGAACTCATTACTTCCCAAGGCGCTTCGGAAATTGTGAATGTCCTGAGGGCAGAAAAGAATCCGCTATCAATTGCCTATCGCCTGGTCTCCCTCTTAAACCTGAGCGTGGAGCGACTCCAAGCCTTATTGGAGCAATCCCAACAGGTCGAAGTGTTACGTCAAGTCTATGCAGCGTTATCCCATGAACTGCAAATTCTCAAACTTCGCCACCAGATCGCCAGCCAGGCTCAGGCCGAAATCGGAAAATCCCAACGCGAATATTTCCTTCGTCAACAACTCAAAGAGATCCAACAGGAACTGGGTGAGATTGAAGGCGATCACGAAGAAAGTGATGTCGGCCAACTTAAAAAACGAATAGAAGAAACCGATTTGCCTGAAGACGTGAAGAAGGAGGCGACGCGAGAAGTCAAACGCCTGACGAAACTCCCTCCGACCGCTCCCGATCACCAGGTCATCCGTAGCTATTTAGAGCTGGTTTTAGAGCTGCCTTGGACCAAAACCACTGAAGATAGCTTAGAATTATCCCGCGTCCGCCAGGTCCTGGACGAGGATCATTATGGCATTCAGGATGTGAAAGAAAGGATCCTTGAGCACCTGGCGGTATTGAAATTGAATCCTTCCGCCAAAGCCCCCATTTTGTGTTTAGTGGGGCCTCCCGGCGTGGGAAAAACCAGTTTGGGCCAATCGATCGCCCGCGCCCTCGGGAGGGTGTTTGAACGAATCAGTTTGGGTGGGTTACATGACGAAGCGGAATTACGAGGACATCGACGCACCTACGTCGGGGCCATGCCGGGGAGAATCATTCAGGCATTACGACGTGCTGCGGCAAAAAACCCCGTCGTGATGCTCGACGAAGTCGACAAGGTCGGCCGTGATTTTCGTGGTGATCCCGCATCAGCTCTGTTAGAGATATTAGATCCGGCACAAAATCATACATTCCGGGACAACTATCTGGACCTTCCGTTTGATCTGTCCAAAGTGATGTTTATCACGACAGCCAATACCTTAGACACCGTTTCCCGTCCTCTCCTTGACAGAATGGAGGTCATTCGGTTGCCAGGCTATAGCCAACAAGAGAAACAAGAAATCGCTCGACGATATTTATGGCCACGAAGGCTGGAAGAAGCGGGGCTGACATTTGATCAGGTCAACCTAGAAGACAAAAGTCTTGCCCACATCATCCAGCGGTACACGAGGGAGGCCGGTGTGCGACAATTGGAACAAATGTTGGGTCGCCTGACCCGGAAGGTCGCACTTCATTTAGCCGAGAACACCCTCGATACCCCCGCGGAGGCCATAATCATCCAACGCGAAGGCCTGGGAGATTGGCTCGGCGTAGAACGGTTCATGCCAGAGGAAGCTCGCAAGGAGTTACCCATTGGGGTGGCCACCGGTTTGGCATGGACTGAAGCTGGCGGCGACGTGCTTTACGTGGAAAGCAGTCTCCTGCCCGGAGGAAGTGATTTAACCATAACCGGTCATATTGGTGAAGTCATGCAGGAATCCGCCCAAGCTGCCCGAAGCTACTTATGGTCTCGCGCCGAATCCATGGGGCTTGATATTTCCCTGTTCAAGCGAAATGGAGTCCATATTCACGTCCCGGAAGGAGCCATTCCCAAAGACGGCCCGTCAGCAGGCGTGACCATGGCCACAGCGCTCGCCTCCGTATTTTTGCGCATGCCTGCACGAAAGGACACCGCCATGACGGGAGAAATCAGTTTGAGCGGGCTGGTATTACCCGTGGGGGGTATCAAAGAAAAAGTGCTTGCCGCTCATCGCTCCGGTATCCGACGAATTCTTCTTCCAAAGGCCAATGAAAAAGACTTGAAAGATATTCCCGAGGCCGTTCGGAATGAGATCAAGTTCCTCTTTCCTGAATCAATTGAGGAAGTTCTGACTCTCGCTCTGCAGAAGGATAGTCCTACGTCGAATGAATCACCCGATGCTCAGGTCGGCGAGGTGGCGGTGAGTCAACCCTAGATATTCAAGCAGTTTACTATTAAAGAATTACCGGCTAAGAGTGAGAACCCCCGGTGGCTGATATGGGGCTCATAGTTTTTTCCGGTTTTGTGCCTTTTGAGATGTGTTGTATCTGGATGGGTTGATTGACTTAACCAGTGCAGGATCCTACCAACTTCCTCGATGTGTCACTGACGACATTAAAAAGTTCTGCACAGGATGAACAAAGGTGTAAATTAATACTTCAAGGCATTTCACCACCCTTCATTCCCCGCGTCCCTATCCCTCTCCCTAATCAGAAGCCTTAATGGCCGGCGGGGTTATTCCACTCTGGGAGAAGGACCATGCAGTTGGGATTAAGCCCCTTCGCATTGAAGGTGTCGATGCTTCCGACCACCGTCTTTTTCTGAAGATCAATGACTGTAATCGATCCCTCGCTTAACCCTGGAAGGTTCAGTAGAGCGTTCTGGACGTAGGCGTAGCTCCAATCCTTGGTAAACGCCACATGATGGGCGCCCGCCCCAGCCGGGAGGGTTTCTAAAAGCTTCGGCTTCTGGGGATTCTCACTGATATCGAATACATGGAGTGAGCCTGGCTTTGCCGTCGTCACATAGAGACGATCCACAGCCTTATTGAAGTACATCTCAAGCGGGATCCCGACATTATGCTCCGAAAAATCGACCGCAATGTTGACGAAAAAATCTTTCTTCGCCGAATCCCACGTAGCCGTCCATAGGGTGCTACCGTACATGTTAGTGATGTAGGCCATTGGCGGATTCGAGCCCGGTTTGAAAAGAACTTCCACCGGTGCCTCACCGGAGGGAGAATCTTTGGCCGACACCTTGTGAGTGGACATTATCTTGCCGGTACTGGCTTCGATCACCGTGATCGTTTCACCGGCATCGCCAAGATCAGAGGGGCGCACCGTGCTGGTCACAAGGAGACGGTCGAGACCGTCATGTACTGCAATGCCATGGGGATACGGCTTGGGCAATTCAATCGTTCTCGTCGGCTTGTCCGCGATCGCGTCCCCGACCACAACCCTCTGAGAACCCATACAGGTCAAATACCAGGTTTTGTTGTCATTGGAGAATATGATGTCCTCCCCTTGACGACACCCCGGAACCTCCACGACTTTCATCCGGTAGGGAAACCGCATCATATCGATGACGCGCAGTTCACTTTTCCCCAGTGCGGTGAGGTAGGCCTTGGTCGCGTCCCTATTGTAAAAGATGTGATGCCCGACAAGATTGTGAGGAAGAGGAATGTCCATAAGAGTCTGACCGTACGTTGAAGAGTTCGGGTCGACATCAATGATCGATATTCCCTCTTGGCGAATCGGGTTCCCCTTCTTGCTTTCATAATTGAGCATGGCCAGAGTTTCCGCCTGAACAAGCGCGGGCCAAAGAAGAGTCATGGCTAAGAAGATCAATGCGGGCTTAGATGACCGATTCATGGCTTGCCTCCTTCATTTTGGATTGAGCTTTCTCAATATGACCATCAGACGCCTTGATTTCCAGAAAAGTAACATTTCCCTTGCAGACGGACAAAGGGCCAGTGCCGCCCTCTCAGACGACTATTCGGGATTCAGGGAGTATAGAAGGAAAAACCAAGCAAGAATAACCAGGCATTGATACCAACATTGCGATCACCAATCCCTCCGTCCGAGAGGTGGTGAAAGCGAACCCCCGCAGACAGCGCCGATCTCTCGGTGGTGAAATATTGTACGCCAATCCCAGTCTGCACAATAAACTGAAATTGACCGCTTTCCTCAGGGATTCGAGGAGCTAAATCCGTCCATGCTGCTCCAAACCCGGCATCCCAGTAGGGCATCCATCGACCAAATGAGAGAAAATCATATTTCACATTAAACGTTCCACCAAACAGGGAGGCACTAAAGGGTTTGATAAAATGAGCCCCGACCGGTTCTAAGAACACTTCCCATGCTCCACTGAAATACCCGGCTTCGAGTTCATCCGTGAGAACATAACCAATTTGGGGAAGGAAAAAGACCGCACTCCGGTTTGAAGAATCGGCATTCCCAAGTCCGGTATTCGCCTGCCAATACCCGGTTTGGAAGCCGAGCTCAACAGTCCCTTTGTTTATAGTCTGCCGGGCTTCGAAATTTGCCCGGGAGATTCCCGAACCTCCAAACCAGATTGTCACAGTGATGATAAACCAGGTAAGGCACCGAATACATTTTTCCCAATCCTTAGAATTCTTGATTTCCGGCCTCTTAAGACTCTTTCTTCGTCCTCAATGTTTATCGCCAACGGCGATCTTACTGTGTTATCACCACTCTAGCAACTGTCTAGCGGGATGTGCGATTTGTTTCAAAATAGCTAAGCCAACAAAAAGACCCATGCCGAAAATTTCTACACAATAAATCAGGAAGAGGCCAAGTGGAGGTTTGGAGAGTCGGAATGACAATCACTCGTAAGAAATCCCAGTAATGGTGAGGAACAAGATTGCATATTTTTTTGCGGAAGCTATTGAAGAGATGGTGGCGTTATGCTGGTAGAGCTCAGCCACATATTGAGAGCATGTTCACTCTAGCCTTCACAATCCGGCCTGGACTCGTCGAAGCGAAAAGTTGCCACCTGGCTCAAGTGGATCTTGATCGGTCCCAATCCGGGTGTACCACCAGCTCCCGGTAGCGGATTGCAGATCGGGGTGTAACTGAAGTTCAAATCCTCCCTCCCGATCGTTTCCCTCCTGATGCCACGTTCCTTGCCATACTCCGTTTGAAAGACTGGTGGTTTCAAACCGTCCCTCTTTCCACTCGTAGGTTCCCCTGCCCTCCTCATCAAGCGTCAGTGGATAGACCACATGCCCCTCTTCATATTTCCATTTACCGGCTAACTCTTGAATTGTCATTTCGGATAGGGGTTTCTCGGGAGCCGGTGGCAAGCTTACGGGTTTTTTAGTTGGGACGGTAGGACACCCCCATACAGCAAAACTGCACACAACTAGCATGAACATGAGTCTAAGCCGCATAGAGATCCTTTCTCAAAAAAATTTGCGTTACGCGGGCAAGGTCTGTTCAGAAATACAAGAGGCAACAGATAATGATTCCAGTCCAATATTCTGACTCAATGTCAATTCCAATATTTTACTTTATTCAAATTGAAATACAACCAAAGAAGACATCAATTGAGCCCGCTTGAACCTCAACAAGGAATTTGTGAAGAAGGCCCGTTATTACCTGGTTCCCGGAAAGGTTGCTTTGGTTCCGGAATTTTTCATTCCCGCACATTCCATCACATAGGGCCAAATCTGGTTCGGGTAATGAGCCCGTCCGACCATCGTTTCATACCCATAGCTCTCGACTTTGGTCTGATTTTCCTTTATCTGGATAAACAGAAATTCAAATGTATTGCTATTTTGAACAAATCCAAACGGCTCAGACACCCTTACCACTTTTTGTGCTTCATTGACGTTCATTCGAGCTTTTCTCGCCACACCGGACACCTCAATTTTCTGAGTCACACATTTCGCTAAAGATTGATAATCTTTGTGAATGATTTCTACGCGAGTTGGTGGAGAGTCCCGGAGATGCGGTGGGGAGGCGCAGGAGGTGTTAAAAAACCAAAGGAGGATAAGGGGAAGGATCATTGATTGTGTGGCCAAAAAATGCGCCTAAACGAAAAATTTTTGTGAAAATTTATTTTTTCACAAAGCGAATATGAATTTTGTACTCTTGAATCGCCGCCCCTAAGGCCTGGCTACCGAGGGGAATATTGGCCTCAAGCGTGTCCTCTATCTCCGGATCATCGATGAGGACATCGTAGCGTTCCTGCACGTTAGTCAGTATAGCTCCTTTGTTCACCTGGCGAGGCATATATATTTCCTTCCAGACTTCTTTTTCAACCAGGCAGACGTCTTTGAACCGTTCGTACAATAGTGTCAGTCGTTCCGGATCTGTTTCCACTTGCATATCTTCCGCCATTGCCGCTCCTTTTTTTGATATTTGAGTCTGTGGAATCTCTTGCTCGTTTGGTTTCATTTATGGACTTTGAACGTTTGATGATTTCCCCCTCATCCCAGCCCTCTCCCCCTGGGGGGAAAGTGATAACAGAATTAGATGTTGGCATATCACTTGGGTTCTCCGTATCCTCCTCCGCCGGGTGTTTCGATTTTCAACACATCGCCCGCTTGGACTTCAAACTGACATTTTCCGGGTAATTCTCGAGTTTGCCCCTCTCGAAGCAGCCGATTCCGGCCTGGCTGTCCGGGATGTCCCCCGTCAAGGCCATAAGGTCCTTTCCTTCGGCGGTCAGATAAAATCGTTACCTTGGCTCGTGCAAGCATCTCCACGTCCCGGGAAATTCCATCTCCGCCGCGGTGGTGTCCATTCCCTCCTGATTCACCACGTACCGCATACCGGGTGACACGAAAGGGATAGGCATATTCCAGAGCCTCCACCGGCGTATTCATCGTATTCGTCATGTGAGAGTGAATGGCACTTGCGCCGTCGCCTGTCGGACGAGCCCCCATCCCGCCACCGAGGGTTTCGTAATAGGCAAAGGGTTGTTGTCGATCCTCATCCCATCCGCCAATGGTGAGATTATTCATTGTCCCTTGGCTAGCAGCCGGAACACGCTCGGGGCAGGCTTGTGCCAATGCTCCTAATACCACATCAACAATTCGTTGAGCGGTTTCGACGTTGCCTCCCGCGACAGCCGCAGGTCGACGAGCATTCACCACCGTCCCCTCCGGAGCAATCACACGAATCGGCACGAGACAGCCACTATTTGCGGGAATATCAAGGCCGAGCAGACAGCGAAAGACATAGGCGGTTGCCGAGAGGGTAATCGGATACACCGCATTGATACTGCCTCTTCGTTGGAAATCCGATCCGGTAAAATCCACATTCGCCTCATCACCCGTAATCGTCACACTCACGCATATCGTCACGGGATCTCCTGTAAGGCCATCATCATCCAACACGTCCTGGAACCGGTAGGTTCCATTGGGTAAGTCCTGAAGAAGCCGGCGAGTCATGTCCTCACTATATTGCAATAAATCTTCCATATCCTCTTTGACCCGGTCGATTCCATAGCGATCAACCAGTCCGAGCATTCGTTCAATCCCGGTGCGGTTCGCCGCAAGTTGAGCATGAAGATCTCCAGCTCGCTCATCAGGTGTCCGAACGTTGGCGAGTAACAATCGCCACACATCCTGATTGATGTGGCCTTCATGAACCAACTTCAGAGGGGGAATAATAAGTCCTTCTTGATACAGTTCCTCGGCCAGAGGCATGGAACCGGCGGACATCCCTCCCACATCGGCATGGTGAGCACGGTTCGCCACAAATCCCAATAACTTCGGCTCTTCGCTTGTGTCCATAAAAATTGGAGAAACAAGGGTGATATCCGGCAGGTGGGTTCCCCCCTGATACGGATCATTCACCATCGCCACATCACCCGGAGAAAACGCTAGTGCCTGCAGGCAGGCTTGAACGGACAGCGGCATGGCTCCTAAATGCACAGGGATGTGCTCCGCTTGGGCGATCAGTCGTCCCTCCGCGTCGAAGAGGGCACAGGAAAAGTCGCAACGTTCCTTGATATTGGGGGAATAGGCCGCCCGCTGCAGACGCACTCCCATTTCTTCAGCGACGGACGCAAACAGGTTTTTCATTATTTCTACACTAATGGGATCTCTCATTCATCGACTCCCACATCGATGAGAAGATTTCGATATTCATCCACGACCGCCATATCGGTCTGGCCGAGATAGACGGTGGTGTCCTCCTGCACAATAATGGCAGGCCCCGAGAGACGGTGACCTGGCTTCAATAGATTCCCTCGATAGTGGGGCACGTCTTCCACACCTTTGGTCAAGGCAACAGGCCGTTGGCACCAAAACGCTTCAGCGGGATCCGAAGACCCGGGCTTTATCCGACGAAGATGGGGAGGATTGGTATACCCCACTGCACGAACACGTAAATTGACAATCTCTGTTGGCGCGTCGGTATGGTCGAACCCGTAGCGTTCGCGATGAATGTCATCAAATTGATTCCTGAAGTCCGGAGTCAAAGGCACAACAAGCTCAAAGGATTGTCCTCGATAACGCATGTCTAATTCGCACACAATGACGCTTTGTTCCTCTTGGACTCCCTGTTGTTTTAAATCCTTCAACCCTTGCTCTACCAATGTCTGTCTTCGGGCGTCCAGCTCATCGTAAGGTGTGTGACCAGGAACCATCACGGTTTGGACGTAATCCAATTGTATGTCAGCCATCAGCATTCCCAGGGCTGAAAGGGTCGCGGCCATCGGAGGGACTAATACGCGTCGAATGTTTAACTGCCTGGCAAGATCGCAAGCATGAACGCCCCCCGCACCGCCAAAGGACACAAAGACGAAATCCCGTGGATCATGTCCCCGTTCGACCGATATGACTCGCACAGCCCGTTCCATATGCGCGTTGACAATCTGGATTATCCCTAAGGCCATCGTTTGCCCAAGATTAAATCCCGGAGCTGGTTCTAGGCGAATCTCCTTCGCCAATTTTTCTAGAGCAACCTCGGCCTGGACTTGATCCAATTGCATGGCCCCGCCAAGAAACCCGTCAGCCGGCAGTCGCCCAAGTATCAGATTCGCATCGGTGACAGTGGGTTGACCTCCCCCTCGCCCATAGCAAATGGGACCAGGATCAGCCCCCGCACTTTGAGGTCCGACGCGAAGCCCGCCTCCTAAATCATGATGGGCGATAGACCCACCTCCCGATCCGACGGTGTGGATATCTATCACCGGGACACGAATTGGCAGCCCCCCGACTTTGGCCTCAGTGGTGACTTGAATAGAATTTTTGACAAGGGAAACATCAGTCGATGTCCCGCCCATATCGAATGTGATGCTTTGAGCAAAGCCTGCCAACTTGGCGACTTGTCTGGCCCCGACCACGCCTCCAGCAGGGCCTGAAAGAATGGATCGCACCCCCTGCCCTTTGGCCTGTGGAACGGAGAGCCGGCCTCCATTGGATTGCAAAATGAAGAATTCCGTTGCACCGATTAGATTTTCCAAATCTGAAAGATACCGGTGAAGAATGGGAGAGACATAGGCGTTGATTGCAGTCGTGCTGGTCCTTTCGTACTCACGAAACTCTGGAATCAATTCATGGGAAGCGGTGACAAAGAACCCAGCCTCTCGAAGGCGATCAGCAACCCAACGCTCATGGTCAGGATGGACAAAGGAGAATAAGAAACTCACAGCGATGGCTTCTACCTGTAGCTCATGCAGGGTCGATATGGTCGCATCGAGCTCCTCTTTGTGGAGGGGAACTACGACTCGTCCTTGGTAGTCGACGCGTTCCGTGACTTCAAAACATCGTGCAGGTGGTATTAAAGGAGCCGGCCGATCAGCGAATACATCGTAAAGATGGGTTCGAGTTTGCCGCCCAATGAGCAGCATATCCCGAAACCCTTTGGTCACTACAAGAGCGGTGTGTGCTCCCTTTCGCTCGAGCAGGGCATTCGTCGCGACCGTTGAACCATGCACAATTCTGGAACGGGCTGGCGTCTTGATGGACTCCAGACCGTTGAGTACGCAAAGGGCAGGATTCGATGGAGTCGACAGGCTCTTGAAGGTGTGAACCGCGCCATCCCTCTCATCATAGTGCACAAAATCCGTAAAGGTTCCCCCGATATCGATACCGATGTGTCGGGAGGGATGATCAGATTTGGTCACGAATGGTTCCTGGGGAACAAGATTTGTAGATGCACCATCTTATGGTGCCTCTTCTAAGAACTCCAGAAGTCACTCATTCGATGGAAGTGGAAAGGGATCTCCTCTGTAATTCGCTCCCCTAGATGTGGCATTTCCATTCCACTATTTCTCAGCAGGGGCAGCATAGGATGCTGCAGCTACAAATGGGTAAAAATGCGATTTTTTTTAACACCATGCTCGATAAACGGCTAGCCGTCAACGATTCCCTTGAGTGTCACAACTCGAGGGCTGCCACTGGCATTATCCAAAATGGTCACGGTTGCGGTATGACTCCCCCGGGATTCAGAAGTAAACGCAATTTGCATAACGCAGAAATCCCCTGTCCTCAAGGTCGTTCCCGCACATTGATCTTCCATGACGGCAAACGCTTTCGGATCTTGGCCAACGAGGTTGATCGCCACAATCCGAAGAGGCCCAAGACCAATGTTCGAAAGGCGAACATGTTGAGGTTGTCGGCTCTGGTCTCCTTTATTGACTTGAAAAACCAGCGATTCGGCACTCACACTCGGCAACGGAATGCCCCCATCTCCGCTGAGAAGCACGGAGACGGCATCTGAATTACTGTCGGCCGTGACAAGATCAGGAAGGCCGTCGCGGTCAAAATCTTCAATGACTAATGAAGACGGCGTCCCCCCAACCCCGAAATGGCCGGCCTTTCGAAAACTTCCATTCTCTCTCTGAAGGAGGACTGATACACTGTTGGAATCTCGATTCGTGGTCACGACATCCAGTCGTTTATCCCCATCCAAATCACTTACAGCCACGGCCACGGGGCTGAACCCCACATGAATGGGGTTGAGCTTCAGAAACTCACCCTGATCATCCTGGAACAAGACAATGACGCTATCCATAAATAAGCTTGTGATGACAAGATCCAAATATCCATTCCCATCTAGATCCCCTCCCGTAATCGCACTCAGAGTAAATCCCGGATTCAGTTCTTTCAAGAGAGAAAACTTTCCATGGCCCGTATTGACTAGCAGAGATATTATTCCATTGGGAGATCGCCAACTTGGCTGGCTCCAGGTCACCGCCAGATCTGGCAGGCCATCACCAGTGATATCTTGAGCGATGACACCGGTTGGGAACATGCCTTCCCGGCCTTCGGTTTCGTACATGACCGGCGGGGTAAACTTCCCGTCGCCTTCATTGAATAAAACAGAAAGGCTAAATGGGGGATAATAGCCAAACCGGCCACTATTCACGGCTACCACATCCGGCTTGTCATCTTGATTGAGATCCGCGAGCGAAAGAAAGGTTGTCCCCTTTCCTGACGGATAACTTCCCATCCTGTCAAAGAACCCATCGCCCCTGCCTTTCAGCACCAAAATACGGTCAGATCCGCTAAGGGCCACAATGAGATCCGGACGAGCATCCCCATTCACATCAGCCGTGGCCACTGACATGGGAATTTTCCCGATTCCAAAGGATACCGGTGCTTGAAAGGTCCCATTCCCATTTCCGAGGAGTATGGACACGTCGTCCGAAGTACTATTAACCGTGGCCAGGTCAAGTAGGTCGTCGTCATTAAAATCTCCTGTCGCAATTCCCTGGGGCGCTTTACCGACAGGAATACTGCCGGTCGGGGTGAAGACAATATTTTGGGCAAGACTTAAAGACCACCCCGCAAGGAGGAAGAAGAGAACCAGATAGACATTAAACAGAAAACCCCTCATGAAAGACCATCAAGAATCGACTGGTTGGGAATAATCCTTCACTAACGAAATTTCAATTTCCTCGGTTTGCGCCATGCCCCGATTCCGGACTCGGGCCGACCATGAGGGAAATTTCCGAAGAGTCGTAAAAATGGATTTCAATACCTCCGGCATGACTCGGCTATCCCAATCATGGAGCCAGGCATGTGCGTCATCTTCACCTTCATAGTCATCCGGAAATTGTGCCTCTAGGGAAAATCGTACGTAAAAGGTTTTTTCTTCTTGATACATTATACCTACCCTTTCAAATATCTGCGTTTGGACCTTTAAGTCGTTGTCAGGATCTGAAATCCTTATCTATAATACTTATCTATCACGTTCACCAAAAGGAGGTCCAGATTCGATGCCAATATATGCTTACAGATGTCAGGAATGTGCTCATCATTTTGAATCCCTTATACAGGGATCAACTGTCCCTGAATGTCCAAAATGCCAGGGGCAAAAGCTGGAAAAGCAATTGACTGCGTTTGCGGTCGGAGCCACGGAAGGAGGAGCTGACTTTGCAGGAGGCCCTGGCGCCTGCGGATCCTGCGGTGACCCGCGCGGCCCCGGATCATGCTCCCTTAACTGACAGGGATTTCGGCCATCTTGTTGCCGGCGGTGGGGAAAAGGGTCCGTGAAAGTGATAGGGCCCGTTGGCCTAAGAAGAAGACGGCCACAATCTATTCCGAGCTGCCCAGCATGTCGTCAATGAGTGGGCGATTGATATCTTCGCAACCAGGGCAAATAAGATCGAAAAACGTTTCATGATCTTCGACATAATTCTTTTCATCCACCAAATTTTCCTCAAAAACCGATTCGTAGCAGGTGGGACACAGCATCATTACCCCGCGCATCACCGAAACCGTTTTCCGACTTTGACTCCCTGACATCTATAACCCTCCCAAAAACTTGAAACCTGAAACTTGGAACTATTCTTCTACGACCACCCCCGTTGTTGGGCCAGAAGGAAATCTTCTTGTTCTAAATCGATTCCGCAATCGGGGCATTCATAGGGTTGATCCGGAGGTGGAATGGCTAATTCGTTTTCCTGGACCCGGCCATAGCAGACATGATAAAAACGCCCTCGAGAATGTTCCTCATCTAATATATCCGATTCGTATTTTAAGATCATGATTGGATCACCCACCTTGACAAAGTTTAAGACTTTTATAGCAGGGGGGTCTTTTCCGGCGCAATCCTTCCGTGGCATTCCCCAAATATCCAATCTTGGTTTCTGCACCATGACCATGGGTCCTCCCTGCCGGGTACGGCTAAATGAAAATATCTTCATGAAAGGGTTCTTTTCTTGAGAAAGATCTTTGCGTTTTTCACGGCCGTAGGAATTATCATGTTGGTTCCCTTTCCCCAACCCTTAATGGCCCTGTCTCCCTCACCACCAGATACCCAGGGCAAGGAGATATCTCTTAAAACCATTATTTCCAACGGAATTTCACAACCCATTTTTCTGACTTACCCCGACGATGGGAGTGGACGGCTGTTTGTCGTGGAACAAAATGGCCGCATCCTGATCCTGGAGAAGGGAAAATTGCATTCAAAACCGTTTCTGGAAATTTCCTCTCTTTTGTCCACGGGAGGGGAACGCGGACTGCTGGGTTTAGCCTTTCACCCCCGCTACAAAGAAAACGGACGGTATTTTCTGAATTACACGCGAGAGCAGGACGGCGCTACCGTCATTGCCGAATACCGGGTCTCTTCAAATCCCTACCGTTCAGAAACGCCGGAGATCGAATTGATGGTGATCCCCCAGCCTTATGGCAACCACAATGGAGGAATGGTGGCATTCGGACCTGAGGGATATTTATTTATCGCAACCGGAGATGGAGGGGCAGGAGGCGATCCCGGTAACCGGGGGCAAAACCCATCGGAGCTCCTTGGCAAGATTTTGAGGATTGATGTGGATCATGGTTCTCCCTATGGGATTCCCTCTACCAATCCTTTCGCCGATGAGGGCGGCCGGCCTGAAATCTTCGCCCTTGGTTTTCGCAACCCATGGAGATTTTCTTTTGACCGCAAAACCGGGGAATTGTGGGCCGGTGATGTCGGACAGAATTCGTGGGAAGAAATCAATACCGTGAGAGTGGGTGAAAACCATGGCTGGCGGCTCATGGAAGGGAACCATTGTTATGAACCCAGCGAAGACTGTCAACAATCTACTACAGTGACGATGCCCGTCACAGAATATGCCAATGGGGGACCTCGGTGTTCGGTCATTGGCGGATACGTTTACCGGGGCGGACAGTTGCCCTCACTTTATGGCACGTATATTTTTGGCGACTATTGCAGTGGAGAAATTTTTGGGTTCCGGGAAGGAAAGCAGACCGTGCTGTTGGATACGGACTTGCAAATTACATCGTTTGCAGAAGATGAAAATGGCGAGCTGTACATCATTAATCACAAGGGATCCATTCATCGGATCATCAACGCTTCAGATTCCAAACAGTAGAGTCTCTTCATGAGGGTCATCTCACTTGGGAGAAGTCAGCACCGTCATGGAATGTTTAACTTGGGGATGACAGGAGGGAGACCTTCCGGAATAGTTCGATTTCGTCAAGCACCTTGCCTACGCCGAGAACTACCGATGTTAGGGGATCTTCAACCGTAATGATGGGCAAATTGGTTTCTTCCTGAAACCGCGTGGCTAACCCGGGCAACAGTGACCCCCCACCGGTAATGACCACCCCACGATCGATAATATCTCCTGCTAGCTCAGGGGGCGTATTTTCCAAAGACCGCCGTAGGGCATTGACAATGGCGTGAATCGGCTCCTCCAAGGCTTCGCGGACTTCTGTGTCATTGACCACAACGGTTCGTGGAATTCCAGAAATCAAATCTCGTCCCTTGACCATCATGGTTTTTTCTTGTTCCAGGGGGTAGGCGGATCCAATCTCTATCTTGACCCTCTCCGCCATATGATCGCCGATTAAGAGATTGTATCGCCGCTTGATATATCCCATGATGCAATCATCCATTTGATCCCCGGCCACCTTCACCGATTCACTGCAGACGATACCCCCCAAGGAAATCACCGCGATGTCGGTCGTACCTCCCCCAATATCGACCACCATATTGCCTGAGGGTTCGGTAATCGGAAGACCTGCGCCGATGGCTGCGGCTACCGGTTCTTCGATTAAATACACCTCACGTCCACCTGCATGCGTCGCTGATTCCCGGACTGCCCGTTGTTCAACCTCCGTAATCCGGGAAGGGACACCAATAATACACCGTGGGCGCACAAAGGACCCTCGATTGTGGGCTTTGGTAATAAAGTAATGCAGCATCCTCTCCGTCATGGCAAAGTCAGCAATCACTCCCTCTTTGATCGGCCGAATGGCAACGATGTTCCCGGGGGTGCGACCAACCATTTTTTTCGCTTCCGCTCCGACAGCGAGAACGGCATTGGATTGCTTTTCCAACGCCACCACAGATGGCTCACTCAGCATAATCCCACGGCCACGCACATAGACCAAGGTCGTCGCGGTGCCCAGATCAATGGCTAAATCGCTGGAAAACCACCCGAGGATGTCACCGGCAATGCTCACGGTCTATCTTTCCTTTGTCTATCTTTATCCATCTTCGATTGTGTTTAAATTTGAAATAGCCCCGCCATAATTGATAGAAACCCAGAAATGGAAAGAGACTTGAGGAACATTCTCTTTATTCCTGAACAAAGAGAGAGGACAGGCTAGGATATCAGGTACCAGGTGTCAAGAGTGTAAAGTATTCAAAAGGGAAGTGGGAATATTTCACGGCAGGTTCAAGTCTAAACTTGAAAATGGAAACAATATCCCTCGAGATTCTATTTCCTTTTTCGAGTCTTATGATAAGAAAAGAAGACAGAATGCCCTTGCTCTCTTACCCCCGTATGGTATAAGTAGAGGGTAAAAGGGAGGATTAGTCCACACCGCGTGTCCAAAAAATCTTTCGTTATTCTTATTGGCATAGGGTTTATTGCAACCTATCTTCTTTTTGTTGGGGTTGCTCGATGGGGCGATTCCACTCCACCAGAAATTGTTTTAACCCAACCTTTTTCTGAAGCCGGCCCGACGACACCGCTCGTCATCCATGTTTCTGATACGGATACGGGACTGAAGCATATTTCCGTTCGCATTGTTCACAACCTCGAAACCTTCACGCTGGTAGAAGAGTCGTTTCCATCTCACGGATTCCTTTCGCTGGACGGAGGAATTGAACGTGAATACGACCTTGAAATGGTCCCCTATGCCGATACGACCCTGCCACGGAAAAAGGGAGAAACCAAACTCATCGTGACGGCCCGAGATTATTCCTGGGGTAATTTTTTTGAGGGTAACGGAGAACGCCTGACGCAGGAGGTGACCTTGAAATTTTCAGCTCCTCGTCTTGAACTCCTTTCCCCTCCTGGATCAATCGCGCAGGGAGGATCGGGAATTGTCCGGTATCGAGTTTCCCGGGAAGCCAAAGAACATGGCATTCAAATTCTTTCCACCATGTATCCGGGATTTCCGGCCCCTGATGGAAACGGGATGTTCGCCCTCATGGCTTTTCCTCATAATGCCAAACCCCATACTCCCATCCAACTTTTTGCCGATGATGGATTTGGCAACCGAGGCATTCTTGATTTGGATTATCGGGTTGAAGAAAAAAACTGGCGTACCCGTCGCATAGGTATCACTGATCGCTTTATTCAAAAAACCGTCATGCCCATTATTGCCCAATCTCCGGACGCTCAAGATCAAGGGGACAATTTGAAAAACTTTTTGGAAGTGAATAATAAACTCCGTCGACTCAACAACCGGACCATCATTGAATTAGGGAAGCAAAGCCGGCCGGAGTTCCTCTGGCAAGAGGCCTTTCGCCAACTTCCCGGGTCCCAGGTTGAAGCCGCGTTTGCCGATCATCGAAATTACGTGTATGCGAATAAAATCGTGGACACGCAGGATCATCTTGGATTTGATTTAGCGGTAACGAAACATTATCCCGTTCAGGCATCCAATAGCGGAATTGTGGTCTTTGCCGAATACCTGGGGATCTACGGAAATACCATCGTCATCGATCACGGGTACGGCCTTCAATCAATGTATGCCCATTTATCTTCGTATGAAGTGAAAATTGGAGAATCGGTCACCATTGGCCAAGTCATTGCTCGCTCCGGCACTACCGGATTGGCCGCCGGGGATCATCTCCACTTTGGCCTGGTCCTCCAAGGGACACAGGTGAACCCGACGGAATGGTGGGACCGGTTCTGGGTCAAAACGCGAATCCAAGAACCGTTAGGACTGAAGCCGCAGCCCAAGGGTTCTCCTAAAAAACCTCAACCACCCCAAAAGTCATTTGGCCCAGGGCCTCCACCAGATTCATCCACAAATCCGCCCCAGTGATTTCCAAGACTTTTTGGACATCCAAGGGGCACCGTCAACATCGCCGCCTCCCATTCTTGACTGATGCCTAAAGCCAAAACCCGCAAAATCGACAGAACTCACGGAGATGGCCGAGGGATCACTCCGGTCGCACTGGATGAAACTACCCGGCAACGGTATCTCAACTACGCGTTATCGGTCATTACCTCCAGGGCCTTACCCGACGTCCGAGACGGGCTGAAACCGGTCCAGCGGCGCATTTTATTTTCGATGTATCACAACCATCGGTTGACTCCCGATCGATCTCCGATCAAAAGTGCCAAAGTCGTCGGATCGGTGATTGGTGAGTGGCACCCGCATGGTGACTCGGCCGTCTATGACGCCATGGCTCGCATGGCCCAACATTGGTCATTACGCGTTCCCCTCGTCGACGGACATGGCAATTTTGGGAGCCTGGATGGCGATCCCCCGGCCGCTTACCGGTACACGGAGGCACGCCTGGCTCCTCCTGCGTTAGAACTGCTTTCTGAGCTACAAAAGGATACGGTCGACCTCCAACCCAATTACGACGGCAAAGGGGAAGAACCTCTTGTCTTACCGGCCCGGTTTCCCAATTTACTGGTTAACGGGTCAACCGGAATCGCGGTCGGCATGGCCACAAATATTCCCCCTCATCATCTCGGAGAAGTAATTGACGCCAGCATTGCCATTATCAAGGACCGAGACTGCTCAACCTCGGATTTGATGAAACATATCAAAGGCCCTGACTTTCCGACTGGTGGGGAAATCCTCAATAACCGGACGGAACTTCGAGAAATCTATGAAACCGGTCAAGGGTCGGTCCGGCTTCGCGGTGAGTATGAAGTCGAGCCTCGTTCTCCCGGAAAATCCGAAATCGTGATTACCTCTATTCCATTTGCGGTCGATAAGGCGACTATTGTTGAACGCATCGGTGATCTTATCGCGGCTCGAAAAGTTCCCCAACTTCTTGATGTGCGGGATGAATCCACGACCGATGTGAGGGTGGTCTTGGAGCTACAAAAAGATGCAGACCCCCATGTCGCCATGGCGTATCTCTTTAAGAATACTCCATTACAAAACAACTTCTCAGTGAATCTGACCTGCCTGGTCCCCGTTCCTGATTCCGGGGTATCTCGACCGGACTGTCTGAACCTGAAACGCATATTGCAATTATTCGTAGACTTCCGTTTCGAAACTGTTAAACGACGGTTGACCTATGACCTCCAAGTCCTCGAACGACGCATTCATATTCTGAATGGCTTTAAAACGATATTCGACGCACTCGATCAAGTGTTGAAAATCATTCGCCAAAGCGACGGAAAAGCCGATTCGGCAATGAAACTCCAACGACGGTTCGACTTGGATACCACGCAAACCGAAGCCATCCTGGAAACTCCCATTTACAAGCTGTCCCGGACTGAAATCAAAAAGATGCTTGACGAATTGGCTGACAAGCGTCGGCAAGCCAAAGAACTCAATTCCCTCTTAGCTTCTTCGTCAAAACTTTGGGATGTGGTGAAACGAGAGCTCCAGGACGTGGCCAAGACTTATGCCGACAAGCGGCGGACCAAAGTCGGTCGACGACAAACCGAGGAAGTGGAGTTTGATCCGGAAGCCTACATGGTAAAAGAGGACGCGGTTATCACGGTATCCATGGACGGATGGATCCGACGCGTAGGCGTGATCAAGGATCTGTCCAAGGCCCGCGTTCGCGAAGGGGATCGAATCATCACGGTGTTAGGTGGAAGTACCGTCGAGAATATTGTATTTTTCTCGAGCTATGGCAGCGCCTATACCATTCGCATCGGTGACATTCCCGCCGCCCGGAGCGGGTACGGCGATCCGGCACAAAAGATTTTTAAATTCAAAGACGGGGAGCGCATCGTCGCCGCACTCAGTTTAGATCCACGGATGTTGAAACTCACACCTTCTTCCACCACGGCTCCTGCCGCCTCACTCCTTCCGTTGTTCGACCAAACCAATGATTCGACCGCTTCGGCCATCGGACAAGGGGTTGCGGTCAGTTCATCCGGCATGGGAGTCAGGTTTGAATTGGCGACATTTCGGGAACCGTCAAGCCGGTTAGGACGAAAATTCATGAAAGTCAAGGAGGGGGAAGAAGTCGTCGGGGTAGGATTCGTGAATCAACAATTGAACAAATCTCTCATCGCCGTGGTCTCTTCACGTGGCAAGGCATTGCTTTGCCGTACCGAGGAGGTCGTCCTTCTTTCCGGTGCCGGTCGCGGGGTCATCGTCATCAAACTGGAAAAACAGGATCGCGTCTTGGGATTCCGACTTTTCACGGAAAAAACGGATCAGTTTGCTCTACTCAAAGAAGACGGGGGCAAACTTGTGGTTTCTCCCAAAAAATATCAAGTGGTCAGTCGGGGCGGGAAAGGTCACACGTTGTTCAAGCGGGGAATCCTCAGCGAAGTGGAGCCCCCGGAAATCCAGTTGCCTGATTTTGTCACGGATTCGGGTAGTGGATCATAAGTCGTTGAATCTGAACGCTTAGAGTTTTTTCTTTTTTTTCAACCTTTTTTAGACCTTCCGTTTAAGGGGACCGGGCATGGCCAAGAAATATGATGCGAGCGACATTGTTGTACTAGAAGGGATCGAACCGGTACGGCGAAGGCCGGCCATGTACATTGGCGGGACCGATAAAACGGGCCTGCATCATCTTGTATGGGAAATTCTGGACAATGCCATCGATGAAGTGATGAACGGCTATGCCACGAATATTGTCGTGGAGTTGGACAAATCCCGTGACGGCATTTGCATTACTGACAACGGACGCGGCATTCCGGTCGAAAAACATCCTCAACACAAAAAATCCGCGTTGGAAATTATCATGACCACCCTCCATGCTGGGGGAAAATTCCAAACCGGCAGTTACATTCATTCGGGTGGTCTTCATGGCGTCGGCGCCTCAGTCGTCAACGCGCTCTCCCGCCACCTGGAGGTCCGGGTGAAACGGGACGGAAAGGAATGGAGCCAAACCTATCAGGCGGGTAATCCCAAAACTCCAGTTAAACAGGAGGGCGCGGCCCGCGGGACAGGAACCTCGGTCTATTTTCGTCCTGACCCACTTATTTTCGGGAAAAATGTCACATTCGATTCACTATTGCTGGAAGAAACACTTGAAGCCAAGGCCTACCTCCATAAGGGGCTCAAGCTCACTTTCCGTGATGGTTCTTCCGGAAAAACTCATCAGTTTGTGCATGAGCAAGGGATTGAAGAATATCTGTTGAAGCTGGTGTCTGACCGAAATCGAAAGGCAACGGCCGATTTTGTCTTTTACCTTGAACGCAATTTAAGGAACGGTCACGAAAAGGGATCCAACGGAAACGGGTTTGGTATGGAAGCGGCCCTCCAATGGACAGACGAACCTGCGGAATTCATCCGTAGTTATGTGAACGGTGTGGCCACCTCTAACGGCGGGACGCACGAATCCGGGTTACGGAGCGGCGTCGTGAAAGCCGTGCGTAATTATATTGAGACCCATAATCTGACTCCCAAGGGAGTGACCATCCAAGCTGAGGATATACGAGAGGGTTTGGCCGTGGTGCTGAGCGTATTGATCCTAAATCCCCAATTCCAGGGACAAACCAAAGAACGACTGAATAATCCCGAGACGCAGGGCATGGTGGATAGCACCATCCGGCCGGCACTGGAAACATATTTGAATGAAAATCAAAGCATTGCGGAAACCCTGGTGGGTCGAATGATCCTCGCCGCTCGTGCGCGGGAAGCCTCACGGGAAGCCTCGAAAGCCGTCATACGAAAATCAGCCGTCAGTCATCGTCTCAACTTGCCCGGCAAATTGGCTGATTGTCAAAGCACCGATCCTACAGTCAGTGAACTTTTCATCGTCGAGGGAGATTCAGCCGGTGGGACCGCCAAGCAAGGTCGTGATCTGAAAACGCAAGCCATTCTGCCCATCAGAGGAAAAGTTCTGAATACCGAGGAATTGACCTTGGCCAAGGTGGTTGAAAACAAAGAATTGACTGATTTAGTCAAGGCCATAGGCTGCGGGATTGGGAAAGATTTTGATCTCAAGAAACTCCGGTACCACAAAATTATCTTACTCATGGATGCAGACATCGATGGGTACCACATCAGTACGTTGCTTTTGACATTCTTTTTCCGTCACCTCCCCGAACTCATCAAACAGGGGTACGTTTATCTTGCCCAACCCCCCCTCTATCGAATTGACATTGGAAAAGACGTGTTGTGGGCCGGAACCGATGAGGAAAAACACACGATCTTGAGCCAAGCCCGCAGCAATGCCAAGCCAACGATCAGTCGCTTTAAAGGACTTGGTGAAATGTTTCCCCAACAACTGAAGGACACCACCCTCAATCCGGCCACCCGTCGGCTCCTCAAGATTGAACTTCAGGATGAACTGAATACCGACCGTGTCTTTCACGATCTGATGGGGAAACGAACCGAAGCCCGTTATGAGTTCCTCATGGCCAACGCCGGACTTGCGGATAGCCTGGATGTCTGATTACGCTTGAAAGAATAAAGAAAGTGCCTCCTCGTGTTCCCTCGCCCCCGGGAGGGGGAGAGGGAGAATTAGCGAAACGAAAACCTGAAGAGTTAAGGGCATCAGAGGTTTCCCGATCCTGCTAGGCCCCTTTTACGATTCGATAGGGAACCGTATGAGTCCCACCCCAAACCCGCAGCCTACCCCCTCTCCTCTCGAACGCGTCAAACAGTACCACCAGCAAACCAAACATGACTTTAACCGGTATGCCCGGGCATTGGGATACCTGGACTGGGCCAACCAGCCGAACCCGTTTCGCCGTTTTGAAGGAGCCCCCTTAACCCGGCTCCCACTTCTTAAACCGCCTCAAGATCCGGTGTCTCCTTTTTACGAGGATTTGTTTGTTCCCAATCCGATTTCTTCTCAACCCTTGGCCCTGGAATCCATTTCCAGACTTTTTGAGTATGCTCTTTCCATTACAGCGTGGAAAGAATACGGCGAGAATCGTTGGGCCTTACGGAGTAACCCCTCAAGTGGAAATCTCCATCCGACAGAGGGGTATCTTTTTCTTGGGGAGGCACCAGACCTTTCGCTCACACCTGGCCTTTATCACTATGCTCCCAAGGAACATGGGCTCGAACAACGGCTGGCCTGTTCAGGCAATGAAGCGCAAACAGTTCTTAAGAACTTCCCTGTTGGTTCATTTCTGGTAGGCCTCACGTCGGTTCATTGGCGGGAGGCCTGGAAATACGGTGAACGGGCTTTTCGGTATTGCCAACATGATACAGGCCACGCCATCGGGTCCCTTCGAATCGCTGCGGCAACTCTCGGATGGAAATTGACGGTGCTTTCCGGCACCTCTGATGATACGGTGTCTGATCTCTTGGGACTCAGTCGTCGAGACGATTTTCTCGATGCCGAACGTGAATATCCTGAACTTATCGCCGTGGTTTGGGGCCCCGATAACAACACCGGGGAAACACTTCCCCTTTTCCTGAATCAGGAGGCTTTGTCGACTCTTGCCCAAGGCAACTGGCAAGGACAGGCCAATCGGCTAAGCCGTGACAATCCAATCCCCTGGGAAATCATCGACCAGGTCACCGAGGCCTCGTGGAAATCTTCCCAGGAATCCGACGTCACTCCACTTTTCCCTTCCTTTTTTCCCCTCTCTGCCAGTGGGGAAGAGGGTAAGGGTGAGGAGGAAGACCACAAAAAAAAACTAAAAGACCCTCCCCTACCCCAAGCCGCTCAAATCATCCATCAACGCCGAAGCGCGGTATCCTTCGATGGCAAGACCGGTATTCCCGCAGACCGTTTCTTTCTCATGCTCAGCCGAGTCATGCCCCAAGCGAATTTGGATCTTATCCGTCGACCCATGCCATGGGACGCCATTTCCTGGCCTCCGACCATTCATCTCGCGTTATTCGTTCATCGGGTTGATGGAATTCCACCAGGATTGTATTTTCTAATTCGAAACCCAGAGGCCGAAAAACTCCAGGATTTCAAAAACTCTATGCATCAACAATTCCAGTGGACCGTTCCTGAAGGCTGTCCCAAAGACCTACCCTTGTACCTACTTGAGGATGGCAATGCTCAACAAATTGCCACCCAGGTGAGTTGTTGGCAGGAGATCGCGGGAGACAGCGCGTTTTCATTGGGGATGATCGCAGAATTTGATGCCGGAATCGAAAAACACGGTCCCTGGTTTTATCGCCGGCTCTTCTGGGAAACCGGATTAATCGGACAAGTGTTGTACCTCGAGGCCGAAGCCGCCGGAGTGCGATCAACGGGCATCGGGTGCTTCTTTGACGATCCGGTCCACCGCTTACTAGGATTTTTCCCGAATAGAAAATTTCAATCGCTATACCATTTCACCGTTGGCGGCCCGGTCGAAGACACGCGGCTCACCACACTGCCACCGTACGGGGAAGGGCTTGATTAAGAAACAACCAGTTTCGGGTCTCGGGTTTCGCGTTTCGGGGAAAAATTCTCCTTTTGAAACCCGGAACCCGAAACCCGCAACTCGGAACCCAGTGAATCCCTCCCCACTTTCCCGTGATTTTTTTGACCGGCCTACCTTGAAGGTTGCCAAGGAAATTCTGGGGAAATATTTATTGAGGGAAACACAGGCCGGTGTCATCCACACGCGTATTGTCGATGTGGAGGCCTATGTCGGTCCTGAGGATAGGGCATCTCATGCCTCCCGAGGACGGACCAAACGAACGGACATTATGTTTGGCCCCTCAGGGTTCATCTATGTGTACCTCATTTATGGCATGTATCATTGCCTGAACTTGGTAACCGATCGGATTGATTATCCCGCCGCCATTTTGATCCGGGGCATTGAGGTGATCGAGAAAGATAACGGACCTTTGGATGTTCCGATTCGCATTCAGGGCCCCGGTCGGGTTACCCGCTTTTTAGAGATCGATAAAAACCTTAATGGGATTGATGCCACGCTGGGAAAATTGGTTTGGGTTGAGGACCGTGGGGCACACGTTTCTCCCAAGAAAATTCAGAAGCGCACTCGCGTTGGGGTTGAGTATGCCGGGACATGGGCCAACAAACCCTGGCGGTTTTGCTTGCCAGAAGAAAAAAAGTCTTTTAAAAGTATAAGAAGGAAAACGGTGAAAAAATAATTCTCTTTAAAGTCCCGCCCTTGAAGAGCATACACTAAATGCGCTAGGGTATTTCCATTATCGTAGAAAAGTCAGTCGAAGTTCACCAAACATACAATGGAGGCTAAACATGGGTAATCCCCTCGATACCATTGGCGGAACCATAACCGCAGGATTTGTCTTAACGGTTGTCTTGTATTTTTTCGTCAAAATGTTGGTGTAGCGACAGACCGACAAACTCACACTTTACTCACGACTTACAACCTTTGACGAGAGGAATAAATCATGGAATCAATTATTGCCTGGGGACACTATCTCGCCGGCATCACCTGGATCGGAATTTTGTACTATTTCAACTTTATCCAGGTTCCGTTTCTCAAGGTAGTGAAACCTGAAACGAAAGCCGAGGCCTTTCAACACCTGGTGCCGAATGCCTTATGGTGGTTCCGATGGGGCGCCCTGTTCACCTGGCTCTTTGGAGCTTTTCTGCTCATGCACCAGGGCCGTTTTGGCCAAGCCTTTATGTTGCAAGGGGAACATGCCGTGATCGGGATGGGAGCCTGGCTTGGCACCATTATGCTCTTTAATGTGTGGGGCATTATCTGGCCCAACCAGCAAAAAGTGTTGGGGATGAAGCAAGCCTCGGCTGAGGAAAAAGCCAAATCGGCCCGGGTAGCCCTATTAGCATCCCGAACGAATACGATGCTTTCAATCCCGATGCTATTTTTCATGGCCAACTCCGGTCACGCGTCCGGTTTATTCTGAGTTGCAAGTTAGCCAGGGCATTTTTTAACCATTTTCTTCTTTTTGTCCGGGGGCCGGCCTTAAAAAAGCCGGCTCTTCATTTTTTGCTACTTTTATTACCCTCTCCCTGGTAGGGAGAGGGCAGGGTGAGGGTCGAGGCTACGATGAATATTAAGGTTAGGATTTAAGATAAGAGAATCTATGGAATGACAGATTCGAAATTAGAAAACAGCTTACGAACGCCAAGGTTAATTTTCGTTGCGCTCGCCTTCCTTATTGTCACACAAACAAGCTGCAGCCTCATTTCCTCCTCTTCAGATGCCTTGATCAATCAAGTTTCCTTAGATCCACCCTACAGTTTCAAAGACCCCACAGCACACCAATTTCACCAAAGTTTGTTTGTGGCTGATTTGCATGCTGACACATTATTATGGGACCGGAACTTATTAGAACGGCATAAGCGGGGCCATCTCGATGTCCCTCGAATGATTGAGGGTAATATTGCCCTTCAAGCCTTTACGGTTTTTACAAAAATTCCTCTTCCCTATCAGCGTTGGATGTCCACTCCCTGGCGTGAGACCTATTACTCTCAACACGCACCTGATGTCGGAACTCTGCTAGCTATGGCTCAGTTAGGAGACGAACGAAAACGTGGAAGCCTCAAAGAGCGGGCTTTGTTTTATGGCGAACAGTTTCAGGAGTGGGCTGACAAATCCAGCGGCAAATTGACCTTCATCAAATCTTCCGAAGATCTCCACAACTATTTGATACGTCGAAAAAGCACACCTTTTATAACGGCCGGGATACTTGGCTTAGAAGGAGCCCATGCGCTCGAAGGAGATGTCAAGAACCTTCAGGAATTTTACGACACAGGGTTTCGGATGATAGCTCTGGTGCATTTTTTCGATAACGAATTTGCCGGCTCGTCAACCGGAGTTGAAAGAAGAGGGTTAAAGATGCCCAAAGGGAAAGAGCTCATCAAAAGGTTGGGAAAACAGAAACTCATATTAGACTTAGCCCATGCTTCTCAGAAAACCATCGACGACGTTATGGACCTCTATGACCACAAGCCCCCATACCCGCTTCCGGGCATGGTGGTCTCCCATATCGGGATTCAAGAGACATGTGAGCGTGGCGAACGGAATCTTCATGCCCGACACATCAAAAAAATCGCCCAACATGGCGGACTGATTGGCATTGGCCTTTGGAAAGGTGCAATGTGCGGAACAGATGTAGGAAAGACCGTCGATGCCATTGAGGCCGTAAAAAAACTCCTCGGTAACGTCGATTCCATCACGGTAGGATCAGACTTCGACGGCGCTGTCCAATCCCATTTCGACGCCACTGGAATGCCCCTCTTAACGCAAGCCCTCCAGTCTCGAGGTTTCACTGACCAGGAAATTCGCCAAATCATGGGCGAAAATCTTCGCGACTTTCTCTTAGCTCATCTCCCTTAATCGCAAAAGACCTTCAATGAATTCCCATTCTGCGTTGGGTGAGCCAATCCCTTAGTATTTCCTCTCCCAATGCCCCCTCACCCTCTCCCCTACGTGGGGAAAGGGGACTTGAAATAGGAAAGTGAATAAAGGAGGGGGAAGATGATTAATCCTGAACAACGATGTGGGTGTCCGTTTCCTCTACGCCGGGAATGGTGTGGATTTTGGCCATAATCAGGTCTGACAGCGCTCGGTCATCTGGCGCATTGATGAGGCCAAATATATCAGGTTGACCGAAACAGGCATGGGCTTGTTCGACTCCTGGCATCGCCTTTAGGGTGTTCAATACATCTTGCGCTTTCCCGGTTTTGACTTTCATAAGAATGTAAGCTTTTGTGGCCATGGGTTCCTCCTCGGTTGGGTCAAGTAGTTTAAGTACAAATTTCTTATCGGACCCCTCACCCTTGCCCTCTCCCCGCTCGCGGGGAGAGTGAAAATGAGGGAGGACAAATTGGGACTTGAAAAGGTCACTAGTTTTACCATAGGTAGGCTTAAGGCTTCTAGAAATTTCTAGAAATATCACCTTTCGGTTCACGGCTTGCTCTATTTGTCCGGTAATCTTTAGGATGGAGAACAACTGGATTTCGCCCAATTCAATCAATCTTCTGACTATCCCCATGCAACGAATCGTCAGCCTTATTCCTAGTGCAACTGAAATGGTGTGCGCGTTGGGTTGCGAGGATCGGGTCGTTGGGCGGTCTCATGAATGTGACTTTCCTGCTTCTATCGTCAATCGTCCCGTCTGTACTGAGACAAAGTTTCCGGTGGATGGAACAAGTCGTGAGATTGACCAGCATGTAAAAGAATTATTGAAAGCGACCCTCTCTGTATACCGGGTGGACACCGACATTCTTCAAAGATTGCAACCCGATCTTATCGTGACCCAAACCCAATGTGATGTGTGTGCGGTGAGTCTTCTGGATGTTGAAAAGGCCGTGGCTGAATGGCTTGGATCCAAACCTACGATTGTTTCGCTCCAAACAACCGATTTGTCGGGGGTGTGGCAGGATTTTTCAAGAGTGGCTGAGGTCACCGGTCAGGTAAAACAGGGAACGGAGCTTCTGCATTCTCTGAAAAATCGCATAGTAGCGATTGCCAATCTGGCCCGCCCCATTTCTTTTCATCCACGTGTTGGCTGTATCGAATGGATGGATCCCCTTATGGCTTCAGCCAATTGGATACCCGAACTGGTAACGATGGCCGGGGGACAGAATGTATTCGGAAATAGAGGTGACCATGCCCCTTGGATCACCTGGGAGGCATTGAAAAAAGCTGATCCTGAGATCATTGTTGTCTTGCCTTGCGGATACTCTATTCAACGTACGCGTGCAGAAATTTCCCCATTGACAGACAACCCTCTATGGTCCACGTTACGAGCCGTTCAAACTGGGCACGTTTACCTTACCGATGGGAATCAATTCTTTAATCGTCCCGGACCACGATTGGTGGAATCATTGGAAATTCTGGCTGAGATTTTTCATCCCTCCGTTTTTCGTTTTGGCCATGAAGGAAGCGGGTGGGAAAGAATGTAGGTCTTGTTTTTCTAACGTTTCTACTCTCATCCCGCCCCTCGCCCTTGAAGGAAGAGGAAGAAATATGATAAATAGTAATCATTCCTAAGAAAGAATGAAATGAAATTATCATCGGAAATGATTCGGGAGCGGTTTAAGGGATGTGGCCTGAAGACGACCCCACAGAGATCGGCAATTTACAAGGCGCTGGCGGAAACGACCTGCCATCCCACGGCAGATGACCTCTATCGTCAGGTGTCCAAGACGTATCCCATGATTTCTCAGAACACGGTGTACTACACCCTATCGGTGTTGCGAGATGCCGGCCTCGTGCAGGAAGTGAACTTTTGGCACGACCGGGCGCGTTTTGATGCCAATATTTCACCCCATCATCATCTGATTTGCCTCGCCTGTCGATCTATTGCTGATCTGAGTGACAATGGGCTGAATCAACTATCATCACCGGAAGGCCTCCCATCCGATTTTCAAGTGATTAGCCATCAGGTTGAGTTTCGAGGATATTGCGGAGCATGCCGGCAAAAAAAGAATCGTCATCCTATTCGTTCATTAACAGGACATTCCCGTCAAACTACAAAAAGGAGGAAAGTATGAGTAAGGGTCTTAAAGGAACCAAGAGTCATGATAATTTAAAAGCCGCATTTGCTGGAGAGTCACAGGCCAACCGGAGGTATTTGTATTTTGCCCGGCGCGCAGACATCGAAGGGTATACAGACATCGGTGGACTATTCCGCGACACATCTGAGGCGGAAACCGGTCACGCGTTTGGTCATTTGGACTTTTTGAAAGAAGTGGGTGATCCGGCCACGGGCGTTCCGATTGGAAACACCGATGCGAATCTCAAAGCCGCGATTGAAGGCGAAACCTATGAGTACACCCAAATGTATCCCGGAATGGCCAAAACCGCACGGGATGAAGGATTTGAAGAATTAGCCGAATGGTTTGAAACCTTGGCCAAAGCAGAAAAATCCCATGCAAACCGGTTCACCAAAGGGTTGGATTCCCTGAAAAACGCTTAAGCTCCCCGAGAGATCCAAGACGGGAGGGATTCCATGTCCTCCTGTCTTGGTTTCGGCGCCTGCATTCTTTTCCTCATTTCTTAGGCACTGAGAAAATCTTGTGAAAAATTTTGATCTGATCACGCCCGGTTGGAACAAAGACCAGTTAGTGAAAGAAACGCTTCGAGTCTACGACATCTGCGATGGCTGCCGCCGGTGTTTTAACCTCTGTCCTTCCTTCAACACACTTCTTAACCGTATTGATGACTATGACAGTGATATCGCCAAGTTCACAGCCCAGGACTTTGAACAGGTGGAAAAAGAATGTTATTACTGCAAACTCTGTTACAACCACTGTCCCTATAGCCCCCCTCATGACTACCAAATTGATTTCCCCCGGCTCATGGCCGCTTGGAAAAAACAGCGCGTGGCAGAAGGCGGCGCCAAATCGCGGGATAAGCTTCTGGTGCACACCGATATCATTGGACAACTCGGAAGCCTGACTGCTCCCATTACGAATTGGGCATTGAAAACGCCTTGGATTCGGGGACTGGTGGAACGGGTCCTCGGGATACACAAGGATCGACAAATCCTGTCGTTTGAAAAAGAATCATTTTTCAAATGGTGGGGCAAACGGAAGATTGAAAAGGCAAAAAACAGTCTCAATGCCAAGGTGGTGTTATTTCCTTCCTGTATGGTCAATTATCAGGCTACCGACATTGGAAAGGCCACCGTTCAGGTACTGGAGAAAAACGGTGCTGAGGTGGTGATTCCGGCAGGCCAGCAATGTTGTGGGATGCCCTTGTTCGACCTGGGGGACACCGAAGGGATGATTCGAGCTGCCGAGGCCAACCATAGGGTTCTGCAACCTTATCTGGATGCTGGATACGACGTGATTGTTCCAGTAGCCAGTTGTAGTTTAATGTTGAAACGAGAATATCCGTACCTCCAATCCACGGACTTAATGAAGCAATTGGCCGAACGGACATTTGATATTTGCGAGTATTTGATCAAGCTGAAACGAGAGGGCAAACTTAAAGTCGATTTTTCAAAAAACCCAGGCCAAATTGCCTATCAGATTCCCTGTCACCTTCGTGATCAAAACATAGGCTTCAAATCCAAAGAAGCGATGGAACTCACGGGGGCAACAGTTCAATTGATTGAAAAATGCTCAGGACACGACGGAACCTGGGGAGCCAAGGTTGAGTTTTTTGATCTCTCAATGAAGATAGCCAAAAAGGTGGTGAGGGAAATTGACGACTCCGCGGTTCTCGTCGCTTCAGATTGTCCTCTCTCGGCTTTACAAATTGACCAGGCGCGCGGCCAATCCCAGGATTCTCCATGCCGAACGGTTCACCCTATACAAATCATTCGAGACGCCTATCAACTGCCCCGATGATAGCTTTAACCCACCAGGACCTCCTCTCTCATGCGGAGTATGAAAAAGGCCGCGCATCTTACCGACAACGCATCATCGCGTTAAAAAAACGACGGCGCATCCCTTTGGGCGACTTGATTACCTTAATATTTGAAAATCGAGAAACGGTCCTGTTCCAAATTCAGGAAATGATCAGGATCGAACGGATCTTTGATTCTGATAAAATCCAGGAAGAACTTGATGTGTATAATTCCCTGCTCCCGGACACCAACGAATTGAGTGCCACTTTGTTTATTGAGATCACCGACTCTGAGCGAATCCAGGAGTTACTGGATTCATTCCAGGACCTGGATCGCCCCGGTACGGTTGCGGTCCAAATGGGTGATGCGACTATTAAGGCGAGTTTTGAAGCCGGACACAGCAAAGAGGATAAAATCAGCGCGGTCCATTTTATTCGGTTCAAGACCACCGAGGTCTTTCGCCAAAATTTAGAAAATTCCGAAATTCCCGGTTACCTGGTTGTTTCTCATCCGCATTACCAGGCTAAAGTTGAAGTGCCAGCCATCCTTCGTCAGGAATGGCTGAAGGATCTGGAATGGACACATTCCTCTTAAGTTTCTCGAACGCTTTTCCCCTTACCCATCCCTCTCCCCAAAGGGGCGAGGGCCTCTTGGGAGGTAGAACGATCCTATTCAATGATCCCATAAGAAATTGACAAGGGTTTTGGGTCACTGCTAGGATGAAGTGTTGAATTTATAAGGATTTTTTGATAATTCTTTTTAAAGAATTGTTTTCAAGATTAACCCCTATAAAAAAAGGTGGAGGCCATAGATGGTTACTATAACCTCAATTGCAGAAGAAAAGATTCGTGATCTGGTAAAGGAAGAAGAGGATGTCATTGGTCTGCGAATTTACGTCAAAGGTGGCGGATGCAGCGGATATCAATACGGCATGTCTTTCGAAAATAAAATGGGCGATGATGACACCATGATCGAAAAAGGCGACGTGAAGGTCATTGTCGATTCACAAAGTGCTCCATTGTTGAATGGCGCAGAGGTCGATTATGTGGACAGTGTGCAAGGGTCCGGGTTTGCCATTAAAAACCCCCAGGCCAAAAGCACCTGCGGATGCGGAAGCTCATTTAGCGTGTAATTTCTTCTTGCTGATTCCAAACCTAAGGGGCCGTGGCTTTGGTTTCGTTTTGAGACCAAAGTCAGGCCCCTTTTTACTTTTCTTCATTCCGGCCCACTAGCCATGCCCAAAGCCACCCTGACCAAACGCCTCGAATTCAGCGCGTCTCATCGCTACCACAATCCCAAATGGGATGACACCAAAAATAAGCAGGTTTTCGGTCCCTGCAACAATGAACATACGCATGGTCACAATTATATCGTTGAAGTCACGCTTCAAGGGAAAATTGACCCTGTGACCGGCATGATCATCAATTTGTACGATCTCAAGCAATATCTCTGGAAAGTCCTAGAGGAATTTGATCATAAGAATTTAAACCTGGATACCCCCTATTTCACAAATCTTATTCCCACAACCGAAAATCTGGCGTTGACCTTGTGGAAGGTATTAGAACAACATCCTCAGATGCCCCCCCTTGATAGGATTCGCCTTTATGAAGATCGTAACCTTTTCGCTGATGTGACGACCGAACTTCTTCATGGTTCAGAATCATCACCCGAATCGCCTCACACCAGCATCACGCGCCGCTACGTTTTTTCTTCAGCCAGTCAGGATCTGTCAGGATATTCGACCGGTCACAATTACACAACCGAGGTTACGGTCAGTGGGACCATCGACCCGGATACCGGTCAAGTCGTGAATATCGATTCGTTAGATCAGATTGTTCAGAAGAGGGTGATTGAGCGGTTCCATCAGAAAAATGTCAGTCTTGACCCTGCCTTCAAGGACACTTCCGTTACCGAAGGAAACCTGGCTTGCTTTATTTGGGGTACGATTGTTGGTGAGATTTCAACAGGAACGCTGACTCAGGTAACCGTCAGTGAAGGGGCAGACACACTAGCAACCTACCGAGGACCATGATTATAGATGGTAGCGGCAGCATCTCATGCTGCCCCCGTCGACCTCCTGGAATCGAGGCCGGAACGAGGCGCCATGAGATGGCGCAGCTACCCTTTGTTGAGCAAGTGCTGGTCGATGAGGCTGGCTAGATCGTTTGCCTCGATTTTTCCTTCCCGAGACAATATTAGCGACCCATTGGAAAACAGATGTGTCGTGGGATAGGTTTCAAAGTTGTGGCGTTTCTTAATGGCCCGGCACCGGCCGGGGACATGCATTTTGGCCTTCCCTATGCGAACCTCCGCATAGCGGGTCGCCGTTTCCTTGAGTATGGGATCATATTCCTGGCACGGATCACAGGATGCAATCCCATAGGCCACCAACGCTGCCTGCGCGTGGGTGAAGGATTCATAATTTTCGTCACTGACGTCTTCGACAATGCCCGACATGATTCCCCTTTGGGGAGATTTCAGATCTCAGATTTCAAACCCAATTTTGGATTTCAGATCTTCTTAAACCTAAAAAAGTAAGAACAAGGGGATCTCTTAGCCATATCCCCCTGTTCTTACCATCCGTACCCTATCCTAATTTTTTTAGGGCTTCTAAAATCTCTTTGTCATCTCTAGCCGTTTTAATCTCCTGAACTTTGGCGTAGGCAACTTTTCCGCTCTTATCGACAATGACCGTTGCCCGTTTGGAGCAATTCAAAGGCTCAAAATATAAGCCGTACGCCTTGCTCACCTTTCGATCCATATCGGCCAACAACCGGTGTTTGAGGTCCAACGCCTCGGCCCAGGCTTTGTGAGAAAAGAAACTATCAGTGCTTACCCCGAACACTTCGGCATTAGCGGACTCAAAACTCGGGAAATCATCGGTCAGACATTTATTCTCGCCCGTGCACACCGGGCTCCAATCTAAGGGATAAAATGCCAGAACGACATTTTTCTTTCCTTTAAAATCACTAAGTTTCACATCTTTTTGGTCCTGATCTTTCATAGTAAAATCAGGGGCTACATCTCCAACTTTAATCTCTGGAGCAACATCGGTAGACATATAGGATTCCTCCTTGGATGAAATGGTGTTATCAGACAGACTTGTGGATAGCTTTTCCTGGTACCATGGTGTTTGAAAGTTTGTCAATCTGTCAAAAGACCTAACGGGTACCCCATTTTGTCCTTTTGTTCTAGAACCTTCGGTTCGGTTTATGAAGACCTTTTTATCTTTTCCTATGAACCAGGTTGCCATACCCCGCTTGTGTTTGCCGTAAACCCGAGGTATCGTAATTTAAAGGGTTTACCACCGTTGACTCCCCCCTATTCGTTTTCAATTCTGAGCGTAATAAGGTTTAACTGAATGCCCTCACGATATAGTCGATACCCTAAGAAGAACCGGTCCGGGCTCTGGTCATGGAAGCGGGTATTAATCGTGACCGCTCTGGTCAGTGTCGGGCTCGGCATAGGAGGATTTGCCGGGATTCTATGGATCGGGACTCAAGACCTGCCGTCTTTTGAGTCACTTCAAGATTACCATCCCAGCGTCGTCACAAGAGTATACGCCGATGACGGGAGTGTGATCGGCCAATATTATGTCGAACGGCGAATTTATATTCCTGTCTCAGCAATCCCCCAACATTTGGTGAATGCGGTGATTGCCGTTGAAGATGCCAGGTTTTTTGATCACCCCGGCCTCGATATTGTGGGTATTGCCCGTGCAGCCTGGACGAACTTGAAGCAAGGCGGGAAAATTGAAGGGGCAAGCACCATCACCCAACAACTTGCTCGATCCCTGTTTCTTTCTCCGGAACGTACCTATACCCGAAAAATTCGAGAGCTCATCCTGGCTATCAAAATGGAATTCGTCCTAACCAAAGAACAAATCCTTGAAATGTACCTCAATCAAATTTATTTTGGGCATGGGGCCTACGGAGTCGGATCGGCTTCACTGACCTATTTCGACAAAGAGCTCAAGGATATATCCCTACCCGAAGCCGCTTTTCTTGCAGGACTTCCTAAAGCTCCCAACACCTATTCTCCCTATCGTAATCCGCTGCTGGCTAAAAAGCGACAGGAACACGTGCTCCATCGGATGGTGCAAGCTGAGTTTATTCCCCAAGCCCTCGCAGACGAAGTGGCGAGCAGCCATGTTTCTTTTAAGAGACGATCCTTTAAGACGATTGCTTCATACTACCTGGAACATGTCCGTCAGACCCTTGTGGAGCAGTATGGGGAGACCATGGTGTACAAAGGAGGACTGCAAGTCTACACAACCTTAAACCCAGCTATGCAAAAGGCTGCGGAAAAGGCAGTTCGAATCGGATTGCGGCAATTAGATAAACGCCAAGGGTGGCGAGGCCCCCTTGGACACATCAATCTCGAAGAGATCAACAACTCGGAAAGGGATGAGCCAGGCCCCACAGACCTTATTCAACAAGCACCTTCTAAGGGACTGTTTCATGCATTGGTTCTGAAGGTCAGCAAAGATGATGCCGAAATTCTTGTGGCTGATACCTACAAAGGACGAATCACCCTGGAAGATATGCGGTGGGCCCGTCGCCAGTTGAAGGAAGGGGACGAGGTGATTGATGCTGTCGTCCTTGCCAACCCCACAGCCGACCAAATTCTCACTCCAGGCGACATCATTGAAGTGGTACCGAAAAAAGGAGATTTAGAATCTGGGGAATTTCGCCTTGAACAAACGCCAATCGTTGAGGGGGCGCTATTAGCCCTGGATCCTCGAACCGGTGCGATCAAGGCGATGGTTGGCGGGTACGACTTTGAACGAAGTCAATTCAATCGTGCCGTGATTGCTCACCGCCAATCAGGATCTGCATTCAAACCAATTATTTATGCCACGGCGTTGAAACAGGGTATGACACCGGCCACATTGGTTCTCGATGCACCGGTTGTGTATGTCGAGGAAGATTCCGATAAAATCTGGAAACCGGAAAATTATGAGAAACGATTTTATGGCACCATTACCTTACGAGAAGCGTTGAGGCATTCCCGAAATGCCGCGACCGTTCGCCTACTGGAGAAGATCGGAGTGAATGATGTCATTCATGTGGCCCGATCTTTGGGAATCAGGAGCTATTTAGACGACGATCTCTCTCTGGCCCTGGGGTCTTCCAGTGTGACCCTTCAGGAACTCACCTCCGCCTTTGGGGCGTTTGCCAACCAGGGCCTCGGACTCCCCCCGTACAGTATTACAGTGGTAAAAAACCTGGATGGGCAGGTATTGACGCAGCATCGGTATGAACCCCATCTTGCGATAGAGAAAGAAACGGCCTATCTCATCACGAATATGTTGATGGATGTGATTCAACGGGGAACGGGACGAAAGGCCAAAGCCATCGGTCGACCTTTGGCCGGGAAGACCGGCACCACCAATAGCTATAATGATGCGTGGTTTGTCGGATACGCACCGAATTTAGCCACGGGAGTCTGGGTAGGATTTGACGCGGTCCGAACGTTAGGAAAGTTGGAATCCGGCGCCCATGCCGCGTTACCGATTTGGACTGACTTTATGAAAAAAGCCTTAAAACAGGTGCCGGTCATGGCATTTGAAATACCGGAAGGTATACGTTTTGCCGAGGTCGAATCCAAAACCGGCTTACTCGCATCCGGAGACAAGAAAAAAACCACCACCGAAGTGTTCGCCGCGGGGACCGAACCCACGAAGCCCAGGCGTTCTGCAGCCAATCCGCTCAGCTTCTACGAGTTAGACAACATCAGTCCCTTCTCAATGACCAAACCCGACTCAGGGTATTGACACTGACGACCACGTATTTCGGATCAGGATTGGGCGTCCTGGTACTCTTCATGCCAGGCCATTTGGATGGCTTCCAGCTTTTTTTCGTCTGAGGTCTTGGGATCGTCGGTGAATTCCGGCAGGGCCACAATCCACGCATGCATGTCCGTGAATCGGACCGTTAACGGATCGACATCCGGATGTTCCTCGTGTAACCGAATCCCGATATCTTCTGAATCTTGCCAGGTTAGGTTTTGGGACATCACTTTGCCTTTCTAGCTAGTTTCCTCACCATCTGAAGTCTCAACCCTTGTATCTTAAGAGGCATATGTGAATAGTATTCCAACCCAGTGTTCTGGA